>DAOTZD010000010.1:0-28146 GCA_034434595.1 Anaerolineae bacterium
GTACGTGCCGGGGTTGATGCTGAAATTCGTCGCGTTGCCGGGGCTGTAGTAGGCTTGCGCGCCCAACGGAGCTTCACCGACCACCGAACCCGCCGGAATACGCAGGTTGCATCCGCCGCCCGCAGCCAAACTGCCGCACAAGCTGTACGCCGGGGCAGTCGGGATACCCAGATCGGTTTCATCAAGGAATTGTTCACTCAAGCAAACTGCGTTCGCGACCACATAGTCGAAGTATTCCTGATCGTTCTCGCCATAGCCGCTCAACGCCGTGAGATCCGCCGCCGTTAGGTCATACAGCGCATACGTGATCGGGCTGGAAACAGGCGTATACCCCGTCCCAAATGAACCGTAGTCACCGTCGCTGCCACCTGTGCCACCGGGGATGCTTAAACAGAACGAGTCCACGTCTGTAGGCGTTCCCGTCGGATCAACCATCACCATTACGACGGTATCGCAGCCGCTGCCATCATCGACTAATCCTGTCCCCGTCACATTGTAATCGGGACCGTCAGCGACATCTCCCGGATCGGAAACGAAGTCAAATACGAATGTTGCGCTGGTCACTGCGTGAACCGAACCCACCACAGCAATCAACAGCACACCGATTAACAGAAAAAGCGAGAATTTTTGCAGGCTCATTTCTAACCCCCAGAATTCAAAATCCTATAGCCAAGTATAGGTTTATGCAACAAATTTGACACAGGGAAGTTGTAAAATACACATTTAAAAGATGTAAACGTTCCATATAGACCTTCATCTACCTGTTTATTAATTCACTGTTCTTTATGAATTTTTTGCATGTCTTTACCATCTGTCAGCCCAAATCAGCGCGTAATGATGCTTGATGACACATACTCTAAACGTTACACGCTTCAATAGGAGCATATAATATGCAGCCGACTACACCCGCTTCCCCAATCGCAGTGCGCGCCTTCGATCCCGCCCGCGCGCAGCTTGAAGATTATCTGGATACCACCGTCTTTCCGGCACGCTTGGAAGTATCCCGGTCAATGCCGCTGCAAGAGGCGCTCGACTCACATGTTGTCACAGAAGACACACGCCTATTCACGTTCGAATATCAAGAAACGCTCTACGCCTTCCCCATGCGCGTCGTGCTTGCGTACAACGTCATGCAGGGGCAGCTTGAAGATCGCCAGCCGTGGCTGCTGACCTTCTGTAATGCCTGCAATACAGGCACAGTGTTCGATCCCGTTGTCGATGGTCAACTGCTGCACTTCAAACGGCGCGGCGCGTTCGATGGCATGTTGCTCGTCTGGGACGAAGAAACGGGCACATATTGGCAGCACATCACCGGTGAAGGACTGTACGGCGCAAAGCGCGGCAGCATCTTACGCACCATCGCCCACACCCGCACCATGAGCGCGGGCGAAGCCATCAAACGCTCAAACACCGCCCTCTACACCAGCACGCTCAACGACATGCAAACCAAGCTGGCATCCTTTGCCGAAAAAATGCGCGATGATCCTTCGCGTGTCGCGGGCACTATTTTGACGACTGTCGAAAAAGATGATGACCGCCGTCCGCGTTTTGAACTCGGTCTCGGCATCTGGAACGGGAATAAAAGCCAGTTCTATCCTCTCATCATGCTCTACGATCATAACAATGCGTGGTTTTCGACGTTTAACGGGCAGCGGACACTCGTCTATCAAGCGCCAGAAGCAGTATCGCCTGTGGCGGTCTACACAAACGCCGACTCGGCACGTTGGGAAGGCGATACATTACGGTTCTCTGACGGCACGCACCTCAAAGACGATGCGCTCTACTCAGCGGATGGCGAAAAATTAACCCTCACGCGACCAAGCCAGCTTCTCATGCGCTGGTACGGCTTCGCGCTCACGTTTCCCGGCACAGACGTGGCGAAATAACGCTATTTCGCTCATCCCCGTCATAAAAATAGGTTGAGGATCGCCCGCTTCTGTGCGATACTTGACCTATTGCAATCACAATTTCCACGCGAAACACCATGCCGATCAAACCAGAAATCATGAGTCCGGTGGGATACTACCCCCAACTCCACGCCGCCATCGAAGCGGGCGCGGATGCGGTCTATTTTGGGCTGAAACACTTCACCGCGCGGGCGAAGGTCGGCTTCACCTTGAGCGAACTCCCCGACGTGATGCGAACGCTGCACAGTCGCGGTGTCAAAGGCTATGTGACGTTTAACACCCTCATCTTCGATCACGAACTGCGCGAAGCGGTCAAAACCATCGAGCAGATCGCTCAAGCGGGCGCGGACGCGCTCATCGTGCAAGATGTGGGCATGGCGCAGTTGGCGCACCAAATCGCGCCGACGGTCAACATTCACGGCAGCACGCAGATGAGCATCACCAGCGCCGAAGGCGTGAATCTCGCGCAGCGATTCGGCGTGAGCCGCGTCGTGCTGGCACGCGAATTATCCCTCAAAGACATTCGCAATATCCGCGAACACACCAACTGTGAACTTGAAATTTTCGTGCATGGCGCGCTCTGCGTGTCCTATTCCGGTCAGTGTTTTTCGTCGGAAGCATGGGGCGGGCGCAGCGCCAATCGCGGACAATGCGCGCAAGCGTGTCGTTTACCCTACGAGATGATCGTCGATGATGTGTTAACTCCATTGGGCGATGCGCGCTACCTCCTCTCCCCCGGTGATCTGTACGCGCTCCACCAAATCCCCGAAATCATCGACATTGGCATTTCCACGCTCAAAATCGAAGGGCGCTACAAAGACGAAAACTACGTCGCGCTCACGACGAACGCTTATCGCCGCGCGGTTGATGCCGCGTGGGAAAATCGCCCCAACCCCATCACTCGTCAAGATGAACTTGCCATCGAACAGGTCTATTCACGCGGATTAGGCGCATGGTTCATCGGCGGGACGAATCATCAGGAAGTCGTCAAAGGGCGCTCCCCGCGCCATCGCGGAGTCTTGGTCGGGCGTGTCAAAAATGTCTACCGTGATTACGTTACCATCGAGCCGACAGACATTCAGCGCGATGCCCCTTTGAAAGCAGGGGATGGTATCGTATTCGATGCGGCGGACTGGCGTTCTCCCCAAGAAGATGAAGAAGGCGGTCGCATCTATGATGTCAAGCCCATGGGCAGCCTCCTTGAACTCCGCTTCGGCAACCGCGCCGTCGATTTCACGCGCATCCAACCGGGTGATTGGGTGTGGCGCACCCATGACGTGCACATCGACAAATTGGCGAAGCCGTTCACACAGGCGAATGCGCCCGTCGCCAAGCAGCCGGTCAATGTCCGCGTGATCGCGCATGAAGGCGAACCGCTTCAGCTTACGTGGTCGCTGACGAAGAAACCGCAATTCACCGTCACCGTCCAATCCGACGACAACCTCACCAAAGCGAACAGTCGTCCGGTCAGCGCCGAATACTTGCACAGTCAGCTTGATCGACTCGGCAATACCGCCTACGCGCTTGACACCGTGACCGCCGACATTCAAGGCGAACCTTTCATCCCATCATCCCTGCTCAACCGCTTACGCCAATCTGCTGTCGATCAACTGGCGACGCTGCAAACGGACGGGACATCCGTCGTCACGGTCAACCCGATTCACGCGCTTGATACCGCGCTCTCAAACGTGCATCGCGCCGCGAATGCGCCATTCACGCCCCAACTGCACGTTTTGGTTCGCACACCGGAACAGCTCGAAGCCGCCCTATCGCTCGATCCCAAACCTGCCACCATCACGCTCGATTACCTCGAACTCTATGGCTTGCGCCCGGCAGTCGAGCAGATCAAAGCCGCAGGAATCACCCCGCGAGTCGCCAGTCCGCGTGTACTCAAGCCGCAGGAACAGCGCGTCGTCAACTTTCTACTCCGCTTGGACTGTGAAATTGTCGTCCGTTCAGGCGGATTGCTCGAAGCCTTGCAGGGGCGGCATCAATACCCGTTGATCGGGGATTTCAGTCTCAACGTCGCCAACCAGATCACCGCCGACACCTATTTCAAGTTGGGCATTCACCGCATCACGCCGACGCATGACCTCAATGCCGATCAAATCGCGCAGTTAGCCGCCAGCATCGGCGATGACCGTTTTGAAGTCATCGCATATCACCATTTACCCGTGTTCCACACCGAACACTGTGTCTTTTGCCGCTTCTTATCCACTGGCACGAGCTATCTCGACTGTGGGCATCCGTGCGAAAAACATAAGGTCGCGCTCCGCGACATGCAGGGGCGTGAGCATCCTGTCATGGCAGATGTAGGCTGTCGCAATACCGTGTTCGGCGCGGAAGCGCAGGTCGCGGCGCGGCACATGGATCAACTGCGCTACAGTGGCATCGCGCATTTCCGTGTCGAATTTGTGCATGAATCAGCAGATACAGTCAAGCGGGTCTGCGGAGCGTTTCAAGCCTACTTTGATGGACGCATCACCTCGTATGAACTCGATGCGCGCTTGGCGAAAATCGTCCCGCAGGGCACAACCGAAGGCTCGCTGTTTGTGCCGGACGGCTACATGACCGTGCCGACTTTGTAGGGGCGCGAGCGAAACTCCGTTTCGTCCATCGCGCCCGCTTAGACCATCGTCAAAACGCACACGCTTTTGCCCCTCGCCACAATGATGCAAGCATCGTCGAGAGGGGCGGCTCGAACGAAGTTCGTGCGGAGTGAGGTTAAACCGTCACCGCCACCGAGTGCAGCCCCGTCGCCCCATCAGGACGCGACGGCGCGATCTGGTCAGTCTGCACCGTCCCATCCGCTTCGATGCATCGCACCTCAAACGTGTGATTGCCTTCACTGTACGCCCAATCATACCGCCACAGCACCCATGTCCGGTCACTAATTGGCGCGCGAACCTGTGCGGGCTGCCACTCGCCCCCATCCGTGCGGATTTCTACCGCCGAAATTCCGCGCGCCCCTGCCCACGCGATCCCGCCGATGGGGAGGAGCGTTTGCTCGCCTTCCGTTACCATCATATCGACTGCCACCGTGTCAATCACCGATGTAGCTTTGACGAACGCATCCTTGCTCCACCCGCGCCGCACCCAATAGCCGTCCTCATCCCCTTCGATAAACTCCATCGTCAAAATCCACTTCGGCTGTTTCATACCATAGCGGTCTGGGATATGGATTCGCAGCGGGAAACCATGCCGCTGCAAAAGCGGTTGATCATCCCACGCCCAAGCCAGCATCACGCGCTCATCTTCGCGCATCAAATCGAGCGCGACGGTCTCATCGAAGCCATCCGCGCTGGTGATCCGCATATGCGTGGCGCTCTCCGGCACGTCGATTTCTTCCAAAAAGCGGCGCATACTCACGCCCGTCCATTTGATCGTGCTGATCAAGCTGCCGCCCACACGGTTCGAGATGCACCCCATCGTGAGATAGTCCTCACGGGAAGGTAGCGCGCGCACTTCAGCAAGCGTGAACTCTTTCAGCAGTTCGTTGCGCCCCCCGGTGCGATCCGTCACGACGAGCGTGTAATCTTCCTCGTTCACAGCGGGCGGGATCGTCGCAATATCAATCCGGTAGTGCTGGTTCAAGGGTGTTACTTCTGGTCGTGTGCCGGGGACAATCTGCACCGCATCCCCCGCGTTCGGCAGTGATGCCGCCGATGGATCAGGCGTGGATTGCGCCGCGTTACTAGCAGCCGCCACCACATCGACATTTTCTACGCTTGTCAGCGCGCGGCGCACCAATTCGCCTACGCCTGCGCCGATCACGGCAATCGTCGCCGTACTTGCGCCAACCTGTACCAAGAAAGTGCGGCGATCAATCACCTGTACATCGCCCGAAACAGGCTTGATAACTTCGCCCTGTTCTTTTACACGGAACGCCAGCGAGCTGTATACGAACCCGACTGCGATCCCAAAGATCAACATCACGCCGAACGTCCAAATCGCGGATGTGGTGGTATCCGCCGCGAAGAAGCGCGCCCCCGTGAGGATGATCAACCCGTAGATCACGCCGAATATCACGCCCATAATCGCGCCGGGGGTAACGCCGAGATCGCGTTTGACCTTCTCCGTCACACGTCGCATGATCAAGAAATACAGCGCCCCTGCAGTCGCGCCGACGAACACGAACATGCCCAAACTCATCAGTTCTTCAATCGTCTTAGCAGCCGTATCTAACCGACCAACCGCCCCAGCCGTCGCCGCGTTTCCGGCATTGATGAGGGTGATGATCGCGTCAATCGTCGCGGTGATCAGCCCGCCGGGAGTTAAGTCACGTATCGTGTTGAATGTCAGTTGGGGGATGAACGGAAATCCGGCGGCGTGCAGCCCGATAAAAGACAGCGCCGTCACGGGCAGGGTGAACAACCCGCCGAAGATCGCGCCTGTAAGCAGGCTAGGTTTTCTCATGGGATACTCCAGAGAATCATGAGTGTGCAAATCAAAGCTGTTCCGATTATCAGACCCAATTCTTGCGATTTGCTTAATCGGGCATGAATAATCGTTCGGTGGTCTCACACACTAGCGGCGAACCCCACCTTCCCTGTTTAATAAAGTAGGGATGCGCTTCTGCGCCTCCGCTATATGCAGTGAAACAAACATTTCCAAGCGATCTCTTAAGGTTAATTTTGCATGAACCATCCACAAAAAACGTCCCATAATTCCCTCAAGAAATCCATCCAAGCTCCCGCCGCTCACAACAAAAACGAAACACCGATTCCTGAAACTACGCTGCCTACCGTCGCAGCGCATCTGCGTGGCGATGCGCTTCCGCGCGCCCTCTTATCGCTTCAACGCACACACGGGAATGCCTACGTTCAGCGGTTGATCCGCCAGCGCAGTTCGCCTTATGTGGCGCGCGGCAACAAAAGCGGCAAAACCGCCTCCAGCAGCGACGAAAAAGAAGGCGGCATCGACAATTCGAAGTTCAAGACGGATACGAGCGAACAAGACAAATTGATCCGAAGCACGATTGCCACCGCCATCGAAGAAGTGTCAGGCGAACTCAAGCGCGAACCCCCCGCCGCCTTTGAAATCATGGGTGCGGGATCGTATGCGCGGCAGGAACTCACCGCTGCGTCCGACTACGACCTTTTCTACGTGCTGCCCGATTCCGACTTACGCGAAAAAGACGATGAAGTCTTTCTGCACGCAGTTCTCACCCGCGTCAAAGCGAAATTGGCTGGCGCACTTGAAATTGAAATCGAATCCCCCGGAACGCCAGCGTCCATCGCCTCATCCGATAGCAAAGGCGGAACGATGCGTACCTTCAAATCCATATACCAGCACAAGTCCGATTCACTCGCGGGGGAACTGACCGTCGCGCTGCAAAGCAGCGAACGACTCATCAAAAATGCGGCTGCCTCCATGCTGGCGACCATCTCAACGACCCTTAAGATGGATAAAAAGGCCGAACTTGACGTAAAGCAAAACCTCTATCGCCCGCTTCAGTATTTCGTCAATATCGTAGCGCTGCGCGCGGGCTTGAAGTCGCTCAACAGCCTTGATCGCATCGACGAGATGGGCAGCTTATTGGCGGATGCGGGCTTTTTGGGTCGCTTGAAAGCTGCCTTCGCGCGCGTCCTTGAACTCCGCAGTTCAGGCGTTTCATCAATACGCTCAAGCGAAGCGCTGCTCATCAAGAATGTCCTACGCGAAATTCAACAGCGCACAGAAAAAGGATTAAAACTCGAAAATCTCATTGGTTCATGACGCGCAAAATGAGATCGGCGGGTTGTAAGTGAATCACACGAGGCGTACAATCTGCCCGCGCACTTGGGGAGAAAAATGTTGTGATCATCGTCGATGCACATGAAGATATTGCCTATAACGCCGTCTGTTTGGGGCGCGATTACCGCGATCATACCCTCGTCAAGCGGCGCGTGCTGGCGGGGAGCGAACGCTTGGCGCAGGAAGGCATCCCAACAACAGGACTTCCCGACGCGTTGATAGGGCGGGTGGCGATTGTGTTCGCAACCATATTTGTCGAGCCGCCTGTATCATTTTTGGGCGTTAAACCGTCGGAGGCTTGCCCACCCTACGAAACTCCCCAACAAGCCTATAAATTCGCGCTCAAGCAGCTTGATTACTACACACGCTTAGCAGATAACCATTCGCGTGTGCGGCTGATCCAGCGGCACAGCGATCTTGAAGCAGTATTGGCGACATGGGCGGATGATCAGCCTTTTGAAAAACATGTGCAGGGGATGGTCATCTTGATGGAAAACGGCGATCCTATCCTTGAACCGCGTCAGTTCTATGAATGGTACGAACGCGGCGTGCGAATTGTTGGTCCGGCGTGGAGTGGCACACGCTACTGCGGCGGCACAGGCGCTCCCGGCGGATTAACCACACTGGGGCGCGAACTGCTGGAAATTATGGCGAGCTTGAACGCCGTGCTTGATCTTTCGCACATGGCGGAAGAAGCCTTTTTGCAAGCAGTGGACAGCTATCAAGGCGCGAGTATCATCGCCAGCCACAGCAACCCGCGCAAATTCCGCAATTCTGACCGTCATCTCTCCGATGATATGATCCGCCGCCTTGCCGAACGCGATGGCGTGATAGGAATCGTTCCCTATAACCGCTTCTTGAGCGAAGAATGGCGACCCGGCGATCCTAAATCAGATGTTCCCGCGTGGCGTGTTATCGATGCGATTGATCACGTTTGCCAGTTGACAGGCAGCGCCGCGCACGTCGGTATCGGCACCGATTTTGACGGCGGTTTCGGTTCGGGCAGCATCCCGGATGGGCTGGATTCGATCAGCGATCTTATTTCGCTGGCGGATTTACTGGCAGCCCGCGGCTACAGCCCCCCCGACATCAACGCGATCATGGGTGGTAACATGCTGCGTAAACTACGCGCGGCGTTACCCCTATAAACTTGCGCTCAGCATTCACACAGCAGCAAAGGCATGTATCCCTCATGAGTGGTATTTCGCAGCTTGGCATTTCAATGGGCGCGCTTGGTATCGTGCTGGCGTTGATGGGCTTGTTCCCGGAAGTCATGGGTATCCCGACAGGCGCAGGATTCGGCGTGGTTCAGTTCGTCGCGGTCATGATCGGTTTCGGGCTGCTCATCATCGGGGCGCTGGTCTACGTGAAATACACCTTTTACGCCCATACGACCAGCAATCTTGCCCAGCAAATCGGCGTGCGTTTGGCTCTCACCGGACTTCTCGTATCGGGCATCAGCGGACTGGCAGATTTCGTCGGGTTTGGGTCACACGTCCGCACTGCAACTCAAGACGTGATTTTAGGACCCATTCAAGCCATCGGCATCATCGGCGGATTTCTGGTATCATCACTAGGGGTGATGCTGTACGCGCTGGCGAACAAACCAGAGTAAGTGTCTAACCTTTGAAGTGGACTAATTGACTAGAATTTTTCGCGGCGCACTAGCGATTCTTCAGCAAAATCATCCCAATGTTTCACGATAGTAGGCTTGATTACAATTTTTGTGCAATTTTTTTGTGTGACTCATCAGATTTTAATACTAGCTTAACTGCTTGTTGAGAGGTAAAACTTATATGTCAGTGGAGATAATCCTATGCTGAACAGCAAAATGGATTCCGCTGAAAAGCAGATTGGATTTTTTACTGCTACTGCCACTCTCTAGGAGGCTCCTTTAAGATGCGCAAAACTGCGGTTCTTTTAGTGGTATTCGCGTTGATCCTCGGCGCGATCTTCCCTGCTTTCGCGCAGGATCGCCCCAGCATTCCCGAATGGCTGACGAACGATGGTCGTTTCGGTACGCTTTTGGCGGCTGTCGAAGCAGCGGGCTTGGGCGAAACCCTCAGCGGCGAAGGACCGTTCACGGTACTTGCTCCGACGGATGATGCTTTCGCCGCGGCACTAGAAACGCTCGGTTTGACGGTTGAAGATGTGGTCGGCAATCCCGATCTGCTCACCGCCATTCTTACCTATCACGTCCTGCCGGATCGCTATTTCTTCCGCAGTTTGACGGCGGGTCCCAGCATTGCAACTGTTCAAGGTGAAGAAGTCGATTTCAACCTTGAAGCTGGTGCATTCACCGTCAACGGCGTGACCATCCTCGACGTTGACAACGTTGCCAGCAACGGTATCGTCCACGTTCTCGAAGATGGTGTACTCGTTCCCCCGTCGATTGCGGCGACTCTCGCCCCCGCGCCGGAACCCACCCCAGAACCGACTGAAGCTCCGGCGGCTGAAGCTCCATCGCGCCCGTCGATTGCTCAGGTCCTCACCGATGACGCTCAGGGACGTTTCACCACCCTGTTGGCAGCGGTTGATGCGGCTGGTTTGACCGAAACCCTCGCCGGCGAAGGCAACTTCACTGTGCTTGCGCCAACCAACGACGCTTTCGCGGCGGCGCTTGAGTTCCTTGGTCTGTCAGCGGAAGACCTATTGGCAAACCCTGAAGCCCTGACCGCAGTTCTCACCTATCACGTCCTGCCGGAACGCTATTTCTTCCGCGACCTGATTCGTGGTCTCACTGCCGATTCGGTCAATGGTGCGCCTGTCAGCTTCTTTGAAAACGCGCGCGGTTTCCTCACTGCGAATGGCGCGGTCATCAGCGATGTTGACAATGTTGCCGGTAATGGTGTCGTGCAGGTTCTCGACAGCGTGATCCTCCCGCCGGGTGTATTCCCGCCTGCAATGGTTCGCGTCGCGCATCTGTCGCCGGATGCTCCCGCGGTGGACGTGTTCATCAACACCGAACTCAGCGGCATTCAAGGACTTGAATACGGTTCCATCACCGATTGGGTCGAAATTGCTCCGAACCCTGCCCTGCTGGTTGCGGTTGCGCCCGCTGGCACGGAAGATGCGGTGATTGGTCCTGTCTCGCTCTCGTTCGCGCCCGGCAGCTACACCACCATCGCGGCGATTGGTTCGGCGGCAAACGGCACGCTCACCGCGCAGGCGATTGCTGAAGACTACAGCGATATCCCCGCCAATTCGGCGCGTGTTACCCTCTTCCACGCCATTGAAGGCGCTCCAGCGGTCAACGTGCTGGCGAGTGGTTCACTGCTCGTCGGCGGTTTGGCGTACCCCGGCACAGCCGATGGCAACGACGGGGCGTTCACCGTTACTGTTCCCGCAGGCACATATAACCTCGCGGTCAACGCGGCCGGTGCGCCTATCCTCACGCTCGATGGTGCGGAACTCGTCGCAGGCATCAACTACTTCGTCGCCGCAATTGGCACGCCCGACAACCCATCGCTGCTCGTGCAGCCCACCGACACATCGGGCATGTAGATGTGACCCCATTTCAAAATTCGCGGATGTAGGGGCGGCGGCGAAACTCGTTTCGCACATGCCGCCCGCAGCGCACAGACGTGAATTTTGAAATATGTCCTAAATAAAAAAGGGGGCGGATCACACGATCCGTCCCCTTTTTGTTGCCACCCTATCGAGAGATGTAGCCAGCTTTATTCTTCGACGATCAGCACTGTCACCATGCCGAACATACCGTCGCGTCCTTCAGCGTGCGTAAGAATATGGCAGTGATACGCCCACACACCCGGCTCATCACAGTTAATGATCACATCATAACGCTGCCCCGGCGCTATATTGAGGGTATCGCACATGTACGGCACAGGCAGATAGAAGCCATCGGTAGCGATAACCTGCTGCGGAATACCGTGCAAATGCATCGGGTGGATCATCAAGCCTTCATTCATGTAGCGAACACGAATACGCTCGCCAAGTTTTGCCACCATCGGCTGTGTGTATGGGAAACCCTTCCCGTTGAATGTATAGCCAAGTGCCGAGTCGTTGAGGATGAATGTGTAATCCTTCGCCACTTGTGGTTCGCGTGACGCATCCAGCGGATCGACGATTAATGCGCCAAGCATACCGCGCGTGTTCTGTTCCGCCGAATTGAAATGGCTGTGATACATATGCGTGCCGGGGTTGCGGACGACGAATTGATATTCCTGTGTTTCACCCGGATTAATCGGCGGCTGCGTGACAAATGGCACACCGTCTACATTATTGGGGACGCGCAGCCCATGAAAGTGAATGTTGTGCGGCTGCGTCATGTTGTTGGTGACGACAAAACGGACTTCGTCGCCTTCCGTCACGCGAATTTCGGGACCCGGCACCATACCGTTGTACGCCATCGCGGGGAAGGTCATGCCGCCGCCCGTATCCCATTCGATTTCTTCACAGGTCAGGCGGAACACTTTTACATTTCCGTCCATCTCCGGTTCAAGCGGTATACGCCAAAAGTTCGGGTCTTGCCCAATATTGGCAAGGAAAATATCCACACCTTCCTGATGGTGCTGGTTCATCAACTGCCAGTCTTCTGTCTGCCCCTGCCGGAAAAGCCCATTGGGGACAGCACTGCCTGTGTTGTGTGCGGCAGCCGGGCGCGCGATCAAGCCAGCGCCAACTGCGCCTGCGCCAACACCCATCATTTTCAGAAAGTTGCGACGTTCCATCTTGGAAAGCTCCCCCTACATAACGTACCTAAAGTATAGTGAGTTCACGAATTGGCAAGCTACGACGACGCTTGCGATGCATTCGTTTAGCGGTATTACTGACAATCGCCATTAGATCGCAGTGCGCTGTCGATTTTTACCCCTTGCAAAGTGACACCGTTAGAATAACAGCGAGCGCATGACCGAATAAAGAAACGAAGGGCATGTTTTTCATGTGACATATTTCACTAGGGATGTCATGGGGGTAATTTGATAATGGTATGACGATAGGTCATCGCCAGCTTTTTCTCCAAAAGCCGAATTTTTAGGGAGCAGTTCAATCCATGCACAGCCATGAGTCACAAGAGTCTACTTTGCAAGTGGGCGGTGCCCCGCTGCTTACTTCACTGGTATTAATCGGCGCTTTCGCGCTGATCTTGGTTCTACTGCTTGGTGGGTTTTCGTCAGAGCGTGTAGTAAATGAAGGAACACCAGTCGTGCAAGCTGAAGCGACTGCCGAAGTCACCGCAGAAGTCACTGAAACAGTCGTTGAAGTGCCGACACAAGCCGCCGAACCGCAAACCGTCGCGGCTGCCATGCCTGTCTACAGCGAAGCGGATATTGCCGCTGGGCAGCAGAACTATACTGCTGTGTGCAGTGCATGTCATGGCATGGATTTACACGGTGTCACTGGTTTGGGCAAGAGTCTCATCGACAGTGAATTCGCATTAGGGTTAACCGATGAAGAACTGCTGGCGTTTGTCATTGTCGGACGTATGCCTTGGGATCCCGGCAATACAACAGGCATCGCCATGCCCGCGCGTGGCAACGGTATGCTCACCGACGAACAACTTACACAAGTGATTGCCTATATTCGCACGCAGCAGGCAGCGGCAGGTCATATCCCCGTGCCATATCAAAGTGGCGCGGCGCAAGCAGGCGCTTCAGCGCAAGTTCCGGCAGTCGCGCAAGCTGAAACCACCGAGCCTACGCCAACCGTAGAACCAACTGCTACCCCAACTCAGGGTGCTTCAACGGAAGCTGCCCCCGCGCCAACGTCCAGCGACCCAACTACTGCACCCACTGAACGCACGGGTGAGCTTGGCGCGCATGGCAGCGTATACGTACCCGTTAGTGACCAGCAGTTGTTCGCGCTGTGGTGCGCGGGATGTCACACGGCAGCGGGCGCGGAGTCAGGCAATCAAGCAGGACTGCTGAGCGAAAGCGAAATGGTGCAAAGTGGCAGCGATCAAGCCCTCTACGATTTCTTGACCGCGCCGTTCAGTTTCCCGAACACGGGCGAATTCGTGCATCCAGTGTTTGGCGATTTCGCCGTTATGACCGAAGCGCAAATTCGCGCCCTAATCGAATATGTACAGGCGCTCCCTGCTGGAAGTTAAACCATCACTGATGAGCGTTGACAATCAAGATCGGTAGAGAGCAGTCGAGCGTATTTACATTAGCCATCCCGAAGCCTTGACCGTAGTGGACACGCAGCCGCGCGTCGAAATCGTCTGCTTGCCCACTTATAAAGGTTTTTGTCGTAGGGGCAAAGCATATCATGCCTAGTTTAAAAGCATGATGAAACCCTTTTCACAATCGCCGCACAATGGGTTTGCCACGCTAAGCCCCTACGGTGAAGGTGACTTTCACCGTGTCCAGCCGATATTGCGGATTAAGCCGTAATCGCCGTAGATGGTCGCAATCGAATCGCCGTCAGAGACACGAATCACCATGAGATCGACGGTGACGCGCTCGACGGACACGGTGCGCCCATCGTCAGCGGTGATGCGCGGCGCAATCCGCGAGACTTGCTCACTCGTGAGGGTGTCGTCAAGTTTCGTCGTTGTGCCATCCCACGTATACACGCGCCCCGAATGCCCCGCCAGCCATGATCGCCATACCAACCGGGCATCCAGCCAATGCAAATCCATATTGAATGAGTTTGGTTCGCTCACGGTGATCGTCCGCCCATCCTGCCACACCTGCACGCGAATCCCGCGATTGCCTATGCCGACGGAAATCCACGCCCATTGACCAGTGGCGCTCCAGCGAAAATCGCGGATACGAAGCGAATCGCGGAAGCGGAACATGCGCCCTGCATCCCATAAAATCGTGGCGGGGATGCTCGGTAAGTATTGATGCTCCCAAATGAGGACGGATCGCCCAAATTCCGCGCCGAAACCGCGCGCGCTGGCTGCGGCGATCACCATGGCGATGAAGGGGAACACGGCTAAACGAACGGTCAGGCGCAGCATCAGGATTACATCGTCTGTGGCGGTGACCAGAAGAAACGGGGGATCGGCGTGTAACGGTATGGTTCGACTGCGAAAGGCACGGTGACGATATTCGCGCCATCCCAAATGCTGATGTGGTCATCTTCGACCCACGCCAACCGACCATCCGGCGACCAGCGCGGCGACATATTGCGAAATGTCGATGGCGTGAGGTTGCGGACGCTTTCGCCATCCCATACGATGATTTTTGTGCCGCCGAATTCGGGAAGCACCGCCGCGTATGCCAGCCATCCATTCGCTGACCATGTGGGTTCGCTGCCCACAAACACATGACCGCCGAAGTTGTTATGTACCACCGCGCCATCCCACAACGACATCGAGAACCATGTCGCATGAGAGTAGGTTTGCCAGATCATCCGCCCATCGTGTGACCACACAGGCAGCACATCCGAATCGACGCTTTGGCTGATATTGCGGACGCTTTCGCCATCCCACACAAAAATGTCGGATGCTTCACCCACGCCTATCGCTGTCCATGCCAGCCGACCATCCGCCGCCCATGTGAGCGAATTCACCGGATTGATAGGCGTGTCGATGAGGATGGGTGCGTTTCCATCCCACACGTAGAGGTTCGCCCGCGCGTCACTGTCATGGATCGATGCCCATGCTAGGCGACCATCGTTCGACCACACTAGCGAACTAAGTTCGTGATCGCTGCTGCCCAACAGAAACGTTCGCTGTCCGTCCCAAACATACAAATCTGGCGCGGCGTGCGGCGCGGATCGAGTGATCCATGCCAAGTGCCCGTTGGCTGCCCATGTGAGGTCAGTCATCGGGGAGTCGCTTAAAGGGATGCGTTCAAGAGATGCGCCATTCCAACGGCGAAGCATTCCGTTTTCTTCCACCCAGCCGAAACCGCCATCGCTTGTGAAATGCAGCGATTTCGACAGCACTTCATGGCGATATGACCCGTCCACGATGACGGTGGTGATCGTGCCTGTGAGCGTTTCGTAATCCCATTGGAGCGTGGATCGTTCGCTTCCCGCGCCGATCATGCGCGCGCTGAGAGCAGAGACTAGGGTAATGAGGGCGGCGAGAAGCATGAGGCGGAGAATCGGACGCAGCATGAGGAAACTCTCTAACTAGGGCGACCACGCGACATTATACAAAAAACCCTGTGTGACCTCATAAATGAATCGCTCGGCTGCGCCATCCCACACGATGATCGCGGAATAATCATACTGGCTCATCATGGTGGTTGACCATGCAAGCCACCCGTGCGGCGACCACTGGGGATCAACGTTCGACAAGTTGTCACTCCCTATTTCGAGGGTTCGTACACCGTCCCACACATAAATTTGCGATTTTCCGGTCTCGGTGTAGCCATACCACGCCAGATGATTCGTCATCGACCAAGTAGGTGAGTGGGCGTAGCGGGCTGTGCCTGAACGCATCTCTACTGCTTCTGTGCCGTTCCAGCGAATGACGTTCACACGCTGCGCGCCGCTGATGGCTGACCAAGCAAGCTGCCCATCCGGTGACCATTGGGGAACGGTTTCATCACTTTCGCTTTCGGTGATGTTGGTGATGTTCCCCCCATCCCACACGACAATTTCACCATTCAGTGCGCTGGTTTCGGTTTGCACCCACGCCATTCGACCATCCATTGACCACGCGGGTTGTGAAGCGTGGATTGTTGGATCACTCACGGTGATCGTTCGCGCTCCATCCCACACGTAGATCGCGGACATGCCGTTGATTTGTCCCTGCCACGCCAACCGACCATCGCGCGACCAGACAAGATTGCGGTTCAGCACATCCGGTACGCTGACAATGTGTATCCGCGAGTGATCCCACACAACCACGCGATTTTGTCTATCACGGTTGGCGATCCATGCCCAACGTCCGTCTGGACTCCAGCGCAGCCCGCGCATCGTTTCGCTGGGAAAGCGAAAGATATTGCGCCCATCCCACAGCATCATGGCAATCGAGTCGCTGATCTCATGTTCCCACATCAACACGGGTTGACCCGTCTCCACGCCGATCATGCGTGCGCTGAACACGGTGATCAAGGTGATGAGGGCGGTGAAGAACGTCATTCGGAGCAAGAATCGCAGCATGTGACGTGATCCCTAAGCAGACGGCGCAGTCATCAGCCGCGCCAAATTGCGCGACTGCGGATCGAGCGCCCCTGCGATGTTGATTGCCGACGTTAGGGCGCTTTCGTGGCAGTCAATATCGTGCATGTACAACCCGGCAAGCCACAGGTTATTTTCGCCTTGCTGCGCGATCAAGCTGCGCTGCGCGCGGAAGTAATTCAAGTTGACTTTGGGATGCTGGTAGGTGCGAACCAGATGTAAATTCGCGGGCAGTTCGGAATCGAATGTGACCCAACTGCGGAAGATTGGCTTTTTGCTTTTCCACTTTTTCCACACGGTATTGGAACTATGTATCCCCTGCCATCGCGTGTTGACGACTGACCAGTGATCGACGTTCGCAGGCATCAACCGCCGATCTTCGTGAACGGCAATCGTCGTCGTGAAGTATTCAATGCGGTCAAGTTCAGCGCGGCGTTTTTCTTCCCCGCGAAGTGATTGCAGCAGCCTACTCGCTTTGTTGGCGTTGGTGGCGATGATCATATGGTCAAAGTCGTGGTCGCCGCTGTTCGTATCGTGCAGCGTATAGCGATTGTCTGCGTGCGTAATCGAGGTGATGTCCGCTTTAAGCTGGATGCGCGTTCGAGTGAGGGCGTTCGCAAGCGCGGCGATATAGGCGCGCATCCCGCCGACCACTTCGTAGCCCGTGATCGTCCCCAACAGTGACTTGGGGCGGCTGGTCACCATATATTTGAGCGCGTTGTACGCGGAAAACGTCTTAAATTCATCGAGTTCGACGCACCATTCCGCGAGTAAAAACGGGTACAAACAATGGTTGAGAAAGCGTTCTGGCAGGTTGAGGCTGTTCAGGTAATTTTCGAGCGTGATAAACGGATCGGCTTTGTCGATTAACGGGAGCGAACGCCAGATCACATATTGAATGAGCGCGAGATCGACCAATGCGCGGGGATTGTACGCTGACCAGATGATGCGTTCGCGGGCGTAAGGCGGGAACAAGGTCACGCGGTGTTGATCGGCGCTGTAGAGCGTGGCGGAAAGCGAATAGGTGTGGATGGGCGCGCCGATGAGCGAGAGCAGACGGTTGAAGCGCGGGAACAGTCGTTCATAGAAAAACTCGAATCCGGCTTCGATCAAGCAGGTTTCGCCGTCCTGCTCAATTTCAACGGTGTCGGCGTGACCGCCCAAAAAGTCGAGTTTTTCAAAAAGTGTGACTTCGTGGTTTTCTTGCAGCAGCCATGCGGCGGCTAATCCTGCGCCCCCACCTCCGATGATGCCGATTTTCATCTCACCCCGTCCCATCGTTTAGGAAATAATACAATACATCATAACCCCGTTCGCCTTTATCGCTGTCTTGCCCCACCCGCGCTGATCCGCTACGCTTTGCCTACGAGTGCTGGCAACAAAGGAATATTCCCATGAACGTGAACGAAGCCATTAAAAGCAAGCGCGCCGTGCGCCACTTCAGTGATCAACCTGTGCCGGATGAGGTGATTCTGCAAATTTTGGATGCGGGGCGGCGTTCGCAGAGCAGCAAGAATACGCAGTTGTGGCACTTTCTGGTTGTGCGCGACAAAGGGGCGCTCATGGCGTTGGGGGAAACGGGCGATTATGCCCGGCATCTTTCGCGCGCGACGTTCGCCGTGATGTTGATCGGGGAAGCGGCGCGCTGGAATATGTTCGATCTCGGTCAAGTGGCGGCGTATATGCAGCTTGCCGCGTGGGAACTCGGCGTAGGATCGTGCATCGCGGCGATTCACCGTTCCGACGATGCGCGGGCGATTTTGAATATTCCTGCGGATAAGACCGTCGATTTCGCGATCTCGTTCGGGTATCCAGCGCCAGATTGGAAACCCGCCAAACTGGGGGGTCGCAAGCCGATCACCGACGTGGTGCGCTACGACAAATGGGAGTAATCCATCGTGAATCAACTTCACGCGACAATATGTTGATTCATCTCCGAAAATCCTCATATCGAATCAACATATTGTCGCTCAAATCAACATCGCCAATTCAATAAAACGGACATGGATGGACATCAACCATCCCACGACATTTGTTCCGGTTGCGACTACAATAGCGCACGACGTATCGTTAATATGTACACGGCTCAATCACCATGACAACTGCTTCGCCTAAACGCTCACTTATCGCCCGCCTCTCCACGCCTGAACCCGCGCCGCCTTGGTCGCTGGGATCAGCCTTCGTCACGCTTCTGTTCGCTGTTGTCAGCGTCTTTGGCGGGTCAATCATCGCGCTCATTTTCTTCGAGAGCAGTTCGTTCGCGCTGCTGCTCGGCTGGACAGTCGGCGGGGTCGTCATGGCGAATTGGGTCGCCACCCGTCATCGCTCACCGGAAGCGCGCACGGCGCTTCGCTTGCAGCCCGCCTCATCCCCCCTGCCGTTGATCCTGTTCATCGCGCTTGGCTTTGTGCTGGCAATTGACCTGCTCACACTGGGGGTCACGGGGCAGTTTCTCCCCACACAGGAATTGTTCATCGTGGCGGGCAGCGCGCAGCTCAACGTGCTTGACTGGATTTTCGCCGTGGCGCTGCTGGTGTTCGCGCAGCCCATCGGTGAAGAACTGGTGTTTCGCGGCGTGCTGTTCCCATCGCTGCGGACGGCGCTTGGCGCGTGGGGCGGCTTGCTGATGAACGGGATCGTTTACGCGGGCTTTCACATGGCGATGTACGCAACCAACACCAGCGGATTATCGTCGCTGGCGGGCGTGTGGTTCGCGTTCGTGCTGCCGCTGCTGCATGGCATCGTGATCGCGGGTTTCCGCGCCTACACGGGATCGACGCGGGCGGCGATAGCCGTTCATGCCGTGTTCGGCGTATTTGCGATCATCAAGCTGCTGACGATAGCGGGATAAGAGAAAGACATTGATTCACCGCAGAGAAGGGCGAAACGAGTTTCGCAAAGAACGCAGAGAAAGCGAATGTAGGGGCGGCATACATGCCGCCCGTTCTCGGCGGGCGCGATATATCGCGCCCCTACAAAACGGCGAAACATTTTTATCTTTACGTGGAGTGAGTCTTGAAACGTATCATTGTCGCGTCTACCAATCCGGTCAAGATCAATGCCGCGCTGACGGGCTTTAAGCATGTGTTCGCTGCTGAACATTTCAACGCCGAAGGAATCAGCGTGCCGTCGGGCGTGAGTGATCAACCGATGACGAGCGCCGAAACGTTACGTGGGGCGCACAATCGCGCCGAAAATGCCCGCACGGAAATCCCCGACGCGGACTACTGGATCGGCATTGAGGGCGGGGTGGACACACACGGCGATCAGCTTGAGGCGTTCGCGTGGATTGTGGTCATGGATAAGTCTAGTGTCGGAAAAGCGCGAACCGGCTCATTTTTTCTGCCCGATGAAACGGCACGATTGATCCATCAAGGGATGGAGTTGGGCGATGCCGATGACATTGTGTTCGGGCGAAGCAACAGCAAACAGCAAAACGGATCAGTCGGCATTCTGACGCATGACGTAATTGACCGGACAGCGTTTTACGTCCATGCCGTGATCCTTGCGCTCATTCCGTTCAAAAATCCGCACCTTACGTTTACGGAAGGAATAACGCTATGAATATTCTCGTGATTGGCGGCACGCGCTTTATCGGACGGCATTTTGTCGATCTCGCGCGGGCGCGCGGACATGCGATCACGCTGTTTAATCGCGGCAAGACCAACGCCGATTTATACCCCGATGTGGAAACTATTCAGGGTGACCGCGACAAGCAGGGCGACCTAGATCAACTGCGCGGACGAACATGGGACGCGGTGCTGGATACGTGCGGATACATTCCGCGCCATGTGACCATGCTTGCCGAAACGTTGAGAGATGCGGTGAATCAGTTCGCGTTCATCTCGACCATCAGCGTGTATGCTGATCCGGTACAAGAGGGCGCGGATGAAGATGCGCCGCTGAAAACGCTCGATGATGCGACGACAGAAGAAGTCACAGGCGAGACCTATGGCGGACTCAAGGTGCTGTGCGAACGTGCCGCTGACGTGATCATGCCGGGTCGGGTTGTGCATATTCGCCCCGGCTTGGTAGTGGGATCGTATGATCCGACAGACCGCTTCACGTACTGGGTAGACCGCATCGCCAAGGGCGGCGATGTGCTTGTCCCGGGTGTGGCATCGCGGCGTGTGCAGTTCATCCACGCGGCAGATTTAGGCGCGTTCATGCTTAGATTGATCGAAGACCGCGTGATGGGCGTGTATAACGCTGTCAACCCGACTACGCCGATCCACTGGGGCGAATGGATGGAATCGACCAAGCGCGCAACCGGATCGGACGCGCAGTTCACATGGGTGAGCGACGAATTTTTGCAGACGCACAACGTCACGGGCGCGGAACTGCCATTTTGGGTTCCCGCACCGCATGACGGTGTACTTGGCGTGAGTAATCAGCGGGCGATTGAGCGCGGATTGACCAGCTTGTCAATCGATCAAGTGGTTGCGGAAACGCTGGCATGGAGTCGTTCGCGTCCGGCGGATCATGTGTGGAAGGCGGGGTTGAGCGCCCAACGGGAAGCCGAACTGCTGGCGAAGTGGCGCGCGAACTAGGATTAGTAAGTGCCAAACTCGCGTCAGTTTCGTTAAAATCTGGGCTTCAAATACTATTTTAGGTAGAGAGGTAGGTCTGTGATGCTTCGACTACAAACCGACAGACTTGACTTGGTTGCTGGCAGCGAACAGGCGGCACAAGCGGCAAAAGGCGGCATTCGCCAGTTGGAAAGCATCATCGGCGTGAAAGTGGCGCAGCCTTGGTTTGAAGAAGAAGGCTCGGCGCTCATGACCTACTATGCATACTTGATCACCGCGAATCCCAACATGATCGGCTACGGTTTGTGGCTGATTATCGAGCGTGCTGACAAAACGATGATCGGCACGGCAGGCTTTAAGGGCTTGCCAGACGACAATGGCATGATCGAGATTGGCTATGGCATCGACGCGCATTATCGACGGCAGGGCTACACGTTTGAAGCCGCACGCGCGCTCATCGATTGGGCGTTTACGCAGCCGGGTGTGCGCGTTGTCACCGCCGAGTGTTTGACGAACAACCTTGGCTCGATTCGTGTGCTGGAAAAGCTCGGCATGGAGCGCACAGGCATAGTGGGATCGTACATCAAGTGGCGACTGCCCAAGCCGGAAGCGGCGGCGACATGACCATTCAACGGCTGCACCACGCGCAGATCACGATTCCTAGAGGCGAAGAAGCTGCTGCCCGCCGCTTCTACTGCGATTTGTTAGGCTTGCAAGAAATCGAAAAGCCGGACGGTTTGAAGGGACGGGGCGGCTTCTGGGTGCAGGTGGGCGATCAACAAGTGCATATCGGCACAGAAGATGGCGTGGATAGGTCACTAACGAAAGCGCATCTCGCCTATCAAGTCGATGATATTCGCGCATGGACGGCGAAGATCACGGCGGCGGGAATCGCCATCGGGGACAGCGTGCCGATCCCCGGTCACGAACGGTTTGAAATCCGCGATCCGTTTGGCAACCGCATCGAATTCATTCAGCCCACTGCTTGAGCAGTACGCCGGAGCGCACCTATGCAAAAACTATCGCGCGGCGAACTCGAAGCCGCATTCACACGGGCGATTATCAAGCTGGAAAAAGAGTATTTAGGGCGCGGACCGATGGACGCGCGTACTTATGTGCTGGATGACATCGTACTGGTTCGCTTGCGCGGTGTGCTGACGTTGGCGGAAGTCAAACTGTCAGAAACCGAAAGCGGGCGCGATCTTGTCAAAGAGACACGCCGCCGCCTTTTTGAATCCACTCGTTCGATGATTGAAGATGCGGTGCGCGAGATTTTTGGGCGCACCGTCATTAGCTTACACACCGACTTAAGTACGCGAACGGGCGAACGGGTGATCGTGCTGACGCTGGATCAAGCAGTGGAATGACGCTGTTTCTTTGTAAAATGTGAGCGTTTCATAAGATTAATGATAACCCCTAAAAAAGAGGGGGATGTTTATTTTCTTCTTGTTGTATGTTAATTCACGGGAATGGGAGTGATGCCCAAACCTACCCTCACTACGGCAGTCTAGTAGGAAATTCGCAGGCAGGGTGTTCATGCCCGAATGCAGGCGAACTCACACTAGCCGACCCTGCTGCAATTCACAAGAGTTGCGCCCGTGTCGGCTTTTTAATTGCCTGTCCTGTCAGGGATAGCTCGCAGTTATTCCTAGCCGTATTCATGTATCAACAAGGAATTTGAGAAGTGCTAAAAACCACCGAGAAACAACCGGAAATAACCTCTCCTGTCGCTCAACAAGCGGCTTCTGCCGTTGAAACGGCAAACTCACCTGTATGGCACACCCTCACGCGCGATCAAGTGCTGGAAAAACTTTCCAGCGGCTTAGATTCGGGGCTGAGTGAAAAACAGGTGCAAGAACGCCAAGCCCAGTATGGCGCGAATGAACTCGTCGAAAAAGGGTTGACCAGCCCATGGGCGATCCTGTGGGAGCAGTTGACCAACCCGCTGGTGCTGCTGCTCATCGGCGCGGCGATCATTTCCGCGCTGTTGGGTAAAGTGGACAGTTTCATTGCCATCAGCGCGATTGTGGTGCTGAACGCGGTGTTGGGCGTTGTGCAAGAATATCGCGCCGAACAAGCAATGGCTGCGCTCAAGAAGATGGCTGCGCCGCTGGTGCGTGTGCGCCGCGAAGGCAAAGTCGCTGATATTCAAGCGCGCGAACTCGTCCCCGGCGACATTATCCTGCTCGAAGCGGGAAGCGTGATTCCGGCGGACTCGCGGTTGATCGAAAGCGCCAATTTGCGCGCGCAAGAAGCGTCACTCACCGGCGAATCACAGGCTGTCGATAAAGCGCCGGGGGTGCTGCAAGACGCGAATGCTCCGCTTGGTGACCGCGCCAACATGCTGTTCATGGGTACATCAATTACCTATGGGCGCGGTGTCGCTGTCGTGGTCGAAACGGGCATGAAAACCCAACTCGGACGCATCGCAGAACTGATTCAGAGCGTTGACAGCGAGAAAACACCGCTTCAACGCCGTATGGACGAACTCGGCAAGGTGCTGCTGTACGCCGCGCTTGTCGTCATGGGGATTGCGTTCGTCGTCGGGTTGGTCACAGGGCAGCCGATTTTCCCCGACCCCAACATTCCCGACAGCGAATCGGTGCTGCTGAATGCCGTCGCTATCGCCGTCGCTGTTGTGCCGGAAGGTTTGCCTGCTGTCGTGACGATTGCGCTGGCGCTTGGCGCACAGCGAATGCTGCGCCGCAAAGCGTTGATCCGCAAGCTGCCCGCCGTTGAAACGCTCGGCAGTGTCACCGTGATTGCGTCCGACAAGACCGGCACGCTCACCGAAAACCGGATGCACGTCACTGTAGTCGATGTCGCGGATTGCAATTCGGCTATGGAAAACGTAGCGAACGACGGAATCAAGCATCTCATCAACATGAACGGTACGGGCAGAGCGCATCCCGCTTCGGCGCAAGCCCTGCTGCTGACTGGGAGTATGTTGGCGAACGACGCGATCCTTGAACGTGACAGCAGTGGCGAACTGCGCTACGTAGGTGATCCCACTGAGGGGGCGTTGGTTGTCGCGGCAGCACGCTTCGGCTTGATCAAGACGGACATGGATCGGGCGATGGTTCGCGCGGCGGAACTACCCTTCGACAGTGACCGCAAGCGCATGTCCACCATCCACACGATAGACATGGCGCACACGCTCAACATGGAAGAACGCACCGTCATTGACCTTCTGAATATCCCCACAGGCGGCGCGGTTGTGTTCACCAAAGGCGCAGTCGATGGGTTGCTCGACGTGAGCAGCCGCGTGTGGATGAACGGTGAAATTATGCCGATGACTGCCGAACTGCGTGACCGTATCGAACGGGCGAATAACAATCTCGCGCAGAACGGGCTGCGCGTGCTTGGGCTGGCGTTCAAACCGCTGGAGGATCGCAGTTTTGACCCGCAAGACTTGGATGAAAAAGCCATCGAAAGCGACCTGATCTTCGTGGGGATGGTTGGCATCATCGACCCGCCGCGCAAGGAAGTGCGGGATGCTGTCGCTGTCGCCAAGACGGCGGGCATCCGTCCGGTGATGATCACGGGCGATCATCCGCTGACCGCGTTCGCGATTGCGCGTGAACTCGGCATCGCCAAAGAAGGGGATCGTGTGCTAACCGGACATGATCTCAGCCACCTAAGCGCGGAAGAACTGGAAGCGCAAGTCGAGAATGTGTCGGTCTATGCCCGCGTATCTCCTGAACATAAGCTCAACATCGTGCAGGCGCTCCAAAAGAAGGGGCACATCGCCGCCATGACAGGCGACGGTGTGAACGATGCGCCCGCGCTTAAGCGCAGCGATATTGGCGTGGCGATGGGTATCACCGGGACAGCGGTAAGCAAAGAAGCGTCCGATATGGTGATTTTGGACGACAATTTCGCCACCATCGTGAGCGCGGTTGAAGAAGGACGCACCATCTATGACAACGTGCGCCGCTTCGTCAAATATCTGCTGGCGAGCAATACAGGTGAACTGTTCGTGCTGCTTATGACACAGTTGATCACCGGGATGTCAATCCCCCTGACAACGCTGCAAATCTTGTGGATGAACCTGATCACAGACGGTATTCCCGCGCTGGCACTGGGTGTCGAGAATGCTGAAAAAGGCGCGATGCAGCGCCAGCCGTATGCGCCCAATGAGAGTATCTTCGGGCGCGGCTTGGGGCGGCATATCTTGATCGTCGGCTTCCTGCTCGGCGGGACGGGCTTAGCGCTTGGCTACTGGGCGTGGTCGAACAACATTCTCGCTGCTAACGGCGCTCCTGCGTGGAATACGATGGTGTTCATGTTCTTGACCATCGCGCAAATGGGACACGCGCTCGGCTTGCGGTCACACCGCGAATCGCTGTTCAGCCTCCCATTCTTGGGGAACAAACTCCTGCTTGGCGCAGTGGTGGTAACGATTGTGCTTCAGCTCGTGGCGATTTACACGCCTTTCTTCAATGACGTGTTCAATACCAACCCGCTCACGGTGGAGCAGCTTGTGTTGTGCTTGGTCTTAAGCACGGTGGTGTTCATCGGCGTGGAAATCGAGAAGGTGTTCATCCGCCGTGGGGTGCTGAAGGCGTAAGGCTTATCTCAAGTGAGATTGTAAACGAAGTTATCCTCCCTATATCCCCCTGACTTGCTTCCCTGCTGTGAATGTGAACAGTGGGGAAGCAGGGGTGGGGATGGGAGATCAATCTACCGTAATCGTAAGCGTATCCAAGAGGTATCTACAATCATCATGCAGTTCTCGAACACGTTGAAAACAACCCTTTTGCTGGGCGCACTGACAGGGCTGCTCATGCTGATTGGTTCCGCGTTGGGCGGCACAGGCGGCATGATCATCGCGTTCGTCTTCGCCATCGCGTTGAACATGGGCGCGTGGTGGTTTAGCGACAAAATCGCGCTGGCAATGAGCCGCGCTAAAGAAGTCACCCCAATCGAAGCGCCCGACCTACATGCTATGGTCGATACGCTGGTGCAGCGCGCCAACATGCCCAAGCCGCGCGTGTACGTTATCGACAGCGAGATGCCCAACGCCTTTGCTACCGGACGCGATCCCCAACATGCGGCGGTGGCGGTGACAAGCGGAATCATGAGCATCCTCAATCGTGATGAACTCATGGGCGTAATCGCGCATGAACTCGCACATATCAAACACCGTGACACGCTGATTTCAAGTGTAGCGGCGACCATCGGCGGCGCGATCACGATGCTGGCGGATATGGCGATGTGGGCGCTGTTATTTGGTGGATTTGGTGGCAGCAGCGATGATGATGATGATGGGGCGGCAGGCGCTGTCGGCGGGATTTTCATGATCTTTCTTGCACCGATTGCAGCCGTCATTATCCAACTGGCAATTTCGCGTTCGCGTGAATTTGGCGCGGATCAAGGTGGGGCAGAGATCATGGGTAATCCGCTTCCGCTGGCAGCCGCGCTCGAAAAACTCGAAGCGTGGTCGCATCAGCGGATGCAGTTGGCAGCCGCCGGACATACGCCCATCGAACGCACCAACCCGTCAACAGCGCATCTCTACATCATCCCGCCTGTCGGCGGCGCGCTGATGAACCTATTCCGTACTCATCCGCAAACGAGCGAACGTGTCAATCGTTTGCGCCAAATGGGGTTTGAAGGCGTATCTTCTCGCCGTACAGTGACGATTTAACGTATTAAGCAAGCTGCGGGGTGACAACCCCGCCCAAATGGAGGCTTACTGTTATGAAATGCCCGATTGACCAGACCGACCTTGTAATGAGTGACCGGCACGGTATCGAGATCGACTACTGCCCGAAATGCCGGGGCGTGTGGCTGGATCGCGGAGAGTTGGACAAGATCATCGAGCGTGCGGCACAGTTGGAACAGCAGACGTATGGCGCAAACCCAACGGTGGGGGTGAATCCCGCGCCGCAAACCGCGCCCCCGCCCGCCCCAACATACTATGATCCGCGCAAGCGCCACGATGATGACGATTACTACGACGATGATGATCGGCGCTACCAGAATTATCCGCCGAACCAATATCCGCCGCGCAAGAAACGCTCATTTCTGGATGACGTGTTCGACATTTTCGATTAGGAATGAGTTCGAAAAGGTATGGCGGGGCTTAAGACCCCGCCATATCGCGCGCATATGCAAGCGCTTCATCGAGTGTTTTGAACACTTTCATCTCAATGCCGCCAAAGATTGGCGACTGCATCCCCTGTGCGCTTAAGGTGATGACGCGGCTGGCGGTGATGAGGATGCGCTCCCGCACATTTTTGTGCTTAAACAAGTGAAGCTGGCGCGCGGCTTGATTTGCCCCGAAGATCATATCTTCAAGATCGATTTTCATCTCGCGCAAGTCCATAATCAAAAAAATCGGAGTTGGCTGCGCGTCCAGTAGGGCGAGTACAACTTCATTCATCGCTTCGCCATCTTCACGGATACTGAAATCGGCATCAATGGTGACGATGATGATCGGCTCGTTATCGAGTTTTTGCACACGGGTATCCATGCGTTTCTAACCTTGCCGCGCACATGCGCCTATGTCTCGTCATATTTGACAATTCATATCTTATACCATAAATCAAAACCGTGAATAATATGCAATTGTTCACAAGTGTTCGGGGGTGACACTTCGCGCAAACAGGTAATACCTACATGCTGACAATTGATGAACTGGGCGATAGCGACTTGGAGGGCAGCAGCGCGGCGTGTCCGTTCCCGCTTCCGACTGGCTCGACGGTCTACAGTGTTTCGGACGGCTGATCTGGGCGCACAGAACACATGGAATCTGCCTGCGGGCTCGTGGTACATCCGCAAATTTAGCTGTGACTTGCTAATCTTGGGGCATAGAGGAGATCGTTGACCCATACCAGCTTGTGTTCGCGCGACTGCCTGACAGCGCACAACCACAGCCCCAAGATTAGTGTAGGGTCGCTCATCCCCTCTGCCGGTCACTATGG
>DAOTZD010000011.1:0-28202 GCA_034434595.1 Anaerolineae bacterium
TGTGCCCAAGCGTTTCAGCGGAATTTTGCTGATCGTTTCGGCGCGCACTTGCTCGAACGATTTGCCTGACCGCTGCGCTGCCGCTTGATCCAACTGCGCGACGCGATCCGTGTCGATGCGTCCGGGAATCAAATTGTTGACGCGGATTCCGTCGTCCGCCAGTTCGTCCGCCAGCGTTTTGACCAAGCCCGCCACACCCGAACGCATGACGGTTGATAAGCCCAAGCGTTCAATTGGTTCTTTGATTGACGACGAGGTGATGGTGAGGATGGATCCGCCGTTTTTCATGTGCGGGAGCGCCGAACGGATCATGCGGACCGCGCTCATGAGCGTGAGGTCAAATGCGGCCTGCCATTGGGCATCGGTCACATCGCGGATGAGCGCCGCCGGCGGACCGCCCGCGTTGATGAGCAGCATGTCGATGGTTTCCCATTGGGCGACAGTTGTATCCACCCAACGCTGAATCGCTGCCGGATCGGTCACATCGCACGCCATATACATGATTTCGCTGTGCGTTTCGTCCATCAAGCGCGCCGCCGCCGCCGCGATCTGCGCTTCGTCGCGGCTGCACATCGAGACTTTCGCGCCTTCCATCGCCAGCGCGCGCGCCACGCCGAATCCCAACCCTTTGCTTGCCGCGCTCACCAGCGCGACTTTTCCCTGTAAGCCCAAGTCCATTTTTACGTATCCTTTCTAAATACACACGGTTTATCTCAAAAATTTCGGTTCGATTTTCTTGTGGGGCAGTTCACGAGCCGCCCATTGATGGCGGGCGCATCACGATGCGCCCCTACGCAAGTGCTGCTGCCCCTCAACCGAATTCGCGGAGTGGGCTTTGATTTTTGTGAATCTAGTCGCTGCCGAGCGCCGCTTTGAGCGCCCGTTCGCGCTGGCGGAAAATGATCACCACCAGCGCCGCCGTGATCACCAAGCCCACGGTGACGATATTCATCATCACGCCAAAGCCGAAATTCGCCAGCAAAAACCCGCCCATCGCCGTTGAACCAAACCAGCCGATGTTCCACAAGACCATGTTGACACTGCTGATAACATTATGCAGTTCCGGCGGGAGAGTCTCCAGTACCAGCGGTTGAAATAGAGGCTGCATGGTATTGCGGAACGAGATTGCCAGCGCGAACATGGCGACACTGATCGGCAGCGCGGGGAGCATCCCCAAGCCGAAGAACGCCGCGCTTGCGATTATCAACGTGATGCCAAGCGATCCCGCGCGCCCGAAGCGGCGTTCGAGCGTCGATCCCGCCAACGGAATGAGCGCCATGCCAATCCAGCCGATGCTCAAAATCTGCCCGACGGTTTGATCGGGCAGATCAAACTGGGTGCGCCAGAACAGGTTGAAAAACGGGAAGGTCAAGCCGCCTGTGAATCCGAAGGTGAGCATAGGAATCGAGAGAAAGACCATGCGCGCCCAAGGGATGCCAACGGCGTTCCATGTGCGCTTTGGGATGTCGGGGGCGGTGGCATCGCTTGGGGCAGATTCACGAGTCAAGAACAGCGGTACGGCGCTCAACATGCCCAACGCGCCCGCCGCGAAGATTGCCGCGCCGTAAGCAAACGGTGTCGTCACGCTTGCCGTCCATTCGGGCGATACGATGCCGCTGGAAAGGCTGACGATCCACGCGGGCATATAGCCGCCGACAATACTGCCGAACGCCATCGCCCCCATGCTGATCCCGTTGTGCGCGGCGAAAAATCCGGTGCGCTCTTTGGGGTCAACCAAGCTAACCATCTGCGGTGAAGTGGCGATCTGCTGTGCGCCGTAGCACAACCCGAACAAGAATCGGCTGATTGCCAGCATGGGCAGGATGGGGATAAGCTGAAGCCACAATGCCAGCGCCGCGCCAATTGTCGCAAGGATCAACAGGCGGCGCGTGCCGATGCGGTTTGCCAGCAAGCCAATCGGCACGCTGGTGATGAATCCTGCCAAGCGCGGGAGTGCTTGCAGCAGTCCGATGGTTTCGGGGGAATGCCCCAAGCTGACGAAATAAAAATTCACCAGCACGTCGAGCATGCCTAACAAGCCGATGTGAAAAATTGCGCTGTAGATGAGAAATAAAAGGGCGGGTCGCCGCCTCACATTAATCTCCTATTGTTAGCACACAAATGTCTTGCCCCACATTTCGAGCGTGAGCAAGCGGAATACCACTTCGACCTGCGGCGCGCGCCCGCTGAAATGATCGCGCAGCAGATTTTCCAACGCTTCACGCTTGAACCACTCGCGGATAAATGCGCCGTCATCCAGCAAAATCGCCTGAATACGGGCGCTTAAGTCATGCTCGAACCAATGCAGGATCGGCGTGCTGAACGGCTGCTTCGGGCGCTCTAGCGCGAAATCGGGCAGCATCGGGCGCATGGCTTCGCGCAGCACGTACTTGTTGCTTTGCATTCGGATATTCGATGGCACGCGCGCGGAAAATTCCAGCAAGGCGGGATCGAAAAACGGCACGCGCGCTTCAAGCGAATGTGCCATCGTGACTTTGTCGCAGTGGAGGAGGGCGTTTCCGGTCAGCCATGTGTTGATCACGATGGCTTGCGCGCTGTCATACGGGTCGGCGCTTTCAGCGGGGCGGATAGATCGCGCCATGATGGTGGCGAAGGTGCGTTCTTTGTGCTGTGAGTCGCGCCACGCGGACATGAGCGCGGGACTGTACAGTTTGCGGCGGAGCGTATCGCTCATCACCAAGCCATCGAACGATTGCAGACGGCGCACCGCTTCATCGCGCTCAAACGCGACATTTCGCAAGCGCGGGAGATAGGTCGGGAGCGCGCCGATGCCGCGATAGCGTTTCATCGCCGGGTAAAACGGCTCAAGCGCGCCGATCAGCCCCGCAAGCGGTTTGGCAAGCGATCCCCATGCCGCTTGACGCTGTATCAACTGGGGGATAGCGCGGTGATTGACATACCCGCCGAATAATTCATCGCCGCCCAAGCCCGTCAGCACGACTTTGACCTGCTGCGCGGTGAGTTCCGCCAGCAGCAGGAGCGATACCGCGCTGGGATTGGCGCACGGTTCGTCGTGGTGATAGACATAGCGTTCAAAGCCGCGCCACCAATCGTCGGCGGTGATGACGCGCTCATGGTGATCCGCCCCGAAGTGCGAGGCGATCTTGCGCGCGTGGATCAGTTCGTTGTCGGGCGAGTGGGTTGATCCGGTGTCATAGCCGACGGTGAAGGTCTTGACCTTCTCGCCTACGTTGTTTACAACGCCGCTGCCAGTTTTGCCCGCCTCACGGCTCATGAGCGCCAGCATCGCGGCGGAATCAATGCCGCCGCTGAGGAATAATCCCAACGGCACATCGCTGCGGAGATGCAGCTTGACTGATTCGCTGATCAAATCGCGGGCGCGCGGTATCACGTCAGCGGCGGTGAGGGATTCGTGCGCTGTGCGCTCCGTAACAGTGAAATCGGGGAATGACCAGTACGGATGCAAGTGGGACGATCCATTTTCGACCACCAGCGCATGACCGGGCGGCAAACGGCGCACACCATCAAACAGGGTATCGTCCCCGATCATGAAGCCGAAGCTGAGATAGGTATCTAACACAGCGGGGTTGATCGCGGCGCGTTCGCCTTGATCGTAGAGGGCTTTGGTTTCGCTGGCGAACACCAGCACGCTATCGCGCTCACGGATATACAGCGGCTTCATGCCAATATGATCGACTGCCAGCACAAGGCGATTACGCGGCGCATCCCACAGCGCGAAGGCGTACATCCCACGCAAGCGGGGGAATAAGTCTAGCCCGTATTCTTCATACAGGTGGATGAGCGTTTCGCCGTCGCCTTCGGTGTGGGGACGATGCCCGCGCGCGATCAGGTCGGCGCGCAGTTCTTTGTAGTTGTAGATTTCCCCGTTGAACACCAGCGCGATTGAGCGATCTTCGTTGTACAGCGGTTGATCGCTGCCCGCCACGTCGATGATGCTCAAGCGGCGCATCCCAAGCGCGACATTTCCCGTGTCCGGCGCATAAAAGCCGTCGCCATCGGGACCGCGATGACGGATGGTGTCGCACATGCGGCGCACACGGGCGAGATCAGCGCGACCACGCCCGTGAAGATCGACTAGTCCGGCAATACCACACATAGATGCGTCCGATGGATGGGTGAAGTGAATATCAGAGGAAAGTCTACATCAGCGGCGGCGAAAATGAAGGGTTAACGACGGCGCGGATCAGCGCACACGGGTGACTTTGATAGGCGTGAGGCGGATGACGACAATATCATCGTTCGCCCATTCCGCTTTGAGCTGCGCGGCGCGAGTCGGGTTTTCATAGCGGTCAATCATGCGGTGGGTGTGCGCGTGTCCTTCGTCGGTGAGGACGGTGATGCGTCCGCGAAACAGATAGCCCTCCCGGTCGGTGGTATCCCCGCCGATAGTGACCGCGCCCTGCGGACGGGCAAGCGCGTTGCGCGTTTTGGCGTTGTCGCGGTCGCTGATAAACACGATGTCATCGCCATCGACGTTGTACCAGATGGGCACGACGTGGGGATAGCCGTCATTGTCGATGGTTGCCAAGCGCGCGATCAGGGGTTTGGCGAGAAAAGCGCGGATTTCCGGTGTGAGTATTGAATGATGCTTTGGGGATATTGTGACGGTATCCTGATGGGGTGATTGAGGGGGAACTTACGTGGTGGAGGCGGCGGGCGCAATAGATTGTGCCCCTACAGGGGTTGGGTGGAGGCGGGCAGGGCGGGTTTTGCACGAGCGAAACTTGTTTCGCAGCGGCGGGGTACTGACCCCGCCCTACTTGACACGAATTGGAATTGGGCGTATGCTGTAAAAAGCAAACCGAGCGGTCTGTTTTTTAAGGAGTAAAGGGGAGTGGTACGCAAAGGCGAACTCACCCGCGAACGCATCGTCAAGAAAGCCGCGCCCGTGTTCAACAAATTCGGGTACGCGGGCACGTCGATGTCGGACATCATGCGCGAAACGGGATTGGAAAAGGGCGGCATTTATAATCACTTTTCCACCAAGGACGAACTCGCCTTCGCTGCGCTGGAATACTCCACGTCGGTGATGACTGAACGCTTGCGCGAAATCTTCGCGCAGAACCCGAACGCGATTGCCCGCATTCTCGCGTGCGCGCAGATGTACTACGAACTTGCGCGCGACGAACTGCTCATCGGGGGATGCCCGCTTCTGAATACGGCGATTGAAGCCGACGACGCGCACCCTGCATTGAAAGCCCGCGCACGTGAAGCGATGAATCAACTGGTGGACACGATTCGCCGTGTGCTTGAGAAGGGAATCGCGCGCGGGGAAGTGCGCGCTGATGCCGACAGCGCGCGCGCCGCGCTCACGTTGGTCACGTTGATGGAAGGCGCGCTGATGATGACCAAATTGGTCGAAAACGAAAGCCCGCTTGACGCGGCGATGGTGACGCTCAACCAGTTTATTGATGCAAATTTGAGACCTGTGTGACAGCACGTCAATCCGTTACACAGGGTTTTTCTTGGCTGCAAAACAGACCGAGCGGTCTTTTATCAGGGGGGATGGATCGTGCAGCACGAAATGGAACTACGCGGATCGCTGGCGGCGATGGAGTGGACTTTGCTGGAAACACAGGCGGAAATCGGGCGGCGCGAACGTTGGAACGCGGCGCGACGGGGAAATCGTGCAGTTTCGACGGCGAATGACGCGCGTGAGATCGCGCTGGTGAACTTCGCGGCGGATCTTATGGCGACGGCACGGTCACGTGCGGCGGTGATCGGCGTGTATGTGTGGCGGCGCGATGCCGCAGCGGCGCATGACTGCGCGCGGCGTGAATCGGAAGCACAGCCATTGGTCGCGGCGGGGGAATAGCCAATCCCACAGGGAAACATCGTGGGGTGAAGGCGAAACAAGAATCGCACCTATCCTAGAGACGAAGCGGGCGGCATGTATGCCGCCCCTACAAGACGATTTCTGCCTTGATTTGCCTAACCTGCCGTGCCGTCCCGAATGGGATAGGCACGGCGGACATTGTTATTCCCCGACTTCTTCGAGTGTCACTTCAATCGAGATGTTGGTGTAGCTGTATTCGCTGAAGCGGAGCACAACTTCACCATCATCCGACGGGGTGATGTCAATCGACAGGCGTTCAACGCGGCTGGTGCTGGTGTAGCCGAGCGAATTCCCCGCCTGCGTGATGTCGATGCTGGGCGATGCAGAGTCACCGCGCACCACATCGAGCGTCAAACGATAGGTTGTTCCGGCTTCGGCATCAAACACCAACGTGCGATTGAACACACTGCTGCTGAACGAGATCGTCTGCGGTCCATCGTTCAGCGACGGCAGTTCGGCGCGGCTGATGGTGATGGTGGCTTCGCCCGCTTCGCCATTCACCGAACGCAGTGCGACGGTGTACGTTCCCGCTTGGCTCAACGAGAAATCGATGATTTCAGGATTGAACCCCGAACCGCTGTCCTCATCCGAGATCACGGTGTAGTTACTAGGATCGCTGATCGACAGGCTGGTGTCGATTTCGCTGTCTACTTCGATGCTGATGATGTCGCCCAACTGCGCTTCGACCATGAAGAACAGCACACTGTCGGATGGCGTAAATTCGACGGTAGTTTCTTCACCGATTTCGATGCTCTGGACTTCCACACGATCCAAGCGAACTTCATACGAACCCGTGTCGGCGCGGCTGAGGCTGGTCACAACTAACGTGTAGGACCCCGTCGAAGGCAGTGTGAACGGTCCGATACGCGAATCGAGATTGCCCGCGCCGTCATCATTGTAAGCAATTTCCGAACCGTTGAATTCGAGAGTCAAATAGCTGTCGTAGTCCTCAGAATAGTGTTCCGCGATAATTACATCGCCTTCTGTGCCCGTGAATACATAGCGCACTTGCAGTTCCGAACTCGTCAGCCGACCTTCAACCGTCTGGCTGTATTCGATCTGGTTAACTTGAACTTCGTCTACCGAGAGGGTGAAGTCGCCTGTGCCGGGGCTGCTGCTGCCGTTGCGATACGAATAGCTTTGCGCGACGATAGTGTAGGTGCCATCAGTAGGAAGCGTGACATTGATGAGTGAGTCGAGATTGCCCGCGCCGTCGTCATTGAAGGCAATTTCGTTATCCTCTTCATCAAGCAGAGTGAGATAGCAGTCAAAGGCTTCAGCGGTAAGCAGGATGGTGAGCGATTGACCAGCTTCGCCTTCAATTGTGTAGGCGATAGCAGGTTCGTCGGTGGTCAGCTCGCCATCAATCGAATCGCCAACGCTGATTTCGCCGCCGTCAGCGGGATCAGCTTGCGCTTGTGCAAAAGCGGTCAATGGAACAATTAAGAGTAAAAGCAGAGCAAAAAGCAAAAGTCCACGCTTACGCATGTGTTTTCTCCTAGTGGTGGCGGAAGCATACTTTCATTGTAGTTCAAAGTTACAAACCGCGCTGGACGCTGTGCCAAAGCCATAGGCAAATCAGCGGGAAGAAGGCGCAAAAGCGGCGCGCTTTGTGTTACAGTTAATGACGCAAAACACCTGAAAAGAGTTCCCGGTGGCACATGATGATTGAACAATTGGCACAGTGGATGAATCCGCTGCTGCGTACCCCTATCGCGCGGCGCACGCGGCGTAATCACGGCTTGGAACACGCGACAATCCATATTCTGTCTGGGCGGATTCGCAATTTACATATGGCAGGGCGCAGTAATCAGGAGGGATTCATCCTGCTTGGCGAAGCGCCGACGGAGATGATCGAGAGCGCGGCGCGTGACGCGCTGCGGCGGATGCAAAACGGCGAACACAGCTTGGCGGTGCATCCTAACTGCGGGACGAACTTGGTCACAACGGGATTCATGGCGACACTGGCGGCGATGATCGGCTTTAGCGGGGCATCACGCCGCGCGAATACGCTGGATCGGTTTCCGGCGGTGACGGTGCTGGTGATGGCGGCGATTTTGCTTTCGCGGCCGTTAGGGACGAATTTGCAGAAGCACATCACGACGGATGGCAATCCGGCGGATTTGGAGATCATCAGCATCACGCGGGATACGGTTCGCACGCCATTTGGCGGATCGATGACGATTCATCGGGTGAAAACGAGGTCGAGTTGATGGATAGAATAAAGCGACAAATGATTACCGAAGGGCGTTTATAGCTCAAGTTTATGGACATATGGTCGATTATTAAACGTATTTAACGCCACACGGGGGTGAAAATTAAACTGACTTTGGTAGTCTATGCTTAGACGGCAAGGTCGTTCGAGTCGCCGCTCGCAAAGCAGAATATCGCTCTGCTCGAACTCTGGGGAGTTCCACGCATCTCGAATAGTGAAGTTCCGGTACACCAGTCGGCAAAACTTTGTACTTCGGAACACTCGCACGCAATCCAGTAACACGCAAAGCCGCAACACCGCCAAAAAGCCCCAGAACTCCCCAGAGCCTAGACCTCATCAATCGAGGAGCGCTGCACATGTGGTTCGTTTCATGTGTGCGTTCCAATCCATCGATCATCGGTGGAGAGAGGTCAAATAACATTGTGGTCACACTGGCACAAGCAAGGATGATGCTCCTCATGGTCATCGTCGTCATCTGCGTTGTTTGGTTGATTGCCGATTGGGTGGCTCTCGAACCAAAGATCACGCTCTTGCTGGCAATTGAGGCACTAATGGGGAAATTGAAAGGGAAATCGGAGTGAACATCTTCGTGAGTCCTGAAATGCTAGTGGCGGGCGGTTTCGGGCTGCTGTTCGCCGCCACGTTGATCTACTTGGCAGCGTATCGCGCAGGAGTGAACGAAGGGCGGCGGCACGAACATTATCATCGTGATCAACCGCCGTATTTCCGACGTTAAAAGCAAATTGCGCGGCATTTGCTACAGAACAATTGAATAAAGCAAAAGAGAGGCTCATTTCCATAAGCCTCTCTTTTTTGTACCAAATAAAAAGCCCGCAACTCTGGGGAGTTCCGGGCATCTCGAACGAGCAACCAATGCGTCCAGTCGGCAAACTTCCGCATTGACTACTCAGGTGTTGCCATTGTGATGTGAGAAATCACATGGATATTACAACAAACACTCTAACCACGCGAGTGATTAGAGCGTTTAGCCACAATCAATATAGTGGAATTTGGATGCTGTGTCAAGTGTTTTGCATGTGAATAGTGTGAATAGTCTTGATACCCTAAAGACTACCCTCACATACCACACACAGAGGTTGTATCATCATACACCCACTTTCCCGAAAAGATTTTAAGTTCAGTTTAAAAAACGTCTTGCAATTTCTAATAATTGCTATATACTTTTAACTAATCTCTGTATCATGACCGTCAACAGTATCATGACACTTCAAGGCACTCTATGATGACAAGCCAACCTGATAATCCAAAGAAAACCAATAACTCGAAACGTGCTTTGGGTGATCTTATTCTCGAAGCTGTTAAAACCGCCTATCCGAATTGGGTAGACCGCAAGCAGATCGCTGCTGCAATAGGTCGCCCAGACGGGAAATCTCGTCCAAATGACAATGAAAAACTGGAAGAACTTGTTGTAGCTGGATTGATCGAGAAGAAAGACGAAAAGATTGGTGCAGCGGGTACGAAATATCTTTACCGTTACAACAATGCAGCATCGCCAAACCCGGTCAAGGAATAACCTGAAACACCCGCTACAATAGACGAGGCGCAAATGTGCCTCGTTTTTATTTCAAATTGGCGTGAGATGATGCTTTTGTCCTTACCCAAAGATGTTTTGCAGGTTTTTGAGAACTACATCACGTGCGAATACGCATCGTTCACGGCATCAGGGCAGCCGATCACCGTGCCTGTCACGCCGTATATTGGCGCGAACGGCACGCTCGATACCAGCACGGGCTTGGTGTACCCTGCCAAAGCCGAACGCGCCCGGAAAAATCCACATGTGGCGCTGTTGTTCAGCGACCCCACCGGATCAGGCTTGAGTGATCCGCCTGTGGTGCTGGTGCAGGGTAAAGCCGCTGTGCGCGATGCTGATCTACAGGCGAACACGGATCGCTATCTGCGCGCGTCACAGGGAAAATTGCCCGCATTGATGGCGGGCTTCCCGAAGTGGCTGGTGCGGATGCAAGCGTGGTATTGGGTGCGAATCTGGCTGGAAGTTACACCCGCGCGGGTGCTGTGGTGGGATCACGGGGATACGGACGCGCCGCCAAATGAGTGGATCGCACCTGAAGGTATGATTTATCCGCCCAGTGACGCGCCGCCGAAGGGGACAAAACCCCCCGCGTGGCGCGAACCGCCGAGCGATTGGCGACCCAGCGCGGCGTATGCGGTGCAATCGCTTGGGCTGCCTGTAGTGACGGTAAACAACGGCAACACTCCGGCGGCGGTGCGCGCGAAAGCGATCACACTAGCGCAGGACGGGTTTATACTCACACTGCCGAAATGTCCCCCCGCGTTGATGCAAGGCTCAGCGTGTCTAACGTTTCACAAGCATCCCGAACGTTTCACGACGATGAAGAACATGATGTTCGTGGGCGATCTTCACGGGGATGGCGTGGGCGCGCATTTCAAGGTTGAACGGCGCATCGCCGATTGGAGCGCGGGCGGCGGCACGGGCAATCGACTCGCGGGGATGATCTCGTTTTTGCGAACGGGGATTCAGCTTACGCCGCGCTTAAAACAGGAAGTGGCGCGGCGCGATCAGCCGATGCCGAAGATACGGATTTGACACAATGACCAAAGCAGCACCGACGTTTTATATCTTTCACGGCGACGATGAACTCAAGATTGAAGAAGAAGTCGAGAAGATGCGCGCCCGCATGGGCGATACGCCGAACGCCGACCTGAACACATCCGAATTTGACGGCACGATAACTGATGTGGCACAGATCACCAGCGCGGCGATGGCGTATCCGTTTTTAGCCGATAAGCGTCTTGTGATTGTCAAAGACCTGCTGACGTGGATCACACGCAAAGGGGCGGGCGAAACGGGCAAAAAGGCAGTCGAGCGATTGGTGAACGAACTGCCACAGCTTCCCGATTGGGCGCGCTTGGTGTTCGTCGAACGCGACAAGCTGGCGGAAAATCACAAGGTTGTGAAGCTAGCGCAAGAACACGAGCACGGCTTCGAGAAGGTGTTTTTGCTGCCCAAAGATGCGACCCAATGGATTCTCAAACGCGCGCATGACACCTACCACGCGCAGATCGAACCGCCAGCCGCCGCCGCGCTTGCCAGCGTAACGGGGAACGATCTACGGCGGGCGGATAACGAACTGCTCAAGCTGGTCGCCTATGTTGAAGGCGAACGGGCGATCAGCGAGCGCGATGTGGAACTGCTCACGCCGTATGTGGCAGAGGCGACGACGTTTCAGATCATCGACGCGATTGCGGAAGGGCGCGGCAGACAGGCATTTGACTTGTTGAGCCGCTTGCTCGGTCAGCAGGAAGATTTGTTCGCCATTTTCGGGAGCATCAACCGTCAGTTCCGGCTGCTGCTGCTGACGAAAGAGTATCTCGCGGGCGGCGGATCGACCAAGCAGATCAAAGACGTGTTGGGCGTGCATCCGTATACAGCGGATAAATTGGCGGTGCAAAGCCGTCAGTTTTCGCTGGAGCAGTTGGAGATGATTTATCGCGCGCTGCAAAACTACGACGTGCAGATGAAAACGGGCAAGATCGAGCCAGAGCTTGCCGCCACGCTGTTGATCGCGGGGTTGACGCGGTAAACCATTTTGCAGGGAAATGTGACACTTTTTGAGGGTTTTCCCCTAAACGTTAGAGAAGATGTGTCACAGGGGCAAAATGGCTCACGGGGAGATGTGTCACGAAGTTATATGCGGCACAATAAAAATTGAGAGAAGATGTGTCCACATGTGACCGTTTTTTGATTTAATGGGACACGTTTGTCAAGGGTTGGAAATTGGTTTGTGTAGTTGCTTCAACGGGGAATGATGGATCGGGTGCTAGGGCTTGAGTTTATTCTGACCGCGTGAAGCGGTGCAACATCACGACGGAATTTGCGTATATTGAAGTACGTGAATTGAGACCTAAGCAACGGAGAAAATGAGCGATGAGTATCGTCGTTTTAATTCTGCTGGCAATTGCCCTCTTGATTGTCCTGAACGTGTTCTGGAATTTGACCATCGCCCTGATTATCCCGATTCTGGTGTGGGCGTTTACGGGATGGCTGGCGGGTCGTTTGGTGCAGGGTCGCGGCAGCGGAATCGTCGGTGATATTTTGCTCGGCTTGATCGGCGGGTTCGTCGGGAGCATTGTGCTGGGCATTTTCGGCGTGAACTTGAACGCGCTGCCGCTGGGTGGACTGCTCACAGGCGTGGTCGGCGCGGCGATTGTCATCTGGGTGTCGCGGGCGATTCGGCGGTAGGATTCGCAAAAGCATTGTAGGGGCGGAGCAGGCTCCGCCCGTGTTACCCCGCCGTTAGTAACGAAGAACGGACACCTTTTATGTCGCAGATACTTCGACCCCTTGGATTTCGTCAGCGCGCGTTTTTGGGTGCGGGACTGGCATTCATCGTCGTGCTAATCCTGTGGAACGTGCCGCAGTTGGATTTCATCCTGTATCCGTTTCGCTTGTTCGTGACGTTTGTGCATGAAAGCGGACACGGTTTGGCGGCGATTTTGACAGGCGGCGTGTGGAGTCGGTTTGAAGTGATGCCAAGCGGCGCGGGATTCGCGGTCACGGCGGGTGGCAGCCGCGCGGTCATTCTTGCGGCGGGGTATTTGGGCGCGGCGTTTTTCGGCGCGGCGCTGTTCTATCTCGCCAATCGTGTGCCGCATACGCGCGTGATCTCGGTAGCGCTCGGCATCGGCTTGATTGCGATCTCATGGCTGTACGGGGGATTATTCACGACGGCATTTTTTGTCGGCACGCTGATGGGCATCATTTTGATCGTGCTGGCGCGGCGCGCACACCCCGACGTGAATTTGATCGTGCTGAATATTCTGGCGATGCTGACCGGGTTAAACGCGGTGCTGGACGTGATCTCGTTGGTGAGCAACACAGGCGCGACGTTGGGCGCGATCCGCAACGATGCGGCTGCGTTCAGCGCGGAAATCGCGCCGCTGATTCCGGCAGTCGTGTGGGCAGCGCTGTGGGCGCTGATCGCCGTGGCGATGGTCGGTGTGAGTGTGTATGCGAGTTTGATCCGGCGACGATGAGAGAGAAAAATAGAGACGTTTTCTGTAGGGCGAGGTCAAGACCTCGCCGTGTGTGAACAAACGGACGAGGCTTGCCGGTAGGTCGGTAAAATAAGGTGGAGTCCGGTTTTTGTGCAGCGGACGCGCCGGGAGAAACTTGTTTCTCTCGCGTCCCTACAAACGACAATTCTTCTCGTAGGGGCGCTGCACGCGGCATCCGATATGGTGAATTTTATACATTCCACGTTATTGTAAATGGCTACCGATGTGCCGCTTCCCTACACAGCACAATCTGTATTTATTGGTTAAAGAGCTTCAATGGAGACTCCCTTATGTCCGATTCACTCCCCGCCACCATGCGCGCCGTCGTGCTGCATGAGACCAACCCGCGCCGCTGGCAGATCGAAAGCATCGCCGTGCCGCAGCCCGCAGCGGGCGAAGCGTTGATTAAAATCACGGCATCCCCGCTCAACCCATCTGACCTGATGTTTTTGATTGGCAACTACGGCGTGCGAAAACCGCTGCCCGTTGTCCCCGGCTTTGAAGCGGGCGGGCGCGTGATCAGCGTGGGCGAAGGTGTAGACGACTCGTGGATCGGGCGCAAGGTAGCGTGTTTTTCCGGTGCGGGCGATGGAACCTATGCTGAATATATGCGAACCCCCATTACAAACGTGCTGCCCGTCGCAGATCACATCAGCGAAGAAGCGGCGGCGATGATGCTGGTGAATCCGCTGACAGCGGTGGCGCTGGTCGAGAGCGCGGTGAAATTGGGCGCGAAAGCCATCGTGCAAACGGCGGCGGCAAGCGCACTTGGCGGGATGATCCGCAAAGCGGCGCGCGCACGGGGATTGGGCGTGATCGATGTGGTGCGGCGGGCGGCACAGGCGGCTGATCTAACGGCGAGCGGCGCGGAAAACGTGCTGGATACATCGAACGCCGATTTTGACAGGAATTTGCGCGATATGTGCCGCGCGCTCGACGCGCGTGTCGCGTTCGACGCGGTGGGTGGGACGACGACAGACCGCATTTTGCGCGGAATGCCGAACGGATCGCACATCATCGTGTACGGCGGGTTGGAAGGTCAACCTGTACAGGTGGGCGTGGATCAATTCATCTTTCGTGATAAGCATGTGCATGGGTTCTGGCTGTCAACATGGATGCGGCAGCAGCCGGACGCTTTTCGCGCGGCATGGGAAACCGTTCAGGCAGATTTCGACTCGTTCAAAAGCGAAGTGCGCGCGCGCTTCACAGTCGATCAATTTGATGAGGCGGTTGCCCTGTATGAAGCACAAATGACAGGTGGCAAGGTGCTGATCGTGCCGTAGGACAAAATGTGATATTCAATGCGGATTTGCGCTATAGTAGGCGGGTGTTATTTTCCGCTCCGGGTTACGGTGTATGTGTAGGGCAAGGGCGGGCGTTTGATGTTTCGTTTTTATCCCATCCGTGTTGAATCGATACTGCCACAGTCGAATGCCGCTCTGCACTTGTTTGCTGTGTGGATTATCGCGCTGTTGATCGTGTTTTCGGCGGTCATACTGCTGATCGCCAGCCAACCCACCGAATTTAATCATTTGCAAATGCTGTTCGATTCAGAATCGTGTCCGCAGCCGTGTTTGTTCGGGGTGCGTCCGGGTGAAACATCTGTCGATCAAGCCTTTGCGCTGCTGGAATCGCACGCATGGGTGAAATCGGTACGAGTTACAGGCGATGGCGCGCCGCGTGCTGTGCGATGGGAATGGAGCGGACAGCAGCCTGCCGCGATCAGCGGGAGTGAACGAGCGGGCAGCCCATTTATGAGTGTGGACAGCACCGGCATTGTGCAGATTATTTATCTACCGACGAGCATCCCTTACGGTGAAGTATGGCAGTGGTTTGGCGCACCGGAACGCGCGCGCACGTTCTTAATCGGGCGTGCGAGTATTGTCATGCCGGATTCTGAGGGCGAACCTGTGTTGGTCAACAACATCGAAACGATGCGCGTGCGCCCCCATTCGCTGTTCAGCCAATTTGATTATGAAACCCCACAGTGGATGGGCTTTGCCGCCGCTTATTTCGGCGGGCGTGTCGAAGTCGATACCGTCTTGGTCTGCCCGATGGCGGTGAGTAATTTTTGGTCTGCGCCAGCCTTGATCACGCTGTTTGGCGCGGGGTATTCGCGCCCTGATTTAGACCATCTTACGGTGCTGCCGTGGGGCGGCTATCGCCCGTGTTGAGCGGGTAACCAGACGAGAATCAGCAAAAAAGGCAGGTCATCCCCGCCTTTTCGCATGAATTGAGCTACTTAGATTAGTCACCAACGGCGGGCGCAGTGCGCCGCGCGGCGAAGGTCATCGGCTGCGGAGTTTCAACGACGGCAGGTGTCACGGTTGTGGGCGCTTCCGGTTCGCTGATGTGCTGCGTGTGCGCCAGATTCCAGCGGTGACGCATTTCAATCACTTCGACCTGCTCGTTGAGCGCCTTTTCGTAGCCCAGCAGCATTTCCCCGCGCACGGGATCAGTTGGGTGGATCATTCTATTTTCCCCTCATCGTATCGGACGTACAGCAATAACCTAATCATGAGGGGGATGTATTCACTTTATGTTGTGAATTCTATCACAACTTCTGGGGTTGAATATAACCAGTTTGCAAAAAACTGGTTAAGGATTGGCGGCAAATGGGTTGTCAGTATCTGCAAAGCTATAGGTTTTTGCCAATTCTGCGACAACATGTGCTGATCCGCTGTGGCGCATCACATCAGCATCAGCGGCGAGGCTGGCGACGGCTCGACCTGTGAACAATGGCGATTCTGACTGTGACATATCGAAATACTGTGCGTTCAAAATTACGCCTTCGGTGCGTACCAAGCCGGGATACAGCGAAATCACGCTGATGTTGTGCGGGCGAAGCTGATGCGCGAACTCTTGCGTCAGACGGTCAGTTCCGCTTTTAGCGACATTGTACGCGGGATTGCCCAATTCCGGTACGCCGAACGAAATGTTGACGATCAAGCCGCTGTTCTGCTTGACCATGATCGGCGCTGCGTGCCATGTGCTGACATATGTCCAGCGCAAGCCGTTCAAGTTTTCATCCCAGTACGAGATCGGCTTTTCCCAGAAAGGGTGGTTAGGCGGGTAGTGCGCGCCTGTCGAATAGCCCTCATAACCCGCCCACGCATTGTTGACCAGCACGTCTAAACGTCCGTGATCGCGCTGGATGCGTTCGTAGACCGCTTTCACCTGCTCATCATCGCGGTGATCGCACACGATAGCGATTCCCGTGCCGCCCATGCGCGTAACTTCTTCTGCCGTTTCCGTGATTGTGCCTTCCAGCGGCACGGCGGAATTTTCGCGGCTGATGGTGCGCCCGGTCACGTAGACGGTCATGCCGGCCTCACCGAGCGCCATCGCGATCCCCTTGCCCACGCCGCGACTCGCGCCTGTCACCAATGCAATCTTGCTGTCTGCCATGTTGAAATCACCTGTTATGGTTGTCAATCTGCGCTGTCGCTCTATATGTGGGGATGGTGCGAAAGTGGGAATGTGAATCAAAAACGCGGAAAGCGTCTGCTCCCCGCGTTTTGTTTTGCTTGAACGACGTTCGGATTAGTATTCGGGCATCGCCGGAGCGGCGGGCGCGGGATTCTTTTCCGGCACGTCGGTGATCAACACTTCCGTCGTGAGGATCATCGCGGCAATCGACGCGGCGTTTTCAACCGCACCGCGCGTAACCTTGACCGGATCGGGGATACCCGCTTCGATCATGTCGCCATATTCGTTGGTGATGACGTTGTAACCAATGCGATGGTTGCCCGTTTCAGCCTGACGGCGGCGGACTTCCTGAATGACGACAGCGCCATCGACACCCGCGTTTGCCGCGATCTTCTTCATCGGCACTTCCAATGCACGGCGAACAATTTGCACGCCCGTGTTTTCGTCTTCGGTGCTGAACTTGACATCATCAAGCGCGGGGACGGCGTTGACGAGCGCCACACCACCACCGGGGACGATGCCTTCTTCAACAGCGGCGCGGGTTGCGCTCAAAGCGTCTTCCACGCGGTGTTTCTTTTCCTTAAGTTCGGTTTCAGTCGCCGCGCCAACGCGGATGACCGCCACACCGCCGCTCAGTTTGGCAAGGCGTTCTTGCAGTTTTTCGCGGTCATAATCACTGGTGCTGAGTTCGATTTCCTTGCGGATTTCAGCGATGCGCCCCTTGATCGCGCTTTCATCACCCGCGCCATCGACGATGACGGTTTCATCTTTGGTCGATTGCACTTTGCCCGCGCGACCAAGGTCTTGCAGGGTGACGGTTTCGAGCTTGCGCCCGGTTTCTTCGCTGATGACCGTGCCGCCCGTGAGGATGGCGATGTCCGCCAGCATCGCCTTGCGGCGATCCCCGAAGCCGGGAGCTTTGACCGCGAGGACGTTGAGCATACCGCGCAGTTTGTTCAGCACGAGGGTGGCGAGGGCTTCGCCGTCCACATCTTCCGCGATGATGACCACATCACGCTTGCCGATTTGCACCAGCTTTTCCAGCAGCGGGACAATGTCCTGCGCTGCGCTGATCTTCTTGTCGTAAATCAGGATATACGGTTCTTCCACCACCGCTTCCATCGAGTCTGGGCTGGTGATGAAATACGGGCTGATGTAGCCGCGATCAAACTGCATCCCTTCGACGTATTCGGTTTCAAATTCCAGACCGCGCGATTCTTCAACCGTTACTACGCCGTCCTTACCAACTTTGTCCATCACTTCAGCAATCAGGTTACCGATTTCGGTATCCTGCGCGCTCACGCTGGCAACGTTGGCGATTTCTTCCTTCGTGCTAATCAGTGTGGCTTGCGTGCGAAGGTGCTTGGCAACAGCTTCCGCCGCGCCCATGATGCCGCGCTTGAGCAGCATCGGGTTCGCGCCCGCCGCCACGTTCTTCAGGCCTTCGTTAACAATCGCTTGCGCGAGAACAGTTGCGGTAGTCGTACCGTCGCCTGCGATGTCGTTCGTCTTGGTCGCGGCTTCCTTAAGAAGCTGCGCGCCCATGTTCTCAAACGGATCATCGAGTTCGATTTCTTTGGCGACTGTCACACCGTCGTGCGTAACCGTCGGCGCGCCAAACTTCTTATCAAGCGCCACGTTGCGTCCCTTCGGACCCAATGTTGTAGCGACGGCTTCCGCGACTTTATCCACACCACGCTGCAAACCGCGACGCGCTTCGTCACGGAAAACAAGTTGTTTCGCTGCCATAGGATGGTTCTCCTCAAGTGTTGGTGATTATGTGTTGTCGTTATTGCGTTTGATTCAGGTTAAGCGTGTTTGACGCAAAAAAAGAGCATTCCAGATGCTGCGGGAAATTTCCCTTAGACTTCGAGAATGCCCAGAATGTCGGCTTCCTTCATGATGAGGAGTTTCTTGCCGTTCAGCTTGATTTCCGTGCCCGCATACTTGGCGAACAGAATCTTGTCACCGACTTTCACATCCATTTCGATGCGATCCCCATCATCGTCGCGCTTGCCCGCACCCACAGCCAAGACCAAACCCTGTTGAGGTTTTTCTTTGGCGGTTTCTGGCAGTACGAGCATCCCCCCTGCAATCGTTTCTTCCTGTTCAATTGGTTCCACGATTACGCGATCCCCTAGGGGACGAATATTGACGCTGGTCATGCCTCATTCCTCCTGAAAATATGTCGCATTGGCATGTGCCCTTAGCACTATAAGGGCTTGAGTGCTAAATCCATACGTCAATATAGCAATGCTCGTGCTTGTCGTCAAGAGTTTCTAGCAAAGTTCTTATACGAGTGCTAATTATGGCTTAACGTGGGACAAAAATGTGCGCTGACGAAACTTGTTTCGCTTGTACAAACATGGGGCGGGTACCCGCCCTACTATTAAATACGTCTGTCCTCAAACAGGATGTATGTATAAGGAGAACGGGTTTTGGAATGGAAATTACTTGATGATGAAGGGGATGATGGTTTGGGCACGGGCGTTGAGAATGCCGCGCGCATTATCGAGCAGATAACGAAGCCCTGCTGCGGGATTAGCAGCGGGAGCGGCGATGGGCGGGATATAGTCGTTATGCCCTGAATTGAACAGCATGACGGGCGCGGAATCGGGCAGGTTGGCGAATTCACGCGCTTTAGCGATGGCAGCGCGCAAATCGCCCAGTTGATCAACCAAGCCGTGTTCCAACGCTTGAGCGCCCGTCCACACGCGCCCGCCGCCGACAGCATCAACGGCTTCGGGGGTCATGCGGCGGGAGTGCGCGACTTTTTCGATGAACTGGCGGTAAGCATGTTCGATGGATGCGCGCATCTGTGCCCGCTGGCTGTCGGTGAAGGGCACGGACGTGTTGAACAGGTCGGCATTCGCGCCGCGCATGAGCGTGACACTGTGAATAAGCAGGCGCGATTCGAGATCGCCAGTGATGGGTTTCGCTGTAACCACGCCAATTGATCCAGTGATTGTACCCGGCTGCGCGACGATCCATCGGGCGGGAGCAGCGACCATGTAACCGCCGCTGGCGGCAACGCCGTTCATGAAGGCGACAAGGGGGCGATCTTTAGCGAGTTCATCGAGCGCAGCGGTCATGGCTTCGGCTGCAATTGCCGCGCCGCCGCCGCTGTCGATAAAGAGGACAACCGCCGCCGCGCGCTCGTCTTTGAGCAGAGCGCGCACCTGCTGCACGACAGTGACATCGCCCGCGCGATCAGCACCGATAAAAGGAATCGGAATCGGCAAATCGATGGGTGGCGAACCGCCTTCGCCGGGAAGCATCAAGCCGGTGATGGGGAGTACAGCGATGTATTTGCCGCTAGATGGCGCGTCGGCTTTTGGCACAGGCTGATTGGCTGAGGCTGGCGCATTCCACACGATGCGGGACTGACGATCCGGCAAGATCAAGCGGTGGCGCACTTCGTCCCAATCGCGCAGATGTTCAGTTTCGAGATAGGCGGGCAAGCCTTCTTCATATAAAAGCGCGTCGATATAGCCTTTTTCGAGTGCGGTCACATCCAAGTGTGGGGCGGTATCGATCATGTGGCGCACGGCAAGGTGATCGATACCGCGACTGGATGCGATGTCGTTCACGATCATGTCGAAGCGCGAATCGAGCAGCCAATCGAGTTGGGCGCGTCCTTCCGGCGAGAGCGAATCGCGCGAGAATTGATCGTACACGCCTTTGTAGGGAGTGATGGCGATCACATCGAGCGATATGCCGACGGATGCGAGCGCATCTTTGAAGAAATATGCTTGTTGAAACAAACCGATGGTGGCGAGTTCGCCGCCCGGCTGCATGATGATGGTATCGGCGGCGCTGGCAAGCAGATAATCGCTAAGCTGAAAACCCTGCGAATAGGCGATAACGCGCTTGCCTTGCGCGCGTAAACGGGCGATACTGCCGCGTAAGGTCTGTAAGTCCGCTAAAGAAAGGGCGGGATCACGAAGCTGCAAGATTACGCCTTTGGGACGCGGGTCGGCGGCGATGCGGTGAAACGCATCATCAATCTCCCACAGACTGATGGGCGGTTCACCAAATAGGCGCTGTTGAAACCATGATCGCTGTTCCGGCAGAGGGGGAACCGCGCCCTGAATGGGGATGAGAATGTAGTCAATCTCATGGTCGCGTAAGCGCCAACGATTGAGCAAGAATCGAAGGGCGCGGGCGGCGTAACGGATGGGATTGAGGATACGGATGAAGCGGCGAATTTGCGTGCGAATGGGCTTCACGGAAGCGATTTCCCCTTCAAGAACACATTAAAAGAAACTATAGGCTGGCTTACTGCAATCTAACTGATCGTACACAGAAATGGCGCTACAATTATAAATTGACCTAACCAACGCTGATTTCATTCCGTTTTGCGTCGTATAACACGCGCTCTGCCTTGTTGGGTCTAGGAGATTATAGTTTGGTGGATAAGATCACACGCCCACATGCGTCGATTAGCGATCCTCAAGAGCGCCGCAAAGCTGTAACGCTTTCGACTGCATTGGTTGCAATGATTCCAGTTGTGCTGTTAAGTATGGTGATCACGCTTGTGATTGGCGTGAGTATTATCCCAATTGGAATCAACTTTATCCTGCTGTTGTGCGGATATTTTACCAGCCGAATGCGGCATTTTCGCGTTGGCGGGGCAATCGCGCTGTTCGGGTTTTGGATCACGCCCGTATTGATGTATTTGCTTGACCCCCGTTCACCGTATCACACAACGTTGTTAAGCGGACAATGGCTGGTTTTTTCGCTGTTGATGGCAGTGCTGGTGATGTCGGCACGCGCAATGCTGATTTTTTCGCTGGTCACTGTGGTGAGCGCTATCTTTTTCAGCTTTGCCGGTTCGTTTGAAAATTCGGCGGTGCGTGCGTTAAGTCTGAATTTGATCGTCGTGTTCAGCGGATTCGCGGTGATGATGTCGCTGATTCGCCGTGAAGATTTGCGCGAGCGCTCACTGGCGGAAAAAACGCTGCGCGCGCGGGAAGACCACTACCGGACGATTGCCCAATTGATGAGCGATTATGCGTATTCGCTGCGTGTTGACCCAGATGGTCGTTGGGTGATCGAATGGGTGGAAGGGGCATGGACGGCAATCACAGGGCTGACGGTAGATGACATTCCCACATTGGTGTGGAAAGATTACGTGCATCCTGATGATTTGCCAGAATTAGAAGCGCGGCGGGCAAACTTGATGGCGAATAAGCGCGATGTGCGCGATTTACGCATCACCACGAAAAGCGGGGAAACGCGCTATATCCGCGATTATGGCTTCCCCGTGTGGAGTGAGAGCGAAGGGCGCACAGTGCGGATCATCGGCGCGGTGCAGGATATCACCATGCAGAAACAGAGCGAAGCTGCCGCCATCGAGCAGCGGCGGATCGCGGAAGAACAGCGGCGGCTTGCCGAAGCGCTGCGCGACACGACGGCGGTACTTTCGACCACGCTGGAACGCGATGAAGTGCTGGAACGCATCCTTGATGAAGTCGCTAAAGTGATTCCGTCTGATGCCGCTGACATTATCGTGATCGAAGGAAATTGGCTGCGGGTAGCCCAATCGCGGGGCTATGGAGCCTATGTAGAGCAAGCGGAAAAAGCGCGTGGCTTGACCTTTGAGATGGAGCATCTGCGCGCGCTGCACACGATGTATTTGACCGGCAAGCCGTTGGTGATTGAAGACACAAGCAGTACTGATTCCGATTTGTGGGTGGAAGTTGAAGTTTCCCGTTGGGTGCGTTCGTATGTTGGCGTGCCGATCATTTTGGACGGCGTGACAATGGGTTTTTTGGGACTGCTTGGCGCGACCCCGAATCGTTTTTCGCAAGGACAAGCGGATTTGCTGCAAGCGTTCGCGGATCAAGCAGCGGTGGCGATTCGCAACGCGCTTTTGTTTGAAGAAGTGCGGCGATATGCCGACGCGCTCGGTCTGCTGCTGGAAGAACGCAGCAACGAACTCAACTTCACCCGCGAACGGTTGAAAGCGATTGTCGAATCGTCGGGGGATGGGATTTATTACACCGAAGGCACGACAATTCAGTATGCGAACCCGGCATTTAGCGAGTTGATTGGCTATTCGGTGGAAGAATTGGTCGGGAAATCGATCACGATTTTGCGCCCGGACACGATTACGCAAGAAGAAGCTGAACGACGTGACAATATTCCGATGGAAATCGCACGGAAGGGCGTATGGCGCGGCGAAGTCGAAATGCGGCGAAAAAATGGTGACACGTTCTTCGCGGGAGTCACCGCGTCGTTCATTGGCGGCGATGACAAAGATGATCCGTCGTTGGTTCGCGCGGTGACGATTGTGCGCGATATCACGCTGGAAACGATGGTACGTCAGCAGCAGTCGCGGTTTGTGGCGCACGCATCGCACGAACTTCGCACCCCGCTGACGAACTTCAGCACACGGCTGCATTTACTGCGGCGTGACCCCGCGCGCATGGAAGAACATATCGCCATTTTAGATGAAGTCGCGGATCAAATGCGGCGGCTGGTGAGCGATCTGCTGGATTTGACGCGATTCGAGCGCGGCGTGATTCCGCTAAAGATGGAAGTCATGCTGCTGCAACCGCTAATCGAAGGGATTGGGCGAATTCAAGAACCAGAGGCAGCGCGCAAGGGAATTACACTGCGAACCGTAATGCACGATCATTCGCTCCGCGTGCTGATCGATCAAGACCGCATCCGTCAAGTCATCACGAACTTGCTGACGAACGCGATCAACTATACGAATCCGGGCGGAGTGATCGATTTAGAAGTGGAACATGACGGCGAATATGCCGTGATTCGTGTGCGCGACAGCGGGATCGGCATTCCGGCGGACGATCTACCGTTCATCTTCCAGCCGTTTTACCGGGTGATGAGTTCGTCGAGCAAAGGGGATGGCGCGGGCTTGGGCTTAAGCATCGCCAAAGAGATCGTCGAGAAGCACGGCGGCAGCCTGACAGTTGAAAGCGAAGTCAACAAAGGCACAACCTTCACAGTGCGGCTGAAATTGGCGAAAGAAACGGCGAATGAATCGGCGGCAGCGCCAGCGCCAGCATAGTAGAAGTTCCTGCTGTGCAGGGGAAGTAAAAACACCTTGTGATATGGCTGCCTTCGTGTTGCGGCTTGCCCGCAGCACAAGATCGGTGCGATTTCAGGTAGAATAGAGCGTCCATGTTCAGACATACCTGAAAGAAACTCGCGTGCCACAAATTCCCTACGATCAACGGAAAAATGTTAATAACGCGCTTGAAGATACGTTCCTACATCGTTTGTTGGTAGCGACGGAACGGCTCGGTTTTTTGCCGCCGCTTGTGGTGTATGTTTCGCTGGCACTGAACGCTCTGATCGCGGGGGTGGTATGGGCGAGTCATGGGGTGGAGATCGGCGCGACAGCGGGATTGGGCGTGCTGGCATTCGGCGCGCTCAACACGGCGATCTTCACCGGACTGCCGCGCGCGGGACGCAGTTGGGGATCGTGGCAAGCATCGGTTTTGGGGCTGACAGCGTTTCAAGCCCTGCTGATGGCGATACTAGGCATTTTTAACGCGCCGCTGATTCTGGCGGCAGTTGTGTCGGCGATCCCCTCGGTGGTGGTGTATTATGCGACGTGGATCGAGCCGTTTCGCGTGGGCGTGACACGGGAGATATTCGAGATTGCGGGCGCGGGTGGATCATTCACGCTGATGCATTTCAGCGATATGCATCTGGAACGAATCAGCCCGCGTGAGCGCGATGTGCTGAAGTTGATTGACGAACTCAAGCCGGACGTGATCGTCTACACCGGGGATTTCGTCAATATCACCTACACGTATGACAAACACTCTGAGCGCGATGTGCGCCAGATGGTGAGTGCATGGCGCGCGCCAAGTGGGGTGTTCGGCATACCGGGAACGCCCGCCGTCGAACCGATGGAGCGCGTGATCGCGTTCACACAGGGAATCGACACTTTTTCGCTGCTGCTCAACCGCTGGGTGACGATTCAGCCAAGCGGATCACCCGTGCATATCCTTGGTGTAGTGACAACGCATGATCTCGATGTGGATCGGCGTGGGCTGCGCGAAGCGATGGAGAAAGCGCCGCAGTCGGCGGGGATGCGTGTGCTGCTCTCTCATTCGCCCGATCTCGCGCCGGAAGCGGCGGCGGCAGGATTTGATCTATATCTGTGCGGTCATACGCACGGCGGACAAATTCGACTGCCGTTTTATGGTCCTATTTTCACGGGAAGTCGCTACGGGAATACCTACGCGAAGGGCAAATACACAATTCCCAAGCCGGATGGCGGTGTGATGACTCTGTATGTCACCCGCGGGTTGGGTATGGAAGGGTTCGGCGCTCCGCGCGCGCGGCTGCTGTGTCCGCCAGAAGTGGTGATATGGACAATCAGTGGGCATTAAGGGATTTTTGGTGCAAGAATTTGCCTAAATGAGAATTTTTTTGTTTGCTCATAATATATCGCGGGTTGTCAGGCGAAAGTGCTTTTGCTAGACTGACAATAGTTTGAGTGTCTCCTGCTCTCAAACCACTGGACGGTATAGAAATCATGATCTACGCGCTCCTCACGGCGCTGTATGTGTTCTGCGCTTTCACACTTGCTGCATATGCTATCGGCGCGTTCTTTCTCCTTCTGGCATATTATCGTCATCGGGATGAAGGGTATCGCACACCCATTCTCAAGCAGTATCCTAAGGTATGTGTGCAGCTTCCGATTTATAACGAACGGTTTGTCGTGCGGCGCTTGCTTGATGCGGTGGCGGCGTTCGATTACCCGCGTGACTGCTTGGAAATTCAAGTGCTGGATGATTCGACGGATGATACGGCGGACATCACCGCAGCGAAAGTCGGGGCGCTGCGGCGCAAAGGGCTGAATATCACCCATATTCGGCGCGGGTCGCGGCAGGGATTCAAGGCGGGGGCGCTGGCGTATGGCTTAACCCTGACCGACGCAGAATACGCCGCCGTATTCGATGCGGATTTTGTGCCGCCCACAGACTTTTTGAAGCGGACGATTCCGTTACTGGCGGCGGATCCCGGTTTGGCGCTGGTGCAAACGCGATGGGGTCACTTGAACGACAGTGAAAGCGCGCTCACGATGGGGCAGGCGCTGGCGCTGGATGGGCATTTTGTGGTCGAACAAACTGCGCGCAGCCGATCCAACTACTTGATGAACTTCAACGGGTCGGGCGGGGTGTGGCGCATCACAGCGATCCACGATGCGGGCGGATGGCGCGACATCACACTGACAGAAGACCTTGACTTGAGCTATCGGGCACAGCTTAAAGGATGGCGTTTTGCGTATCTGCCGGATGTGGTTGTCCCTGCCGAAGTGCCGCCAACGCTGAGCGCGTATAAACAACAGCAGGCACGATGGGCAAAAGGCGGTTCGCAAACGCTGCTCCTGCTCATCAAGCCGATCTGGACTCACCGACGGCTGACACTGCCACAGCGGTTGATGGCGACCATGCATCTGTGTCAATACGTTGTGCATCCGGTAATGATCACGCTGATTTTGCTGATGCCGCCGTTGGTGCTGTCGGGATCGCTGCAAAAAGTTGAATTGGGAATCTTGGGGATTACGGGGTTGTTTCCGCCAATGATCTTCGTGGCGAGTCAGCGGGCGCTGTACCCGAACTGGGCGCGGCGCTTGATGATGCTTCCGGCGCTCGTGGTGATGGGAACAGGCTTGGCGTGGAGCAATTCACGCGCGGTGATGGGTGGTTTGCTCGGCATCAAAGAGGAATTTCACCGCACGCCGAAATATTCCGATATTCATTCTCGCCAGCCGCATAACGCGAATCCCTACACGCTCAAGCTGAACAAAAATGTTGGATGGGAACTGCTCTTGAGCCTGTATGCGCTGTGGGGCGTGGCGATTTCCCTGCGAAATGCGCCCGCGTTCGCGCCGTATCTGGGGTTGTACAGTTTCGCGTTCGCGGTGATGGCGATTTGGGGCATCCGCGAAGCGTGGAGCAGCCGCCGAGATGCTAAACGCGGCGCAAACAGCGACGACGCCCCAAACAAAGCGGACGATGCCGACGTTAGCGAAGAAGCCGAAAACGCATACGAGTCCATGGCGGAGCATATGAAATGAAAGCGCGTCTGATCGTGTTGATGCTGGTGATGGTCGCAATTGCCGCAAGCGCGGTCATGCTTGCGGCACAAGCATCGATGCGCGGATGTGTTGGCTTGATGCCCACGCGCATGATTTTGCATGAACGTGGGCGGGTGGCGAACAACGATCCGTCGCCGCTGAACGTGCGCGAAGGCGCGGGGACGAGCTTCAACCGCTTGGGCAATATCCCCGTTGGCGGGGTGTTCTACGTGCTGGAAGGCGCGGTTTGCACGCAGAATTATACATGGTATCGCGTGGATTATCGCGGGCTGGTCGGATGGGTGGCTGAAGGCGACGACGAAGCCTACTACGTCGAGCCGTATCCCGCGGGGCGATAAACACGGAAAAGCGCGGGTGAATCCGCGGACGGATTGATGATGAACAGGGCGGGTAAGACGAACGGCGCATTCGAACGCCTAAAGCACACCCGTGATGGCGAGAAAATCCCGCGTGCAAGCACATTCTTCATCGTCGTGGCGGCGATTGCGGGGGTAACTGTGGTTTCGACGTTGATGCGAAACACGCTTACGCTGGCGAATTTCACGATGATCTATCTGCTGCTGGTGTTGATCATAGCGATTCGCACTGGCATACTGCTCGCCAGTTTGGCGGCGCTGATCAGCCTGTTTTGTATCAACTTCTTTCTTGTTCCTCCGTACTATACCCTGCTCGTCGCGGATCCACGTGAAGTGCTTGATTTGCTCGTGTTTCTGATCGTCGCGGTGATCGCGGGGCGGTTGGGCGCGCGCGTGCGCGAACAGGCACACGAAGCGCGCCGCCGCGCCCGCGAACAAGAAATTTTGTACCAGCTCACACGCGCTTTTAACCAGTTGATGCACATTGAAGGGGTGTATGAGGTTCTCACCCGCGTGCTGCGCGCCGATATGACCGCGATACAGGTCGATATTCTCCCACATACACCCGATGCACCACCTGAGGGCGGAACGGTCTATTATTTGCTGCTACAAGCAGGCACGCGGGTGTACGCGACGGTGCGGGCGGCTTTTAGCAGCACCTTGAGTCCATCGCAGTTTGCCCTTTTGAATGCCTGCGTATCACAGGCAGCGATGGCGCTCCAGCGCATTGAACTGACTGAACAGGCAGTCAAGAGCCGCCAGTTTGAAGAAGCCGACAAGCTCAAGACCGCGATTTTGCAAGCGGTTTCTCATGACCTGCGAACGCCGATCACGATCATCAAAACGTCGGCAAGCAATTTGCGCCAGCTTCATAATCGGCTGTCGGAGCAAGAGGAAGAAGAAATCGCGGAGACGATTGAACAAGAGACCGATCATCTAGATACGCTGGTCGGCAATTTGTTGGAGATGTCGCGCTTACAGGCAGGCGCGCTGTCGCTCAATTTGCGGCTGAACGATCTGGAAGAAATCGCGGGCGATATTGCCGCGCATGTGTATCAGCGCACACGCCAAGAGCGAATTAAGCTGGCTTGCTAATCTTGGGGCATAGAGGAGATCGTTGACCCATACCAGCTTGTGTTCGCGCGACTGCCTGACAGCGCACAACCACAGCCCCAAGATTAGTGTAGGGTCGCTCATCCCCTCTGCCGGTCACTATGG
>DAOTZD010000012.1:0-99738 GCA_034434595.1 Anaerolineae bacterium
TGGGTTTGTATTTGGGTGATGCGACCAGCTTCCCCAGCGGCACACCCGCGACGGCGACCAATCTCGTTGATGCCGTCGTCTACGACACCAGCGATGCTGACGACGCGGCGCTGCTGGCTATCCTCACGCCCAGTCAGCCGCAAATTGATGAGAACGCCAATGCCAACAGCGCTACGCAGTCGATTCAACGCTGCCCTGATGGCGCTGGCGGCGCGCGTGTGACCACCAGCTACGTCACAACCGCGCCTAGCCCCGGCACGACGAACTGCCCCGCGCCGACGGCAACGCCAACTTCGACGGATACGCCAACAAATACGGCTGTCCCGCCGACCAATACGGCGACCAGCACCGCGACGGCAACGGACACAGCAACAGATACACCTGTCCCGCCGACGAATACCGCGACCAGCACCGCGACAGGCACACCTGTTCCGCTGTGCATCATCGTCAGCCGCACGTTGATCAATGTCAGTGAAGGCGGTTTGAGCGCGGTTTACAACGTGCGCTTGAGCGCGCAGCCCGCACCGGGTGAAAACGTCACCATCACGCCCGCGTATGACTCGTCGCAGATCACGGTCAGCCCCGCGAGCCGCGTCCTGAACAGCACCACATGGAACACGGGACGCAACTTCACGATCACGGCTGTCAATGATCTGGTAGTTGAACCGCCAGTGATCGCCACATACATCACCCACAGCGCGACGAGCAGCATTCCGGGTTCACCGTTCAACGGCATCACAGGATGCGTGGCGCACATCCTTGTCAATGTGACGGACAACGATACCGCACCAACAGCAACCGCCACTGATACGGCGACGGCCACGGCCACGGCAACCGATACGCCGACGGATACGCCTACACCCACCAGCACAGCGACGGATACTGCCACCGCCACGCCCACGCCAACCGCCACGCCGACCAATACCCCTGTTTTGGCGGGCATTATCGTGAGCACGTCACACTTCAACATCACCGAAGGCGGCAGCGGCTATACGTTTAATGTCAAGCTGCAATACGCTCCGCAGCCCGGCGAAACCGTGGTTATTTCCGCCATCAGCAGCGATACGTCACAGTTTACGCTCTCGCCTGCCAGCCGTCAGTTGACACTTGCGAACTGGAATACGGGACGCAATTTCACGGCGACGGCGGTCAATGATCTCGTGACAGATGGGCTGTATAACGGGCAAATCACGTTCATCGTGACGAGCAACCTCATGACCTCACCGTACTTCGGCTTCACCCCACCGAATGTCGTCACCGTCGCTGTGGCGGATAACGACTAAGCGAAACGTTGTAACTTCTATCAAAAAGGGGATGCGCTTACACAGGCATCCCCTTTTTGATCGCTTGTGGAAAGACTATTGTGTATCTCATTATTCCCCGCCGCGATGTGTGCTACGATTTCAACGTGAACGGTGATGGGTTTGTGAGGCTGCCATGTTCTCCATTCGTTTAAGGACGATGGTTCGCACCGTCTTTGCCGGGCTGCTTCTGCTGATGCTGAACAGCAGCATCTTCGCGCCCGTCTACGCCACAAATCCCCTGAACTTGTACATCAACGAAGTGTTGGTCAACCCACCCGGCAACGATCTCGGCTTTGAGATGATCGAACTGCGCGGGACACCGTTCGCCATCATTCCCGCCAATACCTATCTTGTCTCGGTGGATGGCGATGTTGGCGCGAACCAAACCAGTATGAGTCCCGGCATCGTCGATATGGTGTTCAGTTTAAGCGGTCTGCAAGTGGGTACGAATGGATTTATCGTGCTGCGGCACGCGCCTGTTGGCACGCCGTTTCCGGTCAACAGCGGAGCGCAGGTTTACACCATGACAGGGACAACAAGCGCGACTGCGTGGAACAGCACCTTTTCTACCGGCGCGGAACTGGAAAATGGTTCGCTCACACTGCTGTTGATTCAATCTGCCGCGCCGCCGATGATGGGGAATGATATTGATGACGCGAACGATGGCTCGCCCGATGCCCCCTACACCAACTGGACGATCCTCGACGGGATTGCCCTCATCGACAACGACAATGAATTTGGCTATGCGCCGCTCAACTTTGCCGAAAGCACGGTGACAACTCCCATCTCCGGCACAGGCAGCGTGTTTAATGCCACGACTGTCATTGGCGAAATCGAATACCTTGCCCGCGCTAATCCAAGCGGCGCAAACGATACCACAGGCAGCACAAGCAGCGATTGGCTGGCGGCAAACTTAGCGGGTTCAGTCGCCGCGCTCACCATCGAAAATACGCGCACCACCCAACCCGCCTACACGGGGCGCGCGATCAATCACTGGGGCGCGAGTAATTTCCCATCGGCAGGCACACCAACGCCCACATCGACTCCCACCGTGACAGCGACGAACACGAACGTCCCGCCTACTGATACGCCCACCAATACGCCAACACCAACCGAGACTCCTACCGACACGGCAACGGCGACTGCCACCGCGACGGATACGCCTGTCATACCGACGGATACGCCCACCGCAACACCGCGTTTGGCGGGCATCATCGTCAGCCCCATGCACTTCAACATCACCGAAGGCGGGAACAGCTTCACGTTTAATGTCAAGCTGCAATACGCCCCGCAGCCCGGTGAAATCGTGGTCATTTCCGCCAGCAGCAGCGATACGTCACAGTTTACGCTCTCGCCTGCCAGCCGTCAGTTGACGCTATCCACATGGAACACGGGGCGCAATTTCGCGGCGACGGCGGTCAACGACACGGTGACGGATGGCTTGTATGCGGGGCAGGTGACTTTCATCGTGACGAGCAATCTCATGTCGTCACCGTACTTCGGCTTCATCCCGCCGAATGTCGTCACGGTCAATGTGGTGGATAACGACTAACTGTATTTTCAGTCATCTCCCCAAAAACAGGGCGCATCCGTTGTGGATACGCCCTGTTTTTCTAATTCACCAGTACCAAAGCAGTCTTACCGCGCGCCCATCAAATCGCGCTCCCCGATGCGCTCGCGCGATTCGGTGTCCTGCACCTCATGGCGAAGCGTCGAAATTGTCGCGTTCAAGTCTGCGATCTCGGCTTGCTGCGCTGTGATGGTCGATTCCAGTTCGTTGATCTGCGCCTCACGTGCATCGCTAAAGAACGGAAGTTGGTCGATGTTGGCGATCAGCGCCAGCACCAGCAGCAGCAGACACACTATCAGCGCGATGTCTTCCCACACACTGCGTAAACCGCGGCGGGGCATCAACTGGACTTCGCTGTTATCCACAAACCCGATGATTGGTTCTTCGCCGTTGAGATGCACCGCAGACCATCCTGCCGTGATGTTGGGGATGAAACGGAGCGATTTGTCCAAGCGCCGCGATGCTGTTGGCAGCACGACTTTGGGCGAAATTTTAGATGGCAAACGATACACGCGCAGATCGCGCCGAACGCGGTACACCCCGCGAATCCAGCGCGGGTCCTCAAGGCTGGGCAGCGGGCTGCGCTGCGGCTGATTGAACGGATTACTGCTGAATGGCAGTCGATTTCCCGTCGATGACGGCGCGCCGGGATTATTCGCGAAAGGACTCGTCGGGCGCGGCGGGAACGCGGGTGTTTGATCGTCATCGAAGCGGCTTTCACCCGCGCTTGGCGGACGAAATGGCGGCGAAAACGGTGACGGGCGCGGCAAACCTTCAAACGGGCGGCGCTCCGGCGGACGCTCGGCATCACCCGTTGTACTCGCGCTGTCCAGCGACGAAAAGTCGAGTTCGTCGTTTACGAAATCGTCAAAGGCGCTCGGACGGCTGTCGTCAGCGTCCCCCTCTGATGAGTCATCGGGTGGCAGTATATTGTCCGGCACGGCTGCACTCCGTCACAAAACCGATTCTTTTGCGCGGTGGTGGCAAAAGTTAGGAATCGGCGCATATTTTGTCATAATTATCCTTGTGACAGCCCATAAGAATCAAGTATCCAAATTCACCATTCGCCCCCCAATTTTGAGGTTCACTCATGCGCGTTGTTGATTCCGCTTCGACAGTATATTCAGGCGAAAGGTAAAAGGCTGCAAACACAAAAAGACGTGGATGAAAGTATTCTTCATCCACGCCCTTAGGGTCTTTATACTGCGGCTAGTACACCGCCCCTGCTGCGCTTAAGCGCGGCGCACCACACGAAGGATCGCGAGCAAAATGATCGCACCGATAAAGGCTGTCAAAATGCTGGCGATATTGATGCCAGTGACTGCGCCACCGACGTTGAGCAGGTTCAGCACCCAACCACCAATGAGACCGCCGAGAATACCAACGATAATGTCAGCGACTAACCCCTGCTGTGCATTCGTCTTCATGACGATGCTGGCAAGCCAACCTGCAATGGCACCGACGATAATCCAAATAAGAATACTGACCAGATCCATCCGCTATTTTCCTTTCAAGCGTGAAAGCGCAATTTCTTACAGGTAGATGATCATTCAGCACACACTTAAAATAAGCGTACAACGTTCTTGCCCTTGTCTAATCCCCCACATGAACTATTTATGAGTAGTCCATGTTGCAGGGTGCAGCAGTCAAGTAAGTAAACTTACATCCAAGAATCCATCTATAGGAGTTCACCCATGCGCCTTGTTGATCCCGCCCCTGTGACGCTCGTTTCAATAGACACCACGCCCGATGATCCGCGCCCACGCATCACGTTTCGGGGTCGCAATGGCGAAATGCTCCGCGTCAGTGTGATTACGCAGGACATCATCCGCGTGCAGATGAACCCCGACGGCGCATATCGCAACCCGCGCACATGGATGATTCAGAACCGTCAGCGGGATGTGAGCGATCCCGTCCCGCGTGCTGGCAATGACCGCGATGCGGTGCTGCACCCGTATGCTCAAGGCAGTTTTATCAAACTTGAACAACATGATGACACGATCACACTGCACACCGACGCACTCCGATTGGTCATTACACTCAGCACGTTTTCGCTGCGCTGGTTCGACTGCGCCGGCGTAGAAATCGCATCTGACCTTGATCGCGGCGCGTATGTTTACGACCGCAGCACGCGAGCGATTTTCCACTACATGAAACTAAACGAAGGGGCGCGGCATTACGGCTTGGGTGAAGTCGCAGGACCGCTCGACAAAACCGGAATGCGTATCCGGCTCGATCCGCGTGACGCGCTCGGCTACAACGCCGAAACGACTGATCCGCTGTATAAGCACTACCCGTTTTACATCACCTTTGAGGAAGAACGCTACCGTACTTACGGGATGCTCTATGATAATTTCTCCCCTGCCGCGTTCGATTTTGGCAAAGAGATCGATTACACCAAACGGTCACGTTATCGCTATGCCCAATTTGATGATGGCGATTTGGATTACTACTTTCTGTATTCAAGCGTTCCATATCGTCATCTGGAGTACATTGAATACCTTTTAGGTGAACTCGTCGGCGCGCCTGCCGAAATGCCGAAATGGGCGTTCGGCTATCTCGGATCGACCATGAAGTACACCGAAGCGCCCGACGCACAGGAGCAGTTAAAGAAGTTCGCGGAACTCTGCCAGCAGCACGACATCCCGTGCGATCTCTTTCACCTCTCCAGCGGCTACACCACCGATCAAGAGGGGCGGCGCAACGTCTTTACATGGAACACCGACCGCATCCCTGATCCGCGTGCTATGTTCGACGACTTCCACAAAGCGGGCATCCGTGTCGCGCCTAATGTCAAGCCGCATCTGCTCACCACCCATCCCGATTACGCCGATCTCGCGGCGCGGGGCGGTTTCATCCTTGACGCGGAAAAAGACGAACCCGCCATCAGCCAATTCTGGGCGGGCGGCGCGGGCACAACCGCGCCCGGTTCGCTCATCGACTTCACCAGTGAGGCGGGCTATCAGTGGTGGAAAGACAAAATCCGCACGCAGCTTCTCGAATACGGCGCGGATGCCATCTGGAATGACAACAACGAATACCAAATGGACGACACCGACGCGCGCTGTCAGGGGTACGGCACACCGATCCGCTTGAGCATGATGCGCCCGGTGCAAACCCTGCTCATGGCGCGTGCCAGCTATGAGGCGCTCAAAGAGTTTCGCCCCGATGAACCGCCCTTGGTCATTTCCCGCAGCGGCGGCATGGGCATTCAGCGTTATGCCCAAACATGGAGCGGTGACAACGAAACGTCGTGGCACACGCTCAAATGGAATATCCCCATGGGCTTGAGCCTGTCACTCAGCGGACAGCCCATCGTCGGGCATGATGTCGGCGGCTTCTACGGACCCGCCCCCGATCCCGAACTGTTTGTGCGCTGGGTGCAGAACGGCATTTTCCACCCGCGCTTTTGCATTCATTCGTGGAATACCGATGGCACCGTCAACGAGCCGTGGATGCACCCCGACGTGCTGCCCCACGTCCGCGCCGCCATTCATCTGCGCTATCGATTGCTGAAGTACTTGTATGATGCGTCGGTTTGGATGATGATGACTCCAACCATGTACGAATTTGAGGATGATCCGCGCACTCGCAGCCAATATTTCGAATTCATGCTCGATCACGATTTGTTGGTCGCACCTGTATACGAACCGGAAGCGCGTACCCGTGAGGTTTACCTTCCCGGCGACCCGTTCAATAAAAATATATCTTGGTGTGATTTCTACACGGGCATCTGGTACGAAGGCGGGCAAACCGTCACCGTCGATGCGCCGCTGGATCGCTGCCCGCTGTTTGTGCGTGATGGCACGCTGATCCTGATGGGAAAGGTGATGCGTTATGTCGGTGAGCAGCCGGAAGATTTCTGGCAGAACTACGTCTTTATCAATCCCACGCCGCCAAATCCTGACCGCCAATTCATCAATTGCAAAACGAGAATTTCCATTACGGATAGTGTCGGAGTTGGCAATCAATGCGAAAAGATTGAGCAAGCCCTCAAGGTCACATCCGAACTGTTTCGGCATGATCCGTCCGATGCCACCGTTCCATCGTTCACCCACGTCGAGTTCGTATTCCCACCGGGAGAAACACGGGAGATCATCGGCGGCGAGCCAATGGAAGACCTGATCGAATGGGGCTACGCCCGCCGCCGCGTCCGCGTGCCCGTCACGTAATGTAGGGGCGGCACCCAGCAGCAATACTTCAACATGCTTTATCCCTTTGGTGACAGGATATGCCATTCATTATTTCACTTTTCATATATGCAAGATGGAATATTGCAAAACCCTGCAAAAAAACCGGAGAGCAAAAGTCTCCGGCTCAATCATTAATGCTTTCTCAATACAATGACGAAAATTTTCTTCAAAATACGGACCATTTTAGGAAATTTCTCAATCCTTCTTAAGGTTTTGACCGCCCTTGTGAGGAATTGACAGTCGATTTGGTCAGCGTCTCGTCCGCCATTGGCAGTGTGATCGTGAACACCGATCCCTGCCCCACTTCGCTTTCCACGCTGATTGTGCCGTTGTGCGCGTGCAAACAGTCGCGGATGATCGCCATGCCGATGCCTGTGCCGCTGACCGATCCGACATTGCTCCCGCGATAAAACGGCTCGAACAGCCGTGTCTGATCCGACTGTGGAATCCCGATTCCTCTATCCCGCACACGCATCATGACATGTTGATCAACTGCCCACAATTCGACATCAATTTCTGTATGGGGGGGCGAATATTTCACCGCGTTCGAGATCAAGTTACTCAACATTCGCACCACCAGCGTTTGATCCAACCGCACTTGCGAAACCCCGTTGGCGCTCAAGTTAAAGACATGCTGCGCGCCAATGGAGGCGGCATACTCATTGATCAAGCGGCGTGTGAGCGATTCAAGGTCAAATTCTGTCGGTTCAAACCGCACTGTGCCGGAACTCAACGACTCCGCGATATCGTCGAGCATGTCGTTCATTTTTGTCACCTGCTCGGTGATTGATGTCAGGCGTTCGATGCGCTGGTTTTTCCCCAAGCGGTCATCATAGCGCGTGAGAATATCGCTTGACGAGCGCATGATCGCCAGCGGCGTGCGGAACTCATGCGAAATCACGCGCATTAAATTCGCGCGCATCAGGTTCAATTCGCGCTCTTTTTCGAGCGCGGAACGCAGCGCCTCTTGTTCTAATCGCGCTAGTTCGAGCAGGCGGCGGGTTTCTTCCGCGCGGATGCGTTCGGTGGCATCGCGCCCTACCGCGATGATCTCGGTGACATTCCCGTCATCATCAAAAAAGAGGGGTTGATCCGTCCATTCGACAACTTTCAGTGTCGGCGGCGGAGTCAGGCTTCGGCTGTACTGCACATCGAAGCGCGGGGTTTTATGGACCACCTGCCAGTGGATATGAGCAAGGATGCGTTCGTGCTGGTCGGGATCAAAGAATTGGAGAATACTGCTGCCGACAACGGTTTGCGGGTCTACGCCAAAAAACTCACCATAAGCGGGGTTAACATACGTAACGATGCTATCAGGGCGATAGCAGCATATCAATTCGGTTTGTCGTTCGACAATTTTGTGATAGCGACTGTAATTCTGCGGCAGCGGTGCATCAGGCATTACAAATCCTGCCGTTTAGTTCGATGCATAAAGTTTGCACACCAAAACAACAGAGAGAAGGATATGCTTCTCTCTGTGTTTATGGTTATTATGTATTCTACTTTGCGGCTAGATTTGAGTCTAGTAGATAGATCATTAGCATGAGTATGCTAACAAACCGCTGTGTAGCCAAACGCGCGCAGTACGTCGTACAAGATCGGAATACGATCCCACAAACATAATTGATCTACCGCGACCAACCCCAACACGCTTGAACAGCAGCAGAACAGCGAAATCGCCGCGCAGCCGATCAAAATCCAGCGCGTTGTGCTGCGGGGTTCTTCATCGCGCACTGCATACGGGTCATAATCCCCTACAACTGCCCCCGGCGCGCCAGCGGGCGCATACGGCGATGGCGCGGGGCTGTACGACGATGCGGGCGTATAATTATAACCATATCCCTGCTGCGGCGGCTGACCGGGCGCTGCTGTGCCTTGCGGCACGCCGCCAACCTGCGGCGACGATACACCTTGGGGGGAATAGGGCGATGGCGCTGCCTGTGGTGGCTGCTGCATCGGAACGCCTGCGCCGGACATTGGAGCGACTCCGGCGGGCATTCCCCCGCGTGCCGCCGCTCCCGGCATGGTGTTCCCCGGCATCGCCCCCGCGCCGGGATCGGCTGCGGCGGCGATGAGCATCTCGTACCCTAAGGTTACGGTTTCGCCCAAACCAACCATATCGCCGTTGCGAAGCGGACGCGCGCCGGTCAGCCGCTGCCCATTGATGAACGTGCCGTTGGTTGACCCCAAGTCTTCAACCGTGAATCCACCCGCGCCGCGCGTCATACGCAAATGGTGGCGGCTGACCTCTGGATCATTGATCACAATGTCGTTAGTAATGTCACGACCCAGCGTGATTATATCTTTGTTCAGTTCATAAGTCTGATTGGGCTGTGGACCTCGTCGCACGATCAGACGGAAGCTCTCGCTCCCCTGAATCATCGCCGCCTCCTCGCAAACGGGTGGTAAAACCCCCTACATAAGTCACGCTAAAAAGCATACTTGGAATCGCGCGAATCAGCAAGATTGCGCCCTTAGGTGACAAACGTAAGGTAATGATGTGCTTCCCGCCGCTTTCCCCACGATGAGAATACGCCCGATTTTGCGTTATAATTCCCGCGCTCAAAGCGCGCTCACTGCACAATCGCTGGTAGATCACAGCGTTAGTTTTTCTGCGCTGAATTATTTTTAGGCATCCCATGATTGACTTACGCGGACGCGGAATCCTCATCACAGGCGGGGCAAGTGGAATCGGCTTGGCGACAGCCAAGCTGCTGCACCAACGCGGCGCGCATCTCGCGCTGTGGGATGTCAATACCGCCGCGCTCGAAGCGGCGCAAAGCGCCATCCCAAACGCGATCATCTGCGCTGTCGATGTGACGGACACGCAAGCCGTCGCACACGCGCTCGAATCGACTGTCGCGGCGCTGCAAGCGCGCGGGAGTGACCTCTACGGGATACTCCATTCGGCGGGCATTTTAATCACCGGCATGTTTGAATCGCTGACGCACGACGAACACAAACGCATCATCGACGTGAATTTATGGGGATCAGTCGTGGTGGTACGCGCGGTGATTCCGCATCTCACCCGCACACGCGGATCGCTCATCCTCATGGGATCGGTATCCGGTTTATACGGCGCGCCGGAGTTCAACACCTATGGCGCGACCAAAGCGGCGCTCAACAATCTGGTCGAAGCCCTTCGCATCGAACTTGCGCCGACGGGGATTCATATCGGCATCGCCAACCCGCTGACCGTTCACACGCCCATGCTCGATGCGCGTAACCGCGCCGCCAAAATGGTCACGGCAAAATCCCCCTTCAACCACACCTACACCGCCGAAGAAGTCGCCGCATCGCTGGTGCGCGGATTTGAACGGCGGCAGTATTTGATCTGGACAGGGATGCGTCCGCGCTTGATCTACCTGTTCAGCCGCTACGGAATCTTCATCGCCGGACGCATCATGGCGGACGCATGGGTTAGAGCCAACAGAAACAGGACATAAAATTCAATGACCAAAACGCAGCAAACATCGCCTCTCGTCGAAAGCAGCATCATCAGCGGCGTGTATACCGTCCCCTTGCGCGGTCACGCCGATGATCGCGGGCGGTTCACTGAAGTCTTTCGCAAAGAGTGGTTTCACTGGGTCAATTTTGATCGGTTGCAGTCTAATCACAGCGAAAGCCGCGCCAATGTGCTGCGCGGACTGCACTACCACCTGCGACAAATCGATTACTGGCATGTGACCAGCGGCATGATCCGCGTAGGGCTGGCGGATTTGCGTCCGTCGTCGCCCACCTATCGCGCGGTGACAACACTCGACATTGGCGAGAATAACCGTCACGGCTTGTTCATCCCGGAAGGGGTAGCGCATGGCTTCGTCGCGCTGACCGATGTTTCGCTGATCTACTATGTCAACCAGTACTATGACGGAGGCAGCGATGAAAACGGCGTGGCGTGGAATGATCCCGATCTGAACGTTCAATGGGGCGTGGATCAACCGCTGCTCTCCCCGCGCGATGCCAACAATCCGCTGCTGAAAGATATTCCCGCGCATAAGTTACCACAGGGGTAACGGATGACCTTTACACCCATGCATTACGGCTTGTACTTCACGCCGGAACACATCAAAACGGCGCGGCAAAATGCCAACCGTGAGCCGTTCAAAACGGCGGGCGAACGGCTGGCATCGTTCACCTTCACGGGCGCTCCGCATCCTGCCGATTTGCTGATGGCGGGCTTGATCCGCCGCTTTTTTGAGAACGAGACGGTGGGCGAACGCGCCATCAACCCACTGATCGCCGCGACGGATAGAACGCGCGCTGCCCATGTGAGCGATTTGGACGAAATTGGCGATCTGCTAACATTGGCGCACAGTTTCGAGTGCTTGCGCGATCATGCAGCGTTCAACCAAGCGCACATCGCGCTGTGGCTGGATGCGTTCGCGGCGCGTGTCGATGATGCGAACACCCGAAGCGAAAATGCCTCTCCGCTGGAAACGCTGTGGCTGGCGCTGCTCAATGTCGCGGCGGGGATTGTGCTGGAAGACGAAGCGCGTTTTCAGGCGGGCGTGGATGTGTTCACGGCGACCATCCGAGAGGATGTGCGCCCGCAGGGATTCATTCCCAAAGCTGTGGATGGCGCGGACGGCGGTTCGATGCGTCGTCAGGTCTTGTCATCCGCCGCGCTGGTGTTGATGGCGGAAGCAGCGGCGCATGTGGGGGTCGATTTGTGGTCATACGCCGTGCGCGGCGTGAGCGCCGCGACCACTGCCATCTACCCGATTTATTACTTCTACACCGTTGAAAAGTGGACATGGGATGCCGTCGTCACCGTAGAAGATGTGCAGGCGATTTTCCGCGCGCACGGCGGCTATTTGGAAATCGTCCACCGCCGCACGGGCTTAAAAGATATTCGCACCGTCTTGGATGATCTGCGTCCGGTGTGGGATGCGCGCGGCGGCGGCTTGACGAGTTTGACTCACGGCATCCCCATCCGGCGTGGGTTGTTTGGCTGATGAAAATCCCCGCGGATATTGAAACGCTCGATTTGAGCGATCATGGCTTGGACGCGCTTCCCGATGGACTTGGCAGGTTAGCGCGGCTGCGTCACCTACATGCGATGAATAATCGGCTGACAGCCATACCCGAATCGCTGGCGAAAGCGCCCGAACTGGTCACGCTCAATATCGGCGGCAATCCGCTTGAGAGATTCCCACCTATTCTCACGCGCATGACCAAGCTGGAACGGCTCTACATCCACGAAGCAGGGTTGACCACATTGCCCGATTTAAGCGGGCTGGCGCAGTTACGCACGCTCGACGCGGGACACAACCGCATCACATCGGTGGATCGACTGCCGCCGCTGACGGATTTTCTCTACCTGCATGACAACCAAATCACCCGCTTAGCGGATGACATCTTCGCGCCGTTGGGCGGCTTGATGTACTTGAATGTGAGCGAAAATCCGCTTGGGATTTTTCCCGACAGCATCAGCGGCTTGAGGGGCATCATCGAACTGCGCGCCGAAAAAATCGGCATATCGACTTTGCCCGACAGCATCGGCACATTAGCGACGCTGCGCGAACTGCATCTACGGGGCAATCAACTTACCGCGCTGCCCGACGCGCTTCAATCGCTGCCCAATTTGCGCGTACTGGACTTGCGCTCGAACGCCTTCACTGATCTGCCCGACTGGTTGAATGACCTGCCCACGCTCGAAAAGCTTGATTTGCGCTGGAACAAGATTCGCGACATGGACAAGTGGATCAAGCGATTCCGCGAGCGCGGCGTTATTGTTTATGGCGAACCTGTTTTTTAGACGAGTAAGGTCATTTCCCATGCCCGAATTTAACCCCGTCACCCCGGCGATTGTCGATCAGCTTATCAGCATTGTCGGCGCGGACAATGTAAGCACCGCCCAAGCCGTGCTTGACCTGCATGCAAAGGATCAATCGCATCACGCCGCGCACACCGCCGAAGTCGTAGTGTTTCCCATGCAAGCGCAGCATGTCGCGGATGTGCTCAAGCTGGCAAACGAGGCGCGCATCCCCGTCACGCCTTGGGGCGTGGGGACAAGTCTCGAAGGCAACCCGATCCCGTTATACGGCGGCATTTCGCTGTCGTTTGAGCGCATGACCAAGATCGTCGCTATTCACGCGGATGATTTCCAAGTCACCGTGCAGCCAGGTATTGGACACAAAGACCTCAACGCCGAACTCGCGCGCTACGGGCTGTTCTTCGCGCCTGATCCGGGCGCGAACGCGACGGTGGGCGGAATGCTGGCGAACAACGCCGCCGGAATCCGCACGGTGAAATATGGCGCGAGTAAAGACAACGTCCTCAAGATGCAGGTCGCGCTGGCGGATGGTCGGCTGATCCATGTCGGCTCACGTTCGGTTAAGCAAAGCAGTGGTTATGACTTGCTGCATTTGTTCGTTGGCAGCGAAGGCACGTTGGGCGTGATCACCGAAGCCACGCTCAAACTTGTCCCCATCGCGGCACACATGAGCGCGGTGGTAGCGGCTTTCCCCGATGTGAAAACGGCAGTCGAAACGGTGGTCGCGGTGCGCGGCAGCGGACTCGACCCCGCCGCGCTGGAACTCATCGACGCGGAACACTGCCGCATGTTAAGCAGTGTTGAAGGCGTTGATCTGCTTGAGATGCCCACCGTGTTCATGGAGTTTCACGCCGCGCTGCCCGCCACGCTCGAAGCGGGCTTGGAAACCGTGCGCGAGATTTGCGACGAGATGGGCGCGGTCAGTTTCCGCGCCACAACGGATCCAACCGAACGCAAACGCTTATGGCACGCTCGCCATCACTCGTATGAAATCATGGTGCGGACCCACCCGACCAAACGCTTCTTCATCAACGACGTTGCCGTGCCGATCAGCGCCTACCCCGAACTGATCGGGTTCGTGGAACAGTTGAAAGCCGAGATGGGAATCACCGCCTACATGATCGGTCACGCAGGGGATGGAAATATTCACATCGAATTCCCGTTCGAGAACGACGCGGACTATGCCCAAGCGATGATCGCCAACAAAAAAGTTGTCACCAAGGCGATTGAGTTAGGCGGCACAGCGACAGGCGAACACGGAGTCGGGATCGGCAAAGCGCCGTACCTGCCACAGGAACACGGCGCGGGACTCGATGTGATGCGGACGATCAAGGGGGCGCTGGACCCGAACGGCATTTTGAACCCCGGCAAGATTTTCGTGGAAGGGTGAAAAACCTCTTTTGTAGCGGCGCGATATATCGCGCGCGTGTAAACAGGCTGCGGCGCAACCCCCTACACACGCAGCGCCGCGAGATAGGCAAGCACGGCGCGTTTGAGTTCTTCACGCGCCATGTCGCGCTGTGAGTCGTCCCCTGCCAGCGCCAGCGGCAGCGCACCCTTGTACATCGTCATGATGATCTGCGCGCACACCCGGCGGCGATCCGCGTTGAGGGTGGGCAGTCGCGCGGCTAAAATGCGCTCGATTTGCCCAACCATTTGATTTTTAAGCGCGTCTTCGGCAGCTTTGAGTTCCGGCGATACATACGGGCTGTTGAAAATGGGGGTAAATCCCGCGTGGGATGACTCAAACTCGATCAACCAATCAACGGTGCGGTCAATGATCACGGTGTCATCGAGCATGACGACATCAGGCGGGAACATGCGCGCGCCCATCGCGGTCATGTCCGTGAGATAGTTTTGCGCCAGCGCGTGCAAAATCGCGTCTTTGTTGGGGAAAAACTGGTACAGCGAACCAACCGACGTACCCGCGCGTTCAGCAATTGCCGACGTGGTCACCGCCTCATAGCCCACTTCAGCGATCAGCGCGGCGGCGGCAGTGAGGATCACTTCGACACGCTTCTGGCTGCGCTGCTGCATTGGTGTTCGGCGTGCGGATTTTTGCTGTTCAGCAGGTTGATCGGTCATGGATTATGTCCTTTCACTCGTTACAGTCTATCAAATTTTCTGTCTTTTTTGTCACAGCTAGATACATCGGCATCGCGGATGTAAAGACCGGATGCGCGTTGTCCCCAGCGTTCCGTGACAACTCCTGTACCCCGCAGGTCGGTTCCGTAAATCGGGCGAGATCAATATCTTCTGACAGAGCCGCACTCACTAAACTAAAAAACAGGACAGCAATAAGCGCATTCCTGATCCAACGCTGAGAGACCATTTGAACAGATTATTTTCTCCCTCACAGCAGACGCACCAGACGAAACGAGTTTCGTACCGCGTCTCGATGACGCTTTTTATTGAACGCAATCGTGGCGATACGCGCGATACACAACTTGTGGAGCATCATTCAGCAAATTGCGGAGAGGACTGCCAAATGGGGCGGCTATAATGGCGCATACAGTCGGCGCGCACGGTGATGGACGAGATTACTGATGAAATTGTTAGTGAGACGCTTTTGGGGTCAACTGGCTTTTCGCTTGTTTGTCAGTCATGTGATTGTCGCCGCGCTCACAGGGGCGGGGGTGACGATGTTCTTGTTATTTCTCACCCGCAACACCGGTCACAACCCAACCATCGAGGTCTATCGGTCAATTGCGCTAGACTATGCGCGCGCATGGCTCAGCGGACTGCCCGATGGTGAACCGACGGACACAAACGTGGATCCAATGTTCGGTTGGACACTCATTCTTTCCTCTGACGAGACGGTGTTGTGGAGTCGAGGCGAGACAGACTGTCGCGCAGGTATGCGCTTGACGGACTGTATGGATACGACTGAACTCCCGCATGAGGATACTTTTTTTGAGTATCGTGGGGAGCAGTGGGTGATGGTTCGCGTACTGTTGGCGAATGGCGATCAGGTATGGATGCGGCGAGGACCCGTGATCGCTGAGCCGTTTCTCGTGTATGGGAATGTCGAGATTAAAGGGTATGCAGCGATGCTGGGGTTTGAAGTGCTGTCACGCGCCGCACTTGCGCTGCCTGTCGCGCTGCTGCTGGCGTGGGTGGTCACCCGCGCACAGGTGAAACGGCTGAGGCTGATCACAAAGACAAGCAGCCAATTTGCACGTGGTGATTTGAGCGCGCGCATCCAAGATACGCATGATGATGAAGTGGGGCGGCTGGCACAGCAGTTCGATGCCATGGCCGATGGTCTGGCGCAGAACATCGAACTTCTGCAATCGCTGGCACAGCGCAATGCCGACCTTGCACTGCAAGCGGAGCAAGCGGCGATCAAAGCTGAGCGCAACCGTATTTCACGCGATTTGCATGATGCTATCGCCCAGCGTCTTTTCAGTCTCTCGGTCAGCACCAAAGCCCTGCCCCAATTGATCGCCCAGAATATGGAACGCGGTATTCAGCAAGCGCGCGTGATCGCCGATATGGCAGAACAAACACTGCTTGATTTGCGGGCGCTGCTGGTCGAACTTCGTCCATCGCAGCTCGTGCAGCAGGGTTTAGCCGACTCGCTTCGCCAAATGTTTCAGCAGTGGCAAAGCCTTCAGCGTGTGCAAGTTGAAGCGGCATTAATGCTCACTGGACGACATCTCCCCTCACCTATCGAAGATGCTGTTTATCAAATCACACAGGAAGCTTTGAGCAATATTGCTCGACATGCGGCTGCGTCGCTAGTCGAAATTTCATTGGTTGAGGGAAAAAACCAGCTTACCCTGAGCATCAGCGACAACGGGCAGGGGTTTGACCCCCAAGCCCATTTACAGAAACCCCATTTTGGATTGGTGAGTATGCGTGAACGCAGTAGGATGTTTGGCGGCAGCTTCAGTGTGGAAAGTGTGGTAGGCAGAGGCACCACACTGCAAGTAACTCTGCCGCTGGTTGAACAATCTAGTGAGGCAAAATGACGATTCGAGTCTTGATAGTGGATGATCATACGGTGGTACGACAGGGACTTCGGCTGCTTATGGAAGCACAAGCAGATATAGAAGTGGTGGGCGAAGCGGCGGGAGGCAAAGAAGCCCTCCTTGCCGCGCAAGAAACGAAACCGGATGTGATCCTCCTTGATTTGATTATGCCGGAGATGAGTGGAATAGATGTACTGCGCGAACTTCAGAAGCAGAATATTGCAAGCCGCGTCCTTGTCCTTACCTCATCACTGGACGATCATATGGTCAGGCAGGCGCTTCAGTCTGGGGCACAGGGTTATTTACTCAAGACCAGCCGCTCCAGCGATATGCTCAACGCGATTCGCCAGACCGCGCAAGGGATTTCTTCGCTCGATCCAGCCGTCACGCGCATCTTGCAGCAGCATCTCACCGGCAAAGACCCGTTAGATACTCTGACCCCCCGCGAACGTGAAGTATTCGATCTTTTGGCACACGGCATGGGGAATCCACAAATTGCCGAGAAACTGGTGGTCAGCGAAGCGACTGTACGCACCCACGTAACCAGTGTCCTCGATAAGCTGCGGCTGCGGGATCGCACACAGGTGATGGTATTCGCACTCAAACGCGGACTTGTGACACCACAGGACTTGCCATAGATAACCGCTGTGAAAGCACGTGAAAGGTCTTCTTATGGAAATCAAGCTCCTCACCGGCAGCGATGTGACTACACAGGCTGAAAGCACCCTCCTACTGCCAATGGATCACGCCACGCTGCCGTTGATTGGCTGCAAGGGCAATTGTCACTGAATGCAATGTCGTCGTCCCGACACAGATTGCGCTGGCGCTTGCTTTAAATATTGACGACTTCATCCTATTCGTCTAGCAGCACATTTCCCGCCCATCTACAAGTAAGCCTTGAATGCATCCTGTCTTCAACGATATGGCAGGGTGAAGATAGCACGGCTTTCAGCACCCGCTCCGACGCTCACCCACTGCTTGATCGACGCGCTCACATCCTATTCACGGCAAAACGTGATATAAGAAGATGTGATAACGAGACAATCAAAGAGAATTTCTTCATGATTACGCTGCATAAATTAAAAGTGTTTATGACGGTGGTGGATCGGGGCAGTTTTAACCAAGCCGCGCAAGATTTGTACATGGCGCAGAGCGCGGTCAGCCAGCATATCGCGGGGTTGGAAGCGGCATTGGGGACGGCATTATTTGAACGAAGCGCGCGCGGAGTCCGCACGACGGCGGCGGGAAATGTGCTGTATGACTACGCCCGCCGGATGCTGGCATTGTTAAGTGAAGCGGAGCGCGCGATTATGCAGATTGACCGCCAGCAGAGTTTTCAGTTGAGCGTGGGGGCAACGCCGGGGATCAGCGTGTATTTGCTGCCCGCGTGGTTGCAGCAGTTTCAGCAGACGCACGCGCAAAACGACAATCTTGCCGTGTCGATGCAAACCGCGCTCACGTTCGAGATTGTGCGCGATGTGTTGAATGGTCGCTATGACTTAGGCTTTCTTGAAGGCGAACTGCTGGAACTCGATGACGAAAACTTGGGGCGCTGGCGGCTGTTCGACCTTGAATATCATGTCGTGACCAGCGCGGCGCATCCGCTGGCGGCGGCAAACGGGAATGGCGCGCGCATCAGCATTCCCGACCTCAACGCACAGGCGTTTATCAACCGGCAGCCCGCCAGCCGCACGCGCCGATGGCTGGAAATGCGGCTGGCGCAGCACGGAATCCGCTTGCATACTGTCGCGGAACTCGACAGCCCCGGTGCGATCAAGTACGCGCTGCTCAATCAAATGGGCGTGTCGATTTTGCCCGCCTACGCGGTGGAACGCGAAACCGAACGGGGCGAACTGCGCCAGCTTGATCTCGTGGACGAGAACGGCGGCGATATTTCGCTCAAGCGCCCGCTGATGATGGTGTGGAACAAACGCCAGCCGTTCAGCGCGATCCAGCGGGCATTCATCGGCATGTTGGCGAGCGAAGTGCCATCGCTGCAAATTTTGCTGTAGGGACAACAGAGAAAGAAAGTTTCACCGCAGAGAAGGGCAAAACAAGTTTCGCAAAGAACGCAGAGAAAAGGAATCGGCTTTCGTCTGCGTCATACGCATCAACAAGCGGTTTTATGTGAAATCCGTCCGTTGCCCTCACCCCCTCCCTGCTATCGCGGCTGAGAAGGCGACAGTAGAAATGGTTTCGCAGTGGTAGGCACAGGGCAAGCCCTGTCCCATGCGTACCAAGTTAAGCGCGTTGGGATGAGAACCTTACCCCCCACCCCAAATTCAGGGAGGGGGAGTCAGACTCGCCATTTACAGGGGAGATCGCAAGTTGATCGCAGCGTTTCGAGCGAAAAACTTCTTAACTTGGTGCATATGAGGCGCAATAGATTGCGCCCCTACACAAATGCGTTTTGAAAACCATGAGTACCGTGTGCGATTTTAGGCGCATCTTGGGTGATTTGCTGCGCCCCGTGTGCGGTATACTGTGAGCATAAATCGTGATGAAAAGGACACGCGAAATGCTCACTATTCGCCACGAAACGCGCACCGATCACCCCGCTGTAGGCGAACTGAATTTTGTCGCTTTCGGCTGTCGCATGGATGAGGCGAATGTCGCCATTTTCAAGCGCAATCTGCCCAGTTTTGATCCCGATCTTTCGCTGGTCGCCGTGCATGATGGGCGAGTAGTCGGACATGCGCTGTTTAACCCGCAAACGATTCGGCTGATGGATCAAGATGTGCGCGTGACCAATCTCGCGCCCGTCGCGGTGCATCCCGACTTTCAAAAGCAGGGCATCGGCAGGCAGTTGATCCGCGCCGGGCATGAGATCGCGCGCGAAAAAGGCTACCTGTTGGATATGCTGCTTGGTCACACGACGTATTACCCGAAGCTCGGCTATCTGGTGAATGCGTTCGGCGCGTCATCGGTGACGGTCAACGTGGGGGATATACCCGCCAATGCTGATGCGGATATGGTTATCGCTGCGCCGCTTCCAACGGATGTCCCGGCGCTGGTCGCGCTGTGGGAACACGCCGAAGCGCGCGTCGATTTTTCGGTGCGTCCACTCGATACAATTCTCGAATGGGTAAGCCCAAATCCGATGGTGAGCGCGTTCGTCTATCATCGAGAGGATCATGTGGTTGGGTATGCCCGCTTGAAGGGCGCGTGGGGAGAACGTCCCGCATCGGTGATCTGCTTCATCGCAGCAGACGAATCCGCGGCGCGCGGCATGGCGGCGCATCTGGCGCGCGTCAGCGGATTGAGCACACTCGACCTGCCACTGCATCCGTATTCCAGCGGCGCGGCGGCGTTTGGCGAACTGCCCGTCGCTAACGCATGGGAAGCGGCGATGGTGATCCCGTATACGGAAGCAGGCGCGGAACTTATCGAAGCGTACTATCGCGCGGGCGCAATCGATCAGCGCGCGACAGGTCGCACGATGTGGGGGACAGCCTTCGACGTGTAGGCGAAACACAGCGCGATGAAAAAGGGCGCGATGATCATCCTTTCTCTGTGACATTCCTCACGAACCTGTATGGCGGTTTTGCGTATAGGGTGAGTAAGGATTGTTTCACATCCAGCGAAAGGAATAGATCATGTCCGCTAATCGACCACTTCCCCGGTCTAGTTTTGCCAGCCCGCCCCCCACCACTGATCTCGAAAATGCACAAGCCCGCCGCCGAACGATGCGCTACGTCGGGGCGGTGCTGTGCGCCGTCACTGCGATCATTTACTTGTTGATTGGCTTACGGGTCATCATCGTGCTGGACAGCCCCACCGGAACACCGCCTGACCAAGTTATCGGGTACATCGCGGGTGCGGCTTATGCACTCGGCGCGGCACTGCTGGTGTTTACAGACCGCCGCTTGCTGTGGGTGATTGGCGCGGTTTTTCAACTGTTCGTCGTGGTGATGTATTTCGTTGTGGCGCAAAACCGCGTGCCGGACTATGAAGTGTGGGGACTGATGCTGCGTATCCCACAGATCGCGCTGTTCTTCGTGCTGGGGTATCTCGCCTACCACAAACCACCGACTTCCGCGCAGTAATTCCCGTATGAAAGAGGCAACCGATGACACTCGCTAAACACACGCAGCACTTTTCGGATCATGTGACGCAGATCGAGCGCGTGGGTGAATTTTTTGTCGCGATCTGCATGACTCTGCTGCTGGGGTTTTTTCTGGCGCATCAGACGCGGAATACCGGATTTTTCACGGATCGTTTCGGGACGCTGGAGATGATCCTACTGTATCTGCCGCTGCTGCTGGCGCTCACCGATTCGCTGATTCAGGTGATCACCGGGCATCATCAACTGGCACGGCTGTTTGAAATCGCCAGCGGCTTGCTGTTGAGCGCGGCGGCGGTGTGGTTCTTGAACGTGTTCCCGTTCGACTTCACGCACTTGGCGGATGTGATGCCGGAAGCGGTGCGCTTTTTGTTCGCATGGATTACGAATGACATCGGCAAGATTGTGTTTGTCATGCAGATTTTCGCGGGGCTGTTGGGCGCGATCACGGCAGTGCGGGCACTGCTCTCCACGTCAAAGTAAGGCGCGTTATATGTTAGCGGGCGGCTCGTGAGCCGCCCCTACTGGATCGCGGCGCGGATCAATCGGTGTGGAACACTTCGGTCAGTTCGAGCATATTTTCGTCGGGGCGACCACTAATCGACTCGAAATACGGACTCATGAACGCCTGCCATTTGGCGTTGATGGGTTCTTTCGCCATGCCATCGAGTGACGCTTGGAAGCTTTCATCGGCTTCAAAATAGCCGAACAGCAAGCCATCATCGCGCATGAACAGGGTATAGTTGCGCCAACCGTGACGGCGAAGCGCATCGAGCATTTCGGGCCAAACGGCTTCGTGATGCTTCTTATATTCTTCCAGTTTGTCTTTTTTGACCTGCAATAAAAACCCTACACGCTTCATAATTTATTTCAAAGCCTCCGGCTGGTTGGTATGACCTGTGATGTATGTGCGCTAATTTTAGAGCGTGCCGGCACAATGAGGTAGAACCGCACGGCGGATTACACAGGTTTATCGAACCAGCGCGCCATGATCAGCATGTCCATGAAGGTGCTGCCGCGACGGTACAGCCCGCGCTTAATCCCTTCGCGCACAAAGCCAAATTTCTCATACAGGTGTATAGCGCGGGCGTTTTCGGCAAAAACTTCGAGTTCCACGCGGCGCACGATGGGACTGGAATGCGCCCACTGGATCGCCGCGGTCATCAACGCGCTGCCCACGCCTTGATCGCGCCACGCTTTCGCCACATACACGCCGAGTTCGGTGCGATGCGCGTCTGCCGCGAGCGATCCGCCGCCGCAGGTGAGCGCAGCGATGACTTTACCCCCTGATTCCGCGACGATGAACACATCGTTGGGCGAAACTGCACACTCCATGATGCGGTCACGGATGCGCTCGACGGGCGGGTCGAACTCGTCCGGGGCGTAGGGGGTATCAACGGGCGGTTGTTCGCGCAGCACGTCTTTGATCAAGCGGATATAGCCCGCCGCATCAGCGGGGATGGCGGCGCGAATGGTGTAGTCGGGCATGGGCAATCCTCAAAGAAAGGAAAAGAGAAGATTCACCGCAGAGAAGGGCGAAAGAAGTTTCGCAAAGAACGCAGAGGATTAATTGTTTTCTATCTCTGCGGTAAATCCTTTTCTTTCACTCTCGTGGAAATTCATACGCGCCGAGATCGACCGCGCCGCCGAACGGACGCGGCGTGCCGAGAATATCCGTCGTTATATCAGGCAGCGAAATGCCCGCGTCAATGGCAGCGGATCGGCGGCGCAGTGAATAATCACGGCGATCCGGGTTGCGAAAACGCGGCGGATAGTCCGCGCCGATCAGGTTATCGGCGGCACGCACGATGCCTTCGCCCACAAAATCCGCGCCATTTCCGGTAATTAAATTGTACTGCATGTCGCTCACCGCTTGCGGGAGCAAGGCGCGCACACCGTATTCGGCATTGTCGGCAATGATGTTGTTAATGAGCGACGCGGCGGCGGATCGGCGGCTTAATTCGATGCCGCGTATGTTGCCGACAATCGTATTGTTCCAAATGCGGGTATTGGCGGTGTCGTAGTTGAGCTGAATGCCGATGCTGCATCCGCTGATGACGTTGTTGGCAATTGTCGTATCAAGCGCGTCGAACACGATCACACACCGCCCTTGATCGTAAATGCGGCTGCCTTCGACCACGTTGCCGACAGGCTGCTCGAATCCGCTTTGACGGCGAATCTGCACGCCCTGCCCGCCGTTGCTCCAAAAGCGCGATCCGCGCACGGTGTTATGGCTGGTCTGAATGTAGATTCCATGCACGTGATCGTTAGGTACACCATCAACAAGCCCATTGTGATGCACATCGACGTTGATGAACTCGTTGTACTGGCTTTCCCACTGGCTGATGTGAATCCCCTGACCGGGCGCGTTCTTGATCTCGCTGTTGAGGATGCGGATATGATGCGCGCCGCCGCTGATTTTGACCACCTGATTTTGAATGCGCGCGCCATCTAGAATCAGCCCATCGATGATGATGTAATGCTGCGTGGGACGGTTGAAGTACAGCACGCGGCGCGTATCAACGGGCGCGAGAACAGGCAGTTCGCCGGGATACGCAGCAATCGTCACCGGGCGATCCCACGAGTCGCCGCCGGGAATGGTATTTTCGAGCGCTTCGGCATATGTCCCCGCGCGGATGTAGAGGGTTTTTCCCGCTTCCAGTCGGCTCACGGCATGGCGCAGCGTTTGAAACGGCGCATCAAGTGTGCCGGGGTTGTGATCGCTGCCATCGGGGGACACGTAATACACATCGAGTTCGGCAGGGGTGCGCGCGGCATGGTACGCGAGCATCAGCGCCGCGAATATGAGGATGATCGTGAGGGGGAGCAAAAAACTGGCTCGATGAGGGGGAGCTTTCACCATAACAAGGACTCTCCGCATCTAAACAGGCTTATCATGCAGCAGATACACCTGATGTCAAGAGTGTTGTACCTTCAAAATAGGGTGGAAGGTACTTCACGCGAATGTTGTCTGATACACGCATTGATGAGCTGCGTAAGTTCAACCATGCCGACAAACTGCGGGCGATGCAGGTGTTGGTCACAGAATTATCGGTTGCAGAAAACATCATGCTGATGCCAGAAGCAGCCTATGAGCCGCTCACCCCGTATGGCAACGAATCCGCCGCGCAAGTGCTGGCGGACTTTTTACACGATGCTTCAACGAAAGACGGACCAATCACGGCGGGGTCAAGACCCCGCCTTACAAACCCGAAATTCATACGATAATCAACATAGTAGGCACAAGGGATTGTGCCTACCGAAACGGGTTTGGCACGCCAAACCTCTACGACGTTCGCTTCGGTCTCTACTGCACGACGAATGGCACTTGATACGGCGGCTGGACGAAATTGCCATCTAACCCGACGACGACCAACTGCATCATGTAATTGCCGGGCTGAAGCGCGGGCAAAATCTCCAACTGCCCGTTGATGACCGGATTACGCTTGACCTCACCGAGCGTTACCCATACGTTATCGCCAAACTGACCGCCGGAAAGCTCGATCTTGAAGTATTCGGCTTGCTGCGGCGTGAAATTGACCGTCCCTAAAATGGGCATGTTGGGATAGACCACCATGCCCGGCGAAGGCTGCGTTAAGAACGCGGTGATCACGCTGGCACCGCCGCCGCTGGCACTGATCAAATCGCTGTTGCAGGCGATGGTCGGTAAGAAGGCGATACCGTTGGCGCGGGCATACTGTTCGGCGCGCGCGGCATCTTCGGGGTTGGACGGCGGCGCGATGAACAACTGATCGCGCGCGGCAGGATCGGACTGAGCCAGTTCAACAGGGACTTGGCAGTAGATGGGCGCGGGTGGCTGCGCTTGTGCGCCGGGGTAGTTGATGATGATCGCGTTCCCGATTTCTGGCGGGATCGGGTGGACGGTCACTTGATAAATATCCGGCTGAATTTCGCGCATCCACACGCCAGACGCGGGCGGGTTTTGATCCGGCGGCGGGGTGGGCTGCGGGTAGATCAATCCGCCTTGACCATCGGGATACGCTGGAGGGCTGTCCATGAACCACTCTTGCAGCGATGCGGTGCAATCGGTGGCGGGATCGCGCAGGGTGCTGATGGGACACAGCCCTTGTAGATACAGCCCCGACGGCTGATCCAGCCGATCCGGGATGCGCCCGCCATCGACGGTGAATTCGTCGATTACGCCCGTGTTGTACACGCCGTTGATCACGGCATTCCAAATGGGGGCAGCGCCAGTTAAGCCCGTTGTGCCGCTGCTCATCGGCGTGCCATCACTGTTGCCCACCCATACCCCAACAGCGACATTCCGGTTATAGCCAACCGTCCAGTTGTCGCGGAAATCGTCCGTCGTTCCCGTCTTTACAGCGGTGAATAGCCCGCCTGTGTTCAGTGGGCTGTTCGCCCCCATCGCGGGGGTGCGCGCGGCATTATCGCTCAAAATATCGGTGATCATGAAGGCAATACGCGGATCGAGTACGGGCGTGCCGTAGCCGGCTTCGTTGACGGTGTTCGCGGTGGTGTTCCCACGCGGGCAGCCGTTTTCGTACTGGTACAGCACCGAGTCATTGTTATCGAGAATGCACAAGATTGAAGTGGTGGGGACGTAGATTCCGTTGTTGGCGAACACGCTGTAAGCGCGCGTCAGTTCCAGCAGCGTGACTTCCCCCCCGCCCAACGTCAGCGACAAACCGTACTGACTGGGATCATCGCCCAAGCTCTCGATGCCCAAGCGCGATGCCATCTCCATCAAGCCTTCTACGCCCACATCGCGCAGCGTGTTGACCGCCGGAATGTTGTAGCTGTTCGCCAGCGCCGTGCGAATGCGAACCGGTCCATGGAAAGTGCGGTCATAGTTGACCGGACGGTAATCCGAGAACACGATTTCGGTATCCCAGATGATGTCACCGAGCGTCATACCGCGTTCGAGCGCGGCGGCATAGGTCAGCGGCTTCATCGTGCTGCCCGGCTGACGCGGCGCAATCGTGACATTCACACGTCCGTCGATGGCATCGTTGTTGTAGTCGATACTGCCGACCATCGCCATGATTTCGCCCGTGATCGGCTGAAGGACAACCACCGCGGCGTTGCTGATGGTCAAGCCGCCAAGCGACGATACCTGACTGCGCGCCGCTTCTTGCGCGAAATCTTGCAGGCGCAGATCAACCGTCGTGTATACCCGCAGTCCTCCGCGCGCGATGTCTTCCGGCGAGTAGCCGAGTTCGATCAAGAGCTGCTCAAGTTCGCTTTGCGCGTATACGGTGAAGTGCGGGGCGCGCAGCGGCGCATCCGGCGGGTTGATGCTGTAGCCTTCGCGGAGCGCCTGATTGCGCTCGTCGGCGGTGATCATGCGTTCTTCCACCATGCGATCTAGCACTAAGCGCCAGCGTTCCGCAACCGCATTCTGCACCGTGGGATCAGGATTCAGGGGATCGAGACTGGCGGGTGCTTGGGGAAGTCCTGCCAAAAGCGCGGCTTCGGCAAGCGTAAGGTCTTGCACATCTTTATCAAAGAAGGTGCGCGCCGCCGCCGCCGCCCCATACGAGAGATTACCGTAGTAAATCTCGTTGAGGTACATAGCGAGAATATCCTGCTTGCTCATGCGCTGAGTGAGCAAATACGCCAGCAAGATTTCTTCGACCTTGCGCTGTACACTGCGTTCGGCGCGATATTCAAAGTCGAATAGGACGTTGCGAACCAACTGCTGCGTGATGGTGCTGCCGCCGCTCGCGCCTTCCGACAACCCGACATACTGCGCGAACGCGCGAATTGTCGCCTGCACTTCAAGGCCGGGATTGCTGAAAAAGCTGTCGTCTTCGATGGCAATCGTCGCGTTGATCAAGTGCTGCGGGAAGTCCTCATACTGCACGTTGGTGCGCCGCCCTTCGCTGAAAGCTTCGTACAGTAGTGTACCGTTGCGATCATAGAAGAATGTGCTTTCAAAGTTGTCGTAATCTTCCACTTGCGCGACGGTTTGTGTGAGCGTTTCTTCCAAGCGCGCGCCCAATGTCGCGGTGAGAATGAGCGTGATGAGCGTTAGCCCGCCGCAAAAGGTGATGAACACGCCCGCGAAGATCGCCACGCATCCCGGCGTGCAGCCAAGAATTCGGCGTGGTTTGGGGCGGCGCGGAATAACATTCTGCGGCACACCGCCCCCTTGACCGGGCATCGGCGGCGGCGGCATATAGCCTGTAGCACCCGGCGCGGAGGGCTGCGTGTAGCCTTCCTGAGCGTAGGTTTGCCCCGGCGCGGGATACTGTCCCGGGATCGTCGGCTGCTGATTCGGGTTGGCGGGTGGAATGTTCATGTTCGGGATCGTCGGCGCGTGACGCTGCGGCGACTGCCGGTATATCTGTTGGTAAGCGGGCGCGGGCTGCTGGCGATTGGTGCCGCCTTTGTTATCCTGCGACTGCTTCTTGGATTCTTCGCCCGGCACATGAACGAGCGTATGCTCGAATGGGACGATGTGCGGCACGGTGTAACCCAATTCCTGCGGCGACGGTTCAACACCGGGCGTTGTACGAGTCGGCGGGGCTGCACCGGGAGTCATATCGGGGTTGGGATCAAGCCCACCGCTGCCGGGAAGCGTCTTTTTGGGGTCGGACGGCTCATCTGAGGGCTGATGCCCGCCGGAAAAGGGCAAGGTCGCTTGTTCGTGCTGGTCAAGCGATGCGTCGTCGATGTTTTCGCCGCTGTCGCTCGCGCTTGCGCCGATCTGGCTGTCGGTGAACGGCACATCGAGATCGGGATCGTACACCGACTCCGGCGTATCACTTCCCGCCGCTTCATCGCTTCGCGGTTGGATTTCGGACGTGTCTTCTTCGTGGATATTGAGTTCCGCCCCTGCGAACAGCGAGTCGATTTGCGATTCGGTCAGAGGATGGGTTGGTTCTACCGGTGACGCGCTTTCCGGTTCATGGGATTCAGGCTCGAAGCGCGGCAGTTCGGGCAGGTTGTGATCGTCGGACATGGAACATGCTCCGCAAAAGTTTGGGTGACGTGCTTCATTTTAGCAGAGATAAGTTGTGGAGAGGTGCGTTATTCGCAGTGCGTGATGGGCGCTTGCCCTACTACTTGAGCACGAACTAGGCGGGTGGCATACGCTGATTAGCGGTGGACAATCAATGCAGAACGATTCAATTCTATAAACGATTTTTCCACAAAAGCTCCTGCAATAGCATCCATCTGTAGAAGTATGATTGTCTCTAGCGCGGTATTTGTGATATTTCCCGTAGAAATGAGCAGCTGCTCAGTTGCAAAGATGAGAGAAGACAGTAAAATCAGTGGGCATGAGCCAAAAACGCGAGAGTAAATATGTTCGATACCCGCAGCGGACGAAAACACCGCGATGGAGTGAAAGGCGGTATGTGTTGGGGTGTCGGTTTGTGTATCGATTGCAGTATCAGTGAGAGTCTCAGTGTCAGTCGCGGTCGCCGTATCCAGCGACACGGGACTGGGCGTATCCGTGTTCGTCGGGGTGGGTTCGGCTTCTTGCGCGAACACACCGCCCATCATGAGCAAGCAAGCGCACAACACAAACGCGGCAGTTTTCCGTGAAGTCAGTTATTGTCGCCTTCAACAAGGGCATCTTTATCTAATTCACACCTGCTAACACTCTCGTTTTTTGTCAAGCATAAAATATTAAGCCTTTTCGCCGCTTTTACTTCGCTTCACCTACGTGGAATCAAAAAACGCACGGATCACTCGCTTCCGTGCCCTCACAAACCTTTTTATAACCTTCCAAAGCTGTGTCCACTAAAATCAAAAAGCGGTCATATGTGGACACGCCTTCTCTCAAAATCCTTCGCGTCACATATAACAATGTGACACACCTTCTCTCAATCGCTCATCTCAACTTTCGTCACAAACGTTAAGCCTGTGATCCCATGCCGTTCCGACGAATCGCGTTATAATCGAAACGTAGCATAGTGACGGATACACACTTTAGGATATTCCGTATGATCGTTTTGCCACGCATGATGACGGTTGACCCTTCAGGGATGGCGGCGCGTTTGGTACGTGCCGCGCTCGAACTGCTCGACCGCCCTGCGATCAAGCTCGACGTGCCTGCCCCGCTGGAAGCGTTGGACGAAATCAGCCGATCCAACTTCGACCTCGTGGTCGTGTCAGCGGTGCAGTTGGATGAACACATGCGTGGATACGACTTCGCGCTGCGCGTCAAGCAAGCCAGCCCCGAAACCAGTGTCATCGTCATCGGGGATGCCCACAGCCCGGATAACCTGCTCCCGGAAGAACGCGCCGCCGCGCCCTTCCTCTACATCCCGCGCCCGTTGGATGTTGCCAAGTTTGTGCGCGCGGTTGCGGCGGGCTTGGATGGCAAGGACGTGTTGAGCGTCGAATTTGACGAACCCGCCCGCGCCGCCATCCACGATGCGCCGGGAATCTTGGGGTCAATTCCTTCGCTCGATGTTAAAGCCGCGTCGTCGATCCTCGACAAGCTGCTGCCCGAAATCGGCGCGATTGCGATCATTCTCTCCAATCGGGCGGGCGATGTGCTGCTCGAACGCGGGGCAGTCGGCTACTTTGACCGTGAAATGCTAACTACCGCGCTCATGCCCACGGTCATGACCACCTATGAGTTGAGCAAGCTGGTTGGCGGCAAAGCATCGTCGCTCGGCTTTTATGACGGTGATGAATACGATGTATTCGTGCTGTCGGTGGGCATCCATCATATGCTCTCGCTCATCTTCGACGGATCAGGCGGACGCAGCCAGTTCGGCGCAGTCAACCGTTATGGTCGCCGCGCGGCGGAAGACCTCGCTATGCTCATCGGGGCAAGCGCCTTCATGGTTGAAGCCGAACGCGAAGCCCGCGCCACGATGGAACTTCAGCGCGTGAAAGAGCAGCTTGCGCCGCCGCCCGAACCCGCCCCCGCGCCCGAACAACGTCCGGCACGCGGCAGACGCGGCGCAGCCCGCGCGGAAGAAGCGCCCGCCGAAACGCCGCCCACCCTTGAACCTGCGCCGGAATTCGCCACTGACGTGCCAGAGCCTGTTGTGGTGCAAGCGCGCGATTGGGAACAAGCGTCGCTGCCGGAAGCGCCCAGCGAACCGATCAAAGACCTTGATTTGAGCTTGCTTGATCCCGCCTTGCTCGAAAATCTTGATACCAGTCTCGCGGATGACCTGTTCGACATGGATAAGCTGGCGGATATTGCCAACGAAACACGCCATGAGCGTGGACCTCTGTCTTATGAACAAGCGCGCGAATTGGGTATCATAAAGTAGTCTGCTGGCACATACCATCATTCGCTTCGCTTATGGGTGTCGGCAGCAGTGTGGTAAACCGTTTCGCATAAGCAGAACAGATGGGGGTGGCGTGTGACAACCAACAGCAATCCGGGGGGATCGCCCTCTGGGGGGATGCTCTCTGATGATCGCCTGATAGGGCGGCAGTTGGGGGATTATACGCTGCTGCGCGTGCTCGCAACAGGCGGCATGGCGCGCATTTACGAAGGCGTGGATCGCAAGCTGGGTCGCACTGCCGCCGTAAAAGTATTAATCGCTGAAAAGACCAACGAAGATGACACACTGACGATGCGCTTTCAACGAGAAGCAAGCGCCGTCAGCCAGCTTGAGCACGACAACATCGTCACCGTGTACCAGTACGGCGAGCAAGACGGCGTGTACTTCATGGCGATGAAGTTAGTGCGCGGCAAAGACATGGCGCAGGAACTTGGACGGCTGCGACGCGCAGGTCAAAAGATGGACTTGGGGCGCGGCTTGAAGATTCTCGAACAAGTCGCCGCCGCGCTCGATGCCGCGCACAAAAAAGGCATCATTCACCGCGACGTAAAACCCTCCAACATCCTCATTGATGCCGACGATAAAGCCTATCTCACCGATTTTGGCTTGGTGCTGCGTCCATCAACGGATACCACGTTCGGCACGGCATTCGGCACGCCGCGATATATCTCGCCGGAACAAGCCGTCGCGTCGAACAAGGTCAGCCCGCAAAGCGATGTCTATTCGCTGGCGATCATCATGTATGAGGTGCTGACCGGACAAACGCCCTTCAACGGCGAAACGCCGATGGAGATCGCGCTCAATCACATTCACGAACCGCCGCCGCCGCCCACCACGCTTAACCCGAACATCCCCAAAGCAGTCGAAGACGAACTGCTGAAGGCGCTGGAGAAAACGCAGGAACGCCGCCACGAATCCGCCGGACAATTCATCACGGCGATCAAGCGGGCATTCGGTTTCCAGATCGATGACACGCCGCTGGTGCCGCTGCTCCCGTTGAGCAAACCCAAGCCGCCTGAAGGCTTGATGGATGCGCTCGAAGCGATGGCGCTGCGCGGAAATCCGCCGCCACCCAAAGACGAAAATCTCGAATCGTGGGACGAGCCGCGTACTGCGACCAGTCCTACGTCGGGAGCATCACCGGGCGTTGTGCCGAGCGCGTCCAGCACTTCTGCGCCGAGCGCCGCGTCACGCACTTCCGCGCCGCCCATATCCGATACCTCCCCCACGCCCAGCATTCGCACGCCGATTGTCACACCAAGTGCGATCATCGGCACAGAGCGCACGGGCGCGGTATCCAAGCCTCCCAAAGCCGCTGCCGCCGCGCCGCCGCGCCGCCGTTCGCCTGTGATGATCGTCGCGGTTGGGCTGGCGGGTATCGCGTTGATCGCGTTGATCGCCCTGCTGCCGCAGTTAGGGAATCCGCTTGGCGGGTTAGGTTTGGGCGGCGCGGTGATTACAGACGAATTTGGCATGGTTATCACCGCCGAACCCACCTTCACCGCTACGCCGACACCAACACCGCCAGTTGTCACGCTCACGCTCATCTATGACGAGTGGAGCATCACTATCCACAACGGAAGCGGGGTCACGCTGGATACCACTGGGCTTACGATCACCGGCGCGCGCCAATCTTTCCATGGGGCGCAGATCACCGGCGCATCGCTGCCGCCGGGAACGTGCTATCGCATTCGCGCCAGCCAGCGCTCGGTCACGCTGCCCACGGTATGCGCGCGGCTGGTGAGCGAAAATCAGCCGCCCGTCAACGATGTTGTCACCAACGGTTTCTGGCGCGCTGACGCGGACACCGCGACCAACGACGAGTCGTTCACAATGGAATACACAGGGGCTGCCAGCGGAACAGAAACTGTCACCTGCACAACCATCGCACGCGGGGGATCGGGCACATGCACGCTCGTGATTACGCTACCAGAGGGGACGTAGAATTATTTGTGTGGGGGTACAATGCCGCTTTTCAAAGCAAGACGGTGTGCAGACGAAAACAAAATAGGCATTCGTAGGGGCGGCTCGTGAGGAACTCGTTTCTCCGCCGCCCGTTATTGGCGGGCGCATCGTGATGCGCCCCTACACCAATTCAACAATCGTCCCTCGCCATCAGGACATGGGGAACGGGGCGCGGCGGGGGCAGGGCGAAACAAATTTCGCACCCCGCACTAGGTTCATTACGCCTAACGCTCCGCTGTGCCTTCCATACCGAACTGAGACAGGTCAACCCCGCGTGACCAACGGCTGCCATCGGGCAAAATCGTTTCCACCGAAAATTCAGCATCTTCGATATTCATGCCGCTGGTATTGGCATCGCGCAGATTTGCCCCGCGCAAGTTGGAGTCACGCGCATCCACACCGCTCAAATCTGCGTGTGAAAAATTCGTGCCTTTCAGCGTGGCATCGCTCAAATTCGCGCCCGACAGCACGGCGCTGCTGAAATTCGCACCACTCAAATTGCTGTCGCGCAAATCGACACCTGTCAGGTCGCCATTGGAAAAGTTCGCGCCGCTTCCGTTGGCATCGCGCATCGACGCGCCGAAGAAGTTTGCGTTGGAGCAGTTCGCCCCGCTGATGTTGCAGTCATTCAGGTTCACGTCGTTGAACTCGCTGTTCGAGAGGTTTGCGCCGCTTAAGTTCGCGTCTCCCAATTTCGCGGCGTTGAAATGCGCGCCGGATAGATTCGCTCCACTCAAATTCGCGCCTCCCAGATCAGCATGGGAGAACTCAACATCTTTCCCGTTTGATCCGCTCAGGTTCGCATCCGTGAGATTGGTGTTGACGAACGACGCGCCTTGAATGTTCACGCCGCTGGCTTCGACATCGCTCATATCCGCGTCCGTGAAATCCGCGCCGCGCAAATCCGCGCCTGTCAGCACCGCATCCGACAGCCGCGCGTTGACGAAAATGGCGTTGCTGGCGCGCGCCGCTGAAAGGTTGGTATCGCTCAAGTCGGCATCAGTGAAATTCGAGCCTTGCAGGTTCGCGCCGCTCAAATTGCTGTCAGAGAAATTCACACCGATAAATTCCGAACTGCTTAAGTCTGTGCCTTGCAGATTTTCGCCCCGGCTCGACAGGTTGATCGCCCGACGCAGTGTGCCGCGCGTCACGTTGAGGAGCGATTGGCGCAAGTCGCGCTTGATCGCTGCTTCCAATTCGGCCTCGCCATCGTCAACATCATCATCGTAGTGATGATCGTGTTTGCGTTTCGCGCCGCGCAGACTGCGCCGCACTTCGACTTCTATATCGCTGGTGATGCCCCCTGATGACCGACCCACCGGGCGAAGCTGACCTTCGAGATAGGCGACCAACTGGCGCAGCGCCATGCTGACCGCGCCCAACTGCTGTTCGTCCTTCATGTCGTCGGGCAGTGTGATCGCCAGCGCGTCGGTGACATAGGTATCATCGGGCAGAGCTTCCGCGACACGTTTGTGCAGCGCCTGATAGCTCTTGACCGCAACTGCGCCGCCGCCAGCGGTCATCCCCATGTTGATGTTGCGGTCAATCGTTTCCGAAAGCGCCCGCAGTGCGGGCATCAACCGCAGCAGTTGTTCACGTGTTTCATCGTTCATTGTGTGTTCCTCACTTCTTGACTCGGTCTTTAACCGAATTCGCCTAAACTGTCATCCAATGCTTGCAGCGTGGCGGGGCTTAACAAGCCGCGCAGCGCCCGCTTGGCATAAAACAAACGCGATTTCACCGTGCCGATGTTCACACCCATGATTTCGGCAATTTCGACATAGCTCATCTCTTGCTGCGTGTACATGATCAGCACTTGCCGCTGCAATTCCGGCAGGCGATCAATCGCTGTTTGCACTTCGGCATTGAGCAGCAGCCAATGTGTCACATCGTCGGGCGCGGCGGCTTCATCCGCGAGGACGGTGCAGCGCGTGCCGGACACATCATCGAATTGGAGTTCATCTTCCAACGCGAAATCGTCATCGCTCGCCTTGCGCCGCTGCTGGCGCAGTTCTTCGTAACACAGGTTGCGCGCAATCCCAAACGCATACGGGCGGATCGCATCGGGACGCAGCGCCCCGGTGTGATCGCGCGCCAGCGTTTCCACCCGTTCAAACAGTGCGATGTACATTTCCTGCATCACGTCATCGACAATATCGGGGCGCGACGAGAGCATATGACGGACGAAACGACGCACGGGCGCATCCAGCGCGATTTGAAGCGCGGTGAACTGACTCTCAATCGAGAGCGTTTCGGGCGACTCGCCATCGTTCATGTCGAACGCCGCGGAATCGAGCTGGAAATCATCCGTCAATGTGGTCACGCCTTATGCCTAGCCGTGTGCGTCGGTACACTTTATACGTTGCACACGGCGGGGATTTTGTTCAAAAGTCATCACAGCGAGAAACTTTAAGCGGGGAAAGTGCAAGTTGGCTTAGACAGAGGATCAGCCGCGCTCATGGTCGCCCTTCAATCCCAATCGTGAAGCTCAAGCTATCATCCGTAATCGTCACGCTCGTCAAGCGCACGCGATTGTTGTCCTCACGGCGGGCGCGGTCTTGCAAACGCGCCTCAATGTTCTGGTTGAGTTCTTCAAGCCGTTCATCGCTCGCGTCAAACCCTTCAATGTTGATCGCGGTCACGTTGATGTCGAGCCGTCCATCGACCACAGCCGCCGTCAGCGTGATCGTCCCCGCGACGGTGCCGCCGCCATCGCGCCGATCATGTTCGCCGCTGATCACGATCTGTCCGTTTTGCAAGTCCACGCTGGGATTGCGTAACAACGGATTGCCGCTTGCCGCCAGCGCATCCGCGATTACCGCGTTGATGTCGGCTTCGCTGTTCGTCACGGTCACATCCACGCCGCCGGACGTATTCGTTTGAATCGACACATCGCCGCGGCACGCAGCAAGGGCGAATACGGCAGTAACAAGCACAATCCACAACAGACGTTTGGTAAGCATAGTGAGCATGTTCCTTTCACACGGGCGGCTATGGCGATCATTATCCGCCGCATTGGCGATGCGGGCAAGCGGGATGAATGCGTGTTTTGCGGACGCGCCGACGAAATATGATGTGAAGCGCGGATGCGCCGTTGCGCGTCCCTGATCCACGCATTAAAATCTGTGGGCATGGCACTCATTCACGCATTCTCTCGTCGCAAAATGATCCTGCTGCTCATCGCGGCAGCGGCTGTCCGCATTGTGATTCTGCTGGCGTTCCCGTCGGTGTTCGCCTTCGAGCAAACGGGCACGATTCACGGCTCATCGTCGTATGACAGCTACGCGCGCAACCTCATCGATACGGGCGTGTATGGGCTGACTCCCGGCGTGCCAGATGCCCTTATTCCGCCGCTGTACAGTTATGTGCTGGCGGCGGTCTACGCGATCTTCGGGCGCGGATCGCTGCAAGTCGGCGTGTTTCACACGGCGCTCGACTTGATCTCGATCCTGCTGCTGGCGGATATTACGCGGCGGTTGTTCGCCTACGTCGTTGACGAGCGTATCGCCAAACGCGCCGACTGGATTGGCTGGTTGGCGGGCGTGTTCTACGCCTTCTACCCCTACTTGATCTTCCAAAACCTCACGCTCATCGACACGCCGCTGTTTATCACCCTGCTGTATGCGTTCCTCTGGTTGGTGGTGCTGCTCCGCGATGAGGACACGACTGACAACGCCGCGTGGGGATTGGCGCTGCTGGCGGGCGTGGTCTTGGGTTTGGCGGCGCTCACCCGCCCCGTGATTGCGTTTCTCGCCGTGCTGCTGCCGCTGTGGTTCTTGTGTACGCGATCCTTCACCACGACGTTGATCCGCTTGGGGGTAATCGCCGTCATCAGTGTGATGACACTCGTCCCGTGGATGGCGCGCAATTATTCCCTCTACGATCAATTTGTGGCGATTTCCACCACCGCCGGATCAAATTTCTATCAAGGCAACAACGATGACGTGATCCCGTTCTTGCGCGCGGGTTATGACGCGCAGTGGACAGCGCCCGCTGAAGGCGAAATCACGGCACCTGACCCGAACAGCCCTGAAGCCGATCAACAGCGATTCGCGCTTGGACTGCGCTATCTGCAAGAAAACCAAGCCGCAATCCCCGAACTGCTGTGGGTGAAATTCCAAGCCCATTGGAGCATCGACATTTTCCCACGCTTGAACCCAACGGAAAGCGGCATCGATCCAGCGCTCTACGCGGGCGCGGCGGAAGTGGTGACAGGCGAAAACGGAATCGACTTAAGCGGCGTGCCGCAGGGCGATCCGGTGGCGGCATACAGCGGCGGCGAGTTCACTGCTGGGCGGTTTGTCCACCGCTACTACTTCGGGATGCACGTCGTTCTCGCCGTAATCGGGATTGTGCTGTCGCTGCGCGATTGGCGCGATGTCTCGCTGCTGTGGCTGATTCAGATCAGCATGACGATTGCCTACGCCGTGATTTTCCATCCATCCACGCGCTATCGCGCCCCAACAGATCCGCTGCTGTTTGTGTTTGCGGCGTATACGCTCGTGTGGGCGTGGGTCAAAATCGCGCGCAGCAAGTAAGCCCACCACAACGTTAAACGATCCTTCGCGTTTTCGCGTGTGTTAGAAATTCACAAATTTCTTAACATCCCCCCGTCTGTTCCATTTTATGCTTAACGAACAGAGGGAAAACGATGTTACTCCTCGTGAATTAATACCTTGCACTCACATAATTGAGGAGGATACGCGATGACTTCGCGGCTCACTGCAATACTGGTGTTATTCGTTTGTTTATTCATGATTGGTGGCGTGTGGGCGCAAGACTCCACGCCGGTTGACCCCCCCACACCTGTTCCCACCGATACGCCGATCCCTACCGACACACCACCACCTACTCCAACCGACACGGCGACCTTTACCGCTATCCCTACCGACACAGCAACTTTTACAGCGACGAATACGTTCACAGCAACCGCCACAGCAACCGCCACAGCGACCAACACGCCGACGAATACATCGCCCCCTACATCCACGCCAACATCGACCTTCGTTCCGCCGGAAGTCACTGCGGAAGTCACCGAACCCGTCTATTTCGACTATTTCCCGCCTATTGTGCAGTATGTCGTCCCCAACCGTTCGTTCATGAACCTGGAAAATCTGCTGCCTTGGTGCTATCAATGGAACTTCATTCTGTCAGATGGCGGATTCACGCCGTATCCAGCGGGAGCAGGGCAGTGGAACTATACTGAGGGATGGGTTGGAGTCAATATCACGCTGCGCGGTAACAACCGCACGCTTCTTCAGCTCCAAAAGACGTTCGCGCCCACGGTGCTAACCGGTATCGAGTTTGAATACTTCCGTCAAGAAGGGGACATCAATTCGCCCCGCCCCCACACCATTGAAACACTTGGCATCTTCGTGAATGGAATACTTCGGCAGGTTCAGTATTTTAGGTATGCATCCAACTACGGATACTTCTCGTGGACGGGGCAAATTGCGGGTGCGACGTATATCTTTATCGAAAGCCAACCCTCAGTGATGGCAGGTGGCAGTGGGGCGAACGGCAGCACGCAAATCACAGAGGCGACTCTGCGCGGATTGGGTGTCAACCCGTTTGGGCAAGATAACTGCGATCTGCCCACGCCAACGGTGACGAATACGCCAACTTCGACGGATACGCCCACGCCAACTGACACTGAGACACCCGCCGATACGCCCACCCCAACGGATACGGGCATCGTCACCGACACGCCAACGCCGACGGACACCCCGTAATATTTCTACGCCTGACAGGTTGATTCACCCTATTTGCGCGGGTGAATCAACTTGTTATCACAGCAAAATGTTGTGCCGCGCCCCTACGCGGAATCCAAAAGGGGCGCGGATCGTTCCACACCCCTTTACAGCCCCAATTTGCTGCGTTTCAGTCCGCGCTTTCTGCGGCGCGCTCCAAAATTTCCCGCGTCACCGCCTGACCCGGCGGCACAAGGATCAATTCTGGCACCGTTGCCCCCGCCAGCAGCTTGACCGTCGAATCCACTGCCGTGCGGCTGAACTGTTCGCGCCCCACATCGACAGATGCGCGGAAAAAATAGTCTCGCAAGATGTGCTGGCGGGCAAGGGCTTCAGCATCCACGCTGGAGATAATGACCGATGCGGGATCAATCTCGGCGGCTTCCATCGCTTCGACTGCGCCATACGCGCCTGCATCATTGATGCTCAATATCACGTTGAACGCTATCCCATCTTCGAGCAGTTCCGCCACGGATGCGCGCCCATTGTCGCGTGTCGCACCAAGATACCGCCCGATGACGCGGGCAGACGGCGCGATTTCCAACACACCATCTTCCAAGCCGTTGGCGCGGTTGACGATCACGGGCATACTCGGATAATCGAGGATGATCACGTTCGCGCGCCCTCCTAACTCGTCGCGGATGATCCGCCCCGCCGCGCGCCCCGCTTCCAACCCCATCAAATAATCATCCCCGCCGATCAGCACGCCGCCGTAGCTCTCAATATTCGACTGCATCATCACCAGCGGCATATTCGCCTGCTGAACCGAACGCAGCGATTGGTCGAGCAGGCTAATGTCCAGCGGGCAAACAATCAACGCGCTTGCGCCATCCGCGCGCGCCCGTTCAATTTGGGTGACCTGTGAATACGGATCGTTGTTCGCGTCGTAGATGCGAAAATCTAAGCCATAGCGCGAAGCGAAATCACGCATCTCGCGCGCTTGGGTCGCATGATATTCACTCGTCTGATTACACGCGACATAGGCGATAAAGGAATCGCCCAGCCGCGCGGCTGCACGCTGAATCTCGTCGTTAGTGGGCACCATCTCTGACGACACCCCGCGATCCCCCGCGACCACCGTTGCCAGCGCGATAGTCGTCTGTTCCTGCTGCCTGAGAATCGCCCCCACCACCAGCAGCACAATCATGAGCGCGATTGTCGCCGCCCCTGCTATCAATGCGTGCTGGTTGGTCTGTTTAACGGACGACGCGGCTTGCGTGGTCGCTGATGATTTGTTGGATGGCGCGGGGTTATCATGCGGCTTGACCGCTGGAAAGCTCCCTGTGCTGATGCGCCGGCCCAACGCGAAATTGAGCGCGTGCGCCATCTCATCTACCGTGTCGAACCGTTCATCCGGGTTTTTGGCAAGTGCTTTCAAGATGACCGCTTCGACTTCCGGCGAAATGTCGCTGTTGAGTTCACGCGGCGGCGTAGGGTTTTTCTCAAGGTGCTGATAGATGACCGAGATCATGTTCGTCTCAGTCGAATCGAACGGCGGGCGACCCACGAGCATGTGATACAGAATCACCCCCATGCTGTAAATGTCGGATCGCGGTCCAACGGTTACATCACCGCGAAGCTGTTCCGGCGACATATACGACGGCGTGCCGACAATCGTCCCCGTCTTGGTGAGATGCTGCGAATCTTCGAGCATTTTCGCCAAGCCAAAATCGGTTAGGTAGGCGTTGCCCGCTTCATCGAGCAGAATATTGCTCGGCTTAAGATCGCGGTGGATAACTCCGCGTGTGTGAGCGTAATGCAGCCCGCGCGCAATCTGCGTAAAAATGTCGCACGCGCGCTCAATGTTCAGCGGACCTTCCGCCATCATCGAACTTAATGATCCCCCGCGCAGCAAGCGCATGGCGAGATAGGCGAGTTCATTGTTGATCACGCCGTAATCATAGATGGGCAAAATGTGAATGTGTTCGAGCGACGCGATAACTTTTGCTTCTTGCTCGAAACGACGCGCAAATTCTGGCGTTTCGCCCGCGTTGGGATCGAGCCGGATCAATTTGAGCGCCACTGAACGGTTCACAGAAGGCTGATGGGCGCGGTACACCGTCGCCATACCGCCAATGCCGATGCGTTCCTGTACCGTGTAGGAGTCGATCTGTTTGCCGATGAAAGCGTCTGTTTGCATGGGTGATCTCAAGTGAAAGGCTCATGGATAATTATAACGGATGATTGGCGAACAAACAGCAAATCGCCCGTTGATGATTTGGTGCTATGAATGCCAAAACAATCATTTTTTGTGTGTGTCGTAGGGAATTCGTTGGCACAAGGCGCGGTCAGCGTGGGGAATGCCCCGTGTATAATAAGAGCGCTGCTTGATGCATCAGTTTTCAAGGTGAAACATGAATCGTTTGAGAATCTATCGGAAAATCGCTGGCATTGTCGCATTCGTCGCATTCATCGGCGTACTTTCCGTGCTGTTCAGCACATCACCCACGCGCGCGCAAGAACTCGCCCCCACCAATACCCCCGCCATATCGACGGCTGCCCCATTGAGCAGCGTCCCGGCAAATTGGGGTTTAAACGGCGTGACGCATATCTACCAAAGCTGGAACAACTGCGGTCCCGCCACGCTCACAATGGCGCTGACTTATTACGGCATCCAAGCCGATCAAAACCCAGCGGCGACGTGGTTAAAGCCCAACTATGAAGACAAAAATGTTACGCCGTGGGAAATGGTCGAGTACGTCAACACGCAGGTTCCCGGCACGCTTCAGGCGCTTGTCCGTCACGGCGGCACTATCGAACAGCTCAAGCTGTTGATCGCCAATAACTTCCCTGTGGTTGTGGAAGCGGGCTACGATCCGCCGAACGATCCACAGGGATGGATGGGGCATTATCTGTTCGTCAGCGGCTATGATGACGCGCAGGGCGTATTCGTCACACAGGACAGTTTTGAAGGCGCAAACTATCCCTACGAATATGCCTATTTCGATGAGTTCTGGCGGCACTTTAACCGTTTGTACATCGTCGTCTATGATGTGCGCCGTGAAGCCGAACTCATGGCGCTGTTGGGCGATAATGCCGACGAGCAGCAGAACTATCAAAATGCGCTGGCTGCCGCGCGCGCCGAAGCGATTGCCAACCGCGAAGACCCGTTCGCGTGGTTTAACATGGGGACGAATTTCGTCTATTTAGGCATGTATGCCGAAGCGGCGGTTGCTTATGATCAGGCGCGCAACGTGGGCGGGGGACTACCTTGGCGCATGGCGTGGTATCAGTTTGGATGGTATCAAGCGTATTTAGAAACGGGGCGTTACAACGATGTCATCGCGCTGGCACAAGCGACTCTCAACGATGGCGGCGGTCAGTACGTCGAAGAAACGTACTACTACGCGGCGCTTGCCCGCGAAGCGATGGGCGAACGTGACCGCGCGATTGACAACTTGAACTTCGTCGTCGATTTTAACCCGAATTTTGTTGAAGCGCGCGAACTGCGCGATCAATTGCAAGCGGGAACATAGGCAAGAGAGTATTGTCATTTGCTAGGGAGGGGGTTTGCCCCCTCCGTATTTCAGGGCGCGGATGCCCCTTGCGTCGTCCCAACAGTTGCGCTTTCGCTTACACCGCAGCGGCGTTCAAGCGGCGCAGCGCCTCAAGCGCCTTGCGCGCGTTGTTCATGGGATTAACGCCCACCTGCATATCCGCTATTGTGCCATCGGTTTCGATGACAAAATACGAGCGGTTGGTGAACGGAAGCGTCACCGTGCCAAACAGCGACATTTTCGTTCCCCATTCTTCATGCACTTTGAATCCGGGATCGCTCAACAGGTCATATTGCAAGCGGTGATTTTTGCGCCATGCGTTCAATTCCGCCACGCTGTCGTGGCTGATGCCTAACACGACTGCTTTTTCGGCTTTGATCTCGTCGAACTCGTTACGGAACGAACAGGCTTGCGCGATGCACCCCGCGCTGAACTCGTTCGCCTTCGGGAAGAAGAAAATCACCACGCGCTGACCGCGAAAACTGCTCAAACGCACGGGCTTGCCGTCTTGATTCAAGAGTTCAAAGTCGGGGGCGAGTTTACCGATCTTCAACATATCTCACCTGTAGAACTAAACACACTGTCAAGTAGTTCTATTTTTCACACACAATCTAACGGTTGGATAAGTCTTAGGTGAGTGACAGGTGAATGCGCCGCGGCGTTATTTCCCGGCTCGCTGAATATCGCCCCAATGCATGGTGTTGTGATACAGCGTGAAATACAGCATCTCGCGCAGTGTGATCATACCCACGCCCGGATGCGGCAGTTGAAACACATCCAAGTCGGATTCATCCCATGCCGCCAGCGCGTCGATCAAGCGCGTGTTCGCGTCATCCCACGATTCGGTGAGCAGGGTTTTTTCGTCTTTGTCGCTCTGCGGCAGTCGATACGTCGCAGGCACGACGGCGTTGTAGTCTTCGGCGCGCAGCCCCTTCGAGAGCATCGACGTGTACAGTTCGACAAATGCCTCATAGCTGCGCGATCCGCCTGTCGCCAGCCCGAACATCCCCTGTAGCTGATCTTTCGGCAGACGAATCGCCTTGACCAGCGGCTTGATGCTCAAGAGCAGGTGCTTGAGATAATCGGCGGCAGACCACGATTCAGCGCTTCCCTTATAGAACTGATCGTTGGACATGGCGCTAACGGTGTCGATCAAGCCGCGCTGCACGTCGGCAAGGCGTTCGATCACGTCGGCTTTGGTTTGCGGCGGAGAATAAGTTGTCATGTATGGGTATCCATTATGATGATTTATTTTTATGAACCCTGAATACAGTTTTTCGTCACGCATCGATCCAAAAAACACGCGGTAGGGGCGGTTCATGAACCGCCCGCTGCTATGCTATAGGGGCAGGTTACGCCGTCACGCCCTGTTCGCTCAGCACCCGCCGCGCGATCACGATGCGCTGAATTTCGCTTGTGCCTTCGCCAATCGTCATCAGCCGTTGATCGCGGTAGATGCGCTCCACCGGAAACTCGCGGCTGTACCCGTAGCTCCCGTGAATTTGGATCGCGTTGCGCGCCGTTTTTTCCGCGACTTCGCTCGCCATCAGCTTCGCCATCGCCGCCTGCTTGGTGAAATCCCTGCCTTCATCCTTCAGCCACGCCGCGCGATACACCATCAGCCGCGCTGCTTCAATCTCCATCGCCGCATCCGCGATCATCCACTGAATCGCCTGATAATCCGCAATCGGCTTGCCAAATGCCTGACGCTGCTTGGCATATTTGATCGCTTCTTCGTATGCCGCCTGCGCCAAGCCCACGCTCAATGCGCCGATGCCAATGCGCCCGTTATCGAGCGTTTGCATCACTTGTTGAAAACCGCGTCCTTCTTCGCCAAGCACCGCATCCGCCGGCACGCGCACATTCTCAAATGTGATCATGTAAGTGGGCGATCCCTTCAAGCCCATTTTCTTTTCCGGCGATGCAATCGACACCCCCGGCAGATTCGTATCCACCAGCATCATCGAGAACCCGCGCGAGCCAGCTTCTCTATCCGTCCGTAACAGCACGTTGATCACAGGCGCGATTCCCGCGTTCGTGATCCACGCCTTGTTCCCGTTCACAATCCACGAATCGCCATCGCGCACGGCATAGGTCTGCGCTCCGGCGAGATCGCTCCCCGCTTGCGGTTCGGTCAGCGCCAGCGCCCCAAGCACTTCGCCGCTTAACAACTTGGGAAAATATTTCTCTTTTTGCGCCGTTGTCCCCCAACGGTTGATCGGCGCGCAGCCCAAGCCGTTATGCGCGGCAATCGACAGCGCGGTTGATCCACAGGCGCGCCCTAGTTCTTCAACCGCGATGGCGATGCTCGTCGTGTCGAGTTCCATACCGCCGTATTCCTCGGCGATCTCCATGCTCAACAAGCCGATCTCGCGCATCTTGCGGATCGCATCCCAGTGCAGTTGGCTGTTCTCATCGACTTCGGCGGCGTAAGGCTTCACTTCGGTTTCGCAAAAATCACGCACAATGCGCTGCCACAAGCGCTGTTCTTCATTCAATTCAAAATTCATTCTTGAGAATCCTCACGAATAGACAGGCAATTAATCGAATTTAAGTTTGATTACGATACATCTAATTATAGCACGCCAAACCGACGACATTTCGCCCGCCCGTCTCCCGAATCAAAAGGCGATGGTCGCCCACCGCCTTGAACCTTTTTGCGAAGTGTTTTCTCCCTCTCCCTGAATTCGGGGAGAGGGTTGGGGGGAGAGAGAGGTCACATCCCCGTGAACTCGATCACATCTACGCTGAATGGAAGCTGCGGCACATCGAACGGCAGCACCAGCGACGATTGATCGAAGTTCGGCACATACAACCGCGCCGCGCCATCCACCATCGCATACACCACATCGCTTGGATTGCGGAACAGCCCCGCGATATAGTCGAGATCGTTGTCCTCTAAGCGCGCGATCCCCTTTTGACCCAACGCCGCCACGTAGATTGTCCCATCCGGGGCGACATCCACGCCATCGAAACCGGGCGGATACTGGCGTGTGCCATGATCGTATATCACAGTCGTGTCGCCGTTTGCCAGCGCCACACGATAAATCCGGTTCACTTCGGGATCAGTCACGATCAGCGCGTCATTGATCGCGTCATATGCCAACCCTGTCACCGCATGGCGCGGATCATCCGCGTTCACAGGCGGAACCCACCACACCGCACCGTTTGATCCATCAAGATTAAAGCGCCAAACCTCGTTGCGCCCACTGTCGCTCAAGTAGATGCGTCCCTGCGCGTCAACCGTCGCGTCATTCGGGCTGACCCATCCGCGCTCGTCCAAGCCTTGCACGGTGAATTCGCTCAATGTTTGCCCTTGCAAGCGCCACAGCACGCCCGCTTCCGAACGCGGATCGGTATCCTCTTGGTCGATGATCAAGACCGATCCATCCGGCAGCGCCGCGATCCCCGTGAACGCGCCAATCGCATCGCGTGTGCCGGGGATTTCTGTGACTGTCCCGTCCGTCGTAATCGACCACACCGCGCCCGACGCGAAACTCCCCGTGATCACCGTGCCATCCGCCAGAACAGCAGCGGCGGGCGGATACGCATCCTCATCGGGCAGCACGGCGAACTCGCGCACCGTCACCGAAGGCGAGAGTGATTCGGGAACGTCACGCTGGTTCAACGCCGCGCTAATCAGCAGGGCGGTCACGGCGATGATCAAAAAAATCCCGCCGCCGAATATCAAGAAGAACACATAGCGCCGCTGCGCCAGTGACAGCTTTTGCAAATTATCGAGCATACAGTAAGTCCCAATCTCTTGTCACAGATTTCACAATAAGTCTGCTATTGTATGACAATCGTGTGCAGATTGTAGGGGCGGTTCGTCAACCGCCCGCGACCCGCGTCAGCGTTTCAGCAGAGATTGTATGCCCAACACGATCACCAGCATGATCCCCCACGTCGCGTAGCCCGCCGCCAGCATCGGCAGCAGACTCCACCCCGCTTTCGCCGCGAAATAGACCGCGAACAGAAAGAAAAATGTTGGGATCAAGCCGATGATCAACCCTTCGATGAACTCGATCAGGTTATTCGGATTGCTCGTTTCGCCGCTGGAGAGAATCCAGATCGCCAGCACGATATTGATCGGCATCGTCGCGGTGATCGCCGCCACCGTGCGCGAATGTTGGCGCGCAATGGCGATGACGATGATCACACAGATCGAGATGATGACGGGCAGCACCCGTTCCCACGAAATCGACAAGAGTCGCCGCCCTAGTGCATCAACATAACTCGCGCGCCTTCGGCAGCTTCGCCGTGTACGCCCGTTTCCGGCAGCAGTAGGAACGCCAGCGCGATAATCAAATACAGCGCCAGCAGCATCGCGCCTTCCAGCCAATTCGATTCGCCATCGAGCGCGATCAGCGAGGCGATCAACGCGCTCACAAATAGGGCGATCAACTCGAAGTCGGTGAACACCAGCAAAAGCCGCTGATCGAACAGCAGCGCGACGAACACCAGCACAGGCGCGACAAACAGCGCGATCTGCAAGCTGCTGCCCAGCGAGACGGCAAGGCTCAACTCCATCTTGTTCTTGATTGCCACCTGCACCGCGACCAGATGTTCCGCGACATTACCCACCAGCGGAATGATGATGATGCCTAAGAAGAATTCCGTCAGCCCCAACTGCTCGACAACAGGCTCAACCGCGCCGATCAGCACTTCCGACACCAACGCCGTGCCAACCGTCGCCAGCGCCAGCACAATGATCGAGAATTGCAGCGTCCAGCGCGCGGTATGCACTTCTGCGGGCTCGCGCTGCAGCGCACTCGCGCCGCCAGCCGCGCCAGCTTCCCCTGCGCTGTGACCTTCACCCTTCGCATGAGCGCCCGCGTGTTCGGTTCGCAAATCTTTCGCCGTGAACGTATACACCACGCTCAACCCGTACACGACGATGGCGATGATCGCCACGCCTTCGCTGAACAGCAGTTCGCTTTCCGGGCGTTCGATCATCACGCGGTCAAACAGCGACGGGATCGCCAGCACCGCGACGGACAGCACCAGCAGCACCGCGTTCACACCCGCGTTGCGGCGGTTGAAAATTTGCGTACCGTGTTTCATCCCGCCAAGCAGCAGACTTAAGCCCAACACCAGCAGCAGATTGCCGATGATCGACCCCGTAATAGACGCTTTGACGAGATCGAGCAGCCCCGCGCGAATGGCGATGATCGTGATGATCAATTCCGCCGCGTTGCCCAATGTCGCGTTGAGCAGCCCGCCCAGTTTGGGCCCCGTGTAAATGGCGAGTTCTTCAGTCGCTTCACCGATCAGCTTGGCAAGCGGAATCAAGCCGATAGCCGACAGGATAAAGATGATGACCTGATCGATGCCGCCCGTGAGGTCAAGAATGAACGCGGCAGCAGCGATGATCAGCAGGAAATAGATGGGACGTATTTTCATGGCAGACCTCTTGAGGTTTTAGGAAACAAAACACGCGCGGCTCAAAAAATCGCGCAATCGCGAAAAAGCGGCATGGTCTAACGAAATGTGATTGCCTTCGATAGCGGCGTAAATGGATTTTACAGGATAAGGGCGCGTCGCCAAATAAGCGTAAAACTTGGTTTTTTCCGGTTGACGCAAAGAGAGTCCTGCATCGGCAGCACAGCGCAAAAAATCCGTCACACAGCCTAATGCGGCTTGATCGCTGATTGCTCCCATGCACAGCGATTCCAAACTGCCCGCGCGCTTGTTATCGGGCGCAATAAACACGCTTACAAACGGAAAATCCTTTAGCGTGATTTCAGGTTCTCTCGGTGTAGGAAGTTTTGCGGCGCTTAAAGCATTGTGGATACTCTGAAATGCGCTTGCAGCATCAGTATCGGCATCTCGAATAATGACAAGGGATTTTACGAAAGTTTTGAAGTCTGGTCGTTTTGAAATTAAGTCTATTCCGTCGCGGAAATTCTCTTTCCCCATCACCTCACGAATATCGACATCAGCCCTAAGATGCAGATACCCCAACAAATTGGAAATGATTTCTTTATCGTCAGGACCTTCTACCAGTACCAAATTGGGCTTAGTGATGGGTTGGAAGGGTAAAAGCATCAACGTACCTCTAATCCCATGTTGAATGCCGTCGTAAGCATCCGTTCATCATACGTCAGCGCCTCAATATCCCCATCTTTATTGCGCGCCATTTGAATCACACTCAAATCATCCGTACCTTCAAAGGCTTCTTTCGCCGCGATGATACATTCCATGCTGTGCGTGGTGGCGAAAATTTGCACATTGAACTGCCGCGCCGCTTCGCCAATCGCGCGCCATACATCTTGCATCACCGAGTAGTGCAGCCCGTTTTCGATTTCGTCGATCAACAAGACACCATTCGACGCTTTGCTCAAACCTAGCGCAATCGCAAGCACACGGTTTACACCTTCACCAAGACTGCTCAAGGGATGTTGGTAATTCTTATATCGAGCATGAAGTTTTGAAACTGAGCCGATTGTTAGGATGTTCAATCCGATAATCTGCTGATCAGTCAGTTGGACCATCTCTAAAATGCGTTGATCTTCGCCTTTTAGCGCGAGTGTGCTGTAATCATCTTCCATCCCCGCTGCATCATCATGTACAGAAAGATAGATTAGGGAACAAAAATACTCATATATACCGGGTGGCACAAACGTATTGGATCGACGTACTAGATATTGTGACGGTCTAGCTTCAACGAATGTTTCGCCATCTTTGGGCTTCAGATACTGAACTCTAATCGCATATTCTTTTCGTAAACTGTCATCAGTGATCTTGCCATTCACGAGAATGTTGCTTATCCCCAATGTGTTAAGGACAAATCCGTCAGAGACAAGTTCTAATACAGCCACGCGCCCAGATTCAATTTGTATCTGGCGCTCAATATCGCCATTGTGAAACAAAATACGCGGCGAATAGGCTGTGTCACCCATTTTTGAGACACTCAACTTGAGAATGTCGTAGTAATCAAAATTCCCCGTCAAAATAGCGATTGCATCCAGCAGCGACGTTTTCCCCACATTGTTTTTCCCCGCGATCAAGTTCACCCGCCGCAGGTCATCAATCTTCAAGTCCCGAAAGCCGCGAAAATTTTGAATGTGGATGGAGTTATACATCGCCCGCCCTTATGCTTAACCTATCACGTTTATCTTACCTTAAAACAAAACGAGGACGGGGAAAGCTCCCTCGTCCTCGAAATAATCCTCGAAAGGGTTTTGCTTATTCCGTCAGCACGCGGGCGTTTTCATAGTCCCAGAAGATGTTGACCGGTGTTCCCGCTTCAAAGAACGTGTCCGAGCGCAGCCCGAAGTTCTGTTCGCGGCTCACCACTTCCAAGCCTTCGCCAAAACTCAAAATGTAGCGCGTATCCGTGCCGATGTAGTTGCTAAACTTGACCGTCCCCGACAGCATGTTGATGTCTGGGTCACGCATCAAACGCGCGCGGTACTCGTCCGCGGTGTCCGTCGTGCTGTCCGCGTATTTGACCGTGCCGCTGGCGGCGAAAATATTGATCTTTTCTGGGCGAATGGCAACCGTCACTTCTTGACCGTGTGAGAGCGTCACTTCGTCACCAACAATCGCTTTGGTCACGCAGCTCGAATCGAGCCGCACCATCGCGTATGCGCCTTCTTTACCCTCAAATTTGCCCTTCAGAAAATTGGTTTCGCCAATGAAATCCGCCACGAAGCGGTTGGCGGGGCGTTCGTAAATTTCTTCCGGCTCACCAAGCTGAAGCACCTTGCCTTGGCTCATCACCGCGATGCGGTCACTCATCGTCAGGGCTTCTTCTTGGTCATGCGTCACATAAATGAACGTGATGCCCAATTCGTTCTGCATGGTCATCAGTTCGTACTGCATTTCTTTACGCAGTTTTAGGTCAAGCGCTCCCAACGGCTCATCGAGCAGCAGTACGGCGGGCTTTTTGACCAGCGCGCGCGCCAACGCGACACGCTGCTGCTGCCCACCCGATAATTGGCGTGGGCGGCGGTCAAACTGGATGGGCTGTAAACGCACCATTTCGAGCGCCTCAAGCGCCCGTTTACGTGCTTCTTTCTTGTCTACGCCTTCCATTTCCAAGCCAAACATTACGTTCTGCACAGCGGTCATGTGCGGGAACAGCGCGTAATCTTGAAACACCGTGTTGACCGGGCGGTGAAACGGCGGAACATTTTGCACAGGTTTACCGCGCAGTAAAATTTCGCCGCTGCTCGTTTCTTCAAACCCGGCGATCATGCGGAGTGTCGTCGTTTTGCCACAGCCGCTTGGACCCAACATCGAGAAAAATTCACCCCGGTAGATAGTCATCGAAACATTATCTACCGCGCGGGTATGGTACTCACCGCTGCGACCAGTGAACTCTTTGACCACGTTCCGCAGTTCTATATCAATTTGCTGCGCCGCATCGGCACTGGGCGTTGAATTTTTCTGGGGTTTGGGTTGGGATGCACTCGACTGCGCCATAGTAGACGTTCCCCTTGGAAACAAGCATTTTGATCCGGCAAAACAACCTGCTTACACACATACACAGGGGCAGCCGTTCCTCACAGCCGCCCCCATGCACTTGCTCTCTAAAAACCCGTTTTACTGGGACAGCGACACCTTGATTTGATCCCAAGCGTCGTTGTACTCCACTTCTGCATCGGGAACGGCGCTCACGAAGAACAGCCGCTCTTGTGTTTCTTCCGTTGGGTAAATGCCCGGATTATTCAGCAGTTCTTCATCAATCAAGCCGAGTTCAATCGCTGCGGCGAGCGGCGTGCCATACGCCGTATAGTTGCTGATATCCGCCCCCACCTGAGGATGCAGGATGTAGTCGATGAAAGCGTGCGCCAGCGGAATGTTCGGCGCACCCACCGGAATGGCGAGATTGTCCGTCCACACCTGCGCGCCTTCAGCCGGAATCGCGTAACCGTAGTCTTCGCATTCGCAGTCCGCCATCAGTTGGAAAATGTCGCCGCTGTATTCAATCGTGATATCGACTTCACCGCGTTCCAACATCGCTTGACCATCATCTTGCGCGATGGCTACCACGTTATCCCCGCGTTCGAGCAGGAAGTCGCGCGCTTCTGCGATTTCATCCGGGTTTTGGCTGTTCGGGTCATAGCCGAGAATGTTCAGCGCGTTGCCAATGGTCCCGCGCGGGTCATCCAGCCATGCAACCGGACCGTCATATTCGAAAACCTGCTCCCATGTCGTGATGGGTTCGCCCGTGTTCGTCAAGTTATAACCAATACCCACCGTCCCCCATTGATAGGGCAGGCTGTAAGTGTTACCCGGATCATAGGGTGGATCGATAAACGTTTCCGAAATGTTGACGATGTTCGGGATCAAGCTGTGATCCAGTTCCACCAACAGACCAAGCCCGATCATTTGCTCAACCATATAATCCGTCGGGACGATGATGTCGTAACCCGGATTGCCTTGGCTCAAGCTTGCCAGCAGCGATTCGTTGGTGTCGAACACGTCGTAAATCACCGTTACGCCGCACGCCGCTTCAAAATTGCTGATCGTGTCTTCGGCAACATAGGTTGACCAGTTGTAGACGCTCAATGTCTGCCCCGAAAACCCTTCAGGACATACCCAAGGTTCGACTTCAGCAGTTTCCTGTGCAGCCACAGGCAGTCCTAACGCCAATACCAGCAGGATTGTGATACCAATACCGAACAGCTTACGCATCGAGTCCTCCATAGGTCACAGAAAATTTTGCTTTACACATTGACCGCAGACACACAGTTATACCCCCAATAATCACAGATTCAACCACGAAAATCCACAATTTTTAGGGGGTTTTCTGTAACACACTCACTGACTAAATCCCCAATCCCTTGCGACCATTCAGTGCGATCACAATGCCGATTAGCACCGTCGATAAAATTAGAATGATCGTCGAAATGGCATTGATCTCCGGCGTGACGCTCAAACGCAGCAGCCCATACACGAACACGGGCAGCGTTGTCACACCTACGCCTTTGACGAAGAACGAGATCACGAAATCATCGAGCGAGAGCGTAAACGCCAACAGCGCCCCAGAAATCACCCCCGGCAAAATTAACGGGAAGGTGACGCGCCAGAATGTGCGCCATTCATTCGCGCCCAAATCGCGTGCGGCTTCCTCAAGGCGCGGATTCATATCCGCCAACCGCGCGCGCACCACAATCGCCACATAGCTGATGTTGAACGCCACATGCCCGATGATGATGCTCAAGAAGCCCAACTGCGGCGAAACGCCCCCGCCGGAAATGTTTCGCACAAAGTCAAAGATCACATTGAAGAAAATCACCAGCGAAATCGCCTGTGTGATTTCCGGGATTACCACGGGGAGAAACAACAACCCATCCAAGATGCGTTTGCCGGGATATGTGCCGCGCGCCAAGCTCAGCGCGACCATTGTGCCAATCGTCGTGGCAATCGTCGTCGCAACCAGCCCCACCAAAATGCTGTTGCGGAACGAGGTCAGCATCAATTCAGTCGAAAAACGCGCTTCGCCCCCTGCGATGTTGTTGAAGATATTCTCGTACCACTGCAACGTGAATCCCTGCCACGATGCGACGGTACGCGAATTGTTGAACGAGAAAATCACCAACAGCAGAATCGGTGCCCACAAGAAAAAATACGAAAAAATGGGATTGAGCAGCAGACCGATTTTGCCGATTTTGCGGATGAGCAAATCGCGCTGAACTTTGCTGCGGTCTGGTTCAAATTCGATGGTGCGCGTTTTTGTGATAGCGGATGTTCCCATTTGCGACCTCTTTCTATTCCGCGCTCTTGCGGTTCAACTGTGCGCCGCGCGCGCTTGCAACCGCATACCCAACGAGTGCCAGCATCACCAGCCCAATCATCAACATCGACATCGCCGCGCCGCGCGGCCACACGCCTGTACCGCCAAACCAGTCCGAGATCAAGTTGCCAATCATCAAACCGGACGTGCCGCCGAGCAGGTCTGGCGTGATGAACGCCCCCACCACCGGAATGAACACCAGCACCGATCCCGCCAGCACACCCGGCAGAGTCAGCGGCAGCACCACACGCAAAAACGCACGCAGATCGTTCGCTCCAAGGTCATGCGCCGCTTCCACCAATCGGAAATCGAACCGTTCGACGCTGGCGTAAATGGGCAGCACCATAAACGGTAAGAAGCTGTATACCAAGCCGAGATACACTGCTTCCGGCGTGTTGATGATCGTCAAGGGTTCGCTGATCAAGCCGAGACTTAACAACAGCCCATTCAGCGGTCCATCCGAACCGAGCAGCACTTTGATCGCGTAGGTGCGGACGAGAAAATTTGTCCAAAACGGCAAGATGACCAAGAACAGGCTCAAGCTCTGCATGATGCGGCTCTTGCGCGTCGAAATGAAAAACGCCAGCGGATAGCCGATGATCAAGCAGATGATCGTCGTCACAAGCGCGATGGTAAGTGAACGGGTGAAGATGGGAAAATAGACATCCCCGAACACCAGCGCGTAATTATCGAGCGTGAGTGGGAACGTGTACTGCACACCCGCGCGCCCACGCGACATAAAGCTGATCAACCCCACGAAGAACAATGGAAGGATGAAGAAGATTCCAAGCCACAGCGCCGCCGGAAGCGCGAGTATCGCCCCGCTGGTTTTCGGTTTGCGCTTTGGCACTGGGCTGGATGGTTCGACCTGACGAATATTTGTCGCCATATGCCACACTCACGTCACGATTTGTAAATCGGCAAATTGACATCCACTGGGTAACCCCGCTCAACCAATTTCTCGCGGGGTCTGCGAACGACATGCGGGGTTAAAGGCGCATGGGCTTGCAGACGCGCCCTATAATAACGCGCATTTCGCACACGGCAACTTTATCCCCAAATTCCCACAAATCCCCCTCAAACCTTCCTTTCGGCAAGCAGAGACTTGGCGATGCCTCACATCGCCCGACATGCTTCCCCTCTCTGCGCCAGCTTGAAAACATCTCATGTGCTTGGAAAAACAAAAATGCCCCTCTTAAATCTGTGACGAATCACAGACAAGAAGGGCTTTTTGCGACAGAAATTGTGGCGCGTTTTACTTGACGCTCAAGCTCCCCACGCCGCCTTCATACTGAATCGTGATCGGTAGGTCGGACGCTTCATAGCCGGGACTCTGCCACATCCCGCTGCGATCAAAACCGCTGCTGCTGCCGCTGACGCGCGGGATGCGCGGCGCGACTGAAATATCTCCAATACCGCTCTTGGCGTTCAGCTTGACCGCCGCCGCTTCCGGCACGCGCACATTCACCGCGCCAACCCCCGCGCGAATGCGTGTGCTCACCGATGCGCCATCTTCAATCGTCAAGTTGATTTCACCCGTGCCGCCGCCCAACTGCAAATCGAGCGTTGCCCCGTGTTTCACCGTCAAGTTGACCTGCCCAACGCCGCAGTCCACGCGCGCGCTGTACACTCCGCCGGGCAGTGTCAGGTTGATTTCGCCCGCCCCGCTCGAAACGCGCAGCGATTTCAGATTCAATCCACTCAAATCGAGATCAGATTTACCCACCCCGCCCACCACTTCAAGATCGGTTGGCAGTGTCGGGTTGAGATGAATATCCCAGCGCAGACGGCGCGAATTGCCCACCCAGTTGAAGATATTTTTGATCCAGTCATTGGGCGTGCTGACATGGCTCAAGCTGACCACCCGTTCGCCTTCGTCATTGGTATCGGCAACAAATTTGATCTCCCCAATGTGCGTGAGGTCTGCCACAATCACGTCAGTGCTGCCAACGGGCAGCGCGGCAATATCCGTTTCGCCAACCGACAGATCGATACGCACGCGCGCGCTGGTCGCGCCATCCACCCCAGCGGTGAAGGTTTCGTGCTTCACCGGGTCTTCGCCTTCTTTCGTCCCCGTCAAGTTTTGGAACGCATCTTTCAGATCGTCGCCAAGCTGCTCGAACGAGAACGACCACTCTTTCTTGTACTTCTTTTCTTCAGTCATGGCTGCATATGCTCCTTATACGTCACTGGTTATACGGTTATTCGTCACATCTAGGCGATTTGTTCAATCACCGCACGCTCGACATCGGGCGAGGTTAATTCTTAACGCACGTTCACACTGCCGAATCCGCCGCTGATCTGCACGTCAATGCGATCATCCGCGCTGGCTTCGTTATACGTGGGCGAATAGTAATCATCGCCGCGCCGATTCCAATCTGACGGGATGTTGTTATCGCCAAAGCCGCCGTCGACGCTCACATGCGCGGGCGCGTCGTTCGGCACATCAAGCGTAAGTTGACCAAAGCCGCCGTTCAGCGTCAGCGTGAATGCCGCGCCATCCAATGCGGTGACGCGCGCATCACCAAAACCGCCGCTGATGTCTACACTGTAGCGGGTGTCCGACGCGGGCAGGATGATCTCATGTCCGCCAAATCCGCCATCAAGCGTTAAACTGGAGAGCTGCAATCCGGTCAGGTCGAGTGTGGTATCCCCAAATCCACCTGTCACATGGATGTCAAACGGGACTTCCGGCGACAGCGCGACATTGGTGTACAGGTTGTCGTTGGGGATGGTGACCCCTAAAAAATTGAAATTGAATACATTTTCGCTGCGGAAGCCGAGCGAAATACTGCGCGTGCTTTCGCCCGACACGTTGTAATCGAGTTCACCGACATATGCGGTATCAGCAGTAAACAGCGCCGTCGAGTCAGTCAGCGCGGTCACCGTAAGCGGACCAAAGCCGCCATCAATCGAAATGCGCGCCGATTCTGCCCCGTCGATTTCAGTGGTGTATTCCGCTGTGTGGCGTGCGACATTTGGCGCTAAACCAATTGCGGGTCCCACGACCATCAACGCCAGCACGATCACAAGCGTAGCGATGGCGATGATACGGCTGATTCCGGGGTTATCGCGCGCGACCAGCAAATTCACGCCTGCGGCGATGAGGATAAGCGGCCAAATTCGCGCTAGCACAGCGAGATTCGCGCCTGTGAGCAAGCCAATTTGCACCAGCAGCCATACGACACCGACCCCAATCAAGAGGATCGCCCACATCATCGAACCGCCGCTGCGTCGCTCCGGCTGCTGCGGTGGATGAAACATGGGGGTATCATTCTTCACTTTTTGCATGATGTGTAACTCCTACATCTTTGCGATGAGACAATCTACACATCTTTACGCATGCGCTTTACATGAGTTGCAGATGAGCGACTAAATTTGTGCAACTTTTTACAAGTGGAACGGCGGCGGGTTCCCGCCGCCGTTCCACAACCCCGCCTCAAACCGGACGGAACAAGTTCCGCGCGTCCCTATCCCCGCAGAATCCCTTCGATCTCGTGGAGTTCCCCTTCGCTCAACGGCGCTTGATTCACCACCGCCGCAATATCTTCAATCTGGCTCACCTTGCTCGCGCCAATCAGCACCGACGTGACGACTGGCAGACGCAAAATCCACGCGCACGCCAACTGCGCCATCGTCTGCCCGCGCCGCGCCGCAATCGTGTTGAGGCGGCGCACCTTGTCGATGACTTCCGATGTAATATCGCGCTCATTGAGGAACGGCGAACTTGCCACTGCCGCGCGGGAATCCGCCGGAATGCCGCTTAAATAGCGGTTGGTCAAAATCCCCTGCTCCAGCGGTGAAAACGGAATACAGCCGATACCTTCTTGCTCCAATACGTTCGTCAACCCATCTTCGATCCAGCGGTCAAGCATGTTGTAACGCGGCTGGTGGATCAAACACGGCGTGCCAAGATCACGCAAAATTTGCGCGGCGCGCCGCGTTTGATCGGCATTGTAGGAACTGATCCCAACGTAGAGCGCGCGTCCGCTTCGCACAGCATAATCGAGCGCTGACATAGTTTCTTCCAGCGGCGTATCGGGATCGGGGCGGTGCGAGTAGAAAATATCGACGTACTCCAAGCCCATGCGCTTGAGACTTTGATCCAAGCTGGCGATGAGATACTTACGCGATCCCCATTCGCCATACGGACCATCCCACATGCGATACCCCGCTTTGGTCGAGATGATCAGTTCATCGCGGTACGGCTTAAAATCCTGCGCCATGATCATGCCGAAGTTTTCTTCGGCGCTGCCCGGCGGCGGGCCGTAGTTGTTGGCAAGGTCAAAATGGGTGATTCCCAAATCGAACGCCCGGCGCAGCATCGCCCGCGCGTTATCGAGTGTGTGCGCGCCGCCAAAGTTGTGCCACAGCCCAAGCGCGATCTCCGGCAGCATTAAGCCGCTGCGCCCTGTGCGGCGATATTTCATCGTTTCGTAACGCGAGTCGTTTGCAAGGTAAACCATCAAAACCAATTCCTCTCCAAAGAACCTTCACGACTATTTCACGAGAGAATATAGCGCATGTTCGGCGGCGATGGTGAGAAATTGGTTTTCTTTGCCCTCACCCCACCGTGAATTCGGGGTTGAGGGTGCGACACGAAAAATTTCCAGTCGTTCGGTTTTTTGTAGGGGGTTCGTGAGTCCCGCCTCAGCTTTGCGCCTTATCTCATACCCCCGCCGTTTACGGAAGCGGCGATGCTTTTTTGTTGCTCACCATCAAGTAGAAATTTGGTCCGCGACCCGGCAGCAAATTGAGCGATCCCCACGCTTCCATGAATTTCTCGTTCGTCCACACGAAATATTTGCCCCGTTCCCCTTGCGGCGGGAAGATCGGATCGTGAACGAAGATGTTTTTCTCATCGAACCCGGTGACGACGACAAAATGTGAATCGCGGTAGTCAAACCCCGGCTTGGCGATATCGATCCACTTGGCGTAGTTGACGAGCGCGATTGTCAGAATGCCTTCGCGTACATACCCTTTGAGTTTATCGAGCGCGGTTTGCGCGGTCAGCGTTTCGCCTTTCAACTGCACGCCGTTTTCCCGCGAGATCGTTTCCATTTCGGCAAGCGTGGTGAACGCGGTGAAACTCTTGTTGCGTAACGTCGGGCTGTTGGCATACAGCGAATCGACGGTGACGCGCTGCGCGGGAACTTTGCCCGTGTTGAAGATCATGGCAAGGCAGGTAGGACCACAGTCGGCAAGGTGAGTTTTCGCCGTGTTGGGGTCATTTTGCGAATGCCACACCACATCCAGCCGAACGCGACTGGCGGGGGCTTGCGGCGGCTGCGGCGGCGTGGGCGTAACAGCGGCTTCTTCCTGCTGCTGGTCAAACCGTAGCTGGCGCATCGCCTCATACACGGGCAGCGGCGCAAGCTGACCGTTCACCTCTTTGATCCAGCCGTCTTCGGCAAACTGCGCGTCGAAATGCCCAATCAAGTTACCGACGGAGATGCACCATGGACACATCGCTTTCAGCCGCTTGGTACGGTCAAGATACCGGAACATCTCGACGACTTTTTGCGCGTGTTCTTCGTGCGATTTCAGTCGTTCATGCCCGAACATCGATGACGAATCTTTCGTGTACACGCCGCCTTCCGTCGAAATCACCGGGATGTTATCGACATTGAGCGCCGCCCCGAACGCGCGCTTGAATTCTGCCAGCGGAATCTCATACGAACGCAGTGTCATTTCCCACGTCGCGCCCACTGTTTGGAACGGGTTGAAATCGACAGGCTGTTCAAACGTCGCGCTGTGCGTGGCGATCCAGCCGCCGCGCGCGAAAATATCGAGCGTTTGCTGGCGGAAGTTCTGCGCCAGTTCGTTGATAATGTTGCGCGTCATCAACACGCCGCTGAAAAACGGATTGCTCTGTCCCTTCCAGTCGGTTGGCGCAGTCGCGTAAAAGGCGGGCTTCGCGCCTACGCTGATCGCCCGCTGTGCGTCTTTCACCCACACCGCCGCAACAGGCTTGTAGATCGCCGCGTTCATCACGCTGAAATTCGGATGGAACGCGCTCTCCCATTCGACGGTCAAGTTCGGCTCGTTGCCGATCTCCGTCCATGTGATTCCGGCGAGTGCATAGTCCCGCATCTTGTCAAACGCAATATCAGGCAGCGACTTGGGGAACATCCCCTGCACATAATAGCGAATGATCGGTTCAATGCCTTCGTCTTTGAGGCGCTTTGCCCACCGGAAGATCGCATCATCGCGGCGATCCCCCCAATCACACTGCTTATACCAGCGCACCTGCATATCTTTCAGCAGCTTGATCCACGTATCCCACATATTTTCCGGCGGGGCGGCGCATCCCGGCGCACCATGAATCCCGATGATCGACCCGCGCGCCAGACGCTCGGCGGCATCGGCTTCGCGCTTGCGGCGTTCGGCTTCGCTTTGAATATCGGCTGTTGTGCGCGCCAGTGTCACCGAATCGAGCTTAAGCAGGTCGAGAATCTGCGTGCGAATATCCTGCGCGATGGGCCACGCGCTGATGGCGGGTCCCGTGTATTGTTGATTGCGTAAATTGTTGGCGAACACGCCCATAAAGCCGGAAATTTCCAGCCAATCCTGCCAGCGATTATTCGTGCGCGCGGCAACCGCAACCGCCGCGTTGATCACATCCTGCCATGTGTAGGTCGGCAGCGCGGGCGCGGCAGGCTGAACAGGCTGCGGCAGTGTGATCGCCGAGATACCCGTATATTCTGGATCGCCCATGTGCGGCTTTCTATCCACGCCCCACAGGTCTTGCCCCAAGCGAAAGAACGTGATCCCCGCCGCGCCGCGCGCGAACGCGGCGTTGCCCTGCTCCATGATTTCCGCTGGTGTGGGACGCACCCCTGCTTCACCGAATGCTTGCAGCATCGGGATCAACGGCTTGTTGTAGCCGCGCAAATTGTTGAATGATTCTTCGATGTGTTTCTCAATGCTTTGCCAGCGCCCGAACAAAATCGGGTAGATCATCGGCTGAATGCTGTCGATGAACGGAATCCACGGATCCACCCACCAGCGGAAATCGCGGTTGCGCCGCCCGTCGATGCACAAGCCGATGTGCGTTCCGGCGGGAAGTCCCGCGCGCACCATTTCCATCAGGCGGCGGGCTTCATCAGGTGTGCCAAGCCAGTAAAAATCGCCTATCTCCACGTCCAACACCAGCGATTTTACGCCCGGCTGCACCGATTGAATCAGCTTGTCGGCTTCCGCTTGGAGTTCAAACGACTGGGTTTGTCCCGGCTGCCGCCTTGCGCGGGGAACACCCCACACATGCACATCCAAGTTTTGTGCGCTAAAGGCTTCTACCCATTGGCGAATTGACTGCGGACCTTTGATCGCTTTGGGATCGTTGTCCCCCGCGATTTCGCCTTGCCACAGGATGCCGTTCGTCGTCTTGAGCATAATGCCCGCGACATTTGGCGTTTTTTGTCGGATAATCTGTGCTGTCTCTGCGGGCGACCTGCCGGGTGTGGTAAAACCGCGAAAATTGACCAGAATAATCTTATTGTCGTAAGGGGTGGGCATTGTAGGGCAGTCCTTTCATGCACCAAGTTAATTTTATTCTATTCCAAAGTTGGAAATGCGCTTGTGGGAATAGGGGAATCAGCGCCGATTCGTAGGGGCGCGCGAAACAAGTTTCGCCTTGATCCCGCTTTTCTTGATTTCGACCTTGAAAACCCGCCCTCACCCCCTGCCCTTGGAGAGAGGAGCGTACAGCGACGATGGCACACAAGATCGCGGGGGTAAGGGCAAAGGCCATAGGGAATCATTCATGAGTATTTTGCTGTCCGTCGTCATCGTCAACTACAACACGCGAGAGGATCTGCGCGCGTGCCTCACCGCGATCCACAACTGCCGCCCCATGCCGGAAGTGATCGTCGTGGACAACGCCTCCAACGATGGCAGCGCGGAGATGGTGCGTGCGGAGTTTCCGCGCGTGGTGCTGCTCACGCCGGGGCGCAATACGTGGTTTTGCGGCGGCAATAATCTCGGTGTGGCGGCGGCGCATGGCAAATACGCCCTCTTGCTCAACCCCGATACCGTCCCGCCACCCGGAGCGTTCGCGCGCATGGTCGATTTTATGGAACACAATCCGCATTATGCGGGCGTGACCATGCAGTTACGCTATCCCAACGGCGAGATTCAACGCACCTGTTCGCGCATCCCCACGTTTGACTATCTGCTGCTGACGCAAACGCCGCTGCGCTGGATTCTCACGCGGATGCGCCGCCGCGCCGAACGCCATCACTGGTATGAGGGGTGGAATCGGGATACCGATTTCGACGTGGAAGCCGTGCCGGGATCGTGTACGCTCATGCGGCGCGATGAACTCGCGCTCGATGACGATCTGCTGCTGTATTTTCCCGAAGAAGATTTGGGACAGCGCGCGGGCACGGGGAAAAGCGCGCGCAAGTTCCGCTTTTTGGCGGATCAATGGATACTCCACAAGGAAAAGAGCGCGACCCGCACCCCGCTGGCGACACGGATTTATTTCCGCGACATGATCGTGTACACGCGCAAGTATCACGGGGCGCGGCGGGCGTGGATGCTGTGGGCGCTTTCGCGTCCGCTGGCGTGGGCGCTGGCGATCAGTTGGGAGGTCAAGAAGCGGCGTGAAAAATTGAAATAGCTTGTTAAGTGTTGAAATGTTCTTTTACTGCCGCAAGAATATCCACATAACTAATAATGCCTGTGAGCTTTATGTCTCCATCGTTACGCTCGACAACGGGGAATGCTGTCACATTTTTGCTTGCACAAAGCATTGAATTCACCATTTCTGGAAAAGTAGTTGTGTCAGTTGTCATGGGTATCTTCTCAATTTCGCTCATGAAAAGGCTTACCTTTTCATCATGTAGATCAAATAGCTGATGTCGTAGCCAGCGTAGGGTTATATCATCAATCATACCTATCAAATTGCCATAGGCATCTTCAATAGGTAAATGGCGTACTGGACCCTGATTCATGATTAATTCCGCTTCAGCAACCGTGTAATCGGCATGTATCTTGAGTATATTGGTCTTCTTACGCGCTTTCACCTGAATATTGGGAATAGGAACTTGTTTCTTACAAAGTATGTCAAAGTAACTGACTATTCCTACAGGTTGCTTTTGCACTATAAGCGGAATAGAGCTGAATCTACCTTGAGGACGTGCTCTTACGAGGAATTCTATGCCATCTAAAATTGTGTCTTCTGGTGATAAGTAATCAAGATCGACAAACGCCACGCCTACTCTAGATATTGGGATGTTGCCAGCATCTTTTATTGCTTTCATATATTGGCTGGGTTCAATTTTTAGGTTAGTTTTGTTGATGTCAGCCCACATTGGAGGCAATAAACGTCTTATATCACGGAGGCTCACAAAACGGACGACGTTACCTGATTGTTCATCAACAACAAACAAATGTCGAACTCCACCATTTTCCATCTGCATCCAAGCGTCAATTAATTTTTGATTCGATGTAACCTTTAGAAGCCGATCCCTTGGGGTCATAATATCTGAAAGTATGGTAACTTGTTTTCGTTGTCGCTTGCCAACGCGGATCATATCCGACATTAGCCGATTAATTGAGTTTTCTTCAAACTCAATATTACGCCTTCCCATCAATTCTGGAAATAGCTGTGTATCATCTAAAAGTACGATTCCTATAAATGAGTTCTTATCCCCTGTGTTAATAAGGTTTTTCTCTCGTTCATCTGCTTTATAAAACTCATCCATGACCCCTGCTGGGCGTTCAAAGACAGAGGTTGACCAAAAAAGCAAAAAATAATCTGCCTCATATAAACGTTCTGCAATATTTGTTGGAATAGGTTGAAGAAAATTTGAATCACGTGAATACATCCACACATTAAACTTACCGTCTTTTTCAAAGTATTTTTTTAGAGACTCAACTTTTTGTTGATCATATCTACTATAAGAGAAGAAGACATTGATTCTTTCGCTCATCTTGAATACCTTAAAATGCTATGAAGATGTTAATGAATGTTATATCACTCTTGCCATAATTTACCAAACGGATTTTAATCTGAGCAGTTAGAAGGAGATTGGCGCTAGCAATCAGTTGGGAGGTCAAGAAGCGACGGGCGGCTCATCCACCCGCGTGACGATCATCCCCTTCTCAAACTGATCCGGCGTGACCCCTTTAACGATGATCGCCACTTCTTGAAACCACGGGAACAACTCATTTTTAGGTCCCGATGCCAGCATCAACCCAACAGCATGCGTGATCACGTCCGGTTTGCTCCCGCCCGCCACGCGGATCATCCCCCCGACGCGCAGTGTGCCCGTTTCGCACATGCCCATCAGCCACACCATATCGTTGAAGGTTTCCGCGTTTCGCGTCAAACGCATCGAAAACGGTTTCGCCATCGCCGCGTCGAGTTCCTCACGCGCTTTGGCAAGTTCCTCATCAATCGACGGCATACGCCCATCCTTTCGCTGCGCTGTGCGGGGGATAAACTGCACCCACTGATGATGATTTACAAAATAACGCTTCGTAGGGGTTTGGCGTGCCAAACCCGTTTCGACGTGACCTTGCCGTTCTCGTGTTCGTGGGGGCGCAATCTATTGCGTCCGCTATACTACCCTTGCCGTTTCCGCCATTCCTCAACCGCCGCCAACGCTTCCGGCGTGCCGATTCTTTTGAGTGACCGTGCAGCAGCGCTGCAAATATCTTCAAGGGTATGTGCGTCGTGGATATCAGGACGTTCCGTGTACGGATAAAACTCTGTGCAAACATTGGTTTTGAGCAACTCCGCCAGTGCCGCAACCACCCGATTATCATTCATGGTTCCCAATGCGCGTACAGTCGCTAACTGCACGGCATACGGTGTGCTTCTTTCCCTCAAAAGCGCAAGCAGCGGCTCAGTTGCTTCTAAAGCACCAAACTGTCCTAGAGCATTTATCACTACTGTGTTTACCACAGCAGAATTCGGGTTAAGAAGTCGCAGCACAGGCTGAACAGCGCGCTTGTCTCCGAGTTTTGCAAGCGCCCAAACAATGTGATCTTGCAAGTCACCCCTGCTGCTGCTAAGCGCATCGATGAGCGGTTGTACCCCGCGCTCGTCTTGCATCTCCCCTAAGGTTTCAACGGCAGCAATTTTCAATGCATCGTTGTCAGCGTTGAGCAAAGCGATGATCGGATCAATTTCACGCCACCCCCACGACGACGGATACAGCCTTAAGACCAGCAGTTGCAGTGGTATATCATCTACGTTTAGCAGTTCAAGCAGCAGTTCATAGGGGAATTTGTACCCTTCTAGAATACCCAACACGAAAAGCGCCCCGTGACGAACCCGAATATCCGGTTCATTTTCGATAACACTCAGCAATACGCCCTCGTATCGCTCCCGTAAATTTTCCTTAAGCACCGCGACAATGTCGTTACGTGGGGGATAGTCTTGATCCACAAACAGCGCGAGAAGCGAATTGATGGCGTGTGTGAAGGCATCCTTATCCTTCGCCATCAGTAGTGCTTCTGCCGCGCGCCGTCGTACTTTCGCATCGTCATCCGTTAGCAGTTCAAAAAATGTTTCTTGCTGCCGGAAATCTCGCAGTTTTAGCCGCGCTTCCAACGCGCGCCGCCGCTTATAGGCATCCGCATGATTCCAGTTCGTCATCGCCCAGTTGAGCGCGAAAAAGTCCCGCAGCAGTAAGTGAATAAAACGAACGCTGCTATCGACGATAACGGTAATCGACAATCGAGTCGCCAATTCAAGCAGCGCAGGAGCGAAATACCGCGCAGGGATGATATTTTCACGCGCCGGATTCGTGCCAGCCCGTCTATCGTCTTTTGAAGTTGTCGAGACATTCCCCGCCGCAATATGCCCCAGTTCGCGGTACAAATCCTCTGTGGTGTACGCCAGCGATTCAGGCGATCTCGCCGCTTCATGTTCCCATCGCCGTTCTACATACATCCGAAAGATTGCGTCACGTAATTCGCCGGGACTTTGCGCTAAATTCGTCAGTTCCGCTGTTTTTTCTCCCATTTCTTTGAAAGCAACCGTGAAAATGCTCAGCAGAAGGGGAGTTCGTGTAATTTCTTTCAATGTGTGGTCAGTGCTGATTGTTTGCCAGAGAATTGGAAATTCCGCTAGATAGTTTTCAATTTGGGAATCGCTCAAAGGCGTAAGCGTTATCGATCCGTTGAGATCAACCTTGTCGCCAATTTCTGCATAGTCTTTCGCGCGACAGGTCAGCACAACCTTATTTACGGCGGAACTTCCCTCAGAAAGGATGCGTATAAATCTTTTGCGCGGATCGAATACTGCGCTGTCGTTTATTATGTCATCATCTTCTTCCGCACCCAACTCATCCAGCCCATCGAGCAGCAGCAGCGCCCGACCCGCCTCAATTTCCGCTTTGATCCGCCGCGCCGTCTGCTCATCCTCACCTTCAGTCAGCCAATCCGCCAAACCCGGCGTGTTGATTGCATCCCATGTCGCAATGCGACCAAACACGGGCAGCGGCGCGCTTGAATCGCTCAACCGTTGGCTTACCCTATCACGCGCGAACGCCATCAGCGTCGTCGATTTCCCCGCGCCCGGTTCGCCGAGCAGCAGCACACGACCCTTGTAATGTTCAAATGCACCCGCGAAGTTCTCAAATTCGGTTTGTTCGGGCTTTGGATCGGGAGTTGGTGCAGTTTTGTTCACGGGAATCGCCGTTCCCATCACCCGCGTCTTAATCGTCGGGGCAGCTTTCGCCGGAGCATTCACCGCATCTGGTGTCGCTTTGCTTCGCAGCGTAATCTCGCTGAACACCGTCTGACCAATGTAATCAACAATGCTCTGGTACAGGCTTTTCAGGTACTCCACAAACGGATCGGTGAACGATTCAGCTTCACCGAATCGATTCTTCCATTCGTTTAGCGGCACGTTCAAACGGGAAACCAACGCATCAAAACTGTTTTCCCACTCACGTCCCCAAAAATCGATCCAAATTAAGTTGATGATTTGAATATGTGGGGGAATTTCCGCGAACCGCAGCGGAATGATCGGCTTTTTCAGCATCAGCGCGTACAGCAGTTCGCGCCGCACATAACCGTCGTTGGGGTGGTTGCTTTTCTTGCTTGCAGGCGTGATGCACACCGCGACGTGGGTCGCCTTTTCCAGCGCCTTTTCAATATCCGCCGTGAAGTCCTGCTCATAATCGAGCGAACGCTCATCCCACCATGCGCCATATCCACGCGCGGTCAAATCTTTGTACAGCTTTTCGGCGTACTCCCGCCCATCCTTGCGCGCATAGCTGATGAACACAAACGGCGTTGTCTCGCTCATTAAAGACCTATTACTGGCACATCACCACCCATTATCTACACAGTATAACTTGAATACACTTTATTCCAACCATGCCTGCACATCTTCGCTCACATAAGCGCGTTTCACCAACGCAAAACTAATCTTCACACAGAACACATAGTCTATCTCAACTCTTGAGCGTAACACTTCGGACATCAAAGGACATGGACGACAATACTTCTCGCTTACGGCACGTTCACTCCATGCCACACGAACCCATCCCCATCACGTGTCACCGTCCCCACGCCGGGGAACGGCAGGTGATACGCCAGCACCGTCCATCCCTCATCCGCCGCTTGACCCAGCACCCCACGGCGGGTCAGCGCCGCCAATGTCGGGTCATAGTCAAACGTGGGACTCAGGTTCGGGTAGCGCATCTGCACTAGGTAATGCAGCGTATCGACCACATGCAGCAGCTTCTCCCCCTGTGACTCCACCACCAGCCCGGTATGCCCCGGCGAATGGCCGGTCATCAGGTGCGTCCTCACATTGGGGATCACTTCCGTCCCATCTTCTACCATCCGCAAGCGCGACCCCGCCCCGTCGATCATCGCCTTGACCGCCGGGTTCGGAAACACTCCCGCGTCATATGCCGCCTTCTCCGCGCTCGATACCACAATCTCCGCATTGGGGAAGTTCACCCCGCCGTTCTCGTCTAACACCCCACTTACGTGATCCCCGTGAAAGTGCGTGATGAACACGATGTCGATGCTCTCCGGCGCGATCCCTGCCTCCGCCAGCCGATCCAGCAGATGCCCATGTGTGGGCTTGTGCTTCGCGCCCATCCCCGTATCGATCAGCATCCGCGGCCCGCCCGACTCAAAGACCGCCGTGTTCATCGCGCTCCCCTGATCGGGAATGGACCGGAAGTGGGCAAGCTGCTCATCGGTGATGTTAGGGAAGCGATCTATAATGCGGTCTTCCGTCAGCGGCGAAATCGCATCTGGCACCACTGTAATTCGTACCGCGCCAATCTTGAGGGAATACACGTTCGTGGTCACATCAATTCCTTTTGCTTGCTCATGGATTTGGGGTGCGGCGACGGTTGTTGTACCATCCCCAGCCAAGCGCGATCACCAACAGTAACCCGCCGATCAGTGCCCACTGCGGATCGCCGGACATAAAGCTGCCGGGGAGAATCCCCACGCCTTGCAGTATCCAAATCACCCCAACCAGCGCCATCAACCCGATCAGCACGTTCACTGCGCTTTTTAACATACGCCTACTCCCACTCAATCGTTCCCGGCGGCTTGCTGGTAATATCATACGTCACGCGGTTCACCCCGCGCACCTCATTGACGATGCGGCTGCTTGCCCGCGCCAGCAGGTCATACGGCAAACGCGCCCAATCCGCTGTCATGAAGTCGTCGGTTGTCACCGCCCGCAGCGCGATCACTTCCTCATATGTCCGGTTGTCGCCCATCACGCCGACGCTTTTCACGGGCAGCAGCACGGCGAAGCATTGGCTTGTCTCCCCGATCAACATGCCCGCCCGTTCCAGTTCTTCGATGAAAATCGCGTCGGCGGCGCGGAGCCTTTCCAGCCGTTCCCATGTGATTTCGCCCAAGCAGCGCACCGCCAATCCCGGACCGGGGAACGGCTGCCGCCATACAATGCTGTCCGGCAGACCCAACGCCGTGCCAACCGCCCGCACCTCGTCTTTGAACAGATCGCGCAGCGGTTCGATCAGTTCAAAATGCAGGTCAGGCGGCAGCCCGCCGACATTATGGTGCTTCTTGATCGTCTTGGCGGTTTTGCTCCCCGCGCCGCTTTCGATCACGTCAGGGTAGATCGTCCCCTGTGCGAGAAAGCGCACCCCCGCCGCGCTCAATTGGCGTGCCTGTTCACTGAACGTGTCGATGAACAGCTTGCCGATAATCTCGCGCTTGCGTTCCGGCTCGGTGATCCCGCGCAGCGCATCCAAGAATCCTTCCGTCGCATCCACCGCGATCAAGCGAATATGCTGTTGATCCCGAAAGACCCGCACCACCTGTTCCGGCTCGTTCAGGCGCAGCATCCCCGTGTTGACGAACACGCACGTCAGTTGATCGCCAATTGCTTTGTGCAGCAGTGCCGACGCAACCGCCGAATCCACGCCGCCGCTCAATGCCAGCAGCACTCGCTCATCGCCTACGCGATCCCGAATCGCCGTAACCGCATCGTCGATGAACGACTCGGTTGACCAGTTCGCCGCGCACCCGCACACGTTGAACAAGAAATTTCTTAGCACTTGAACCCCAAGCGGCGTATGCGCCACTTCCGGGTGAAACTGCACGCCGTACCAGCCGCGCTCCACATCGCCCATCGCCGCAAACGGCGATCCATGACTTTTCGCCAAGCCGACAAATCCCGCGGGCGGGCGTTCGATGCGATCTCCATGACTCATCCACACATCGAGCGTATCGGGCAAGCCCGCGAACAGCGGGTTATCGCCCATCACCGTGATCTGCGCGCCGCCGTATTCACGGGTTGTCCCCGCTGCGACTTGACCGCCAAGCGCGTGTGTGATCGCCTGCATCCCATAGCAGATACCCAGAATGGGTATCCCCGCGCCGGATAATTGGCTCGTCAACTGCGGCGATCCTGCTTCGTAGATGCTGTTCGGTCCGCCGCTTAAGATGATCCCTTTTGGCGTATGCTTGGCGATACGTTCTGCTGTCGCGTCGTGTGGCAGCACTTCGGCGTACACGTTCTGTTCGCGCACGCGCCGCGCGATCACTTGTGTGTACTGCGAACCATAGTCGATAATCACGACTCCGCCCGAACGCGGATCGTGAGGTTCATGCGACTCATGAAACGGTCTATCGGTCATTCGTCCTCTAGCAGCTCTTTGATCGGCAGGGTGAAACCGGGCAGCACATCGTATCCGGTCAGCGAATCATCTTTCTTCAACAGGATCACATCTTCGCCGGGGCGGTACACTTCCACCAGCGGATATTCCGGGATGATCAACCACACCAGCCGCGTCCCGTTGTTGATGTAGAACTCAGCTTTGCGGCGCATGTGGATGATCATGTTCGCTCGCGCTTTGACCTCAATCGCAATCGTTGGCAGCGATGGCGGCGTATCCGCTGTGATCATGGCCTTGCCCCGGTTGATCATCATGCCCACGTCGGGGATGAGAGGCGTAGTGATATGATGTATGCGCGGCGGCGGCACAAAGTCGGACTTCACATACACCTGCCCGCCACCGTGCGCTTCTAAATGTTTGGATAGGAAATACACCATCGAGCCGACAATCGCCGCCTGCTCATGGGTGATGATGTCCTTTTCGATGATCACGCCGTTGATGAGTTCAAAGCGCCGATCTTCGTTGCCTTCCAGTGTTTGAAACTGCCGGAACTCATCAACGGTGAAACGGTGATTGCCCGTACTCATGAGGATGATTTAGTCCGCGAACTCGATGCGTCCGTCTTTGCGGTCTTCCATGTAGGTGATGGTCGCCAGCGCGTGAATCGGCGTATCTTCAAAACCGGCACGGCGCATCATGTCGCGCCCGCCTTCAAACACCTTCTCAACCACCACGCCCACGCCCGCGATGCGTGACCGTGCGCTGTCCACCATGCGCGAGAGCGCCATGAGCGTTTTGCCTGTCGCCAAGAAATCGTCGATGATCAGCACATCTTCATCAGGACGCAAAAATTCCGCCGACACCAACAGATTGACTTCCATGCCCTTTGTGTGACTAGGCGCGGTTTCGAGAAAGACAGGACCCGCCATCGTGATCGGCTTGACTTTGCGCGCATATACCACAGGCACACCAAGCGCCAAGCCTGTCATCAACGCCGGCGCGATGCCCGAAATTTCTACCGTAAGGATGCGATCCACCTTCACGCCTTCAAACCGCTTCGCCAGTTCTTTGCCCATCGCCAACATCATGTCCGGGTAAAGCTGATGATTGAGGATGCTGTCAATCTTGAGGATACCACTGCCGAGATTGCGCCCTTCGCTAAGGATGCGCTCTTTAAGCATTTGCATTGGGTGTGCTTCCTCCTTCTTCTTCGTACACTTCCGCGAAAATGAGTTCAAACGATCCCGCCGCAAATTTGGCGAGTTCCTGTCCTGCTTCTTGTCCCGCTGGAGTCAGCAGCGCCGCTTCCATCTGCGGCGTATCATCAAAATAAACTTCGAGAATACGATACAACGTTGTCGTGCCCAAAGGGCTGCCTATCACGTTGATCACCTGCCGTCGTCTGATGTCTGGCATACGTTCGACGAGCGCGAGAAAATCGTTATAGCGGTTCTCGAACACTGCTTGATCCAGCCCGCTGCCGGGGTTGCGAAACAAGATCATGAATTTGACCATGTGGAGATTTGCCTTGATGCTTTGTGGGTTAGCTCATCCGTCCATTGTGGCGCAAACGAAGGATTTTTCAAAGGTAAGGGTGCGCCGGAATACAAATTAAAAACGGGACGCTGCGAAAGCTCACAGCGTCCCGTTTTTGTGCATCAAGACAGCTATTCTTTGCGGTCATTTCCGCGTAACAGCAAGCCGATCACCAAGCCGACAATCAGCGCGATCACCAGCATTTGTAGGGGCTTATTCTTCACCGTCTTTTGGGCAGTCTTTTCTACGTCGTCACCCATTTCTTCAAACGAGTTCCAGTACAGATAGTGCGCGGCTTTTTCCATGCCTTTTGCCACGTTGTCTACCTGACGGAGCGCGTCCCCTGTGACACCGCGCCCGCGCGCTTCTTTGCGGATTTTCTTGGCGGTCTGGTTCAACTGCCCGACAAGTTCGCTTTTGATTTCATCCGCGCCTTTACGCGCATCCCGCCCAATATCTTTCAGGCTTTCGCCCGCTTCTTCAAGGATTTCTTCGACCTTGTTCTTTACGTCGTCACCTTTGTTGTGCTTGCCGTTGAACATACTCTCTGCTCCTCGCGTACCGCACTCCATCGATCACCACACCGCATTATCTTCATTGTACTTGAGATCGTCTGACATGAATGAGCCATTTAGGTGATCTTTGTAACCAAGCGAGAAATAACAACCCTCCATGAAATTGTTCCATAGAGGGTTGTCGATCTTGCAGAATGCGGTTGGGCGCGTCAAAGAATCAGCCGAATTCGCCGCGAATGTAGCGTTCGGTTTCTTCGTGCGCGGGGTTGGAGAATAGGCGATCTGTCGGCGCATATTCGACAAGCACGCCCCAACGCTGTTCTTTGCCTTCGATTTCTTCACGCTTGCGGATGCTGTAGAACGCTGTGAAATCGGACACGCGCTGCGCCTGCTGCATGTTGTGGGTGACGATGACTATCGTATAGCGTTTGACTAACTCTTTCATCAGTTCTTCGATTGCTTGCGTGGCAATCGGATCGAGCGCCGACGCTGGTTCATCCATCAGGATGACTTCCGGCGCGATGGCAATCGTGCGCGCGATGCACAAGCGCTGCTGCTGCCCACCCGATAACGCCAAGCCCGATTTCTTGAGATCGTTTTTCACTTCGTCCCACAGATAGGCTTGTTTGAGGCTTTCTTCGACAATTTCGTCCAATGTGCGCTTATTGCGGTTGCCCAATAAACGCGGACCATAGGCGACATTGTCGTAAATGCTTTTGGGGAAGGGATTCGGTTTCTGAAACACCATCCCAATGCGGCGGCGAACTTCGACAGGATCGACATTCCCTTCGTACAGGTCTTTGCCGCCAAACAGAACTTTCCCTTCGATACTTGCGCCGGGAATCAGGTCGTTCATGCGGTTGATCGAACGAAGCACCGTGCTTTTTCCGCAACCAGATGGTCCAATGAACGCAGTGATGCGCTGGCGGGGAATGGTGAGATTAACATCCTGTACAGCCAGCTTGGACCCATAATAGATGTTGACGTTTCGCAGTTCAATCGCATGTGCGGTGAGCGTCTGTGTCATAACTGCAACTTCCTTCTATAGTATTGCCGCAGGAAAATCGCGGTGGCGTTGAGTGAGATGAGAAGCGTAAGCAGTACCAAAATGGCTGCTGCCGCTAAACGGGCAAATTCTGCTTCTGGTCGCCCTGTCCACTGGTAAATCTGAATGGGGATGACCGTGAATTTGGAGAAAGGCCCGTTCGGATCAATGCCGATAAAAGTGGACGCGCCAATCACCACCAGCGGAGCGGTTTCGCCGATAGCACGCGACATCGACAGAATGACACCCGTCAGGATACCGGGGAAGGCAACTGGAAGCACCTGCCGCCAAATCGTTTGCCACTTCGTCGCGCCCATGCCGTAGCTTGCTTCGCGAATGGATGGCGGGACGGCGCGGATAGCTTCCTGCGCGTTGATGATGATGACGGGCAGGATGAGCAGTGCCAATGTGAACGAAGCTGAAATCACCGTGCGCCCGTTCACGTCATTGATACCGATGAACTGTCCGCTGGTGAAGAACCCCAAGGCGCGCACAAAGACAAATAACCCAAGCAGACCATAGATGATCGATGGCACACCCGCGAGATTGCGAATGTTGGTCTGGATGAGTCGTTCCAGCCAGTTATTGCCTGTCGCGTATTCTTCAAGGTAGAGCGCCGCCCCTACACCCAACGGCAGTGCGACAGCGATAGCGATGAGCACCACCCATAACGTCCCAAACAACGCGGTGCGTAAACCAGCCGTTGTTGGCGTGCTGCTGATTGAACTGGTGATGAAATCTAAGCTAACCCAATTACGGAATGTAACTTCGGCGTTGGGGTGATTTACTGTGGCTTGTTCAATTACAGCTTCGCGGTTAAAAATCGATTCGCCAAGCGACCAACTTCCAACGATACGCGGCTGTAACACCTGCTCGATGGTGATGTCTACTAAGCGCGAGTGAGGCAGATTGTCGATGACCAACTGCGCTTGCTCTTCCGGTGTGAGATCGTTGATGGTCACATCTTCGCGCCCTTCCGGGAGGGATAAACCGGGGAAGGCTTCGCTTAGAGGCACACTCGTAAAGGTTGCATCAATGATGGCGGAGAGATTATCGCGAATGATGACACGGAAACGCCCGCCCAATTCGCCCTGCAAAATGGTGACAAGCTGTTCCGAAGTCAAGTTTTCAAGCAGAATGGTTGATGAAGTGTCGATCTCCGCTGTTTCGTTGCTTTCAAGGGCTTGAAGTGCGGCGGAGTCAACCTGAAAACCATATTCTTCAATGATTGACTCTGGGGGCACTGTATATTCAGTCGCGACTAATCCAAACGCGCGGTCAACGACGTTTAGGAATAGGGCAACCAAAGCCAACAGCGCGACCACATTTGCCAAGAAGAAGAAGCGCTTCCAAACAGCCCCGCGCAAATGACGGCTACGCAGGTGGCGCTTGAAGGCTTCGTCAACGGGCAAACGCGATACAGGTTCGACGGTGGATACCGTGGTAGGCGTTGTACTCATTGATAAGCCTCCCGGAAGCGGCGGGATACAGCGCCAGCAATTGTATTCAGGACAAGTGTGAATAAGAACAATGTCAAACCCAGCGCGAACAGGCTGTTATAGTCCACTGAGTTATAGCTGATGTCCCCTGTGCTGATACGAACCATATGCCCGGCAATCGTTTCAGCCGATTGAAATGGGTTGAAAGTCAAACGCGGTCCAGCGCCAGCCGCAATCGCCATAATCATGGTTTCGCCAACAGCGCGAGACATGCCGACGATAAACGCCGCGATTAACCCGGACAAGGCTGCCGGGATTAAGACTTTCAAGGCTGTCTCCAGCTTGGTTGCGCCCATACCATAGGATGCTTCGCGTAGAGAACGGGGAACGGCGCTAAGCGCATCTTCGCTCATGGAACTGATCAATGGGATGATGGCGATCCCCATGACAATTCCTGCCGAAGCAACATTGTAAAGCTGGACTGTGTCCTGCCCAAACACCCCGCGCAGAACAGGGGTCATAAAATTCAAAGCGAAGAAACCGAACACAACTGTCGGAATCCCCGCCAAAATTTCCAAGATCGGTTTCAGCCATGCGCGCACATGCTGCGGCGCGTATTCACTGAGATAGATGGCGCTGCCAAGCCCCAAAGGAACCGCGACCAACAAGCCGATAAAACTCGACATAATGGTGGCATTCAACAGCGGCAAAATACCAAATTCGCTGGCTTGCGGCTGCCAAACCGTGTTGGTGAGGAATTCAATGGGAGAAACATCATTGCCGACAAAAATTGTCCCTTCAAAGGGATGTTCGACGGCGGCTGAACCGTCAATGCCGCGTTCGACGATGAGCGTTTCCGCATCAAGAATTTCGGTGATCCGCATGACTTCTTCGCCAATGCGGATGACTTGCCCGGCTTCAAGCTGCTGTCCGCTTGCCGCGACGGGGAGAGTCGTTTGTTCGGCAGAGACAGCTTCAGCTAAGCGTTTGTTGGTATTGACGAATTCGCGAGTCGTAAAAAAACGCAGCGCCTCATTACCCAAAACGATCACAATGGCGACAGTGGTAAAGATCGATACCAGACCGCAGAACAACATGACATAGCGAACAAAACTATCGACTGGACGCGGATGTTTTTCCAGCGTCTCTCGTCCTACTGTTTCTCGCAAACGCTGCGCGGCGGTTAAGCGTGCGCCCTCTATGCTGGCTTGCCCTTGTAGCAACTCATTTTCCACGCCGTATCTCCTAGCGACTTCGAGGTTGGTTCTGCTGCGGTTCGCAACGAATGGGAGATGGATAATCCCTCTCCCATTCGCTGTCTGATACTCTGTTTAGTGCCTTACTTGTGGCTTACGGGCGGGTATTATTCGCCTTCAGCCGCCATTTCTTCGATCAACGCCATCACTTCGGCGGGGACACTGTCGCCCATGCCATTAGCAATCAACCATGTCGCGCGGTTGACATTCTGGATTTCCAGCGGAACAGGGATGTAACCGATTTGGTCAGCCGCAGTTCCAAGTTGATCTTGAACATTGGTGATATAGAAATTGACGAACGCCGCCACCTGCGGTTTTTCCTGCATGATTGCGGCGGTGGTGTAGATGAAAAGCGGACGGCTGAGCGGATATTCACCCGACGCGCCGGTTTCTTCGTTCGGCTCAATGCCTTCAATAGGGACAGCGCGAAGCGTATCGAGGTTTTCCTGATAATAAGCGAAACCGAAATAACCAATCGCATACGGGCTGCCGAGAATGCCCTGAACGAGTACGTTATCATCTTCGCTGAATTGGATGCCGGGGGCGTTCAGGATTTGCGTTTCGTCTTCATCGAAAACGGCTTCAACAAAGTAGTCGAACGTGCCGCTGTCGGTGCCGGGGCTGAAAAGCTGAATGGCTTCCGCAGGGTAGCTGGGATCGAGCTGATCCCACGTGGTGAGCGCGCCAGAGAAAATCTGCGCGAGCTGTTCAAGCGTGAGCCCCGTCAGGAAGTCGTTTTCTTGGCTGACGGCGACGGCAAGCGCGTCGATGGCGACGAAGAATTCCAGCGGTTCACGACCATTGGCGAGGCACGCATCAACTTCCGCAGGGCGAATCGGACGGCTGGCATTCGAAATATCAGTTTCCGCATTGTCGCAGAAGCGTTCGAAACCCGCGCCCGTACCCACGCTGTCAACAGTAATCGTGTCTGCGAAACCGCCCTGAACGAACAGGTCAGCCATACGTTCAGTTACGGGGAAAACGGTGGAGCTGCCCGCGCTCACAATATTGCCCGAAACGCTCAGAGGATCGACTTCAGGAAGTTCGATCAGTTCGATCATTTCTGCTTCGGGCGTGGCTTCTTGAGCGAAAGCCGCGAACGGCACGGTCAGAACCAGAATTGCGACGAGCCAGAACAATTTACGCATACGGTGCTTCTCCTGTCATAGTGAATAGATTGGATACGAAGGGCATCCGTACAGAGGTTAAGTTTAACGGTTTAAAGTTATGCCACGATATAGGTTAAGGTGGGATGTAAAACACGTTAAGGTGTCTTAATTTAATTGATGTATGAAGACCGAGGCTTTTCCCGTGACCATGACCTAATTTCACTTGTTTTAGGGCACTTGACCAGCGTGTCGACGCGCTGGTCAAGATTTAATATTCGCTGTTTAAGGGGAATTAGGCTGGTGGAGTTTTGACGGGTTGTGTGTGTAGTGCTGAAATAAGCGCGTCCCATCCTGCGGGCGCAGTTAACCACAAGAGAAAGAGCATGATTTAGGCGGACATGACACACCAGACACAAGTTGCACTGATCACAAAAGGCTCAAGGAACGTGAGCTAGCTTAAAAACCCAACATCCACCAGCGCGCCAATAAACAGCGCCGTAGTGATGCGCCCTGATTTATGAACTCTGTTAAAAATCCATAACCTTAGGATCGCAAGGCAGCCGATAATTCCCAACACACCGACAAGTATCCCCGTGATGCGTGCATAGACGCTCTGCTGGACACATTATCTACATGTCGATGCTCACCGCGCTGCAAAAGCTGCTGACGCTGTTTGCGGTTTAACTCGTGCTGGAATAGGACAATGCGCTTGCAAAGGAGGCGTTTTAACCGCGATTGAACATCAGGTTTTTATTCGGTGCAACTCTGCGTCCTCTCCAAGCCAACTTCCCCCTTAACGTCATGCGTGGAAATCCGCTGAGGCATCACATAGCATGAATACGCTGCGTATGCTCCTCCTAGAGGAAGCATACGTCACATCTTTCCGCCACTATTGACGACACTCGCTATGAGCACTCGCGTAAAACATTTTTCTTCAAATCGAACGCGCATCCTCAGCAGCCGCGCACTGCTGCTGCCGGGGCTGTTCATCGCCTTGATTCTACTCATGGCGTGCTTGTTATGGAGTATCACGCTTGGCGCAGCGGATATTACCCCGCAAGTTGTCTACGATTCATTGTTTCATTTTGATGAGACAATTTTTGACCATCTCATCATTCAAACCGTGCGCCTGCCGCGTGTGCTGGCGGGCGTGATCGTTGGGGCGGCGCTGGCAGTTGCCGGGGCAATTATGCAGGGCTTGACGCGCAACCCGCTGGCGGACAGCGGCATTCTTGGCATTAACGCGGGGGCGGCATTCGCGGTGGTGCTGGTGGCGTATTTGCTCGGTAGCGCATCGCTCACAGCTTACTCTGTCGCCGCGTTGATCGGGGCGGGACTTGCGGCAGGATTCGTATATGGCATTGGCGCGATCAGCGGCGGCGCTTCTCCCCTCCGCCTGACACTGGCGGGCGTGATCTTGACCGCGTTCGTGTCGTCGCTGACCACCGCGATTTTAATTCAGGATCAAGAAACGCTTGAACGAATTCGTTTCTGGACGGCGGGCGCGCTGGCAGGACGCGATTTCGCCATCATCGCGCAGACTGCCCCGTTGATCGCAGTTGGGATGGTTGGCGCGATGTTGATCAGCCGCCAAATCACGACGATTAGCCTTGGCGAAGATGTCGCTAAAGGACTCGGACAAAACACGCTGATGATCAAGATAACTGCGGGCGTGCTGGTGGTTTTGCTGTCAGGCGGTGCGGTGGCGCTGGCAGGTCCTATTGGGTTTGTTGGACTGGTGATCCCGCATATCGCCCGCTTCTTCGTCGGCGTTGACTACCGTTGGGTGATCCCGTATTCGGCAGTGATCGGCGCGATTCTCGTCACACTGGCGGATATGGCAGCGCGAATCGCGCTCCGTCCGTTAGAAGTCCCCGTCGGCGTGATGATGGCGCTGGTCGGCGCGCCGTTCTTTATCTACCTTGCGCGCTGGAAGGTGAAACGCTGATGGCAGAACGTCGCTTACACCGAACATGGATCGCCGTTCGTCCGCGCCGCGTGCCGTTTTCCTTCAAACTGGATCGCCGTGTGCCGTTGATGGCGGCGCTGCTGCTTTTCTTCACGTTCATCGTCCTCATCATGAGCATCAACCACGGGGCATACCATATGACCCCACTGGATGTGGTGCAGACGCTCACGGGGACGCTGCCCGCCGATCACCCCGACTATCGCAATTTCGTGCTGGTTGTGCATACGTTTCGGCTTCCGCGAATTCTTGTCGCGTTTCTCGTTGGCGCGGCGCTTGCCGTTTCCGGCGCGATCATGCAGGCGATCACGCGCAATCCGTTAGCAGAACCGGGAATTCTTGGCGTGACAGCGGGCGCAGGATTGGCGGCAGTCATCTTGATTGTATGGCTGCACGAAGTATCCCTGACAATCCTGCCGCTGGTGGCGTTCGTCGGCGCGATCCTCACCGCCGCAGTCGTGTATTTTCTGGCGTGGAAACAAGGGAGTGCATCGCCAGTGCGCCTTATCTTGATTGGTGTAGCGATTGCGTCCATTTTGGGATCAATCACCACGTTTAGCCTTGTGTTCGGGCAGATCAACGATGTGCAGCAAGCCTATGTGTGGCTAACAGGCAGTGTATACGGGCGCAACTGGGATCATGTGCGCGCGCTTGTGCTTTGGATGAGCGTCTTGATGCCGCTGGCGTTTTTTGGCGCGCGGTCTCTCAATGCGCTCAATCTTGGCGATGAAATTGCCACTGGCTTTGGCGTGCGCGTTGAACGACAGCGGGCGCTGCTGCTGGTGATCAGCGTGGGGTTAACGGCAGCCGCAGTCACCGTCGCGGGAACAATCGGGTTTGTCGGTTTGATTGCGCCGCACATCACGCGGCGCTTGGTAGGACCCGCGCATGAAGGGATGCTGCCGATCACAGCGTTGGTCGGCGGGGCGCTGCTGGTGCTGGCGGATCTCATTGGGCGATGGGTGATTGCGCCATCGGAACTGCCGATAGGAATCATCACGGCGCTGATTGGCGCGCCGTATTTTTTGTTCTTGCTCGTTCGATACCGTAAGTAAGGAAACAAAGCGCGTGATTCAAGCTGAAAATCTTTCTCTGTCCTACGACGGCGGGACAACCGTCGTCCACCAACTCTCACTGACGCTGATCGCCGGACAAATCACGGCGTTGGTGGGCGCGAATGGGTGTGGCAAAAGCACACTGCTGCGCGGATTGTCACGACTGCTCAAACCGTCTTATGGCGCGGTCTATCTGGATGGTCAGGATATTCACGCGCTGAAAGCAAAAGACCTTGCGCGCAAGCTCGGTATTTTGCCGCAAGCGCCAACCGCGCCCGAAGGGCTGACTGTACATGAACTGGTCGCACAGGGACGGTATCCACATCAGAACTGGTTTCAACAGTGGAGCGCGCTCGATGAGCAGATCGTCACGGAAGCGCTCGAACAGACTAATCTCACCCTATTCGCGGATCGTCCGGTAGATACGTTAAGCGGCGGGCAGCGTCAGCGCGCGTGGATTGCGATGGCTTTGGCGCAGCAAACCGATGTACTGCTGCTGGATGAGCCGACAACCTATCTCGATCTCGCGCATCAAATTGACGTGCTGGACCTGCTGGCGGAACTGAACGAGCAGGGACGCACGATTGTGATGGTGCTGCACGATCTTAATCAAGCGGCGCGCTATGCCGATACGATTGTCGCGCTGCGCGGCGGTCAGATTGTGGCGCAGGGCGCACCGGATGAAGTCATTACGCCTGAAAACATCTTGCAGGTGTTTGGGCTGGATGCCGATGTGATCGTTGATCCAGTCACGGGGACACCGTTGTGCCTTCCCATCGGGCGACGCAAACCGCGCAAAGCAAAAATCACGTCGTACACCAATGGCAAGCTCAAACATCCCATCAGCGCATCTATAGAGGCTGTTGGCGAATGAGTATCGACACCCTTGCCACCAAAGCCTACTGCAACTGCATGGCGCAGAATCGCGGACTTGATCCCGTGGGTCATGCAGGCGACTTTTGGGACTGTATCGCCATCGAACTTCCACTGCCGTGGAAACGCGATATGTACACTGACGAGAACGTTCTCCCACAAGCGATTCGTGACCTATTCGCATTGTGGCTCAAACACTATCGAGAGACAGGCGAATATCGACATTTGGCATTGTTCATCGCCCCTGACCAAGCCTATTCGCGGCAGGGGTTTCGCCGGGTGATGTTCTACGCTCGCCCCTCAACGTTGTTCGCCAAGTTCGAGAAAGTCGAATATCTCGTCCCGACGGATCAATTAGGCGTATTGGCGTGGTCACTTTACCAAGATCGCGCCGCGCTCTCACGCTTTGAGCAGTATCGCGTCGGGGAAGGGGATCACACGCGCGACCTGCTGGTATGTACGCATGGCACAGTTGATGCCGCGTGCGCGAAATTCGGGTATCCGCTGTATAAGCACCTGCATGACACCTACGCGGGTGATCATCTGCGGGTGTGGCGGGTGAGTCACTTCGGCGGGCATGTGTTCGCGCCAACGTTCATAGATATGCCAACGGGTCACTATTGGGCATATGTCGAGAAAGAGCAGGCAGCGCAGATTGTTCAGCGCACAGGGGACGTGAAATCACTGCGCGGGCATTATCGCGGGTGGGCGGGCATGGATGCCGGTTTTCTGCAAACCGCTGAATGTGCCTTGTGGCAGCAGCATGGATGGGATTGGTTTGATTTTCCGAAGTGCGGCGAAGTCCTAGCGAAAGATAGCGAGTCTGGCAGTTCCGGTTGGGCGGATGTGCGAGTGCGCTGGTCACCGATAGGCGCATCGTTTGAATCCACCACAGACATGCGCGTTGAAGTCAGCAGCACGATTGATACGCCGCACACGACAGGAAACGCGGATACCTATCCCTATCCGCAGTACCGCGTAATTGCGAGAGAAAAAGTACAGCATCGAAAGTACACGTAGCAATCCCCCCATAAAGGCGATGCCTAGCGCGTGGTATACCCTTTTTGAAGGGCAATACCAAGCTCCGCGAATTACGAGCGTTCTGTTTCAATTCGCAGCATCGCCTGTTTGAGTCAACTCCACGCCTCAAATCTGACAATCTTTTGCCTGTTTCCAAACGCGTGAAACTATGTTTCGGCGGGAAACGGGTGAATTGTGAAATTGGTGATTCATTGAATTTTTGGAACAAAAGATTCCAAACCGTACTTATAATGGGCGATATATTGATCAGTGGAGAATATATTGCATGAGCCGCGTATCAGACTCAACTTCTCTAGAACGTAAAGAACGGGTTGTCAGTCTCCTAAAACAAGAGGGAGAACTTACCGTCATGGAAATTGCGACCCGTTTAAATCTTCAGCGCCGCACGCTCGCAAATTATCTTAGCGATCTTGAATATGAAGGAAAAGTCGAAAAGGACGGGATGCGCTGGCGTATCTCATCCCTGCGTTCGTTTGTGCCCCGTAAGCTGACAATGGATGCAGAACAAGCGGTTATTCTGTATTTGGCGATTCGCCTTTTCGTAAAACAATCTGATCGCAGGGTTGAAACCGCCGAAACGCTGCTCATGAACCTTGCCAACATCGTCACCGACGATCTAGGAGCGGGTCGATATTTCGCTCAAGCTGTCACCGAGTTAGGCACACGCCCAGAAGACGAGCGGCATCACGACATCCTGCGAATTTTAGCGCGTGCCATGATCCAAAAACGGAAAGTGGAAATCCTCTACGCGCCGTATCACGGGCGCGAGTTTTGCACCACCCTTTGTCCTTACTTGTTAGAACCTTCTGGAATCGGCTTTGCGACGTATGTTATCGGTCACAGCAGCAGTGTGGATAAACTGCGAACATATAAAGTTGAACGCATCCAGTCCGCGCAACTGCTTCGAGAAAGCTTTGAAATCCCTGACACCTTTCCCGGACTCGAACTGCTTAAAAATGCGTGGTCTATCTACTACGGAGATGAAACCGTTGAGGTAGTGCTGCGTTTCAGCCCGAATGTCGCCCGCCGTGTACAAGAGACAAATTGGCGTACAGCAACTTCTTCACAGCCTGACCCGGAAAAGCCCAACTACTTGCGCTTAACTTTTCATGTGGCGGATACCACCGATCTTAAGCCTTGGATTCGCACATGGGGCGCAAACGTCGAGGTCTTAGCGCCAGAATCCTTGCGCGATGAAATGGTGGGCGAGGCACGGGTATTAGGACGGTTATACGGATGGTTTAAAGCCGATGATGACCAAACCGATCATTCCTTGTTTAATGACATTTTTGGGGAATAACTTATGAAAAGCACTCTTTATCCGCATCAAGAACGCGCCTATGACCTACTGCGAGCAGGAAAAAATGTCATTCTCCAAGCGCCGACAGGGTCAGGAAAGACTCGTGCCGCAGTCTACCCATTCCTGAAGATGGCGGAATTCACCGATATTGGATTTCCGCGCAAATGCATCTACGCCGTTCCCATGCGTGTACTTGCCAACCAATTTATCAAGGAATATCGCGAAGTCGTCCACAAATATAATCTCAGGCAAGGGCTCAACCTCAAGGTCAGCATCCAAACTGGAGAAAATACCGGCGATCTGTTCTATGAGTCCGACCTGATTTTCACCACCATTGACCAAGTTCTCAGCCGCTTCTTGAACTACCACTATGGGGTGTCCAAACGCAAAGCCAACCTCAATGCGGCGGCAGTGATGGGATCGTATTTGGTGTTTGATGAGTTTCACCTGCTCGATCCGAAATCGACACTGCCTACTACGCTGGCGATGCTTAAAATGTTAAACGGCATCACGCCGTTTATGCTGATGACCGCGACCTTCAGCAGCACGATGTTGGGGGAACTGGCACAGCAGCTTAATGCCGAGATTATCCCCGGTACGCCCGCCGAAGCAGAAGCATTTTTGAAGTTGCCTTCACAGAACAAAACCCGCGTTTACTGTGCCAGCGCAGAAACACTGAGCGCACAAATGGTTATGGACAGCCATCGTCACCGCAGTCTCGTGATTTGCAATACAGTAGATCGCGCTCGCGCCATTTTTGACGAACTCCGAGTCTTGAGCCCGCAGACAGAAGTGATCCTTTTGCACAGCCGGTTTCTCGCAAATGACCGTTTGAAAGCGCAAACGCGCTTGCAGCAAGTCTTCGGTAAAGACGCAGAACGCACCACCGGCAGCGTGATCGCTGTCGCCACCCAAGCGATAGAAGTGGGTATCGACATCACCTGTGAGCATCTGCACACTGAACTTGCCCCGGCGAATGCCATTATTCAACGAGCGGGGCGTTGTGCGCGTTATGCCGGGGATACCGGTACGGTCACGATTTACCGTTACAGTCTCGATCAAGGAGAGACAATCGACTTGACCGAGCGCGTCAACCCATATACCGGGCAGCGCGCGATCATCGCGCAAACATGGGACGCATTTACTGCCCGGAATGGGGAGGTGTTCACCTATGCCGATGAACAAGCCATCCTCTCAAAAGTTCACGCGGAAGCAGATCGACAAATCCTTGAACAACTCGCTATCACAGGCAATCAACACCAAATCGCCATGTTTGACCTCATGGCAGGACGTGAAAATCTCGCTCATCCCAGTGCCTTGATTCGTGATGTCTTTCAGGTGCGCGTCACGATTTCAGATGATCCAAATAGCTTATTGGAGGCACCTTTCGATGTGGACTCGTTTGAGCTTTATCCCGGCACACTTCAACAGTATGCCGCTTTATGGCTGAAAGATGAAGGGGAACGCCCCTTCACGCTAAAAACGCTTGTCGCACTCGAAAAAGATACCAGCGACAGCGCGACGTATAGGCAACCAGAGTATCAGTGGTACCCAGTTGACTCTGCGAAAGCTTTAGCGGGCGCGGCGCTGGTGGTCATCCATCCCGATCTTGCCCGATATGATCCAGAGCGTGGTCTGATTTTAGGCGAAAAGAGCGATCCTGATGGTTGGCAAGCACAGCCAGTCGAGCCGAAGAATCGGCGTGAGGGCAGCGAGACACACCACTACAACCTTGAAACCTATGAGCGTCACATCGAGCTAGTGTATGAGGCGGCATTCGGGGCACATGGCGCATGGAATGAAATGGCGGGTTTAGCAGCGCGCTTAGAAGACCGCTTTGGGTGGCAGCGCGGAGATGTTCACAAAGCGGCAGCATTGGCGGTGCTGCTGCACGATGTTGGCAAACTCAGTATAGGATGGCAGAAATGGGTGCACGATTATCAAGCAAAACTTACCGATGTAGAGCCCATTGAACCCGGCGTGGCGTATGCCCATACCGACAGCCAAACCGAAGCGCACAAAGCCATCGAACGTTCTATGCCGCGTCGTCCAACACACGCCGTCGAGAGTGCGCTGGCAAGCTGTTCGCTCTACACCACCGCTTTTGACGACGACAGCCCGCTTATCTATGCCATTTATAGTGCAATTGCGCGTCATCATGCGCCGTTTGCCAATTCGAATGAGGATTTTCATCTCATCCCAAACGCGGATCACCACGTCCGCGCCACCTTGTCGAAGCATGTCCCCACGCTGATTGACCCCAATTGGGAACTCATCACCCATGCTTACGCCAATGCCGATGCACAAGCCAACAATATCGCCAAGCCGGAAGATAGAGAAGCGTATTGGGCGTATCTCCTTATAGCGCGGGTGCTGCGTCGTGCCGATCAGGAAGGCACACGGAGAGGCGGGTACAAACTTTAATTGTTATCATTGTAAATTAGTGAAGAAAAGAAGGAAAGGCTATGTCCGAACTCACAACATTCTACATTGACAAATCAAGCGGGACCTTCGCAGAAGTGCTGCTGGCATTCGGATGGATGCGTGTTTTGAGCGAACTACATTCTAAGCAAGGCACACCCGGTCACATCGCGCTCAAAGACGACGGTATGTACTACCGCATCACCTGCGCGCCTATCTCCTCTGAAACAGTGGAGAATCTGCCACAAGAACCGATCTGGCCCGGCAATATGCCCCTGATTGTTACGGCTAAGAATCGGGAAAGTCTACCCGTTGGCGCACCGCTCTCTATCGATTACGAAGTCGAAAAAGAACAGGTAGCAGCGTTTTTTGGCGCAAAGAACAAAGCGCAAAACGCCGAGATGACGGTAGCAAAACCGCATCCTCATTGGGACATCTTCCGCGCCATCAATCCGGGTGCCCTGCTCGGTTACAATCGCATTCTCTTGGATTGGTGGAAAGTACGTGAACAACAACCGAAAATTGTTTCACTTTTATTTCAGTTGTTTTCTAGCACGCCGAACGACATCGCCTCTGCCGTCGCCACATGGAAAAAAATCGACAATGCCGCAGGATGGGGAATTGCCCCCCTCTCTACTGGGCAGCAGCTTTACAACCCGGATCAAGGCAAAGGTCAAAACAAAACCAAAGCGAATGGCATCAGAATCGACAATCTCGATAACTTTTGGCTGCTGGAACTGCTCAAGATCATCGGGTTTTATGAGGCAGGGCAAACCCGCCTCATTCAAGGAGTCAAAGACCGCAAAAGTTATGTGATCGTTCCGCGAGAGCTCACGTACAGCGAACATCGGGACATCTTCAATACGTTTTCAGAATCGATGCGGGTCAGTACCACATCGATTAAAGGGGATGCCATGGCTGCTCTGCGCTATACCGAAGCTCTGCTCACCTACTTTGCCGAACCAACCCGCCAAATCTCAATCGGCAAACGTGGCAACCTCAAAAAACGTCTTGTAGCAGGGCTGTATGCCGTTTTCTATAAAGACCTCGGTAATGCTGTCGCCACCATGAATCTCGCCTTCATTGGGCTGCCCGGTTGGATTGAAATCCGAACCCCCGAAGATATTCGAGTATATCAGGCAGTCGTTGCCGAGTTAGTCAAGCTGGTACAGCAGTTTGACGAATCGCACAGCGATGTTGTTGATCTGCTGCAAGCCCTACGCGACTTTATTTCTGGCGACTCGCTAGATGCTCTATTTCGGTTTACCCGCGCTTTTCCCGTCTATTACATCGGGCAGCGCGAACGCAGCAAATATGTCTACGCATTGACTGAGGACACGCTCGAAAGGATTATCACCATGACTGAGCCCCGTTTTGCGGAAATTTTGGAGGACGAAGGCTTCCAGAACATCGCTTATGCCATTCGTCGCAGCACTGTCAGCGCGCAATATCAAAAAATGCAGGGCAATCGGAAATATGAGGTGCGCTACGGACTAGGGCAAGAACTGGCACGTAAATCACGCTACAAGGCGGATTTTATTGCCGCGCTCTCGGATTTTTTGTTCAAGTTCAATGCGGAAAACGCTCAAGTCTTGGAAACGACCAAAGGTGAACGTCCGCCTTACCGCCGCAGTGTGCAAACAGGCGATATCGATTCTATCGTCAACCTCATTGATCGTTTTGGCGCAGAAACCGTCGCAAACTTGCTTATCGCTTACGGGTATGCCCGCGAAACGCGCGACACAGATTCTGGCGCTGATGACACGTAATGAACCCATGCTATTGCTATCTATCTACCTAACTATTGAATATGCAGGAGTAACCGATCATGAACGACAGTCTATACAGCATTTCCATCAGCGCCCGCGCCACGCTTGATATGCACAGTTTGAACAATGAGGGCGGCGAAGGGAACCAAATCCAAACCCGCATGGTCAACATCGTCGATCAAACCGGGCGGCTGCAAAATGTGAACGCCATCAGCGGCGATATGTACAAGCACATCCAATCCGACCATCTGATTCGCCGCGTACTTGCTGCCGGACTGCCAATCTGTGCAGGCTGCCGCGACTTCAACGCCAACCGCATCAATGCCGATAAAGATTTTCTGACCCGCACGGCTGGACTCAACGACGCGCAGTTGTTGAGTGAACTGCTCCGCACCTGTGCAGTGGATGACATGGCGGGCATCCTCATTACGGAAGGCAAGCGCAGTCTCCCACGCAAAAGCGTAATCGAGTTCGGGTGGGTGGTTGGTTTGCCCGACTCGGTAAGCACCGACAGCTATTTCCACGTTAAATACGCCAACGAGCGCAGTGAAAGCAAGCGCAAAGAAGACCGTGATGCCACCGAAAACACGGGTTCAAATCTCGGTCAGGCAATTTTCCACCGCCCGGCATCGTCGGGGGTTTACGCAGCGATTTGTCATATCGACTTCGCTCGCATCGGCTTCAACGACATCACCCAAGAATATGCCATTGACGCTGCTCAACGCGCCGCCCGCGCCAAAATCCTGCTGGAAAGCGTGCTGTTCACCTTCATTGAGCCAAACGGCGCGATGCGGACGACTCAAGCCCCGCATCTGGTCAACTTTGAGGGTGTGGTCAGTTTTAGCAAGGCATCGGTGCCAGCGCCGACGGTTAGCCCCCTCAAGGATGGGTATGTGAGCCACGTGGGGAATTTGGCAGGGGTGCTGAACCGCGTACAATCCGATGCGGTTGGGGTTGCCGAATTTACAGACCTCAGCGAGTTCGGGAACATCCTCACTGAACTGATGAATTGGCAGCCCTACGCGCACAACTACAGCCGTTAAGGGGGCAACCATGTGGGTTTCAGCGGAATACGAAGCCACAGCGCTGTTTACGCTTAAACCAGCGTTGGCGACCTCGTCGGGCGGCAAGACCTTGCTCGTCCCAACGCCGTACAGCATCAAAATGGCGCTGTTGGATGTGGCATGTCGGCTAGAAGGCGTTGAAGCGGCAGCAGCCTTCTGGCAAGTGTTAGCGGGCGCGACTATCGCGCTTTACCCGGCACTGGACGTAGTGGTCACCAATACCTTCACAAAAGTGCTGCGTCAGCGGCGCAATGAAGCTGAAGAAGGTGAGCAGCACGCGGGCTTTTTTGGTAAAACAATTGCCTACCGCGAGTACGCCTATCTAGCGGGGGTATTTGGGATTGCGCTGGAAGTTAGCGCGCGGGAGGATGCCGAGCGTATTGCTCGTTGGTTAATCAATATCAACTATCTGGGCAAACGCGGTGGGTTCATCCAAGTGCAAGCCGTGCCAACGATCACCGAGTCTTTACCTTACGGTTTTATTGCCATCACTGGGGATGTCGTCGGCATGGCGATGGAAAGCGTCTTAACGCAGTTGGACGATACTGCCCCCGATTTGGGATTTGAACGGCTCAATGTGTACAGCAAAGAGGAGATGACCTTGGGGAAACACCGCCTATTGAAACATGTCGCCTTGCCATACCGGCGGGTGGGCAGCAGCCGAAGCTATACACACTATCAACGGACGAACGAATGAGCATCACCCATCTGCCGCTCATTGTGCATCAAATGCTATTTGAGGCGGAAGCAACCACGCCCATCGAATTTGGAGTGCAAGCAGGCGCGCAGCTGCGCGGGGCGCTGTGGGAGGCGCTCCGCGAAATCGTGATCTGCAACGACAGCCATGCTCGCGAGCCGGACCATATTCGATTTTGCCCGCGCTGCCGTCTCATTTTGATGGAATCGCAAGAAAGCTCGCGTGGGGTGAATCCCCCGCGTCCGTTTGCCATTCGCCCACCGTTGAACTTTGACGCGCAAAACCGCATCCGTATCAAAACGGGCGAGATGCTGCGTTTTGGTATCAACTTGTATGGCGATGCCGAACAGTTGTTCCCATATGTGTGCCAAGCGGTTTACAAAATTGGGCAGATTGGTGTTGGGTACGGACGCGGCACCTTTGTGCTGCGAACGGCGCAAGCACTCAACCCCTTTACGGGGAAATCCCAGAGTGTATATGCAGACGGCAAGCTGCGCGGACTGCCGGGGGTTCCCATCACCCATGAGGCCATTGTGCAGACAGTTCAAGGCTGGCCTAACGACCAGATTACGCTTGACTGGCGAACCCCATGTGAATTGACAGATCAAGGGCGACCTGCCAGCATTCCGTACCTTTACATCGTAATGGGGCGGTTGATTGAGCGCTGCCAAATGTTGGAACTCCATTACACGCCCAACCCCACCGAGACTGCACAGTGGCGCGAACTGCATCTTCATCTACAAGAACGTGCCAAAGCAGTCGAGCTAACCGACAACGCCACCCGCTGGGTACATGTGATGAGCGGGTCACGGCGTTCCAACAGCATGAAACCTATCAGTGGATTGATAGGAAAGGCGCGCTATAGAGGGGATTTGTCGGAACTACGCTATTGGTTGGCCTGGGGGAGCGTGCTGCACATTGGCAAAAACGTCGTCAAAGGCAACGGCTGGTACGAAATCTCCCAGATGGAAGATTAGATTCCACTGCCGAATTAACATGGAAGGTGTAGGGCTATGCTGCCCGGAAAGGACACTTCCATGATCGTTGAGCATTTGATTACGGATACATTCGGCAGTCATATCGGTAAATATTCTGAACGGTTGAAAGTCACCCATAAGGAGGGGGCGCTTGACGAAGCGCCTCTCCTTCACCTCAAATCAGTGCTCATCACCAACCGCGGCATCAGCATGTCTTCAGACGCGGTGGAAGCGTGTTGTGAGCGGGGCATCCCCATCCACTATCTTGATCCCACGGGTTATGTGTATGCGTCAGTGATGTCTAACGGGCTTAACGGAACCGTTTTAACGCGACGCGCTCAGCTCCATGCTTTTGAATCGCCGCGTGGATCCCAGTTTGTTTGCGCTGTGGCTGAGGGGAAAATCTACAACCAAGCGATCACCTTAAAATATGTCGCTAAAAACCGTGCTGAAAACGAGCCAGAGGTCTTCGAGTCTTTGCGCGCTGCTTCCACCGAAGTGCTTGATCATTTGGCGACGGTTGAGCGGCTGCGCGGCGGTGCGCTAGAGGACATTCGCAGTGCCGTCATGGGCGCAGAGGGAGCGGCGGCTCGTCGTTATTGGCAAGCACTGAGTGTGTTGTTTCCAAACAGCTATGCGTGGTCGGGGCGTAAAACACGCGGCGCACGTGACCCCATCAACAGCCTTTTGAACTATGGCTATGGCATTTTGTATGGGCAAATTGGACAGGCGATTGTGCTGGCAGGGCTTGATCCCTATGCTGGCTTTCTGCATGTTGACCGTTCTGGCAAGCCCAGCCTTGTATTGGACATGATTGAGGAATTTCGTCAGGTGGCAGTGGATCGGCTGGTATTCGGGTTAATCAACCGCAGTTTCACCGTCAAGCAAGATGAAAATGGTCTGCTTGATGCCGATACCCGTAAACGTTTGGCAGTCAAAGTTTTAGAGCATCTTGAAACGGAAGTGCGCCACGAGGGGAAACGCTTTGCCATTCGCACCGTCATGCAAATGCAGGCGCGAAATCTCGCCAGTTTTTTACGGGGCGAACGGGAAACTTATATGCCTTTTAAGGCGGGCTGGTGATGCTATGAACCCGACATTAGTGATGTACGACATTGAAGATGATAAAGCGCGCACAAAAATCGCGGATGCTTGCCAAGACTATGGGCTGGATCGAGTGCAGTTCAGTGCCTTTGTCGGTATGCTCAGCCGCAACCATCAGGAAGAATTGATGCTGCGAATTGAACGTATCTTAGGGGACAAGCGTGGACGGGTTCAATTAATTTCCATTGGGCGGCACGAATGGAAAAACCGAATCATCATTGGGGAGGAAGATTATGAACAGCATAGATAGCCCCCAACCGTTCACAATTACTGATCTCAAACAGCACATCTACTGCGCGCGGATTTCATATTATCATCTATGCCTGCCTGATGTGCGCCCGGTTACGCGCAAAATGATGTTGGGAATTGAACAGCACAGTATAGAACGGGAACGCGCCACGCGCCGCACATTTTCGATGTATGGCATTATTGAAGGGGAACGGCGCTTTGATGTGGATGTGTTTTCGAGTCGTCTCAACTTAACCGGGCGAGTGGATGAATTGGTTTTTACAGACAGCGAGATCATCCCCGTAGACTATAAATTCGCCACCCGTTTTGGCAAACATGTCGAAGTTCAACTGGCGGCATATGGCATGATGGCAGAAGAAATCTTCTCGCTGCTCTCACGTCGAGGGTATTTATATTTGACCAAGGCGAAAAAAGCCATCGAAATTCGCATCACTTCGCAACTCCGTAAAATGGTCGAACAGGCGGTCTATGAGATGGCAGAAACTCAAAAAAATGAGAAAATGCCGCAAGCGACTGAATGGCGGCAGCGCTGTCTCGATTGTGAGTTTCGCCGCTTCTGTAACGACGTTTAGTATGGGTTCGCAACTCCCCTGCCATTTCGCGCGGCTGTGGAGTTGCGAAATCTTAGCTTGGCAAGAAGTAAAAATGACGGTATTCTCAATTCAATGTGGCAGTGTAGCAGCCGTTTTAAGCGATGTAATGAAGCAAATGGATCATTTCATCCATAAACCTTACAGCGCAAAACATGGCCTTCACTCAGCTAAAACCCATCGAGGGTACTGAAACTCAACGCACGATTTCAGGCTATGAAAGTGGCACAACTTCACTCAGCTAAAACCCATCGAGGGTACTGAAACTTGTCTACTGTGAAGTCCCATGTGTAGCACCATTCCCTTCACTCAGCTAAAACCCATCGAGGGTACTGAAACTATCGCAGTTTAAGAGTAAAACTAGAACACACAATCCCTTCACTCAGCTAAAACCCATCGAGGGTACTGAAACGCAAACTGTAAAATGCCTAAATCGCGTAAGTACTTCCCTTCACTCAGCTAAAACCCATCGAGGGTACTGAAACTAAGACATGTTTCGCTTTGTTCGGTATTCGCGTTAGGCCCTTCACTCAGCTAAAACCCATCGAGGGTACTGAAACTTGTGTTTCATCCTTTTACTGAATTAGTGGCGCAATACCTTCACTCAGCTAAAACCCATCGAGGGTACTGAAACGGTCAGCAACCAAGTAGGCGAACCACAGTGACAGCTTCACTCAGCTAAAACCCATCGAGGGTACTGAAACATACTTGAAATAACCGATACCAACGCAATGAGCAGCCTTCACTCAGCTAAAACCCATCGAGGGTACTGAAACACAGCACCATGATCCCGGTCAAGATCAACGCGACTTCACTCAGCTAAAACCCATCGAGGGTACTGAAACTGCAATGAGCATAAGCAGCATCACGACGATCAATCCTTCACTCAGCTAAAACCCATCGAGGGTACTGAAACCACGCATCGGGCGTGACGGGAAGCGGCATAGGTGTCCTTCACTCAGCTAAAACCCATCGAGGGTACTGAAACGTCAGACAAGCGCGTCGGTTCGGACGGGCGGGCGATCCTTCACTCAGCTAAAACCCATCGAGGGTACTGAAACGCACAGTAGACGCAGTATCGGTGAAAGCGCCTACTGCTTCACTCAGCTAAAACCCATCGAGGGTACTGAAACTTATTTCAGTTTAGGCGCAATATGACGATATGCGGACCTTCACTCAGCTAAAACCCATCGAGGGTACTGAAACGCACTCAAGGGACTCGGCATTGTCATTGCGCTGATCCCTTCACTCAGCTAAAACCCATCGAGGGTACTGAAACACTACGTTTAGGTCGGGCATCACAAGTCCTCGAAGCTTCACTCAGCTAAAACCCATCGAGGGTACTGAAACGCTATGCCAAGATCGCCAGTGACTTCACCCGCGTTCCCTTCACTCAGCTAAAACCCATCGAGGGTACTGAAACGGTAGAAGCTTCGCCGGGTGATGATTGCTTGCACTTCACTCAGCTAAAACCCATCGAGGGTACTGAAACAAACCAACACGCCAACGCCAGAACTGGCAACGAGCTCCTTCACTCAGCTAAAACCCATCGAGGGTACTGAAACACAGGGATAGGGGGCGCGGGGATTAGTGCCTGTTTACCCTTCACTCAGCTAAAACCCATCGAGGGTACTGAAACAATTCAGTTTTTGTTCCATATCTGCCATGCGGTCTGCTTCACTCAGCTAAAACCCATCGAGGGTACTGAAACGCTGTAATGCTCATATTGCAGCTTGATCGTCTGCCTTCACTCAGCTAAAACCCATCGAGGGTACTGAAACGTAAGATGAAGTACATGCTTGTGCCGAAGATCGCCCTTCACTCAGCTAAAACCCATCGAGGGTACTGAAACGACGAAGTTGTTAAGTTCGTCGATCACGATCAACACTTCACTCAGCTAAAACCCATCGAGGGTACTGAAACACTCCAACGGCAACAATCTTGGCATTGACAGATACCCTTCACTCAGCTAAAACCCATCGAGGGTACTGAAACGCTACCCCGCATTTTGACATTCCAGATAGTTACAGCTTCACTCAGCTAAAACCCATCGAGGGTACTGAAACTATGCGAAGCATCGCGCGTGAACATATTCGTAGAGCTTCACTCAGCTAAAACCCATCGAGGGTACTGAAACGTATGTGCCGCCACACAATTATGAACAATGGCGCTCACCTTCACTCAGCTAAAACCCATCGAGGGTACTGAAACGGCGAACAGCCGAGCGCTGCGCCCGCCGATCCGCCCTTCACTCAGCTAAAACCCATCGAGGGTACTGAAACCTGGTGAGTGCTGTAGGCATGTTGTCTCTCGTCGACCTTCACTCAGCTAAAACCCATCGAGGGTACTGAAACTACACGGCTCGACGATCCAAGCGCTGAATAAAGGCGGCCCTTCACTCAGCTAAAACCCATCGAGGGTACTGAAACCTTTACCGCCGCGCGTACATTGGAATTGGGGTGAACTTCACTCAGCTAAAACCCATCGAGGGTACTGAAACACGTCGCAGCAGTTTCAAAATTCGCAACGTAAATCTTCACTCAGCTAAAACCCATCGAGGGTACTGAAACTCCAGGCGCGCGTCGGACAGATCCGCGCCGGGCATCCTTCACTCAGCTAAAACCCATCGAGGGTACTGAAACCGCAATTCGGTAAGGACGGTTCGTTCGGGCGGTCTTCACTCAGCTAAAACCCATCGAGGGTACTGAAACGCGATCTGTTTTGTGTCTCTCATTTCACTCCTCAGTCTTCACTCAGCTAAAACCCATCGAGGGTACTGAAACATAAACGGGTCAAGGGCTTTGACCAGTTTCTTGAGGCCTTCACTCAGCTAAAACCCATCGAGGGTACTGAAACAACAGGTCGCCGGATTCGCGTATACCGCCATACAGCTTCACTCAGCTAAAACCCATCGAGGGTACTGAAACTTTCAACCGTTGCCAGCGGACACCGACGCGCGCACTTCACTCAGCTAAAACCCATCGAGGGTACTGAAACACAAACGCGGGACGCTCTTCTTCGCGTTCCATAAGTCCTTCACTCAGCTAAAACCCATCGAGGGTACTGAAACCGTTGAAGCGGAACCGGTGATGCCGTGAACTATGACTTCACTCAGCTAAAACCCATCGAGGGTACTGAAACCAGGAGTGCGGCGGTCTCGTGGTCAATGCGCGCCGCTTCACTCAGCTAAAACCCATCGAGGGTACTGAAACGCGATCTGTTTTGTGTCCATTTATTCACTCCGCGAAGGACCTTCACTCAGCTAAAACCCATCGAGGGTACTGAAACTCGGATAGGTTAGCGCCGGGCATGTGTGCCCACTGCCCTTCACTCAGCTAAAACCCATCGAGGGTACTGAAACGTGTGCGTGAACTCAACGCGCGCGGGTACGGATGCCACCTTCACTCAGCTAAAACCCATCGAGGGTACTGAAACTCTGGTGCTGAACGACATGAAGCGCGCTGAAAGCCTTCACTCAGCTAAAACCCATCGAGGGTACTGAAACAGTACATGGGGAACTCGTTCGACTCGACGCACACGCCCTTCACTCAGCTAAAACCCATCGAGGGTACTGAAACACTTACGCAGTAAATCACTCGCAAATGTGGGCGCACCTTCACTCAGCTAAAACCCATCGAGGGTACTGAAACCCGCGTCGCGTAAGTTTGCCTCACGCAAGTCCCCACCCAACTTCACTCAGCTAAAACCCATCGAGGGTACTGAAACGCTGCATGGCATACCGCGCCCTCACCGGACAGCGCCTTCACTCAGCTAAAACCCATCGAGGGTACTGAAACTTGTCAAAGAAATCGGTGCGCGTGAAGAATTTGTGACCTTCACTCAGCTAAAACCCATCGAGGGTACTGAAACGCAATTTTGACCGCCAGCGCGCCGCGCGCTTCGGCTCTTCACTCAGCTAAAACCCATCGAGGGTACTGAAACGTTTTCAATGGTCACATTGGTCTTTCCGTGCTGTATCTTCACTCAGCTAAAACCCATCGAGGGTACTGAAACTGACGATGTGCGTGACTACATGACTGCGATTACGCTTCACTCAGCTAAAACCCATCGAGGGTACTGAAACATGTGTGTCCTGCGGGTTTTGTGACAGAGTGATTCTTCACTCAGCTAAAACCCATCGAGGGTACTGAAACGCTGTTTCGGCGCGAAACGGGGTGAGGTTTGAAAAGGGCAGCAGCCAAAAACGTTTGAACCCAAATATGTTGATTCACCCCTTCATTCTTGTAAACTGAATCAACATATCATCGCTCAATGTCACATCCACACGCGCAAAATACGGACACCAACGGACATGGCTTTGCCCGAATCAAAAACGGGGATGCTGAATCCGTGTTCAACATCCCCGCTGCTAAAAGTTTACGTCTACTCGTACTTGTCCACCCACTCCGGGCGACTCCACAGGCTGGAGAGCAGCAGTTCGCGCACCGACAGCAGTTCCTTCGGCAGGCGGTCATACAGCTTGATGAACAGTTCTTCGTGGCTCAAAATTTCCTGCTTCCACAGGTCTTGGTCAATGCTCATCACTTTCTCGAAATCCGCTTCGGTGAAGTTCTCTAGCCCCCGCCAATCAAGGTCTTGGTAGGTGGGTACACGCCCCAACTGCGTCTCCATGCCGTTGGCGCGGGTGCGGGCGCGGTTGATGATCCACTGAAGCACGCGCATGTTTTCACCGAAACCGGGCCACAGGAACTTGCCGTTCTCGTCCTTGCGGAACCAATTGACGAAGAAGATTCGCGGCGGGTTCTTGATGTAGCGCCCAAATTGCAGCCAATGATTGAAGTAGCTCGCCATGTGATAGCCGCAGAAGGGCAGCATGGCGAATGGGTCACGGCGCACTTCTCCCAGTTTGCCCGCCGCTGCGGCGGTCATCTCTGAACCCATCGTCGCGGCGAAATACACCCCATAGACCCAGTTGAACGTTTGAAACACCAGCGGCGTAAGCGTGCTGCGCCGACCACCAAACACGAATGCGCTGATCGGCACGCCCTCCGGGTTCTCCCATTCGGGATCGATCACCGGACATTGGCTGGCGGGCGCGGTGAAGCGAGCATTCGGATGAGCCGCTTTGCGTCCGGTTTCTTTGGCGATTTCCGGTGTCCAATCCTGCCCCTGCCAGTCGATCAAGTGCGCGGGCGGGGTATCGGTGTAACCTTCCCACCACACATCGCCGTCATCGGTGAGCGCGACATTGGTGAAGATAGTGTTGCGGGTGATGCTTGCCGTCGCGTTGGGGTTGGTCTTGGCGTTCGTCCCCGGCGCTACGCCGAAAAAGCCCGCTTCCGGGTTGATGGCACGCAGTTTGCCATCCGCCCCCACCTTAATCCATGCAATGTCGTCACCGACTGTCGTGACTTTCCAACCGTCCTCTTGGAAAGGCTTGGGCGGGACAAGCATAGCGAAATTCGTCTTGCCACACGCGCTTGGGAACGCCGCCGCGAGATAGGTCTTTTCGCCTTCAGGCGATTCCACGCCCATAATCAGCATGTGTTCGGCAAGCCAGCCTTCATCATGCGCGATATTCGACGCGATACGCAGCGCGAAGCATTTCTTGCCAAGCAGTGCGTTGCCGCCATATCCGCTCCCATAACTCCAAATCGCGCGTTCTTCCGGGAAGTGAACGATGTACTTGGTCTCGTTATTGCACGGCCACGGCACATCTGCCTGACCGGGTTCAAGCGGCATCCCAACAGAGTGGACACACGGCACAAACGGCGCGTCATCGACCAAATAGTCATACACGGCTTTCCCCATGCGCGTCATGATCCGCATGTTGACCGCCACATATGCCGAGTCGCTCAATTCCACGCCCAAGTAGCTGATGTTCGATCCCAAAGGCCCCATGCAGAAGGGAATCACATACATGGTGCGACCACGCATACACCCGTCGAAAAGCGTGTCGAGCGTTTTGTGCATCTCACGCGGGTTGATCCAGTTATTGGTCGGTCCAGCGTCTTTCGGGTTCAAACTGCACACGAACGTGCGGTCTTCAACACGCGCCACGTCGCCCGGCTGTGACCGCGCCAAATAGCTGTTCGGACGCAGCGTTTCATTGAGCTTGATGAATGTCCCTTTTTCAACCAGCAGGTGACACAGCGAATCATATTCTTCCTGCGATCCATCGCAGAAATACACGCTGTCCGGCTTACACAAAGTCACCATGTCCTGTACCCATGCGCGCAGGTTGTCGTTGCGAATGTAAGATGGGAATTGCACAGTTGACCCGGTACTGATGAATGGCTGATAATTTGCCGCGACGGAATTCGCATACGTAGTCATAGGTTTTGTTTGCCCCCAAACGATGCACTACCCCAACGGGTGTATCCCGCTGCGATGTGTCACCCATTTTAACCAGCAGAACCGAAACAAAGCATCTTTTATTGAATTCAGTTTTTGTCGGGCGAAGCGCTGTTTAGCTGCGACCTATCGCCTAAAGCGATGACCACCATAAGATTACGCTATACCTCTACATGGGCTTAGTGTTACTCGTCGCTCTTTTGGGTGACAATCTGCCTTTTTGTGTCATATTTCACAAGGCATACGCAATAAGGATAACCTAGCAAAATGGGTAAACAAAAAAAGGGCGGTTCTCGCAAAAGAAAACCGCCCTCAGGATGATATTCGCTATCGTTCCAACATCATTCGGCTGCTACCCGCCCATCGACATCGCTTCGACTTCCTGAACAGGGAAGGTGAGTTCGAGTTCACCAGCATGTTCAAAATTGAGCGTAATGGTGATTTCTTCACCGTCGACAAGTTCTTGAGTCAGCCCAATCAACATGACATGCAGACCGCCCGGTTGCAGCACCACCGCCGAATGATGCGGAATGTGAATGCCATCTTCCAGCGGACTCATCTCCATCACATCGCCGTTCATGACCATCTCGTGCAGTTCGACGGTTTCCGCAGCATCGGTGCTGGCGCTCAAAAGGTGATCATCTTCAGGACCGGGGTTGACGATGAGGATATACGCCGCGCTGTTCGGCTGCCCCGCGCCCGCCGCGCGTGCCCATCCACCTACCAATTGAAGTGCGCCGCATTCGCTGGCTTCGTCGTGTGCGCTTTCAGCCGCATCATGATCGCCTTCGGCTTCATCATGCCCGGCTTCCTCAGTGACCATCACTTCCATGTGCTCGCCTTCGGCTTCATCATGATCCCCCATCTCGCCCATTTCGGTCACTTCGACAATGGGCACGGTGAGGTTGACTTCGCCCGCGTGTTCAAAGATGAGCGTAATATCAAGCGTTTCGCCCGCCACCAGCGGCGCGGTGAGGTTGATTAACATGATATGATAGCCACCCGGTTTGAGTTCGACATACGAACGCGCGGGAACGGGAAGCCCACCTTCAACCGGCTGCATTTGCATGACATCACCCGCGCCCATGATCATCTCATGAATTTCGACGACTTCTGCCGCGTCGGTGCTGCCTCCCACCAATACATCATCTTCTTGGCTAAGGTTGACTGCCAACCCATACACAGCGCTGTTGGGTGCGCCTTCGGCAGTCGCGCGCGCCCAACCGTTATACAGTGTGACGAAGGCGCACGGGTCAAAATCATGATCTGCCAATACGGCGGAGGCGGCGAAAGGCGCGGTCAACAACACGAAAACAATGAGGATGGCAAACCACTTACTTCTGAGCATTTTGAAACCCTTTCCAATTGTTGAAAGTTATCACATAGATACACGCCTTGCAGCGCGTGATTGATAGCTAGGTTTGGTCTGCTTCGTTGATCGACTCAAGAATCAGTTCAACGTCGTGAATGAGAACCTGCGGACTGGTTCCGTAGAGATACTGCGCTTCCAAGCGCCCATCGGGACCAATCAAGAAGATCGACGCGGTGTGATCGAACAGATACGACATAGCGGAACTGCCAACCTCACGGCGGTTTGCCACAACGCCAAACTCGCGGTACATCGTTTGCAGGACATCGTTTTCGCCGCGCACGCCGATGAAATCGGGATGGAAAGCCTGTGTATAGAGGGTGAGTAAATCAAGCGTGTCGCGTTCGGGATCAATTGTCACAAACACAATCTTGAGGCGGTCAGCAGGTTCGCCCAACGCTTCGTAAACCTGTTTGAGTTCGGCAAACGTCGTCGGGCAAAAATCGGGGCAGCTTCGATAACCGAAGTACATCAACACTACATCGCCACGATAATCGCTCAATCGGAAGGTATCGCCTGTGGTGGCTGCCAGTTCGACATTGGTCAGAGTACGCGGCGGATCGATCACCGCGCCGCGCAGTTGCGACGCATAGGGCGCTAGGCTCGAAACGGTAGGCGTAGGCGCGCTCGTTGCTGCCGGAGAGGTTGAACATGCCGCCAAGAAAACTGCCGGTAGTATAATCGAAGCGAGAAATCGTCGTGGACAGCTCATCTTTAATCCTAAAACTAGCCTTCTACAATCACGGTCACGGTGTCCGAATGACTGACGCTGCACGCGCCGACGAATTCGGCAGGTTCAGTGAACGTCTGTCGTAGGGTTTCGCCCGCGCGCACATAAAATGGTCCAATGTTGTGATCCGCAATATCGTTGTTCTGGATCACCAGCGTGTTACGCCCACTCACCGAGAGGCGCAGTTCGTCGGGCATCAAATCATCGCCGCCGCCCGTGCGGAATAACATTTCTGTCCCCAAGGGGATGATGATCCACGCTTCATTCGGCTGCTGTGTGAGATCAGCAATTTCGCTGTTACTTTGATAGACCGGCTGGAGATTAGGGCTGGTCTGCGGGACGGCATATACGAATACATCAAATTCGTCGCGGATGATACGCTCATCAGGAAGCTGCGCGGCGATGTTGACCGTCCATTCGCCCATCATCGACCATAAAACGGGGAAGTGATAAATGCCTTCGTCGTCGATTTCCGCGTATCCTGTGGTGGGAAGCAGCATCCCTTCCATGTCCATAGACACATCCACAGCGACGAGCGCATCGCGCAACAGACTGCCATCGGCTTGGGTGAGCGCAATCGAGAGTGTGTTTGCGCCTAAATGCATGGGAAAAGGATCAGACGACATGACGATTTCGACGGGCTGTGGTTCCGGCGGTTGACTGATGATCCACACTGCTACGGCGACAATGATAAACACGACAACGAGGATAGGAATCAGATAGCGCATAGAGACTTTTCGTGAGCTAAGCGGGCAAACGTTACTGCGATTTTAGAAGATACATTACCTATGATGTAGTGACAGACTACATGATAACGCATGATAAATTTATCAGAAAGTCACACAAAACAAAAAGGGTGTGCCGTAGGGCAATCGCATATGAAAGCTGAACGGAGGAAAATCGTCTCTAAAAAGGGACGAACATGTTTCCAGAGACAAGCATCCTCAGCTACTTTACGCAACGGGAAGACCCGCGCGATGAACAGAACCGAAAACATCCCCTGATTAATGTGATCACGATTGCGATTTTAGGCGTGATTGGGGGAGCAGATACATGGGTAGACGTGGAGCGCTAGGGGAAATCGAAGCAGGATTGGTTAGGGAGGTTTCTTGAGTTGAGCAACGGAATCCCGTCACATGACACCTTTGGACG
>DAOTZD010000013.1:0-190828 GCA_034434595.1 Anaerolineae bacterium
CAACGGAATCCCGTCACATGACACCTTTGGACGGGTGTTCCGCGGGTTGGAGAGCGAGGCGTTTCAAGCGCAGTTTGTCGCTTGGACGGAGCAGGTGTGTCAAATCACGCAGGGTCAGGGGGTGGCAGCGGACGGGAAGAAACTGCGGCGGTCACAAGCTGGCGCGCATGGGCGAGACGGGGTCTGGATGGTGAGTGCATGGGCAAGGGAGAACCGAATGGTTTTGGGGCAGGGCAAGGTCGCTGACAAGTCGAATGAAATCGCGGCGATCCCACGTTTGTTGTCGGCACAGGACTCGGTGTGTCAGTACTCGTCGGGGTATCCGTCGGGGTGGGTTCGGGTTCTTGCGCGAACACCCCGCCCATCATCAGCAAACAAGCGGCAAGCTAAAGCATTAAGAGGATCAAAAAAGGGGTGTGACACATTGTTGGGGTTGTTGGGCGCATCATTCGACAATTTGTGACCGCTGGCAGACAGCTTTTTGGATTTATGGCGCGCGAGGTCAAATGAGGCGATAGTGCCATACGCCCGCGTGATCTTCAGCGCGGGTGATGTCACCCGCTTCGACCAAGTATTCGAGATGCGAGAGGGCTTCGACCATCGCAAAGCGCATTTCGTGATCGGTGAGGCGCGCAAACTCGAACACGATGCCCGCGACTTCAAAAACCGTCGCGCCATCGCGCGATGCCACCGCGTTTTTGACCACCTGCAAGCGCGCGCCATGATGCGCGATCAACTCGTCGATGCGCCCGCACCAGTCAGGGATGACGTGCCGGTGACCGGGAAGCGCCAGCGCGACTTTTAACTCGCGCAGTTCGCGCAGCGACGTTAAGAAGCTCTCCAGCGGGTGACGATCCCCCGTACTCCACAAACCGATATTGGGCGTGATTTTCATCAGCACTTGATCGCCGGACAGCAGCAGGTGATTCGCTTCGTCGTAGTAGATCAACTGCCCATCGCTGTGGCCGGGGGCATGGATGGTGCGAAAAGTGTGCGCTCCCGCCGTGATGAGCGTATTGGACGACAAGGCTTCAGTGTGAACGGGATGGGGGAAGGTTTTCAGGCGCGTATCCGCGATGCCATGGACCACCGCGTTTACCAGTTCGGGGGGCGCGGCGGATTGGCGCATCTGCACGCGGATCAAGTCCAACTGTTCGCCGCGCACCCATGCTTCTTCGGCGCGCATCTGTTCAAGCGGCGAGAGGCGCACAGGCGGCGGCGCAGACGCGCCGAGTCGCAAGGCTTCGCGTTGCAGCCAGCCTGCCAGCCCATAATGATCCGGGTGGATGTGCGTGAGGATGATCTGCTCAATATCGGCGGGAGTGAAGCCCAGTTGATCGAAGGCTTCGCGCCACGCCGCCAGCGAATCAGGGTGATTCAATCCGGTGTCGATGATCGTCCATCCGCGTGTGCTGCCTGCTGGCGGGCGAATCGCGTACACATTCACATGGTTGAGCAGAAATGGCAGCGGGACGCGAATCTGATAAATATCGGGGTGGACAAGCTGTACGGGGAAATTCATCACGTTAAAAATCCTAAGTAGAGAAACGCTTCTGCGTATAAGTAGTCGTTTTGATTGCTTCGGCGGGGGATGCGAAACTTGTTTCGTCCATCCCCCGCCTGAAACTTACGCCCCATGAATGGGGCTGACATCCTATCATCGTTTCACGTTTTTCAAGCCCGCTTCAGCGGACGCGCAGAAGCGGCAGCTACGTACAATGGCGTGAAGTGCGAAAACTCATCAAATTTTACGCCTTACGTCCAGCGCTTGCTGATTTTGATGTAGGTGTAGGCTTCGTTGAGCAGTTTGAACTGCGCTTCGGCTTCTTCCTTCGGCAGATGGCTCACGTCGGGATGAAGCTCACGCGCCATGCGCCGGAACGCGGCTTTGACTTCTTCATAGCTGGCGCTCGATTCTACGCCGAGATGGGCGAATGAGCGATCCAGTTTGGTTTCCGGCTTGGGCTGCGGTGGTTCGATAGGCTCTGTGCCTGTTCTGCCAAATCCGGCGCGGCTCGTCCACATATACTGCCATGTGCTGCCCTGTGATCGACGGTATTGGCGGCGAAATTCATCGCGCGCGGCGGAAGTTTCAGCTTTTTTCCAAAACGCTTCTGTGCCAAACCCGGCGATGAACCAATCGCCTTTGATGGACGCGGGCGCTTTCACCCATACGCGGTAGGCGGGCAAATTAGTGATGGTGATGTCCGGTCCGTCCCAGACTTCGGTTTGATCGGGCTTGCCGAAGTTTTTGAAATGCACCTGCCCGATGCGCGGTCCGTCGTCTTCGATGCGATAGGTGTAGATTTTGTCTTTGAACAGGGCGTGGAGCATGACGAGCGTTTCATCCGGCTCAAAGCGTTCGCCGTTGTCGGGCAGCACGTCGAGATTGAGCAGGAACAAACTGCCTACGCCGATGCGGGTATTTTCGCTCACCCACCGCTTGATCAAGCGGGGTTTGGGGATGTCCGTCAGCACATGGACATGAATGACGGTGCTGCTCCACGTATGCACGACGAGTGACGGATCGCGTTCGGGATCGCGCGTGTCCTCACGTTTGATCGTGCAGTTCCGCACGCTGTTCACGCCGACTAACTGATGGGCCAGCCAGCGTTTGAGGTCTTCTAGTATGGGGTATTCAGGTTGAGTCACGATAGTCGTGGGATGGGCAACTTTTAACGTGAACTTATTGTACACGATTGGCGCTAATGGACATAGCCGCGTGGATTAGAATGAGCAGAGGAAACACATATACAAGGCAGCAGAATGACAATACTCGACGCGAAAATCGACGCGCCCCCCAAAACCTCACTTGGGGCAGCGATGCAGTCGATTCAACACAATTCCCGCGCGCGCTTTTGGTCGGTACTGCTGGGACATTTCAGCGTGGACACGTTCAACGGCATGGTGAGCGTGCTGATGGCGTTCATGAGCTTGAACGTGCTGCACATGACCAACACGCAAATCGGCTTTGCCATCAGCGCGTATCAACTGGTGGGCGCGGTCAGCCAGCCATTTTTCGGTTTATGGGGCGACAGAAACGGCGGGCGCTGGCTCGGCGCGGGCGGTGTCGCGTGGACGATCACCCTGTTGATGGTGGCGGTGATGGTCGCGGCGGTCACGCAGAATTACGTCCTCATGTTGATCCCATTCGTATTGGCATCGTTCGGGAGCGCGGCGTTTCATCCCGTCGGCACGATGCACGCGGGGGGTGTCAGCGGGAAAAGTTCGGCGGTTAAGCTGTCGTGGTTCTTTCTGGCGGGGCAGTTGGGCTTGGCACTCGGTCCCGGCTTGACAGGCATCCTTCTCGACAGCGCGGCGACACACAATAATGCCTTCACAGCGGGATTAGCCCCGTTCGCGAATATCCTTGTCGAACATGGCAGCGTATCTCCGCTGTTGATTTTAAGCCTATTTGGGCTGCCCGGCGTGGCGTTGATGGCGCTCACGCTGCCTTCGCGCGCCGCCTATCAAGAATCGCGCAAAGCGGCAGACGAGGCGGGCGCGGCAAAATTTGTGATTCCCATGCTTCCCCTTTTGCTGCTGGCGATCACGGTGACACTGCGTTCGATCTCCAACCCCGGCGCGGTGGCGTTCATCCCGCGCTTGTTTCAGGAAAAAGGCTGGACAGCGGCGGAGTATGGTTTGGTGACGAGCGCGTTCTGGCTGGCATCAGGGATCACGGGCGTGATCTTCGGGCAGCTTGCGGTGCGCTTCGGGGATCGCATGGTGACAGCCGTGAGCTTGATCCTTTCCGTGCCAATGTTGTTCCTGCTGCCCGCGAGTGACGGATTCGGCGCGTTCGCGCTGGCGCTGCTGGCGGGCGGCTTGTCCGGCGGATCGCACAGTTTATTGGTTGCCATGAGCCAGCGCTTGATGCCGAAAAGTCGCGGGTTCGCTTCCGGCGCGACGTTGGGATTCATGTTCGGTGTGGGCGCGATTGGCACGCTGATCATCGGTACATTGAGCGACCACATCGGCTTGAGCAGCACGTTTCAAGTCGTCGCCATCATCACGCTGATCGCTGGATTGATGAGCTTCACACTGCGAAACGATTAATCCACTCCCCATGTATTTAGTGGCATAATGGCTGCATAAAACGTGGGGAGCGGAGACTCATGGCCAATCTTTCAAAACTGCTGGCAACCTTGGCGATTTGGGCGGCAATCGCGCTGATCGCGATTGTGGCAATCGCGAACAGCATGTTTATCGATGACTCACAGGTGATCGCCGTGATGACTGTTGTGCCGCTGCTTATTGGGTTCATCGTTACGTTGGCAATGTGGGCACCCGCCGTTTTTCCATGGGTAGACGCGAATCGTTTGCGCGCAATGAATAACGGTCAAGAACAGGCGCACCTTGAAAGCGAGAAACGCAAACGAGAGGCGGGTGGTTCAAGCGCCGATGAAGCGGATGCACGAATCGATATGTTGATGCGGATGATGACCCCGGATGAGCGTGAGGATTTCAAGCAGACCTTGAAGGAACGCATCTTGAACGACTTGACGGTTGGCGATGACGGTGAACTCAAGTCGGGCGGGGTTTCGCTGAAGAATTTGCTGGATGATGCCAGTGATACCCGGCATGGACGACGGTAAGCACCCGGCTTACCCTCTTAGAGGACACGTCATTTCAAATTCCGGTTTAAGGCGGGCGACAGGCGAAACTAGTTTCGCACGGGTCGCCCCTATAAGTGTGATTTTTGAAATAGACTCGAATTTGTTAAGCGTCGGCGCAGGTTTCTTTATGCTTCCGGCGCTTTATTGTTTGCTGACTCAAACGAAAACGGGTTACAATGAAATGACTTTGGCTTTTTTCATCAACGCCATTCACTTTTTCAGTTATCGTGCTTATGAGTTGATGCTGATAAGCACGCGCCTAAGAATGCGCTGTGTCCAAAATTTGCTCCTGCAACTTTGGAATTATCCCCGGAGGGTCAGGCTGTGGGTCGTTGGAAAGATAAATACGTCATCGGGCTGACCGGCAACATCGCCGTCGGAAAAAGTCTTGTGCGCCAGATGCTTCAGCATTTGGGCGCATATACCATTGATGCCGACAGTCTTACACATCAAGCGATGACTCCCGGCGCTCCCGCCTACCTGCCGATTGTCGAGATGTTCGGCAAGTTCATCCTTGATGAAAACGGATCGATCAACCGCAACCTGCTTGGCAGTATTGTGTTCACGTATCCCAATGCACTCGTCAAGCTCGAAGCGATTGTGCATCCGATTGTCAACCAAGCGATTATGGCGCTGGCAAGCCGCGCCAAACCGCCTGTGATTGTGATTGAGGCGATCAAGCTGTTGGAAAGCCCCAATTTGGCAAGCGCTGTCGATGCGGTGTGGGTAGTCGATGCGTCGGCGGAGGCACAGGTCAAGCGCCTGACTGAAAAGCGCAAGATGAGCGAAGAAGAAGCGCGCAAACGCATCTTCGCGCAGCGCCCGCAGGCGGACAAGATCAAACGCGCCAACGTCGTCATCATGAACGACGGCAACCCAGAAGACACGTGGAAGCAAGTCCAAGCCGCGTGGATGGAAGTTGTCCAGTCGCTCAAATTGAGCGCGGCGGAAGACGGAAGCGTGCGCGCGACACAACCGCTGCAACCTGTGTCGCCGCAAAGCATACCTGCAAAACCTGTGACCAGCACGCTTCAACCGCCGCAAACGGGAACACTTCAACCGCCGAAACCCGCCGCAGCGCCCGCTGCATCTGCCGCAGCGCCCGCCGCACCCGCACAGCCTGTCACACCGCTCGCCGCGTCTCCCGCTTCAGCCGCGCCGCCCAAACCTGTGACAGGGACACTGCGCCCGCTTGTCGCGGCAGATGCTCCGCGTCCCGCCGCTTCAGCGACTCCGGCAGCGCCTGCTCCGGCAGCGCCCGCGCCGCAAGCGACAGCCCCCGCCATTGACATGCTTGTGCGGCGGGGTCGCCCCGGCGAAACCGAACAGATCGCGTCGTTCATCAACCGTGTGGGTGGCAAAAACGTCACGCGAATGGATGTGATGCTGGCGTTTGGTCAAAAGAGCTATTTGGTCGCGGAAGACAAGAGCAAGAGCGCGATCATTGGGATTGTCGGCTGGCAGGTTGAAAACCTGATCACCCGCGTAGATGAGATTTACATTGATCCGGCAGTTGCCAAAGACCCGACGATTGCGGCGATGGTGGCGGCGCTGGAAGATCACTCGAAGGATTTGCAGAGCGAAGTCAGCTTTGTGTTTTTGCCCAACAATACGCCGCAAGACGTGATTCAAGGTTTGTTGAAGAACGGTTATCAACCGCTGCGGCTGGAAGAAATCAAGTTCCCGGCATGGCGCGAAGCCGCGCACGAATTGATCACGCCGGAATCGAAGCCGCTGATGAAGCCGCTTCGCCAAGACCGCGTGATGAAACCGATCTAATCCTTTCAGCACACAAAAACACAGCATATTCATCAAGGGCAGGCGAACACCTGCCTTTTGATTTTGTCAAAAGATGAGGGAGAAAATGGCAGACAACCACTTTATCAATCCTGATGGGCTGACCACGCCAACCGGATATACGCATGTCGTTGATACCAGCGGGCAGCGCACGATTTACATCAGTGGGCAGGTTGCCATCAACAATATGGGAGAAATTGTCGGGGTGGGGGATATACGCGCGCAAACCGAACAGGTCTTTGAGAATTTGCGAATCGCGCTGGCGGCGGTCAACGCAACCTTTAATGATGTAGTCAAAATTGGCGTGTTCGTAACCGATATTTCGCAGATACCCATTGTGCGCGAAGTTCGCAATCGCTACCTGAACATGGCGACTCCGCCCGCCAGCACCGCCGTTGAAGTGCGCGCGCTGGTACGCCCGGAACTGCTGGTCGAAATCGAAGCGACGGCGGTGCTTGCCTGATTGACTTTGCCACGCACATCTCGAAAGAGTTGCGCTATAATTTGCAAGATTACACGACGGACAGGGTAAACGGTCACGGTTATGGACAGACTACAGAACTTTCCGCCCATCAAATGGGCGATACGGCATCCCCGCTTGGCGGCATGGATTGTGCTTTCGCTTGGCATGGTGATCCTGCTGGTCATCGAAGCGCGCGATATTGGGCTGCTCATCGGGCAGTGGATCGCGTTGGTGGTGGCGTGTGTGCTGGTCGCCGGGGCGTGCGTGTGGATTGTCAGTTGGGAAGACAGCGACGACGAAGAAGCCGAAAGCACCACCCCAATCCCGACTCCAACACCTTCTGCTCCCGTGAGCGCAGCGGCGGAAGCGGAAAAGGAAATCGTGTAGCTGCCCCCATTTTCACAGGGCGTAGGGGCGCGCGGAACTGTCGATGCTCTGCATCGCGTTCCGTCCGTGATGCGTCCGTTGTCGGCGGGCGGCTCACGAGCCGCCCCTACAAGAAGATGATCCGTCTGAAATCACTTCTGCGGTGAATCTTTTTGTCTAAGGATGTGCGACGATGCCACGTCTCGATCAGCGATTAGGACTGACTCGTTTTGAGGCGGACGAAGCCTACAAACGGGCGCTCGACTTCTATAAGAAGGGCGATTTCGACAATGCCATCGACGCGATTGACGACGCGATTGAAGCACTGCCCAATCACGCGGAATATTTCGCCGTGCGCGGATTCTTCTTTCTTGAAGATGGCGAAGACGAAAGCGCGCGCAAGGATTTCGAGTACGCGCTGTATCTGTACAAATACGAGATGCTGGCGCACTACGGTTTAGGGATGCTCGCCTATAAGAAGGCGCACAAGACTAAAGACGCGGATCAATGGGCAGAGGCGCTCAAACATTTCACCGCCGCCAATCGAATCGACCCGAACCGCCCGGAAACGCTGTATTACCTTTCGCTGGTGTATTACTACAGGGGCGAGAACGCCAATGCTGTCAACGCGATGGTGCGGGCGCAGCAGGGCTTTGAAGCTGCGGGAGACAAGCGTAAAAGTCAGGCGGATCGGTGGATACGTGAATTCCAGCGCATGATCGAACGCACGCAAGAACTGCTTGGCGGGCGCAGCGCGGGAACGCTGCCCCCAACAACACCATCATAGCGCGTCAACCCCGCTTTTGTGAGGCGAGAATCAGGGTGGCGATGCCCCCCCCAACCAGCAGCCCGGCAATTCCCCATACGGGAATGCGAAAGAGCATTTCCACCACCAACCCCGGCGGATAATCCCAGACCGCGTGCGCGTGCCATGCGTTTTTGAAGAACATGAGCGCGGCGGATGCGGCGGCGCTCATCACCCCGAACCACAGCCCATTCAGCGTGGCGCGGATGAGCAGCGAAGCGGGCGAAAGTTCGCGCGCTGACCACACGCGCCATGCGCGTTCGACGATGACGAACGCCACCGCCGCCGCGCCAAGCAGCGTAGGGGTGAGAACGGCGTTGTCTTCGAGTGACAACCAAAGCAGCAGCGCCGCGCCGATGAAAAAACGTCCGAAGCGCAGCCCGCGCGGCGGTGGGATGCGGATCACGCCGTTAGTGGCTACCTCAAGTCGCCTTCGGGGACAGCGCGGCGCAGTAACGCCGTGTGCGTCAATCCCGCTTCGACAAACCGGAACACATGCGATTCATACGGCTCTAGGTCGATGAACAGCCCATCGCGCGTGAGTTCACCGCCGTGTCGCTTGTATTCCGCGCCATCGGTCACATCATAGAGCCGCCAGTGATGGTCGGTGAGCCAGCTCCACACACCGAGATTAATGCGCCCGAAAGAACGATGCGGCGTGAGATTGACGACGATCAAGCGGTAGTCTTTGCCGGGTTCGTGCCAGCCGTATGCCAGCAGGTTATGGTGCGTGGTATCGCCGCCGCCCGATGATTGGACGTGGAACAGGTAAAAGTTTCCGTAACGATAGATGGGGTCTTTGGTTTCTGCCAGCAGTTTGAGGTAGTAGGCTTCCAAGTCTTTGTGTTCCGGCTCATCGGGCTGGCGTTTGATTTGCACGGGGAGTTTTTTGGTGCGCCCGATCAACTGCCCATCATGGATGAGAGCAGCGCCGGGCAGCGTACAGATCAGCGTGGCGGCGGGGAAACTGCGCTGATGCCCCAATGTAGCATAAGCGCGCGGTTCATCGTGATTTTCGATGAAGCGCATCAACTTACGCTGATACTCAATCGATGCCAGCAAATGCGCGCGCAGCAGGTTCACATCGCCGCTGACCACGCGGTCATAGAACAGCTTGTCGTAGGCGAAATCAAAGCCCTGCTGCAAAATTTCGTACTCAAGATTCCAGTACACTTCGGCGGTGAAGATGAACGTGGGGTGTTTCGCTTTGATGTGCGGGATGATCTCGCGCCAGTAATCGACTACAGGGGGCAGCCCAACATAGCCGCGCCATGTGTTCGAGAAAATGCTGTTGAACATGAGCATCGCCATGTCGCAGCGCACGCCATCACACTGCGTTGCGATATCGAGCAGAATTTCCGTGTGCGCGCGCCGCAGTTCCGGGCTGAAAGCGTTCACCTGCGCGGTATCGATCCAGCCGGCGAAATGTGGGTCTTTCCCGTGCGCGATGATGCGATCACCGCGAGCAGTCCGCACGTGGAAAAAATCGGTGGGGCGGCGCACAATATCGTCCGCGCTGCCCGTGATGAGCAGTTCGGGGCGGTCTTTCGTCCATGCGTGATCCGCCGCGACGTGGTTCGGCACAAAGTCGAGCATGAGCTTTAAGCCGCGTTTCGCCAACTGCTGGCGCGCTTTTGCCAAGCCCGCGCGCCCGCCAATGCGCGCATCGACCTGATAATCGTAAACAGCATACGCCGAGCCGATCACATCGTCATCGGTGAGGTCGGGCAGCACCGAACGATATTCATGTTTGTACTTGAGAGCGGTTTGCTGCCCGTAGGGACTGCGCTGCCATACCCCCATGAACCAGATGTAATCTACGCCGGGGCGAGCGAGTTCATCGAGCGCCGCATCGGGGATATTTTCTAAGGTGATCGACTTGCCCAGTTTGCGGCTGAGCGTATCGAGCCATACCCACGTGTTGACTTGATAAACAATTGTTTTGCCTGAATGTTCCGCCATGCTGCGATGATCCTCTAAAAAACGCATTTTCCATAATGCGCCGAAAATCTTAATGCCGCTGTTGAGAAAACGCTACATCCATTTCGCTGTTTCTCATCGCTGGTATTCGACAAAGCCCGCGTAGGCGCGCATAATTGGCGCGAAAATTGTCTTGCCTATCGTCCGCTTTATTTCTTGAAATTACAGGAGCGTGCCTTTATGCCGGATGGATACTTTGTAACGCCTGTGGATGCGCCGCAGGTTGAGATGCGTCCCGGTGTTCACCGCCGCACGATGGGAATGACCGATGAAGTCATGTTGTGTGAGTTTTTTTTACTGCGCGGCGCGGAAGTCCCATCACACAGCCACATGAATGACCAAGTGGGCTATGTCGTTTACGGCAGCATGATCATGACCATCGGTGATCAAACACGCACGCTTCAGCCGGGCGATAACTACGCCATTCCCGGCGGCATCATTCACAGCGCCAAGGCGCTGGCGAATACGCTCGTGATCGATGTGTTTTCGCCCCCGCGCGATGATTATCGCACGGAAGCGCGGTGAGCAGGGACTTGCACGCCCCTGCTTGGGCGAAAATGGTGCTAGAATATCCCTATCGTCCTAGTAGAGTAGTCAGTACGGATAGTCGCTGCGATGGATGTCTATAAACCAGACGATAAACGGGGGCGGGCGCGCGAGCGTGTCGAAGCGCGCAAGCGTCGTCGAGAACCGATGGCGCGCCCCCTTGATGCGAATGCGCCCCTCCGCAGCGCTGACCACAGCGCGCCGACACAGCCCATGAGCGCAGTGTCGAACGAAGCCAATGTGTCCGGCGATACGCACCGTAATCCGCGTGTAAGCATCCCGCGTATGCCCAACATGCCCATTCCATCGGAAGGGGCACAGCGGGTAGCTCGTACTGCCGCGCGATCCGCCGCGAGGCGTGCTGTTTCTGCGGCGCGGACAGTCGAACGTGTCGATTTGCGGCAGGTGCGGCGCGCTGGCGGAAGTGCCAAACGCGCCGGATCACAAGTGGCGTGGTGGGTGCGCGATGCCATTTGGTACACGCGGCACAATCCGCCAGTGCTGTTTGGGATTATCGGCAGCATCGCGGCGGTGTTCGTGCTATACATCTTGTTTCATTTATTCACGGGGCGCATTTTCCCGAATGTGTATACGGCGGGGATCAATCTTGGCGGGCTGACCGCCGATGAAGCCGTCGCCGCCCTGCAAGCGTATTGGGACAACGATCTGCGAATTGATCTTGTTGATGGCGAGCGCGTGTGGTCGGTGAGTACGTCCGAATTGGGGCTGCGGCTGGATGCGCGCGAAACCGTCGAAAAGATGCGCGCGGTTGGGCTGTCCGGCATTCCTTTCGGCTATGAAGTCATTCCCTCCATGGAGATGGATTTACTCGTCAGCCAAAACCGCCTGCTCGACATCAGCGAAGAAGCGCAAATTCAGCCGTATAACGCGGGCTACCGATGGGAAGGCGATTTACTCGTCGGCGTGGAAGGCACGGATGGTCGCTTTTTAGACGTTTCCGGCACACTCGATCAGCTTTACGAGAATTTGGCAGACGTGATTGTCGAACGGCGTATGGACATGGTGATGACCAGTGTCGCGCCGGAAGTGCGCGATCCTGATCCGTACATGGATCAAGTGCGGGCATTAGTCGCGCAGCCGTTCATCGTCAACGGTTATGATCCTTTCACGAACGAAAATTACACATGGTCAACGGACCGCACAACGTTCATTAGCTGGTTGGAAGCCGGGCAAGAATCACTGACTTTGCGTGAATCGGCGTTTGTGCCGTTCATCGACGCGCAAAGCAGCGGTCTGCGCGCATCGAACCCGCTGCGCTATTTAGAACCTACCGAAACTATCAGCGCGGTGCGAAACGCCATCCGCGAAGGGCGCAGCAGCGTTAATTTGCGCGTGCGCTATCAAGGCACAACCTACGAAGTTCAATCTGGCGACACGGGCTATTTTATCGCCCGCAAAACTGGCTTGCCCTTCTACTTGATTCAGGACGCGAATCCGGGGCGCGATTGGGAAGCGATGCTCTCGCCCGGTGAAATCATCAACCTGCCATCACGGGATGCCACGATCCCCAACGAAGTCATCCCCAACAAGCGCATCGTCGTTAACATCGACACCCAATATCTCGTTGCCTACGAAAATGGTCAGGTAGTATTCGACTGGCCGATCTCCACAGGCATGGATTACGCGCCCACGTATCCCGGCGTGTATCAAATTTTGAGCCATGTCGATTTAGCCACGGGCAGCAGTTTTGAACTGTGTACGGCGGATACCTGCGGCACATGGGATATGTACTGGTTCATGGGCATCTACGAAGTCGTGCCGGGGCTGGTGAACGGTTTTCATGGAGCGGTGGTGCTGCCCAACGGGACGTATCTCGGCGGCGGCAACGTTGGGCGACCCTTCACTTATGGCTGCGTGATGAGCCGCAACGAAGATGCCGAACGCCTATATCGTTGGGCGGACGAAGGCACGATTGTCGAGATTGTATCGTGGGCTTACGAACCACAGAGCGATTTAGCCCGCGCCGTGGTTGATGGTACATGGCGCGATCTGCCGCGCGCGATTCCATCCAACGAAACAGCGGCGGGGACTTAAACTGCAAACAAAATGGGGACGGAATTAAATCTCGTCCCCACACACAACCGTGTAAGTATTATAAATCTTTGAATTGTTGACCAAAATTTTGTGCAAAATATACCAAGATGAGCATCTGCTAAGTTAAAAGTGTTTGACAAAATTTTGCAGTCCGTTATACTGCGTGGTGTAAACAAAAAATAAAAGCGTGTGGGGAAGCGCAAAAAAGTTATTCAAAAAAAACTTACTCCCAACTCCCCACACCAAAGCATCAAAGCCCTGTTTTTTACAGGGCTTTTTTTTGCCTACTCGCTAAAATTCAGAGATTCTCCGCAAAAGGATGTTTTCCTTATGACGAAACAACCAGCTTTATACGGCACATGGAACAGCCCGATCAAGGCAAAGATGGCGGCTTCGGCGCTGCGCGTGCAGGATGCGCTGTGGAGCGGTGACGGATCGGCGCTGGTGTGGCTGGAATCGCGCGGTGGGCAAAGCGTGTTGGTCGCGCAGCATGATGGTGAAAATCCGCGCGACTTAACCGACGTGGATGTAAAAATTCGCGGCGGAATCGGCTACGGCGGCGGCGATTTCACGCTCGCGGGAGAAACGATCTTTTTCGCCGGACACGGCGGGCGGTTGTACGCCCTGCCGATCACAGGGGGTCGCCCGCGCCCGATCACGCCCGCGTTTGGATCGTGCGCCGCGCCCGCCGTATCACCGGATGGCGCGTGGGTGGTGTACGTCCATCAATATGAAAATGTCGATGGCTTGCTGATCACGCACACCAGCGGGCGCGAACTCCCGCGCAAGCTCTTGTTCGGCACAGATTTCGTCATGCAGCCAGCATGGCATCCTGATGGCAAGTATCTTGCTTGTGTCACATGGGATAAGCCCAACATGCCGTGGGATGGCACGGAACTTAAGCTGGTGGCGCTTGACCGTGATCCTGATGGCATCCCGTTTGAACAAAAAGTCACCGTGATCGCGGGCGGCAAAGATACCGCCGTCATGCAGCCGGAATTTTCGCCCGACGGCACACGCCTCGCGTATGCCAGCGATCAAACGGGGTGGTGGCAGTTATACGTCTACGATTTGAAAACGGGCACACACACGCAGCTTACCCACGCGCAAGCTGAACATGCAGGTCCGGCATGGCGGCAGGGGATGCGCTATTTCGGATGGTCAAGCGACAGCAAGCGCATCACTTTCTTACGCAACGAGCGCGGATTCTTCAGCCTGTGGCAGTTGGATGTGGAGACACAGCGCGAACGCAAAATCGACGGGTTGAGCGAGTACAGCTATCTCACACAGCTTTCTGTGTCTGCTGATGGCAAAATCGCGCTCATCGCGGGATCAAGCACGCAAACTGACCGCCTGATCACGCTTGAGCCGGATGATCGCGCCGCCAACGTGATCCCGCCGCGTTTGCCGATGGGCGACGATGTGCCAACCATCGGCGTGATCGTCGATGCGCCGTTACGCACGTTCATTCGCCGCCGCACCAGCGCGGAATCGGTCAATCCGGCGGCGCTTTCCAACGCTGAAGCGATCACATGGAAAGGCTATGACGGCGAAACAGTGCATGGCATCTACTACCCGCCCGTCAGTGAACGCGAGACCGGCATCGGCGCGCCGCCGTTGATCGTGCAGGTGCATGGCGGACCGACCAGCCAAGTTCGCACGCAGTTCGCCGCCGATGTGCAGTTCTTCACCACGCGCGGATTCGCCGTGCTTGCGCCCAATCATCGCGGCAGCACAGGCTACGGACGCGCCTATATGCTGGCGCATCGCGGGGCATGGGGCGCGATAGACGTAGACGACAGCGCCAGCGGCGCGGAACATCTGGCGGCGCAGGGATTAGCCGATCCGTCCAAGTTCGTAATCATGGGGGGCAGCGCGGGGGGATATACCGTGCTGCAATCGCTGACCGACAAGCCCGGTTTTTATAAGGCGGGCGTGTGCCTGTACGGGATCGCCAACCTGTTCACGCTCTATTTTGAGGGCGCGGATTGGAAATTCGAGTCGGCGTACAACGATCCGCTGATTGGGGCGCTCCCCGAAGCCGCGCCAATTTACCGCGAACGTTCGCCGCTGTTCAAAGCGGACAAAATCAGCGATCCCGTGATTGTGTTTCAAGGCGAAGAAGATAACGTCGTGCCGAAATCGCAGAGTGACGCGATTGTCGCGGCGCTCGTTCGCCGCGGGGTGCCGCATGAATATCATGTGTACGCGGGCGAAGGTCACGGCTGGCGCAAACCGGAAACCATCGAAGCCTACTTGAACGCCACGCTGAAATTTCTCCAGCAGTACGTGGTGTACACGTAAAATAATGTTATGCTCTTGTTTACGGCTGTAGATAGGGCGCTGCTATGACTGAAACCGATCACATTATGAAGGCGTGGGATGAAATCTTCGACTTTTTGATGACTGCTCCCACACCGGAACAAATTGCCACTTTCAAGCTGTCGGATGCTGTACAGGGCAGGCTCGAATTGCTGCTGGACAAAAACAAGCGCACCCGCCTGACAGAAGGCGAAGAACATGAGCTGGACGAATATCAGCGCATGAATCATATGATGATGTTGTTCAAAGCGCGGGCACAGGAAAAGCTGGTGTTGGCGAAACCATGACCTACATCCCGGACGAGCTTCGCCGACTCATTACGGAACGGGCATCCAATCGCTGCGAATACTGTCTCATGTCGAATGACGTGTACATTCTCCAACACGAAATCGATCACATTTATGCTGAAAAGCATGGTGGCGAAACCGTTGACGAGAATTTATGTCTAAGCTGTATGTAATGCAACCGTTACAAAGGCTCTGACTTGTGTTCACTCGATTCTGAAACAGGCGCTATTACGCGCTTGTTTCATCCGCGCCGCGATATGTGGGCTGAACATTTCGCCCTTCCAGATGCGGTGATCAAACCGCTGACGGCTGAAGGACGAGTGACAGTGTTTTTGCTTCGCATAAACGCGGTGGATCGCCTGACGGAACGCGAAATCTTGCGGCGTAAAGGGTTGTATCCGAGATAACGAGAGATGGGTTGATGCTTCAAACGTGGATTAAAGACCTGAACAGCCCCGATTGGTGGACGCGCATCGAAGCCGAAAACGCCATCCGCGATGCCGGCGCGCACGATTCCAGCGTGATTGATGCGCTGGCGAATCTGCTGGTCGATGCCGCGCAAGCGAACGAACCGCGCTGGCGGGCGGCGCACGCGCTCGGTGTGCTGCGCGCAAAAGCCGCGATTCCCGCGCTGGCAAGTGTTCTGCGCGATCCGTCCAGCGATGTGCAGTATTATGCGGCGTGGTCGCTTGGCAAAATTGGCGATCCCGCTGGTTTTGAGGCGCTAAAATCCGTACTGCACAGCACCACCGTTGAAGAACAGGCGAATTTCGCGGCGGCAATCGCGCTGGTGCAAATTGACCGTGAGCGCGGCTTACAAGCCCTACACGCCGCGCTCACGGACGAAAACGAAGCGGCGCGGCGTGTGGCACGCGGCGCGCTGGCGACCATTAACGGATAACGTCTACCCCGCCCAAATAGGGACGCAGCACATCCGGTACGACGATGCTGCCATCCGCCTGCTGATAGTTCTCCATGATGGCGATCAAAATGCGCGGAGTCGCCAAGCCAGAGCCGTTGAGGGTATGCACGTACTTGGCGCGTTTGCTGTCCGTCGGGCGATATTTCACATTCGCTCGCCGCGCTTGAAAATCTTCCGTGTTGCTGCAAGATGATACTTCCAGCCATTCTTGGCATCCTGCTGACCACACTTCCACGTCGTATTTTTTGGTCGCGCTGAAGCCGAGATCGCCCGTGACGATCTCCAAGACGCGGTGCGGCAGCTTGAGCGCGGCGCAAATATCGCACGCGGCAGTCACCAGCGTTTCGAGTTCGGCGTAGCTGGTTTCCGGCGTGGTGAACTTGTACATCTCGACCTTCTCGAATTGATGCACGCGCTTGATCCCGCGCACATCGCGCCCCGCGCTCACTTTTTCCTTGCGGAAGCACGGTGTATGCGCGACGTAGTACAGCGGAAGTTGTGCTTCTTCGAGAATTTCGTCGCGGTGATAGTTCGTGATCGCCACTTCAGCGGTTGGCAGCATGTACAAATCTGCATCGGGATCGTAGTACACGTTATCGCGGAACTTGGGGAACTGCCCCGCGCCGTGCATCATTTCTTCTTTCACTAGATAGGGCACATACATTTCGGTGAAACCTTTTTCGCGCGCCATATCTAAGAAGAACGCGATCAACGCCCGCTGCAAACGCGCCCCAAGCCCCTTGAGGACATAGCCGCGTGTCCCCGTAAGGCGCACGCCGCGCTCAAAGTCGATAATGTCGAGCGCGGGACCCAATTCCCAATGCGGTTTCGGCTCAAAATCGAATTCGGGAATTTCGCCGCGCATCGGATGCGCGATGTTGTGTTCTTCGCTGTCAAATACGGGGACGCTCTCGTGAGGAAGATTGGGAATCCATGACAAATTCTCGTCAAGGTTCGCTTTAATTTCGCGCAGCTGCTCGTTGATCGCTTCGACGCGCGTGCCAATTTCGCCCATCGCCGCTTGCAAATCATCGAGCGCAGTCGGTGAGGCGTTCATGTCTGACGGCACAGTGTCCCCCGTGATGAGCGCGGCGGCTTCTTCATATTGTCCCATGTGAATAAGCGCAGCGGCGGCAGTAGCGATTTTCGCCTTCGCCGCGTCGTCATGTTTCTTGCTGCCGCGCAGCATCCCATAGGACTTGTTGAGCTTATTGCGTGCCGCTTGCGCCGCTTCACCCTCACCGATCAAGGCGCGGCGGCGCACATCGAGTTCCAGTACGGCATCCACCCGCTGTAATGCAGCAGGATCGTTCAGTTTGACGATTTGTTCTTTAACCCAATCCGGCTTTTCGCGGATCAGCGCGATGTCGATCATGTGCGTGTATTCCTTGTGTGAGAAATGACAATCAATGTGTCTGCCGTAATAACAATGCAGGTAATTCGCCCCTTTGCCCTCACCCCCTGCCCCTCTCCGTTAACGGAGAGGGGAGCGTACACGGTCATCTGTCAAGGTGTTCGCAGGGGGTGAGGGCGGGTTATTGTGGGTGCAGACTGCGTCTTACCTACGAATTTTCGGGATGCGATGGCGGTTTCTGCGAACTCGATTCCCCCGGCAGCGGGCGCGTGAAATCCTTATACAGGCGCACAGCGGCGAACGCCGACCCAATGATGATCACGGCGAGTATCAGCACATCGAAAAACTGCGGTGTCAGAGTCATGCGAATCCCTTTCCACAAACAAAAACGCCATCCCTGAACTGCGGAATGGCGTAACAATCAAAACAGCGTCGAGCGGTTCAGGAAGTGGCGAATATCAATGAGTCGACGAACTGGTGCCGGGCAGCCCTGTACCCAGCATAGACATGCCATCGGCGCTGAAGTTCTCGCGCCATGCAGGCAGCTTAATCGAAAAGGTCGTGCCGACCCCTTCTTCGCTGGTGAACCAGATACGTCCATTCATCGCTTCGATCTCGTACTTGCACAAAAACAGGCTTAAGCCGTAGCCAAACTCACCGATGATCTGCGGCTGACGCGAGCGCGCGAACGGCATAAACACCCGTTCGTTATCACCAGCGCGAATGCCATAACCTTCGTCAATCACGTCGATCTGTATGCTGTGATCGCGCTTGATGGCGTGCGCCTTGATATAGATTGGCGTTGCCTTCATGCTGTACATGATAGCATTCCGCAGTACGTCCCGCAAGACGCGCATCAGGTACGTTGGCGAAGCAAGAATCGCTACATCGGGCGCGATACCAATCGTCAACCGGTGACGGTGATCGAGCGCGCTTGAATCGCTTTCGGGATCGACAATCGGATGCTCGTTGAGTTCGCTCACGAACTTGCCAACAAATTCGTACAGGTCAATTCGTCGGACGCTTTCCGCGACCAACTGCCGTACCTGCCCAGTGCGAATCATTTCCAGCCGTTCGATCATGGCGGTCAGGTTGCCCAAGCGGTGCATGTGCATCTCGATCAGCTTAGTAAACCCGCCGATTCGATGTGTCAGCTTGTCGATGCCTTCGTTGGGCTTTTGGAGCTTCAAGCTCTGCGCGATCAGCGTGGCGTGTCCCTGTGTGCCTTCAACGGCATCGCGCACTTCGTTCAAATAGTGGCTGACGAGTTCCGTCAGCGCCGTCCAATCCGGCGTTTCGATGCTGACAATCGTGTGCTGCTGGTCGTCCGCGCCCACAACCACGCCAATTGAACACGGCAAAAATTCGCCCGCGCGGAACATTTGAAAGCGCACAATTTCGCCGTGATCGCGCGCGTGGTCGCGCAGGCGGTTGGCGCTGCGATAATCCCCGCGCGTCGGATCGTTGATGCGTGTGTCCATCAGCGCGGCGGCGGCTTTCCAACCTTCAGCGCGGATCAGCTTGAGATCGGGTCCAAGGATATTTTTCGCGGTAACATTGAACTGAATGAGCTTGTCGGTGCTGTCGAAGATCAACACCGCTTGCCCTAAGCCGTCTAACAGCGATTGTGTGTCGAGTGTATTTGTTGAAGTCATGTTGGAATGAATACCGTAACCGAGGGGGTGCCCGCGCATAAAGTGCGCGCCGTCGCCCCTGCATCATTATGTAGATATTCTAACCGAAATCGCGCGGCGCGTTGGTAAGTTTTTTCAGACCAAAATTGAGCGGGGAGCGCGCATTGTCCTAATGTGGTCTACGCCCGATAAATAGCGCAGCAGCTTGCCCTAGCTGCTTTGACGATGGCGTTACAGCATCACCGTCCGGCGGCGTGTTTTTGCAACCCGCTCGGAGGCACGCATGGCGATTTTTGATTACATTGGGCTGTTCTACAAAAGGCAGCGACTGCACTCTGGCATCGCCTATACTGCGCTGGTCACGAGGGCAGCTTGAGACACCGCTGCTCTACTAGACTGGAATGAGAACAGTAGAAATTTGTTGTGTTTGCGCTAGAACAATCAATATGTCATTATTGACATATCAAAATTTAAGCGTATGCTGTATACATGCTCAAATACATTCTCTTGGGTTTTCTACAATACCGTTCGATGACGGGATATGACCTGAAAAGCATGATGGAGCAGTCCACCATGCACTTTTGGCACGCTTATCACAGCCAAATTTACACGACGCTGCGGAAGCTGGAAGAAGAAGGGTTGGTGACCTCTGAAACGGATGAAAGCGACGATAAATTGACGCGGCGCGTGTATACGCTCACGTCTAGCGGACAGGTGGCACTTACAAATTGGCTGCGCGAACCGATGACCGAGATGGTGGAGATGAAAGAGTCACTGCTGGTGCGGGTATTTTTTTCCGCCGGACGTTCGCCGCAAGCGGTGATCGACGAATTGGTAATGCAGCGACAACTTCATCAGCGTAAGTTAGCGGAATATTTGACGCTGGAAAACGCACCGCTGGAAATGCTGATCCCCAACCCTGAACTCGATTTAGCGCCGCACATTCCCTATTGGCGCTCGACGCTGAAATTTGGGATCGCTTACGAAAAGCTGTATCTCGATTGGATTGACGAAACGCTGTCGATGCTGCAAGCGCAGCGCGACTAGCAGCTTCTTTTATGTCAATGTTGACATGTGAATGTTTGAATAGTCTGCAAGGGAGTAGAGGAAAATGGACATCAGCCCAGAAGCACGCATCATGATAGGAATCTTGATCATCACGCTGCCCACTATCGAGTTTGGCGGAACGTTTCTGCTTTCACAACTGCGGAAATCGACGGTCATCAAAAGCGACAAGATGGCAGCCTACTTCCGCGCAGGGCACGCGCACGCCGGGGTGTTGGTGATTTTGGCGATCATCGCGCAGTTGATGATCGATGTCATCGCGGCTGGAACGCCAATCATGTGGGGGCTGCGAATTGGGTTTGCCGCCGCGCCGATTTTGATCTCCGCCGGATTTTTTGGCGGCGCGCCCGTGCAAGGCGATGAACCGCGCCCGCTGATTCGGCTGGTGTATATTGGCGCGTTGATCTTGGCGGTGAGCGCGATTGGATTGGGATTGGCGCTGATTTTCGGCGGTTGATCATCGCCTAACGGTATTAATTGGTGAACTCGCAAGAGGATGCTATGATTGTCTGTCAACGCTTAACCGTTTTAAGAGACGATCATGTTCACCAAAACCGCGCAGTATTATGACCGTCTGTACCAGTTCAAGAACTATCTCGCGGAGAGCAATACGCTGCGGGGATTTATCGCGCAGCACAAGCAGCCGAATGCCCCGAATACGCTGCTAGATGTGGCATGTGGCACGGGCGGGCACATGATTCATCTATGTGGGGATTTTACGTGCGAAGGGCTTGATCTCGATGCGGATTTGCTGGCGATTGCGCGGGAGAAACTGCCAAATTCGCTGTTTCACCACGCGGATATGATCGACTTTGCGCTGGACAAACAATTTGGCGTGGTGATATGCATGTTCAGTGCGATTGGTTACGTACAAACCGTGAGCGCGCTGGAAAAAGCCATCGCCGCGATGCGCCGTCATGTCGCTCCGGGGGGCGTGCTGCTGGTGGAACCCTCATTTTTTGTGGAGACTTTCAAGCCGCGATTTGTCGGGATGCTGACGGTGGATGATCCCGAACTAAAGATCGCACGGGTGAATCGCAGTACCATTGAACAGGGAGCGGAAAACCCCATCGCGGTATTAAACTTCCACTACGTCATTGGCACGCCTGATGGTGTTGAATTCGCGCAAGAAACACATCGACTTGGCTTGTTTCCTCACGATGCGTATGCCCATGCGTTTGAGAAAGCGGGGATGCGCGTACAGTTTGATAGTTACGGCGTGGATGGTCGGGGGTTATACATCGGCACCTAGCGAGGGATTTATTGTCAACAATACCTGATGGTTATCAACATCCGCATCCGCCGCGTAAACATCGCCCGTATACGATTCCGACAGTGTGGCAACGGATGCGTGATCACCCGCTGGTGCGAACGATTGCGATGCAGGTTGGGCGCTATACGCGCCCCCGCTTTTTGATTATCGGCGCGCAAAAAGCGGGGACAACATCGCTGCACGAATATTTGATGGCACATCCGCGCTTTTTGCCGGGGTACAACAAAGAAATTCACTTCTTCGACAAAGACGAGCATTACATGCAAGGCGAATGGTGGTATTGGGCGCAGTTTCCGGTGCGTGGACGCGGCGAACCGAGGTTCATCACAGGGGATGCCACGCCATATTACCTGTTTCATCCGCATGTGCCGAGCCGCGTTCGGCAAATGCTGCCGGATGCGCGGATGATCGCGCTGTTACGGAATCCAGTTGAGCGGGCGTATTCCGGTTGGATGCATGTGACGCGCGGCGGGGAAGAAACGCTGTCCTTCGAGGACGCGCTTGAGCGTGAATTCACGATGATGCGCGGGGAATATCCGCCGCTGTATGCGATACGTGATCCGTATGTGCATCAGCACTACACGTACTTATCGCGCGGGATGTATGCCGAGCAGTTGAAACGGTGGTTCGCGCAGTTTCCGCGAGAACGCTTCTTGATCACGACAAGCGACGAGTTTTTCGCGCATCCGGGCGATTTCACGCGGCGATCACTGGAATTTATCTGCGCTGGGACAGGGATCGATCCGTATGACTATCCGAGCTTCGAGGATTCGGCATTTAGGGTATTCAACGAAGGGAATTATTCTACATCGATGCGGTCAGACACGCGGGCGATGCTGGTGGAGTTCTTCAAGCCGCACAACCGCGCGCTGGAAGATTTGCTCAAGATCGACTTGAGCGCGTGGGATCGGTAAGAGACCATGAATGACATTGTATTTCGCTCGTTCACGCCAGCGGATCAAGCGGCAGTGCGGGAGGTAATCTTGCGCGGGCTGGAATCGCGGTTTGGCGTGCTGGATGAAACGGCGAATCCTGATGTCGATGACATTTGGGCGAATTACGGAGTGCGGGGCGAGACATTTCTCGTCGCTGAACTAGATGGCGCGATCATCGGGTGCGGCGCGTTGATCCACGAAAATGGGAGCGAAGTCACGGCGCGGATTGTGCGGGTGTCGGTGGATGCGGCGTATCAAGGGCAGGGGCTTGGGCGGCGGATCAGCACGGCGTTGATTGAAGCGGCGCGGGAGCGCGGGTTCGCGGAGATTCTGGTTGAGACGAATGAGGATTGGGAGAGTGCGCTGCGCTTGTATCAAGGGTTGGGGTTTGTCGAATATGATCGGGCGGTGAGCACGGAGTTCGGGTTTGTCGAGGTGCATATGCGGATGAGGTTGAGAGGGGAATGAGCAGGGTGGATGTGCTGCGAGAAACACGTTTCACTCGTGTCGCTACAACCCGCTGATTCTTGCTCATTAGCGGCGCGAATGCGGGGCGCACATTTTGAGGATGCTCGACTTATCCGAACTGCAACGGAATGGTATCCTATACGCCGCAAGCACCGTAAACAAGCTTATTTGGCGCGGATATGAGAATGACCGACATTCGTATTTTGCACACCATCGCTGAATTAGAGGCGGTTGTCGATCTGGAAGTGGCGGTATGGGGATTGAATCCCCGTGATGCCGTGCCATCGTATGTGATGCACGTCGCGGTGGATCGCGGTGGGCTGGCGCTCGGCGCGTATGAAGCGGATCGCATGGTGGGGATGCTGTTCGCGCTCCCGGTGAAAGATCACGGCGAATGGATTTTGTGGTCGCATATGACCGGGATTCATCCCGATTTTCAAGGGCGCGGGGTGGGCGCGGCGCTGAAACGCGCCCAGCGAACGTGGGCGCTGGAAAACGGCTATCGCAAAGTCGCGTGGACGTTTGATCCGCTGCAACGGGGAAACGCGCACTTCAACTTTCATGTGCTGGGCGGGGATGCGGCGATGGTTTCGCATGTGTATCACGTCAATTTTTATGGCGATATGGACGATGACATCAACCGCGGGATGCCGTCGGATCGCATTGAGGCGGTGTGGCTGATTGATCAGCCGAATTTACACACGTCGATTCCCGCCGACGCGATTACGGTGCTGGCGGCGGGGGATCAGCTCCAGCCATTGTTGACATTAGCAGCAGAGAAATGGAATGCGCCCGTGTATCGCGCTGCTGTGCCGCAAGATTTGAACGCAGTGCGGGCGAAAGGCGATGCGCTGGCGTGGCGGTTGGCGCTGCGCGAGGCGCTGCAAACAGCATTCGCGCACGGGTATCAGATAGTGGATTTTAAAGATTTTGCGTACATTTTGAAGCCGGTAGAGGCGATTTCATGAACGGGTGCGCCCGCCGTGTGTGGCTGAATCAACGGCGTGATCCAGCCAATGCGCCGCCGATTTATTTGTGCGATGAGTGCCATTTTTGCCGCTGGAATGACCAGTGTCATACGACTGCCGAAGCGGAAAAAAACATCACACTGCTGAACGGCATGTCACGGCGCGCATGGGAATCGCTGACCGCTGCCGGAATCACAACGGTGGATCAACTGCTGAGTCATACGGTTGAATCGCTGTGCCAGTTCAACGGGATCGGCATGGCGACGGCGCGGCAGATGCACACCAGCGCGCGGGCGATCCAGAACGGTGACGCAATTTTGCTTGCGCCTGTGCCGGACGAACTGCGCCGCCCACACCTGATGCTCGATATTGAAACGAGTTTGGATTTCGGGAATGAGGGTCAGCCGTGGTCATTTGGGTGGAGTGATGTGCAGGGGAATCTACAGGCGATGATCGTGGCGAAGTATTTTGAGGGCGATCATCTGCTGCTGCCGGACGGACGACGGGTGCAGATTGTGGAGCATTACACCGATGCGTGGCGGATGCTTGCCGAGTATGCCGCCGCGCATGACTTGAAAATCTATCACTGGAGCGGGTTTGACGCGAGCGTGATGAAACAAACCGCCGCGCCGGATGTAGTCGAGGTGCTGTCGCCGCGCATGAAAGACCTGCTGCACATTTTTAAGCAGACGGTCATGCTGCCTGTGCGCGGGCGCAGCATCAAGAAAGTGGCGGCGTATCTCGGCTATGCTTACCCGCCGGAATCGGATTACCGGCAGGCGTGGAATGATTATCAGTTGTGGATGCTCGAAAACGACGATGAAGCATTAGCGCGCGCGATGGCGTATCAGCTTGCCGATGTGGAAGCGATGTTGATCGCGCGCGACTGGTTAATCAAGCGAAATGCTTAGGCGTTCGGTTCGACCTGTTTATCCACGAAAAAGACCGGATTCGCCAGCGTGACATGCACCGGGCATTTGAGCGCGATAGCGTGCAGGCGTTCGCGCTGCTCGTCGGTGAGGTCGCCCACAAATTCGATGTGTTCGCGGATTTCGTGGATGAACGGGGCATCGCCGTTATAGGCGGGATAGTTCTCGCTTTTGATGCGTTCCATATCGAGTTCGACGGTCACGCTTTCGAGCGCCCAGCCTTTGCGCTGTGCATAAGCGCGCGTCGTCACAGCGACACACGCGCCAACTGTGCCGAGCAGAATTTCCATCGGGGTTGGGGCGATGTCCGTGCCACCGTCTTCGATGTGTTCATCTGCCATGACGGTGTGCTGACGAATGTGCATCGCGGTCTGGTAGCCCTGCTCGTTACGAACGGTGATGGTGGTCATGAGTCAATACTTCTCCGTGTGAGAACGAAATGTTGAAGTATCGACACGCCCGTTTCAGGCGATCTTTCTGTCGATTCGCCAGAACGTGATCAAGATCATGAGACAGCGATAACGGCGCGTTTTGCAGCCATGACAACCGTCATATCACCCGCAGAAGGCGCGCGCGACGTTGGTGTATATCTGCGCGCATTGGACAACTTGTTCGAGATCAACCCATTCGACAACAGCGTGCGCGCCCGCGCCGCCGGGTCCAAAGATGACGGTGGGAATGCCCGCCGCGTCGAGCAGCGCCGAGTCCATCCAGAAGGTCGCGCCGACGATTTCAGGGGTGCGCCCGATCACGGCGGCGGCTTGATCGCGCACAGTGGACGCAATCGGCGCATCGGGGGCAATTTCAAAGTAGGGCTGATGCATGAGCGTGCGAACGCTGGCACAGAATGAGGCATCGAGCGCGGCGGCTTGATCCACCACCTCGCGCACCTGCGCTTCAACGAGCGCGGGAGATTCGCCGGGGATGGTGCGGCGCTCGATTTTGAGCGTGCAGCGTTCGGGATAGCTGGAGAGTTCTTGTCCGCCAGTGATGAGGGAAGCGTGGAGCGATCCTGTGCCGAGCAGGGGATGCGGCACACCCGCCTGTAGTTGATCGCCCAAGCGCTCTAGTCCAACAAGGATGCGCCCCATTTTGGTGATCGCATCCACGCCGAGATCGGGGCGCGAACCGTGCGCGGCTCTGCCTTCGGTTTCGATTTCGAGCCATACGAATCCCTTGTGCGCCACGCACAACTGCATTCCGGTTGGCTCGGTGATGATAGCCGCGTCGATATGTTTCGCGTCCACGCCGTACTGTCGGGTGATCGCCTGTGTGCCGATGCTGGCGTATTCTTCGTCAATCACCGCTGTAAGGATCACGTCTCCGGCGAGGTTCATGTCGCGGACGGCTGCCATCGTGAGCATACACGCGGCAAGACTGCCTTTCATGTCATATGCGCCGCGCCCGTACAGCCTGCCATCTTCCACCCGCGCCGTAAACGGATTCTCCATGCCCGTCACGCCGACGGTATCCATGTGAGCGTTGAGCATGAGCGAACGTCCGCCGCCCGTACCGCGCGCGATGGCGGTCACGTTGGGGCGGTTGGGCGCGACAGCGTGCATATCGACTTGCAGCCCAGCGTTCGCCAGCCACTCCGCGACAAACGCGGCGACTGCGCCTTCCCCCGCGCCGCCGGGAACGAGATCGGGATTGACGGAATCAATGGCGACAAGCTGCGACAGCAACTCGGTGACGGCTTGGAGATTCATATGTATTGACCTGTAGATTTTGGAATATTCGTGCGGATGACCGCATCTTTGACGTATAGATGATTATAATGAGGGAAAGCGTATGGCAGCACAAACAACTATCGCGCTGGTGACGGGTGGGAATCGCGGGATCGGGCTAGCAGTATGCCGCCAGCTTGCCGCTCAAGGAATGACCGTGATTTTAGGGTCACGCGATGGGGCGAAGGGTGAACACGCCGCCGCGACGATACATGAGCGCGGAAAGGTGATTTCGCGAACGCTTGATGTGACCGATCAGGCGAGTATTGACCGACTGCGTGATGAGACAGCGCGCGAGTTTGGACGGCTGGATGTGCTGGTCAACAACGCGGCGATCTTGTATGACTCTTGGGAACGTGCGTCGAACGTCGATTTGAAGAATGTGTTTGATGCTTTTGATACCAACACAATTGGCGCATGGCGGATGATCCAAACATTTTTGCCGCTGATGCGCCGAAGCAACCATGGGAGAATCGTCAATGTGTCAAGCGAGGCAGGATCGCTGGCGAGTATGGGATCAAGTGCGCCCGCATACAATGTGTCGAAAGTGGCGCTTAATGCGCTGACGGTGATGTTTGCGCGAGAACTGCGCGGGAGCGGGATATTGGTCAATTCTGTGTGTCCGGGATGGGTGGCTACCGACATGGGCGGATCGGGTGGTCGCCCAGTAGAGGATGGCGCGGCGAGTGTCGTGTGGGCGGTCAATCTGCCGGATAACGGTCCAACGGGTGGGTTTTATCGTGATGGTCGCCCAATTGACTGGTAGGGACAATACCTGCCTCATCTGTATGAACAACAGGGGCAGGCTCCCTACAACATCTCTTAACGTGGTGTGACAGATTACGGCACGATGTGAGAAAATTTAGGTTGTTCCCACCGTGAGCAGCACGCCGTTTTGCGCGGGATCGCGGACGAGGATGCCATTATCAAGGCTGGCAGTTGTCAGTCCGGCGGTATCGAGGCGCGCGACTACGCGATCAAGTTCAGCTTGATCCGGCAGAATGACCGAAAAATAGCGCAAGCCAATCGCATTGGCGGGCGGGGGCGGCGCACCGACTCCCTGCCATACGTTCGTGCCGATGTGGTGATGATAGCCCCCCGCGCTGAAGAAGGTCGCGGAATCGGGCAGTTCCATCGACTTGTCGAAGCCTAACACATCGGCGTAAAACTGCTCGGTTTGCGGCAAGCGCGACACATGCAAATGCACATGCCCAACCTGTGTCCCCGCATCCAAGCCCTGCCATTCGTCGGTGCTGTCGTTCAGCGCGCGGAACACTTCAGCGGGTGGGAGCGCACGGTTGCGCGCCATCATCTCTTGAATGGTGCGGGGCCATTGATCTTTAGGGAAATCCCACGCGAGTTCGATGCCGTTTTCGTCAGCATCAGGCAGATAGATCGCGTAATGTGTGCCGTGATTGGTCATGCCTTCGATGGGCGTGCGCGTTTCCGCGATGCGCTTGAGCAGGTGCGCTAAATCCCAGCGTGTAGGGACGAGAAACGCGGTGTGATACAAGCCAGTCGTGCGGCGCGCGCGGCGGGCGTTCTTATCTTCGGTCAAGCGGAGCAGATCGGCTTTGCCCGCGCCTAACCCGGCGGAATCGCCTTCACGCCAATGCAGTTTGAAGCCAAGAATATCGCGGTAAAACGCGATCTGCGTGTCGATGTCGGGCGTGGTGTAGTGGACGTGTCCCATGCGCGTGGATGGGTGAATCGTTCGGGTCTGGTCGTGCGCCTTCTGCTGACCCGTCGAGGTGATCGTCATGGTGGGTGAATCCTGTGGTTGTTGTGTGGTATTAGAAGTTAGACGCGGGGAGAGGGGGAAATCTGCCTAAACCTATGCAAATTGAACCCACAAAACCATTTAGACTCATTGTGCAACAGATAGTTATGGCGTGTGATTGGAGCGCAATCATGCCGATTCTTGTTACCGGATTCACGCCGTTTGGCGGCGCGCAGATCAACCCGTCACAGCAGATCATCGAGCATCTGGCGCAGCATAGACCCGACATTCATGCGCGGGTGCTGCCGACAGAGTATCACGCTTCGGCGGAAATGCTGGTTAAGGCGATTGACGACGCGCAGCCGGACGCAGTGATCATGATCGGCGTGGCGGAAACGCGCAGCACCATCAGCTTGGAGCGCATCGCCATCAACGTGGATGACGCGGCGATCCCGGACAACGCGGGGCTGTTGAAAGACGGTCAGCCCATTGATCCCGATGGCGCGGCGGCGTACTGGTCAACGCTGCCGCTTGATGCGATGCGCGATGCCGTGCAGATGCGCGGGATTCCGGTGTCGATTTCGAATCACGCTGGGACGTATGTGTGCAATCATGTGTTTTACACGGCGCGGCGGATGCTCGAACACACGGGGCGAAACATCCCGTGCGGGTTTATTCATGTTCCGGCGCTGATCGAAACCGCGCCAACAGGGATGCCGCTGGCGCAGATGATCGAAGCGATTGAGGCGTGTATCGGCGTGTTAAAAAAACCAGTCCGGTGATGGGCTTACCAAGCCAATGGGCTGCCATCGCGGAAAAAGCCGCCTGTGGGTCCGTTGTCGGGTAGGTTGACTGCCCACACGACACTTTTTGCGCCATCGGGAATGGGGCGAGCGCCGAAATTCTCCATGCCCGGTGACGTTGCTGTAAGACCGGGACATACGGCATTAATCAGGATGTTCGTGCCCGCAAGTTCGGCGGCGAATTTTGACGTGAGGGTGTTAAGCGCGGCTTTGGAGATTCCGTAGCTGGCACTTGCCCCACCATTGGTTGTCAACCCGAACTGCATATCGCCGTGTGAGCCGCCGCCGCTGGAGACGTTGACAATTCGCGGGTGGTCACTTTTGCGAAGCAGTGGCAAAAATGCTTGAGTCATACGCCACGCGCCAAAGAGATTGGTTTGCAGTACCGACAAAACGCTGTCGAGATTGGCGGATGATGCGACTTCTTGCCAATCGGCAAAGGCAGCGGCATTGTTCACCAGCACGTCAAGCCGCCCATATTCACGTTCGATGTCGTCCGCGAGTGCTTTCACACTGGCATCATCGGCAACATCAACCTGCTTGGGGATCACCGCCAGCCCGCTTGCAGACAGCGGTTCAGCGGCAGCACGCGCTTTGTCGATGTCCCGTGCCGTTAACACTACCGTCAAGCCGCTTTCCGCAAGCTGCTTGACGACTTCTAACCCAATTCCGCGAGATGCTCCCGTTACCAGTACCACTCTATCGCCATCACGAGACATGTTATACGCTCCATGCGCTATACCCTGCATGACTGTAATGAGGTAGGCTTAAGCGGCGTTTAGAAACGCCTTCATCAGGGATGATTTTGATGTTCCTCTAAACTGTCGTAACGGCGGCTGGTTTCAATGTCGAGGACGAAATCCGCGCCGAAGGCTTGCGCTGGAGAAAGCGCACCCGCAACTTCGCCCGCGCGTGTGCGCTCGACAGACAGCACAGCGGATTCGGCGGTGAAGCGATAGGCTTCGCAGGTTTCCAGCCACGCTTCAGCGTGATTCCCCGCTGCATCGCAGACTTCGGCGTATACCCACGCGCGGGCGGTATCGCGGCGCTGTTCGCTCGGTCCGGTGACAACCGCATCAAACTGCTTGCCGAGCCAATTTCGCAGCGGGGCAATTTTGGTCAAATACTGGATCATCACGCCTGTGGCGCGCACAACCGGTATCACCGGGGCGGGGATGACCATGTAACAGGTGATGTTCGGGATGTGCGTCGAATGATAGGATGTGATCACATCGCCCCAAGGAATGGCGATGCCGCGCATATTGACCGCGCCCGTTTCGCCCAAAAAGCGCGCGGATCGTTCGCCCGCGCCGAAGTCCAACGGGAGCAGTTCACCGCTGCGTCGCACACACCCACCCTCCGCCAGCATTTCGAGCATGGTTTTGAGCGTCCCAGCGCTTGCGCCAAAGTCGTCGCTCCCGGTGAAATCATCGCTGATGGCGTAGACAACAATTTCCAGCGAGGTCGCGTTGGGGAGCTTGCCCGCGACATATGTCGCAAGGCAGTTTGACGGGACAATATCGAAGCCCACGCCGGAAATGAGCGCGATCCCACGTTCACGCGCGGCGGTGTCTTGCGAGAAGGTGTGTTCAAAAACGGCGACTTCGCCCGTAATGTCAAGATAATCGCATCCGGCGCGCAAACAGGCATCGATCATAGGCGCGGATGTGTGGATGAACGGTCCTGCGGCATTCAGGACAAGATCAACATCGTGATTGAGCAGATGTTCCAGCGCATCTTCGACGGGGAATGCGGCGTAATCTACTCCATACTGCGCCGCCAGCAGACGCACTTTTGATTCGTTTCGCCCCGCGATGATCGGTCTGTGACCACGCGCGATGGCGGCTTCGATGATGAGTTTTCCGGTGTATCCGGTTGCGCCGTACAACATCCACGCCACGATGAAAATCCTCTCTTGCGGCTAGATCATTTCGGAAGCCATCGCCCCTGCTGAAGCATAGCGATTCGCCGCGTCTTTTTCGAGCGCGCGCATGACCACCTGCGACAGCGCGCGGGGAAGGTCACTTTTGAGCGTGCGCGGATCGGGCGCGGGCTGCTGCACATGCGCGAACAAGACCTGCGCGGCGCTCCCTTTGAAGGGACGTTCGCCCGTGAGCATTTCGTACAGCACCACGCCAAGCGCGTAAATATCCGCGCGGTGATCAACTTCGCGGGCTGTCATGATTTGTTCCGGTGCCATGTAGTCAATCGTGCCGACAGCATTTGATCCGGTATAGCGGGTGAAACTGGCGGTGGTGTCCTGAATTTTAGCGATCCCGAAGTCCATGAGGACGGCGCGCAGTTTGCCGCCTGTTTGACGACGGATCATGATGTTCGACGGTTTAATATCGCGGTGAACCAGCCCGCGCGCATGGGCATAATCGAGCGCGTCGGCAACATCGCGGACGATTTGCGCCGCCGACAGCGGATCGAGCGCCCCATCGCGGCGGATCAAGTCGCCCAGTTCGTCACCGTCGATGTATTCCATCGCGATGAACGAGATATTGTTGGCGATGCCCACGTCCCATACTTTGACGATGTTGGGGTGATCGAGCGATTGCAGCGTGCGCGCTTCACGCTCAAAGCGGGCGGTAAATTCCGGCTTGAGCATGAGATCGGCGGGGAGAATTTTCACAGCGGCGATGCGTCCGTCGCTGTGTTCCGCTTGATAGACTTCGCCCATGCCGCCGCGTCCGATCATGTCGCGCAAGCGCCAGCCGTTCAGCGTTTGACCGCTGTACACGCCGGGCGTTTTGAGGGGCTGTGCCGGTGCGCCGCCGCGCAAACTATTGACATGGGCTTGGACATGCGCGTGCGCCAGTTCGTGCGCGCGGCGCACCTGATTCAAGTCGAAGCGCAAGCCGTACAAGCGGCGGTCAATGATGTGGCGGACGCTGCGGCGGATGGGGGTAAAGAGCGCACCGCTGATCACGGCGGCGAACAGCAGCGGCGGCAGCGATGATTCCTGCCCAAACAGCGATTCGATGACTGGCTTGATGAGCAAAAATGCCGCCGCATAAATGGCGATCACGATCACGGTGACAATACCGCCAACGAGCGAACGGTTGATGACAACGTCCACGTCCCAGAGACGGTAGCGCAAAATGCTGAACGCAAAGCCAACTGGCAGTACCAGCAGCAAGCCGATTTCCAGTGGGCGGGTGAAGAAATCGTAGAGCGCGAACTGGTCGATGGTGAGCAGCGCGGAAGCGACTTGAATACTCAAGCGGATGACCATCGCGCCCGCGTAGCCCATCAGCCCGAACATCACCCACTTGGTTTGCTGGCGCTGGATCGGCGTGAATTCATGGCGGTAGCGCCACACAATCACGCCCGCAACATAGGTCATGATCAGCACATTAGGCAGCCCGAAACTGATAAAGATGGGGAACTGCGCCAGCACATGCATCAACGGACTGCCAAGCGCATACACCAACACGGGAATCCATGACCAGCGCGGGCGGAGTTCACCGACAGGAAAATAAAGCGCGGCAAGCATCGCCAGCGGGAAGGCAAATGATCCGTAAACGTGGACGATGTTGTTTGGCGGCACACGCGGCAGATCGACATTGAAGAAGGCGTGCGACGATGCCAACCCCGCGATGACGAGCGCCCATGCGATATAAAGCGCCATCCAATCATCGGAACGAAGCGCGAAGATCAAGAGGGCGACGACGACGCAGACGATGACGAGAACGGCTTCCGAGATGAGAAAGTAGATGCGCGACACTTGTTCGGGCAGACCGAGCTGTATACCGCCGCTGACCGCTGCGTGTAACAGCGTGCGCGTGAGTACGACATCGCGCGGGGGTTGCCCCGGTGTTTGCAGCGTGAATACTGCCGATTCGGCTGTGGGATCACTGGGTGTCCAATCGGCGTAGGGGATACCGTCTATCGCCAGCAGTTTATCCCCGACGCGCACCCCTGCTTGATTGGTAGATGCGTTGGTTTGGATGATGGTGTAAATGCCGTCGGGATCGGGCGAGACATAGACACCCGCATAGCGCGCATACGTGCCTTCGATGAGTTCGCCAAAACCAGCGATGAACAGCACGACGTTGAACGTCATCGCCACGATCCAGATGGCGCGCAGCAGGTTCTTTCGCAGCGGATTGTCGATGCGCGTGCGTGTTTGTGTCGAAGGGCGGTTCCCCGTTGTGGTGGGAGCGTTGGTTAGTGATTGGGACATAGTGCCTGTGGATGATTTGTGTCGCTGTAAACAACAGACAGAGTATACAGGGTTATAGCTTTTTCAAAGATGAAATGTTCAACATTGGGGGGGAAGTCGCATCGTGATGCGCGGCTATGTGCGGGCGCGCCGTTGCGCGTCCCTACTTGGGCGGTATGATTGAGGTGCTGCGCCGCACGTTTTATAAGAAAGGCTGCTCATGAGCAAGGTTCATATCGAAGAATCGCGCGTGATTAACGCACCACCCCATCAAGTTTACGCGCTGCTTGCCGATTATCGCGTTGGGCATCCGTCGATTTTGCCGAAGCCGTATTTTGATGATTATCAGCTTGAACAGGGCGGTGAAGGCGTGGGGACAGTCGTGCGGGTGACTTTGCGCGTGATGGGGACAGAGACAAAGTTTCGTCTGGTCGTCACCGAAGCTGAACCGGGCAAATTGATCAAAGAAGCCGATCCCGACGCGGGGACGGAAACGGTGTTCACGTTTACGCCAAGCGGCGATGGAAGTCAAACGCTGCTGACGATTGCGACTGACTTCACGCCCACGACAGGGTTACGCGGTCTGCTGGAACGCCTGATGAACCCGCCGATTACCCGACGTATTTACCGTGAGCAGTTGGGCTTGATCGCGGATCGGTTTGCATCCCCGCCCGCGCAGACGTAAACTCGCGGGCATGGTCGGTTCAAAACTTTTGAAGTCTTTGCTTGAGCGAAAATTTGTGCGCGACACGCTGATCTTGCAAGTAGGCAAGTTCGGCGTGATCGGTTTAGGCGCGCTGTCGTCGCTGATGGTGTGGCGGCTGCTTCAGCCAGAAGCGTTCGGCGTGTACGCGACTGCCGAATCGTTTCTCGCGCTGTGGCATACGCTCGATCTCACCGGAGTCGGCACGGCACTGAATACGCGGCTTGGCTTGGCGATTGGCGCGCGCCAGCCGGAAGAAGTGCTGGATGTGATGGCGTTCTTCGTCAAGGTCAGTACGGTTGTGCAGGTCAGCATCGCCCTCTTGATCGGCGTATTGGGCGCGGGCGTGGCGGCATCGCTGTATGACAACCCGCAGATTGGCTTGATCGCGGCTGGACTTGGGGTGGCAAGCATCGCGGACGCGCTGTACGGGATGCTGACGACGACGTTTCTCGCGCGGCGGCGCATGAGTACGCTTGCCGCGCTGTTGATCGCCAATCAAGGGGCGCTGGCGCTGTGCATGATTGGCGCGGCGGTGATTTCGCCCACACCGATCAGCCTGTTGATTGGGCGGTTGATTTACTCGTATGGCACGCTGATAATGGCGATCATCGTGTATTCGCGGGCGCGCGATGCCATCGACGGGGAAGAAATGGCGTTTCCGGCGCTGCCGGACGTGATCCGTCATATGTGGCGCGCGCCAGTGCGAAAGTATCTGCGCTTTGGTGCGGCGAACGCCATTGACAAGAATCTCGCTACGCTGTACATCCAACTGCCGACGCAGATCACGGCGCTGGTCAGCGGGTCGGCGGCGGTGGGGTATTTGAACTTCGCGTTGAGCGCAATTGTGCAAGCCGGAGTCCTCATGTCCGCGATCTTCGACAATCTCCAAGCCGTCGTGCCGCAAGCGGTAGGGCGGGGGGATTACGCGGCGCTGTGGCGCAATTTTGGACGAATTTTGGCGGCATTGGCGATTGGCGGCGCGGTCTTTTTCGGGGTGGTCGGGTTGGTATCCCCCGCGATTGTCCCGTGGGTATTGGGTCCAGAATGGATTCCGGCAGTTCCGGCGCTGATCACGCTGACGTTCTACGGCGCGCTGACGACGGCGGGCGGGGTGTTTGGTCCGCTGTACCGCGCGCTCGATATTATGGGGGCAGCGCTGTTCGCCAAGATTGTGCCGCTGATCACGGTGCTGCCAATTGGCGCGGCGATCCTGCTGAGTACACCCGGTTTGAGCGATCAAGCGGCGGCTGTCGGGGGTGGGTGGATGATCAACTGCTTGTTCATTGGTTCGGTGACGATTACAGGGATGCTGACGTTACGCGAACTGCGGCGGCGGGCGCGATCTACGGGTGGGACAAGTCAGTCGGCTTAGGATGATTGATGTTGGTCGGCGCTGCGGGGACGTTTCTCGCGTTTTGGAGAGGTGTTTCCCAAATGATAGACAACCCACAGCCCGGTAAATGCCAGTGAAGTCATTACAGCGACCATTAGTTGAGCGTCATCATAACGACGAGCTTGCACCGCATCGTAAATTGCCAGCGGCAGGGTTTGCGTGCGTCCCGGAATACTGCCAGCGACCATCAAGGTCGCGCCGAATTCTCCCAATGCCCGCGCTGCGCTCAAGATCAATCCGGCTAGAATACCGCGCCGTGCGATGGGTAAGGTGACACGCCACCACACCTGCCATTCCGCCGCGCCATCTACCCGCGCCGCATCTTCGATTTCTGGCTCAACTTCTTCAAAGGCTGCGCGCGCGGTCTGCACCATCAACGGCAGCCCGACAATCATGGACGCGAACGCCGCCGCCTGCCATGTGAACAGCAGGTCGATTTTTAGCCGTTCCAAGAGGAAACTGCCGCGCCCAAGCACGAACAGCAGGTAATAGCCGACGACGGTGGGCGGCAGGACTAAAGGCAGATAAATCAGCGTCTCAAGAATAAGTTTTCCGCGAAACGAGACGCGCGCCAGCAGCACCGCCAGCGCCAAACCGATGATGAGAATCCCGACGACTGCCGTGCCGGTGACTTGGAGGGAGAGCCAAAATGCTTGCCAGTTCATTCAACCGGTGCTTCCCCCGGCAGCACGAATCCGTAGCGGCGCATGACTTCACGCCCAGCTTGGCTGTTGACAAATGCCGCGAACTGACGCGCTTCTGCCTTATGCGCGGTGCTGCCGATCACCGCTAATGCTTGATCTAACGGATTGTGTAATTCTGCCGGAATCAAGACATACCGACCCTCATCTCCGGCGGCGATGCTGAGTGAGAGCGCGACAATCGCCACATCGACATTGCCTGTTTCGGCATACTGCATGGTTTGGGCGATGTTTTCACCCAAGATGAGTTTTGACTGTACGGCTTCCCACAATCCAGCCGATTCCAACGCTTCGCGCGCCGCGACTCCATAGGGGGCATGTTCAGGATTGGCAATCGCGATCCGCGACACGCCATCTTGCGTGAGATCATCAATCCTAGAGAAGGTGAGGGGACTGTCGGCGCGTGTCCACAGCGTGATGCGTCCCTGTGCGTACAGGGCGACGGTATCGGTTATGAGCAGTCCGGCGCTGTCCAACTCATCTATATAGGAGCGATTGGCTGCCGCGAACACATCGACAGGCGCGCCCTGCTCAATCTGCTGTGTTAGCTGTCCCGTTGAACCGAAGGTAAATACCACACTGATACCCGTTTGATTTGTAAACAGTCCCCCTAACTCCTGAAACGCAGGGGTCAAATCCGCCGCTGCCGCGACGGTCAGCGTGACGGGACTCGCGGAAAGAGTTTCAACCGTTGGCGCGGACGTAGGCGGTATCGTTTGAGTGCTGGCGCAAGCGGGCAACAGAAACACAGTGAATATGAAGATGATTAGCGGGCGAAGTCTAATCAATCGGAATCTCCCTAAACGGGCGTTTACGTCTTGTCCGGTTCAGACGGCACAAGTTCACAACGTTCAATCCAACGCAGTACGGCTTCTAGCTGGCTGATGTGAAATTCCAGCGCCAGATATTCAATACCCGGCGAAGTTTGCGCGCGCTGACCGATGAGCTGTGTAAGTGCCGCGAGACACGCTTCGCGTTGATGACGCACCACTGCGATAGTGGAAATATTCAACATACGCGCGATGTAAAGGCGGCTGAGAAATTCGACACGAACGCGGCGAATGCTGGCTGAAGGGTGCGGCTCGTTTAGCCAAGCGTATAGGCGCTTTTCGCCTTTGTTTGTCAATGTGTATTCTGTTCGCGTTGGGGCGGTTTCTGATGGAACTTCATGCCCGACGATCAAGTTGTCGCGTTCCAGCCGCTTGAGTACGGCATAAATCTGGCTGGTACTCAAATTCCACACGCGCCCAAGCTGGTCTGCGCTGCGAAAGCACTCCAGCAGTTCATAGCCGTGCCGCGCTTGTAAAGCCAACAGCCCCAAAATTGTTTCGTCAGGTGTCAATGAATTCATGAGACTATTCTATCATGGAATAGCAAGCACAACAATAACGTGAGGGCGAAGGGCGGTTCATGAACCGCCCTCATAAATGCCTATGGTTAGGGTTCGAGCTGTTCGACCTGACCGATCACCTGTGTATAGAAGTTGAGTTCGGCGGGGCGGCGGACATATCCCAACGGAGTCGGCGGCGGGTTGTCGAGATAGTGGTTGACCGTGCGGGTAAGGTATTCCCGAAGCGGTGTGTACGTGATGCCGAGTTCGGTTTTGCTTAAGGTGTTGTCGAGTTCGCTCATCCAGCGTTCGCTGAACGGTGAGCAGTCTGGGACAAAACCATTTGCTTCGAGCATATCGCGGCGGACGCGCACGATTTGCGGGGACACGTCCATGATCGAGCCGATGAGTTCCAAAAATTCATCGAGCGTGACGGTTTCATCTTGAGAGATGTTATAGACTTTGCCCTTGCCCGCACCGCTTTCGATCAAGTGGAGCAGTACGCGCACCACATCGCCGCTGTAGACATGGCGCAGCGGATAGTTGGGCGTGGATGGCACAAGAATGGGGCCGCCATCTTTGAGGCGCAAGATGTAACCATATAAACGTCCAAAATGATCGCGTTCGCCTGTGACCATGGGCAAACGGAGCGTTGTGAACGGGAATTGATCACGCTCGTGCGCGGCGATCAGGTGATTTTCGGCGTTGCGTTTTTCGATGCCGTAGAGCCATTCTTCATAGCCGTAAGTTTCCGGCTTGGGCGCGGGCATCAAGCGCCCTTCGTACATGCTTTCTTTGAAGGGGCGTTCAACTCCTTCACGCACTAAATAGACTTGACCCGTGCTTAAAAAGAGATAATGTCCTACGCGGCCTTTCAACAAACGGGTGATGGTTTCGGCTTCTTCGCCCTTATACATGGCGTTATCGACCACAACATCGAACGAACGGGAGCCGAGCGCCGCCGCCAACTGATCCGGTTGGGTACGGTCAGCGCGCAGACGTTCAACCCCTTCAGGCAAATCGTCGCGTGTGCGCCCGCGATTGAGGATGCTCACGGTATGTCCCCGCTGAAGCAGTTCCAATGCCAGTAAATGCCCGATGTTGCGGGTACCGCCAATAATGAGAATTTTCATGGGTGAACTGCGGTCATGCGCCGGTTTTTGTGCAAAATGACCGCACTGCTCCTTTCACATACCAATAGGTTGTATTTTCTAACAGAAATTTTCGTCTATCTTCTACACAGCGTATGGGATTATCCGCATCTTTTTTGGATTGTCTACACAAACGTTAAGACTTGGGGGCGGACGCATCACGAAGCGGACGCATCACGAAGCGGACGCATCACGAACGGAACTTGGTCCGTCCGCCCCTACGGATGATGTTGGGTGGCGGTGGTGAGGATGTCGCGGACGTGGGCATCGAGCGCGGCGGGGGAAAAGAGCGCCGCCGCCTGTTCTGCTGCCCGTGCTGATAAGCGTTCGCGCAGCGCAGGTTCACACAGCGCCAGCAGATGATCGACATAGCCCACCGCATCGTCGGCGGTGAGGACGTGATCGCCCGATGTGAATGCGTATCCCGCCAGCGCGCGCGGATGCGTCACCGTTGGGAAGGCGCGGCATAACGGCTCAAAGACTTTTTGCTGCATCCCTACGCCCGCAATCCATGGGACAAGCGCGATGTCCATGTCCTCCAAGTAGGCATCCAGATCGGGGACGTAGCCGGGAAAAATCACATCTGCGGCGGCGAAGGCGCGCAGATCATCTGGCACTTTCGCGCCCAAGATATGCGTCTCAAATTCGCCCGCTGCCGCTTGGCGCAAGCCCGGAATCACTTGCTCGACGATGAAGCGCACGGCGGCGCGATTGTGCGCGACATTGTAACTCGCGCCCATGAAAAATAACTTGATCGGTGTGCGGATGTATGCTTTGCGCGCGGATCGCAGCACAGCGGGGAGCGATTGCAGCGGGAGCAGTTTCACACGAGCTGACGGCGCAAGCCGCTGATAGATCGCTTTTTCATCGGGGGTGATTGCGGCAAGGATGCCCGTTTGCACAGCGAGTTTTTCGACGCGCTGTTTGGCGATGTGCTTCACGCGGCTGATGAGCGACGTATCGTTTTCCGCGAACAACTGAAGCGGCTCGTAGTTAACCGAACGAATGACAACAGGCAGACCGCGTGATTTCGCTTGCGCGGCGGCGAAGGCGAGATAACTGCCGTGACACCAAACGAGCGACGGTTGGTAGGTGCGGATTGCGTCGTCTACGCAACGGATCACGGCGGGCTGACCGTACTCCCACGCCATGCCATCGAGCGCGGCGGGTGAACGCAGCATCGCTTGGATGCGCGCGGAATCAAAGCGCGGGGCGGGAACGTCGATCAGCGTGAATTGGTCGGGGTGAAGCCCGCGCGTGATGTAAAACGCTTCCACGTCAGCGCGGGTTTGATAAGGCATGATTCCCGTGAGCAAATGCACGCCATCGACATGATCAAGCACGCGCAAGCGTTCGACACACGCAAGGCGATCTTGTTCGTCCGCGCCGAGTGAGTTAAGGCGCAGCAGGGCGGGATTGATGACAAGTATTCGCATAAAGCGGTTTCTACCTACGCACAGATGGATTCTGCCTTTTTTGCCCTCACCCCCTGCTCCTCTCCGTTAACAGAGAGGGGAGCGTACAGCGTCGTTGACACGCAAGATCGTGGGGGTGACGTTGGTTTAACCAGCGTTTAGCAGTTCGCCGTGCCGGGCGGTGGCAGGACAATCGTTTCTCCGGCAAAAATCCAATCGGGATTGGCGATTTTGGCGTTCATCATGATGTCGCGCAGGGAAATGCCGGTGAAGGCGGCATAGCCGGAAAGCGTGTCTCCCCACACAACATCGTGGCAGATGCTTCCCCATGTGATTTGCGCGGTTGGGATGCAAATGCGCTGTCCGGGTCGAATGAGATTGGGGTCGGTGATGTCGCTGTTTTCGGGCATCGCGAGAATATCCGAAATGGTGAGATTGGGTTCGACTTGATGATAGAGGCTGACAATGTGAGAGAGAGTATCGCCCCAACGAACGCGGTATTCCTCACCGCCCGGCGCTGAACAGATTCCCGCAAATGTGGGCATCACAGCGAATAACGATGCGACGAGAACAGCCGTCACAATCGCCACCGATAAGAAGAAACGGGCACGCCGACGCGACATCAAGCCGTTGACCATTTGGGGTTTCTCCTAAGTATGAGGATGCAAACGAAATTATAGTCCTGATTGTGTGGACGGGCAAAAGGCATTGTGCGTGTATGTCGCCCCTACGATTACATCACGTCACCTGCACCGTCGAATATGCGGGATCGACCAACATAGACGCGGAAAGTTTGCCCGCCAGCGCAAAAGACTGGTCAATGTAGAGCGCGTGCCAAATGTGAAACGTGAGCAGCGTCCACAGTTCCCACATGAAATATTCGCGCTTGTCGATGTGGCGGTAGATGAGGTCTTGCACTTTGTCCGCGTCGAAAATGCCAACGGATTCGACATATTCGCGGCTTAAAAAGCGGGCGATCAGCGGCTTGAACGCGGTACGCAGCCATTCGGACGTGGGCGGATTGAATCCCCATTTGGGGCGCTTCAACACAAGGTCGGGGATTACGTCGCGCATCGCGTCTTTGAACACTCGCTTGAAATCACCAGATCGCAGTTTATACGCCTGTGGAATCGAGAGCGCGAGTTCGGCAAGGCGGTAATCTTCCAACGGAGCGCGCGCTTCGATGGACATCGCCATCGCCATTTTGTCCATACGCATGTTGCTGTTTTCGCCCACATATAACTTGAGATTGGTGTACGCCATGCGTTCGGTGTAGGGTCGCTGCTTGATAGCAGGATGCTGCAAGTGAGCATTTAAGGCATTTTCGATCCAAAACTGGGTATAACTTCCAGTGTGGGATTGTGTTTCTTCGCGTCGTTTGCCGTAGTCCGACGCAGAATTGAGCAGTTTTTCAAAGTCGGCGGGCGAAATCACTCTCCCCCATTCGAGATAGCGGCGCACATCTGCGATTTGTGCGCCCTGCTGACCGCTGTTTACCGTTACCGCGCGCGATTTCCGCGCCAATGTCCGCGCTGCTTCGATAGGAAGCGCCGCCAGCGCCGGATCAAGCACATGTGCGCGCAGTAGGGCGGGAATCGCCAAGTACCGCCCCAACGTTTGATCGGCGCGGTAGTGGTTGTAGCCCATAAACAATTCATCGCTGGCTTCGCCGTTGAGCAGCACGGGGACATTGTTCGTCCGCGCCAGCGCCGCGACGAACGCTGTTTGCACAATCGTCGGCATAGCGATCAAGTCGTCTATGCCGTAGATCAAATAGGGGAGTAAATCGCTCAAGGCTTCGCTTTGCTTGAGCAAAATCACATGCTGCTGTGTGCCGAAGATCTTCGCCACTTCATTCGCGTAACGCACATCGACGTTGAATTTGGTATCGTCTTTGCTGCCCGCTGGCACATCGAACCCGACGGTAAAAGTGCGGACTTTTTCATTCGTGTGGCGGCGCATTAAGCCGACCACCGCGCTCGAATCCACGCCGCCGCTGAGAAACGCGCCAATCGGCACATCGCTCATCATTTGCATTTCAACCGCTTGATCGACGGCATCGCGCACCTGCTTGACGGACATTTCATACGGCGGCGTGCTCTTAAAATCGAGCGTGGGCTGCCAGAACATGCCCGTTTCGACGTGCAAGCATCCGTCATCGTCGCGCATGACTATCATGCGTTCACCCGGCGCAAGTTTAAAGATGTTGTTAAACATCGTGTTCGACGGATCGACATAGCCAAGCACCATAAATTTCGCCAAACTGGATAGGCTGACCGCGCGCGGCACGTTGGGATGCTCAAATAGGGCTTTGGCTTCGCTGGCGAACAGCACTTCGGTGATTTGTCCGTCGTGCGCCAGCGTCGTGTAATAGAGCGGTTTTTCGCCCAAGCGATCACGGGCGAGTAATGCCCGCTGGTTGGATTCATCCCAGACGCACAGCGCGAACATCCCGCGCAAGCGATCCAGCACAGCATCGCCCCATTGTTCATAGCCGTGAACGATCACTTCGGTGTCGGTTTTGGTGCGGAAGACATGCCCATGTGCTTCGAGTTCAGCGCGGAGCGGCTTGTAATTGTAAATTTCGCCATTGTAGGATACGGCGATCATGCGGTCTTCGTTGTAGACGATCCCCGGCGGCGCGGCGAGGTCGATGATTGCCAAGCGCCCCGCGCCAAACGAAAAATGATCGGTGGTGTAGAAACTCGCGCCGTCTGGTCCGCGATGGGCAAGTGCCTGTGCCATGCGATAGATCAGCGCTTCGTTCGCAGGTGCTGTCGTGTAATGCCCGAAGATGCCGCACATGAGAAGGGTTATTCGCTGTTCTGCGTCGATGTGTACGCAAATGAAGTTGCAGGATTAAGTTTGCTGCTTGCTTTTGCGCCGCGCTTTCGCGCCCGTCAGCGTGCTGATGAAATCCGCCAGTTCGTAAAACACCAGCGACAGATAAGCGATCCCCAATTTAATTGGGTTGTTGTAGCCAAACTGGCGCATGATATCGAACGAGCGCCGCCAGTAGACCGCGCTGTGGTGAAAGTCGCCTAACGCGCGATACAAGCGGGCGATTTGCTGGAGCGTGAACGCCGCCGAATAGTCTTTCACATCGCCGCGCAGGGTATCCGCGTGGATGAGCAGCATGTCATCGAGATAGGTTTGGACGCGGGCATAATCTTTCGTGGTCACGGCGATGTGCGCGAGTTTCCCCGACATTTCCGCGACCAAGAACTTGTAATCGAACTGCCGCGCCAGCGATAACACGCGCTCGAACGGCTCGACAGCGCGGGCAGGATCGCTGAGTTCGAGCGCCATCCCCAGTGAACGCAGCGCCGCCATTTCGCCGTAGACATAGTGCAAGTCTTGCGCCATACGGACAGCGTCTTCGCAGTAAGCGATGGTCTGCTCAAACGCGCGGAATCCCCCGTTTAGCGCCATTGTATAGCCAAGATTCGACAAGCCGATCAGCTCTAACGGGCGGCGGTTGAATAACTGCGCCCGCTTGATTAGGGTTTGAAAGGCTTCTTCTGCTTGCGAGATTTTTCGATGCGCTTGGTAGTATACGCCAAGTTCGTTCCACGCGAGCAGTTCAGCGTTGATGGCGCGGTCTCGCCGCGCTTCATCGCGCCCCAATTCAAGCAAACGCACGGCTTGTCCACCCGGCTTGAGCATCGCCATGATCGCGCCCGCGCCGACAGTCGCCAGCGCGTAGCCGCGCTTGTATTTCGCGCCCAATGCGGTCATACGCGCCTGCTCATACAGTTTTTCCGCTTCCACTACATATGAATAGCGAGTGCGAAGATTCGCCGCATACGCGCACATCGCTTCGACGGCGGCTTCCGGTGAAGCGGTTTCCTGCATCTCGAACGCCGTTTGTAAAAACGTTCGGCTTTCTTCAAAGCGCCCCATGCCAAACAAACCTTCGACCATGCCCAGATGCGCGATCAGCTTGAGGTCGGGATCGTCGCTTGCCAGCAGTGGTTCGCAGCGTTCGAGAATCGCCGCGAAATCGCCAAGCCCGAAGTGGTCTTCGCAGTCGCGCAGCAGGATTTCGGCTTCTGGATTCATGAGGCGGGGGTGTGTCCTTTTAGAGATAAAATCGCGCTATAATGGCGTAACGAAAATGGTAAGCATTGTGGTGAAGCCATGACACAACAGCCTCATTATATCTTAACTCAGGCGGGATTTGACCGCTTGCAAGAAGAACTCGCGGAGTACCGCGCGCGCCGCGCCGAACAAGAAACGGAGCGTCTCGATGTGCAAGGGGACGCGGGCGAAATGGAACCCGAAGAAGGCGCGGTTTTTGAGGCGCGCGCGATGCGCGATTGGCTGGATGAGCGTATTGGGCAGTTAGAAAAAATTTTGCGCTATGCAGAAATCAGCGGCGAAGACCCCGACCCGGAGCGCGTCAACGTGGGTGACCGCGTGACGGTGCGCGATGTTCGTGAGGGAACGGACGCGGTGTTTGACATTCTCGACAGTGAGGAAGTCGCGTTCGCGGCACGTGATAATCAAGATAGCAGCGTTACCGGCGTATCTGCTGAATCGCCTGTAGGGCGCGCGCTCTTGGGATGCCGGCTCGGCGATGTGATCGATGTGCAAGTGCCAGATGGCACGGTGCGCTATGCTGTGCGCGCGATGACGCGGATTCCGTCTTAAGAGGCATTCGCGGGCGCAATCCATGCGCCCCTACACAATTCACAAAACGTTACCAGAAGTCTGCGAATGCTGTGTGTATAATGGGACAGTATTCATATCTCCCATCTATGAGCTAGGAACAACCGCAGCATGACCCAATCCAAATCGTATCTGATCACCGGGGGCGCTGGTTTTCTGGGGATCAATCTCGCGCGGTATTTACTGGCGCGCGGGCATCGTGTCACCTCACTCGATATTGCCGACTTCGACTACCCCGAACGTGACCGCGTGACCATCGTCAAGGGTGACATTCGCAACCGCGCCGACGTAGACAAAGCCATGCAGGGCATCGACATTGTGGTGCATACGGCAGCGGCGCTCCCCCTGTATTCCGAAGCGGACATTTTCTCAACAGACATTGACGGTACACGCACTGTGCTTTCAAGCGCCAAAGATCACAATGTCGAGCGCGTGATCCACATCTCATCAACGGCGGTATACGGCGTACCGGATCATCATCCGCTGTACGAAACCGATCCCGTAAGCGGGGTGGGGCCGTATGGCAAGGCGAAAATTCAAGCCGAAGAAGTGTGCGCCGAATTCCGCAAGCAGGGGATGATTATCCCCGTGATTCGTCCTAAATCGTTCATTGGACCGGAACGGCTCGGCGTGTTCGCGCTGTTCTACGACTGGGCGAAAGATGGGCGCGGCTTCCCGATGATTGGCAGCGGCAAAAACCGCTATCAACTGCTGGACGTGGAAGACCTGTGCGAAGCGATCTACCTGTGCGCCACGCTTGACGCAGAGAAGGTCAACGACACGTTCAACATTGGGGCGAAGGAATTCACCACCATGCGCGAAGATTATCAAGCGGTGTTGGATTTCGCGGGCTTCGGCAAGAAGATCGTGCCGTTCCCCGAAGGACCGGTGATTCTGGCGCTGAAAGTGTTGGAGGCGCTCAAGCTCTCGCCGCTGTATGCGTGGGTGTACGAAACGGCGGGCAAAGACTCGTTCGTTTCGATTGAGAAAGCCGAAAAAGTGCTTGGCTATGCGCCCAAGTACAGCAACAAAGACGCGCTGATTCGCAATTACCAGTGGTATCTGGACAACCTCAAGTCGTTTGAGGGACAGTCCGGCGTGTCGCACCGCGTCCCGTGGAATCAAGGCGCGTTGAAGCTGGCGAAGCTGTTCTTCTAGCTGTGTGACGGGCAACTCTCGCATTAAAAAAAGCGGTACAGTCGATTAAATGACTGTGCCGCTTTTTTGATTATCGGAGAGGGCGGGATTCGAACCCGCGAAAGGTTTCCCTTTACTCGCTTTCCAAGCGAGCGCACTAGACCACTATGCGACCTCTCCAGTGGCGTGATGACAGCATTATAATCGGTGTCGATTTGTTTGCCTAGCCGATTTTGTACGGGTCACTTCCCGCGAATGGTTGGGGCGCGCAGCGGACCAAACCCGACATTCCCCTTTTGATCAATCGTTACGCCATCCCCACTAAATTTGCACGTGATCGTGCGCTCAAACGGCGTTTCCGTCCACCATGTTTTGATGACAAATGTGTGATCGTCCGTCCACGCGCCGCTGGCAGCGACTTGCCATACTTGAGCAAAATAGCGGGGATCGGTACGCATCGATTCATCGAGTGGCATCCAACGGGCAGAATTCGTGATCCATGTGCCGTGCCCAACCCGCAGGGTTTGATCGCCGCGCGGCATGGTCAGCGTGACGGTTGTTTCTTTTTCACCAAAGTTGAAGCAAATCGCGCTGATCTCGTCAAGGTTATTTTCGAGCGTATAGGATCGCCCGGACACACGCGCCGTTGTCGTGTTGGTCGATGCGCCTGTTATGGGGGGAATCTGCAAATTGGCGAGCTTATCCGTGAGCGCGGCGTGCGCCTGCGAATCGGCGGGGAGCGAATCGGGCTGGAAGGCGGGCAGCAGATGTTCCCAGACGAGATTCAGCGGATGCTGCATATTGTCCAAGCCGCCTGTGATCACGAGTACGGCATCTTGATCCGGCATGATGATGCAGTACTGCCCGAACGCGCCATCGCCGCGATAGGCATTGTGTCGGCAGCGCCAGAACTGGAATCCGTACCCCTGCTGCCAGTCGATGCTTTCGTTGGTGGAATTATCGGTGTGGATGCTGGTGGCGATGTCTATCCATGCTTCGGGGATCACCTGCTTGCCGTTCCACACACCTTTTTGTAAATACAACTGCCCAAATGCAGCAATTTGCTCAGTAGTAAGCATCAAGCCCCAACCGCCGGTGTCGATTCTCTGCGGTGATTTTTCCCAAAAAGGCGACTTGATCCCTAAGGGCGTGAACAGGCGCGGTTGCAAATAGTCGGTGAGACATTCGCCCGTCACTGTTTGCACGACTGCTGACAGCATGTAGGTCGCGATGCTGTTATAGAGAAAATGCGTTCCCGGCATATGGTCAACAGGGGCGCGCAAAAACGCCTGCACCCATGTGACTGCGTTTCCATTGGGGATGGCGGGTTCGGTGGTGTGCCCGGTGGACATGGCAAGCAGGTGACGCACTTTCATCGCTTGGAGCGCCGGACTCGGATTGGGCGGCGCGTCTTTCGGGAAGAATTTCAGAATTGGATCGTCAATCGAAAGCCGCCCTTCATGAACGAGCAGCCCGATGGCGGTGGATGTGAAACTCTTGCTCAACGAAAACAAAACATGCGGATCAGTTGCGCGGTACGGCTTCCACCAACCTTCAGCGATGACAATGCCGTGCCGAACGAGCATCAAACTGTGTACCGCGGTCACTTCACGGTCAAACGCTTCAACCAGCGCGAGAATCGCGCGCGACGAAACGCCCTGTGCTTCAGGTACACCGCGTGGAAATGTTGTCATAAAAAAATCTCCCGTTGTAAGAAGCTGCTAATCCGTCACGATTTCGCTGATGAAACCGTGCTTGAGCAGCCATTGAGCAAATTCTTCGAGGTTCGGCTCGGTGATCATGCTGCCGCGATCAATTCCCCGTGGGCTGCGTCCGCTTTCCAGCGGCTCAAACGGCTCAAAAGGTAAGTCTTCCCCTTCATGAGCGACAATGATCGTCGGCACAGACAAAAATCCTGTCCAATCCAACACGCGCTTCTTGTACAGCTCGTCCTTATCAATGAATACTTCACGGTACGGCAAGGCGTAATCGCGCAGCACACGCTTGGCAATCGTAATAAACGGGCATCCCGTTGTCCGTGAATACAGCACCAGTTCTTTTTTCATTTACTACGACCTTTAACGCGAACATATTGAGGCGATATTGTAGCAAATTGCATGGTGTGGGGATGGTCTGCAATGGTTTTTCGCTCAGATTGCGCGAAATTGTGTTAGAAATTATCGATAATTTGTGTGTGCGTAGTGGGGGTAGATACCCGTAGAGGCGGCTCGTGAGAAACTCGTTTCTCCGCCCCTACGGTGGCTGGATAGTCGCCGTGGCGGTGGGGGTGGGCAGCGGCGCGGTTGATGTGGCGCGCCCCGCGGGCTGCAAGAAGCACAACACACCGTCGGTGATGCCGCGCGCCATCAAGTCGGGGCGTTCGGTCAGCAGTTCACGGTCACCGCGCAAAAAGCCCAATTCGATGATCGCGGCGGGGGTTTGCGGGTGAATCTCGCGGAAGGTGTGGTAGTCGGTCATATCGACGGTAACACCGGGGCGGCGGGCGAGTTCCGTCTGCATTTGATAGGAACGCGCTATGCATTCTACCAACAGATCGTCCACACTGCGCGCGGTGATGCGCGCCGCCGCCGCCGAGATCAAGAAGCCGCTGACGCGCTCGCCGTAATCTTGACAGGTGTTGGCGTGGATGCTCACCAATGCCGCCGCTTGATAGTTGTTCAAGCGCGCGTCGAATTCTTCGAGCAGATCGACGGTGTAGCCGATGTTTTGCAGTTCCGCTACGACCAACTGCGCGACATTCATGTTGACACTGGCTTCAGTTAATCCATCCGGGCAAACCGCGCCGGGATCATTCTGCGGTCCACTGTGCCCCGCGACAATGCCCACGCGCCGACCAATCGCGCCCGCCATCAAACGCACAGGCGTTTGAGTCGGCACAAAAGTGGCGGCTTCGGTTTCCAGCACGATGCTCAACTGCTGGCTGACCGATTCGCGGATCGAACGCGGCGGGGTGAACCACGTGAGCATGGTCGCCATCAAGCCCGCTGCCGCGAATACAAGAATGAACGAACGAATGAATCCGCTGACCACGCCCGCGCTGTGTGCCCGCGCGCGGGATCGCCGCCGCTGGATGGCTGCCATGCGCGCCTGTGCTGAATTCGGCGCGGCAGGTTTCGCGGGGGGTGGAGAGGCTGTTTCGACTTGTGCGCTGTCTGTCGTATCCCCTTCGGACGACGCATGTGTCGCCCCTACAGCGGCGGGCGGCTGCGATGAAGATTCGGGTGCGGCGGTGGGTGGTTCGGTCAGCGCCGCGGGTTCAGGGGTTGATTGGGAGTCGCCGCGCCGCTGACGATAAAGCTGTCGGCGGCGGCGGGTTTCGTCGAGCGCGTCATCTATTGCGCCGGAATCGGGCAGTTTGGCGGAATCGGGAAGCACCGCCGCCTGTTGACCGTCCTCAAACGTTGGGAGGGAAGATGGCGTGATCGATGGTGTCCAATCCGCCGCGCTGTCGAGATCGTCACCGGTTCGATTTTGAGCGCGAGCCGATTCGTTCTTCATCGCGGCTTGGCGCATCATCTCCATAAATGTGACGGATGGCGCGACTTCTTCACCAGCGGGTTTTCGATTTTTCAGCCACTCGCGGAATTCCGCGTCATCCTCATTCCCGTACTGCGGCGGGCGCGCTTCGTCGGGCATTCGTCATCCTTCACAATTCAACGGACTAGCCAGCAGGACGCGGATTTGCTGCGATGAAAGACGATGGGATGCTCACCGCGCGTGACCAACATCCGCACGATTTCGCGCCCGATAAAACCTGTACCGCCCGTCACCAATGTCGCCATGAAGCTTCACCCACCCCGCAGTATTACCGACTGATCAATTGATACACTTGCGCGCCGTCCGCGTCAAATACGAGTTCGAGATAGGGCGCATCGCTGACGCTCGACTCCATCGGGTAGTCGGCGGTGAACGGTTCGCGCCAGCGGAACATCCCGCTAATGCTGGCGGGATTGGTCACGATTTGCGGCACAATCACGTAGTCGATTCCGGCATCGCGGAGCAGATCGGCGTTGGCGGGATCAGCGGGATTTGACCAAAAAGCAGCCAGCGCCGCCTGTTCAGCTTCGACTTGCTCCATTCCTCTGAAGAACGGCTGCGGGCGGAAATACACGCTCTCGCGTTCGCTGATCACGGGAACCCAATCAGCTTCATGGGGAGCGGGGTGATTGAGGACACGGGCATCGGCGGGCGCGTTGTTTTTGAGCCACAACATCGCCTGAACATCGGCATGTGACGAGAACGCGCCGTAGAATCCCACGCGCCCCTTGCTGAATTCCACAAGCTGCTGGCTGAATACACCCGCGCCCAATATCACAACGGCGATCACGCCGAGCGCGGCAGGTGCGTAACGATGCAGCGCCGCGCCAAAGCGTTTTTCAGCCACGCGATCCCACAGCCAGAGCAAACCCATCCCGCCGAGAATGGTATTGGGGATAATTGGCGCGTGCCACGCCACACTGAACGGATAATCATAGCGAAAAACAGGCGCAAGCAAGCCGCCGAACACGCTTTCAAGGATGCCAAGCGTGGAAAAATCGAGCGCAAGAATGAGCCACCCGATGGCGAGAATCGCCATCGGGGAACGACGGCGCAGCCCGACGACAGCGCCGATCAACACAAACGGGAGCGCGGGCAAATGATACGTTAGCATCACCCGCCAGTGATCCGCGCTGCGTTCAAACGGCGAGACAATATCCGATCTAAGCAAATCACGCATTTGCAACAGCCACGGCGCGATGCCAATCAAGGCGACGACTGGCACACCGATGAGCAGAATCAGCCAGCGGCGCGCGTCGGGGCGCGGGGTGCCCAACCAAACGGTCAGCAAGAATGGCACATACCCCAAACCGAGAATGATCGTGGTATCAGGATGGCTCAACACCGTTGCGCCAAGCGTAAGCCCGGCAGCGATCAAGTCGGGGAGCATACCATCGCGTAGATAGCGCAGCATGAAAGTTAAGAACGCCAGCGCGAAATTGAGCGCCAACAGCGTCGTGTAATGCGAGTCCATAAACGTGAGAAACAACCCCATGCCAAACAGCATCACCAGCGCCATCGCGCGCCCCAACCGTTTGTCAGGGATTCCATCGCGGCTTAAGCCGTTGATGCCCAATTCCGCGCCGAAATCGTAGGCGACCATCACCAGCAGCAGCGACAGCACCGCGCCGATGCCAATTTGTACGGTGTGCAATCCCTGACTCAACTGCTGGCTGATATACGCCGTGATCGCGCTGAAACCGGGGGCGTAAAGATACGTGACTTCGGGCTGAAATGGAGCCAGCGAGCGAAAGTCGCCGCCCAAACGTGCCATCAAGCCCAAATAGCCGAAGCCTTGCGCGTCGGTATCGAGCGGCACGGGCAGTACGAGTGCGGGAATAACGAAGATCAATGCCGCCACGCCGAACAACAGCAGATCGCGCGGTCCATGCCAGCCTTGATCCTTGTCCGCGAGTTCTTCGCCGCGCGCTTCGGCGCGCTTTTGCCCGTAGCTCAACGTGCCGAACAAAAAGATCGCTGTGACGAGCGCGAACAAGAGATAATCGACGACGAGCGTATTCCAGCCGAACAGCATTGCCCAAAAGACCGCGCCCCCCATGACGAGCGCGAGCGCGAATGCCGCCGTGAGTCCTATGCGCGGTTGAATTGTGTGCCAAGCTGGAGCAAGCATCGCCCCCGCGCCGATGATAACCGCGCCGAAAATGAATATGACGATGAATGGCATGATGTGGTGTGTGGTGTCCCTTCTGACGTGAACCTCATCTTACTTGAGATGAGCTGTAAATCACTATTTGGTGCGCGCCTCAAAGTCGATGATGATGCGCGCGAATCGTTCCGGGTCTTGCATTGGACCAAAATGGGTATATTCCGGTAAATGCATGTCTACGCCGCGCATGAACTTGGACGCGAGATCGGGCGCAGTGGGCGAACCGATCATATCATCTGTTCCTTTCGCCATGCGATCCCCCAAGCGAATGACCAGCACGGGAATATCCACTTTGGCGATTTCCGCGTAAATGTTCCCCATAATCGACTGCTGGTAGATGCTGGCTTCGATGGCGGGCGGACATGCCAGCGTATAGCCGCCATCCGGTTTGGCGACCAATCCGTGCGCGCAGTAATCGCGCAGCACCAGAGGATTCCACAGGCTGAACGGCAGCCGATCTTTAAAGCGGTTGAACATCTCGTCAGGCGATTCCCAATCGGCACGCCGTTTGGCGGCGTAGTGTTCGCCCTGCATGGGCGCATCGCCATACCATTCGGGGGGCATAATCACCGGATCAATCAAGATCAACCGCGCGAACATGCCGGGATTGAGCGCTGCCGCCAGCGTGATCGCGTGTCCGCCGTTGGAATGTCCAACAGCGGTCATGTTATCCCATCCTTGTGCCCGCCCGACAGCGGCAATATCCTCACCAAAATTGCGCCACGCATACGGTTCGGACGGGGGAGGTTTACTGCTTTGCCCATGCCCCCGCGAATCAATCGCATAACAGCGGCGTAATGGCAAATGCCCCACCACTTGATCCCAACAGCGAGCATGAAAGCCTGTCGCATGAGCGAAAAACGTGGTCGGCGGCGGGGAGTCGAGCAGAATCGTTTGCAGCCACGAATAGTAGGCGATTTCGATACCGTTGACGGGAATATGTTGAACGCTTGCGAGAACAGTCATAGGTCAGCCCATTAGTGACGACTATGCACGCCTATTCTGCCACATGCGGCGTGAACCGCCCACTACCAAGCATCACATTTTGGTCTAATGCCATCCTGTAAGAGGAACGTGGATTGTTTGGCAAGGGAATAACGGTGAAACTGATGCCGATTGTGTCCGTAAGCGATAGGGCAAAAGCGATCCCGTTTTATTAGGCGTTGAGGATGCGGCTCGATCACGGTGATGCATCGAGCGTATGGGTGGAAATTGCGAACAAAAACGGGGAAGGATCGCGCGATCCTTCCCCGTTTTCTCGTTAACGATGGTGCTTAGTCGTTGTCAGCGACGTTGACGGTGACAACGTTCGAGGGGATGAACCCGAAGTACGGCGAAGCCATATTATTGCTCGTCACCGCGAACGTGATTGTCCCGTTGTATAGACCATCGACCAGCGCATCATCCACAGCGGTTGCCGTGAAGTTGCGTCCCGTGTTCCAGTTCGACAGGTTGAGCTGGCGGCTGGCGGGCGAAAGCGTGAACTGCGTGCCATCGCTGCTGAACGCTGAAATCGTGACCGTTTCACCCGGAAGCGGGGCGTATTGCAGCTTGACGTTGAACGTGTAGCCGCTGCCGCCTTCGCTCAGGTTGAAATGCGATGTGCTGACGATGATCCCCGCCAAGACCGGTGTGTTCGTCGGGGTCGGAGTTAACGTGTCCGTCGCAGTGGGCGTTGCCGTGTCGGTGGGGGTTGCCGTGTCCGTCGCGGTAGCCGTTGCCGTATCCGTGGCTGTCGGGGCGGTGTCGTTGTCGGTCACGTTGATGAGCATGTGCTGGATGCACCCGCCCACGCCATTGAACGGCGACCCACCAATATTGCTCGACGCGGTATGCGTGATGTAGGTGGCGATCACCGGCGGCTCGACAACGAGATCATTGACTGCCGTAATCGTGAAATTGCGTCCCGTGTTCCAGTTAGCCAAGTTCAGGTTACGGCTCGCTGGGCTGACCGTAATCTGGCTGGAGTCGTAGAACGGCGTGATAGTGACGATTTCACCCGGGGCGGGCGGCGAACTCAAGCGGACGTTGTAGACGGCGCTCGTCCCCCCTTCGCTGATGTTGATCAACGTACGGCTGACGACGATGCAGTAGGTGGGCGGCGTGGTGCTGGTTGCCGTGTTGGTCGCGGTGTTGGTGGCAGTCGGCGCGGAAGTCGTGTCCGTCGGTGTCGGCGTATCCGTCGATGGGTCGGTGGGTGTACTCGTCGGCGTATCCGTCGGCGGCGCGCCTGTGTCCGTAGCCGTCGGCGTATCCGTCGGTGGGGCGGTGGGTGTACTCGTCATGGTATCGGTGGGTGTCGCTGTCGGGCAGCCAAGCGTGATGCTGTTCGCGCCCAGCGTGTACGTACCTACACCCGTCAGATTCCATGTGTACTGACCCGTAACACCGTTGGTGAACGTCGTCGAAACCAGCGTGTAGGTCGTGCCCGTATTCAGCGTCACACCATTGAACATCGGCAGGAAGCCCGCGCCGCTGTCATCGTCGTAGTACAGAATGTTTGTCAGCGGCGAAGCCGGGTTGAACGAACCATTGTAGATGCTGGCGTTACCGTCACCATCCCCAAACGTCGAGCTGATCATTTCCAATGTGTACGCGCCGGTTGACGACACCGTGAACTGCTGCCATTCGTAGTACACGTTCGTGCCAATAGAGGACAGACTGCTTGTGCTGGACGGACGATTGTACGTCGGATCGCAGGTGTCCAATTGACCGCTGAAGACTGTTTGGACAGGCGTGTTGGTCGGTGTGTTGGTTGGCGTATTCGTCGGCGGCGTACCCGTCACTGTTGGCGTATCCGTCGGCGTGTTCGTCGGGGGGGTGCCGTCGGTAGTAATTTGCAGCGTCACACTTAAAATGCTGCCCGCGTCACCCGCATAATTATCGACAACCCACAGTTTCCAATCACCGTTCGGGCTGTCGCCGTTGAACGTGTCGAGCGTGGTCGTGATGCCCGTCAGGTTGGCAGGTTTGGGGAAGGTATCGTCTTCACCCACATAGTTGACCGGGTCATATGTGCCGCTGGCGCATGGACCATTCGTGGTTAACGTGCCAGCCGCCGCTTGGTCGAATATCAGGTTGATGTTGACAAGATCCGTGCCACCGCACGCATCCGACATGATCATGACCCTGTCGCCTGTCGGGCTTTCGAGGTACATATCGATGTCATCGGGGTAGGTGTGCGATACGCCCGTCAGGACGAGGTTCACGTCAGTCGTGTTGCCGATGTAACCGGATACTGGGATGATGTATGGATATGGTGTCGCCGAACCGCTGCTAGGGATGACCACAGCCACAGGAACAGGTGTGTTGGTGGGCGTGGGTGACGGCCCCGGCGTATTGGTGGGCGTGGCGGTTGGCGTGGGCGCGGCGAAGCTGCCTGTTCCGTAGACGGTGATGCCAGCGCCTTCAAACGTCCCGGTATCAACCGCGAAGATGTCCGCGACACGGAGTGTCCAAGTCCCGTTGGGGTTTTCGCCCCAAAAGTGCGGCGTAGTGAATGTGTAGGTTAGATCGTCGCCGCTGTCGGTGTTGGTTTCACGCAGCAGCATGACCGTCGTACCGGACGGCGAGGTAAGCGTAATCCGCAGGTCACCACGATACGGATGTGTCAGGTCGATGGGAATTTCGACGTGTTCAAGGCTGGTGATCGGTGACACGACGTTGAAGTTTTGCGTTATGCCGTTCGGATCAGCGTCGGGGATGGTAACCGAAGTGGGGACAAGCGGTACCGCCGTGCTTTGCAGCGCGGGGACATTGACCCATACCAGCGAGAGCGCAACGGCATCGCCCGCGTTTGCACGCCCGAAGCCGTAGTAATGGCGATGGACGTGGAAGCCCGCTGCGTTGTAGAACCAATCCGGATTAGCGGGGTCGTTCATTTCCGCCGTGCGAACGAGGATGTGCGCCACGTCACGATACGTCAGGTTGGGGTTAGCATCGAGCATGAGCGCGATGATACCCGCAGCCAGCGGCGCAGCCGATGACGTGCCGCCGAACTGGTTGGTGCAGTCTTGGTCAGCCAAACCGTTGTAACCGTTCGCGCCGATCAAGTCGGTTGTGGTCGTGCCCACAGTTTCGTTGTTGCTGCCTGTGTTGATCAGGATCGGGCCGCGCTGGCTGTAGTATGAACGCAGACCATTGTGGTCAGTCGCACCCACCATAATGCCAAAGCGCGTGGTCCGCAGACCCGCGAGGCTGGCATCTTCCGCATCACCGTCGTTACCCGCGGAGAACGTGAAGATGTTGCCCAAACCGCCGCGTCCAGTCGCCGCCGCGTTAGCGAGCGCCGCCGCTGTGAGCGGTTGGAGCGGAGTGACGGTTTCGAGATAACCCCACGAGTTATTGTAAATGTCGATATCATCGTTTTCCCACCCGAAGGTGTTGGCGATGATCGTGTCCGATGCAGTGGTGGTGATCGACACCAACCCCGTCACCTGTGCGTTGTACGCCGCGCCGACACCGCATTTCGCGCCATCGTCATCGGCGGCAGCAATCCCTGCGACGGATGTGCCGTGTGGATTAGCGCCGCTGGGGGGCGAACCATCGGGAATATTGCTGTCAAAATTGTAGTCGATGTCGGAACGATAATTATTGATGAGATCAGGATGCGTTCCCGCGACACCTTCATCGACAACACCGACGACGGGCGCATCTTGCCCAATATCCGCCGAACCATCGATCCCCATATTCCACGCGGCGACAACGTTAGCATCTTCGCCCGGCGTGCCGCCCGTTTGTCCCGTGTTGGTCAAATGCCATTGATTCGGGTACTGCGGATCAGTCGGCACATCTAACCCAACCGCGCGCGCGATTTGCTGCTGGAACGAAACGATTTCAGGCGTGGCACGCAGCGCGTTCACCGTTAGGGCACTGGCTTCTCCATAGGCGGCGCTTTGCGCGACTGCGCTGCTGAAATCACGCTGGGTAACCCCTTGAGTGTATACACCGGAACCCGGAATTTGAATGACATAAATACCCGGTAATCCAGCGACACCCCCCAAATTGATGCCTCCTAGCCGTGCAGCAACCGCATTTGCATCGGCACCCGGCGCAAGCTGAACCGCCCATGTATCGAGCGGCACCGAAAGGACAGCGGGTTCTGTACTGAGTTTACCGCCATTGTCCTGTGCGGAAAGCGGACTGCTCACCATGCTTAAGAGCGCAATGAGCAGAAGAACGATAAAGATCGTCCTTTTCATTATGGATGTTCTCTCCTTGCTGCACTGCTATTAGGGAAATAACCCACCTGTTTATGAGTGGGTTATGAGAAATATAGCATACAGTCGGTACTTTTGTCATAGGTCTTGCAACAGAAACCTCAAGAGATTTCGTAAATCAATCTGTATGTAAAAAAATTCAAACAAAACGGGCGCGACATTCAAATGTCACGCCCGTTTTAGCTTGCGGGGAGAGCTGGGCTTAGTAGGTGGGCGGCGGATTATAGAACTGCTGCGTTGGCTGCTGCGGCTGCGGTTGACCCGTCGCGGGCAGCAGGACAACTTGCCCGTTGATGTCCACATACCAGAACGGAATCCAACCGATTCCGTAAATGTCTAACACGATGTCCTTCTTGAACGGGCTGATCATATAGTCTTCCACCTGTGTGGCGACCTTCGCCCATTTTTCGTTGATCTGCCGCAGCATGTCTTGGAATTCTTGCGCCTTCGCCTCAATTTCTTCCTGAATCTGGTCAATTTCGAGTTCGTAGGTTTGCACCTGCCCCTTGCTGCGCTGCTTATAAACTGATGCGCGGCTCATGCGCGAAAGCGTGAACGACGTGCGCCCTTGCAGCAAGCCGAGAATTGCTTCGCCCGTTGTGAACAGTTCTTCGCGTTTGGTGTTTGCCAGTTCGCGCTTCTCGCTGCCCAACTGCTGAATTTTCTTCTCCGCTTTCAACTGCAAGTCTTTGATCATCGCGTCGTATTTGCGCGTCGTTGCATCAACTTCGGCATCGCGTTTTTCGCGCGCAAGCTGCTGAATTTGCGCGCGAAATTCGCTGTATTCGCGGTCAGGATTGCCATATACATTCAGGGTGGGATTGTATGGCACATTCAAACGGGCAGTGGTGTACAGCACGTCGATGATTTCCGCTTTCAACTGTGCCAAGCGCGCTTTATCGGTCAAACCCGCTGAAAGATCGCCAAAGTATGCCGCGCTGAACGGCTCGCCAGATAAGCGGCGCGGATCGACAGGCTCGGCGCGGTGTTCTTCCCAGTGGACAATCCCCGCCCGTTCGACATTCGGCACTCGGAAAGCGTATTCGCGCGCGGTGAACACCTGTGTTTTGCGGTCACTGTAACGCACCGTTGCTTGTGCGATCAGCACGGGTTTGTACGCCAACATCGATGATCCCAAGCCTTGCACCGCGAATCCTGTGCGCTGCTCCCATTGACGCACCGCTTGATCGCTCGTCAAGTCGTTGGGCAGAAAATACTGCGGCACACTTGCCGAAAGCGGCGGCGGATTGGCTGAATATCCTTCGGGAGCGTTCGAGCTTGAGCGCAGCGTGTTTTGCAGCCGCTGACTGTTACTTATCGGCTGTGTATTGCCTAACGGCGGCAGCGGCGGCGGTGTCGCGCCCGGAACGAAGCCCTGCGTTGGGGCGGCTTGTGTCGGCAGTTCCGGTATCTCCGGGAAACCCGGCGGCATCTCCGGCAGACCGGGTGGCGGTGGCGCAAACTGCGGCGCGGTTGGCGTGGCGGCGGGCTGCTGGCTGTAATACGCGACTTGCGCGGCAAATCCCCCGCCGGATGAAGGCATGGCAGTCGGCGCAGGGGGTGGATATCCCGTTCCGCCCGTTCCGCCGTAGCTGCTGGCGACCCCGACGCTGGCATTCATGCGCGCAAATAGCTGCTGCTTCTGCGGTGCCATCAACGTTGAGACTTGCGCGCGCGTCAGCGGACCGCGCAGGTAACTCATCGCCCAGCGCGTATGCACCATCACCGGACCGGAACGGTCATGGACGTTGTGCATCAAGAACACGCGCGGGGGAATTTGCGAGATCAGCTTGCGAACCTCACCAATGCTCATTTCCGTGTTGACGCTTGCCAGCGCCTCTAAGCCCGCCATCACCCGCTCACGATCTTGGTCGCTTTGCAGCCGCCCAATGAACCATGTGCCCGCGTTGCTTAAGCCCTTGTAGTCGAGATCACCGGGATTTTGCGTCGCCAGTATCAAGCCCAAACCGAACGCGCGCGCCTGTTTGAGCAAGCGCAAAATTGGCTCTTTCGTCGGTGGGTTGGCGGGATACGGCGGGAAGTAGCCGAACATTTCGTCGATATAGAGCAGGGCGCGCAAGCTGGTTGTGCCGCTTTGCATCCGCATCCAGCCGAGCAGATTTTCGAGCAGGAGCGTGGTCATAAACTGACGCTCTTGTTCGTTCAAGTGCGCGATGTAGAAGATCGACACGCGCGGACGACCATCCGGCAGATAAAACAGGTGTTGAATATCCATCGGATCGCCGTTAATCCACGATTGGAACGACGGTGCGGCGACGATGCTGTTCAAATCCATCGCCAGTTTGAGCCGATTTTTCTCGCTGATGTATTCGTCAATCGGGAACACGCCGAGCTTGGCGAACGGCGGCTTCTGTGTCATGAGGATAATATCCTCAAGCGTCAGATTCATGCCGCGCCGCCACGCATATTCGAAGATGTTGCTCACCAGCACATGTTCTTTATCGACCACAGGCTGCGCGTTGCGACCCACCAGCGCCAGCAGCGCCGTCACAATCGCGTTGATCTTTTCGCGGTGGGCTTCTTCGTTCGCGTCCCACCCTTCGCGCGGCGCTTGCAGTGATGCGAGAATGCTCACGGGCAGTCCCGCGTCTGATCCGGGCGTGTAGATGCTAAAATTGGCGGACAACTTGAGCCAGTGCATTCGGTCAGGAACAATCCCCCAACTCGCCAGACCTTCGCGCCAGCGGTGCGCTACATCTGCCGCGTATTGAGGGATTTCCATCCCGGCGCGGCGCGCATCATCGACATTGACCCACGGTTGGAAGTCTTCCGGGCGCAAGTCGGGGAAATTGAGCAGCAAATTGGTGATGTCGCCTTTGGGGTCAATCACAATGGCGGGGATGTTGTCGAGAATAGCTTCTTCTAATAGGTTGATGCACAATCCGGTTTTGCCGCTGCCCGTCATGCCCACGACGACAGCGTGCGTGACAAGATCACGCGAGTCGTAGTAGACCACATCTTGCGTTAGGCGCTGCGTATCAGGATCGTAGCGTCGCCCCATGTAAAAGGTCGTTGGCGCTTCAATAAATGACATCGCGGAATGTCCTGTCCTGTAGGGTCTTAAACAGTTTGATTGCAGTATATCCGAAAATCGCGGCGGGGGTCACACACGCTTTTAGGGTATCGTTCGATTATAGCACATTTGAGCGGAATTTGATACGTGTGTCTCGGCAAAACCTTGTGAAAGCATTGGGGAGTGTTAAGGAATGTCCTAAAATGTCCGTGTTTTCAGGAAAAAGCATATGCGATAATGTTAAATTGCACCGTGATATGCAACCTGCTTAACCATTCGCTGCATACCCAGCGGTTTGCCATGTACCGTTTTAACAGGCGAACGATCCGCCACTTTGAAGCCGCTGAACTCGTAAACCCGAATCGCGTTCGTGTTGGTGACGCTCACATCCAGCGCGAGCGTGTGGCAGTTGTGCGCGGCTGCCAATGCTTCTGCCTGTGCCAGTAACCGCCGCCCGATGCCATTCCTGCGAAATTGCGAATAGGTTGCTAATATTTGAATGTAGAAGGTGTCGTCCGGCAGCTGCTGCGCGAAGTTGAAAATATGGCTAAGCCGGATGCCCATCCACACCATTCGGATCACTCGCCACCCAGCGTACTGCACCTTGCCGGTTAGACTCCCCTAACCTCTCAACACTTCTTCCTTATCCCTCTCTCGCTCTATTGACGAATCACAAATAAACCGCTTTTTGGCACCCTTTCACCACTCCAAAACGGACATATGTGGACACACCTTCGCCTAAGCGAAGGACACTCTCTCAAAAAGAATTGTCGCCGTGTCACATCTTCCCTCAAACACCCCCCGCCCCAATGACACATTTTATGTCGATGCGGCGGGATCAACCGTGCTGGAGTTCGATGCTGGCGGCGACTTGACCATGCGCCGTGCGAAGTCGATGATCTGGCTCAAACTGACAGGCTTCTGCAAGACCAGATTCGCCATATCCTGTATCGCATGATCCAGCATCAAATGATTGGCAGATGCCACAATCACCTTTGTGTGCGCGACTTCCGGTGTCGCGCGAATGGTTTGCAGCACTTCCGCCCCACTTAACATGGGCATCTGCATATCGAGCAGAACCACATCCGGCTTATGCGCGATGATCTGCGCCAACGCCTGTGTGCTGTCGGTGATTTGCGTGACTTTGAAACCGCACAATTCCAGCGCCATCTTAAAGGCTTGACCAAGGTTCTCATCGTCGTCAACGACGAAAGCATGGGGTTGTGTCATGGTTTCTCTTGAGCGCTTTCTGTGGATAAAATAACGGGACTCGCGGAGTCAGGCGCGGCGGCAGGGATCGTCACTGGCGCGGATGGTGCTGGCGCGGGAGCGGGTGGCAGCGTAAACCAGAAGGTTGTCCCCTTGCCGAACTCGCTTTCAACCCCAACTTCGCCTTGCAGCTTCTTCACAATCCGCCGCACAATGGATAGCCCCAAGCCGATCCCCTCAATGTTCGCCGTTTCAGTGTCCTGCACACGGGAAAACATCTCGAACAGTTTCCCCTGATTCTCCGGCTTGATGCCGATCCCGTTATCGCGCACTTCAAAGCGCGGCTTGCCATCGCTCATGGTGCTGGTGATCGTGATCGTCGGCGCGGCGTTCTTCTCGCCAATGTACTTGATCGCGTTGCTAATCAAGTTCGCAAACACTTCTTCGATCCACTGCTGCTGACCGTAGGCATCGGGCAGTTCGCCAACCGTGATCTGAATCGCCTTCGCTTCGACCTGTGCGCTGAACCGCTGTACCGCCGCGTTCGCCGCCGCCTGCATCTTCACCACCACCCGCTGTTCATCGGTTTGGCGCAGTTTCGCCAGCATCAACAGTTGGTCAATCATGCGGTTCATCAACTGGCTGCTCTGCTCAATCGACGCGATGATGTCGAGCGCCTGTGCTGGCAGCTCATCCTTGAAGCGCATAGCGGCAATTTGCGAACGCAGCATGATGTTGCTCAACGGCGATTTCAGGTCATGCGCGATGGTGTGGCTAAACGCATCGAGTTCTTCCACGCGCAGCCGCAGTTCTTCACGGATCACTTTGAGTTCGGTCACGACATTGGCGTTACGAATTGCCGACGCAAGCTGAAGTGAAAGCATGTAACCGATACGCATGTCGTCGTGCGTGTAGACATTTTCAGCTTGCGCGGCAAAATTGATCGTGCCGAGAAATCCGCTGTCCGCCGAAAGCGGAATGATGATCTGCGACTTGTAGCCCGTGAGAAAGGTCGATTCCGCGCCGCTGCGAAGGATCAACGGGCGGGTGGTGTTCATCACCGACTTGAGGTTTGGCATCGCTTCCAAATTAACTTCTGTTGGCTCTGCCGCGCCAAACAACGTCTTGATGCGCCATGTCTCACCTTCGCGCAGACATACGCTGCAATGCTCAAAGTCCAGCAGCCACTTCGCCTGTTTAGCAATTACGCGCTCGATGACCGCAAGATCGAGCGATTGGTTGACCGCCAACCCGATCTCGTTGAGCGCCGAAATACGGCTCGACAGCGCATCGGCTTCGGCGAGCAGTTTTCGCGTGGTCTGCAAAAGTTCTTCACGCCCTAGCGTGTCGAGTTGTCGGGGTGGCTGCATGGTATTTGAGCTTTCGGTGGGTTATAGCGCGTCAATTTCAAGTTTGATCGCGTCGGTGTATTGGTTGACACCCGTGAAAAGATGGGCAGTCGCCACGACTTCGTAAATCTCGTCGTTGTCCAGCCCAATCTTACGCAGTTCCGCGTAATCGTTTTCGGTAACATTGTGTGGATCGGTTGCCAATTTCAGCCCAAAGCGGATCATTGCTTTTTCGCGTTCTGGCAGCGGGCAAGCATCGAAATTGCTGACGAGTGTTTGCAGCACTTCTTCACTCATGCCCAGCGCCGACAGCCCGTGCAAATGCACTTTGAGCGCGTACTGACTGTTGTTCGCCTGCGAAATCGCTACGCCGACCATTTCTTTGAGCGTGCGTGGAATATCGCCTTGCAGAATTGTGCTGCGGAAGTGATTCCAGTTCGCTTCTAAAAATTTCGGGCGGTTCGCCATCGACTTGAACAGATTGGGGACGATTCCAAAGCCAAGCTCGTTGAGAATTTCTTCATACACGCGCTTCGCAATCGGATCGGTAAGCTCGCTCTGCTCATATAGTTTTACTGCTGCCATAACCAAGTTCTCCTGACCGGGAGGGTGCGGGCGTGTTGGAAAGGGATGCGCCGCAAGGTGAATAAGAAAGTGACTTAGATTCGCACAGTATAGGAAATGAGGATGAGCAGTTTATAGGTTTGGCGTGAATTTTTTGTGAAATATAAAAAATTGTTAGGTTGCAAGCCGAATTTAACGCGCTCGAAATTCGTCCTTGCGGGCGGAAATTCACAAGTTAACCCGCTTTGCACAAAAATCTCCATGCGGGGGTGCGAACGGTTTTCAACGCGGCACAAACTTCGCATACCCGCTCTCAATTTTTTCCATGCAGTCTGCTAGATTTTCGCTTAACTCCCCTTGTGGACTACAACGCTGCGTATCCCGTACCATCACCTGTCAGGAGAAAGCACTTTGCCTTTTCAATCTATCCATTCTCGATTCTATCTCTCTGGGAGTTTCTCTCATGTACAAGCGTTTTTCGCTGTTTATGCTCGTCGTTGTGGGGGTGCTGCTGGCGGTTGTGCCTGCTGCCGCACAAGAATCTGCCTTCCCCGTCACGATTGAGCATCAATACGGCAGCACAACGATCACCGAAGCGCCGCAGCGGGTTGTCTCTATCGGTTATACGGAACAGGATATGCTGCTGGCACTTGGGATTACGCCTGTGGCGGTACGCTACTGGTATGGCGACGAAGATGGCATTCTGCCATGGGCAGAAGATTATGTGGTGGGCGATGCGCCTGTCGCCTTGAATATGCCCTACGGCAGCTTGAATTACGAAGCCATCCTTGCGCTTCAACCGGACTTGATCAGCGCGGTGACAGCCGGAATTACGCAAGAGGAATACGAACTGCTCTCGCAAATTGCGCCAACGATTACGCAAACATCGGATTACATCAACTTCGGAATGCCGTGGCAGGAAGTCACACGGATGATCGGCACGGCAGTTGGTAAGAGCGCCGAAGCCGAAGCGATTGTCGCGGAAATCGAAGGACTGTTTGCCGAAGCCCGCGCCAACAATCCGCAGTTTGAAGGCAAGAGCGTTGCTGTCTCGTACTATTACAACAACACCTACGGTTTCTACACCTCACAGGACTCGCGTGGGCGCTTCTTCACCGAGTTGGGATTTGTCGTGCCGGAAGAATTGGTCGAAACCGCTGGCGAATTGTTCTACGCCGACTTGAGCGCCGAACGGATTGACCTGCTCGATCAAGATTTGATCGCCGTCATCAACCTTCAGTTTATCGAAGGTGGACGTGAAACGTTGGAAGCGGAACCACTGTTCAGCGAACTGACAGCAGTTCAAGAGGGGCGCGTTTTGTATCTTGACGCACAGGCAGAAAATGCGATTGGCTTCAGCTCACCGCTGAGCCTTGCCTTCGCGCTCGAAGCCGCTCTACCGCAGTTGGAAGCGATCTTCCCGCCCGAAGTTGAAGCGGTAACGGTCACTTGTGAGGCGGGCTTCCGCAGTTTCCCTCTCACCGCCGAAACGACTGGGTGCATCCCGGAAAACCCAGAGCGCATCGTGACGGTCACAGATTCTGACCTTGACGCAGTACTTGCGTTGGGTGTCACGCCTGTCGGCATTACCAATGGTCGCGGGCAACTGACACCGCCGCGCTACCTGACCGATGTACTGCCGGAAGGTGTGACTGTCGTTGGCAACTTCTTCACCCCAGACCTTGAACTAGTGCTTGGGCTTGAACCCGACCTCATTCTCGCGGCGGGTTTAAGCGATCCAGCGGTGCTGGAACAGCTTAACGCGATTGCCCCCACTGTCGATACCTACAGCGCCGGGTGGGATTGGCAAACACATTTCCGCACGGTTGCCGATGCGTTGAATATGACTGCTCAAGCGGATGAATTTCTTGCCGGCTATGAGGAACGTATCGCTTCGCTTCAGACGACATTGGCGGATCATCTTGGTGAAGAATTCATTGTCGCCCGCTGGAGCGCGGAAGGTCCACAGGTGATGGCACCGATCACGTTTGTAAGCGCGGTGCTGTTCGATCTTGGGCTGACATCACCGCCAGAAATTCCAGAGCTGCAAGCAGGTCACGCGCATTCAGCGCCATTGAGCCTTGAGACGCTGGGGGTTATCGATGTCGATTGGGCATTTGTCGGCACACTGCAAGCAGAAGGCGATGCAGTCAATGCTCTGACGGAAGTCCTCGAAAATCCGCTGTTCCAAGCACTTGACGTTGTGCAGAATGAGCACCTGTTCGTCATCGACGGATCACTGTGGACGAGCAGCGGCGGACCACTGGCGACGCTGTTGGTATTGGACGATGTTGAAGCGGCGATTTTGGAGAGCGAGTAATCTTAACGATGCTGCAAGCACACGCACAGGTTCAAACCCCAAAAGCATCGCGCTATCTTAAGGCACTGTGCAACCACTTCAACCGGAAAGTGAGCGCCGAATACAACGACCAACATGGGAGTGTCCAGTTTGGGTTTGGCGTATGTACGATGGATGCTTCTGCGGATGTGTTAACCCTGCGCGTTCAGGCAGAGGACGTAGATAACTTCGCGCGGGTAAAGTGGGTTGTCGCGGATCACTTGATACGGTTTTCAAGCGATGAAGGGCTTGAAGTCGTGTGGGTGAATCAGGCTTGATTTGGACGAGTGGGGCTGTACGCATACTGCCCCACTCGTTTTTAGTTCATCACTTGTCCGCACAGTGCATGAACTACCAGCCGCGCTGCGCGATCTTGTCGGTTTCTGGCATGGCGCTGACATTGATGCCCACCATCGCTTCGCCCAATCCCCGACTGACGCGCGCCAGCACATCGGGATCATTGTAGTGTGTGACCGCTTCGACGATGGCTTTCGCGCGCTTGGCGGGATCGCCGCTTTTGAAGATGCCTGACCCCACAAACACGCCATCCACGCCCAACTGCATCATGAGCGCCGCGTCTGCTGGCGTGGCGACACCGCCCGCCGCAAAGTTGACTACCGGCAGCCGACCAAGCTTCGCCGTTTCCACAACCAGATCATACGGCGCTTGGATGTTCTTCGCATAGGTGAACAGCTCGTCCTCGTCCATCGTCGTCAGGCGGCGGATTTCGCTGTTGACCGCGCGGGCATGGCGCACCGCTTCGACCACATCACCCGTTCCCGCTTCGCCCTTCGTGCGGATCATCGCCGCGCCTTCCGCGATGCGCCGCAGCGCCTCACCGAGATTGCGGCAGCCGCACACGAATGGCACTTTGAACTTGTGCTTGTTGATGTGGTGTTCTTCGTCGGCGGGGGTGAGGACTTCGCTCTCGTCAATGTAATCGACACCGAGCGCCTCTAGGATTTGGGCTTCGACAAAATGCCCGATGCGCGCCTTCGCCATGACCGGGATCGTCGTCGCCTTCATGATGCCTTCGATGAGGTCGGGGTCGCTCATGCGGGCGACACCACCGTGCGCGCGAATATCCGCCGGAATGCGCTCCAGCGCCATGACCGCCGCCGCCCCCGCATCTTCGGCAATCTTCGCTTGTTCTGGCGTGACCACGTCCATGATCACCCCGCCTTTGAGCATTTGCGCCAAGCCCTTCTTAAGGGCAAAAGTTCCTGTTTCGCCGTGCGATCCGTCGCCAGCGCCGTTCGCGCCGTTCTGGTAGCCGTTGTTCTCTGCCATTGGAGTGTTCCTCAATTAATGACCGTGTGTGATGATGTTAGGGTATTTTAGTCAATTCCCCCCCTGTATGTCCATGTGAGTCCAATGGGGGAGGGAATAAGAGAAGGGGGGGCGAAAGGTGGAAGAATGGTCGAGAGGGCGAAGTATTATCGTCCATGTCCGGCGGTCTTTGACCGCAGATGTCACGATGTGTTTCGCTGAAGAGTTGAGGCAGCGTTGATAGTATGAGTTTTCTACGACGAGTGATTATGGTTTCTTCGCGTGGGCGATGTAGTGAGTCGGCGCGTCATCGATGTAGACAGCCGTGAAGCCTGCATCCGTGAGCAGATGGCGCATTTCATCTACGGAGGGGACGTGATGGCGCGCGACTGCCCCGCCGATTGTGGAGTGGATAGTATTGACACGATTCCGCGAGAGATGATGCAGAATGAACAGCGATCCGCCGGACTGAAGGACGCGAGCGATTTCGCGAAGCGCGCGGGGCTGATCAGCAAAATGGGGAAAGCTGTTGTGACAAATGATGGTATCGAATATGTTGGAAAACGGTAGATTGTGAACGTCTGCTTGAATTAGCGGTGAAGATTTGGTTTGAACGCGCGCTTGAGCGAGCATGGCGTGGGCGAGATCGACATGGATGCGGCTGGCTGACGGGGTGAGATCGGCAAGGAAAGGAATAAACGCGCCTGTTCCCGTGCCAATTTCGAGCAGCGCACGGGCATTGGCGAAATCCGCCGCGTAGTTGTCGCGCAGATGGGCGGTAAATTGGCGCAGCACATCCGTGAGATGATCCGGCATACGCGCATCCCATGTCGGGGCAGCGGATTCAAAATAGCTGCGGGTGAGGTCGGTCATGGGGGTGATTGTCCATGTGTGGTTGTTTGAACGGCGGGATAATCCACGGCGGGGTCAAGACCCCGCCCTACAATACGATATTTGGCGATATTGTAATAGGGTGAGGGCAAGAGGAAGGCGGTGGAAGTGTGAACGGCGGAGTCAGGTCAAACGGCGGGGTCAAGGCGAAACCAGTATCGCACCCGCCCTACGGGGATGGGTGAGGAGAAATTCATGTGGAAAGCGTTACCGCAGCGAAAATCACCGCGCTGGAAAGGGTATGATTACACCCACAGCGGTGCGTATTTCGTCACCATTTGCGCGTACAAACGGCTGCACGTGTTCGGTGAAATCCACGATGGCGAGATGATTCACAATCGCGTGGGCGAAATTGTTATCGAGCAGTGGTTTTCGCTTGTCGATCATTATCAGGGAATCGATCTGGATGCGTTCATCGTGATGCCTAATCATGTGCATGGGATTGTGATTTTGCCCGACGCAGCGGATGAGTCGGCAGTTTCCTTGAGCGGGGTTGTTGGCACATACAAATCGGGTGTGACGCGGCGTGTGCGGGTCGCATTGGACGATGCCGAATTTCGCGTATGGCAAACGAGTTTCCACGATCACGTTATCCGAAACGAAGCATCGTTGAACCGCATACGGGAATATGTCGCCAACAATCCCGCGCGGTGGGCAGAGGATACGTTCTACGGGTGACCACCGCACGAACTGTAGGGCGGGGTCTTGACCCCGCCGTGTTTTTTGAACGGCAAAACAACAAAAATATTGAACAGATAGAAAATCTAATGGGTTCAGGCGGGGAAACAGCGGTGCGGGTGAAACGAGCGGCGGGGTCTTGACCCCGCACTACGGATTGCCGTTTTGTGCGACCCATGCGTTATGATATGCCTCATTGAAGAAATGTCCACCGGAAAGGCAGTTCGTTTATGACCGCGACGTTACCGACGTTGATTATCCTCGCGGGCGGCGCATCCTCGCGGATGTGGCCCCTGCGCGAAAAATTACTCCTACGTTTTGGCACAGAACCCCTCTTGATCAGCCAATTACGCCGCTTTCAGGCGCTTGGATTCACCGATGTGGTGGTGGTGGCGAACCCGGAAAGCGCGAACGAGATTACCGCGCTGGTGAGTCACATTCACCCGATGCGTGTGCAAGTGGTAGTGCAGCAGGAAGCGAAAGGCATGGGCGATGCGCTGCTGACCGCCGCCAACATGATCCCCCATGCCAGCGGCACGCCGATTTTTGTCACGCAGATTCACGATGTCGTGGACGATCAGTTGTATCTGGATTTGCTGAAGGCACACGCGGCTGATCCGTCGGTATCGTATGGAGCGGGCTATGAACAGGACGAGTATTTCCCCGGCGGCTATTTAATCGTAGACGGATCGGGGCGCATCAACGGGATTGTCGAGAAACCGGGCGCGGAAAATCGCCCAAGCAAGCTGGTCAACATCGTGGCGCATATCCACGCGGACGCGGCGCGGCTGTTCGGCGCGATCCGTATGGAATATGAGCGGGCGGACGTGACGACGGATGATCACTATGAGCGCGCGATGGATACGCTCATGAAAGACACCGTGTATCGTGTTGTGCCGTATACAGGCGCGTGGACGGCGCTCAAGTTCCCGTTCCATGTGCTGGATGTGATGAACTACTACCTGTCGAAAATTCAGGGACAAAACATCGCGGAAAGCGCGTTCATCTCGCCGCTGGCATCGATTCGCGGAGATGTGTACATCGGGGAACGGGTGAAAGTATTCCCCGGCGCGGCGATTGTCGGTCCGGCGTACATCGGCGCGGATACGATTGTCGGCAACAATTCGCTGGTGCGAAATTCGATGGTGTTAAGCCACTGCGAAGTCGGTTTCACGACGGAAATCGCGCGCAGTTATGTGGCGGATCATGTGTCGATGCACGCCTGCCGCGTGTTAGATTCGGTGTTCGCGTCGAACGTCAATTTCTCGGCGGGCTGCACGACGGCGAATCTTCGCATTGATCGCAGCGACGTGCCGACGATGATCAAGGGGCAGCGGATCAAGAGTGGGCGCGACAAACTCGGCGCGATCATCGGCGCGGGGGCGTTTTTGGGCGTGGATGTGATGACGATGCCCGGTGTGAAAATTGGCGAAGGCGCGCAGGTGGGACCCGGCACGCATGTACACCACGACGTGAAGGATCGGGCGCGCGTGTATGTGAAGCAGGAATTGATCGTGGTGGAGGAGTAAGCTCACCCCGCATGATGCGCGGCGCGATTGTCATATAGAGAGGTGGGCAGTGTCGTAACATCTATCACGGATGCCGCGTCGATCTATTTTCAGTGAATCACAAGAGGATTAGGTTTTATGCAGCTTGAAGGTGCAATCCCTCAACTTCCGTTTCGCGTGCTTGTGATCGTGGCGCATCCAGACGATATTGAGTTCGGTGTGGCGGGGAGCGTTGCCAACTGGACGGATGCGGGCGCGGAAGTGACGTACTGCATCATCACCGATGGCGGCGCGGGCAGCAACGAACCCGGTGCTGACCTCGCCGCGCTGGTCGAAACGCGCCGCCAAGAACAGATCGCCGCCGCTGAAATTGTCGGCGTGAAAGACGTGCGCTTTTTGGGCTATAAAGATGGTGTATTGCAGCCGACGCTGGAACTTCGCAAGGACTTGACGCGCTTAATCCGCGAAATACGCCCGCAGCGTGTCGTCATCATGGATCCGACGACGATATTGGTGCAGGGCGAAGGCTTCGACTACATCAACCACCCCGATCACCGCGCGGCGGGAGAAGCGGCGCTGTATGCGGTGTTTCCGTCGGCGGGGACGCGCCCAATCTTCATGGATTTGCTCGAAGCGGGCTATGAGCCGCACAACGTCGATGAGCTGTATATGACGATTGCGGGCAAGGCGAATCTCGCGGTGGATGTGACCGACCAGTTCGAGCGCAAGATCAAGTCGCTGCTGATGCACAAATCGCAGTTGGGCGAAGACGTGCGCCAGATGATCGAGATGTGGGACATGGAAACGGGAAAAGAAGTGGGTGTGAAGTATGCCGAGTCGTTCCGCGTGATGCGGTTTAACCAATCGCCCGCGCTGCCCGCCAACGCCGCTGATGGAAGCGAAAGCTCAGGGAGCATCGAAGCGGATGCGGCGCTCGAAAATCAGCCGACGCATGAACCGGTGAGTAGTTCGTAAGGGTAAACGAATCATGCAAGCCGCGATCCCGAATATTCACATCTCAACTGAATCGATTCAGCGCGGGTGCTTTATGCGGAATGACGATGTACTTCGGCTCGATGTACTCATCGCGGCGAAGCGCATTCTCAAGTTTACTGCGGGGTTTCAGCGCGCGTGATGCGGTTTAACCAATCCCAGCGTTGTCCGCGCATCAGCCGATTGCCTCAGCTCAATGTCGCTGAGGGGAACGCAAACTTTCCGAAGGATCGGTTTTTGTAGGGGCGGCTCGTGAGCCGCCCGCCGACCTATCACCCTCTCAGCCCCAATATCTAAGCGGGGAGAACAACCACGCATAGCGTGATTAACGAACCGACATTCGCTCGATGACGTGATTACGAAAAGCTTCCGCGTTCGCAATCGAACGGAATGTTTTGCGTGTTCCACCAGAACCCGCGAGCGATAGGTCTTTAAAGCCTAAGATTAAGCCGATGAGTGAGGTATTGGCGGAACAACTTTCAACGTGGTTAAGGTTTAGTTCAAAAGTACGTGGAATGATAAACCCGGTCTTCGCAACCACGCGCTTGGTCGTCACAGCATATTCAGACGTAAGGAAGACAGTCAACCCGACTACAAAGATAATCAGTCCCATGAAACTAGCACACATAACGGCGAATGCCGGTGCTGCGCTTGCTGATGAAGTGCTAGGAATCAGTAAGCCAAACAAGAATCCCATAAATGCCCCGTAAATAATTCCTCGAATGATCCCAATCACTAGCACTGCCCAATGATGTTTGGTCTTGAAAACAATCTGTTCACCTTTGATGAGATGACGCGCGATGTGACCATTGTCGTTAAGATAACGAACGGGCACTTCGTTGGAAATTGCAGTGCGGTGCGATGATTCAGGTATTGCCTTGAACGGATCATCAATTTCGTTTAAACGCTCCAACCATTTGTCAGCCGTTGGGTGATCAATTTGCTCCAATACCGTTCGAGCTTCGGAATAGCGTTTCTCTTGGAGTAGCTGTCTAGCGCGGGCAAGTTGAGTACTTGTATCGCTAGAAGCGGGCGCAATTTCATCCAATCGTGCAAGCCATTTTCTAGCAGTTTCACTTTCTGGCATATTCAATAGTAACGAGCGTGCCGCATCATATTTTTTCTCTTGGATGAGCTGTTTTGCGACTTCTAGGCGTGACGTTGACATATGTTTGACTTCCGGTGGCGTATTAGTGCAATACAACCATTATAGAACATATACAGTCGATCAATGATTAATTTTGCTATGATCACAGCGAAATGTGCGCTAGGAGCGTTGGTAGTGCGGGCGGCGGAGAAAAGAGTTTCTCGCGAACCGCCCCTACAAAACGAGTTGATACCTGAGCTGTCGATGTGATTTATGACAAGCGATAGCACAGCGCGGGGTTGTCCTCCCGCTCGACTTCTTCCAAGTTCGCCACTTCGATATAGCCATGCTCATACAGGTATTCGACGTGCGCGCCCGCTTCTTCGAGCGCCAGCAGCACATCGTAGCCGTGCTTGTCGGGATACAGGACCTTGGAAATCTCGCTGATGTTCAGCGGGTGATCGGCATGTTTCAGCGCGTCAATCACGCGGTCAAGTTTGCGCTGATGGCTGGCGCGGATTCCTTCGATGCGCCCGTACACATCCTCAATCGGTTCTTCATGCCCGCCGAGCGATACGCGCAGCCCGCCGATCTTCTCCACGACATGCAGCGCATCCAAATAGTGACTCAATCCGGTATAGCGGGTGATGCTCTCCGGCGATTGGTGCGGGGTGGTTTGCGCGAGAATGTGATCCGCCGCGATCAGCACATCCCCGACGACGATGCACACTTGACCGGGGCAGTGTCCCGGCGTATGCACAAACGTCATGCCGTCGAGTGTCATGCCGTCATTGAGCGTGAAATCGACTTGAATGGACCGGAATGCTTTCTTGGCGAAGCCGTACATCTCCATGAGCAGGGCGCGTTTTTCCGGCTGCACGCCCGCGCGCTCCAAATACACGCGCAAATCTTTGGTGGCAACCGTCACCCGTTCCTCATAGTTGATCAACACGCGGCGGTCAAGTTCGTGGATCGCTACTTTGGCGTGCGGGATGCGCTCATAGATCGATGCCAGCCCGCCAAAGTGATCGATATGCCCGTGCGTCACGATGATGCGCTGAATGTCGCTCAAGCCGATGGGTTCACCGAACTGCTCACGGAGCGAATCAATTCCGGCGATCAGGTGATCGGTGCTGTTCCCCACGCCCGATCCGGTATCGACAAGGGTGGGTACGCCCGCCCCGACCAGCACATAACAGTACGCGATGAAGCCGGGAAAGGCTTCAACCGGGATGCGGTACAAATGCACGCCTGTGTTTGAATCGAACCGTTCAATGTGGGGGAGCGCCGTCATGATGAACATCATCCTTAGTTGCAAAAACCACTCGAATTAAAGCACACTCCAGTTAAAAGAAAAGTACCTACTTGAACCGGGAGATTATCAAATGCTGACACCTCTCTTTCTCATCTTGTGGGCAGTTTTCTTATTCGGTGGCTTCATCTTCGGCAAGTTGTGCGATGATCGTTCGCGGCGAATGCCCGCGTGGACGCGCATGGCTTCATCGCTGATGCTGGTGTTTACGGCGTGGGAATTGTGGTGGGTGGTCAGCACCAACCAGAACGCGATCTACGGCGATGCGGCGCAAACATGGTTGATCATCGGCGTGAATGACACGTTCACGTTTTTGATCGCCGTCGGCATGACGCTCGGCTTTATCGGGGATTTGTTCATGGCGGGGTGGATCGGCGGCGAACCCAACCCGATGGGCGGCATTGGCGCATTCGGGTTGGGGCATATCGCGTATATCACGGGCATGATCCACTATGCCAATGGCTTCGGCTTGCACGGCGAAGCGCGTCTGTATATGTGGATTGTGTGCGCCCTCATCGGCGTGATCGGCTGGCTGATCGCGGTGTACATCGGTGCGAAACGCCAAAAAATTCACATAGGCAAACTCCACTACGCGGCGCTGATCTACGCGCTGCTGCTGTCTAGCACGTTGGGCGTGGCGGCGGGCTTGGCGCTGTTCCAGACGGGGTTCATCGTCGTGGCGGTGGGCGCGGCGCTGTTCTTGACCAGCGACTTGATCATCGCGGCGCGGCTGTTCAACAAAGCGCATTTCATGCTCATCGACGATGTGGTGTGGCTGACCTATGGACCCGCCCAAGCGATGATCGTCACCGGGGCGACGTTCGCGTTTTTGTTTCAGCGGCTTTAGTTTGCGCTTTGTGTCGGGAGCGCGGGCGCGGCTTCGGATGCGTCCGGCTGCGCGTGCGACGACTGCTCTAAGGTGTGTTTCGTTGCGGTGATGCGCTGGCGCAGTTTCATCGCGGGCTTCTCGACGAGCGTATACGTCAGCCAACCCACACTAATCACGCCGATGAATACCAGCAGGGCGAAAATCGCGGAATGAACGACGGATGTATTCATGTCAGCGGGGCGATAAATTTGGCTGACGACGTAGATCACCCAGACATGATGCGCGAACATCCCGTAAGTGATGCGCGCCAACCAATCCCACACGGGACCATCAAGTTTAATAAGCGGTTTGGGATTGGTCGCGGCATTGAGGATGAACGCGCCTAAAATCACCGACGCAAGCAGACGGTTCAAAAAATAGGCGATGATGTTGTTTTCCAGCGGGCGACCATCCACGAAAATGATCGTGAGGATGGTCAGCACCGTGATCAGGCGGTCATGGCGATAAATCCACGCGACAGCCGCATGTTTTTGCGTATACCAGTACGCCGCCAGCGAACCGATGATCAGGCTTTCCCAACGGTACATGAGCAAAAAATTGTACAGCGGCGTATCGGGCGGTTGTGCTGCTCCAATCAACACTGTGATCACGCGCAGAATGAACAGGACGGTGAGCAGCACAGGGAGTCGCTTAGCGATGCGGATCATGAGCGGGAGCAGCAGGAAGAAATGTTCTTCGACACTCACCGACCACAGATGATTGATGGGCGAAAATGGGAAAAACGCGCGGACGACGTTCGCAAGCTGAAGCCCGATCAGGATCAGCGATGCGCCGGTGACCGTGAAGGGGAACAAAATCGCGCTGATGATGGCGGCGAGATACAACTGCGGCAGGATTCGCAGCAGGCGACCTATCACATAGCGTTTGTAATCGAAGGGCACGTTCGATTCTTGGCGCGTGCGTTCGGCTTTCATCAGCATGATGGTGACGAGAAAGCCACTTAAGATATAAAAGGCGGATACACCATTGCCGAAAACGAGATGGCTGGCGAATTCCCAGCGCAGAATTGGGGAGCCGTAGTATTCGGCAAACACGGGGATATGCACGATCACGATGGTGCAGGCGGCTAAAAACCGGATCGCGTTGAGTGTGGGGAAATGGGCTTTTTGTTCTGCCATGTTTTTCTTCAATCGCATAAAGATGCAACGATGCGGTATCGCATCGTGTCAATAATCATGAGCCATATTCGTTCACAAGAGCGGCAATTCCCTCTCTCGTTAGGATGCGGCGTTTTCAGTCTACTGTGAACAGGGGAATGGATTTACAATGACTCCATTCCAACACATGCAGTAAAGGATTTCTAGGGCATGAAAATCATCGTCGTCGGCACTGGATTTGTGGGGTTAACTCACGCTGCCACAACATCGGAGTACGGACACGAAGTTTACGCTTATGACATTGACGCGAAACGGATCGCCGCCTACAACACGGCGAACGCGGCGCAAATCGAGCGTTATGTCAACGAACCGGGTTTGGCGCAAATCATCGCCGAAAATATCAACCGCTACCTGTTTTTCACCACCGATGTCGCATCGATCATCGAAGGCACGGACGCGATCTTCTTCTGCACGGCAACGCCGCCGAACCACAACGGCAGCACGGACTTATCCTACTATACCAACGCCGCCAATACGATTGCGGAACTGCTGGCGAAGCGCAAGGATCAGCGGCGCGTGGTGCTGGTGAACAAAAGCACCGTCCCCGTTGGCACGGCGCGGTATCTTGAAGGGATTTTGCGCGAACACGATGTCCCCAATGTGGGGGTCGCCAGCAATCCCGAATTTTTACCGGAAGGTGACGCGGTTGAAAAGAGCCGCAAGCCGGATCGTGTCGTCGTGGGTGCGGATCACGAAAATGACTTCCGTATTTTGCGGCGCATCTATTCGCAGTTCGTCAACCATGTTCGCATTCGCTATATCGAAACCACGCCAGAAACCGCCGAGTCGATCAAGTATGTGGCGAATACGCTGCTGCTGACGTATATCTCGTTCTGGAACGGCGTAGGCGCGCGCTTAGGCGAAACCTTCCCGAATGTGCGGATGGAAGACCTCAAGCGCGGCGTTACGTCGGATGCGCGCATCAGCACATGGGGATCGTATGTCTCGAACGGCGCGGGCGGATCGTGCTTTGGCAAGGATATTCAATCGCTCATTTACCAACTGCAAAGCGCCGGGCAGCCCGCGGATTTGCTGCAATCGGTGTATGAGATCAACGAATATCAAAAGACGTACCTGATTGACCGCGCCATCCGCGAAGCGGGGGTGAACTTCAATCAAAAGACCGTCGCGCTGTTGGGTTTGGCGTTTAAGCAGCGCACCAACGACATGCGCGATTCGTCGTCGCTGAAAGTCGTGGAGGCGTTACTCGCGCGCGGCGTGAAAGAAATCCGCGCGTATGATCCGCTGGCGCTGCACGAAGCGAAACGTTTCTTTGACCCCGAAAAGAATCACCTCTTCGAGAAGATCACGTACCATGAGACGGCGAAAGCAGCGCTCGAAGGTTCGGAGATGCTGTTCATCAGCACGGACTGGGAAGAATTTCGCGGATTATCCGGCACGATTGAGAAGGTTGTGCCGCCGCCGTACTTGATCATGGATGGTCGCCGCATGATCCCCGATTACGACGAATTGGTCGAGCGCGGGTATCACTATCTCGCGGTGGGATCGCGCTACTTGGCGGGGAAGTCCACGAACGGGAAACATTAAGCCAGCGAGATTATCCCGGCAGTTTCGCGGTGATATGATGTGTGGAAGGCACGGTAGAAATACCGTGTCTTTTTTATTTGTGGTGCAATTGCCCCGGTTTGCTTCGCTTGAAATACGCAAAAGTCCCTGTTTGCGTGTTGAATGTTTCAAGCTGCGTCCATACCGTCTGAAGTTCACGGTACGCAGAGGCGACCTTATCGCCGCGCACATAGATTTCTTCCCCGTCGCGGCTGTAGTAAAGGACATACTTACCATCTTCGCCATCATGGTAGAGTGCGTAGGCGGTGTTTGGCTGCATCTTGTGATATTCACCGGGATACACGGGCATCTAAACATCCTTATCTATAAGACGCGATTGAAGCACATTTCAGAATATGGTTCGAAGATGGATTAATCGACGGACTGGTGTTCTGGCGCAAAGGGATTTCGTTCAACGAAGGAAACCAACTCCTGTTATCCTTTCCCCAATTTCTCCCGCTTGAAGAACACATACATCCCTTCCGGTGTGCCGGAAGCCTCCACTCGTTCCCATGTGTTTTGCAGATTGTTATACGCCTTTTTCGCCGCTTCGCCCTGCACGGTGCGTTCTTGGGCATCGCGGCTGTAGTAGGTGACGGTTTTGCCGTTCTCGCCATCGTAGTACATCGCGTATTCCATGTTCGGCTTCATCTTGTGATATTCGCCGGGATGCACGGGCATCTAAATGTCCTTTCACAGGGAGGCAATCTCCCCATATTTTATACAGGTTTTCTTTGTTCGCGCGCCCTATCCCTTTTTCCAATACTTCTCACATTAAAAATTGTTAGAATGAATACCGTTCGAGATTCATCGCCATTTTTGAGGAGCAATTGTGTGAGTACCGTAACCCGTCATGTATTGGATAACGGGATGGTCATCCTGTTGAAAGAAGTGCATAACGCGCCGCTGGTCAGTTGGTGGGTGCTGTACCGCGTGGGAAGCCGCAACGAGCCAACCGGAAAAACGGGCGTGTCGCATTGGGTGGAACACATGATGTTCAAGGGCACGGATGCATTCCCGCCGGGATCGCTCGACAAGGCGATTGACCGCATGGGCGGATCGTGGAACGCGCAAACGTTTCTCGATTACACGGCGTACTATGAAACCCTGCCTTCAGAGCATGTCGATCTCGCGCTGCGTATCGAAGCGGACCGCATGGTGAACGCGAAATTCGATCCCGAAGAAGTGGACAGCGAACGCACCGTAATCATCAGCGAACGGCAGGGCGCGGAAAATTCACCGATGTTCTGGTTGGGCGAAGAACTGCAAGCGGCGGCATTCCGTGTGCATGGGTATCACCATGAGGTCATCGGGGACATGACCGACCTTGAAACCATGACGCGCGATGACCTGTTCGGTCACTATAAGCAGTATTACATGCCCAACAACGCGATTGGCGTAGCCGTAGGATCGTTCAACAGCGCGGAGATGCTTGAGAAGATCAACGCGGTATACGGCAAGCTGCCCGCTGGCGAACCGATCAAGGCGTTTGTGCGTCCCGAACCGCCGCAGATGGGCGAACGGCGCGTCTCGCTGGAACGCCCAAGCGGATCGGCATTCATCCAGTTGGGGTATCACGCGCCGAGCGCGAAAGACCCGGACTGGTTCACGATGGAGTTGATCAACAGCCTGCTGTGTGGACCGGACGGGATGGGGGGCGGCGGAATCGACAACAAGACCAGCCGCTTGTACAAGGCGCTGGTGAATACCGAACTCGCCGCGTCGGTGGATGGCAGCATGATCGCAACGGTTGACCCGTTCCTGTATTTGATCTCGCTGACAGTGCGCGACGGGGTTGATCCGCAAACGGTGCTGACGGCGCTGGATGCCGAGATTGACCGTTTGCGCGCGGGCGATGTGACGGAAGCGGAACTCAACCGCGCGAAGAAACAGGCACGCGCGCTGTTCGCGTACAGCACCGAGCGCGTAACGACTCAAGCGTTCTGGCTGGCGTTCGCGGAAAGTTTCGACAGCTACGAATGGTTTGAAAACTATGTGTCGCGGTTGGAAGCGGTCACGCTGGAACAGGTGAAAGCAGCGGCGGCAAAGTATCTACGCCCACAGAACCGCACCGTAGGCGTGTTGATCCCGTCGAATGGGGATGGCGGCGATATGGGCTACGATCACGAAGATACCGAACTGGAAGGCGAAGAATAGATGACCCTGTTGACGACAAAACAATCGCTGCCGGGATCGCACAATATCACCCGCGTGGAACTGGAGAATGGGATCGTTGTGCTGGTGTACGAAAATTACGCCGCGCAGTCGGTGGTGCTGACTGGATCGCTGCGGGCGGGCAGCCAGTTTGAATCGCCGGAACAAAACGGTCTGGCAAGCCTCACCGCGTCGATGCTGCTGCGTGGGACGGAACACTATGACTTCGACGCGATCAACGAGGCGTTGGAAAGTGTGGGCGCTGATCTGGATGTGGGCGGGGCGATCCATCGGACGAATTTCAGCGGCAAGGCGCTGGCGGAAGATTTGCCCTTGCTGATTGATCTGCTGGCAGAGGCGTTACGCCGCCCCACATTCCCGGCGGATCATGTGGATCGGCTGCGCGGCGAAATCATGACGTTTTTGCAGATTCGCCAGCAGGATACACGCTATCGCGCGGGGCGTGCTTTCTACGAGACACTGTATCCCGACACGCATCCGTATCACTACAGCACACGCGGCACGCTGACCACACTGCCGACGCTCACAGTGGATGATCTGCGGGCTTTCCAGCAAAAGTATTACGGTCCTCATGGGATGCAGATCGTCATTTCCGGCGCGATCAAGGCGGCGGATGCGGTTGAGATTGTGCGGGCGCGTTTTGAGGACTGGCGCAATGATGATCAGCCGGAACTGCCCCCCGTGCCAGCCGTTGATCTGCCGCCGCGCACGCGCCGCGTTGATGTGGCGCTGGCGGGCAAAACACAGTCGGATATTGTGCTGGGCGTGCTGGGTCCGTCGCGCTTTTCGCCAGATTTCCAAGCCGCGCAGTTGGTCAACAGCGTGTTGGGGCAGTTCGGCATGATGGGGCGCATTGGCGCGACGGTGCGCGAGAAGCTCGGCTTGGCGTATTACGCCTACAGTTCGGTGGATGGCGGTTATGCGCCGAGTCCGTGGTCGGTATCAGCGGGGGTGAATCCGGCGAATGTTGATCTGGCGGTGGCGCGGATTAGCGATGAACTCAAGCGGTTGATCGATGAGCCTGTCAGCGAGTCCGACTTGAGCGATAACCAATCGTATTTTACGGGGCGGCTGCCACTTCAACTGGAGAGCAACGAAGGCATCGCGGGGGCGATTTTGAACATGGAGATTTACCAGCTTGGGCTGGACTATCTCGTCAACTACAAAGATACGATCATGCGGCTGACGAGCGCCGATCTGCTGGCGGCGGCGCGGAAATATCTGCACCCGGATCGGCTGGTGATCGCGGTGGCGGGACCAGCGGGGAATTAGGAATTCGTTGTTTTGGCGATGGACGCGCCGGACGAAACTCGTTTCGTCCGCGTCCCTACATTCTCTCCAAATTCTTTCCTAATGTCTCGCACATCCCCGATACAATAAGCCGCATCGAATGGTTAGGATAGGGCAATTGCATGAAACGGATGTTTTGGACATTCCTTGCGGTGGCAGTCACGATCACCGTGATTTCTTCTAGCGCATTCGCGCAGGATGATGTGATTACAGCACGAAGCGCGCCGCCTGATCCGGCTGCGGTGCAGTTGACGGAAGTGGCAAACGGATTTGTGCGTCCGCTGCTGCTCACGCACGCGGGAGATGGATCGAACCGTCTGTTTGTCGTTGAGCAGGGCGGGCGCGTGTGGATCATTCAAGATGGCGAACGCTTGGAAACGCCGTTTATCGACTTGTCGTCGATTGTGAGTCCGGCGGCGAACGGCACAGGATACACCGAACGCGGGCTGCTTGGCTTGGCGTTTCACCCCAATTTTGAGGAAAACGGCTGGTTCTTCGTCAACTTCACGAACGAGCAGGGGACGACGCATGTCGAACGGTTCACCGTTTCAGAAAGCGACCCCAACCGCGCGGATTTAGGATCATCGGAATTGATTTTGTGGCAGGAACAGCCGTACCCGAATCACAACGGCGGGCATATGGCATTTGGGCAGGATGGCTATTTGTACATCGCGTTCGGGGACGGCGGTTCGGCGGGCGATCCGCTGGGCGCGGGGCAGGATTTATCGACATGGTTGGGGAAGATTCTTCGCATTGATGTGAGCGATGCGGTGTACGCCGTGCCGCAAGATAACCCGTTTGTGGGGCGGAATGGCGCGCTGCCGGAAATCTGGGCGTATGGGCTGCGTAATCCGTGGCGGTTCAGCTTTGACCGCGCGACAGGCGACCTGTATATAGGCGATGTTGGGCAAAACCAGTGGGAAGAAATCAATTTCCAATCCAGTGAAAGTGACGGTGGCGAAAATTACGGCTGGAATATCTATGAGGGGATGCACCCGTACAGCGGCGGCGCTGCCCCGATGAACATGGTGTATCCTGTCGCGGAATATGACCACTCACAAGGGATTTCGGTGTCGGCGGGGTATGTGTATCGCGGGCAAAACGTGCCAAGTTTGGCGGGTGTGTTCTTCTTCGGGGATTTTGGCACCGGGCGCATTTGGTCGCTGTGGCGGGATGAATCGCTGAATTGGCGTTCACAGGTATTCATGAACAACACCGGCATCACGATCAGTTCGTTTGGCGAAGATGAAGCAGGCGAACTGTATGTCGTCGATTACGCGGGGCGGATTTTGCGTTTTGACCCGGCGCAATAGCCCCGCCCATTTGATCTAGACGCGCAGCCGCGAGTGGAAAATGCCATAACCGAACGCGGCTCAAAAGAGCGTCACGTAAACGCCTCAAGAACAGTAGTCCCGTAATGGAGCGAAAATTTAACCAGCATTGCAACACATGCTCTGTGCGGGACTTTTCTCATTTTTCAAGACCGAACAAATTGATTAAACCCGCTGTCAGCTTCCCCGTTTCAAAGACGGGATTTTTCGCTTAACCCAGCGCATAGATTTTGTCGCTGGGCTTAGCGTATCATTCCGCTTAAGCAGCCCCAAAATCACAGATGAGTCTTGTGGACGGCGATGTGTCTGCGGCTCGACAAGATTGGAGACCAAACCCATGTTTCGATTCGATGAGAGCGATTCGCGTTATTTGATCGCGTATGAAGTGGAACACGAACACAGTATCGCGCCGTATGTGGAGCTGACCCGCCGCTGGATTGCCCGTTTTGAGCGCGGCGACATTTTTGGGGTGGTGCTGGTGAACGCGGATCACAAACATGACGAAGATGGAGGGCATGAACACCGGGAAGATCATGAACGCGATGTGGCGTTTGAGGAAGCCTTCACTCAACTGCTGAATGATTTCCGCCGCGACCATAAAGCAAATGCGGAAATGTCCACAGTTGGATTTGTGCGAATTTTCCCTTCAGGATGGATCAACCAAGAGATCGCCAAGAATCCGGCATTCATGGATGAAATCCGCACCAACCAAGACCTGACCTCACGGTATATGTTTGGGGTGGCGGGGTATGTGTGTTTGACAGTGGACGAGGCGCGCGCGTGGATCGACAGCCAGATTGCCAAGTTTGTGCCGCCTACTCGTGTACCCACACAAGAAATGTCGGTGACAGCGCTGTCATCAGGCAGCCGCGTGGGGTTGTTCTACGGCAGCACGACTGGTATGACCGAAATCGCAGCGCACGAAATCGCACAGGTTTGGGTGAATCACGGGATGGAGCCGATTCGAGCGACCAACATTGGGAATGTCAAAGACCTGTCGCATCTGCTGGAGTACGACTATTTGATCCTTGGCATTCCGACTTGGAATGTGGGAAAGCTGCAAGATGATTGGGAGATCGCTTTCGCGCAGTTGGACAGGTTCGACTTTACCGGCAAGCAGATCGCTTTGTTCGGTTTGGGCGATCAGTACGGATACCCGAATAACTATCTGGATGCAGTAGGAATTCTTGGCAAGAAGTTGATCGAACGCGGCGCGAGATTGGCAGGTTATTGGAACGATAACCATTACGAATTTACCGAGTCTGCTGCGTTTGCGGATGGCAAATTTATGGGTTTGGCGCTCGATGAAATACATCAAGCAGAACACACTGACCGCCGTATCAACCAATGGGTCGCGCAAATCATCAGCGAATTCGCGCTTCAAGAGGAGCGCGCCTAACGATTTTCACACTCAACGAAGGAGCTTGATACACATGAAGTACCGTTTTTTGACTTTGCTGGCTGCCGTTATTTTCGCATTGGTGAGCAGCAGTGTGCCGCTCGCAGCACAGGAAAACGTCGAATGCGAGTCTGGCTTTCGCTTGATTGAACACGCTTATGGCGAACTGTGTGTGCCGGAAAGCCCAGCGAATGTCATCGCGCTTGATTTAACCGTGTTTGAATTGATGCTGGTCGCGGGAGTAACGCCCGCCGCCAAGTCTGAAATTGCGATTCAGTCGTTTTACCAGCAGGCTCACCCGGAATTAATGGAAGCAATCGAGGCACTTACCGAAGATGTGCCGGACTTTGGGTTTCCGCCGAATTTCGAGGTGATTGCAGCATCGCAGCCTGATCTTATCATTGGGGCAGATGACTTCATCACGGAAGACCTTTACGCGGCGCTGTCGCAGTTAGCCCCGACAGCAGTATTGAGTGTTGAACCGGGGGATTGGCAGGAGCGCATGATCCAAGCTGGGGAAGCGCTGAATATCGCGGATGAGGTCGAACGCCTGCTGGGGGATTACGCCGCGCGTGAGGCAGAATTCGCGGAACTTGTCCCCGATGCCGCCGACATTGAGCTTTCGCTTGTGAGAACGTTTCCCGGTCAAGTTGGGGTGATGCTCACAGGTTCGATTGCGGATCGAGTCGCCGTCGATGCTGGTTTGTCGCGCCCCGAAGCACAACGCTACGATCTCGACTACGTGCTAGGCGAACTGAGTGGGCGGGCGGAGCTGATGCTGTCTGACGAGACACTCAATATCGCGGAGGGTGACGTTGTGTTCGTGTTTGGAGACCCGGAAGAATTATTCGCTGACCCCTTGTGGAACGCGCTTGACGCGATGCAGCGGGGAGATGTTCACGAAGTTGGCTACTATTGGTATGTTGATGGGTTGATTTCCGCGCATGATATGCTGGATGACCTGTTCACGTATATCGCGGAGGCGGACTCAACGATTGCAAATCCGTTTGAGAATGGACTGACAGCGCGGGAATAAGAAATGTGGAACTACGCCTGCGGGAGCGTGACATGGCGATTGAATAGTGTGGAAGGGCTTGACCCCTCCCTTGGATATGAATTACGGCTGCGGGAGCGTGACGCGCACATCAAGGCGATACAAACCGGACTCATCGACGGTGGTTTGCACGCTCATTTGATTTAACGGGATTCCGCCTGCCACGCCGCGCGCGACCTGCGGAAAAAAGGCATTAAAGAATCCGTTGAAATCGAGATAGAGATCGGGCGTGCGCTCGGATGTGAGCAGTGACTGCCAGCGATCCTGCGCGATGAGGCGGTTATCACCCGCGCGGGCTTGCAGCGCCAGCGCCGCCGATTCGCCTGTGCCGATTACGAGCGCGCCATCAACCGCGCCAATACGCAGCACGGCTTCGCCTGTATCCGGCTCGCGCAGCACGAAGAAATTTTGGGCGTTGATCATCTCGGATTCGAGTGCGCTTTCCCCTAAGTAGAGTTCAAGCGCATCGGTCACACCAGCCAGCGCGGTTTGGGTGTCTGCCACCTGCGCGATGAGCAGCATATCATAGCGGGTGTTTAGCAGCGGGAGCGGATTGTTGGGGCGAGGCATGAGCGCGAATGCATAACTGCCATTGAGTTGATCCAGCACACCTGCCGCAATATCCACGCCGCCGATGTCCCGCGCTGCTGTGAAAAAACTGTCAATCGCGGCGCTTGCGGCATCAGCATCGGGCGTGGGGATTTCACCGCTTTGCGCCGCCGCTGACACTGAAAACGGAAAGGCGTTGAGCGCCACACCAGCGAAGTTATAAAGGGGAAGCCCAGCGACGACATCGCGCGCGGCGGCATGGGCGTTTGATCCGCTTTGAACGATGAAGGCGCTGCGCGGAATGAGGTTGAGGATAGAGGTATCAAACGCGGCGGGTACAGCGGGTGTGGAGGGCGTATCGGCAAGGCGGACGGCGACATGCGCTTGCACGCCAATCGCGGCTTGCCCGCGAAATTCGGCATGAAGGCGCGCGCCCGCAGCCTCGATTTCACCATTCAGCAGGGCGGTTTCGACGGTGGCGGAGTCGCGCTGATGAGCAAGTGCGCCCGCGAACGCGCTCAAAACCGACTGGGCTTCGCCGCTGTCGCTGGTGGAAAGCAGGACGCGCACGGCGTTCGATGCCGCTTCGCCGCGCACAAAAGCGAATGCCGTTCCCGGTTGACTGTCCCCCGCGAATGTTCCGGCACTGAGGCTGTCCGCCGCTAACGCCGCATCGATCTGCTGGTAGGCGGCACTGGCGGTGATCGATTCGCCTTCGCCGTCGATCACGTCAATGGTGGCGCGTAAAATCTCATCGCTGCCAATCAGTACCGCGGAGGGCGTGAAGGCGATAGCAGTTTGATCGCCCACGTAGATCGTAACGCCGCGATAGCTGACGGTTTCGAGAATGTCTTGTCCTTCGATAACGCGCTGCATCGCCGCTGCCGCGTTGAAGGTATCGCGGGTGGGGAAGATGAGTAGGGTTTCTTCACTGATGGGCGAGTAATCGTCGCTTAATTCACGGTAGGCGATAACGATACTGCCGCTTAACCACGGCGCAATATCGGTTGAAAATGCCGCTTGTTCAAGGTCAAAGCTGGCAAGGGGAAAAAAGGTGTCAAAGGTGACAGTATCGGTGAAGGTGACGCGGCTTGGCTGAAGGAATGAGGCAGTGAACAGCATGAGATTGAGGCTGTTCAAAGCATCGGATTGGACACTGGCATCAATACGGACGAATCCGGCAAAGTTGGCGGGAATCCAGCCAGTAGGATCGTCCGCAGCGCCGAAGTTTGGCGGGGTAAGCTGAGCATGAACAGGCAAGATGGCGCTGAACATGATCAGAAGAAGCACAATGATAGAAAAAACACGTTTCATAGCGTCCGCTTTCGATCATCGATTTGGTGATGATTGATGAGAAATTTACCGTTGGAAAGCCCGTCCGGTTCGATTGCGGATAATGATATGCGAAAACGGTGAGGAATGGGTGAGGAATAAAGATAGACCTCTCCCCCAGCCCCTCCCCGAATTCGGGGAGGGGAGAAAAGCGTGTGTTTGCCTCTCAGCGAGGCAAGAAATGCTCTGGTGTGAACGACTACACACCTACGTCGCGGCGGGTGAAACCGAACAAGCCAATCGCGGCGAAGATGACCGACACGACAACAACCACAATTAAGCCGCCATACTGCCCCGTGCCCGTGAAGATCGAGTACGAGTCGAGGTGGGCGAAGTACGAAAGCGGCTTGAGCGTACTCAAAACTGTCTCCGATGCGGCAGCGCCAATGGTGTTCAAGAAGTAACTGCCCAAGATGAAACTTGCCACCAGCGCGATGGCTAGGGTGCGCTTCCGCATGATGCCCGTTAAGAGTACGGTGAACCCCAATACGATCCACAGCAAGGGAATCATCGCGAGATGCGCGATCAAGAGTTCGCCGCCATCCACGCCCGCGCTGACTTCGGGAACCATTGCCAACCCGATGACCACCCACAGCCACATTATGAGGATTACGCCCACCGATAACAACGCATAGGCGACGGTTTTTTCCACTACGATTTGGACGCGCGTGACGGGGTGGCTCAATAGCACATCCATGATGCCGCGTTCTTCCTCATTGGAGATGACGTTCAGCCCCACCGTCACGGCGTACATCGCCAGAATAAGTGGGAAGAACGAGAACAATTGAAGCGCGAGATAGCCTTCGGGAGTTGCCATAAATTCGAGGTCGCCCGCGCCGAACATTTGCAGCATGAACGGCGGCATACTTTCCATGAGTTCCGCTACCTGACGGATGGAATCGACATCGGGAAGCGCCACGACGTTGATCCACGCGATGAAGCCAATGCCGATGCCCCACCAGAGCATGTATCGCCAATTGCGGCGCAGGGTTTCGAGAAAGATAACGCCACTCATTTGACCAGCTCCTTTTCTGCCGCCGCGTTCACGTTTCCGCGTCCATTTTTGCCATTGGCGGCGGGTGTTTCGCCGTAGTAGGTGAGGAAGATTTCTTCCAATGTCGGTTCTTGCACGCGCATATCCTGCACGTAGTACGGTGCAAGCGCCCGCAGCAGCGGATCAAAATCGCCGCGCATACGAAGCTGAACCGTCGCGCCATCGACTGAAATTTCACTCGCGCCCGTGACATTTGCGAACGCATCCGACGGTGCGGCTTCACGTAAGCGGATCGTCACCCAGCGGAAATCGGCATGGGTGAGCTGATCGACACGCTCGACAGCTTGAAGCTGACCATGACGCAGAATTGCCACGCGGTCACAAATCGCCTGCACTTCGCTCAAGACGTGTGATGAGATGAAGATTGTGCGCCCTTCGGCTTTCGCTTCCAGCATCAACTGGTTGAAGGTCTGCTGCATGAGCGGATCCAGCCCGCTTGACGGTTCGTCAAGGATGAGCAGTTCCGGTTTGCCCATGAGCGCGATGATCAAGCCCAGTTTGCGCTTGTTGCCCGTGGAATAGCTCTTGACCTTCTTGGTGAGATCGAACTGCAAGCGTTCGGCAAGTTGGTTGACATAGTTCATGTCTGCGCCACCGCGAGTCGCGCCTAAATAGTGGATGATCTGGCGCGCGGTCAAGTTTTCCCACAGGTTGAGTTCGGCGGGAAGGTAGCCGATCTTCTGCCGAATCGCTTGGCTGTCCGCGACTGCGTCCATGCCAAACAACTTGGCGCTGCCGCTCGTCGGGCGGATCAAGTCGAGCAGCAGACGGATCGTTGTCGTCTTGCCCGCGCCGTTGGGACCCAAATAGCCGAAGATTTCGCCGCGCTGCACCGAAAGCGTGAGCTTGTCGAGCGCGAGGATGTTCTTTGAGCGCCGCGATCCTTTGTAGAGCTTGGTCAGCCCGTCGGTTTGAATAACTGTATGTTGATTCAGGGTCATTTCGTCTCCCCCTTTTTGTTTTGCTGGCGAACTGCCTCTCGCCATTGGCGAAGCGCCTCACGCCCGCGTTCAAGCAGCAGCATGAGCGTTTCGTTCCCCAACTTCTGATCGGTCTTTTCGTCCTGCTCTGGCGCTAAACTGCGATGGAGCATGTCCGCCAGCGTGTCTCCGATTGCGTCGAGTGGTGGGGTTTGATCGCCCAGCACATCGTCATCCATGTACAGAAACCCATACCGTATTGCGATGAGCAAGAACGCTGCCGCACGCGGGTCTAAATCCTTGCGAAACAGCCCCGCTTCTTGAAAGCCGCGGACGAACTCGACACCGAACATGCCCGTCTGGTTATAGATAGGCAGTGACTTGACGCGCCGCATAAAGTCACCGAAGATGCGGCGGTCATTCGTATATAACGCGCGCAGCAGTTTGTTTTCTGCCAAGCCTTGCAGCGAATGCCGGTAGAGGCTGAATACGGTCACACCAGCAGGGTCTTTACCCAAGCGGGCGATCACGTCGTCCAGCAGCACTTCGAATTCGCGCAAGATGAGCGTTTCGACGAGTTCTTCCTTGCTTTTAAAGTGCAGATAGATCGCACCCTTGGAGACATGCGCTGCGCGGGCGATGTCGTCCACCGTCGTTTTGTCGTAGCCGTAATGCACGATCAATTCGGCGGCGGCGTTGAGGATGCGCTCCTCACGTTCCGGGTTCTGGCTCGCGCCAGTACCAGCCATTGGTTGGTTGGGTTCTGTCATGAGTCTCCTATGTGACTGTATGACCAAATTGGCGCACCCAGTCACCAAGTTACGCCTTTTTGCCGTCTCTGTGCCCCCCACATGTTAGGGGGTACGATTAAAAACACGGCGTATTTACATTTTTCGTTTTTGAGCGTTTTGAAACTGTGTCGTACTGTTCACACAGGATTATGCGATAATTACGAGAAGATGGCGATTGTAGAGGCGAAACGGGATGAGCCAAAACCGAATGGAACAATTCACACAGCGGGCGCGACGTGTGCTTTCGCTGGCACAAAGCGAAGCTGAGAAGATGAACACGAAGCGGATCAATCCCGGTCATGTGCTGCTGGCGATGCTGCTTGAGCCGAAAACCGTCGCGCATGTGGTGCTGACACGGCACAATCTCGACTATACGAGCACGTATAACTTGATTTCGCCCGTGCTGCTGCGGCAGTCGCAGAGCGAACAGGTGGAACTTTCAGGCGAAAGCAAGCGGCTGCTGGAACGGGCGGTTGATGCATCACGGCGGCGCGGTCACAGATATATAGGGACGGAACATCTGCTGTTAGGGATGGTCGAGCGTCCCGCCGAAGAAATCGACATGGTGCTGCGGGCGGCAAACTTGCGGAAACAAGCGATCCAAAAGACGGTGGATGACGTACTGCGCGAATCGCCCACTTTTGATCAGCAGGTGTCAACGGATCGTTCGGTGGTATTCACGGTGCAGTTGAAGCACGCGCAAGCGCGTGAGGATGCCGCTTACGAGCCAATGATCGCCAAAATTCCGTATGACGTGCTGATCGAACGGCTGCACAACCCATCAAGCGACGGGGTGATTGTGTTGATCGACAATGACGACTGCAAAATCGACATGAAGTTTGAGAAGTAGAGGGAAAACGGCGGGGGCAGGCCCCCGCCCTACTTTTCTCTCGCGCTACTCCATCATCATCGCGGCGACTTCGCGCCCCATGCGGACGGCGTAATTTGTGCCGCGATCATACGGGTAGACATGGCTCATACTCGCCCAGAACAGCCCGTTGATCGGCGTTTTGATGGGCGGGAGTTTTTCGCTGTGATTGACATACGGCACAGGTTGAGCATAGGGCGCGCGGAATACCCACGATTTGCGAATCCAATCCGGCTTAAAGTTCGGATTGAACTGGGGCAGCACCGCCGCGAAGCGATCCGCGAGTTCTTGGTCGCTCAACTTGAAATACTCGTGATCGGCGGGGACGTAATCACCGCAGTAGAGGATACGTTCGCCGTTGTAATGGGCGCGATCCATCCAATTGGTGTGTTCAACGAGCGCGAGGAACGGAAAACGCGACTTCGCTTTATCGGCGCTGGTGGCGGGCAAATTGAGCCAGTATGTGCCGTCGGTGAGCAGTTGATCTTTGATGGCGAATACGACACAGACCGCGCCAATGCTGCGAAGCGCGGCGGCTTTTTCGCCAAGCGGGGTGTTTCGCAGAGCGGGCGCGAGCTTGAGCAGCAAACCGGGTGATGTCGTAGACAGCACGCGATCAAAGACGAGCGTTTCGCCGTTCACGCTGATGGTGGGCTTGCCGTCCTGTTCCCCGATGCCCTGCACGGGCGTGTTCAAGCGAATAGTCGCGCCTTTTTCGGTGAGGGCGGCGGCGACAGCATCCAACCACGCTTGAAACCCGCCTTTGAACGTCCCCAAGCGGAGCGTGCGATATTTGACGCGCGCCCACATCCACGCCATGTTGACCTTGGTGTATTCTTCGCCAAATTTGCCGATGAGCAGCGGACGGAAGAATTTCCCGTAGGCTTCTTCGCCCATGAAGCGCATGAACCATTCATGCGCGGCGATTTTTTCCAGCGGCTCCCATGAGGGCGTGAGTTTGATGTACGCCCCTGCCAGCGCGAATCGCAGCTTGGCGATGGGACTCAACGGGAGCAAAATCGCGGACGGCGAAATTTCCGAGCGCCAGATTTTTCCGTCGATCCAAAAGCTGGTTTTGGGCCGGGGGAACATCACATCGCCGGCGCGCCCGATCTCGTCCGTGAGCTTAAGGATGTCGCTGTCGGTTTGAAACCAATGATGATAGAACTTTTCCAGCGACCATTCCCACGTGTCGTCTTTGAAGCCACCCGCCAAACCGCCCACGCGATCTTCAGCTTCGTAGAGCGTGACTTCATGCCCCGCGCGAACCAAGTCCCATGCGGCAGCCATGCCTGTCGCGCCCGCGCCAATAATTCCGATTTTCATATGTGGTTCGTCCTATGTGAAGTTCAAGTGACAATGTGCTGTGGAGTTTCGGCGGCGGCACGCTGTTCGAGTTCGCGCGCCTTCGCGATTGCGCTCAAACCTAATCCCTGACGGAGCAGGAAGAAGAAACCGAGTACGGTCACAGGCAGCCAGATGACGAGATGGATCGTGATAGCGTACACCGTCGCGGTGGTTTCGGGGATGCCGACTGCAACCAGCACCAAGCGCGTGAACACTTCCCACACGCCGAACTGTCCGGGGGACGCGGGAATCAAGCCCGCAAGATTGACCACGCCGACGAGCAGCACTGCGATCCCGAAGCTCATGTTCATGTCGAAGGCAAGCGATACGATCCAATAGACGGTTGCGCCGAGCAGCCAGCTTGCATACGACGTGAGGATCGCGCCGAACAAGTCGGCGGGCGTGCGGAAGGCTTCCAATCCCGCGATGACTTCATCCGTGAGGTTGAGGAGAAGGTTACGCAGTTTTTCAGGGAGAATTTTCGTCATGGTCTCGGCAAGGCGGCGGGGAAGCGCCGGACGTGCCGCCATGACGAAAAATGCGATCAAGAGCAGTACGAACAGCGGCGCGGCGACATTGAGCATGGTGTTGATTTCCGGCGATACGATGTCACGCGCGGATACCGCCAGCGCCACAATGATAAAAGTGAGCATCACCAGCCCGTCGAACACGCGCTCGATGACGACCACGGTGGTCGCCCGCGCGATGGCTACGCCATGATTGCGCTGCAACAGGACAATGCGTAAGACTTCGCCCGCGCGGAATGGGTAGACATTGTTGCCCATGTAGCCGATGCTGACCAGTTCTGACAGCTTGCCAAGCGGGATGGCTTTGGTCGAGCGGAGCAGGTATCCCCAACGCGCGGCGATGACGACCAGCGAAGCGAAAAACCATACCGCGCCGATCACAATAGGGATGAGATTGACACCGTGCAGGGTTTCCAATACGAGTGTTGGATTGAGGTCGTTGAAGGCGATCCAGAGAAAGACCACACTGATGAGCAGCCCCGCCGCCACCAGCAGTCGTTGATTTCGCGTCATGCAATACTGTCCTCTACGTGGGAAAACTGCTGTGATTATAGCATTTGAGTCTTTGTACACAGGTTGAGGAATTTTGGCTTGGCGGTTGGTTTAATACGATCTCTAGCTTTTTTTGCGCCACTTAGGGGGTATCGTTACAATCAACTTATAGTGTGTCATATCAAGGACTGCTGCCGTGTCGACACCATCCAACCCTCAAGAACACCCCACCCCTGAACCGAAACCGGAATGGCTGAACGAGTTTGAAGAACTTGCCAACCAACAGCTTGAGGACGGTTCATCGTGCGAGCAGGTACATCCGATTATCGCCCAGTGGTATGAGAATTTGCTGCAAAGCGCGCCGCCAGATTCGCGCGATTCTGTGCTGCAAGCGATGTCGTGCTTGACGACAGAAATCATGGCGGATATTCCCGATGATGTTTTTACAATAATGCTCAAACACGTTGATGAGGACGAACTCGCGGGGTGGATTGAATACGTGCTGATGGTCGGGCGCGCGTTCGAGATCAGTCTGCGTAAGGGCGATCTGGACGATTTATAAATTGGGTGGACGATCCATGCGAAACGAGTTTCGCCAGCCGCCCCTATAAATGACATTTCTTTTCGTAGAGCGTGATCCGTGTTTTATGGCACAGAGGGGACAAGACCCCTCCCTTGCAGCTGTCATTTTTATCTCATTCCCACCATTTGAAACCATCGGGTAAATTGTTCATGCCAGGGGGCTGCGTAGTGTCGTCAGGGATGGGCGGGGGCAGACGACGCGCGTCGGCGGAAGCGCGATTGAAACCACCCAAAAAGGCTTCGTCGTTGATGGTTACGAGCGGCGGGGGATTGGGCGCACTCGCAAGGCGCGATCCACTGCGGCGGACGAGCGAGGCGATCAACGCGCCAAAACCCATCAGCAGCGCGCCCAATTGAACAAACCAGCCAATAAACGGCAGTCCCTCCAAAATCGCCAACACCAAAGAACCAAATACAACCATCAAAACAAGTTCGCGCCGCTGTGTCCAAAATTCGCGGGGGCGTGTTCCCGCGCTCAACGGATTCAAGCGGCTCATGCGCCAGCGCGTCATGATCACGCTGGAAGTGAGCGCCCCGCCGATGAAGGCGGCGACTGCGGCGCGCGAGAAGAACAACACAAAGAAATATGCCAGCGCGACGATGCCCGCGTTCGCGCCGCCAAGCAGCACCCCCGCGATTAGCGAAAGATCGGGGAGGTTCAACTGACCGATCAAGTAGAACAAGAGCGCGCTCACAGCGACGACGATGAGCAGCGCGGGAATGACGACAAGCGAAGAAGCCAAGCCTAATCCCAGACTGTGAAAGGGACGCGATGCCATGGTTTCGGCGCTGGCGATCAAGCGTTCGGGGAGCAGTAGGGTACATGCCATGCCGAGTATTGCCAGCACGATAAATTCACGGAGCGCGCGCGCGGCGGTTTCGAGAAACCACGTGGGAGATGACAAGTTCGGCGCAAGTTCGGGGATGGGGTCGATGCGCGTGATCGCTCTATCGCCGTTGATGAAGCCGCGCCCGTCTTGCAGATACCCCGCGAAGCGGACATGCTCGGTGACCAAACCGTTGATAAGCAAGCGCGGGGCAAGCGCGTAAATGCTGCCATTAACCGTGCCTGTGTGGGTAATTTCGACTTCGAGCGCGGCGGTGATCACGTTGCCGTTCACACTGCCTGCGATCACCAATTCACCACAGAGGACGACGAGATCACCGTTTACGACTTCATCGGTGTTGATGGCGCAGGCATCGCCTTGCAGGGCGTTTAGACCCCACAACACAGCGACAGAAACCAGCGCAACCGCGCCAATAATGACTATCAGCCTGAGCAGTACACTCACGACACACCCTTCATCTACCTGCCCGCCGTGACTAATGGGCTACATCCAGAAATGCGCGAAACAGCGTAAATAAAATCAAGCAAACGCGCATTGATCCGGTTACGGGCAAGCCTCACTCTCGACACTATACCCGCCGCGTTAGAATTCAGCAACCAAAAATTCATAAACCTTTTGGATGAATTCAACTAAACACGACATACAATGAAAGTCTAGAGGAACTGCGAAAGATGATTCCATGCAAGCGCCGATGTTTAGAAGCCGAGATATGACAAAACAGGGGAACAAAGGAAATAAATCTGCGCCTCTGGCGAACCATCATGAATCGCCGCTGCGGTTGGTGCTTCAGGTTGCCGATCCTGCTGGCGGGACGACGCGCGTCGTTTCTGCTCGGCTGAATAAAGCACGCTTGATCGCAGGGCGGGTGAGTACGGACAGCGATACCCCGCTGCCTGCGCCTGATTTAGATTTTTCGGCATTAAATGGACTCAACAACGGCGTTTCGCGCCAGCACGCCGCGTTTTTATACGAAGAAGGATCGCTGTCGGTTGAAGATTTGAGCAGCACGAACGGCACGCGCATCAACGGTTTTCAAATACAACCGGGACGCACGTACCGTTTGCGGAATGGCGATGAACTTGAATTTGGTCGGCTGCGTATGACGGTGAAGATTATTCGCACGCCGCACTAACAGACTGTTTGAAAATTGGTTTTTCTTCGCTCACAGCGGACACGCCGAACGAAACTTGTCTCGCACCGCGTCCCTGCTTAGCATTTAATCGTTGAACACTTCTAACATGCGCTCCCCGCGCATCGACAAGCGGTAAAAGACGTAGTTTCCGCTGCGGAAGGGTTCGACCAGCCCCGCATCGCGTAAATTTCCCAAGTGCTGTGAAACCGCGCTCGGCGTAAGTTCGAGTTTGCGCGCCAGTTCCGTCGTGGTTTGCGGCTGAATCAGCGAGAGCAGTACGCGGGTTTTACCTGCCCCCATCAAGACATTCAACGGCTGCACGGCGATTTCGGGCGTGGGATTGACAGTGTTTTCGCCTAGCTGAGCGTCGGTGTGAGGTTGTTGGGGCGAATACCACAAGCCGGTACCGCGCGCGGTGTAGATCACCATTGGGCTCCACTCTGGCTCGATTTGCCACGATAACCCGGCGAAGATCGACGGGACAAGCTGAAGCGGTTCGCACACGACGCGATCTGTATCGTGCGGGGTGACGAGGCACGGCTTGAGGTTAATCACGCCGTCGATGTAGCGGAGTTCGGGATTGATTTCATCGAGCAGCACCGACACACCTTGCAGCGCCATGCGCCGCGCTTGATACAGCACATCGTTTTCCAATACGGCGCGCATACGTGCCCAATGCGGGGCAAGAGTGCGCTTCCAGTATAGGCGCATTTCTTCGATCAAACATTCGAGCGCGGCGCGCGGGTCTTGGATGAAGTGTTCGCGCTGCGGATTCATGCCGTCGAGGTCAATAACATACTGGACATTTTTACGGATCACATCGTCGCTGACCATACGCATCCGCTCAAATTCGTCTTCGATATTGGTGCGGATGATATTCGGCGGCGGTGTGGCGAAATCTGCCATATAGTAGCGAGGGAGAATGACCGCATCCATGTAAGGAAGCGAAGTATCGATCAAGGCTTGGCGCGCCTGCTGCTGCCAATGAAGTACGCGGCTGGCTTTTTCGGTGTTATTCACGATGTGATAACTCAATGTGAGTTCGATCAGCGGGCTGTGCGCGAACCGCACCGCCAGCAAATGTTCCGGCTGAATGTGTACACGGATCATGAACGTGAATCCCCCTATGGACAAACGTAAGGGCATGGTGTGGCGGGCGGAGCAGGCTCCGCACCTACAGGAGTTTTCCATCTATGGTGTTGAGTACGGGTTGACGCATATCCTTACCCTTTCACTATATGCGGTTTTGGGGCGTTTACGAGCGGATTAAGTAAAAACTGAATGAGTTCATGTGTTCGCAAATTCAGCGTAAAGTGAGACTGTCCGTGCAAAACAGGAGAGGTCAGCACTGTGTATAACGAATATCATGTTCTGATGATGCGCCGCTTGCACATCGACGAATCCAACCGCCGCCAGCAGGAAATTGAATACCTGACCGCGCTGCGCGGCCACTGCCCCGAACCCGCGCGTATTGTGCGCGTCCGTTTATATCTTCAACGGCGTTTGGCAAGCTTTAAGCGTCGGTACGGCGAAGTCGAAACATCCGCTGCTGCGCCGTCCGGCGACACACTTGCCGATCCATGCGTTCAGCGTGTATAGTGTCGGTGATTTGCACAAACGGATGAGGTATGTCTCGTCCCTACCGGTAATGAGACTCGTATGCAGAGAAGTTTTTCTGACCGCGTTTTCGGCGGCGTGTGTGGAGGGTTAGCGGCATCGCTGCGCGCGAATGCTTGGACAGTGCGGGTGATCTTCACCGCCTTAACCGTGCTATCGCTAGGCGCGTTCGCTGTCGTGTATGTGCTGCTGTGGTGGATTGTGCCGCAGCAAACGTTCGTTGAAGCAAGGCGCGGCGTGCCGACGCTGATCGTGCTGCTGCTGATTGTCCTGATCAGCGCGGCATGGGTGGCGATTACGTTTAACCTTGTGGCGCTGCCTGTGGCCTTTCCCGCAAATGTCAGCCCGTTCTGGGTGAGCGCGGGTGTAGTGTTAAGCGCGGTGTTCTTTCTGCGCCAATTGAGGGGGTAAACGATGCGCGTACAGCGACGGACAAACCCCCTCTGGGGACTCATCGTATTAGCGGCGGCGCTGTTCATCACCGCGTCGATGCTGAACCTGATTCCGGCGGGAATCACCGATCTTGTGCTGCGCGCCGCGCCCGCGCTGCTGGTGCTGGCGGGCTTGTGGCTGATTTTGCGGGATCGTCTGCCGGTTGGCGGGCTGATTGCACTCGTGCTAACGGCAGCGGTTACGGGCGGGGTGGCGGTTACGGCGTATAACAGCCTTGCATCGCAAATCCGCGATGAAAATCAACAGCCGATCAGCGCGCAAGTGAGCGAGAATATCACCCTGCTGCGCGTGAACATCGACACGTTGGATACAGACGTGGAACTGCTGCGCGCGCTTGACCGCAGCAGCGGGATCACCGGGCAGTTTTCGGGCAGTACCGCGAGCAGCGTTCTGGTCGATTACACGGAAGCCAACGACGACACGGCAACGCTCGTCGTGAGCGAAAGTCAGTCGAGCGGCTTCCCAACACTGGACGCGATTGGTCGCGGGACGCTGCGCGTGGAACTGCCGCCGGGTGTGCCAATTGACGTGCAGTTCAGCGGCGCGGCGGGCGATGTGGTGCTGAACATGAGTGGGTTATCGCTGGAACGCTTGAATGTCAGCACAGCGCGTGGGGATGTGATCGTGACGCTGCCCACGTATGATCCGCTGTTTAGCCAGCCAGCCGATTTGCTGGGTGAACTCGCTACATCGAATGGGAATATGACGATGATCATCCCGTCGGAGGTGCGGGCGCGGTTGGAACTGAACACGGGCGGCAGCGGAATCGCGCCGGATTATCCACCAACATATAACCTTGTCGGCGGGGTAATTCTTGAGGCAAACGACATTGTTGGCGCAGAACTGGTTGTGCGCTACGCGCTCACTGTGCCGCGCGGTCAAATTCGCATCGAGTCGCCTTCGTAGGGGTGGCTCGTGAGCCACCCGCAAAACGAAAACAGAAGGGGCATCGTTTGAATGTGAGCGATGCCCTTTTTGATTCGCGTGGGGCGATGTTAAAACATCGTCACGGGGATTAAGATTAACAGTGAATTGTGTTAAACAGTTGTACTGTATTGCAATTCACGTTATCCTGAAGCATAAATCAATGTTTCAAATAATGAGTCAGCATGGCTCGTGTGAACGTGGAATGCTATGGCGTGGCGCTTATATGTTGGTGATCGCCCGATTCGCAGAGTAGATATTCTTCCGGGCAAACCGTCGGTGGTTGCGGCGTGGACTCAGGCGGATCACGTGATGTTTCTCGACCTGCAAACAGGCGCGAAACGCGGCGAACAAACCTTTGACCTCTCTCAACCATCCCTCGATACGCGCACCACGCCCGAATGGGCAGCCTTCACCGCCAGTTTGACCGCACCAAACGCCAGTTTTCTCCCTTATGTACGAGTACGTTCTACCCCACCGTTTGCCATTTATAGCAGCACGGATGGATCGCTGCGTTTGTATCGCACGGGCGCGGTATCGCTGGCGCTGGAAGTGGGCGGTAAAGAAACGACGCTCCCGGTTGATGCCAAAACGCCGCCGTTCGTCGCTGTTGATTTGGATCGGGCGTTCGGGTTAGTCGCGGCGCTGGACGAAAACGCGCGGCTGCATCTGTTTCAGCAGCATACCCCCGTTGGCGTGTATGAGATGCCGCTGAAACTCGAACCCGAACTGCGCCCTGACTTGGTGGTGACCCACGGTGGAACGTTGATTTTTGTCACCGATGGCAGGCAGATTGTGGTAGTATCGCCAACAGGGCAAATTCGCCGCCGCATGGAGTGTCATTACACGTTGGGCACGATGCGTCCATCGCCGGATGGGCATTTGTTTGTGGTGAGCGACATGGATGCGGCGGTGCTGCGAATTTATGACACGGAAACGTTTGAACTGACGCATCAGCGGTTCGCAGTCGATTTGATCGCGGATGCGAAGCGCATCCAGTTGATTCCCGGTCCGGCAACGCCAAGCGGGGCGGTGGGTCCGCTAGCACTGACGAACAAGGGGATTCTGGGATTCGCGCTGGCGGGGACGGTATGCGTGACGACGCTGGCGCGGTTCAAGCCGCTGCCCGGTATTGCGCCGATCACCGATGAAGATACCGCCGATGCGCCCGCCGCGAAACCGGAGACTCAAGCAGCCCCTGTGAAATCACCGTCCGCGCAAACGCCCCCTACACCGCCCGTTGAAAGCAAGCCGTAATTCACGCGCTCGAATACACGCGAAAAATCCTCTCGACATTTGGGCGCGCGGGCATTAGAATGATTCCCACAACATCTCAGGTTGGCAACCATAAGGTTGTTGGTAGTTTGCTCGAACCGGGTCCTGCGCGGCGGAACCTTCGAACCGTGTCAGGGTCGTGAGGCAGCAGCACTAAGGAGTCCTTCCGGGTGCCGCAGGTCCCCCGGCTCGAGCAGAGTGCCAACAACCTTTTTGATTCAAAGACACGGGGCAAGCGAAGCGGACGCGCAAAGGGTTTGTCCGTTGTTGCAAACCAACCTCTCCCCCGCGATCTTGTGTGAGAGCGTCACAGTTTTCTCCCCTCCCCGAATTCGGGGAGGGGCAGGGGGAGAGGTTCATGAAGACAATTTTCGACAGGATTTCTCTAGCCGAATCCCTTAACTTGATGCCTATGGGGGAATTACACGCGGGGTGAGGTTCAAAACCAGCTACGGACAACCCTTGCGAAACTTGTTTCGTCCTGTGCGTCCCTACAGCTAGATTTCCAAAAGCTTACATCGCCTTTTCTTCAGCCGCCTTGAGGTCTTCCCAGTCGATTGTCGCCAAGAAATCGGGCGTGAGGTCTGCGATAAAAAGCGCCATCACGCGCCCCAAGCGTTCGATGTCGCGGATGTCGGCTGTTTCGACTGCCGAGTGCATGTTGCGGATCGGTACTTCCATGAGCGCGGTAGGCACTCCGGTTTGCGACACTTGAATCGCCCATGCATCCGTGCCGCTTGCACCGGGGATAAAGTCGTCTTGCAGCTTGATTTCGGCGCGCTTCGCTGTATCGCGGATTTTGTCATAGAGTTTGATATGAAAATTGGGTCCTACGCCAATGCCGGGTCCGCCGCCCATTTCACAGGTCGAATCGCCGTCTACGCCGGGCTGCGGCGCAAAACAGACATCAAGCGCGATAGCGATGTCGGGCTGGATCAAGTTCGCGGCGGTTGTCGCGCCAAGCAATCCGGTTTCTTCTTGCACCGTCGCGGCGGCGTACACATCCCACCCATGCTGTAACCGTTGAAGTTCGTGCAGACAGGCGGTGATGGCGGCGACACAGGCGCGGTCATCCATCGCTTTGCCCGCGACTTTCGTGCCGCCCAGATCGATCATGGGCGCATCAACGGTGATGAGATCGCCCACGCGGATGAGCGCGGACGCTTCTTCGGGCGTTAATCCCACATCCACCATAAGTTCGTCAAATGTCGGGTAGCGGTTGCGCTGCGCTGTAGGGAGCAGATGAACGGGTTTGCTCGTCACCACACCAGAAATGGGACGGCGACCATGCACAATAACATTTTGCGCCAACATGACGCGGTTATCTACGCCGCTGATGCGATGGACGTAGACGAAACCATCGACGACATCGCGCACCATCATGCCGATCTCATCCATGTGCGCCGCCAGCATGATTCGCCGCGCTGAACCATCGGCGCGGGCGTGATCGGCGGGCGGAACGGTGGCGCGTTTGATGCCGATCAAACTGCCGAGCTTGTCCTGCTCGAACGAATCGACCAGACCTTCCCATTCCGCGCGGAGAATGGCGGCAAGCGGGGCTTCATGACCGGAGGGCGCGTGCGCTTCAACCAGTTTTTTCAGGTGCGCCTTAACATCAAACACGGGATTTTTCTCCTCAAAAACGTCTGATTTTCAAAGTCAATTGGACAAGGCAAGCCCTGTCCCTAGCGGTGAGAATCATGTTAATCCAAAGCGGATTACGGCGGGATGACCGTATCCGTCGGGGTTTCCGTCCATGTTGGCGTGGGCGTGTCGGTTGAGATAGCGATGGTCGCTGTGAACGTCGGAGTCGCTGTCGGTGTCGCTGTGGCGGGCGGCAGTAGTGTCCATGTCAGCGTGGGAGTGGATGTGGGCGTGTTGGTAGGCGGGAACAACGTCAGCGTCGGCGCTAGGGTGAGCGTCGGGAAAATGAACGTCGTCGGCGTGAGCGTGGGGAATAAAAATGTCGGCGGGAGTATCTGCGTCGGCGTGCCGGGCAGTGTGGTCGTTGGGAATGTGATCGGCGTGATGGATGGCGATCCGCTTAACGTGGGGGTTAAGGTCATCGGGCGCAGGGTTTCGGTTGGTGTGGCAGTGCGGTTCGCAGCGCCTGTTTGCGGCGCGGTGATCCAGAGCAGCAGTCCCAAACAGTAGAGGGGCAGTGTGATGACGATGATGCTGAATAAGACCGTCCGCAAGCGGTTTTGAGCGCGCTGCGCGTTGTCGAACTGATCCATAACGACTCCCGCATGAGAGGCAGTGAATGAACGCTCCCAAGTCTACCACATTTGGGCGATGCGTTCATGCCGGGTGGCGCGAAACACAATGAGTTCCTTTTGCGTAATACAGCATATAACCTGCAATCACTTGATGGAGTGACATTGTGCCCACTTACGCGGAATATAAACGTTCGCTGTATCCAGATAACCGCCCTAACTGGCTTGCTCGCATTCTCAATCGTGGCTGGGCATGGGTACACGCCAGCGGAATCGCCCCAAATTGGATGCTCACGCTCGAAGTGCGCGGTAGAACATCCGGCAAAATCATTACTTTTCCATTGGTCGTCACACCGATAGAGGATCAGCGCTATTTAGTCTCGATGCTTGGGAACGATGCCCAATGGGTAAAAAACGTCCGCGCTGCGTCAGGGAAAGCCTATATTCGCTGTGGTAAACGTACCGAAGTTCGCTTGGAAGATGTTCCCGCACAACAACGTCCGCCAATTCTGAAAAAGTATCTCCAACGCGCACCGGGCGCGCGCCCGCACATCCCTGTGAATAAAGATGCGCCGCTGGTTGAATTTGAGAAAGTTGCGGCAGATTATCCGGTTTTTCGTATCATTCCGGTTTCGTAAATGCGCGATAGTTGCACAAACGAATCACCCGTGATTTCTGTTCGTGTACAAAAATCGGACACAAATTTGCGAAAAATGTGTCACACCTCAATTCAGCAATCTTAATGCTTTGTCCGCCCCTCGTGGATACTGCCCAATTCACTTCGCGGGCGCAGTCACTCTCACTTGTGTAAATCGCACATGTGTTCTACTATAATTAATCCACATGACACATCTTTCTCTCAAGCATTTTTCAAATTGGGACATATAAGGACACATTTAATGCTTTTGCGCCCTTGCCTCAATTCTTGATGCTTACAGTGTCCGCACTTGATACAACTTGCCGTCTTCAAAGCCGCGTTTGCGATAGTAGCCGCGCGTGCCAATGGCGCTGATCACGGCGAGTTTGGCGCACCCATGTTCGCGGGCGATTTCGGCTGCGCGTTCGATGAGCGCCGTGCCAAGTCCCGCGTGCTGCGCGCGTCCGGCTGAACTCTCGCCAATATCCACCGCCTGACCGTAGACATGGACTTCGCGGATGATCGCGGCTTGGACGAGTTCATCCGTGAGGGGCGCGAGATCGGGATCGGGGAGTGAGAGGCGCAAAAATCCAGCGATGGCGCGGTCTTGTGTGATGTACTGTAGAAAGACTTCTTCGCCCGCCGACGTGGCGTAGCGGAGTTCGTCACGCTCAAGCTGATCCGGTGTGACCGAACGCAAGCGCACTTCGCGGGCGCGAATATCGCTGCCTTTTATCCCACGATGCTTGAGTTCATCTTCGACAATCTGGCGAAAATTGGTCGCCTTGTTGCCGACGACAATATCCGTGCCGGGAATGTCGCGGATGACGCGGGTGAGGCGGCAGTATTCCGGCGTGCGTTGGAAACATTCAGTCAGCACGCGGAGCAGTTCATCATGCGTGTACGGCTGCCACAGTCCAGCTTCGTAGAAGCGCATCAGTTCGGCGCTGTCGATGAGCGAACACGGGTAAATCTTGAGCTCGTCGGGGCGAAAGTCGGGATCAGCAAACATGCGCGTGTAATCGTCAATGTCGAGATCGGGCGATGAGCCGTACAGGTTGGGCATCCAATGGGCGTGGATTTTGAATCCGGCTTGGCGCAGCAGTTTAACAGCGCGGCGCGTGGCGGCGACGGTATGCCCGCGCTTGTTCTTGCGTAACACATCGTCGTTGAGGCTTTGGAAGCCGATTTGCACTTTGGTGCAGCCCAACCGGCGCACGCGCAAGACTTCTTCTTCGCTGATGTGATCCGGGCGGGTTTCGATGACCAATCCCACGCAGCGGCAGGGCGCGGTTTCGTTGAATCTGTGCGCCGCTTCGAGTTCTTCCCATGTGGCGTATTCATCAACGGGGCTGCGTTCAGTTTCAGCGACTTTTGCGGCAATCTGGCGGGAGCGCGCCATTTCGCTTTCGTAGACACGCTGCACCGCTTGGTTATACGTCTGCGCCATATCTGCGCCGTGAATGATCACGTTGGCGGTGTTGTGTTCCGGGTGAAGTTGTGACACGGATTTGAGCGCGGCTTCGACTTCGGGGCGGCGGTCATGCTGAACGCCAAAATCGTGCAGCGCGTCGAAGATGCGTTTGATGAACCAGATTTGATAGGTTTCCGGGTAAAAACTCCATGTGCCGCCCAACACGATTATTTCGATTTTGTCGGTGGGGTGTCCGGTATTGTAGAAGGCTTGCAAGCGGGTGTAGGTCTGCAAGTAAGGATCGAAGCTGTTTTGTTCCGCGCGCTGCGCGCCGGGTTCGTCGCTCAAATAGCTTTTAGGCATCCGCACATCGTTGGGGCAGAAGATACATTCGCCGGGGCAGGGGAACGGCTTGGTCAGCACGGTGACAGGTGTCACGCCCGAACTGGTGCGAATCGGTTTGACGCGCAGCCGTTCGATCACAGCCGGATCGAAGGCAGGAAGATCGCCGCTTGCGGCGAAATGGCGGTATGCCGCGATCAGTTCATCGCGCCCGTACATGATGCCGAGTGTGCGCGCATGGATTTTGACGAGCCGGTTGATGTCGTCGGAGGTCATGCCCGCGCGGTCAATGACGGTGCGGAGAATGGCGAGCATTGGCTCGCGGTGCTGGTTGAGGTCAAGCGTGCGCTTGTAGGTCATGCGTTCATCAAGAGATAGTTTTGCCGGGCGATCCATATCGAAACTAAAGATGATATTCCAGAAGTTTCGTCATTGTGATAGTTCAAGTTCTTCTACAATCAGGGTGGAAAGCGACTGCCCATCATAGATGCTAAGCAAGTATTGCGGCGCGGCACGCGCTGCCGCTATTTTTACTGTCAAGTTATGGCTTTATTGTTTGCGCTATCGCTCAAACTCTCAACCCGATGTGCTTTATTTTACCGGAATGTTGGCGGATTTGGATCAGCGCGCTACAGCCCCAAGCTCTTGAGATAGTCACGGTTGCGGCGCGCGCTTTGCTTCGGCGTATCAAGATCATCGGTGAGTACGTCCTGTTCGACCACCGCCCATCCGTCATAGCCGAGCCGATTTGCGGACGCGATCACGCCGGGGAAATCGACTTCCCCCTGACCGAGTTCGCAGAACACACCCGCCGCCATCGCGGCGAAGTAATCCATTTTTTCTTCGATGGCAAGCTGGCGAATGCCGGGATCACAGTCTTTGAAGTGGAGATAGCGCACGCGCGTGCCGTATTCGTCAATGGCTTTGACAGCATCGCCGCCGCCGTAATGCCAGTGTCCGGTATCCAAGCACAAACCAACCAGATCGGCATCAGCGCGATCCATGAGGTGGCGGGTTTCTTCGGGGGTTTCGACATAGCCCGCGCAGTGATGATGAAAGACGACTTTCAAGCCGTACTCATCGAAGATACGGCGTGCCACGCGGTTGACTCCCGCCGCGTACACGTCCCATTGATCGCGCGAGAGTATCGAACCCACGCGCCGCCCCGCGCGCTGCACGAGTTCGGGGACTTTGCCAGAATCATCTGCTAGGACGACGGTGATTGCCTGCATTTTCGCCAGTAAGCTGGCGGTGCGGAGTGCCTGTGCTTCGCCCGCTTCCAGCGCAGCAGGATCGGCAAAATTGATGGGGACGTATGCCGAAAGCAAGGTGAGTCCACGCTGGTCTAGTTCGGGGCGCAGCACAGCGGGATCGGTGGGGAGATACCCCCACGGTCCGAGATCGATACCCGTGTAGCCTGTGTCGGCAATCTCATCAAGGACACGCTGATACGGATACTTCGGGGCGATGTCCTCAAACTCATAGATGCCCCACGAAACCGGCGCACTGGCAATCCGAATGGTCATGGCGGTTGATCCTGTCGGTGAGGGGCAGCGTAAACTCGGTTACGCCGCCGCGACGTGACTTGATGAGTGTGACGTAGGTAGGGGATGTCGTCAAGCGGTGAAGTGCGGGAAAGTGGCTCAATCAAGCCTGTAACACGCGGATGCGAATCAAATTTTTGAGCTGGATTGACGTGTCGTGTACAACGTTCGCAATCAACTTTTGTGGGGAACAGCCGCCGGAGGCGACACATCGAAGATGTGCAAAGCCATCCGGCTGGAAGAAAAAGAGGGCAAGCCCCGTGATGGGGCTGAAAAGCGTCGGGTGTTGGATTAGTGCCTACTATTTTCTGTGGCGGGTACGGCACGGACCGAACACGTTCCGGGGCCCCTTACAAGCGGCACGTTCGCAAGAAAGTAGGTTTGATCATACGCCGGCGGAAGGAAAGCAGCCACTACCGACAAGCCAACAAGCGCGCCCCTAAGAGAACATTCTGAATATACAAATGGTCTCTTAGGGAGCGCACGGCACTAGACGGCGGCGTGAAGGCTGTGCAGCCACGACTGATAAAAAGCGGATTGTTCGGCAACAGTCGAGAGAATTACGTCGTCGCCTGTGTCGAAGATGTTGACCAGATCATGAAGCTGGGCGGGAATCCCCATTTTCATTCGGTAGGCGCGGATGCCGCTGCTCAAGTCGATGTAGAGGCGAGAAGGGAACACATTGAGGCTTGCGCCGTAACAGTGCAGCCGCCAGCCAAGCGGTTCGATTTGACGGCGGATACGTTGGAATGCCCCAAAGGCGGTGGGGCAAACTGCGGAGTAGTGCGCGTCCCCTTCAGGAAGGGTGATGGTGAGAGTAAGCTGCACAACCGGGTCGCCTCTAATGGGGTCTTTCGACTCGTCGATGGCGAAGCAGCCATCCGCGCTGCGTACCCGGCTCAACAGGCGTACATGGCGATAATATGTCATTCAGGTCTATCTCATTTAGCAAACGATCAGCGATGATTTTACCAGAAGTACAGCCATTTGTTACGTAAGACTGTATATGTCTGCGCTCGCACGCGAAGGATCAGCACAAAAGTGGGGCAAGCGTTGGGAAATCAGTGGGAAGTTTTGCAAATTCGGTCAAAATGCCTAATCTTTCGGTGAAGAATATCCAAAATATCTCCACCCCTCTTTAAGCGAACGTGCTAGAATATCCTCCGCTAGTCCGCATCAACACATACTACGTATGTATATTTGGAGATAAGCTTATGAAACACATGAAACTGTTTGGACTGCTCGTCGTACTCGCGCTTGTCCTTAGCGCGGCGGTTGTCACCGCACAGGACGCGCCAAGCGGCGATCTTGAAATTTTCTCTTGGTGGACGGGTGGCGGTGAAGCGGCGGGTTTGGATGCGCTGATCGCGCGCTTTAGCGAACTATATCCTGATGTCAACATCATCAATTCGGCGGTTGCTGGTGGTTCGGGCGTGAATGCCCGCGCGGTGTTGACCACCCGTATGCTCGGTGGCGATCCGCCTGATACCTTCCAAGTACACGCGGGTGAAGAACTGAACGCGCTGTGGGTCGCCGCTGGTTTGATGCAGCCGCTCAACGACATTTACGAAGCCAACGGATGGCTCGAACAGTTCCCGCAAGGTCTGCTTGACCTGATCAGCGACGAAGAAGGCAACATTTACGTCGTGCCGGTCAACATTCACCGCTCGAACGTGCTGTGGTACGTGCCCGCGACTCTCGAAGCTGCTGGCGTGACCGTCCCGGCTGACTGGGATGAATTCCTGACCACGACCTGCCCCGCGCTCAATGCCGCTGGGATTACCCCGCTGGCGCTCGCTCAGAACTGGACGCAAATCCACCTGTGGGAAAGTGTTGCCCTCGCGGAACTCGGCGCGGAAGGCTACAACGGCTTGTGGGATGGCACGACCTCGTGGACAAGCCCAGAAGTCGTCGGCGTGTTCGAAACCTTCGGTCAAATTCTCGACTGCACGAACGAAGACCGCAACGCTCTAACGTGGCAGGATGCCAGCCAGCGTGTCGCTAACGGCGAAGCGGCATTCAATGTGATGGGTGACTGGGCGGCGGGGTACTTCCTTGTTGATCTCGGTCTTGAACCCGGCACGGGTTTCGCGTGGGCAGCCAGCCCCGGCACCGAAGGCACGTTCATGATGCTGTCGGACACGTTCGGTCTGCCGCTTGGCGCGCCGAACCCCGGTGCGGTCACTGCATGGTTGAGCTTCTTAGGCACTGCCGAAGCGCAAGACCTGTTCAACCCGGTCAAAGGTTCACTGCCTGCGAACACGACAGCCAACATCAGCGACAGCACACTGTACAATGCGTACTTCCAGAGCGCCTACCAAGATTGGACCACTAACACCATCGTCGGCAGCTTGGCGCATGGTGCGGTTGCCGCCCCCGCGTTCAGCAACGGATTTGCTAACCTGATCGGGTCGTTTGAAGCGGATCGCGATGCGGCATCGGCGGCTGCCAACGCAGCAGTGCTGGCGCTCCAGACGGGCATCGGTGGGTAACCCATCGATGGGTAGTCGCTAGACGTTTTTTGCAGTGTAAAACACCCTCGCCAAGCGGCGGGGGTGTTTTTATTTAGGGAGAGATACACAATCCGTTTATAGAACTAGAAAGTTTCAAGCGTCCGTTTATGCGATGCCTCAATCACACGGTAAAGCGTCGGAACATCCACATCATCGAGCCGCTTGATGTAGAGGCAGCTTACGCTGGTTGTGTGTTTGCCCAACTGTTTGAACAGGTCGGCATAATAATCCATGCCGCCCAACAGGTAGATGGTCAAATTTTGTTTTCGGGGTGAAAAACCCGTGATGGGCATGTCGCCTTCACGCCCGCTGTCGTACTTGTAGTGAACGCTGCCGAATCCGATGATGCTGGTTCCCCACACCTGTGGCTCTAACCCGGTGATCTGCTTCATCATTTCCAGAATTTTGTAGCTGTCGGTGCGTTTGCGCTCGTCTTCAATGGCATTGAGAAATGCTTCAACGCTTTGGTCGGTGGGGATAGTCTTGTTTTTGCTGTCCGCCATCATGGACTCCTTTATGGCTTTGATAGATTTGTTCGACCATCGACTATCTGCACACAATAATACAAATGTTCTGATTTGTCCAGAATCACACGAATAAATTGTCAAATGGGTTAAACCAAGTCTTGAGGAATCATAAGGACGCGCTTCTTCTGCATATCCGATTCAACAAACAGACTTGCGGCTGTCTCTATAGAACCATATTTATTCGTTGTGACCTTCTTAAAGATTTGATGCGTTCGCTCTACCTACCGGCGGACGCGCCGTTGCGCGCCCCTACTTTTTCGCTATGATGGTGTTTTCGGGGACTAGGGATGAACCTCTCATAATTGATGAATTCGACACGATGAATTTGGCACACCGTACAGCCATCCAACAGCGGCACGGTAAAGACCACGTGCATTTATTGTTTGTCATCACGGCACTGCTGTTGTTCGCGGCGGCGTTTGGGTCGATTCACCTGCATCCACAACCATTTTGGAACGATGAATGGATTTCGCTGCGCTACGCGGGCGGTGATATTTACGGACCGATGACGTTCACGGACATTTGGACGCGCATCGCCAATGCCAACACGTCACAAGCGCCCGCATACTACTTTTTAGTGGCGATTTGGGGATATTTTGCAGGGTGGACTCCGTTCGCGCTGCGCGCCTTGTCTTGGCTGATGGGGATGCTGACGATAGTGTGGACGTACCGCGCCGCCGCCGAAATTCACTCACGGACGGCGGGGTTGTGGGCCGCGTTCAGCATGGCGACATGCGGATTTTTCATCTACTACTTCCACGAAGCGCGCATGTACACCATGACACCAATGCTCACGGCGGTGTGCATGTGGGCATATGCGCGTTCACTGCGTAAACCGAGCATGTTGACTTGGGTGCTGCTCTGCGTGAGTGCGTGCGCGCTGCCGTATACGCATCACGTCGCGGTGCTAATTCCAGTGGCGATTGGGGGGTATCACATCGCGTTTGCGCCGCGCGCAGGCATGGTTCGCCGCTGGTGGATCGTGTTTGCGGCGTTGATCGCGGCGGGGATATTGTATTTGCCATGGCTGGGGGTCACCCTGAAAGCGGGCGAAGTCGTGCGCGCCGATTCATCGAGCGCGATGAACGCTAAACTGCCACAGGTGGCGCTGAGCAATGTATTGTATTTGTTCAGCAACGGGACGATTCCGCTGCTGGTGGTGGTAGCGGCATTCGCACGCGGATCGCACCGCTTGCTAACCCTACCGTGGGTGGTGTTCATCGCCGCGATGCTTGGCGCGATCTTGATCAATCTCATTGTGCCGTTCCTCTATGGGATTCGCTATGTTATCGTGGTCTTTCCCGTTTTGGCGTTGATCTTTGGTATGGGATCAGCGCGGCTGCTGGCGAATTTGCGGCGCGCAAAGCTGATCCATGTCAACAGCGCAATCGTGGGCGCGTGGTTGATCGGCGGGTTGTGGACGGCATCCAGCCCAACAGCCTTTCGAGAAGCCTATGTGATTTATCTGCGATGGGACATGTTGGCGGAATCGCTGGCGGAATTTGCCGCGCCGAAAGATCGTGTCGTGTTTATGCTGCCTTATGATACGCCGCGCTGGATTCACAATGCGCCGCTTGAATATTATCTCTACGGACTCCATGTCGATCCCGTGATGGTAGAGTCGCTGCGGGTGTTCACGCTGGAAAACTACGAACAGCAGCGGCGGTTGGCGTTTTTGGGCGCACCAGAGCGTGTGTGGGTCACACATTCACCGGCGCATCCGCCGGGCGAAATGCTGCCGCCCATAATTTTTTCGCATTTAGCCGAGAATTTTGTCATGTGCGAAAACCGTCTTGTAGATGAAGAATTGCAGGGCGAATTGTTTGCCAAAGCGCCAAGCGATCAACCGCTGTATCTATATACCAACGAAAGTGAATCGCTGCGGGTGCAGTTGGCCTTTTCCGAATTACCCAAAGCGGTGCAAGCGGGCGAGCAAGCACTGGATATGACTCTGTTCAGTTTGGTTCCGCCGGAACTGCCGCCCTATACCTACTCAGCGGGTGTGCATGTCTATGACGGGAATGGGGTTCTAGTCGCGCAGCAGGATTTCCCGCTGCCAGCCTATCAACCGCCCGTCAGCGGGGTGACGGGCTGCCGACCTGTGACGCTGCCTATCCGCCAGCTGCCGCGTGGGACGTACACGATCCGGGCGTATGTATATGCATGGGAATCGGATGTGCGCTGGACGAACAACGGACAAGATCACGCGGTCATTGGGGTGCTGGAAATACAGTGATGAAAACGCGACGAACTAGTCGCCTTTGATGATGCGTTGGCGAATTTCTTCGACAATCGCGCGCGTCACAAGGTCTTGCTGAAGGTCTTCCGCGACTTTGTTGCAGCCGTGCAGTACGGTGCTGTGCTTACGCCCGCCAAAGGCATCCCCGATTTGGGGCAGAGAGGCGTTGGTCATTTCGCGGGCGAGATACATAGCGATTTGCCGGGCTTGATTGATATGACCATCGCGGCGTGGTCCAACGAGATCGTCGATAGTCAGCCCGTGATGTCGGGCGGTGATGTCCAGCACGCGCGTCATCGAGACATGATTGCGCGGGCGGTGATAGCTTTCGAGCAGTTCTTCGGCAGCAGGCGGAGTTAAAGGCTGACGCGCCCACTGAGAGGACGCAACCATTTGATTGAACACGCCTTCGAGTTCGCGCACATTCATCGTGCCACGCGCGGCGACGAGTTCCGTCACACGCGGATCGAGCTTGATGCCACGTTCTCGCGCCCACATACGCAGGATCGCCATGCGTGTTTCGAGGCTTGGCGGCTGCATATCCATGACCAAGCCCCCCTCAAAACGAGAACGCAAACGCGCTTCGAGCGTTTCGAGTTCACGCGGGTGACGGTCTGACGCGAGAATCACCTGCTTATTGAAGGTATAAAGCGCGTTGAAGGTGTGGAAGAATTCTTCCTGTGTTGTTTCTTTGCCGCTGATGAACTGAATATCATCGACGATCAGCACATCGACGGAGCGATATTTCTCGCGGAACATGGCAGTCGTCTTGCTGCGGATCGAGTCGATGAGGTCGTTGGTGAAGGCTTCCGACGGGATATAGATTGCCCGTAACCCGCGCGCGACGCACGCATGGGCAATCGCCTGCATGAGATGCGTTTTACCGACACCAACATCGCCATAAACGAAAAAAGGATTGTAGGACGCGGCGGGGCTTTCGAGGACGGATTGTGCCGCCGCGTAAATCATCTGGTTTTCTGTGCCAACAATAAAGCGGTCAAATGTATAGCGCGGGTTAAGTTCACAGTCGGGAATGTCGGGGCGCTGAGGGCGCGCGACATGTTTATGCAGCGGCGTGGTATCGCCCGCATTGTTGGTATAGCTGGCGTGTGCGGCGTTTTCCTGCTGCGCCAACAAACGGAACAAGGGCATTTCGCCGTCGCCATCTGCGGTTTGTTTGGGGGGATTATAGACTTCAAAGCGGAGTTCAACCGGCTGACCGACCACATCGGACAGCACGCGGCGAATCCCACGATAGAGCCGATGTTCGAGCATGTCCCGCGCATAGCTGTTGCGAACGCCGATAACGTATACCCCCGCCTCATGACGAAGCAGTGCCGCATCCCGTACCCACGTATCAAACGTCGGACGGTCTAGCTGAAGCTCTAGCTGGTGGTAGGCGTTGTTCCATGCGTCCTGCGGGTTCACGATGATCGATCCATTTCTGAAAGTGGCGTTACGTGGTCACTGCGATTTGCGTATGACCGCGTCCGGCGCAAAACAATACAAAGCTAATGGGGACTCTCACCCCTTCAAGACTGGTTGAAGACGATACAGTTGTTGACTGGCGCGCGAGGCGCGGGTTTGTCCTGCAAGGCAGCGGTGCTGGTGAAAGCGATTGCTGCTGAGTGTTGCAGAGAGTTTTCTATTGCAGTGTATATTGAAGTATATGCGAAATGCGGGCAAAGCTCAATAGATTTGCCCGTGTTAAACCTTAAAATTTTCGCGTGAATCAATTTGGGAAAAGTATTGCACACGAACCGTTTTAACGTCCGCAGTGATATGTCAATTTCAGTGTAATTGTCAGTGGTTTATTAATCCGGGTTTAAGAGAAGATTTGGGATAACGCGGCGCGTGTGGGATTTAAGAATTGGGTAATGCGCGATTGATTGTGAAACTTTGAACATTTTAACATGGGATATATCGCGAACATTAGCGGCACAAAATCACGAGTTTTGAGCGAGCATTTTCAGCGCCGGATTGATTTCCCAAAGCATTCGTTGTACATAAAATAATAATGTCAATAAATCAGCACAAACGTTACAACAATTCTTATATTGCGTGAGGGAAAGGTGGGACGAACGTACACGATGCGTGAAAAACATAAAGGTTATATCCTGTAAATAAGCGATGAGGCACACAGTGAACCGCGTATTGAGCGATAGGGTGCTCTGAATAAACCCTAAAAATAGTTGTCGTGCTAAGGCAAATGTGTATAATTTGCATCATCGTTAAGAAACACATTTCGACGCAGCAGAGTATCGAGGAAAGCTGATGACAGACCGTTTTAACTCCGAAGACACAAGCTACCTGACAGGCACAGAGGAATTCTCCGATTCGATAGAGACCGGTCCTAGTGATCGTGCTGACGTCATCAAGGTATCTGCGAAATCCCGCTCGACTGCCGTGGCAGGTGCGATTGCAGCCGTGATTCGTGAACATCGCTATGCCGAAGTGCAGGCGATTGGGGCGGGTGCGGTCAATCAAGCGGTGAAGGCGCTGGCAATTGCGCGCGGTTATTTGCAGGGCGACACGATTGACATTGTGTGTACGCCTTACTTCACAGAAGTAGATATCGAAGGACAGGAACGCACCGCCGTGCGCTTTATCGTAGAACCGCGCGGGGCAAGCGCGAGAGCCGGCGCGTAACGTTTTTAATCGTCCATTTGAATAGAAAACCATATGGGGCGCGTTCGTGTGGCAAACACGGAGCGCCCTTTTTTGCGTCAAGCGGCTTTGGGATTTAGAGCAGATTTGCCACAAAACAACGATAATAGTGTGTATCGCAGCAGCTTGGAAGCATCGAAAGGCTATCATGCGCGTTGACCTGCATATGCACACGAGCGCGTCCGACGGGCAGTTCAGCCCGCGCGAAATTGTCGAGATGGCGCGCAAAATAGGATTGAACGTGATCGCGGTGACGGATCATGATACGACGGATGGGGTAATAGAAGCACAAACGACAGCGCAAACCGGGATGCCGATAACGGTGCTGGCGGGAATTGAATTGAGCGCGGAAGAACCCAACGAGCAGAAAGGGTTTCGGGATGTGCATATGCTCGGTTATCTGCTGCGCGTCGATGATGCCGTATTGCAGGGCAAACTAGAGAAGTTTCGCCGTGACCGCGCCGAACGCGGGCAGAAGATTGTGACGAAGTTGGGCGAATTAGGGATGCCCATAGCATGGGATCGCGTGGTCGCATTGGCAGGCGGTGGGGCGGGTGAAAATCAGCGTGTGTCCATTGGGCGACCTCATATCGCCCGCGCCATGATCGAAGCGGGGTACGTGGATTCGATACCGGATGCGTTCAACCGTTTTTTGAACCCGGATCGCCCGGCGTATGTAGCGCGCGAACGGTTGTCACCAGAAGGCGCAATCGCCTTGATTCACCAAGCGGGGGGAGTGGCGGTGCTGGCTCATCCTGCAAAACTGCGCGATTACGCTGCGATGGTCGAACGGCTCGTTCCCGCAGGGCTGGATGGTGTGGAAGTGGTGCATCCCGCGAACCCGGAAGGTGTCCGGCTGGATTTGCGCGCGCTGGCGATTCGCTACGGGCTGATCATGACGGGTGGATCAGATTTTCATGGCATGGATTCGCAAGGGAATATCAGTTTGGGGGCGTACAATCCACCGCAAAACGCGCTCACGGCGCTGCGAGAGCGTGCGACCCGCTATGCACCTTGATCATCCTATTTAGCGGCGAAATGACATATAGCAAAGCCACAAATTATGAACAAGGGGAGCAGCAAATGACCGAACCGAAGCGTATGCGCCCGATGATGACAGCGGGATACGGGATTGAGAAGAAAGAAGCGGGGATGCTCGATTGGGCGTGGGTAGACGCTCAGATGGAGAAATCGCGCAACTACTGGATCACATCGACGAACGCGGATGGTTCTCCGCACGCCGCGCCTGTGTGGGCGGTTTGGGTAGAAGGCGCGCTTTATTTCGGCACGGACTCGAAATCGCGCAAGGGGAAGAATTTGGCGCGCGATCCGCGCGTGGTGGTGCATTTGGAGAGCGGCGACGATGTAGTGATCATTGAAGGGGTCATGGAGAAAGTCACGCCGGAAACTGCCTTGAAAGAGAAGATCAAGACCGTGTATGCGGCAAAGTACAGTGTAACGCCTGATCTGTCAGCGGAAGTGGACAACGCATGGCTGACATTGAAACCCAAGACGGCGCTTGCATGGATAGAGAAAGATTTCCCTAAAACGGCGACACGTTTCGTGTTTGAATAACGCGGTTGTGTATAGTACAGGTGTAGAGACACGCGGCAGCGGGGTGATTGTCTGGGTGGGGCGGGAGAGGCGGTGAGCTGCACCTATGATTTGCGTGCGAACACCTGTTGTGAAATGAAGTTGGCAAACAAGGAGAATGTTTGGGAAGATCAAAGTATGGGCAGTAAAAGACTCGAACTTTTAACCTTCCCCACGTCAAAGGGATGCTCTGCCAATTGAGCTAACTGCCCGAATGAAGGAAAGTATAGCCGTACTGCCTCTGCTTTGCAAGACAGATTTTTCGAGAGGAGCGGCTAAGATCATGAGCAAACAAACTAGATGAGGTGAGCTGAATACACGGGATAGCGTTAGCGATAAAGCTGACGGGGCGACACCTTGTTTGTTTGGGGGAAATGATTGCAAGGGTACAGTAAAACGTCGCTGTAGTCAGCGTAAGGTGTCGGGGATTCATGCTGTCAAACTTCACAGTATTGAATGAGGTATCAGGATGATCCGTGAGATTGTACAGCGTATTGTGAACACCATTTCGGCATGGGAAGGCATCACCGCCAATCCGCACCGCTTCGGCGGCGTGGAGTTCAAGTTGGGCAGCATCGAGATCGGGCATATTCACAGTAATGGCATGGTCGATATTCCCTTCACGCGCAAATTGCGAGAAACCCTCGTCGCCAACGGTGACGCTCAACCGCATCACCTGCTGCACGACAGCGGTTGGATTACCGTATTCGCCCGCACCGATGCAGAAGCCGATCACGCGCTGCGGCTTTACCGCCTTTCGTATCTGCACAAGAAATACCGCAAATCCGCTGATCGTGACGAAACTTTTGCCCTCGAAACACAGGCGCTTGGCTTCAAAGGCATCCAACTCTACGAATAACCAACCCAAACGAACGGCATCTCAACGTCCCGCCGCAAAAATAAAGGTTGTCTGTACTGAAAACGCTGTGGTAGGGACGACACATGCGTCGTCCCTACGAGAAGAAACGTCATTTTGTAGGGACGCGAACGAAACTTGTTTCGTCCGGCGCGTCCGCTGTTTTCCATTTTCATTCACGGACCCATTTGAATTCCCAAACTCGCCCGCACAATAATTTGCAAAACACAACTTCTCAACACTTCCTCAATCCTTGAGCGTAACAACGCGGACATCAAAGGACATGGACGACAATACTTCGCCGTTCCCTCAACACTCCCCCTTTGACGATGCTCCCTGTATCCGCTAAAGTTGGGGGGATATTCTCCACCCACCAAAGCGAACTCTACACCCATGACTGGCTCTTTCTTTCTCGTGCTAGAAGGCTTAGACGGGTCGGGCAAAAGCGAAGTCGCCCGCCGCTTGAGCATCATCATCAATGCCGCCTACCCCAACCGCGCTCTGCTCACCTACGAACCCCACGATCCCAGCGCGGCAGGCGATTATCTCCGCGCGGCGCTGGCGAAGAAGATCGCCACCACCCCGCGCGCGCTGGCGCTCGGCTTCGCGCTTAACCGCATCGACCACAACGAACGCGAGATCGCGCCCTTCCTGCAAGCGGACGATCACCCCCGCGTTGTTGTGTGTGACCGCTACTACCTGTCATCGCTCGTCTATCAATCCGTGCCGCCCCTCTCGATAGATGAGGTGATGGCGCTCAACGTCGATGCCCGCCGCCCCGATCTCACCCTGTTCATGGACGCATCGCCGGAGACCTGTTACGCCCGTATGGGATCGCGTGGGCGTGACCGTGAACTGTTCGAGCAAAACCTAGCCGACACCCGTGAGAAGTATCTAGGGGCGAGTGTGTATCTTCAGCAGCGCGGCGAAACCATCCTCACCGTCAATGCCGATCACGACCTGCTGACCGTCCTCAACAGCGTCATCGCCGTGCTCAACCAACATGCGCCAGAATGGCTGCGTTTGCCCGCGCAAACCAGCCTCGATCAATCGCGCGAGATGCCCGTGAGCAACATCAAAGCGGCGCTTGAAGTCCACGAACGATTTCTCCCATTCCTCACGCGCTTGTAATCTTTCTACAAGGTCAGCCGGTTACGCTGGTATCTATGAACCCACGCCTGCCTATTCTCGTGATCGCTGGAATCCTCATCGCCCTTTCTGGCTTGGCGCTCTATGCCCGCGCTAATCCGCCCCCACGCCAATTTCCCGCCGTGATCGCCACGCCTTCGCCTGTCAGCGGATACCCGCCGGGGCGTGAGCCGATCCCGTATCCAGTCGATTACCGTACCACGCTCGCCCACTACTTGACCGTAGACCGCGTCGACGCGGTGACGCGCAATGTCTACATCAGCCGCGAAGCCATCGAAGCTGTGCAGCGTGGCGATCCCATCCCATATGGCACGGTTGTCGTGATTGAGGCATTCGACGCGGCGCTTGATTCCAACGGGCAGCCCGCGCTTGACGCGCAAGGACGCTTAATTCCGGGTGCGCTGCGAGTCGATGAAATCCATGTTGGGGAGCGCCGTTCGACATGGCGCATCGAAGACTTAAGCGCGACCAGTCACTTAGGCGGGTGGAATTTCCGCGCCTTCGAGTTCGACACCGGAACGCCGATTGACAAAGACTTGAGCGATTGCTTTAGCTGTCATGAAGGCGCATCTCGCCGCGAGTTTTTGTTCTCGCGTCCGCTGCTCGCCACTTATGCCCGCACAGGCGAAATTCAGCACGTTAGCTGTCCTCTGCCGAACCGCGATCCGTGCTTCTAACCGCATAGCGTACCCACAGCGGCAGATGATCCGAGCCCAAAACTTCGCTCGTTTGCCCCGCTTCCAGCGGTTGCAGCACATCCCCGCGTGTGAACTGATAATCCAGCCGCACCATTGGAGTCAGCACCGGAATCGGCGGCACAAGCGGATAACCGGGCCACGACGCGCCATACCCATAGCCAACTTCGCGCCATGAGTCGGTCATCATCGCCGTCATGTCGCCATACACCGCTGCCTGATCACTCATGTTGAGGTCGCCGCCGAACAAAAACGGCAGCGGTTCGGCGCGCAAACGCTCAAGCATCCGCGCGATCTGTTCGTCGCGTGGATCAGCGTCATAATTGGCGATTAAATACCCCACTTGCGGATCATATTCCAAGCCCTCGCGCCCGCTGTCGCTCAACGGCAAAAAGAAATGAACGTTGTAGATCGCCAACATCCCGCCGCCCGTCTGAATCGTGACGCGGTGCTGCGGCAGCACATCATCCGGCGCGGTCTCAAGTACAAATGCTTCAGTCGATTCTAACGGTAGGCGCGAGAGCGTCATGTTCGCGCCGAGTTCGCTCTCGCTCAATTCCGGCTGATAAAACTGGTGCGGATACTCATCGCGCAGCGCGTCCACGCCGTCAATCAGCCAGTCATGCGGAACTTCTTGCAGCAGCAGCACATCGGCATTCACGCGGCGGATCATCGCCAACACCCGATCTAGCAGCACATTTTCCGGCAGCACATTGAATGTCAGCACGGTCAGCGTGTCATCCGCTTGCGGAATCGGCTTGGGCAGGTAATACCCGCCGAACATCAGCACACCGACGATCAACACAGGCATCAACAGCAGCGCCCCGCGTTTCGCCCGCGCGATCACGCACAGCGCCAGCAGGATCAACGCGGGGATGAAATACATCGGCGTGAAGTCCGCCAGCAGCGCGATCCACGTCACTTCTTGTTGTGTCAGCGGACGCGCCAGCAGAAAAATCAACAGCCCGATACCATACACCCCGCCGACGATTGAGAGATTCCGCCGCATCAATTCGCCCACGTTAAAATCGCTTGCACAGGCGCATGATCCGACCCGACATCCGTCGCCCCCTGCCACGCCCGCACCGCGCGCAGTTCGTCGCTGTGCCAGATGTAATCGATACGCGTGAGGGGCAGCGCCACGGGAATACGGTCAAAAAATGGCGCGACGGGCCACGATAACCCTAACCCGTACCCTGCTTCGCGATAGCTGTCCGTCAGCACCGCCGCAATTTCGGGGTACACCGTCGCGAATTCGCTCATGTTGAAATCTCCGCCGATGATCACAGGCATCGTTTCAGCTTGGGCAAGCGCCAGCAAATCGCGGATCACGCTGTCGCGCACGCGGGTGTCATACGTGCGTATCCACCACAGCGGATTCGCCCCGTTGGTACGCGCGCCCGGTTCAACATAGATCGGCAGCGGCAGATGCACACAGTACACCGCGATTCGCTGATCATTCCACAATAGTTCGGCGCGCAAAAACCCATTCCCATTTGGCGCGGTGACCACGCCCGTGTTTTCCAGCGGATAGCGCGAGAGGATAATGTTCCCAAGAATCGTCTGGCTCGAATCCGCCCGCGCTTGATACGGATACTCCGCTTGGAAGCGCGTTGTGTCAAACGTCTCACGAAATTCTTGCAGCATCAGCACATCAGCGTTTTGTTCTTCGACCCATGTCAGCGCGGCATCCAGCGTCATGTTGCGATACAGCACATTAAAATTCAGCACATGCAGCGCATCAGCCGGGATCGCAGCTTCGGCGCGTGGGACATACCAGCGCCCGAACATCACCAGCCCAATTATCAGCAGCGGCAGCATGATCAGCGCCGCGCGTTTTGCCCGCGCGATCAACGCCAGCGGGAACAGCACAATGAGCGGGACGAAAAACAGCGGGGTAAAGTCCGCCGCGAACGAGACATAGCGCACACGATCCACAAGGATGAGCCGCGCGGCGAGAAGGGCGAGAATCGACAGCGCGTACACGCCGCTCACCAGTGCGAATAGGGTGCGCGCTGCCCGCCCATAGGATTTCCAATTCAAATCGCTACCTGCTTTCTGCAGTCGTGACACGACGATCAACCGCATATTCTACACAGCAAGCAGCGCGATCCCTTGAAAAAGGAGTGCTTAAAAGCATGAGCGCAATATTCTAGGGGAATGGCGTGCCGTGCTCGAAATGACCACGCAAATAGCCGCTTCTATATCCCCCACCTGCCTGATGTGTTTCCCCCGCCATGTGATACAATCTTTGGCTGTTGTTGTATTGGAAAGCGGCTCAACCGACGATGACGGATGAAAGCGCACAGCCAGTTACCCCGATGACTCAACCCGCGACGCATCGCGACACCGAATCGCAGACTCAAATGCCCGCCGCGCCGGACACGTTCACCCGCGCGGATATTGACGCGCTCATTCAGCGCGGCGCGGATGTTCCCATAGATGCGCTCAAGACCGCCACACAGGAACTCACGCCTCCCGACACGCACGCCTTGAGCGATGGCATCAGCGAAGCGGATTCGCTCTTGCTCAAACGCGCCGTCGATGACGCGCTCGAACGCCGCGATAGTGAACTCGCGCTGGCAGTCGCCCGCTTAATGGACGCGACTCCTGCGCTCGATGAACAGGTGTGGAATTGGCTGTATGAATCGATGGGCAAGCAGCCCGACGCGGTCTACGCCTTTGTGCGCGCTCGACTCTCTGCCGAACCGGACGCGAAATCCCCCGAAGCCGTCGAACGCTGGCTTCCGCGTTTGCGCGCGGCGGCACAAGTATCCCTGCAAGTCGCCATTACCGATGGCGATTGGGAAACGATCACCAGTTGGCTGAAACTGATCAGCCGTGAACCCGCCGCTTACGGCTTGAACGAAATTTTTGTGCGCGGTGTCCATCTGGCGCAGCCGCGCGCGCGCCATGAACCCGATCTTGCCGTTGCGCTCGTCGTGCTGGCGGGCAAACGCAGCCAAACCGCGCTCAATACCCTGCTCGATGACACCGCCTTGATTGCTGTTCTGCCCGAAAATCTTCGCACCACATTAGTCGATCACGAAGGCGATGCGCCCGCGCTCATGACCGTTTACGGCGCGGATTTGTTCCTTGTCGCCGTCGCCCGCGCCACTGCCGCCCAGTATCCCGCCATGATCACGCCCGCCGCCGTTGAACAGGTATGGGCGCTCTTGCATGGCTCTGGCACCATTCACGTGCAGGGCGAATACGCGCCTGACCGCATCCTTGAGGCGTGGATCAACTACGGCGCGGCGTGGATTGATCAGCCCGCGCTGGAAATGCTCTTGCATCTCGCTCTCGCGGAACACCGGGATGATGTCTTTCACCGGCTTGTCACCACGCTTTCGACGCATGACGCACTCATCGCCTTGATCACCCGCGCGCTCCACGACAGCGGACGCAGTGTGAACGACGTGATGGCGCTCATCTCGCAAATCGTCGCGCGCGGCGACATGACTCCGCAGCAGGCGATTGATACCTATGTGCGTTTACTGCGCGGCTGGGATTGGACCAAAGACGCGATTTTGATGATGGCACAGTTGGCGCGCGCGATTCAGTATCACCCCGAACTGCGAATCGATGCTGATGCGCTGTGGAATATCCTTCGCACCGCGTCCGAACTGCGCGAAGATATGATCACGCGCGTAGTGGTCAAGCGCCTTTCCGCCGAAGTCGAAACTATCGAGGATGAAGCCCTGTTCGTCGATTCGCTCGTCAACCTGTACACGCGGTCAAGCTGGAACACAGGCGCGCGCGCCTACTTGATCGGCTGGTGGCGCAAAACCGTGCGCGATCAAAACCCCGGACGTTTGGCGCGTATTGAAAAGGCGCTTGAATCGCGCAAACCCATCGAAAAAGCGCAGGAAAAACCGCTTGAAGAACTGCGCGATATTTTGCAGACGATTTCCGCGCTGCGGCGCATGGTGGGCAAACGCACCTTGGAGCAGTTCGCCGAAGCAGTCGCCATCACCTTCGATGTCATGGAATCGCTTGCCGAAGCGTTCGATCCATCACCGCGCCGCGAAGCGACATTCGATGAAGCCACTGTCCGCGCTGAACTCGACGCGCGCGCGGATGAACTTTCGCCGCACGCCCGCAAAATTCTCGCCAACAATCTCAAAGAACTGGCGGGATTAATTGCCAACATGGGTGACAACCGCAGCAAAGCTGGTCTGCGCCGCCGCCCTGAAGAACTTGACCGTTCCCTGCTGACAGGGGAACAATCTCCCCACAGCGCCGTTGATGCCCTCAAATGGTTAAGCGGCTACCTGAGCGGCGCGCACACCGCGGGCGACGAAGCCGAAGTGTAAGGGCGTGCGAAACGCGATGCTTCGTCTGTGAGCCGCCCACGATGCGCCCCGCTTACCGCCTACACCGAATCGAACACCCCGCCCAATATCTGGACGATCTCGTCTATCTCATTCGCCGTGATCGTCAGCGGTGGGGCGAACGCCAGCGTACTACCCACATTGCGTGTGCGTAATCCGCGATCCTGACACATGCGGAATACCTTCGCCGCCAGCGCCAAATCTGCTGTCTTGGAGTCTTTATCCGTCACCAGTTCCACCCCGCAGATCAAGCCCTGCCCGCGCACATCCCCCACAAACGAGAATTCGCGCAGTCCTTGCAGTCCTTTGAGCAGGCGCGCGCCCATCTCGCGCGCTCGTTCGACTAGTTTCTCGTCCTCAATGATCTGCAAGTTGCGAAGCGCCACCGCGCACGCCGTCGCGTGACCGGAATACGTGTACCCGTGCATAAAGCTGTCGGTATCTGGCGCGCTCTGGATCGCGTCGTAGATCGCGTCGGTGATCTGGCAGCCGCCCAACGGCTGATACCCGCTGGTGATCGCCTTGGCAAACGAGAGAATATCCGGCTGGATGCCGTAGCGATTCAAGCCCATTAACTCGCCTGTGCGCCCAAATCCGGTGATCACTTCGTCCGCGATCAGCAGCACGCCGTACTCGTCGCAAATCTGGCGCAAGCGTGGGAAGTAATCTTCCGGCGGCACAATCACCCCGCCGACACCCTGCACGGGTTCAGCGATCACCGCCGCGATGGTATCCGCGCCTTCACGTTGGATGATTTCCTCAATCGCGCGCGCTGCCGCCAAGCCGATTGTGTCGCCGGCTTTCAATTCGCCATCAAAGCGATACGGATAGGGCGAAGGCGCATGGATGAATCCCGGCACAGGCGGACCGAACATCTTGTGATAACGTTCGATTCCCGTGGCGAATGTCGCCGCCAGTGTGATCCCGTGATAGGCGAACTTGCGCGCGATGATCTTCACTTTTTCCGGCTTGCCTACGCGCTTCCAGTAGTAGCGCGCGATCTTGAACGCGCTGTCGTTCGACTCTGACCCGCCCGACGTGAAAAAAGTCGTCTTTAATCCGGTATATGCATAACCGGACAGCTTGTCCGCCAATTCCAGCGCGGGGATATTCGTCATCCCGGCGAAGTTCGACGTGAACGCCAGCTTCTTGATTTGGTCATACGCTGCTTGTGCGAGTTCTTCGCGCCCATACCCGACGTTGACGTTCCACAGCCCCGCCATACCATCAAGAATCTTCCGTCCATCCGCTGTATATAAATACACGCCTTCGCCGCGTTCAATCACCAGCGGATCGGTGTGCGTTTTGGGGTGCTGAAGCGGGTGAAGCTGTCGCTTGTCGCGTTCCTGTAAAGCCGCGTAATCGCTTGGAGAAACGGTCATCATAAAGCCCTTTGCGCTAAAGCCATTTTCTTCAACCATACCGAAATTTGCCCAAACCCCAAAATATGAGCTTGCGCTAGGGTAAACGCAAATTCTTCAAGCGCCCCTTGATGGGATCGTCATTATCCCAACCCGTCATGTTGCGTGGGGCATCGATGCTAACTTTGATCGACGGGTCTTGCTTGAGTAGAGTGAGGGGGATAGGGCGAAGGGGTGCTAGGTTGTGCGGGCTGTGATCCTTGCGGACACGGGACTCATCTGTTCGGAAGGCGACACATCCCGCACCCTGCGTGTCTGCCATTTTGTCACAATAAATACGAACACTTTTGCGATAAATCCGCCATACTGCTATCATCAACGGCATGAAATAACTCGCACAGGCACATGATGATTTACGATAAAGCAACACTGGAACATCTGAAAACGAGCGATCTGAACCAGCTTTACCGCACCATTTCACAGCTTAAAGAAAATCGAGGGCTGCTGTTTATTCTGGAAAACTTGGGGCATTTGCCCCGCGCATTCGACGGCAGCATCCTTGTGCCGCTTGTTAACCACGAAAACAGTCAAATCCGTTACTGGGCTGTGAAAAACTTGGGTAAGCTTTCAGATTTTCAGTACAGTGACTTGTTATTTCAGGCTGCAACAAACGACACAGACTCGCTTGTGCGTCGAGAAGCTGTTTCTGCAATTGGGCGAATGCGCGACTCGCGCGCCGTTTCTCTTTTGATCCAACTACTTGCCGACAAAGACCCCAAGGTCGTATTACAAGCGATTCGCGGTCTGCTGGTGTTCCTGAAGCGCTCAAATCCCTGTCAACACACCCAAACGAAATAATTCAATCGGTCATTCGTAGAGAATTTGTATCCGAACGGGTTTCCACAAGAAAAACACAAACGCCATCTGTTCACAGTATTCGCAACCTAGCTGTGTTAGGGGATGTCCGAGAGATTATCGGTTCTGTCGCTGATGAATCTGTACATTTGACGTTTACCTCTCCGCCTTATTACACGCCCGCGATTACGCGATATATGAAAGCTATCAGGACTATCTCGATTTTTTGACAGATGTGTTTCAGGAAGTCCACCGAATTACGAAAGAAGGACGCTTTTTCATCCTCAACACCTCCCCTGTGATTATGCCGCGTGTAAGCCGCGCACACGCTAGTAAGCGGTATCCCATTCCATTTGACATTCACCCTATGTTGACCAGCATGGGGTGGGAATTTATTGACGATATTGTGTGGATGAAACCAGAAGCCAGCGTTAAAAATCGTAACGGTGGATTCATGCAGCATCGTAAACCGTTAGGCTACAAGCCAAATCCTATAACGGAATACCTAATGGTCTATCGTAAGCAAACAGACAAACTTCTCGACTGGAACATGCGTCAATATGATGATGCAACTGTCGAAGCCAGCAAAGTCACAGGCGAATATGAGTCATCGAATGTGTGGCAAATCGATCCAACGTTCGATAAGGTTCACAGCGCCGTTTTTCCATTAGAACTATGCCGTCGTGTTATTCAATACTACTCGTTCGTAGGCGATGTTGTTTTCGATCCATTCGGGGGAAGTGGTACATTAGCGAAAGCATCTCTGATGCTCGAACGTCATTTCTTCTTGACGGAGCAAGACCCCATTTATTTTGAGCGCATCAAGCAAAATCTATCAAACTTGTTTTGGGAAGCGCGCTTTATGACCGCTGAAGAATTTCGCTACTCTCCCAGTTCATCAACATGACCCTAACCGATATTGTGATTCAGAAAGTCATCGTTCGTTTATTGCAAGGGCAAGATTACCGTACCGAAATTCTTGCTTTGATTAACGCCAGTTTTTTACAGTACGTCATCGAATTTTTTGGCAAGGTGGCAGAAGCAAAGCTCAAAAATCAAAGCATTGACGGTGATTGGTACAAACGCGAATTTTTGCTCGCTCCGGGGCTGACCACCAACGACATCATCATTAACGCGGGGTTGAACACAAAGACGGTTTCAAATCAGTTCAAAAGCGCTAGCCGAAAAGTTGTTTTGGAAGTTGCGCCAGAACATTATGATGAACTCTATAAAGCGATCAGCACCCTTGCTTCACAATCGGATGAAATTGATCTCACACTCACCATCAAGTTTCGCGGCGTGAGCGTTGACTTGAATATCACCGAGAGTTTGATTGTCATCAATACGCTTGCGGTGAAGCGGGCGCAATTACGCGATGGGGCATGGAGCAGCGTGGGAAAGCGGGTTGAAAAATACTTGATGCTGACGTTATGCCATCTTCATAAAGTGCCTGATTACTGCTATGAACTAAAGGGACGAACGACTCAAGAGCGCGAAGTGGACTTCTTCTTGGTGAATCCTGCTACAGGAAAGCGGTTTAGCTGTGAAGTCAAGCTCATGGGAAAAGGCAACCCTGAAAGCGCAGACGCGGTGATCGCCCGTGATTCGGATGTGTTTGTGGCAGATACCCTTTCAATGCTAAACAAGCAGCAGTTGACAACACGAAAAATTCAATGGGTAGAACTGCGGGATAGAGATGGCTACAAACAATTTTTGAACGTATTGAACGCGCTTGGTATTCCAGCACAACCCTTCACGGGGGATTTGGATTCAGCGATAGAAACGATTTTTGAGCAGGTTTTTCCCCACATCAGCGATGAAACCGTGGACATCCCGCTTGATGATACGAATTTCGATCCTCACAACGAGTGAGCGGTAAAAAATCAGGGCAAACACACCAACACCCCTCAGGCTCGCTGTGCGCGTCACCTTTCCCGAATTCAGGGTAGAAAAAAGCCTACATTCGTGTTTTTCGATCCTCAACTTGGGATGGGAAATTGGCTTCAAACTGAGCCTGTGAGCAAACACGTGATTTGATGCGTTCGCCCTAGTTAAAAGTCCCTTTGCGAGCAAGTTTAGCGGGGGCGCATAGCTCGTTTGGTCTGCGCCCCGGCTCATTCCCGACTATTTGCCCGCCAGCACGCCGCCAGCAGAATGCGAACCATCAGCACGCACATGCTCAATCATGCGAACCGTCGCATTGAGTTCCTTGCGGCGCGCTTCCACCAGCGCGTTCACCATGCGCGTTTGTACAGCAAGGGCATCGGTGAGGCTGTCGATTTTGCGGTGCAAGTCCGCGATTTCTACTTCGTTCTTGAGATTGACTTGATAATCGTTCTGGGCAACAGCGCGATCTTTCGACGCTTGGCGATTCTGCGCCATCAAAATCACGGGGGCTTGCAGCGCTGCAAGTGTGCTTAACGTCAGATTGAGCAAAATGAACGGATACGGGTCAAACGCGCCCACACCCATCGCGCCATTGACCGCGATCCACGCGATCATGACGAACCCGAACATCAGAATGAATTTCCAGCTCCCCGCAAAACTCGCCAGCTTATCGGCAAGCCGGTCCCCAATCGACGCGGTTTCGTCAATTTCCTCGTATACGTCATCGGTGACGATATGCGGACGCAGATCGCGGATGAGGGTTTGGGCTTCGGGACTGAGCAGATTTTCCAATTCCTCAATCTCGTTGATCAAGTCTTGAATTTCGCTGTCATCATCAACGGGATTAACCAAGCCCTTGAGCAGCAAATCGTTGTACATGAGAACCCTCCACAGCACCTATTGGACGGGGGAATCACCAGCCGCAAACAGGCAAAACCGAATCTGCCACTGTTACGGCAAGCGGAGAAACACCCGCAAGATCATATGCTCAAAACCAGAACATTTGATCCGGTAGATAAAGAGATGTGATTGTGTGGAACAGGTCGGTTTATCCGGGGTTTCCCTGTCAATGCAGGGTCGGCTGAGTGCCGCGTTATCTACCCCGGTGTGCTCAAAGGTCTAACACAGGGGGGAGATCAACGCCGTGTCACTCTGCCGCCGGATAAAGGCGGCTGTTCGTAACTACTACCAGCGTCCATTGAATCCTTCACTTGAACGTCGGAAACAAAACGCAAAGCGGTGAGTTTTTTCGCTCAATCCGCTTTGACATTGACACTATAATCCCGATTTACAGTGGTGTAAAGAGGGGATTACAACAAAAGCATTTAGGATTTGTTCGTGCACTTTGTCAGGGCAAACTATTCTGGCACGTAGGCGATCACGCGGCTGTCATTCGCCACATAAAAGCGGTCACCAAAAACCGCGATTGCTTGGACCGGCGCAATATCGAGCGATTCGCGCTGTACGATTTCAGGGGTGGCAGGATCGCTCACATCATAGATCGTCACCGCGTCACGGTCTGCGTTCAAGACCAGCAGCCATTGAGCGTCTTCGCGGTCTAAGAAATACGCTCCAGCGGGCGATGCTTCGCCTTCAATCACATTCTCAACCGCCAGCGAGACTGGGTCAAATAATGTAATGCGACCATCATTCAGCACCGCCGCGCCCATTGTCATACTGCCGTTGATCGCTAACTTCACCGCAGGCGCATCCAATTCGATAACCCCGCTCGCGGCGGTTTGCGCCCCTTGTTCCAGCGCAAAAACACTAATCAACGGGCGGTTGCTCGACGCGACGAACAGCATATCGTTCGTCAATGCGGCGGTGGCAGCGTTGGTGGTAGTGTTAATCGAATTGACGTTGTCCGCCGCCAGCAGTTCCATCAGCGTATAACCTCTGCCCGTGACGACAACCGCCCAGCGTTCATCGGGCGAAATTGCCAGCGCAGTGGGATTTTTGGGAATGTCGATCCATGTGACCGGAGCGTAAGGCTGTGAGGGGTCATAATCGGCGGGGGCAATCACCTGCACCAAATCGGTTGATTCGCTCGTCGCCACCGAAACCACCGCGAAATCATCTGACGCGACAAGATTGAGGGGCACGCCGTCAACATCAACGGTGGACACCAAGCTGGGCTGATCCGCCGTATCCGGCGATGCGATACTATATACCCGCACCTGATTATTTGCCGCGTCGGCAACCATTAATAGGTCGCCATCGGAGGTGACAGCCAGCGCGCGAAAATCGCCCGCTTCAATCTGCGTGACAGGCTGACCAAGCGTAGTATCGCCGGACTGCGCGGCGGGTTGGGCAGCCGCCGTTAGCGTCATTCCCACCCCGCCGAACATCAAACACACGATGCCGACGAGCATCCACGAAGCAGTTGGTTTGCACATGAGTACCCGTCCTATTTGCACCGCCATCCGTTAAAGGACGAACAGACTATTATATATCGTCATCATCATCGTAGTAATCGTCGTCATCATCATCATCGTCGAAGTCGTCATCTTCGTCGTCATAATCATCGAAGTCGTCGTCTTCGTCGTCGTCGTAGTAATCATCGTCCTCGTCGTCGAATTCCTCGTCGTCGAGTTCTTCGTCGTCGAGCAAATCGTCCGCTTCTTCAAACTCATCATCGAGATCGAAGTCGTCGTCCGTTTCCACATCGTCTTCAAAATCGTCCGTGCGGTCGTAGATCAGGTCATAATCCATGGTTCATCTCACCTGAAAGTTGGTCGGCATAAGTCCCGGTGAATGCTTACAGATTGCTGCCTTATTGCCATTGTAGCGTAAAGCGCGCGTATTGTATCACGCACAGTTGGCTTGCCAACTGTCAAAAAGACCGAATTTTGTGTGAATTTGCTATTTCTACCAGATTTGGGGGTCATACGTTTTATTTCCCCGCACAACCTTCACTTTTGCCCCTCAACCACAGCGAGAGCGGCGGCTGACCGTCTGAAACGCTGTTTTGTGGCGAAACGGGCTGAGCTTTGTAAGGGGATGCCGCCAAATCCGCTAGAACGCGTGAATTTTCACCCGCATGCGCTAATCTGGAATGAAGCCCAAGAAATAGCGGTGCAAGCGCGAATCGCCCGTGAGTTCCGGGTGAAACGCCGTCGCCAGCAAATGTCCCTGCTGCGCCGCGACAATGCGACCATCCGGGAGGGTTGAGAGTACATCCACGCCTTGATGCACTTCCGTCACGATGGGCGCGCGGATGAACACGGCATGAAAAGGGGCATCGCCCACTTTGGGAATCGCCAGTTCGGTTTCAAAGCTGTCGATTTGCCGTCCGAAGGCGTTGCGATTGACCTTAATATCCATTACGCCCAAAATTGGCTGGCGGTCAATGCCAATGTCCTTGGCGAGAAAGATCATGCCCGCGCATGTCCCCCATGTTGGCTTGGCGCGGGCAAATTCGCGCAGCGGATCGATCAATCCATACGTAGTCGCCAATTTGCCAATGGTGGTGCTTTCGCCGCCGGGAATGATCAACCCATCCAAGCCTTCAAGCTGCTCTGGTTTTCTCACCTGTACCACATCCGCGCCCAAAGCGCGCAGCATTTTCTCATGTTCGATGAACGCGCCTTGCAGCGCGAGAACGCCGACTTTTTTCATACTACCTCTGCCGCTCGTAAATGCCGTGCCGTTGAAGTTGTGCATCATCGTCGCAAAAATGGCGCAGCAAATCAATGTCTGGTTAAGTCCGCTGGTGCGGCATTTGCCAGCGGGGGAGTATGTGCTGGCGCTTGGCGTGTACGATTACACGACCGGGAACGGCTGATTAAATCGAAGGTTCAGTATCAATCCATTGTGAAACAATAACACATTCTCCGTTGTGGGTGAACACATGGTTGTTGAACACGCAGCATTATTCCGTGTTTCAACTGGCATTATTTGACCACCGCAAAACACGATACAATTTACGCTCATCACCGACACGCATTCGCGCTGATTGTTCTCGACAACTTTGTAAACGATTGGGTAGAGCCATGCCCGACACACTTCCAGACGCACAAGCGTCTCGTTCTGGTTTTCGCGTGCCGTTGAACAGCTTTCGCTCACGAATCATCACCATTGTGCTGATCGTGTTTATTCCGGTGATTTTGTTGGTGCTGCTCAACAGCCAGCTAGAACAGCAGCAAGCGGTACAGCTTGCTCAAAACGACGCGCTCGATCTCGCGTACAATCTCGCGTCGGAAAACGAACAGCACATCGAAACGGCGCGCGAACTGCTCGTCACGCTGACCGAACTCCCCGCCGTGCGTGAACGAAACCCCGCCGAATGTACCCCCATTTTTGAACGCTTTCGCGATGCGCTCCCGCGCTACACGGGCATTTTTGCGGTTGATGCCAGCACCCACACGGTCTATTGCAGTTCGCGCGGCAACACATCGACTGAGCCGCTCGATTTCGCCCAGTTCCCGTGGTATGCCGAAGCCCTCAACGCCGACGACTTGATCATCAGCGAGTTTCGCATCGCTAGTATTTCCGGTCAGCCTGTCGTCACGTTCGCGTATCCCCTGTTCGACGAAAACGGGCAGTTAATCGCTGTGATCGCGGCGAATCTGTCGCTTGAATGGATGAACCGGTACATCGCGGATCGCGTCGATCAACTGCCCGCCAATACCACGTTCACCCTGCTGGATGACAGCGGGCAAACGCTCGTGCGCTACCCCGATGATCTCGCGCTTATCGGGGAACTTTATCCGCTGGTAGAAGTGCGTGAAGCCGCCTTGAGCAATAGTTCAGGCACGCTGACCACAACGGGCTTTGATGGTCTGCTGCGCTTGTATTCCTACTTTGAAGTCCCCGTTGGCAGCCGTAAACTGCACGCCATCGTCAGTGTGCCCCAAGCAGCGGCGCTGCAAGAAGCGCAAGAGGCACGCAATCGCACGCTTATCGCCGTGATCGGGATCGCGGCTGGCGGAATGCTGTTCGCGTGGATCGCCAGCGGTTTGCTCATTCAGCCCATCCAGAGCTTGATTGGCGTGAGCCGCCAGATCGCACGCGGGCAGGTGTCATCGCGCACACGGCTCACCAGCGATATTATCGAACTGCGCGATCTGCTCTCGTCCTTCAACGAGATGGCGGAACAGGTCGAAGTCGATCAGCGCACGCGCATCGACGCGCTTGCCCAAGCGAACCATCAACTGCGCGATCAAATTGCCGAACGCGCTGCCGCCGAACGCCGCAACACGATTCTGAACGATCTTGCCGTCGCGCTCTCTGAAGCCTTGACGAGCGATCAGGTAGCGAACGCGGTCATCGACAAAGGGCTGCGCCCGATTGGCGGGAATACGGCGGCAATCACGATTGCGGCGGGAAATAAAGCGCAGCTCCATGTGCTGGCACGCTGTTTTGGTGACGCGCCCCCAACCAATACGCAGATTCCCTTTGTCCCGCTCGATCCGCCGTCGCCGTTCACCGATGCGTATATGTCTGGCAAAACCATCTGGATTTCATCGCGTGACCAACTCCGCGCCGATTACGCCCGCGCGCTTGAAAGCGGTATGGAGGAGTCGCTGCTATCGGGTGGGGCATATGTGCCGCTGCACATCGGCAAAACTGTGATCGGCGTACTGTACATGGGATCGCCAGCCGATGCGCCTATCGCCGACCCGCAAAAAGATATGCTGCTGTCGATTGCCAGCTACTGCGCGCAAGCTCTCGAACGCGCCCGCCTGTTTGAATCGGAACGGCAGGCGCGTGAGGACATCGAACGCACGCTCTCGCGCATTCAGCAGCTTCAGCAAACAACCGCCGCGCTTTCGCGTGCGGTCACACCGCTGGAAATCGGGCGCATCCTCCTTGAACAGGGCGCGCGCTATCTCGGTACACAATCAGGCACAATCTATTTGCTCGATGAGCAGCATGAACAGTTCAAACTGCTGCACCACTTGAACCCACGCTCATCGGTTGAAGATCAAGCCAAGTGGCGGCACTTCCCATTAGACCCGCAGTATCCCATGGGCTGGGCGGTCATCGAAAAACAGCCGCTGTGGTTCAGCAGCATCAGCGAAGTGTACGAACACTTCCCCGCTGTCGCCGGTATTTTTTCCATCACCGAAAAGGGCGGACACGCTATCATCCCGCTTTTGCTAGGGGGAGAAGCATTGGGGGCGATCAGTTTCAATTTCACCGATTCGCGCTCTTTCGATGAAGAAACGCGCAATCTTGTCGTCGCGCTCACATATTTATGCGCCCAAGCCCTTGAACGCGCGCGCTTGACCGAACAGGCGAAGCTCGCTGCCGCCCAAGAAGCCGCAGCCGAAGAACGCGCCCGGCTCGCGCGCGATTTGCACGATGCGGTCAGTCAAACGCTGTTTTCCGCTACCAATTTTGCTGAAGCTCTGCCGAAACAGTGGGAGCGCGATCCCAAGCGCGCGATGGAACTGCTCGACCAATTGGTCATCCTCAACCGCGCGGCGATGGCGGAGATGCGCTCACTGCTCTTTGAACTCCGCCCCGAAGCCGTCATGAAAACGCGCTTGAGTGTACTGTTCATGCAGTTGATTAACGCGGCGAAAGGGCGGCGCGTAATTGACGCGCAGCTTCATATCGACGGCGTGCATGAAGCCGACGAACTAGGACGATCCCCCTTGAATGGGTCACCCAGCGGCGTTTCGCCGCTGCAACTGCCGCCGAATGTGCATTTTGCCTTCTACCGCATCGCGCAGGAATGTGTTACCAACATTCTCAAGCACAGCAGCGCCACCGCTTTCGAGATTGAACTTTCGCAGGAAAACGGCATCGTGCGTTTAACGGTGAGCGATAACGGGCAAGGTTTTGAAATCGTCGATTCGGATACCGGATTCGGCTTGGAAAACATGCGCGAACGCGCCGCGTCGATTGGCGCTTCACTCGAAATCGACAGCGCCCCCGGCGCGGGGACGCGCATCAGCGTGACATGGGACAGCACCAAGCAAATGGTCGATGAATCCAACGGCGAACCCATCGACATCAACAAGCAAGGGATAATCAATTCCAACTGACGTTCACTCGCAACCAATCTGCGGGACTTCCGTATTACGTTGTGGATGTTCCTATAGAGAAAAGAGAGCGAGGCTCAAACGAATGAAGCACCAAAGCCGTTGGAATCTTCTGGTCATCCCGTTCGCCGTAATCGTCATGGGAATGATTCCCGCATTTGGAACGCTGGCGCAAACCGACGCGCCACGCCCGCTTGAGGATATTCTCCCGGCGTTTGAATCGCTCATCGAATCGGAAATGGCGTATTACCACATTCCCGGCATGGCAGTCGCCATTGTGCAGGGAAACGAAATTGTGTATGCGCGTGGGTTTGGCTTGCGCGACGTGGAGAACAATCTCCCCTTTAGCACGGATACACGCTTTCTCGTCGGCTCAACCACCAAGTCGATGACATCGCTGTTGGTGGCGCAGATGGTCGAACGTGGTGTGCTAACGTGGGATACGCCCGTCACCGACATTCTGCCGGGCTTCCGCACGTCCGATGATGCGCTCACCGAACAAATCACCGTGCGCGATTTGATGGGTATGGGGACAGGGCTGGAATCAAGCCCGATTGCGGCGCTGAATTGGGGTGAATGGACTGTCGATGATATGCTCAACGCCATCGCGGAACAGGCAGTTGGCGGGGATTTCGGGGAGCATTACGCCTACAACAATGAAGTCTACGCATTGGCGGGGTATGCGGCATTATCCGCCTTGGGCGATGAACTCACCAGCGATGCCTATGCCGCGCTCATCAACGACAGCTTGTTTGAGGCGATTGGAATGCCAAGCGCGCTGGTCGGGGATGATCAAACGCACGTGGGCGGGGATGTGGCGTACCCGTATGAAACGCCCATTCTCGGTGACACCGAAGGCTTTTCGCGCATGACCGTGCCGCCGATTGGCGTGGTCGCGCCGTCGGGCGCGGTGTGGATGAACGTCGAAGATATGGCGCGTTACGTGATCACGCAGAAGAACGGGGGCATCACCCCCGATGGCACCCGCATCGTCGATGAAAGCATTCTGGCGGAAACATGGATTCCCGGCGTGACCGTCGATTTTGACGCGCCGGGCGTGACCGATCCCGCCTATGGCATGGGGTGGGTGTCGCTGAATTACCACGATCTCCCCATTCTTTATCACGATGGTGGATGGCAGGGCTATTCGACACAGATGATGATTTATCCGTCGGCGGATGTGGGGGTGGTGCTGTTCGCCAATTCAACAGCCGGATCATCAGCGAACTATGCGCTTTCGTTCGGTCTGCTTGAACTGCTCTACGGGCTGGAACCCGCCGCAGTTGAACACATGCGCGGCGAATACGATACTTTTATGATGCAGATCAATCAACTGCGCGCGCTCGTCCCCGACACAGCGGTGAGCGCCGAAGATGCCGAAGGGATCGTCGGGGCGTATTCTGACGGTTGGGCAGTTGAACACCGTGACGACAACACGCTGTGGATCAATTACGGTGAATGGAACTTCCAGATCGTCCCGCTTCCCCCGGAGTTGGTGCCAAATATGTACATCGCCATCAACAACGGCGGCGCGGGGACGTTCATTACGCTGGAGCAAACGGAAACCGAAACGGCGTTGAGCCTAGCATTGGGCACGGACGAGCTTCGCATCGTGCGGCAGAATGAATAAAAGAGAAGTAGGGAGGGGTCTTGCCCCCTCCCTACAGTGAGGCGCGAAAAGGAAGATTTATGCCGAACCCGATCTCGACGATACTGCAACATCACCCCGCCGTCATCCTTGATGGGGCGCTGGCAACCGAACTGGAACGGCGCGGGTGCGATCTGCGCGATCCGCTGTGGTCGGCAAAAATCCTCATCGAACAGCCGGACGTGATCCGTGCCGTCCACGCCGATTACTTCGCGGCGGGCGCGGACTGCGCCACCACCGCCAGCTATCAAGCGACTTTTGAGGGCTTCGCCGCGCGGGGATTTTCGCGTGACGAAGCCGCGCGCTTGATGCGCCTGTCGGTAGATTTAGCACGCGAAGCCCGCGATGCGTTCTGGGCTGTCGAATCGAACCGTGTCGGGCGTTCACGTCCGTTCGTCGCCGCGTCGATTGGACCTTACGGCGCGTACCTGCATGATGGCAGTGAATATCGCGGTGATTACGACCTCACGCTCACCCAACTGATCGACTTTCACCGTCCGCGCATGGCGGCACTCATCGACGCGGGCGCGGAACTGCTGGCGTGCGAAACCATCCCCTTGAAACTTGAGGCGCTGGCGCTTGCCCAGCTTTTGCGCGAATTCCCCGGCGTTTATGCGTGGATCAGCTTCAGCGCGCGGGATGGCAAACACGTAAGTCACGGTGAAACCCTCGCGGAATGTGCCGCCGCGCTCGATGATCACCCGCAGATCGCCGCAGTGGGAGTCAACTGCACGCCGCCGCAGTACATGGCGGAACTAGTGCGCGCGGCGAAATCCGCCACCAGCAAGCCGATTCTCGTCTATCCCAATTCTGGCGAAGTGTACGACGCGGCTAGCGGCACGTGGAGCGGTGTACAGTCGTGCGAATCGTTTGGCGCGGATGCGCGGACATGGTTCGACGCGGGCGCGCGCATCATCGGGGGATGCTGCCGCACTACACCCGATCACATCCGCGAGATTGCGGCGCTGCTGCGTGTGTAAGGGGCGACCCATGCACCGGATGATGACCACTTTTGCCATACTGTGCGCTTTGATTCTCGCGTTGGCGGCTGGCGGCAGCTTCGCAACCCCAACCGATTATTTCAGGGTAACGGTGATTGTAGACATGACAACTGATCCGGTCAGCCGGGAACAAGCGGAGGCGGTACTCGCACTTGCAAACGAAAAAATGATCGCCCTGACCGGATTTGGCTTACAGCTTCACGACTTTGTGGAGGATTACAGCGGCGGCTCGATTGCCAGCATCGCGGAAAATTACATGCAGCGCGCAAGTTCCCTTCCCAATGGCATCTTGATCTTTTCAGTCGGTGACGATGACCGGGCGAGAATCAACCGGGCATACGCCCGACAAATTCCCGCGCCGGATGGCTTCAGGAATACGTTTGTTTCTCCGTATCTGGGCGATGGACATATGTACATTGCCATCCTTCAGTTTAATTATCTCTATGCCGCCTGTGGATACGCGGGCACGGACACGATCCAGAGTCCGGTTTCCAGCGGCGGGGAATGTCCCGGTGGAGATGGGCAGGTTTGCGCGGCATGGGAGGGGTTGCAGGTTTGCCCGGTTGCTTTGCCTGTCTTGGAGGGTCATACGCCCGTTGACTTGGCTTCCGGCGTGGTCATCCACGAGTTTATGCACGGCTTTGGCGCTAAGGGAGCGGGCAATCATTACACAAGTGCGGCTTGCCATGAAACAATGGGCTGGAAGCCGGATCATTTCGTTTTGGATGAAGCGGAATACTACAACGACTTTTGTCCGAACGTGTATGACATTTTTCGGGACTCCTACCGACCTTAGCCGATCCCCAACGTATCCAGCGCCGCTGTAAGCTGTCCCCATGCCCATGTGTGCATATCCGGCGATTCATACTGGCGATAGACCGCTTCGATGACGGTGATAAAGTGCAAATACACGTTGTAAAGCGCCCGCCGCTGACGTTTTTCCGGCGTATCGAGTATGTCCACGCCGTAACCGTCCGCGAACGCGCCAACCCCGCTTAGGCTCGGTGTCATGCCGCTGAAATTCACTTCCATCAGCGGATCACCCCACATCGCGCGCTCAAAGTCGATGATGCCTGTAATACGCCCCGTTTCGGGATCAATAAACACATTCCCATCCCACAAATCCCAGTGAACCAGCACCGGGTCGGTCACGGCATCCAACAGCGGATAAAATGTCGGCAAAATGCGCTGCAAGTCATCAATGTCGCGCGGCAGTTTGACATCAGCATCACGGGCGTCATCCAATAATCCTGTGATCATGTCCGCGAACGCTTCCCGCCATGTGCCATAGCGCGGATCATTGAAGTATCCAAAGCCTGTGCCGCGTATCGCGTTGATCTCGCGCAAATATCGCCCCACCTGTCGATCTATCGCGTCGATTTTGTCCGCATCCAGCACGCCGCGCAGTTTATTCAGCGGCACACCATCGACAAAATCCATCAAGAAATAGTCGTTGGGGATGATGCCATGCGAAAAATCGACCCCGCGAATGGCTGGCACGGGCACGGATGTGTGTTCGCTCACCAGCCGCATCGCTTCCACTTCGGCGCGCAAGATTCCGCGCTCATAGCGCAGCACGCGCACGCTTGGCGGCGGCGAGACTTTCAGCACCCATTTGCGCCCATCCGCCAGCGTGATCGCATAGGCAGCGTTGAAATAGCCGTCTTTCAGTTCGTCAAATGCCGCCAGCGGCGAATTGCTGTACTGCGCCGCGATTTTCGCCGCGTTTTCCCGGCTCACGTTCGTCTTGGTGACGCTCACAATCCCCATGTTCAGCCCTTCCAAAGCAGACCAATTAAATGTGCGTCCATCCCCCAGAATCGCTAACATCATCCGCATCGCAGGTGATTTACTGTATGCACAAGGGAGAAGCGACAACATGCAGTTTCGTCGTTTAGGATCATCCGGTTTGCAGGTGAGCGTACTCTCGTTCGGCGCATGGGTCACATTCGGCAATCAGCTTGATGTTGATGCCGCGCTCGAAATCATGGCGGCGGCGTATGATCGCGGCTGCAATTTCTTTGATAACGCTGAAGTCTATGCCAAAGGTCGCGCGGAAACCATCATGGGCGAGGCGCTGGTCAAAAGCGGCTGGCGGCGCGACAGCTATATCGTCTCTAGCAAAGTGTTCGGCGGCAGTGTCGAAAACCCATCGCCCATTCAGCGGGGATTATCGCGCAAGCACGTGGTTGAAGCGGCGCATCAAGCGATCCAGCGGCTTCAATGTGGTTATCTCGATCTCTACTTCTGTCACCGCCCTGACCGCGAAACGCCGATTGAAGAAACCGTCCGCGCCATGACCGAATTGATCCAGCGTGGCGATGTGCTGTACTGGGGCACAAGCGAATGGTCATCGCAGGAAATCATGGAAGCGTACAGTGTGGCGCGCCAGTACAACCTCATCCCGCCGACGATGGAACAGCCGCAGTACAATATGTTCACGCGCTACCGCGTGGAAGTCGAATACAAGCGGCTGTACAACCCCGCGACTGTCGGCTTAGGCACGACGATCTGGTCGCCCCTTGCCAGTGGACTGGTGACAGGCAAGTACAACAACGGCATTCCGGCGGACAGCCGCCTCAATTTGCCCGGTTATGAATGGCTGAAAGAACGCCTGAGCGGTGAATGGGGACAAAAGATACTCGCATCGCTGCCCAAACTGGCATCCATCGCCGCCGATCTCGACGCGACGCTGCCGCAGTTGGCGCTGGCATGGTGCGTGAAGAATCCCAACGTCAGCACCGTAATCACGGGCGCATCCAAAGTGTCGCAAGTCGAAGAAAACTTCGGCGCGCTCGACGTGCTGCCCAAGCTCACCGACGATGTAATGGCAGCGATTGATACCGCGCTTGGCAACAAAGAAACCCGCTTCTACGGCTCAAGTGAGTAGCTTTCATCCCGCGTTCTTGTACGCCAGCGGCGATGTACGTTTAATAAATTGAGAGAAATATCGTTTGTAGGGGCGGCATACATGCCGCCCGCTATCTCCGGTGCTTTTGCCAATGTGAATCGATTCATCCCCGATTGTACGGGCGCTATAATCGTCATCATCCACGAAACCGAATGAGGATGAACGCGCATGACTCCCGTCCTCGATACCCTGTATTTCACGGTGCAATACTTCACTGGCAAAGAGTACAAAAACGATGATGGAACGCCCTAGTATGTCGCGTCATGTGAAGCCGTTATCGGGGTCACGCAGGGCGAGACATGGCATGATTTGATGCAAAACATCCACAAACTGGTTGAATCGTTCCTCGCATACGAACCTGCCGTTAAAGTGTACAATCTTGTACCAAATCCCCGCATCGTTATCACAATGGAACTGCCCGAAAACTATGCCGAAATGAGATAATGTTTCCGCGCGCTTGCCCCATCCCCCGCGAACAGTACAATCAAGTACATAACCTAATACTTGAATCGGAGCAATACCGATGCTGTCCGCACTGATTCGCACGCTTGTTGAAGCCGTTGTCGCGTGGATTCTCGTCACCCTGACGATCTTTTCGGCGGTTGCCGCCTTCGCGGGCTACTCAACCGCGCCGTTCTGGTTCGATCCAAGACTGTCCCCAGCCGAACAGGAACGCGCCCACCAAAACATCTTGGATGAAGGCGGCGCAAGTGACAGCGTGTTCGCCCAGTATTCAAATTGGGTCAACGACGTGATCGAAGGCGAGTTCGGGCGCTCGACGTTCTACCGCCGTTCGGTGAGCAGTTTACTGCCCGAACGTCTCGAAGCCACTTCTGAACTGCTCTGGATCGGTTTGGGATCGGCGCTGCTGGCGATCATCATCGCCCAAACACGCCGCGAAACCCAGCACACAGAGGCGATCTCACGCACGTTTTCCGCGTCGTTTCCCGCCTTCTGGGTGGCGCTTGTGCTGCTGTTCTTGTTTGGCGTTCAAGCGGGCGTACTACCGTTGGGCGGACGCGCGCCCGTGTCCCTCGCTGACAGAATTCCCCCACTTGAGGATCGCTTAGAATACATCGCTTTGCCCGCGCTCGTGCTGTTCACTTACGCGCAAGGGCGCTTCTTGCTGGTGCTGCGTAAAAATGGCGGCGGATTCCGCGCCCTTGCCAGCGAACTCCCCGCCTTGATCGCTACCATTGTCGTCCTAGAAATCATCTTCTCATGGCCCGGTCTGGGGCGCTTATTCATCGAATCGCTCACCAGCCGCGACATTCCGGTGATGCTTGCCTCATTGGTCTATTTGACCACCCTCTTGATCGCGGCTGCCGCGCTCCCGCGCTTTTTCGCCAATCTTCCCCGTGCCAATGACATCATCGCGAAACCCGTTCGCCGTGAGGACATTCTTGCCGATTCCGGCGCGGTCATCATCGAAGAACCGCTGCGCGCCGTCAATTCTGTTATTCAAACATCTGGCACAAACGAAAGTTTGCGCCATTACCGCCTCTTGGTGATCACGTTGATCGTGTTCTTCCTGTTCGCATTTTCTGGTTCGGCGCTCACCGATGCGCTTAATCTCAACCCCACGGCTATCAATGCCCGCGCGACGTTCTTGCCGCCGCTTTCTACCGAAGGTGACTACCCGCTTGGCACGGATGATCTGGGGCGGGATGCGCTTGCCCGTGTGATTGTCGGCGCGCAAAATTCGCTTGGCTACACCCTGATCGCCGCCCTCGTCGCTGTGATCGCCGCCTTTATCCTCTCGCGCGTCGCCCCCGTTCAAGCCCTGCGAAGCATCAGCAGCGTCTTTTACTTCACGCCCGCGCTCTTGCTGGCGATGGCACTGCTCACCCTCATCGATCCGACACGCACCGATCTCATTCGTGTGATCGCGGCGCTGTTCACCATCCCCGCCGCGCTGCTGCTGTTCCGTCAGTTACCGATCAAGATGCTGCCCGTGTTCGCGTTTATCGCGGCGCACGCCCTACTCGCAGAAGCGGTGATCAGCTATCTTGGCTTGGGGATTCAACCGCCCGCGCCGTCACTCGGAAACATGCTCACCAACGCGCAAGTCTACTTCCTCAACGGTCCGCACCTGATTTTTATTCCGGGCATTGTGACCGGCGCGCTGGCGTTTTTGCTGCTGGTGTTCAGCTGCAGCCGCCTACCCAACGAACCCCTCTACCGCGCGTCGTGATCGCGCACTAATTCATAGGGCGGGGTCTTGACCCCGCCCGAACCCGTTGGATTTTCTATCTGTTCAATTTTTTGTTTTGCCGTTCAAAAAAACGGAGGGGTCAAGCCTCCCTCACAAAATCAATTCCCCTCGATAACAATTTTGCCCACGCGATTGTGAATCATCTCGCGGCAGGCGGCACCCGGTTGGAATGCGGACGTGGTTCGACCAAGAAGAAGCCGAACGCCGCGCTGATCCACGCCAGAACTGCCGCAATGATGGCGACGATGTTGAACACCGTGACGAACGACTCGCGGATGGCGGTTTGTGTTTGCGTGGTGAGTTCGGCGGGCAAGCCTTCGGGCGGTGAGGTCGCGCCGAACGCGCTGGAACTATCCATGAGCGCGGCGCGGGCATCGACGGGCATTTCGGCGGGGATACGCGCATCGAGATTGGCTTGGAACTGCGCGAGCGCGAATCCACCGACAACAGCGAGCGCCAAGACCGCGCCAACACGCGCAACCGCGTTGTTGACACCAGATGCCGCGCCGATATTGGCATTGGGAACGGCGGTCATCACAGCGGTAGTCAGCGGCGCGACGGTGATCCCCATACCGATGCCGAGCACCAGCACAGCAGGGAAATAAGTTGTCCAATAATCGGTTGGTCCGTCGGTGATTCCCGGCAGCGCGAATAGGAAGAATCCGACACCGGCAAGCGCGGGTCCAACGGTGAGCAGCAGACGCGCGCCCACTTTGTTGATCATGCCGCCCGCCCACCGTGAGAGCAAGAACAGGCAGACCGAGAAGGGGAGAAATGCCAGCCCCGCGATTTCTTGCGGATACCGCTGCACCTGTTGGATGTTCAGCACGAAGAAATAAGGGGCGATGCGGAGCGCACCGTAGAGAAACAGCGTGAGCAAGTTCGCCCCGCTGAAGGTGCGCGATTTGAACAGCCTTAGCGGGAGCATAGGGTGTTTGACGCGCATTTCGACCAGCACGAATAGGATGAGCAGCAGCGCACCGCCGCCGATCATCGGCAGCGCCGGATCGCCCGGTTGGGCGCTTGGCGCGGAGGTCAAACCAACGGTGAGGAGCGCTAAACTCAAGGTGATGAGGATCGCGCCAGCGTAATCAAGACGTTTCGCGCCTGTATCGGCGCGGCTTTCCGGCACATCGGGGCGCGTGAGCAGGTAGAGCGCGATCAAGCCCAACGGCACATTCACCCAAAAGACCGCGCGCCACAATCCCAAACTTGCCAGCACGCCGCCTAAGATGGGTCCCGCCATTGTTGTGAGCGTGCTGAACATCGACCACGTGCCGATAGCCGCGCCGCGTTTTGCATCGCTAAACGTCGCGCTGATGAGCGCCAAACTCCCCGGCGTGAGCAGCGCCGCGCCGATTCCCTGCACCGCGCGGGCGGCGATCAACACTTCGACGGTGGGTGCGAACCCGCACACAACCGATGCCAACGTGAATAAGCCGATTCCGATGCTAAAGACACGTTTGCGCCCGTAAAGATCGCCCAACGCGCCGCCAACGAGAATCAGCGATGCAAGCAGAAGCGCGTAGGCGTTGCTGATCCAGAACAGATCTGTGCCTGTGACCCGCAGATCAAGCTGAAGGGCGGGTGTTGCTACGTCAAGGGCTGTCGCGTCGATGAATGCCATCGACGAGGCAAGCACCGCCGCGATGATGACGAATCGCTCATAGCGGGGAGATGGGGTTGGTGTGGTCATGCACATGTCATTTCGTGTGTGCCGGATTCTGATGTAGGGACGCGCAGCGGCGCGTCCGCTGTGCCAAACCGTGCTTAGTCCGGCTGGCGGTAGTGAATGTCGAGCGCATCCAAGCGCGGGAGATGCCCACGCAAGCGCCGCGCGAACGCATCGTAGCGTCGTGGAAACGCTGGCGCTGTCCACAGGGCTTCGGCAAGCGCGGCGGCACGCGGATACACCATGTATTCGACCTGATCTTCAGTCGGCATGTATTCCGTCCAAATGTTGCCCTGCCCGCCTAACACGTGCATGAACTTGTCGGCAGGGACACCCTGCATAGGGTCGAACGCATAGACGTGTTCAATGGGGACATAGCCGCCAATCGCGGGCGGTTCGTTTTCGGTGTCTTCCGACTGGTAGTAGTCGAAATAAACGGCGGTGGTGGGCGACATGATCACGTCGTGTCCTGCCGCTGCCGCCGCGATGCCGCCATCCACGCCGCGCCAGCTCATGACGGTGGCGTTTGGGGCTAACCCGCCTTCCAGAATTTCATCCCATCCCACGAGGCGGCGACCATGCTGATTGAGGAATTTTTCCATGCGGCGGATGAAGTAGCTTTGCAGTTCATGTTCATCTTTCAGCCCTTCGCGCTGAATAGCTGCTTGGCATTTCGGGCATTTTTCCCAGCGGACTTTCGGACATTCATCCCCGCCGATGTGAATGTATTCACTGGGGAACAGGTCGAACACTTCTTCGAGGACATGCTGCAAGAAAGTGTAGACGTTCTCGTTTCCGGCGCAAAACACGTCGTCTTCGATGCCCCAAAAGGTGCGGACTTGATAACCGTGTCCGACGCAGCCGAGTTCCGGGTAGCTTGCCAGCGCCGCAACCGCGTGACCGGGCATTTCGATTTCCGGGACAACGGTAACGAATCGCTGCGCGGCATAGGCGACGACTTCGCGGACTTCTTCTTGTGTGTAAAAACCGCCGTAAGGAATCCCGTCGAGCTTGGTGCGATCCGCCGGATAGGGAGTCGCCGCACGCTTCGATCCGACTTCGGTGAGGCGCGGGTAGCGTTTGATCTCCAAGCGCCAGCCTTGATCTTCGGTGAGATGCCAGTGAAAGACGTTCAGTTTATGCAGCGCCATCGCGTCGATGAATTTCTTGATGAACGTGACCGGGAACATATGCCGCCCCACGTCGAGATGCAGACCACGCCAGCGATAGCGCGGCGCGTCCTCAATGGTGAGCGCGGGAAGGGTATAGCTGTCGCGCGGCGCGGACTGCTCTAAATCGGCGGGCAAAAGCTGACGCAGCGTTTGCAGCCCGTAGAACAATCCCGCCGCCGCGCGCGCGCGAATTTGCACACGATCCGGCGTGATGTGCAGGTGATAGCCTTCGTCGTTGGGGGACGCATCATCGGACAAAATCAAGTCGATGGTGTTGGCGCGGCGCGAGTCACTGGTTATCGGCTGCACGGGAAGGGGAAACCCTGCCGCGCGGCGGATTGAGGCGACAAACGTGTCAGCAGCGGCATCTGCCCCCGCAGACACGCGCAGCACGGTATCGGCATTTAGCGTAAAATGCCCTACGCCCGCTGTCAGTGATTGTGGATAGGGGATGAGAGAAAGTTGTTCGAGTGAAGTCACAAGGTTGCTCATAGGAGAGGGACAAAGAATTGACAATGGCTTCTACGTTATCGCAAAACGGTGAAGTCTCAAAATGCGTGGCTCTAAAGGGAGTGCGGAATAATCGGGATATAAACGGACGCGCAGAAGCGCGTCCCTACAGTCAATATCCCAGATTATCTACACCCCCGGCTCTGTTGAAATAGAACCGCGATACAGAGCGCGGTGTACTTATGGATCGGGTATACTCAACTTAAACGAGACGATCAGTGGAGAACGCAGCATGACGAATGCGCCTATTAAACGTACTGGCATGGTGGACAGCCTTTCGGCAAACGAATTTGCCGTCGAAATTGATGGCGAACGCGCGACAGGGATTTTTAAGGTGAGCGGGTTCGCGTCATTCAAGCTGGAAGTGAAGCCCGCGATCACGCGCATGATGACCGACACGTTCAAGATCGCCAAAATGGTGCAGCGCGATCCCAATTTGCCGTTCAATCGTTGGGCACGCGAGACCATCGCCGCAAAAGACGACATCAACCGCCCCAAGCGGACGCTGGCGATCATCGCGGTGGATGACGGGAACGAAATCCGCCGCTGGACGATCAACGGCGCGTGGATCAGTGAGATTGCGTATTCGGATTTCGACACGGGAAGCGGCGAACTGGTGCAAGAAACGCTGACGATCCAGTACGAGTCGATTACCGAGACGTGGGCGGCGAGTTAAAGAACAAGATTCACGTCAGAGAAGCAGAAGTGAAATTGGACAAGTCTTTTGCTTTTTCCTGCGAACCTCTCCCCCCGTCCCCCTCCCCGAATTCGGGGAGGGGGTGGCTCGCGCAGCGAGACGGGGGTGAGGTCATAAGTCAGTGATCTACTCAAGATCACTGAGGGCGTAGAGGCAAGATCGGTTTTCCTTCTGTGCGATGAAATCGTTTCTACACCTGACCTTCGAGTTCTTCGATGGTGTCCATGATGAGTTCGACGGCTTCACCGAGCGTTTCTACGTCGAACGCGAATTTCGCCCCCGCCGCCGCATAGAGATCGGGCAGGCCTTTTGTCCCGCCGAGCGCCAGCGCGCGCTTGTAGGCTGCCAACGCCGCGGGTTGATCCTTGAGCATGTTCGCCCAAATTTGCACGCTGCCCAACTGTGCCATCCCGTATTCGACATAGTAGAACGGGTAGGTGAAGATATGCAGCTTGCGATGCCAGCCGGTCTTTTTGTACTCGTCTAAGCCCGACCAGTCTTCAAACGACATAAACCGATCCCATAGGTCTGACCACGCCGCATCGCAGTTGGCGGCATCGACAGCTTGATCTTCGTGCGTATACGCCCAATGCTGGAAGGCATCGACGACTGCCATGTAGGGCCAGAACGAGATGATTTTCTCCAAGTGTTCGATGCGCGCCTTCGCCGCGTCGGACGTGCTGTAATAGCCGCCGTGTTCGCGCGACCAGAATGGAGTCGTCAGCAGTTCCATCGCCATCGACGCGACTTCGTTGAATTCGGCGGTGACATGGCGCTGCTGTGCATAGGGGAGTTGCAGCTTTTCAAACGCATGGAAGGCGTGTCCCGCTTCATGGACGAGCGTTCGCACGTTGTCCGGCACGCCGACGGAGTTCATGAAGATGAACGGGCGCTTGCTGGCGGGGAGAGTCGAGCAGTAGCCGCCGGGACGCTTATTCTTGCGGCTCATCAGGTCGAGCATGTCATCATCGCGCATGGTGTCGAACCAGCGCCCCAACTGCGGATCGAGCTTGTGAAAAATGGCGCTGCTGGCAGAGACAAATTCCTGCTCGGTTTCAAATGGGCGCAAAGGCGTATCGCTGGTGGGATCAACCTGCGTGTCCCACGGGCGCAGACTGTCCACGCCAAGCCGCTGACGCTGTTTTTCCGCCAACTGTTTCGCCGCGGGAACCGCGATTTGCTCAACCGATTCGTGGAAGCGCACACTGTCCTGCGGGCGATAGTCGAAGCGCTGGCGCAGCACCCACGCATATTGCAGATAGCTGTCATAGCCCGCATTGCGCGCCATTTGCCCGCGCAGCGGCACGAATTTCGCCCATAGATCATTGAGCTTGTCGCGGTCAGCAAGCTGGCGATCCATCGCCGCGCGCCATGCGCCTTCACGATAGGCGCGATCTCGATGGAGCAGCAGCGGCGCTAAACCGGGGATCGGGCGTTCTTGACCATCCCATATGAAGGTTTGCGCGCCTGTGACTTTGCCGTATTCGTTGCGGAGTTTTTCTTCTTGTGTTTGCAGCGGCAGATTGGCTTCGCGGAATAGGGCGGCTTCGGCGCGCATATTGCGAAGCGGGATTTCAAACCCTTCCGGCTCTAACCCGCTGGCGAGAAACTTCTCTTTCAGGCGTTGATCGGCTTGGCGCAAGTTGGGCATCAAGTCCGTGACCCAACGGGTATATTCCGCGTCGGTGACCTCATCAGCGATGTTTTTCGATGTGCCGATGTACAGCCGTGCCATCACTTCATAAATGGCATCATCGAGCAGCGTCCAGTTGCGAAGCCACGCAGCAGCGGCGGAACTTGTTCCGTTGTCCGCCGTGAGCGCGGTCGCTTCGAGTTCGCGGAAATACGGCTCCATATCCGCCCATGTTTTGTGTTCAAAATCGGTGTAGCGTAAGTGGGAAAAGTCGGTCATGGGGTCTCCATAACATTAAGGCGATAAATCAAATGGTGGCATCGGCGGCGCGGGATCGAAGTCGTAGAAGATTGTATACACGCCAATTTGATGTGTCGCATACCGGATATTTTGCGCCGCCAACATGGACTCAAAGCGTTCGGGAATGATGGCGACATTTTCGGTGGGTACAGCGAAAACCACCGCCAGCGGCTGATCTTGCGCGCGCCGGAATTCCGTAAACTCCCGGTACGGGGGATAGCGGTCATCAAAGGGCGTGTAGACGAAATTGGGCAGATACGGAAGCGCGGCGCTGTAGCGCAGTCGTTCGCCGCTTAAAAAGGCGATGCGAAAGCTAACCCAATATTGGGTGTAGCCAGAAACCAACTCGTTCGATTCGAGAAACACCATCAAGGCTTCGTCGTAGTCATCGGGGATGTGCGTATCGAGATTAAACTGCGTTGTGAAGCCGGGATAGCTGTTCGCGGCGGTGATTTGCCCGATGGCGAAATAGCCAATCACGAGCGCAGCGGGGATGATCGCCAGAACACGCCGCTTGCGCCAGAGCGCCGCCATCGCCGTGCCGAATCCGATGGCGAACGGAAGCATCAACGGGAGCAGGTAGCGTCCGGTGGGATCGAAGCTGAAGCGTGAGACGAGAAAAATCAGCGTGAACAGCGCGACCATCCACAGCAAAAGCGCGCGCCCATGCGGAACAAATACGCGCTTCGTTCTCACCGCATCGACAAAGGCGGCGATACAGATCACATAGATGAACACGCCGATCACGGGGAGGAAAAATTCCGGCATCCACGGGAAGCGCATCCCGAACAGCGACGTTAGCCCGATGAAGAAAAATCCCAAGACGCGCTGATGAAACGGGAGCGAGAAAATCTGCTGTCCGGCGAAGTTATCGCCGCCGCCTGTGAGGAAGTACAGCGGCGCGAAATCGTTTTGGAGCGCGAACACCCACCACGGCGCGCCGCCGATGAAGAACATGACGAGCGCGGCAGCGACATAACGCGCGTCGCGGACCAGCGTTCGCTCCCGAATCATGTCGATGAGCAGGACAACGGCAATCGGTGCGAGATAGGCAGCAATGAGCGCGTTCGTCCACCAGCCGACCCCCGCGAGAAAGCCGAGCAGCATCCAATGTCCCCATGAACGGCGCGATTCGCCCGCGATTTCCAGCCCGATCCACAGGCAGGATGCGCCGAGTAAGAGCGTTTCGCCGTAGCCGCCAAGCGACATGCTGGTGTAGGTCGCCAGCAGCACGGGCGGGATCGCCAAGATGAGCGCGGCGAAGAAAGCGGCTGCCGCGCTGCGCGTGAAGCGATACGCCGCGCCGTAAGACACGGCGACAGTCGCTATGTGCAGCAGCGATTGGACGATGTGAATCGTAAGCGGGTATTGACCGATCACGCGAAAGCCGATGGCGACTAACCACGCATCGAGCGACCCCATATAGGCTTGACCGTAGAAAAAGACTGGACGTTCCCCCTGCAAAATGTGACGCGCCATCAAGCCGACGACGGCTTCATCGCTGTGGAACGAGAGCGAATCGCTCAACAGGAGCAGAAGCCGCGCCATAATCGTGATGAGCATGATCACCGGGAACAGGCGCTTATAGAGAGGAAATTCGTTGGGGAATTGGTTGGATACGTTCATGGAGTTGTCGGCTGAAGCGAGTCGATGATGGTATCGAACAGCGGCGTGAACGTGTCGAGATCGGCGGAAGGCGCAAGCCCGCGTATAAACACGGATGTATCGTCCAACGCGACTTCGCGAGTGAGCGACTCCACATCGGCGGGGCAGTCCGCGCCAAGTGAGTCCACCAGCGCGGCATCGCTGACGCTGATTTCGATGAGCGCACAGTTTCCCGGCGCGGCGAAAATCAGCGAGAGAGGCGCATCCGCCGCGCTGGTGATGACGCGCCAGCCGTTCGGGTATTCAAGCGAAAACGCCTCAGTGTACACGCGCTGATCGTCGATGCGGATGGGCACGCCGGGCGTGTTGGTCAGCACGGCGGGTGGATCGGCAGGGACGCAGGATGCGAGCAGCAGGAACCAGAACAAAAAATAGATGGTTGTAGATACCCGCCGTATGTGAAAAACCGGACGCGGCATACCTCGTTTCGCCCTCATGGCGCACGGTTGGGAGTGTCCGGGTTGGATGCCATATCGCGCGAACGGGCATCGCCACACGAGATGAAGCCCGCCCAACTGGAAACCAACCATCTGCCATCGGGCTGCTGCGATGTAAGCGTGTAGATACACACGCCGCTGAACCCCAAGCCGTGCTCATAGGTGGCGATCATGTCCACATTCCATGCCGATCCAACAGGCTCGCTGCGGCGAAAGACTACGCTCAAGAGATTTCCCCAATCGTCGGGGATGTAGAACCCCAAGAGGCAGATTGAAATGGATCCCCCGGGACAGTTTGTCGCCACCCATGTTTGCAGTTCCGGCGTGATGCGCTGGATGGCGGCGGCATCATCGCCGCGATGGACGGCTTCGATAAATTCGAGCGCGACGGCATACTGCGGCGTATTGCGCGGATCGAGCAAACGCCCTGCCAGCGTGAATCCGCCGATGACGACGACGATCAAGACCACGACAACGAGAATGATCAAGCCAATTCGAGAGCGCATAGCGACATAATCCCCTGATGCTTTTCGGCATGTTTTTCACAAACCCACCCCTCAACCCCCGTCGAACTTCGTTCGTCCCAAATTCAGGGAAAGGGGAGTCACGAGTCGCTGGAAGGTGAGGGAAATCTGAAAGATGCTTAAGTTAAAGGTATTTGCCAGATAAGCCCCTAAATCATGAAAGCGAACGCGACACTAAACGCGCAGCACGGCTCATTTTTTGCCCTTCTTTTCGCGCGGAGTGCGTTTGGCGGGCGGCGGATTGGCTGGCGTTTTTTCAGACGACGGTTTAACCACTGGCGGTTTGGCGGGCGGCGGACGGATGGGTATGACCAGCGGCTTGAGATCGGGCGGGATGGCTGCGCGCGCATCGCGGAGCGCGTCACGCATTTTGACAGTTTCGCGGAGCGCGTCGGCTTTGCTCATGCCGTGTTTGCCGGGAATGTTCATGAATTCGATACACACCACGCCAGCATATCCACTCGCTTGCAGATCATTGACCACGCGGGAAATTTCGACCTTGCCTTTGTCGAACACAGTTTGAAGCTGTCCGCGCGCCGCTTGGCGAATTTGAACATGCCGCGTGTAGGGCAGCAGTTGCAAAATGTCCTCATGGGCGATGTTCTGCGTGACCATCTGCGCCCAATCGAGCGTGATTTTTAAGCCGGGTACGTCATGAATGAGCCTGATCGCCGCGTCGGGCGTGGATGCCATCGACTCCAAGTGCGGCTCGATGCTGACGGTGAGTTCAACCGCTTGGGCGGCTTCGACCATCTGCTTGAGCGCGTCCACTGTTCGATCATATGCGCCATCGTCGGTTTGCGCTGTTCCCGGCGACACTGTGATCCCCGGCGGATTGAGGGCTTTGGCGAAGGGCATCAGCGCCTTGAACAGTTCCAAGTCTTTGTCACGGCGTTCGGAATCGGCTTCGTTTTCGCCCAGCGAAATGCGTGGGAGCATCAGGTAGAGGTCGCTGATTTTAAGGTCGAAAAGCAAGAGGTCCTGCTTGATTTCGGCGGCGGCGCGTTCGGGAGCGCCCACCGCGCCGCGCAAGGGGAAACCGGGACCCGTGCCAATATCGGCATGACGAAAACCGAGCCGCGCAATCGTGCCGAGCGCCTCGGTGAGTGGCAAATCATGAAATGCCCATGTGTGACAGGAAAATTCCATGCGTGTGCGATCCGCGACATGATGCGAATATCGACGGATAGACTAGCGCAAAAGCCCCCATTTTCACAGATGGGGAGATGGGGTGTATGGAAAATGCAACAAATCATGACGAGATTAGCACGCTCAGCGGGGGATAAGCTTGTGAGCACGGCGCGCATCGCGTCGATGTCGCCTAATCCGCTGTGATATCCCCCGCCCGCGATGATGGCGCGGAGTTGTATATGTTGCCCAGTCAACCTCGTGAAATGGCTTGTGCGCCCCAATAACTTGTCAATCCCGGCAATAAGTCGTTAGATTCTGTTAGACGACACACGGACACATCCATTAAAGGACGCACCATCATGAGTCAAAGCCCACAGGAACGCCTGCAAGCCTTGCGCGCACAGGTGGATTCCATCAACCTGCAAATTCTCGACCTGCTGACGCAGCGCGCGCGCACGGTGCAAGAAATCGATAAAGTGCATCAGGATATGGGGCACGAATTTTATGACCCGCAGCGTGAAGCGCAGATGCTTAACGCGCTGGAAATGGCGAACAAGGGTCCGTTTAGCAACGAGACGATCAAGGCGCTGTTCCGCGAGATTTTCCGCGCATCACTGGCGATGACTGAACAAGCCGGACGCGCCAAGATTCTCGTCCACCGCCGCACACCGGAACAGCGCACGATCATCACCATGCCGGATGGCGTGACCAAAATTGGCGATGGCAGTTTCCAGTTGATCGCCGGTCCGTGCGCGGTTGAAAGCCATGAGCAGATGGAAGAAGCGGCGGCGGCATTGGCGCAGCGCGGCGTAAAAATCATTCGCGGGATGGCGTACAAACCGCGTACATCCCCGTATGAATTTCAAGGGTTGGGCGAACCGGGCTTGAAGATTGCCCGCCAAGTTGCCGACAAATACGGCATGGCGGTGACAAGCGAAATCATGGACGCGAGTCAAATTCCCATGTTCATGGATTACGCCGATATTTTCTGGGTGGGGGCGCGCAACATGCAGAACAGCTTCTTACTGCGCGCACTCGGCAAGGTTGATAAGCCGATCATCCTCAAGCGCGGGCTGGCTGCCACGCTGGAAGAATTCCTGTACGCGGCTGAATATATCGTGAGCAGCGGCAACCCGAACGTGATTTTGATCGAACGCGGGATTCGCACGTTTGAAAAATGGACGCGCAATACGCTCGATATTGGCGGCGTGACCGTACTCAAACTCGAAAGCCATTTGCCCGTGATCGTGGATATTTCGCACTCCGCCGGACGACGCGATATTGCCAAGCCGCTTGCGCGGGTCGCCAAAGCCAGCGGCGCGGATGGCTTGATGGTCGAAGTACATCCCAACCCGCCGGTGGCGATGAGCGATGCCAAACAGCAGTTAAGCATCCCCGAATTTCACGCGCTCATGGACGAAATCAGCGACGTGGAGATGGCGTGACCTGTGCGGATCAGGCGCAAGTCGAGTACACTAATCACCAAGAGAAGTACGCTTGATGATGGTGAATGATGCGAATGTTTCGGGTAAAAGTTGGGCTGGTGATGGGCGTGGTGGTGATGTTGATGACGGGCTGTGCGCCCACGCCGCGCGCCGAAGTGATCATCCCGACGCTGGCGGTGCTGCCTTCGGCATATCATCTCGAAGACGCGGAACGGGTCGCGCGCGATTTTCTCGACGCATGGCAAGCCGCTGACTACAGCGCCATGTACGCCCTCACTAGTTACACCAACCGCGAAGCGATCCCGTATGAAGAATTCGCGGCGCTGTATCAGCGCACCGCCGACGAGATGACGCTTGAACGGGTCACGATCACGCCGATCACGATTGTGCGCGATCAAGATACGCTGGCGACCTTCAGCTATGACGCGCATTTTACGACGCGCTTGCTTGGTGAATTTGCCGATCCAGCGCGCGATTTGCATTTGGTGGTCGATGATACGGATGGCGCGTGGCGCGTGGCATGGTCGGCGGGAGATATATTCGCCGCGATGCGTGATGGCGCGCGGGTGCGCTTTGATCCGGTGGTGCCGAACCGCGCCAACATCTATGACCGTGATGGGCGCGTGCTGGCAGATCAAAACGCGCGCGTGATCACGATCAACCTTGTGCCGCAGAATGTCCCCAACATGCAGGCGTGCGTCAATGAATTGGCGCTGGCGCTGGATGATGATCCGGCGGAAGTGGCGGAACGTATCGACAGCCGCCCCGCGAACTGGATCATCGACGTGGGGATTATCGAAGCGCAGACCTATATCGATCACAATGAGGCGCTGACCAACCTGTGCGATGCGGAGTTTACGGATCGCCCGGCACGGCGCTATGAAAATGGTCCGCTAACGGCGCATATTGTCGGATATGTGGGGTACCCGACTGTAGAAGAACTCCCGGCAGTCGAAGCGGATGGATTCGCCGCCGATACCATTTTGGGGCGGGCAGGAATCGAAGCGACATGGGACGAAACGCTGCGCGGTCAGCCGGGCGGGCGATTGGTGATCGTCGAGCCATCTGGCGAAATTGTGCGTGAACTCACGCGGGTGAGCGCGCGCCCTGGGCAAAGCGTGTGGCTGACGATTGATTCTGATTTGCAAGCCGCGACACAGCGGATCATCGCTGACTCTTATGCGTCGGGGCTGTTTTCGAGCGACGAGAGCCGGGGGGCGGTGGTTGTCGTCATCGACGTGAACACGGGCGAAATTCTGGCGATGGTGAGCTATCCGTCGTTCGACAACAATGCCTATACCGTGTTCCCGGAGATGGGACGCGACGAAGCCAACCGCATGATCGAACGCTATCAGAATGATCCGCGCAATCCTGAACTCAACCGCGCGACTCAAGGAGTCTACGCGCTTGGATCGGTGATGAAAACCGTGAGCGCGGCGGCAGTCGCGGACAGCAACGTGTATGCGCTCGATGAACGTTATACATGTTCGGGCATTTGGTCGCGGGATATTCCGCGCTATGACTGGTTCGCGCCGGGACACGGTACTCTGACGCTCGCCAGCGCGCTCACCAATTCGTGCAATCCGTATTTCTACGAAGTCGGCTACCAGTTGAGCCAAGTCGATCCGTGGATACTGCCGACGTATGCCCGTCAGTTGGGGTTTGGCGGGCTGACAGGCTTGCCCGATCTGCCGGAATCCCCCGGCTTGATTGGCGATCCCGATTGGCTGCAATCGACCTACGGCTTGCCGTGGACATACAGCGAAGAAGTCAACATGGCAATTGGGCAGGGATATGTGCAGGTCACGCCGCTGCAAGTGGCGCGCTGGTTCGCGGCGATTGCCAACGGCGGATCGCTGCCGCGTCCAGTGCTGGTGTCGCAGGTGGGACTGCTTGGCGATCCCATGCGGGCGGTGTATGAGCCAGAATTTGTGCCGACGCAGTTACGCACCGACGTGCTCGACACAATCCGCGATGGGTTGTGCGCGGTGACAACGGCAAGCTACGGCACGGCTCGATTCGTGTTTGAAAATTCGCCGCTTCAAACCTACGGCGTGTGCGGCAAAACAGGTACGGCGCAAGACGCGCCGCGCAATTCACACGCATGGTTCGCAGCGTATGCCCCGCGCGAAAATCCTGAAATTGCGATTGTGGCGATGGTCGAAAACGCCGGGCAAGGCTCGGAAGTCGCCGCGCCGATTGCGCGCGACGTGCTGGAAGCGTATTTCGGTTTAACCACGCCGTAAATAGAAAAACAGAGAAAGATGCACCGCAGAAGTGAAATCACGTAAGTCTTCTGCGTTTATCCTGCGAACCTCGCCCCGAATTCGGGGCTGAGGGGGGGACAGTAGCCTTTTGTGTAGGGGCGCATCGTGATGCGCCCGTTGCTGGCGGGCGGCTCACGAGCCGCCCCCTACAAGAAAACCGATCCATCGGTATTTTTTTAGTGTCGCCCCCGTCCCCGAATTCGGCTAAGGGGGTGGCTCGCGTAGCGAGAAGCAAAGAACGCAGAGTCATGTTCTTCTTTCTCTGCGCGCTCGCGGAACTTGTTCCGTCCTTCTCTGCGGTGAATCACTATCTTTAGGGAGTTCCATGCACGTCTTTTATCTACACGGATTTACATCGTCGCCGCTGTCGCGCAAGGGACAGTGGTTGAAACAGAGCTTCGCCGCGCACGGAATCGACGCGCATTTGCCCGACTTGAATGTGCCGGATTTCGAGCATTTGAGCTTCACCGGGATATTGGAAGCGATCCGCGAGCAGATTGCCGCGCTGCCGAATGATGGCGCGGACGTGGTGCTGATCGGGTCGAGTTTGGGCGGGGCGAACGCGATTCACTTTGCGGATCGGTATGCTGATGCGCCGGAAGGTAAGCGCGTGAGCAAGATCGTGCTGCTTGCGCCGGGAATCGATTTTCGCGAGAACCGGCTGCGCGCCATTGGCGAAGCTGGCTTGGTGCATTGGCGGGAATCGGGATGGCTGCCCGTGTTCAATTACGCGCAGAACGCCATGTCGCGGGTGCATTACGGCTTCTACGAAGATGTGATCCGCTATGACAGCTACGGGATCACGCGCGTCACCCAGCCAATATTGCTCATTCATGGGCGAAACGATGACATTGTGCCTGTCGAACAGAGCATCAAATTCGCGGCGAACCGCCCGAATGTCGATTTACGACTGGTCGATGACGATCACGAACTGCTCAACCCGAACGTGATGTCGATCATGTGGGGATGGATCGCGGAATTTTTGGGATTGGAATAAATGGCGGGCGCATCGCGTCGGAACGAGTTCCGCGCGTCCCTACAGATGGTGTGTGGGTGTGGTTGGATTAATGAATGCCTTCAAACAGCGAACGCTGTGGAAAGACCATGCGTTCGGGGACGATCCAACCGCGTGAGAGCGCCGCGCGATTGGCGCGTTCAAAGTCGGCGTGTAGGTCGCGCACCAAGCGCGCCTGTGCGTTGGACGGCTCAAGCGAGAAGATCACGAGTGTGGCGGCGTTGTCGCCCGCCGCAAGGATCAACCACTGACCGTTGGGAAGCTGCTTACGCGCAAGACCGGGATTGGGTCGCTGAGGAAGCGCCCATAATTTCATGACAAGGGCGCTGGTAAGCGAACTACGGCTTTGCAGCGAATTGGTTTCGCTTTTGCCGCCCGTGTTCATGGCTTCGTCGCTGCCCTGCCGAAAGACCGCGTAATACAATGGCTGCGCCTCAAACCGCTGGCGTAAAAAGCCGGTTTGTCCTTTGGTTTCCATGACTTTTTGCCACGCATCACTCTCAGGGTTGCGTTCGATCAACTTCTCGATGATGAGGCGTTGTTCGCTGTAGCGTCTGTAGATTTGCTCGAACTGCATCCGGTTCAGCTTGCCCTCTGCGAACTCGTCAGAGACGCGCTGCATTTTTGCGCGCAAGGCATTGAGCGCCGCCGACGGGTCTTGCAGCGATGCTTCAGCAATTTCGCTCGTGGACTGGGAATCGGCGGATTTGGCGAGTTTATCGGTGCCGGAGAGTTTATCCGTACCGGAGAGTTTGTCTGTCGCGGGCAGTTTATCCGTACCCGTTGGCGTAGGACGCACAGGCGAACGCAGCGGATCGGTGGCAGGTTTGGGTCGAGATGAGTTTTGATCGTTCACAGCGCATCACCCTGAACGGTGTTGATCGCGGCCACTGACGGTTTTAATTCATAAGAGTATCACAGATTTGCGTGGTGTGCTTGAAATACGCGCTTTACGCTAACTTTGCCCTCAGTCATCGCCACACGCCCCAAAAATTTATGCTATAATGCCTGTTATCAATTCATCTTCCCCCGCCAGCCTGTTAAATCCCCCAAAGTTTTGACATCGCCGGGGCGGGACACTTTTCGCCCACCCTATCCCTCTTGAGGAACAATGCAGTTTCAACAACTCAATTTGATTGATCCCTTGCTGCGCGCCGTTCGCGCGGAAGGTTATGACGAAGCCACGCCCATTCAGGCGCAGGCAATTCCCCATGTGCTCAACGGACGCGACATCGTAGGATGCGCTCAAACAGGCACAGGAAAAACGGCGGCGTTCGCGCTGCCCATTTTGCAGCACCTTGCGACTCACCGCCCCACATCGAACTCGCGCTACACCATTCGCGTGCTGGTGCTTTCGCCCACGCGCGAACTCGCCTCACAAATTGGCGATAGTTTCGCCGCCTATGGCAAACATCTTAACGTGCGGCATCTGGTCATTTTCGGCGGGGTTGGGCAGCAGCCTCAGGTCGATGGGCTGCGTAAAGGCGTGGATGTGTTGATCGCCACGCCGGGACGCTTGCTCGATCTCATGCAGCAGGGCTATATTCGCCTGAACACGATTGAAGTGTTTGTTCTGGACGAAGCTGACCGCATGTTGGACATGGGATTCATCCATGATGTGCGGAAAGTGATCGCCGCGCTACCTACCAAGCGGCAAACACTGCTGTTTTCGGCAACCATGCCACAGGACATCCAAGACCTTGCAGACCGCATCTTGATCAATCCTGTGCGCGTGGAAGTGACTCCGCAAGCGACGACGGTTGAGAAAATCGATCAGTCGGTGTTTTTGGTCGAAAAGAAAGACAAAAAGGCGCTGCTCGAACACCTGCTGGCAGACAAAGCGATCCGCCGTGTGCTGGTGTTCACACGCACCAAACACGGCGCGAACAAACTGGTCGAACAGTTGGATAAATCGAACATCTACGCGGAAGCGATTCACGGCAACAAGTCGCAGACTGCCCGCGAACGCGCGCTTGCCAATTTCAAAAGCGGACGCACCCGCGTTCTCGTCGCTACCGACATCGCCGCGCGCGGCATCGATGTAGAAGGCGTGACGCACGTCATCAATTACGATTTGCCCAACGAACCGGAAAGCTACGTGCATCGGATTGGACGCACGGCGCGGGCGGGCGCATCCGGCATCGCGTTTTCGTTCTGCGATGTTGAAGAACGCGCCTATCTGCGCGATATCGAAAAATTGATTCGTTTGCGCGTGCCTGTCGTCGCAGAGCATCCCTATCGTTCCGCTGTGCCGGAAAACGCCCGCCCCGTCAGCGCCCCGCGCCCGCAAAATCAGCGTTCGGGGAACGGTAATCGTTCACAAAACGGGAATCGCCCGCACAACCGCGGCGCGTCGTCCAACGGAGGCTCAAGCGGCGGCAGCCGGAACGGCAGTCAAAATCGCTCGCGCCGCCCGCAAGATCAGCGCCGTTCGCGCACCAACTCCGATTCTTTGTAGACGCGGATAGAGCGCATCATCAAAAGGCGTGGTTTGGAAGCAATCCGCGCCTTTTTATTTACCCCCTTGGCAAGCGTGCAGCATGGTCAAAGCTGTTCAACTTCTACAACAACCCCTACCACGTTTCCAACAACTATACGCAATAGTTAGCGATTCAATCCGGGGTAATCGAGGAACATGATTTCGAGCGCAAGGCGGACGTTGGCATTGGTCGCCAGCAAGCCGATCATGTGCTGAGTGGCGCGGAGTGCGCCCAATGCGCCGCGGGCATCGACTTGATGCGCCAGCCGATCAAGCGACTCGCGCCTGTCAATGTTGGTGATGGGCGTGGGGCTGTGTTCGGTGATGAGGAGTAAATCGCGCCAATAGGACAGCCATAAATCGAGCAGCGGCGGAAGGGCGGATCGGTCTTTGGCGAGATCGTCCGCGACGGCGAAGCGTCCTACGCGAGTGGTGTTGACACAGTGTTCGAGCAAATCGAGCGCGGCGCGGCGCTGGTCGAGTATGGATGGATCGCGCAGGGCGTTCAATGCCCAGCCGATGCGCCCGCCCGACAGCGCGGCAAGCAGATCGGTATAGGTATCAGTTCTGGCGACGGGGATAGGGACTTCCACGCCGGACGCGGTTAGACGGCGGTATTCTTCGTCGAGCGCGTCTTTGACCACTTTCACGGGTACAGGGCGCAAATGCAAAAGCTGGCTGCGGCTGGTGATGGTGGGCAAAATCGCATCGCGCGAACGGGCGATGAGGATGATCATGGACGTGGCGGCGGGTTCTTCGAGGGTTTTCAACATGGCATCCTGCGATTGACCGCGCGCGAGATCGAAATCACGGAAGATTGCCACGCGCATTCGTCCTTCAAAGGGCTTGAGCGCAGTTTGCGCGGTCATGCGGCGGATTTCTTCAATCTTGATTAGGTTGTTGTCGGTTTGCGAGTAGAACACATCGGAATAATTGCCGCTGGCGATGCGCCGACACGCGGAACATTCTCCACAGGGGCGATGGGCGATGTTGGGCTGTGTGCAGTTGACCGCCATGGCAAAGGCACGCGCGAGCGTCTCTTTGCCGATGGATTCCGCGCCGAGAATCAAATAGGCTTGGCGCGCGCGCCCGTTGATCAACGACTTGCGGAGATGTTCAACCGCCCAATCGTGACCGTAAACGCCCCAATGCTGTGAAAACAGGGTAGATGTGTTTGTCAGCGTGTTTGTCATACGGAACACTTTACCACAGGGCGGTGAATCGTGGAAGTGGACGCACAGGCGGACGCGGCGCACAAGTGTGCGGATGGATGAATGCGCGTCAAGCGTCACCAATACATCAACTGCGGGTTAAATCGGTTAAACCTCAACGTAGGTACTAGACATTTACGATTCATCTGATCTAAGATGTGACAATTCTCATTTTCAGCGTAATTTATCTGTGTTCATGCAGCCAGAATGTGCCGGAATATGTCCGATCAACCGCACGACAGCCCGCCGAATCTCAATCCCTCGAACTACATCAACCGCGAACTCAGTTGGCTGGAATTTAACCGACGCGTGCTGGCAGAAGCCGAAGACGAATCGCTGCCGCTGCTGGAGCGCATCAAGTTTTTGGCGATTGTCAGCAGCAACATGGACGAATTTTTCATGGTGCGGGTGGCGACGGTTCACAGCAAGCTCAAGACGAATTCGCCGTCCACGCGCCCCGATGGAATTCCATACAGCGAGTTGATCTACCAAATTCGAGAGCGCGTGCTGGTGACGATGAACCGTCAGCGCGAAATTTTGAGCGATTTGCTCGAACGGCTGGCGGATGAAGGCGTGTACGTCATGGAGGTGCATCAACTGGATGCGACGGCGCGCGCGGCACTGCGGACGTATTTTTATGAAGAAGTGTTTCCGGTCCTGACTCCGCTGGCGGTGGATCATGCGCGCCCGTTCCCGTTCATCTCGAATTTGAGCTTAAATTTGGGCGTATCACTGCGGCGCAAGGATAAGCCGGACGAAGAACCTGAATTTGTGCGTTTGAAAGTGCCGGATGGTCTGCCGCGTTTGGTCAACGTGGATCGGGTAATGCAAAAATACGCCGATGGGGAACGCGCGCCGAATACGTTTGTGTGGATCGAAAACCTGATCGCGGCGAATTTGGATATTCTGTTTCCCGGTATGGATGTGTTAGAACACTCCCCCTTCAGGATCACGCGGAACGCTGACATTGATTACGAGCATGAACAAGAAGACACGCTCGAAGATATGGATATGGACGATCTGATCGAAGAATCGCTTAAATCGCGCGAATTTGGGTCGGTTGTGCGCCTAAGTGTGCCGCGCGAAATCAACGATTCGACGCTCAATTTGTTGTTGAGCCGTTTAGAGATTGATCCGGAACGCGACGTATATCGCATCAACGGGGCGTTGGGCGGCAGCAGTTTGATGGAATTGATGAGCGTGGATCGCCCTGACTTAAAGCAGCCGCCATATGTCCCGCGCATCGTGGAGGGTTTTCGGGACGGTGATGACCTGTTTGCCACGATTCGCCGCCATGATGTGCTGGTGCATCACCCGTATGATTCGTTTATACCGGTGGAACGATTTTTCCATGCCGCCGCGCATGACCCCGATGTGCTGGCAATCAAGGCGACGCTGTACCGTGTGGGGCGCAATTCTCCCATTGTGCAAGCGTTATTGCAAGCGCGCGAAAACGATAAGCAGGTCGCGGTGCTGGTGGAATTGAAAGCGCGATTTGACGAAGAAAACAATTTGGAATGGGCGCGCGCGCTGGACAAACAAGGCGTACACGTCACTTATGGCGTGGAAGAACTGCCCGTCAAAACGCACGCCAAAATTGCGCTGGTGGTGCGCCGTGAACCGGATGGCGTGCGGCGGTACGTGCATCTTGGCACGGGGAATTACAATTCCAGCACGGCGCGGCTGTACACTGACTTAGGATTGTTCACCTGCAATAAGGATATTGCCGACGATGCGACGCGCCTGTTCAACCGCTTGACCGGATACGCGCCGGGGACCACTTACAAACGCCTGCTTGTCGCGCCGGAATTTTTGCACGCGGGGATCACCCAATTGATCGACAACGAGATCGCCGCGGCGCGTGCGGGCAAGCCCGCGCACTTGATCTTCAAGATGAACCAACTTGAAGAAGACGAGATGATTCGCAAGTTGTATCAAGCGTCACAGGCGGGGGTGCAGATTGATTTGATTGTGCGGGGGATTTGCTGTTTGCGACCGGGTTTACCGGGGTTAAGCGAGCATATTCGTGTGCGGAGCATCGTTGGGCGCTTTTTGGAACACGCGCGAATTTTCTATTTCCACAATGCTCCACATGACCAGCGAATTTATCTCGGCAGCGCCGACTTGATGCGCCGCAACCTGTACAACCGTGTGGAAGTGGTGTTCCCGGTGATGGAAGAACGCTTACAACATCAACTGCTGCGAATTTTGGGGACGCAGCTCCACGACAACTATAACGCTTGGGAACTGCGATCCGACGATGTGTATGTGCCTGTTGAACGTGGGGAAAATGAAGCGATTCTCGACAGTCAAGCGGCGTTTATGGAAGACAGTTTTGGTTTAGAGCTGCTGCCTGCGGGTATGAAAAAGTAGGGGGCATCGCTGCAATTTACAACGGGCGCATCACGATGCGCCCCTACGATTGTGCGGTTAACCTTCGAGCGAGAGACTGTAATCGCCTCCGCTTGCGCCAAAGCGCGTGACGACAATGGTATATTTGCCATCACTGGGCAGGGTGATGCTGATGCGCGAATCTCGGTTGCCGGCGCTGCGGTCATCGTTGCGCGCGATCTGGAATTCGTCCGGTGAATATAGTTCCACCACCGGATCATAGCCCACGCCGCCGACATTGTTGAGTTCGATCACCACGCGGTCTCCCTGCTGCCCGTTAAAGGTGTATGCATCATCGCGGGTGTTGGACACAACCCCGGTGACAGAATCTCCATAGCTGAGTTCGCCAAGACGGTTGAGATTGTTAGGCAGCGGAGAGTTATCGCCCGTTTGCGAACTGAAGGCGCTAGTGTCGCCAAAGTTGAAGTCTTCAAAGTTGAATTCGCCGCCGGATATGGCTTCGAGCGTGGGCGCAAGCGTTTCAAACGCTGACTGGATTGCCGGACCGACGATGCTTCCGCCTGAAAAGAACAGCACCGAGCAGATGGAACATCCCAGCACTGTGAACGCGCCGATAATGGCAAGACAGGTGACAATTGGGCTGCGGCGCTGCACCGGGGCGGGCGCGTAGATTGGCGGGGCGGCTCTGCCAGTGTTGTCATAGCCTGTACCGCCAAAGCTGGATGTCCAACTGGGCGTGGCGGGCGCGAGATCATTTTTCGGCTTTTCGCCAAACGGATTTTCCTCAATGGGGCTGCTGCCGCTTCGGAAAATCGCTTCGCTGTCGCGGTCATCGGCGCTGGAAAGCCCGCCAAAACTGCTGGACGTGGAAAAAGTGCTGCTGGACGTGGAATAACTGCCGAACGACGGCGCGCCCGCGAATGGATCGCCCGGTGAACCATCAAGTGGAGAGACACTGGGCGCGCTGGAAATCACGTTGAGCTTATGCAGCATCTTGACGGCGCGATCATCGTCCGGGCGCAGCCGAATGACCTGTTCGAGGGCGTACTTAGCTTTCGGACGGTCATCAAGCGCATTCGCAAGCAGCCACCACGCATCGGCATTGTTGGAATCGGCGCGGACAATCGGCAGGATCAAGTTGATCGCGTCGGTTTTGCGACCTTCGCGCACCAGTTGATAAGCGGATTGGAGTTGTTCACTGGTTGAGGGCATGGGTTCGTCCTTTTGTGAAACTTTGCAGACTGGCAAACTGTCTGATTTTAGGCTCGAATTATCATGGCGTAGTCGATAACGTCGTGTTCGCTATAAGCATAATTGGGTTTTGGAAATTGCGAAACTCATCTACGCAGGGTTTTCCTGTGGAGCAGTCATGAATCTTCGGCTTGAACGTGTTCTTTTGGCGCTGATTGTGGTAGTGACGCTGGCGCTTGGGATTGGCTATGCGGTGCGAACCCCCGCGTGGCAATCCCCAGACGAACCCGCGCACTATAACTATATCGCACAGGTGGCGGCGAATGGATGCTGCCCGTTGATTGAACCAGGCGATTGGGACGCGGCGTATCTGGATACACTGCGCGGATCACGGTTCGCCCCTAACACGCTTGTCCGCCTAGCCACTGTGCAGTATGAGGATCACCAACCGCCGCTGTACTACTTGATCGGTTCAGTGGTATTCAACCTAACAGGTGGAAACCTTACTGCTCTGCGTCTGCTCTCGCTGGTGTTCGGCGTGGGGGTGGTGATCGCGGCGTATGCGCTCGTCAAGGCGCTGTTTCCAACGCGAACAGGCGCGGCATTGGGCACGGCGGCGCTGGTCGGGTTTGTGCCGCAGCATTTGGCGATGATGAGCAGCGTCAACAATGACAGCCTTGCTGAACTGCTGATCGCGCTGACGTTAGTGGCGACAGCGGGACGCATTAGCGGAAGGCACGTTCCCGCGTGGGGGATTGGCGCGCTGATCGGCGCGGCGTTGATCACCAAGGTGAATACGCTTTTCTTGATTGGCTTAATTCCACTGGTGCTGCTGGTCGATGGGCTGCGGCGCGGGCGAAAAACTTTCCCGTTGGGCGAATTGATCGGCGTACTTCTGCCCGCGTTAGTGATCGCTGGTGTGTGGTGGGCGCGCAATTTAAGCGTTTACGGCGTGCCAGACTTTCTCGGTTTGGCGCGGCATGATGCCGTCGTCGTGGGGCAGTTACGCACCGCCGACTTGATCGCACAAGTAGGCGCGGGCGAATATTTGCGGCGGGCTGTCGAAACGACATTCAACAGCTTTTGGGGGCAGTTTGGGTGGATGGCGCTACCATTACCGGGTTGGAGCTACACAATCATTCTGATGATACTGGCGCTGGCGCTCATCGGTTGGTTGATCATGGGCGTGATCAAGCCGTATCAAAATGAACAAAAAATCCCCGCGACGGCGTGGCTGCTGCTTGGCGGCGCGGTGATGCTCGGTTTGCTGCAATATGTCTACTACAACACAGAATTTGTGCAGTTTCAGGGACGGTATATTTACACCGCGCTTGTGCCGCTGGCGATCTTCGCCGCGCTTGGTTGGGATGCGTGGGGAAAGTGGGCAGCGCGGTCACTGGATGCGCCAGAAACCACGTGGAGATATGCGCTTGCCGCGCCGACTGCGGCGGCGATATTGATCCCGTTGAACGTGTATTTTCTGTGGCGGGTGATTCCGCAGCTCGCGCCATAACAGCTTCTACGGGGCGGACAGTCCCGCATCCATAAAGGCGACCACGCGCTGTGCGTAGTTCGGCGCGTAGGCTGTGTAATTGCCGTGTCCCGCGCCCTCGATGACCCAGAGTTCAGCGGTGTCTCCTGCCGCCGCGCGTTGAATTTGCGCGCCGCGCAGCCCCGGCTCACGCGATCCGTAGATGAGCAGAATCGGGCGCGGGGCGATGCTGGCGATTACGCTGACAGGATTTAAGACGCGCATTTCCAAGCCAGTTGTGAGGCGGTAGCCGATTTCCGCGCCGAAGCGGAAAACATCCCCGAACCAGAGCAGTCGATCATAGCCGCGCGTGTTGGTAGTGACTTCATCGTGAAAATCATGATAGCCGCCCTGCGCGATGACGGCGCGAATTTGCGGATACCGCGCCGCCGCCAGAATCGCCGCCGCGCCACCCGCAGAAAATCCGTGTATGCCTAACTTGTTCGCGTCCACGTCGGGGCGTGTGTTCAAGTACGCCAGCATATCGCCCATCATCGCCGCTTCTCGATAGCCAAGCGTGTTGGGCGATGCGGTGGCGCAGGTTTGCGATTCTGGCGCGAAAACATGATAGCCCGCGCGGGTGAAGGCGATCAGCTCATGCAGTCGATCCGCGCGCCCTTGCGCGCCTGTTGGCATGGCGATGATGGTAGGAGTGGGCACATCGCGGGAAACGTTATCCGCGTAGATGAAATAAGCGCGCACATCGGCATTGAAGGACGGCGCGGGGACGGTCAGTGAATCAAAAGTGAGATCGTAGCGGGCGGGATCCGCGCCGCCGCCGCAGATAGGCGCGGTCAAGGTGGCGGCAAAAACGAATCCCATGATGAAAGGCAGCGTCACGCTCAAGATGATGCTGGCGAACAGCACGCCGCGCACCACAAATCCCACACGGATGGAAGAGCGGGGCGCGTCAGCAGCGGATGGAGTCATCATCGGACACAACTATGACGATTACGAGGAGGATGCAGGGCATGGGCAGCCTTTCGCAACTGCAAAAGCGAATCCGTTTGATTGTATAGGCGAACGTCGGAAAAGCACCCTCTTTTCGGAGGTTGTGACTCGCCTTTGCGGGTGATATAGTGCCGTCATCCATCCCCGTGATGCCTGCCCGCTTAACAGATGAGGTGATTCCCCATGAACCCAAAATCACTCCTCGATCAGCATGAGATCGCGCCTAAGAAAAGTCTAGGGCAGAACTTTCTGCATGATCCCAACACGCTCGAAAAGATCGTCGATATTGCCGAATTGATGCCCGATGATGTGGTGTTGGAGATCGGTCCCGGTACGGGGGCGCTGACGGAATTTCTCGCACAGCGCGCCAAACAGGTGATCGCTGTGGAAGTAGATGAACGCTTGCAACCAATTTTGGGAGCGCGTTTTGCCCATGCGCCGAATGTGCGCTTTCATTTTGGCGACATCCTCGAAACGCCGCTGGCATCTGTGCTGCCGCCCACTGTACAGTCGCCGCGTGGGTATGTTGTGGTGGCGAATTTGCCGTACTACATTACCAGCGCAATTTTGCGCTGTTTGCTGGAAAGCGATTTGCGCCCGCGCCGCTTGGTGCTGACTGTGCAGTTGGAAGTCGCGGAACGGTTGACCGCCAAACCCGGCGATATGAGTCTGCTTTCGGTGAGCGCGCAGTATTACGCCGCGACCAAGATCGCCATGCGCTTGAAGCCTGCCGTATTTTGGCCGCGTCCAGATGTAGACAGCGCCGTTGTGCGTATGGATACGTATGATACACCTCCTGTTGATGTGCCGAGTGAGACAGCGTTTTTTCGCGTGGTGCGCGCTGGATTCAGCCAGAAGCGCAAACAGTTGAAAAACGCGCTCGGTGAAGGACTGCACATCGACGCGGAAAGCGCCGCGGCGCTGTTGGAACAGGCGAACATCGACCCGCGCCGGCGCGCCGAAACGCTTTCGTTAAGCGAATGGGCGGCGCTTACACAGTCAGCGGCAGGCGGGATAACGCGCGTGCAACGGATCGAATGAAATTGCCGTATACTAGGTTGAGAATGTGTTCATCACAGTGAATCCTGCTGCGAGTTTCAAGGTTATTCCCATGCGTATTCGCGTGAAAAGACGAAATTTTGTGTGGTTGGGCATCCTTGCGGGGATGATCGGCGTGGCGGCGCTTAGTAGAGAAGCAAGCGGCGAAGTGATTTTGACGCTGATCGGCATTTTGACCCTCGCGGGGCTGGCATCGATCATCGAGGTGAAGCCGGAACAGTTCGTAGATCGCTCGCGCACATCGCTTACGTCGATGCGAATGAGCGCCGAAGCGCGTGAAGCCGTTGAACGGGCGCGGCGGCGCGGCGGTTATTTGGAGAGCAGTTTAACCCTGCTCGATGTGGGCTTGATCACGTCTTTCGCTACCCGCGATGGTATGACCATGCGGCGCACACGCGACGTGATGAAAGATGATGACGGCGTGCGTCCGTTCATCACACTGCATGTTCAGCCGCGTAGTGCTGACCGCACCGCGACGATTCGCTTTGAATTCATTGATCAAAATGGCGAACAGCAGTATGTCCACGAAATGCGGACGTTCTTACGTGATGGCGAAATGAACATTCTCGCGGATCATCACATGCCACTGTTTGGGAATGAACGCATTCCGCAGACTGGCGATTGGGATTTGCGCGTGTATCTCGACGGATCGCTTGTGGCGGCGTACAGTTTCACCATGATCCCTTCGACAGAAGAACGCTTCGCGCATTTACAAACGGAACGTGGCGCGCGGACAGCGCCGCAAAATGATCTCACCGGAGAACGCACTGCTCTTGAGCGTGCCGCCGCTGAACGCGCCGCCGCTGAACGGGCAGTCCGCGCGGGCGATCAGCCAATGTCACTGGAAGAACTGCTGCGAAGCCGCAATCAAAACAATGGGAGCAAGTGAGTTTTCGCTTGAGTAAACGTCATGCAACGCAAAGACCGTAACACGGGTGAAATCGCGCTTGGCTTACTGCTGCTTGTGCTGGGATTAAGCGGAGTAGGCGGCAGTCTGCTTGCTGGTGGGATGATGCTGGTAGGATTTTTGCTGCTGGTGCGCCAATTCCAGAATGCAGCCGTCAAACTGCCGCCGCGCAGCGGGTCGCAGCGGCGCGAACCCCCCGCCCGCCGCTATGAATTCACGGATGAAGACCGCGCTGCAAATGATTGGCGGCGCGAATCGTTGCATCGCCCTGATTCGCCCCCTATCAGCACGCCCGTGCAGGATGCGCCGCAGCGATCCGACGGGGCCTATATGCACGCGCTGGCAGCGGCGCGCGCGGCGGGCATCGATCCTGATCAATCGCCTGTTGCGCCGCTTGATCTTGGAATGATGGTGTTCAAAACGAACGCCGAACCGACGATCCAGCGCACGCATGAAATCGACGCGACGGTGGACTATATTCAGCCGTTCGCGCAAATTCGCGTGCCTGTGCTGGCAAAAGGGCGCGTTAAATTTGAAATCATCGACGCAAGCGGCACGCCCGTATTTATCCACGAAGATGTACACGAACTCAAGCCCGGCTTGAACTTGATCACGCCTTCTGCGCGGCTGCCGATTCAAGACGAATTGGACATCAGCGGCGCATGGCGGCTGTTGATCAGCGCGGATGGGATGTTGATCGCCGATCATCGTTTCCATTGGGAAGAAGACCCGGCGGCAGTCGTGCGCCGCGCGGTAGATGCTGACGGCGAAATCACCAACGAACTGCGCGATTTGCTGCACGACAGCCGCTTGGAACGCTTAAGCCTTGATGATCTGCTGGCGGATCAAGAGGCGGAAGCAGGCGATGCGCGCGCTCAAACCAATCCACAGCGTCGGCAGGGGCGTTAGCCGCGCCCCCTTCCCTCATAAAATCGCATTTCTTGCAGCATCACCATCGATAAAGACTCACATCGCACATATTGCGGTATACTAATGCGTTGGTTTCGGTGATGGACGAAATCTAGACAAATCGGCGCGTCATGGGTAAAAATGGACGCGCAAAAGAAACGCTGCCAATGCTGACTATAGATATTTCGCTTTTTTTCTGGCGCAAAAAATGAATGTTCGGTGAATTTTGCAGGTCAAACGCGCAGTTGTGTGTTGTGGCGTGATTTTTACTAACGCTTCAACACGCGCAGTCATCGCTGTTCACACCGTCGTTTTGCGTACACGTTTGCGTATACGTGCGCGCTTGTTCAATGCCGCATCGCCAGAAAAGAAAGCGAGAGGTCATCATGGTAGAACTGTGTGTCATCGAAGCTGATGGGATCGGTCATGAAGTCGTTCCCGCCGCAGTTGACGTTCTCAAAGTAGTCGCACCAGATGTGGTGATCCACAATGCCGAGGCGGGATGGGACACGTTCAAAAAGACGGGTACGCCGCTCCCGGATGAAACACTGCGGTTGGCAGAACGGTGTGGTTCGGTGCTATTTGGGGCGGCGGCTTCGCCGTCATATCCGGTAGACGGGTACTTCGTACCTATTGTGCGATTACGCCGTCATATGCAAACCTATGCAAACTTGCGACCAACCCGTTACCTACCCGTGCCAACCGCGCGTGAAGGAGTCGATTTGCTGGTCGTGCGCGAAAATACCGAAGACCTGTATGTGCAGCAGGAACATACCGAAGATGATGGGCGCACAGGCGTTTCGGAGAAGCGCATTACCACCGCCGCAACTGAGCGCGTGACGCGCAAAACGTTTGAACTGGCACAGCGGGCGTATCGGGAACGGGTGACGATTGTTCATAAGGCAAGCGTCTTGTTGCAGTCAGATGGGCTGTTCCGCCGTGTGGCGTTAGAATTGTCGGCGCAGTATCCCGACATTAAAACCGATGAAATGCTGGTGGATACGGCAGCCTATTGGATGGTGAAAGACCCGCTTCGCTTCGACGTGATACTCACGTCCAATTTGTACGGCGATATTTTGTCGGACATGGCGGCGGCGTGGGGCGGCGGATTAGGGCTTGCGCCTTCGCTCAACATTGGCGATGGCGTGGCAATTGCCGAGCCGGTACACGGCTGTGCGCCGGACATTGCCGGGCGGGGGATTGCTAATCCCACCGCGACGATCTTAAGTGTTGCAATGCTGCTGCGGCATCATTGGGGACGAATCGATGCGGCAAACGCTGTCGAAAACGCGGTTCGCGGCACATTACGCGACGGGAATTACACGTCGGACATTCTTGGCGAAAATGCGCTTTCGACGAGCGAGTATACGCGGCGCGTCAAAGAGCGGGTGGAATGGACGGCAGTGTGATGTATTGGGCGGCTGAATTTTTTTGCAGCGAGAGAGAGCAGTGGTATGCCTTACATTCTGGTAGTGGACGATGAAGTCACATTTCAAGATATTCTTGAGATCGTCCTCAAGCGCGCGGGACATTTGACACGGACAGCAAGCGATGTGACGAGTGCGTTTGCCCAGATTCAGCGCGAAGTTCCCGCGTTGATCATCCTTGACGATCAAATGCCGGGGGTGAGCGGCGGCGAGTTTTGCGCCCATTTGAAAGCCGACCCAGCGACACGGAATATTCCCGTCATCATGTACAGCGCGGGGTATCGCATTCACAACCCCGCCTTTCAAAAGCAAAGCGGCGCAGATGCCTACATCGCCAAGACCACGCGCCCGCTTGAACTTGTCAACACGATTACCAAGCTGATCGCCGGAACAGCGGGGGCTGCCGGAGTCGGACTGTAAGGTTCAAGCGGCATCATGACGACAGCGAATATTCTTCTGCTCTTTGAGATTACAAAATTGTCACAACATTACTGCTAAATATCCTCTTACAAAACTGCCATCGCTGCTGAACACAATTCGTCGTGAATTTGCGGGCGGAATGCGAAGCAAGCATTCGCTCATTTCCGCCCCATAGGTTTCACATCGCGTTAGTGTTTTTTATTGGGCTTGGGATTGGCTTTGAACCATGCGACAGTTTCCGTGATCGCCTGTTCGGGCGGAGTCGCCGTCATGCCAAACGCGCGCTCGATTTTGCTGCTGTCCATGATGAACGGCTTCTCGAACTCGTACATCATCTCGATCATTTCACGCGCGCCGGGCATGAACAACCCGCCCACGCGCATCATGACCTTGTTGATCACGCCAATTTTGGGCGCAGTTCCTGCGGCTTTGAACGCCATCTCGATCAATTCGCGCTGTGTGAGCGTCGTGCTGGGGACGTGCCATGCCTGCCCATAAGCGTCATCGTGTTCGCCAAGCATGACCAGCGCTGCCCCGAAATCCTTCGTGTAGGTAAAGGTGTGCGGCAAATCGAGACTGCCGATTCCACTTGCTTGTTTGCCCGCCAGCGCTGGATAAAACACTTGATCGCCCATGATCATGTAGCCCGCGCCGTAAAAGTCGGATCCGCGACCCCGCACGACGCGCACCTTACCGCTGGCGTGCGCTTCTTCCAGTTCGCGCGTCATCGCCGCGCGAACTTCCCCCTTCTTTGACGTTGGCTTGTAAGGCATGGCTTCGACAATTGGCTGCCCGTTGGGATCGCCGTACATGTACAGGTTTTCGACCACGATCAAGCGGGCATTGTGCGCCGCCGCCGCGTTGAGGATGTTGGTTTGAAGCGGCGGGAATTTCTCCGCCCATTCGTGATATTCCGGCTGCGCGCATTGATAGATGTGTGTCGCCCCTTGTGCCGCTGAACGTGTGCTTTCGGCGTTCATCACATCCGCTTTGACGAACTCGACACCTGCAGGTGATCCGGTTGCGATGCTCGGCTTGCCGCCGCGATTGATCATGCGGATGCGTTTACCGCGCTTGATCAACGCTTCCATCACGGATGCGCCCATCGCACCCGTGCCGAAAATGACGTGTAATTCGCTGCTGTTGGTGGTCATGAGATCAGTATCCTTTGTGTGAATAGTCGATTAAACGGGTAAAGTCGGTGCATCAAACATCTACTGCTGCGCGATCAAGTAGGCAGTCAGCGCGTCGATTTGCTCATCAGTAAGAATCTGACCGAACGGCGGCATCACACCGGACTGACACATTCCTGCGGGGCAGTTGTCCGCGATAACGGCATTGGGTTCGGCAATCGATTGGCGAATGTAATCGGCGGTGTCGCGCCCCCCGATTCCGCTTAAATCTGGACCTTCGTCACCGATTGATCTGGCGGTGTCGAGCGTGTGACAGCTTGTGCAGACGCGGGTTTGGAACAGAACTTCGCCGTATTCAACCGGGGAGAGCGCGGCGGCGTTGATGCTGCTTTCACGCAAATCTGCAATCACGGTGCGGCGGAAGGCGAAATATCCACCGATGGCGATTCCAACGACGAGAAACACGATGAGCACGATGAAACCTGCGCGACGGTAAGTAGGCATGATCGAATAAACCTCTGCTGAAAGTTCAGACGGGAAATGGGCGTGTTGAAGAACGCGGGAAGGGAAACCTTTCCGCACCGTTTAGGGTAGATTGTGGTGAATACTTGTGTGATTTATCCGGGGTCTAACCCCAATGCACGGACATACTGCTTGAGCTTGTAGGCGAAGTAATCCCCCGAACTGCCTACCACGGGATCAAAATGGTGCAGCAGTTCGAGCATGATGCGCCCGTGCATTTGCGACCACACATCCGTAATCAGTTCGATGGCTTCCGGTGGAATGCCGTACTCGCGGGCGATCCCCTCAAAAAATGCGGCGTTGCTTGGGGGCAGTCCTTCAAGCGGGTTGAGCTTGAGCGCCCCCGCCTGAATCGCCTGCTGAAGCACCACGCCAATCACGACGAACGCTCGCCGCGCTGCTGGCACAGTGATCTCGGCGGGGGCGACGTAGCCGGGAATCGGGTTGCCGTAGATCAACTGGAAATCGACTGGATGATCGACTGCCCATTGACGATACGCCATGCCTATCGCGTACAGGCGCACGCCGTAATTCTCTTGCGGCACATTCGCATCGGCATATGCCATCGCATCCGCGATCCCGTTGAAGCTGTCGAGGATCAGGGCTGTGATCAGGTCATCAAGACTGGGAAAGTAGCGGTAAATCGCGGGTGCGGTGATGTCCATTTTTCGAGCGATCTCGCGCAGATTAATCCCTGCTGTGCCATGTGCAGCCATGCGTTCACGCGCCGCGCTTTTGATTTTGTCTTGCATATTCTCATATTGGACTGCATCGCGTGTGCGCGGCATTGGCGGGCTGCTTTCATTGCAACTTCTGTCTTGATAGATTTAGTTTACGGTGTTTACGAAATGTGGTCAAGGGGTTTTTATGAGTGGGAGATTAAAAGGTGAACAGTGTTTACGGAATGGTTGGGGTTCACAGTGGCGCGCAAAAACGGACATGCAGAAGTGTGTCCCTACATTACCTGTGTTTTATTGATTGATCACAAATCGAAATAGGGGCGGCATACATGCCGCCCGTTTACGGTGGGGCGCGTATATCACACGCCTACACCACGATTTCGTGTTCGTCACGCGGCGCACCGAGATATGCGCGTTCTTTGTCCACGATGTCCGGTTCGAGCTTTTCAAAAAGCGCCGACGGTTCGCGCATCTTTTGACCCGCTTGCAGACTGCTCTTTTCCCACGCGCCAATCGCGCCCGCCTGCTCGTAGACCAGCGCCTCATGGTCGCGGTCACCTTCGCTGAAAGTGCGAATCTCCAGCGTCCCGAACAACTGCCCGTCATAGCCGAGATATTCATGCACTTTTTGGGCGCTAAACGGCAGGAACGGCGACAGCATCGTCTTGAGGTTGTCGATCACACGCAGCGATGTATATACCACACGCGCCGCGTCCGCCGGATCAGTTTTGATGAGCTTCCACGGTTCGCGTTCGCTCAAGTACAGGTTGGCATCGCGCACTAAGCCCATCGCTTCGTTGAGCGCGGCGCGCAGTTCAACCGCTTCGATCAATTTGCCGACTTTTTCAAAGCCCGCTTCAACTGCTGTAATCAGCGCCGTATCTTTGTCGGTGAGCGTGTCATAAGTTGGGACAGCGCCTTCATAACGCTTGTAGGCGAAGTTCAACACGCGATTGACGAGATTGCCCCATGCCGCGACCAATTCGCTGTTCACACGGTTTAAGAAGCCATCCCATGTGAAGTCGCTGTCTTTGGTTTCGGGGAAGGTCGATGCGACGTAGTAGCGCACCGCGTCTGCCTGATAACGGTCAAGAATGTCGGGCAGCCAAATCGCCCAATTGCGGCTCTTGCTGAACTTGTCGCCTTCAATGTTCATGAACTCGTTGGCGGGCACATCATACGGTAGTTGAATGCCTTTTCCGTCGTGATACAGCCCATCAATTCCAAGTAGTTCAGCGGGCCACATCACGGTATGAAATGGCACGTTATCCTTGCCGATGAAGTTGTAAATCTCGGCTTCGGGGTTATACCACCACCGTTTCCATGCGTCTGGCTGCCCGATATTGCGCGCCCATTCGATGCTGGCGGTGAAATAGCCCATCACGGCTTCAAACCACACATAGAGGCGCTTGTCCTCCCAGCCGGGCAGCGGCACGCGGATTCCCCAATCGACATCGCGGGTAATGGGTCGCCCGTGGACATCGGCGGCAAAGTTTCGGCTGAAGTTGACCACATGTGCGCGCCAATGATGCGCGTGACTGTCGATGTAGGCGATGATTTGCGGCGAAAATTTGCCGAGATCGAAGAAATAATGCTCGGTTTCGCGGATGATCAACTTCTCATCGGGGTGATTGCGGCTGTGCGGGTTGATCAACAGGGTCGCGTCCAGCAAGTTGCCGCAGTTGTCACATTGATCGCCGCGCGCGTTGGCGTAATGGCAGATGTAGCATTCGCCTTCGACATAGCGATCCGGCAAAAACCGCTTCTCGATCTCGCTGTAAAGCAGCTTCTGGATTTCTTTGTAGAGGTATCCACGCTCTAGGAGCGTGGTAAAAATATCCTGTGCGATCTTATGGTGATTTTCAGTGTCGGTGTGCGTGAACAAATCATAGCTGATGCCGATCTTCTGCTGCGTTTGCAGGAAGCGGTGATGATAATGCTCAAAGACCGAGCGTGCGCTGACACCGCGTTTGTCCGCTTCGACGCTGATCGGCGTGCCGTGACTGTCCGACCCGCTGACCATGAGGACATGATTGCCCTTCAAGCGGTGATAGCGCGCGAAAATATCGGCGGGCAGGTATGCGCCCGCAAGGTGTCCTACGTGAAGATCGCCATTGGCATAGGGCCACGCGACTGAAACATGAATGTACTTGGGCATCCGGTATCCTTAGGGTTGATTGTCAGCTTCATTGACTGGGAAATCAGCAGGGGATTTCACGGTAAACGGTAATATGCAGTTGTTGCGCGGCAGCAGATTGCTTTTCATCCACCGTAACCAGTGTTAGTTGATAGCGCTCGGCAAGGGCTACATACACTGCATCATAGACCGCCAGTTGACTTTGGTTGGCGATTTCCAAACTTCTCGGCAGTAGGTCAATTGATGGGTGTATATTCAATGGCAAAGCGATCAACCGTTTGATTTCAGCGAGCGCTTGCTCTTTCGTGATACCCTGCCTCTGAATATGTTTCCAAACCACGTTCGTGCATTCCACAAGCGTGAATTCTAGAATGTAAACCTCCAGCGGATCATCGTCCCAAAGCCGCTTCAGCAGCAGTTGCGTCGCTTTAGTGTAGGTATCCGAAATGACGGCTTGCATTAATGCGCTGGTATCCAGAACTAGGGTTTCCGCCATTGCTCCCGATCCTCTTGGAGAAGTTCCGTCGGGCTAGAGGTTCCCTCAGCCGTCGGAAGGGTATTGGCGACAAGTTCATGCCACAAATCAATCGACGGCTTGGGTTTCTTTCCCTCTTTTTCGTTCATTTGATCAGTGACAATTCGTTGAATCATCAAGGTCAATTCGCCAACCGTCATTTCTGCAATACGTCCAGTTCGTTCACGCGCTTGGGCTGCCATTTGCCACATCCCTCCTACTCTCCGCCAAGTATAAACAAAAAACCGCCTGTCAGGGACAGACGGTTTTGACGACTGCAATCACTTGAGATTACACACCGGCACTACACGCGCCGAAATCGCCATCCTCTGCCCATTGTGGAAAGGCGGCTCATTCGCATCGAAACCAGTGTATATGTCGTGTATGTGTTCATGTTTCACAGTATAGGGTTTTTTTGAGTATAGAGTCAATCACGCAGATTCGCGCCCAAACCGCCGCTTGATCTGCTCCACGGCGATGCGCGCTTCTTGCCGGAAGTTGTACATCGCGCCGAACCCGCGATAATAGCGCCCGACCAGATATAATCCCGGATACCCCGCCATTTCCATGCCATTTTCCCCAAATACCGGATCGATCTCGCGTACCATCCATCCATCTTTGTCGGTCTCAAACGGCACATCCAGATAGCCGAGCGCGGGGCGGTATCCCGTGCAGAAGATGACGGTATCGACCCCATGCCGCGATCCGTCCAGCAGAATCGCCTCTTGTCCCTCAAATCCCGCCAACCCCGCCGTGCCGAACACCTGCCCGCGTTCGAGCGCGTCGATCAACTCGCGCCCGCGTACCGGCGCGGATGTGCCAAGCCGATCTGTGCGATTGGGCGCGAACTTAATCGGCAGCCTTTTCATCCCGCGATAGCCACGATACACGGTGAAATCGACCAGCGGCTTGCGGATGCGCTCCGGCAGCGGGTGTAAGAGAAGCTGCCACACCGAATGCGGCAGCCCGAACGGATATTTGCGCGCCACTAACACATCACTGCGGATCGCCAGCAGGATGGGGTATTGCGGCGCGGGGACAGCATTCGCCAATGCCGCCGCAATATCACCGCCGCTGGGACCATTCCCGACGACCATCACCCGCTGACCGCCATAAGCATTGGGATCGTGAAAATCGCGCGCGTGTAAAATTTTTCCTGTGAATGTATCCATGCCGGGGAGCGGTGGCAGATACGGATTGCTAAAGCGACCCGTCGCTACAATCACTGCGGCGTAGAGATCGGCGCGGCGTTCCCCGCTGACCAGATCAATGCTTTCGACGCACCATGCTTCATCCTGTGGCGACACGCGCGTGACTTCAGTGTTCAGGGTGATTGGGAAGTGATGGCGTTCGGCGTAGCGTTTGAGATAGGCGTAATAATCCGTCCCCATTGGATATGGACCGAAGCGCAGCGGCATGTGTTCGCCGGGGAGATGGGAATTCCACGCCAACGTGTTGAGCTGGAGCGACGGATACAGATTCGCCCATGTTGACCCCACCACAGGCGCGCGATCTACCACATGGAAAGCGATTCCCGCCTGCTGAAGATAATATGCGGCGCACAGCCCCGCGGGACCCGCGCCGATGACCAAGACTTCACGCCGCATATCTACCGCCATTAAGGATTAGCTTCCCGGTGTAGGGGTGACCGTCGCAGGATAAATTGGCGTGGTTTCAGCGCGGGCGGTTGCGGTCAACGCGACAAATGGGCGCACCGGCGTTGATGCCGCCAGCAGCGTTGCCGGATACACGAACGCTTCTTCGGGATTGTTCGGCAGTACCGCCTCCATCGTCGCCAGTTCGGGCGCGATCAGCGCATCGCGGGTGAGGACGATTTCGGTTTCGACTGCGTTGTACTCGTCCTCAGGGCGGCGAATCGCGCCCGACCCGATGCCGATCAATCCGACGAGCAGCATGATAATCACGGGGATAGCGATGAGAAACGCGGTTTGGTTATTGGCGCGGCGTGTGCGCGGGGTCAGCACCTTCAGCGGGATCGATGCTTCCGGCGACTGCGCGCGAGCGATCAACGCCTTGAGCGTAGCGGTATCTGCGCCAGCAACCGCATCCAAGTGATCGATCAGCTTGGGCTGTTCCACGCCGTTCAACACGGGGACGATCTGCTGCCCGTTGTCGAGCGCCTCAAAGACGGCATTTTCGACAGACGAGCCTTTGTAGTCCGCGCCGATTACCGGGATAAGCACGTCGCCTTTGCTCTGCGCGCCGCCGCCTGTTAAGTCATCAACCTGTGTGCCGTCCGCGCGAAGTTCGTTGAGCAAACGGCGGGCAAAATCGCTGTCCGCCGCGTTGTAGATCATTTTCAGCATGGGTTGTCCTTTTCTGTAAACATTGTGTGTCTGTTATTGATTAAACCGCGCCCGCATTTCATACGAGCGTAGGGTGTTGACCATCTGCCAGTGGACTTCAAGATTTGCCGGAACGCACGCGGGCTGACCGCGCCATCCATCCTCAATCAGCGCGTATAATTCTTCGTCACGGATGCGCGGTAGTCGTTCGATTAATTCCCGAAAAGCGTCGTTCGCAAGATCGAGTGTCCAACCACAAGCTGCCAATGCTGCCGTTCCGCTCGTCAGCGCATCAGAAGTTGGAATTACTGGATTGATGACTTGCGGGGGCGGGTTGATCGCCGCTTGATATTGGGCATCACTCTGTTGAATGATCGCCGCCGTAACCCCAATCAGCGCGATCACCGCCACCATCGCAATCACAGCGACGGTAATCGCCGTGGGGCTGAAATCGAGCCAGCGAACAAAACGGGCGATGAGCGGAAAAATCGCAAAGATTGTGCCGCCGATCACACCCATCAGCGCGATTAGGTTGATGACGCTTGGGGGGCGATTTTGCAGCACCGCAGCCTCTTGATTTACCGCAAAGGCGAATGCCGCACGTTCCCATCCACTATTTTCCGCCAGCACGTCCACCGCCGCCCACCATACGCCCACATTCGATAAATCCGCGCCCGCGCTGGCATATAAACCGTCGCCAATCGATTCGAGTTCGTGCGGCGTGCCGCGCCAATCGCGCGCGGGATCGCTTAATTGCAGCCTAACGACTGCATTTTCAACAGGTTGATTATCCATCAACCGAGTCACCAACACGTCATAAGTATTTACGCCGGGTCCGCCGGGGGTGATCGTCGTGGTGATAAGGTACTGTCCGTTGACCTGCGTGTTGCGCGGCGGCGGGATAGATCGCCCCGCGAGTTCCGGTTCGGGTGGGGGCGTTGCCGACAGCAAACCCACCGCGAACAGCACAGCAATGACAAGGACTGCTTCAACGCGCAGCGATCCGCCAAAACTCCCCACCATGCTATAGAGGCGCTCGAAACGGGTATACTGCGCGGGACGCAGCGCCATGTGATGCAGCGCACTCAAGCCCAGCAGAAGTCCCACCAGCGCCAGCTTGATCGCCAATGCGCCGCCATAAGGGGTGGGCACATCGTCCGGTTCAGTGAACCAAAGCGCAGATGCATAAATGCCCGTCGCAATCACGACGATCACTGATCCAGCCGCGAGAGGCGAAAAACGGTTGAGTGCCGCCAGCAGTGCCGCGCGCCGATCCTCTGGATTTAGCGGACTCAGCGCACGGGGAAGCACCAGCGCCAGCGCCGTGATCGCGCCCGCCCAAAAACCTGTGCCGAGCAGATGCGCCCAATCGTTGAACACAGCGATCCACGTTAAGGTGAGCGATCCGGCGGCGTGGCTGGCGATGCTCATGCTGCCGAGTACCAGCGCCATCGCCCAGATATTCGCCGTGAAAAACGCCCGCACCCATGTCGGCTGTTCCTTGCGGTAGATCACACTGGCGATGGTTGTGCCTGCCACAATGACGAGCAGAATCATTCGCGCGCTCCACGTATCGCCAAAGCGTGTGCCAACGCGCACCACAGACCATAGATTTTCGCTGATCACGCGCCCAAGATCGGCATTGAAAAATACCATCGTCTGTTGGAGCAGGGCGAGAATGTTGCCCGCGAACGCGATCCCCAACGATAGGGCGATGATCGTGTACAGGCGGCGCATCACACGCGGGGGGAGCAGTCCCGCCGGATGTGCATCACTACCCCACGCGGGGACTAGCACGAGCGCGTAGAGCGCGAAACCACCGAACAACAGCGTGTGCGCCGCGTTGACGAGCGCGCGCCACACCATTTCGAGTGTCACGGGCAGATCACTTGCGCCTGCGCCGCCAAAACCCGCGTCCGCGCTTACGCCGACGAAGAACGCGCGCGTGTCGTAGATGACATGCCCATCACTGCTGAAGGCGATTTTGAGTTCGCTCAGGTACGCGCCATCGGGGAGATTGGTCGGCAGCCGCGCCGAAAGCAGTGTGCGATCATCGGGATCAACGCCGCCTTCCGCGACCACCGCGCCGGACGAATCGCGCACGGTCACGCTGCTGTAGTCCGGCTCAAGCGATTCGCTAAACCAGTACTGCACACGCACAGGGGGGCGATCCAGCGCGGCGCGATCTTCAGGAATTGCCCGAACGATGTATCCGTGCGCGCTGACCCCCGGAAGGCTCACCAGCAGCAAGACGGCAAGCAGAGCCACCGCGACAGCGAGACGCTTATTCAAGGCGGAAACGATCTGGCGTGTTGGTAGAGTCCGCATGGAGAGTGTGCAGGCTTTCAGACTGTTCAGTAGGCGGCGCGATAGGCGGCGCGAGTTCATCTTTGGCGGCATTTCGCCGGCTGATGAACCAGCTAATGCCCATCATGATCAAAAAGATGGCGGCGACAGCGAGAAAGATCAGCTCGTCATATGCGCCGAGCGCACCATGCGCCAGAATCGGTGGCATGGGGAAGTTCCTTTGGTTGGTTGACTGCGCCTATTCTACACCCGCAGGGCAGGGGATTGTAGCATTTTTCACGATGGACTTAGGGGGAATGGTTTTTGGGGGAGAAAAAGCAAAAGACGGCTGGTGTGCCGTCTCTTGCTAATAAGATGATAAGTGCCCCCGACAGAACTCGAATCTGTAACCCCTTCGTTAGGACCGAAGTGCTCTATCCTGATTGAGCTACGGAGGCAATTAACAAGAGTCTAGCACAAGTCTATGAACAGGTAAAGAAGGCGAGGGCACACTAGGGACAAGCCCAACAGCACGTCTGCGACAACGGCTTTATCCTTCGTCTCCCCCATCATTGACCAACTCCAACAAATCCCCAATTTCACAGTTGAAGTATGTGCAGAAAGCGATGATTGCTTGGGCTTCAAAGCGTGAAAGATCGCCTTTCACCCAAGCATAAAGCGTCACGCGCGTTAGACCTGTTTCTCTTGAAATTTCGCTAAGAGAAATGAGGCGATTTTCAGCGATTTGCTTTTCAGAGATCAATTTCGTGACGCGAGACACAATTCTCATTGCACAACTCAAAACAATTCGTATGCTTGGATATACAATTTGAACTTCTTAATTTACAAAGGTGACTGACATGAACTGCCCATTCTGCAACCACAATAAAGCGCGGCGACGTGAATATTTAAGACAAAAGCAATTGATGCGTTACAAATGCACTGTATGTGGACGGGAATTCAAAGTTGCTGAAGAATTTGTCTCGATGCGTCATATTCGTCGTCCTCTCATAAACTGTTTGAACTGTGGAAAAGAAACTTCAAACCCCAAATTTTGTTCGCGCTCTTGTTTTGTAAGCTATTCGAATCGCGCAGCACCAAAACGTAAAGCCAAACCAAAAACCTGTAAGCATTGTGGTGTTCAAATTCCACGAGGGCGCAGTGTTTGCGACGATTGTAATCCGAGCTATGTCGATTGGACAAAGCGAACTATTGGTGACATTCGGAAAATAACCCCATATCAAGTCAATGCGATGATCCGTGATGGCGCTCGGCAGGTATTTAAGCGAAGTGAGCAGCCCCGCATCTGTCGCAATTGCGGCTATTCCAAGCACGTCGAAATCTGCCACATTCGCGGGATCAGCACCTTTCCCGATGATACTCCTGTAAGCGTCATCAACGATCCTTCCAATCTTGTCGCGTTATGCCCGAACTGCCATTGGGAATTTGATCATGGTCTGTTAACTTTATGAGCGTTCACAAAGGACGCACATCATGAACAAGATCATTTTTTACGATGGCATCATCCATACTATGAATCCCGCCAAGCCGACGGCTGATTCACTCGTTATCGACGAAAACGGACGGATCGAATTTGTCGGCAGCATCTTTGAAATGGGCACGTTTGCATCGAACGCCGAACGGGTCGATCTGGCGGGGCGCACACTCATTCCCGGCTTCAATGACGCGCATGTGCATGTGTGGAAACTCGGTTTGCTGCTCACTGTGCAGGTCGATGCGCGTGGCGAAGCCGCGCCCACCATCCCGGCAATCATCGAACGATTTAGAGAACGCGCCCGATCCACCAGCGCGGGCGTGTGGTTGACCGGACGCGGTTACAACGAAGCGGCGCTCCCGGAAAAACGTCACCCCACACGCGCTGATCTTGATGCCGCTAGCCAAACGCATCCCATCGCGCTCACCCGCACTTGTGGACACATGATCGTGGCGAATTCGCTCGCACTTAAGCTGGCGGGGATCACGTCCGAAACGCCTGATCCGCCCGGCGGGGTGATTGTGAAGGACGAACACGGCGAACCGACAGGCTTGCTCCAAGAAACGGCGATGGGCTTGATCACCCGCGTCATTCCCGACTATGACGACGCGACACTGGCGAACGCGATTCAAGCGGCGATGAAGCATCAATTGAGCTTGGGTATCACCAGCGCGACTGATCCACTGCTTACGCCGCTGCATTTGAAGGTGTATCACCAGATCGAAGCGCGCGGCGAAATGGCGGTGCGGATGAACGGCTTGCCGATTCGCAGACCGGATGGTGGCACAGAGACTCTGCCGCTGCCGGAAAAATATCTCAGCGATACGTTTCGCGTGGATACGGTCAAGTTTTTCGCGGATGGCGGCTTAAGCGGGGCAACCGCCGCCGTGAGCGAACCGTACAAGATCACGGGGACGAAAGGCGTGCTGCGCTTTGAAACCGAAGAATTGTTTGAACTCATGCTGGAAGCGCATGTTAACGGATTTCGCATCGCCACCCACGCGATAGGCGATGTGGCGCTGGAACAGGTGATCAGTGTGTACGAACGGCTCTATCAACGGCATCCGTCGCCGCTGCGCCATCGCATCGAGCATTTGGGCTTGCCTTCGCCGTCACAGTTGATTCGCTGCAAAGCGATGAACGTGATCGCCGTGCCACAGACGGTCTTTTTGCCCGCGCTAGGCGATACCTATCGGCGCTATCTGCCGGACAGCTTTTTCCCGCGCTGCTACCCCGTGCGCGAGATGCTGCTCAACCGTTTGACCGTCGCGTTGAGTTCGGATGCGCCTGTCGTGCCGGATGACAACCCGATCTTGGGCATGAAGGCGGCGATGGATCGGCTTGATCCGTTTGGGCAGCCCATCGCAAAAGAACAGGCGATCAGCGCCTACGACGCGCTTTACGCTTACACGATGGGCGGGGCAGTCGCCAGCGGTGATCAAGACAATCGCGGCAGTTTGGAAGTGGGCAAGTGGGGAGATGTGGTGATTCTCAATGGCGATCCACTGACGACACCTGCCAATGCGTTCCTCAAATTGTGTGTGGAACAAACGTATGTGGGGGGAAAGTTGGTGTATGAGGGTTGATAAAGCGATACTAAATCTTCACTGGACATAACCCTATTCGTGCAGGTAAAGTGGTATAACATTTCAACACCGTAATATTCAGGACTTTTTGACGATGCGTGCGGCAGCCTCTGTGGAAAACGCGTGGCGGCGATTCACGCAGCCTACCTCAAATGTTATCAACGAAGAGGATCGCAGACATTCAAGCCTGATTGCTTCAATGCTGCTGATTTTGCTTCTGTTGACGACATTGGTGGTTGTCCCCGGTTGGCTGATTGCCCAACCCGACTATCAAGCTGCGCCGCTGATTTCGATTGTCCTCATCGCGTATTTGGTTTTGGCGTATGCCATCAACCGGATGGGCAGCTTTAGGATGAGTGGGCTGCTGTTGGTCGCGCTGCTGCCGCTGGCTGTCAGCTTGATCATTTTCACGTCTAACCCGTCATCGTCTGAACGGGTAGTTACGCTCAACTTTATGTCTGTCGCCGTCCTCATCAGCAGTTTAGTGTTGAGCTATCGCGGCACATGGATCATGATTGTCACGACGTTCGTGATCACGCTGCTGCTGCTGGTAATCACGAAAGCGCCTGTGACCGACGCTTACGCGATATTGGTTTTTAACGGCATCATGTCGGCATTAATCGTGACCGCGGGCGGTATTCAAAAGGGATACGCGCGGCGTTTGCTCGACAACGAAGAACAATTTCGCAGCTTGTTTGAACAGGCATCGGATGCCGTTTTCCTCATTGATACGGAAACCGCCCAGATTTCAGCAAATCAGCGCGCGTCTGAACTGCTTGGCTATACCAAACAGGAAATCGTGAATCTCGCGATGGCTGATTTGGTCGTGGCAGACGAGCTGGAAGAAAGTTTAGGTATACGCAGTCGTTTACTGGCGAAAGAACGCATCCCGCCTTATGAGCGCACTTTACGCCGGAAAGATGGCTCGATTGTTACGGTTGAACTGGCGGTGTGTTTGGTATATGACAACGAAGGCAAACCGCTTCAGTTCCAGACCATCGCGCGCGATATTTCCGAACGCAAACGATCCGAACTGCTCACCAAAGCCTTTCTGCAAGATATGAAAGCCTTGCAGTTGATGAATCTTGAACTGACGCAAATTGATGACCTGCCGACGCTCTACCGCCGCATGGTCGAATTGACGCACGAACGGTTGAACATAGATCGTCTGGCGCTTTTCTTGATTGACGAAGAACGAAACGAGCTGATTGGCACCTGCGGAATCGCGCCAGATGGCAGCGTGCGCGACGAAACCTATTACCGTGAACCGATCACGCCGGATCATTGGACGCATGAAATCTTCAACAGCCCAGAACACGCCCGCTTTTGGACAGATGTGCCTGTGTACGATAACGGCGTGGAAGTTGGACGCGGATCAAAAGCCGCCAGCGCGCTTTGGGATGGGCATAAACCGATTGGCTATCTCGTCACCGACAATTTGCGCCATCACCAACAGCCGCGCGCGTATCAAGCGGAACTGGTATCGATTTTAGGTGGCACATTCGGGCATTTGATCCGCCTGAAGCAAACCACCGCGCGTATGCTGGACAATGAAGAACGCCTCAACCTGATTGTGGCGGCGGCAGAGTTGGGAACATGGGATTGGGATTTACGCGCCAAAAAGCTCACACTGAATGACCAATGGACGAAAATCTTTGGTTACACGGAACAGGATTTACCCGGTGACGGCGCGTTCATCAACCGCCTTATCCACCCCGACGATTACGAGCAGGTGCTGCAAGACTTCAACATGCACTTACGCGGCAATACGCCAATGTTCGCTACCGAACACCGCGTTCGTATCAAATCCGGCGCATGGCGTTGGGTATTGAATACCGGCAGAGTGATTGTGCGAGACGGGCAGGGAAACCCGCTGCGGATTTCCGGCATCCACTTGGATGTGACCCAGCGCAAAGAACTGGAACAAAAAACTATCGAGCTGCATTTGGAGCAAGAACGGATGCAGATTCTGTCGCGCTTTGTTCAGCACGCATCGCACGAATTTCGCACGCCGCTGGCGACGATTCAGACCGGATTGTATCTGCTTAACAAGTTCACCGACGCTGAAAAGCGATTGCAAAAAACCGCGCAGATCGAAGACCAGATTAAGCGCATCACGCGCTTGGTGGATCGCCTGTTGATCATGTCACGGCTAGACAGTGGTACAGCGCTTACCCTCAATCGCATCAACCTCAATCAAGTGTTGCAGGAAGTCGCGCGTTCCTATCAGCCAAGCATCGAAAGTTCTGGCGTGCGCGTCGAAGTCGAAGTCTCACATGCGCCGATTTATGTCCATGCAGACCTGTATCTGCTTCAGCAGGCGGTTGGGCATGTCCTTGAGAATGCCATCCGTTACACAGGTGAAGGCGGAAGGATTAGCGCGGCGGCGCGGGACGAAGATAAGTGCGCCGTGATCGAAATTACGGACACGGGCATGGGGATTGCCCCGGATGTCATTCCGCATATCTTTGAGCGCTTCTATCGTCAAGATCACGCCCATTCCACGCCGGGGTTTGGGCTGGGACTTCCAATTGCGAAAAGCATCGTGGAACTGCACGGAGGGGCAATCAGCGTCGAAAGCACGCCGGGAAAGGGCAGCCGCTTTAAACTGATACTGCCCGTCAACGCGGGTGAGGTATAATAGCGGCGGATTCGACACCCAGTTAACACATGAACACAGGAAACAACATCCCTCATGAAACTTGGCATCATTGGGTTACCCAACAGCGGCAAAACCACGATTTTTAACGCGCTCACGCGGAGCAGCCTTCCGACGGGCGCGAGCACCAGCGGACAATTTGAAGTCAATACGGCAGTCGTGAATGTGCCGGATGCGCGCGTGGATAAGCTCTCCGCGATGTATAAACCGAAAAAGACGACCTATACCCAAGTGACGTATGTCGATATTGGCGGGTTAGACAAGGGCATTGGCGAAGGCGGCTTAAAAGGACAGTTCCGCAACGAACTGGGGCAGTTGGATGGCTACGTGCATGTCGTGCGTGCCTTCAAAGATGACAACGTGCCGCACCCGTATGAGAGCATTGATCCGGCGCGCGATTTGGAGATTCTCGACGGCGAATTTCTGCTCACTGACTTGGTGATGGTGGAATCGCGCCTAGAGAAAATCGACGCGGAATTTAAGCGCAAGGGGAAGAATGCCGAAAAGGCGCTGACCGACGAGCAGGAAATGATGCTGCGCTTGAAAGCGCATCTAGAAGCTGATAAGCCGCTGCGCGACTTGGGCTTGACCGAAGCCGAGATCAAACCGCTGCGTGGATACGGATTTTTGTCGCTCAAGCCGGTGCTTGTCGTCGTCAACACCGACGAAACACAGCCCGACGTTGAACTCAAGTACGAACATGCCATGAGCAAAGTCGTCAGCCTGAAGGGACGCATTGAAGCGGAATTGAGCCAGCTTGAAGCGGATGACGCGCAGGTGTTCATGGATGAATACGGCATCACCGAATTGAGCGCCGCGAAAGTCATTCGCCTATCGTATGAGCTGATGGCGATTCAATCGTTCTTCACTGTGGGCGAAGACGAAGTGCGCGCATGGAGCGTAGCGATTGGCGCAACCGCGCCGGAAGCGGCGGGCGTGATTCACAGCGACTTGCAAAAAGGCTTCATTCGCGCGGAAGTGATGAACTACGATGACTTGATCGCGCTGGGCAGTGAAGCCGCGCTGAGACAAGCGGGCAAGTTCAAGCTGGAAGGGCGCGAGTATATCGTCAAAGACGGCGACATTTTGCATATTCGCTTCAACGTGTAAATAGGGGTGTTGGGACGGTCTATGCCGCCTGCCGCGGCGGGCGCGATATATCGCCCCCCGACAACCGCTCTCTTGTGTCCCGGAAAACTTCAATGTCGAACTTGTTCATTGCGTCGGGAATTTTTCACCCGGAACCGGGCGGTCCCGCGACATATCTGTATGAACTTCTGCCACAGCTTCAAGCGCGTGGATGGGATGTGCGTTTGCTCACCTACGGCGAAAAAGCAAGTATGGGCGGTGCGTACCCGTACCCCGTCACGCGCATTGAACGGCGGGCGCTGCCTGTACGAATGAGAAACTACGCGGCGGCAGCGCGTCCGCTGATGGAGTGGGCGGATGTGGTGTATATTCACACGCTTGGGCTGCCGCTGTGGTCGAAACGCCGTGCGCCGCGCGTGGTGAAGATCGTAGGTGATTTGGCATGGGAACGCGCGATCCGCAAAGGGTGGATTACGCCGACAACCGATGTAGATGCTTTCCAAACAATGCCCCTCTCGTTGGTGGCAAGCATTGACCGCATGAACCGCGCCCGCGAAGCCCGGCGCATGGATGGGATCATCGTGCCGAGCGAGTATCTCAAGCGCATGGTCGCGGGATGGGGCGTTCCCGAAGAAAAAATTCGTGTGATTTACAACGCGCTCCCGCCGGATACGCCAACAGCAGGCGGCATGTCGCAGCGCGATGCGCGCGCGCGTCTGCATCTGCCAGATGCGCCGACGATTCTCACGGTAGGGCGCATTTTGCCGTGGAAGGGTGTCGATCACCTGATCACGGCGGTGTCACGCATCAAAGATGTGCGTTTGATTGTGGCGGGCGATGGCGAATCGCTGAATGGGTTAAAGGCACAGGCGCAAATGTTGGGCGCATCTGACCGGATCACGTTTTTGGGGCGGGTGAGCCGTGAACAAATGCCAATCTATATGAAAGCGGCGGATTATGTCGCGCTGTATTCCGGCTACGAAGGGTTGAGCCATACGCTGCTGGAGAGCTTGCGCGTCGGCACGCCGTTGATCGCCAGTGACAAGGGCGGAAACCCGGAAGTGGTGCAGCACCGCGTCAACGGGTTACTCGCGCCGTATGTGGATGTGGATGCGCTGACCGAGACGATCCGCGAGGCGATTGCGCCGGGGATGCGGGAGAAGCTGGCGGCAGGCGGAAAACAGGTCGATATGAGCCGATTCGACTTCGGGAAAATGGTGGATCAAACGAACGCGCATTTGCAGAGTTTTGTGGGTCGTTGAGGATTTTCCACGAGAAGGACTGTGGTGAGGATGTGACACAGGTCGAGTCGGGTTGAGGGAAGATGTGACCGCGCATTATATAAAGTGCGATGAATTTTGAGAGAAGATGTGTCCACATATGACCGTTTTTTGAAATTGTGTGACACATCTTCGGGTGTATTATTTAATTATAATAAAATTGGGTTTTGTGGGGGCGCGGCGGGCGGACGCGCAGAAGCGCGTCCCTACAAAAAGATTTTCCCCTTATTCCGTTAGGCAGTTGGGGCGGGGTGAAACGGTCGATGTGGAGCAGCGCGTTTCGCAAACCGATACGATGGTGAGGATTGATCGTTCGCAGCTTTCACCCCTACCCCCAACCCCTCCCCTACGCAGCGAAGCGCAGTGGGGGAGGGGAGAAAAGCAATTTTGCTCGTCTGGTTAGAAATCAGTGGGCAACCCTACAAAACGAGTTTTTTGCAATTGAGCAGATTAGGCACTAAATCCGCCGGTAAGCAAATGAGGAAATCTGGTGAGTAATAAGCCTTTGATTTACGTGCTGACGTATGATCCGAGTGTGGATAACGGCGTTGGAATTGAAATACCTGTTGAAGTGCCGGATTTTATTCAAGGGTTACGTGAGGTATTTCCGATCTACACAATTGAAGTAGAGTCTGAAACGGATTTTCGGGTGTACATGGACGTGCCCGAATACGGACCCTATATTGTCGCCGGGTTTCATCAAGTTCCTGTTACCTTCTTGGAAGTTAGTACCTTTCCTGAGGATACAGCCATAGAGATTAGTTTCCTTTATCGACAGCATGTTGATGAAGAACATCGACTTTTTTTGGCATTGACCGCGGACAGCCGCACGATAGAAATCACAAAGACAATGTTACGAGAACAAATCCGTTCGTTTCTGGTGGGATCATCGACAATAAGCGGATAAGTTTGAGGGAGGGGTTAAGCGGGTTTGGCACGCCAAACCCCTACCAAAGTGAGGTCGGGGTGGGGTCAAAACCCGACAATGGTGATTAAAGAATAACGACATTCCACATGTGGATGGATGCATTAGGAAGCGTATTTTGATGAAACCGATGACGTATGATTTTAACGCGCGGCGGTCGATGGTGACGGCGCGGCGCGGGATGGTGGCGACGAGCAATCCGTTAGCATCACAGGCGGGATTGGCGATTTTGCGGCAGGGCGGGAATGCTGCCGATGCCGCGATTGCGGCGGCTGCCGTGCTGAACGTGACTGAACCGGCATCGACAGGGATTGGCGGGGACTGCTTCGCGCTGTTTTACGACGCGAAAACGAAACAGGTCACGGCGCTGAATGGAAGCGGACGCGCTCCCGCCGCGCTGACTGCGGCTGATCTACGCGCACAGGGGATGCGGACGATACCGCCGCGAAGTGTTCATGCGGTGACTGTTCCCGGCGCAGTGGCAGGCTGGTGTGACTTGATCGAGCGGCACGGCACAATGCCGATGAGCGTTATTCTTGCCGATGCCATTCATTACGCGGGAGATGGCTATCCTGTGCATCCTATATTCGGGATGGCGTGGGGACGCAGTGAAGCATTTCTCAAGTCCAGCCCGCACACGGGAGATTATCTGCCGAACGGCTGCGCGCCGAAGGTTGGGCAGGTCGTTCAACTGCGCGGATTAGCCAATACGCTGCGGCTGATTGGTGAAGGCGGCAAAGCGGCATTCTACACGGGCAAAGTCGCAGATGCGATTGTTTCGACGGTGCAAGAACTTGGCGGCGTGATGACGCATGACGATCTCGCGCGTCACCAATCCACATGGGATGAACCGATTTCGACCACATATCGCGGGGTGCGTGTGTGGGAATGTCCCCCTAATGGACAAGGAGTCGCCGCGCTGCAAGCGATGAAGATTGCGGAAGGTTTCGATCTCGCGGCGCTGGCGTGGGATGCGCCCGAACGGATGCACTTGATGATCGAAGCGATGCGGCTGGCATTTGCCGACGCGCGCGAATACATCGCGGATGCTGCGCCTGCCAATGCGCTGCTGGACGAAACCTATCTCGCAGGGCGGCGCGCGTTGATCGATCCACATGCCGCGATGCAGCCGCCGACGTTCGGAGCGCCCACTGGCGGGTCGGACACGGTGTATTTGAGCGCAGTCGATGGCGCGGGAAATGCGTGCAGTTTCATCAACAGTTTGTATATGGGTTTTGGCACAGGGATTGTGGCAAAAGAGGCAGGATTCTTTTTGCAGAATCGCGGCGCGTGCTTCTCACTCGAACAGGGACACGCCAACGAACTCGCGCCGAACAAACGCCCGTATCACACGATTATCCCCGCGCTGGCAACGAAAGATGGCGAACTGTACGCGAGTTTCGGCGTAATGGGCGGGTTCATGCAGCCGCAGGGACACTTCCAGATGATCGCGGCGATGGTGGATGATGATCTGAATCCGCAAGAGGCGCTCAATCGCCCGCGCTGGCTTGTAGAAAGTTTGGACATTCCCGCCGAAGATTCGCATGTTCCCACTAACGTGATCGTGTGCCTTGAAGAAGGCATTCCCGTAGCGGCGATGTCACGGTTGGCGGACATGGGACACACGGTTCGCCCTGTCAGCGGTGCGGGGCGCGGCATGTTCGGTGATGGGCAGATCATCCGGCGCGACGCGGAAACGGGCGTGCTGTTCGGCGGAAGCGACCCGCGCAAAGACGGGCTGACCGCGGCGTATTGAGTGCACGCGGCAGAGAAAATAAAAAGGCGGGGTCACGCCGAAACGAGTTTCGTGCCCCGCCCTTCTCTCTTGACTTTCAAGACGGTATCTACAAAAGCTATCCTAAATACGCGGAAATTAGCCGCCTAACCCGACCACGTTGGCTTCGGGCACCCAAACACGCCGCGCCTGACATGCGATCCACACTTGTGCGTACCCGTTCTCATTGTCGGTTACGTACCATGTGCCGGGGGGCAGATCAAAGCCGGTGTAGGCATCGCTGCGCGGCTCGAAGAACGCCAGCGCGCCCGCAGGAATGTTGTAGAGGACGGCGCTCGTTGGCAGCGGATTCGGGCAGGTATCCGTTCCCACTGTCGGCAGTCCTGCACATTCACCCTGTTCGAAAACGTCGATTTGTTCCGGCAAACCGTTGCCCGCCAAACTTGTCAGCGTGAAGGTGATGGGATTGGCGGCGGGCGGAGTGGTGTAGAAGAAGTCACCGATGCCGCCAGCAAATGTGCCAAGCACGTTCGAGAAGGACAGCGTGTAGATGAGCGTGCCGTACCCGTCGGTAATATCGATGCGGAGAGCTTCCTGCCCAGCGCCCGTGTTATCGCGATCCAGCGTGTGACTGCCCGAACCTGCCGCATCGGCATTGACACAGGTAAAGATCACCGTGCCGGCGTAGGTGCTGGCGAAGACCGTGCTAGCCATCAAGACGACTGCCCCGATTATTACCACTGCGATCAACAGTTTACGTAACATCCTATTCCTCTTAACGTATACGAATTTCACGGACGCTTAAATTTCATTATATGTCAGATGAATGATTACACATGCATCGAATCAGTAAATACTGATAAAAAATGTGTATCAATTCTCAGCCGCTCAAAACTCAGGATCTGTAAAAACTTTTAAACGTTGTTACACAATGGATGCCGGATGGGTTATATTAAATTCATGAGGCTTGTCCTAACTATTGCAACTCAAAAATTATCAATGAAGAATGCGCGTTAGCTTGATCTGTCGCACAAGCGTATCTCCGCTTGTGTAAGCCTGTCATGATTGAATCCCTAGGAGGGATGAACATGAAACAAAGACCACCGCAGCGCCGCAGAAATATCGTCTTTTTATCAAGTGTGCTTGCTGTTTTATGCGCTTCAACCGTTCTTTTGACCGCGAATGTGATGCGATTGGCTTCTGCCTCACCCAGCACAAGCGAATCGATTGACTCGAACCCACAGAGAAACCCTGACGAACAGATCATCATCAATACCGCGACACCAACGCGCACGCCCACGCCGATCAACATTGGCAACTTCGTATGGGATGACTTTGATGGCGATGGTCGGCAAGATGCGGGCGAACCCGGCATGGCGGGTGTCACTGTGCAGTTGTGGAACGATGCTAAAAACGATCTGATTGATCAAGATGTGACCGATGCGAACGGTAATTACACGGTTATTGCGCCTTTGCCGGGCAACTATCGCGTGCGGGTGGTGCTGCCCGCCATCAACGACGA
>DAOTZD010000014.1:0-36825 GCA_034434595.1 Anaerolineae bacterium
TGCAACGCAAAAGCTGGAGCGCGTAAAGCCTTCGATCTATCAAGATTTTTCCGTGTCGATGTATCTTGGGAAGATTCAAAGCATCCGCGATGTGGATGCCAATCAAATTTTCCCCAAGCAGCTTACCGGAATTGAGAAGAAGAAACGCCGCAAAGCCAAAAACAGCGAAGCATCAGAGACTCAAATGGAGTTCTCGCTCGACCTCGCCGGGGATTAATGCTGTTCAATTTCCACACGAAGATATGTTGATTCACCCTGTTAATCTTGCAACATGAATCAACATATTGTCGCTCAAATCCACATCACCGTTTGCAAAATACGGACATCAACGGACATGGCTTCGCTTACGCCGTCGCAAATTCCGGCAGCGGGCGCGAATGCCATTCCGTCGCGGCTTCGTAGGCGCTCCCCACGCGGATCAACACATCTTCGCGGAAGGCGGGCGCGATCAACTGCAAGCCGATGGGCATCCCGTCGTCGTCAAAGCCGCACGGCACGCTCATCCCCGGCACACCTGCGAGGCTGGCGGGGAGCGTGAACACGTCCTCTAGGTACATGCTCAACGGGTCAGTCGTCTTGCTGCCAATTTTGAATGCCGTTGTCGGCGCAACCGGCGCGGCAATCACATCTACCTGCTCGAATGCTTGCTCAAAGTCCTGCTTGATGAGCGTGCGAACCTGCTGCGCCTTGCCGTAGTAGGCATCATAGTAACCCGCCGAGAGCGCATACGTGCCAAGCATGATGCGCCGCTTCACTTCGGGACCAAACAGCCCGCGAGTCGCTTTGTAGGTTTGCCACATCGCGCCCTTGTCGATGCGCGGACCAAAGCGGATGCCATCGAAGCGGGCGAGGTTGGCGCTGGCTTCAGCCGGAGCGATGATGTAATACACAGGGAGCGCATACGACGTGTGCGGCAGACTCACGGGAACAATGGTCGCGCCCATGCTTTCCAGTTTGGCGATTGCCGCGCGCACCGCGGCTTCCACATCGGGCGTGATGCCTTCGATGAAGTATTCTTTCGGCACACCGACGCGCAAACCCTTCACATCCCGCCCGATGTGCGCGAGATAGTCCGGCACTTCGACATTCATGCTGGTCGCATCACGCGGATCATGCCCCGCGATCACGCCGAGCATCCGCGCAGCATCTTCGACTGTGCGGGTGATCGGTCCGGCTTGGTCAAGCGACGATCCGAAAGCGATCAAGCCGTAACGCGAGACACGTCCGTAGCTCGGTTTCAACCCAACTACGCCGCAAAACGCCGCCGGAAGTCGAATACTGCCGCCCGTGTCCGTGCCAATTGCGCCGAGCGCAAAACGCCCCGCGACTGCCGCCGCGCTCCCGCCGCTTGATCCGCCGGGAACGCGATCCAAGTTGAACGGGTTGCGCGTGACCGCATAGGCGCTGTTTTCCGTCGATGATCCCATCGCGAACTCGTCCATGTTCGCCTTGCCAACCATGACCATGCCTGCTGCTTCCAGCCGCTTCACCAATGTCGCGGAGAAGATTGGCGTATAGCCTTTGAGGATTTTCGAGCCGCAGGTGGTTTCTACGCCTTCCGTCGAAAGCACGTCCTTGATCGCCACCGGAATGCCCAACAGCGGGCGCGATGTGTCACCGTTCGCGCGGGCTTGATCGGCGGCTTGAGCATCGGCAAGCGCGCGATCCGCCGTGACGGTGATGAAGGCGTTGAGCGACGGTTCAAGGCGTTCAATGCGTTCGAGATAGGCGCGGGTGAGTTCGACAGACGAGATTTCACGCGCGTTTAGCTTGGCTAACGCTTCGGTCAGCGTAAGGTGGGTCAAATCGGAGATTTGGGTCAAGTCAGTCATGGGTTGTTTTCTCGGAGTTGATGCATAACGCCCTGTAGTATAGCACAGGCGGGGCGGCGTGCCTCTGCTATAATGTACCTATTCAGGTGAAGGAATAGGACGCAAGCGATGACAATTGAGTCTCCAAGCGAATTACAGGGATTACTGCGCGTCGGGCGCGTGGTTGGGCTGGCGATCAAGGCGATGCGCGAAGCCGTGCGCCCCGGCATCACCACGCTCGAACTTGATGCGATTGGCGCGGCGGTGCTGCGGGAACACGGCGCACGAAGCGCCCCCCAATTGACCTACAAATTTCCCGGCGTGACGTGCATCAGCATTAATGATGAAGTCGCGCATGGCATCCCATCGAATCGGGTGGTCAAACCCGGCGATCTTGTCAACGTCGATGTATCTGCCGAACTGGACGGGTTTATTGCCGATGCGGGTTATTCGCAGCCTGTGCCGCCCGTCACGCCGGAAATCGAATGGTTGGTGCAGTGTGGGCAAAAGGCGCTGGAGATCGCGATTGGGGCGGCGAAAGCGGGTCAGCCGCTGTACATGATCGGCAAGGCGGTGCAAGCGCACGCTGATGCGTGCGGCTACAACGTGATCCGTGAGTTGAACGGGCATGGCGTGGGGCGTAAACTGCACGAAGAACCGCGCAACATCCCCAATCACTTCAATAAAGCGGCGCGTACCCCATTAAAAGAGGGCATGGTGATCACGCTGGAGCCGTTTTTGACACCGGGAAAGGGACGTATTTTCACCGCGCCCGACAAGTGGACGCTCAAGACACAGGACGGCGCGATTGCGGTGCAGTATGAGCATACGGTCATCATCACAAAGGATCGCCCGATTCTGGTGACAGCGGTTTAGGCGGCATTTCTAGCTGATCGTCTTTTGTTGGGCGATGGGCGAGCTTTCGGACTGCGTGAACGGAAGCTGCACGATGAAGGTGCTACCTTCGCCCAACCTACTCCGCACGTCGATGCTGCCGCCGTGCAGTTCGACGATACGCTTGGCAACGGATAAACCCAAGCCAAATCCGCTGGTTGTGCGCGCTTGATCGACGCGATAAAACAGTTCCCAGATGCGGGGAATGTCGCTCTCCGCGATGCCGATCCCCGTGTCGTGTATCGTGATCATCACGCTGTGTTCTTGCGCGTGCGCTGTCACCGTGATCGCGCCGCTGTCCGGCGTGTAGCGCACCCCGTTTGAGAGCAAACTGACGAACAAGCGCCGCAGTTGATCAAAGTCCCCATTGAGCATGGGGATATCTGGCATGAAATTAGTTGTCAGCGTCAGGTGTTTGTCTAACAACCCTTCCTGCACACTTTCTACCGCCGCTTCAAGCACATAGCGCAGATCAACGGGTTCAGCGCGAACCAGCTTTTCGGTATCCAAGCGCGTCATGGTCACCATATCTTCGACCAAGCGCAAAATGTTCTGCGCCTGTTCTTCGATGCGGTCAATGCGGAGATTGCGTTCTTCGCTGTCTTCTGTGCGGCGCAGCAAAAATAAGCCGGAGTGGATCGTCGCCAGCGGGTTGCGGAATTCATGTGAAATGCTGCGAATAAAACTCGACAACAGATGCATCCGCTGACGTTCTAAGGCGAGTTCGACAGCCTGTTTTTCCGCTTCTTTGAAGCGCGTCACATCTTCCGCGATTCCAACGGTGCGAAGGATGTTTCCCTCTTTATCGAACACGCAAAAACTGCGCGACCATATCCAGCGTATGTTACCGTCCGGCAAAATGATGCGGTACTCTACCGAATAGAATTTCGGGTTCTTTTGAAATTCTTCCTGCGCGCGGCGCACCTGTTCAAAGTCATCCGGGTGCATGAGCTTGAGGTAATCTTCGGGATCATCGAGCAGGGCCTGCACGGGGCGCTGAAAAATGCGTTCGTAGGCGCTGCTCACGTAGATGTACTTGCGGGTTTTCCAATCGCGCACGAAAAAGAGTTCGTTCACGCTTTCGGCAATCTGCCGCATGATTTCTTCGCTGTGACGGGCTTCTTGTTCGGCAAGCCGCTGTTCGGTCACGTCTTTGATCACGCAGCAGATGGCGATCACCGTGCCATCATCGCCGCGCACGGGGTTGTAATGGGTTTCAAGCGAATACCATTGATTTGTCGTGTGATTTTTAACATCATAGCTGGCGCTGTACGTTTTTCCTGCCAACAGCAGTTCACGGATGTGTTCAACCGCGTTGTTGGTCGGGGTGTGTCCCCATTCTTGGATGTTCATCCCCACATACGGTTTGCGGATACCCAAATTATCCGCTTCAACTTCGGTGACGGCGTTCCATGCCAGCATTTGCATGTGCGTGTCATACAGGATAAACGCCAACCCGGTATTGTTGAGTAGTGCGCGCAAATTTCGCTCACTATCAAGCAAGGCATTGACACATGCCCGTTCCCCTTCGGCGGATTTCTGAATCGCGCGATGGCTTCGCACTAAAAATGCAAAACCATTGATGCTCATCAGCGAAAGGATGGTGCCCAGCGCGACCACCAACACATACTGTGTGACCAGCACAACGTCTTCATGTTCATGCGACAAAATGGTGATGGTCAGGGCGATAAATGCCGGAACGAAAACCATCCCAAGAACGATTTGCATCACGATTAACTTGCGTAGTTTCGCAATCGTGTTATCGGTTGCAGTTCCCTTACGCAGACGAACATCTTGGTCAAGCAAGCGTTGATTTGTGGTCATGGGTTGATGTACAGCTATGCGAACCCCATCTAACCACACCATCATATCATAGGTGCTTATGTGATAGGCGTAATTTTTCGGTGATCCACACGATATCCAACCTGAACACGGCAAGTACGTTCGCTGCGGCGCGATTCTTTCACCTCACATTGATAATCCTCTCTATTTCGGGTAATCTGCGCCGCATGGGTATCGCGGCAAATAACACGCAGAAGGTGGATTGATCACATATCGAAAGGAAATCGACGGATGAAAATACCCTTTGGTGGTCGCGTGCTAGTGTTGGGGTGTGGGGCTGTCTCACGCTGTGTACAGGCGTTAATCCTTCGCCACTTCGACATGGATTTCACCAAATTAGCGGTGATGGATTTCGTTGATCTACGCGCTCTTATCCCTGATACGCTGAACGCTGGCGCGGCATTCGTCCAGCAGCGCGTCACCCCGCAAAATCTCGCGTCTACGCTTGAAAAACATCTTGGCGCGGGCGATCTGCTCATCGATGTCGCATGGAATATCGACACGGGCGAGATCATCCAATGGTGTTATGACCATCATGTTTTGTATATCAACACATCAACCGAACTTTGGGATCCCTACTACGATCTCGATAACACACCGCCGCAAGAACGCACGCTCTACGTGCGACACATGGCACTGCGTAAACGCGCCGCCAGTTGGGCAGCTAAAGGACCAACATCCGTGATCGAACACGGGGCTAATCCCGGTTTGGTGAGCCATTGGACGAAAGTCGCGCTTGAGGACATTACTCGTACTCTCTTGACAAGTGGTGAATTGAGCCGCCAGCGTCACCGCGATTTAGACCACGCGCTGCACATGCAAGAATGGGCGCGTTTGGCGATGCTGACGGGTACGAAGGTGATTCACATCAGTGAACGCGACACACAGGTGAGCGATCAACCTAAGCAGGTAGATGAATTTGTCAACACATGGTCAGTCGAAGGCTTGTACGAAGAAGGAATCGCGCCTGCCGAACTGGGATGGGGAACGCATGAGCGCCGCCTGCCGGAAGGCGCTCATGTTCATCTACACGGACCGGGCAACCAAATTTGCATCGCCAAACCCGGCGTTTCGACTTATGTGCGGTCATGGGTTCCGTTAGGCGGCGAGATCATCGGCATGGTGATCCGGCACGGGGAAGCGTTCACAATCAGCGACTATTTGACGGTATGGGAAGACGATAAACCCGTCTACCGCCCAACAGTGCATTATGCCTATCTGCCATGCGATGCAGCCATCGCCAGCGTGCATGAAATGAAGATGCATAACTTCGATTTGCAGGCACGCCAGCGCATTATGCGCGACGAGATCGTCGATGGGCGGGATGAGTTGGGCGTGCTGCTGCTTGGTCACGATCTCAATGGATGGTGGACGGGATCGCAGTTGGATATTCACGAAGCGCGGCGGCTCGTCCCCAACCAAAACGCGACCACCCTGCAAGTCGCCGCGTCTATCTTAGGCGCGCTCAAGTGGATGATCGAGAACCCGCGCATGGGGCTGTGCGTGCCAGATCAACTGCCACACCGCGCCGTACTGGAGGTGGCGAATATGTATCTAGGCACAACTCCATCGCTGAAAACGGACTGGACTCCGCTGAAAAATCGCTTCGATGCGTTCGCCAAGTTCGGTTCGCCGCGCCCGCGCGATGAAGACCTGTGGCAGTTCGACACGTTCCTTTGCTGAACCAAACGCTCGATGTTCACGCCCTTTTCAACAGCTAAGGGAAACCATGTCCGTTGATGTCCGTGTTTTGTAAATGGAGATATGGATTTGAGCGACGATATGTTGATTCATAGCGCAAGATTGACAGCATGAATCAACATATTGCCGGGTGAGTGGGATTACGCGGGCGGTTGAGGGCGAAGTTCATGTTCTGTGAGCGCACGTTCAATATCGACCTGCCCATTGATGCCAAGCTGCGCGAAAGCACGCCGAAGCGATTCGACATACATCCCCGTGATCGATTGTTCCAAGCCATCCATCGGGCGTGGGCGGAAATGCGCCAAAAAAATCGCTTGGTTGATGCGCGTGCCACTGACACCGTTGTTAAGTAACTGCATCCGCAAATTCCACAGGAAATTCGCCCATCGCCAGCCAAAAACATATTTCGCATCCATGCCGTTTGTTTCTTTTGGTGGGCGACGCGCCCTGACATAGCGGGGGAGATCGTTCATTTGGAAGGAAGTTCCCAAATCAGCGGCGGCTTTACGGCACACACTCCAGTACAAGCGCCCGACCTTAAGTTTGCGCCAAGAAGTGATTTCATCAATGATCGCCGCCGCGAAGTAGTCGCAAAAACCTTCTTCTACAGCGGCGGGCGATTCGCCGGCGACGATAGGCGCGGTTGGCGAAGGGGTAGGAACGCGGGTGTACAACAAATACCACACCGCATGACCGATTTCATGAATGACAATTGACGGATCATCCGCCCAACAAATGCCCGCCTTGTTGATGGGAAACACCAGCACCGGAACGGCTTGCACCGGAACTGAACCGGCAGGCGCATTGACCATTTCTCTGCTCACTTGTCCACCAGACGCATTGAACAGCGCGGCAGCCGTATCATCGTCGATCACTTCGCACAGCACACTGATGTCGCGCAGTTTGTCCACATCATAGCCAAGCGCCGTCATGTAGGTGTGAACCCACTCTTTGAAAAATTGTACGATGATGCGTCCACGCACAGGATCGCCAACAACCGAACCCGGTTTCAAGAAAGACAGCGTGACCTTGCGGATGTCTGATGAATAGGCATACTGCCCGATGCGAATGGAACGCGCGCTGGCACTTTTCATCGCAATTTCGTTGAGATCGGCTTGTGGTTTGATCTCGACGATTTGGTTTCCTTCTTTGGCAATTTCCAGCCGCACAAAATTCATGTCCTTGAGCAGGATCACACGCCAGTGTACAGAGATAGCGCGTTCTGGTTCAGCGACGGGTTCCCACGCGACGATCTGAAAATCGCCGTAGTGGATGGTCAGCCAATCGACCACATCCGTCCAGTGTGGAAGCAGAGTCGTGAGTGACGCATCGGTCAGCGTGGGGCGCACTTTATTGACGCGCAAAAGAGATGGCTCTTTCACGGTTTCAGTCGGTGTGTCGGCGGCGCTGCCCACTTCACCGGGGGGAACGGCTTCCAATTCGACAGCTTGATCGTCGGGTACATCGTCGCGCACAAAGACGATGTACATCGAATCCCGCAGCCGCACGAAATCGCTGACATACACTTCGTAGATCAAGCGCCATCCGTCGGGCAAGCGCAGCCGTTCGGTTTGACGGAGCGGCACTTGTTCTTTGCTGCCAAAATGAGCCAGCCGCGCGTTGGCGAGCGCAGTCGCGTCTTCAATCGATCTAGCCGCCATTGGATGCCAATCTGACGAGAAGCTGTTCTAATTTGTTCAAGCTGCTTTGACTTGACGTGCTGAAATACTGAACGCTGCCCATCGCGCGGCTGCCAGTAAAGACCGCCTTGACTTCTTCATCAAAATCGCTTTTCTGGTTGTTGAACACCACGACAATATCGAGAAAGTAACTCGCGGCGCGGATTTCGTAGCCAACAGGGATGTGCGCGGCGTGCGCCAATTCCAACAGCGACTGCGCGCGCCCGTTTACGGTAAAGGTGGGGATATTGGCAAACGGCATGGCGGGATCGATGAGGATGAAGTAATCATCTGGCGAAACCGCGCCCTGCTGCCCCGCCCAAATTTTGGCATGGTTAAAACATTCCACCGGGTTGTTGTTAGCATCGAACGCTTGATAGACGTAGAGGCTGACATTGTTGCCAATGACCAAGCGGACTTGCTGTCCGTCGATGACCGCACTTTGATTCTGGATCAGCGGTAAAACGCTGGCGCGCGGGATATTCGGAAACGATTTCTCTTGATAGTGTACTTGTATAGGGTTTGTGGGTGAACACTGAGGCATGACCTTGACCTTTCCCTAACCGCTAACCGCCATACTGATACAAACCATTACTGGTGGCGAAGTAAACCGTTCCTGAACGATCTGCTTCAATGTCATAAATGCTAAATTCAGCATTTTTGTAAAAAAACAGTTGTCCATCGTAATACACGCCAATTGAAGGGCAGTTGATTCCGCATGGATTGGCAAACCAGATCGCGTTTCCGCCTTGCGCCGCGGCGTTCGCGCCGACAGTGCTTGCCGCCTCACCATTCGCGCCGCTGGCGGGCAGTTCGATCAAGCGGTTGGCGCTGTCATCGACGCGAAAAACGCCGTTGACTCCCAAGACGAACACATCGCTATCGAACGCGACGATTTCGCTGAAGTCGATTTGCTCATCCACGATCACGCGCGGTTCGGCAAAAGAATCCACCGCGTAACTCTGGATACTGCGCGTGATGGTGTCCGTCAGCCACAGGGAATGGGTGTTCGTTTGGTAGCTTAAACTCACAATGTTGACTGTACCTGTGATGCGGTTGTGAAACAGGCGCGCATCGGAATTAGAGAGGGGAACGGCGTGATCCAGCGTCGGGGATTCTCCACGCGGGTAGCGAACGGTGTGGATTGTGCCGTTTCCCGCCAGCCACACTTCGACAGTTGAATCGGTGCAGCGGCTTGCCACCGCGAGATGCTCCGGCGAGAATAAATTCCAGTCCACATTGTTGATAGCACGGGCATCGAGCCGGAACGTGTCGGGATAAGTGTATACACCCGCGTTGGTATCCTGCATGAGTATCCATACCGTACCGTCGCAATCGACATGAAGCTGACGGGTGAATCCTCCCGGCAGTACGCCGCGATCCTGATGAGCGTTGGTTGCCGGGTCGAATTGGAACAGGTGAATTCCCCCCGGCTGATCGGCGGTGTAGAACACCGTTTGATCGGGCGCGACGGCGACATGCTTCACTTGCACTCGTTGTGATATTGGGTCGGAGGGTGTGTCGCCAACAGGAATGATTACGGTGGGATCGGGGCGGTTGAATTCGATAATTGAGCGATAAACGCCGTAAAGAGCCATGCTGAGGACTGTCAGCGCGAGCGCAATCAGCAGCGCGGGGCGAATCCACGTTGGCGGCGGGGGCGGTGGGGGGGGATCGCGCTCAATTTCCCATGCTTTGAGCTGCTTTAGGACAATTTGATAGGTGTTTTCGTCGTCACTGGGTTTCCCTGCGAGTAAGCCATATTGCAGGTTGAGTTCGCTCAAGTAGGGCGGGATAGGAATATCGCGGATCGTTCCAATGATGAGGGGGATGATACGTTTCTTCAGGCTGACAGCAAGTTCTAATTCGTCCTTGCACCACTGGGAGTCAAAAAAGTCGGAAGATAAGATGACGATAAAGACAGCCGCTTGTGTCACCGCCTGCTCAATATAAGTGGGGAAGGGTTCGCCAATTTTGTCCTCAAGATTGACACGATCCAGCCACGGGCGGTATCGCTGCGATTTCAAGCGGTTGTAGAGGGTGTTGGCGGTATCGCGTCTGCTGGAACGAAAGCTGATGAAGATTGTGCCTGCGGGAAGGGGAGCGTCGGCAGTTTGGGGGACTTGCTGCGTGGATGTCTGCTGCATATTAGGCGGTTGCATTTGCGAGCCCCGTTCGCTTATTAAGCAATAATCATATAAATGGATTGTACGAGGTTTTTTGCACGGGCGCGCTGAACGTGTTTCGTCCGTGAGGTGCTGGTTGTCGGCGGGCGGCTCACGAGCCGCCCTTACGCAACTGCTGCTGTCGCCCGCACTGCTCGAATTTTGAGGACAGTTTTAACAATCGGCGTGACGAGAGGTGATGATTCAAGCGAAACAACAGGCGCAAGATGCGCGATGTGTGCCGGATTGTTAAATGCGTCCTGTCGCCAACCGCACGGAGAGGGGCAAAAGCGAAGGTTTTGGGGTGAGATTTCCATAAGGATGTGTGTAACCCCAAATTTGATAGAACCAGAACTGTCAAGACTTTGCGACGATTAGCCTACACTGGCAGCGTCAAGCTTTCCAAATCGCGCGGATAATACGTCAGCACTTCACATCCTGTCTCGGTGATCAGAACCGTGTCGCTGTGCCGAAACCCGCCCAACTGCGGCGAATACAACCCCGGTTCAACAGTGAACACCATCCCGGGTTGGATGATCGTATCGTCGCCAATATCCAAGAACGGCGCTTCGTGATAGCGCAGCCCAATCGCATGTCCCACATGATGCCGCCAGAAGCTCATCAAGTCATGTTCTTCATAGTACGCCCGCGCCAGCCGATCAATCTGCGAACATGCGATACCCGGTTTAAGCGCGTTGATCGCCAGTTCTTGCAGCGCCATCATATGATCGAACATTCTGCGCTGTTCATCGCTTGCCTTCCCGATGATCATCGTGCGTTCAAGTTCGCTGTTGTAGCCCCACACCGCCGATGCCGCGCCCGTCACCAGCACATCCCCCACCTGAAAGGTGATGTTATTCGCCAGCGCGTGCGGAATCGCGGCGTTGCGCCCGATCTGCCCGCGATAGCCTGCGACTGCCCCGTTATAGTATTCGTTCTGGGCGCGGTAAAGCGGACCAATCGCGTCGTACATGGCGCTCGTCGCTTCAGTGGTCGCGCGCTGGCTGACTTCCGTTTCGGTCACGCCGACGCGAGTGTATCGCTGTAACAGCACATGCGCCATGTGACCCCACGTGCAGCTTTCGCGGATGAGCGCGATCTCTGCGGGAGACTTGATCATCATCGCATCTTCGATGAACGATACGACGGGTTCGATTTGAACTTCTGATGACATGAGTTCGCTCAGCCTTTGCCCGCGATAGCCAAATATCCACGGATAGCCGTCGTGATCCGCCCCGATGAACCCTGTGATCCCCATATCGCGCAGCGAAGCCGCCAGCGCCTGCATGGGGTGGGGCGTGTGCGGATATTCGACATAATGCGCGATCTCATCGAACAGCCCCAACGAGCGCGCGTGTTCCACTTCCAAACGCGGCACGAACATCATGCGTTCGCCGCGCGCGTTCATGGCAAAAGCAATTGGGCGTTCGGTGGGGATAAACGAAAATCCCGTGTAGTACAAAATCGAATGACGCTCGAACAGCACCACGCCGTTCAACCCGCTGGACTGGAGAAAGGCTCGCAGTTTATGGCAGCGCGAGAGATGTTCTTCCGCTGAAATTTTGATGTGCGCGATAGGGAGTGTCATATCAAAAATCCTTCCCAAACGTAAACTTTTTATGTCAGGTGACTATAGCGCATGGAATCTTTGTTACAATGACCGGAGACAAGAAAGCATGGTCTACATGAACGAAGAACGCTTAGTCACCGCAAGAGAATTCTGGGAAATAGTTCAGCAGCCCAGCAAATTGAAGCATCGTCGAGAACTCATTCGAGGAGTAGTCGTTGACGTGTCCCCATCCAGCCAGCTTAACACCGTAACCGCAGGGCGCATCGCCTACTTTTTGAATCAGCACGTCATCCCGCTTGGCATCGGCTACATCACCACTGCTGACGGCATGTTCCGCCTTTCGAATTTGAACGTGCGCTTGGCAGACGTAGCGTATATCTCCAAGGCGCGTCACCCGCATTTGACGACAGGCGCGTTCCCGATTGCGCCCGATCTCGCCGTCGAGATTGTGTCGGAGAATGATTCGGCAAGTGAAGTGCGAAACAAAGTCCGTATCTACTTGGAGAGCAGCACGACGCTGGTGTGGGTGGTGTATCCCGATGTGCAGTCGGTGGATGTGCATCGCTTGGATGAGCATGGCAACACGCTGGTGCAAACCGTCACATCGGATGGGATACTGGATGGTGGCAAGGTGCTGCCCGACTTCAAGCTGCCCGTGAAGGACATTTTTCCAGACTAGTCTAGGCGTGGCGCAGCTCAAGCCCACCGCGATGAGTACGTGGTTAACGGCACAAACACTCGTTCTTGAGGCAAATCATACCGAATACAGCGCTGCGGGCTGTGCGATCAACACAGTGTATATGTCGGGGAATGCGGCTCACCGGATCGCCATTCTAGAGCGAGAATGATGCATCCGCAGCGGCGGCAGACTCGCGGAATGTGTTGGTGTTCACGGTGACGGATAACGATTGAACGTGGGAAAAGGCTTGGAGGCAAATAAAAAGGCGCGGATCGTATGGTTTGGTGCTGACGATCCGCGCCTAGTTCAGTTTACGGGCGAAACTCTTTCGCCTTGCAGTCAGGCAGGGGCATCCACCGCCACAGGCAGAATAACCACCTGCGGGATCGGGAAGCCGTTGAAAGCCGCCGCGTATTCGTTGGTGTACGCGCCTGTGTCGTAGAACACCAAACGATCTCCGGTGTGGAGTTCGGGCAGCACGACATCGCGGGCGATCACATCGCAGCTATCGCAGCTAGGACCCGCCAGCGTATAGGTTTTGCGCGGGCGATCCCCGTTCATAAGTGTGGTGACGACAGGCGGGAAGCCCTCAAACGTTTCCATCAAGCCGTTGAACACACCCACATCGAGATACAGCCACGTTTGTTCGCCATCAGCGGTGCGGCGAACGCCTTTGCCCATCACCGTCGCCAGCAAGCGACCACTTTCACCGACCATGCCGCGCCCCGGTTCGAGGACGAGCATGAGATCATCTTTCGCGGGGATGTATTCGCGCACGGCATCCATCACCGCCGCGCCGATGCCCTCAATCGTCGGGATCGTGCCCGTGTGATAGTGTCCGGCAGGATAGCCGCCGCCAATATCCAAGAAGTAGAAATCTTGCCCACGTTGAGCAGCCATGCGCCACACGTCGCCGCACGCCTTGATCGCATTGACCCAGTTGCTCGCGTTCAAGCACTGCGATCCGACATGGAACGACAGCCCGATCACGTTCAGACCGAGTTCAACCGCTTTGTCGAGAAGCTGCATGGCGAGTTCCGCATCCACGCCGAACTTGCCCGCCAACGGCAGCACGCTTCCCGTATTATCGACGGCGAGGCGGAAATACACGCGCATATCCGGCGCGTGTTGGGCGATTTTTTCGAGTTCGTCGGCGCTGTCGGCAACAACAGCATACACGCCCGCCGCCTGCATCCGCTGAAGGAACAGCGGCGATTTGAACGGGTGACTGCAAATGATGCGACTGCCCGCTGCGCCCGCCGCCAACGCCTTGTCGAGTTCCGGCAAGGAGGCGATTTCAAAGCCCGCGCCTTTGCTGGCAAGCAGATCGACCACATCTTGATTGGCGTTCGCCTTCATGGCGTAGTACATCAAGCCAGCAGTTTGGTCGGACTGGAAAGCAGCGACGAAACGATCATAGGTACGGCTGATGTTCTCGAAATCGAGAACGAGGGCGGGGGTTGTCATCAAGGTATCGAGCAGTGCGCCATCCAAGCGAAGGTCGCACGCGGTCAGGTCACTTACACGCATAGAGTCCAGACGGACAGTGTTCAACTGAACCAAATCCTCCTCGCGGGCTGTCCCGCTGTGGCACTAAGTTGTGAAACGATTGGGATTGGGGCGAAACGCTCGCTGGTGCAGAAGGGGTCTGCCCATACACAAACAGTTTCACCGACAAACAGGGTCATTATAGGACAAATGCGTGAAAATTTGCATTAGAATCTGGCAACGATTCCCCAACGATTTGGGGGGATTTATGGGCTATTTCGTAGTGGGATTTTTGAACGAACCAAGCCATTTCACATAGGGGGTTTTTGTTGCAGACTGTTGACCAATGTTTGATCCGTCGTCCAGAATTCACATTTGAGACGTTCGGCAAGCGTGATGTATTGGGTATCGTAGGTCCGCGGCTGCCCGTATTGATCCGCAAATTCGAAGGCGCGTTTGAGCAGTGCATCATCTTCGATAAAAGTGATAGGGTGGGATAGAGACGTATTAAGCAGTTCACTACCCTGCTTAACCGTAATCCGATTCTGAAAAAACGCTTTCCGAATCACGGCAGTGACCTCAGATCGGAACAATATCGGGGCAGAGAGTTCCACAGCCGCCAATATCAAGGCTCAACGTGTCGCGCGCCTGACTTTTTAATGGTTCGGCGGGGAGAAGGCTTGCAAGCCAAATACTCGAATCGAGGACAACGCTGCTCAACTTTCTTCCTCACGCACTTCATTGAGTAAAGCAGTAACATCAATGCTGTAATCTTCCCCGCGTTCTCGATAAATCTCCGCATGAATCGCATCAATCTCTGCGAACCATACCTGTAAATCGAAGGGGGGCTTTTGTTCGGTTTCGGGAATGGTGTTGATGAACTCCAACACGCGCTATTTTGCCGCGTCGTCCATGCGACAGATGCGATCAATAATTTCCTGTTCAAGTGCGCTCATAGGATTTCCTCATGCATAGTGAACTCTATTTTACAGCCGTTTTGGTGGTGAACCATCTCCTGTCGATACGGAGTGTGCGAAATAATTCTGATAAAACGGACGTGCAGAAGCGCGTCCCTACAGGTAATTTTCCAGATTATCTCCACACCCCGCCGAAGTGTTCTACATCAAGCGTAATGAACGGTCATTGACATAGCGGATTTTGACGGGCGTGCCGGGCTGTGGTAAGTGATTACGCAGATCGCGGCGATCCACTGTGACTTTTTTCTCCATGCGTACTCCCATCGGGTTGACGAACTGATAAGTCAAAGTGACGTTGTACGCACCTTTGCTGCCGGGTTTTCCTGTCGCGCTGACCAGCACACCATCCAAGAACTGCCCTTGATGTGAGAGGCGGCGGTTTTTCGCATCGGCGACGACCAAAATGATGCCGATAATGAGCGCCGCGCCACCGATGAACACAGTGAGACCCAGATCATTGTCGCGCTGGACGGTGCTGGCGTATTCCCCTGTCAGCGTCGAAATTGACGGATCATCGGCTAGATACGCCACCTGAACGCGACTGCCAATTCCCAGATCATTGTAATGCGACGATGTGATCTGCTGCTGGCGCTCGTAGCTTTCCCCTTCGACGATAAAGCGATAAGTGACGTAATAGCTGACCGTGCGGCTGCGGCTGCTGGTCGATGTATATCCATCGACAATGCGCGCGTCCGCGACTTTGCCGCCTGTGATCAACTGATCGTAGTAGAGGACGGGTCGCCCGAACTGCCATGCGATAAATCCCGCCACGCCAAACGCGATGAGCGCCAGCAGCAGGATGATGGCACTGTTACCGATGCGCGTTTTCGTGCCTTCAACAAAGGCGCGATTCTTAGGATTGGCGAGAAACAAAGGCGCGTTATTCGGGCGAAGCGGCGCGGAATAAGCAGAATCCATTGAGTACGGCTGCATATGACACCCCCTGTGTCAACCGTTAGGATGCAAAAACCACAACGTTATTATGCATGAAATGTGTGCGCCTGCGGGAGTGGATTTTCAGACGATTGCTATCCGCCAACTGGGTGATTCGCTGAGGTATTTTTCTTATATGATAAGAGTGGTTGTTTTTCGCGGCTTACTTTTTGTGATAGGAGTAGGGCTATGCTTGCAACCATGGGACGCAACTGGTGGTTGATCGCGCTGCGCGGCGCGATGGCGATTCTGCTCGGCATTTTGATTCTGCTCGATCCGTCGGTGGTGATCTCGCTGATCGCCGCATTTGCGATTGTAGATGGGGTGTTCGCGGTTATTCAAGCCTTCCAAAATCGTGGGCAGCGCCAGTGGATATGGATGCTGCTCGAAGGGATTGTCGGCGTGATCTTCGGCATCATCGTGCTGACGTTCCCCGTGGGCGCGGCGATTGCGGTCACGCTGGTGATCGCGGGATGGGCGATTGCAACCGGCATTTTTGAAGTCGTGCAGGCGATTCGCTTACGCGAAGAAATCAAAGGCGAATTTTGGCTGGGGCTGGCGGGCATCGCGTCGATCATTTTTGGTGTGCTGGCGATCCTGTTCCCGCTGACGACGTTCTTGACGCTGACATGGCTGATCGCGGGGTATGCGATTATGTTCGGCGTGGTGCTGATCATGCTGGCGTTCCGCGTGCGGAATGCGGCGGGCGGCGGATCGACGAGCGCGAGTTCCCCTTCAAGGGCATAGGTGGATGGGCGCGTGGAACTTGTTCCACGTGCCCCTTTACATCAAACGATAGAAAGAGTCATTCACGCAGCGGACTTTGATGGGCATGCCAATAGTCGGCGGATTAAAGCGCAAATCGGGGCGGTTGACCCTCGTTTTATCCTGTATTTGCAGCCCGCGCGGCGAGACGAACGAATACGTCAGTGTGAGGTTGTACGCCCCTAGCATGCCCTTTTTACCGTTCGCATTGACGAGTGTTCCGTCGATAAACACGCCTTCGCGTGAGAGGCGGCGGTTGTGCGCGTCGGCATTGTACAGCACCACACAGATGATCAATGCCACCCCTGCAACAATGATGAGAAACACCAAATCTTGATTGCGCTGGACGGAATCCGCGTAACTACCGGATAAGAGCGCGTTCGCAGGGTCTTGTACAAGATAGGCGACAGTGATTTCGTCCCCTCTACTCATGCGCTCGAACACATCGCGTCCGACACGCTGTTCGCGTTCAATGACCTGCCCATCAACGCTGTAAGTGTACGTGACGAAATAGTTGATGTTCCCGCGACTGCCGCTGGTGGTTCGCATGTCCGTGACGGTGGCTTCAGCGGATATGCCATCGTTCAGCACACGATCATAGGCAATCACGCCGCGCGCAAAGGGATAGCCGATCACTCCGGCGATACCCAATACCATCAGCGCGATCAGCAGCATGATCCACGAACTGCCAATACGATGTGCGCGCCCACTTACGAAGGCGGCGTGACTTCGCTTTGCCACAAACAGCAGCGTGTTCGGCTGTGCTGGATTACCTGTCATCGCTGAAACTCCCCGGTGTGGCGTATTCCGTCACGGTGAACGGGATTGGATCGCTGATCTGCGTGCTGCCATCCGCCATGACCGCCTGTGCAACCAGTTCGTATGTGCCCGGTGTCAGTGTCCACCACAGCGCCCACGGCGATTGATCACTTGTACCTAAAATCTCCCCGTTGAGCAGATAGGTGACGCTTTGGGTTTCCGGCATTGCGCCGACGGTGAAGCGCAATCGCTGTGCGTCCACAGGGATCAGCGGGGAAATTTGAAAATTGGTGTACGGGTCGGGTTCAAGCAAGCGCAAGCCAACATCGCTGTCCGGCAGCAGAACTTCCGCGCCTGTGGGCGGCTGTGGATACCCGTTACGGATCGCCCAATCGCGTGCTTCTTGAGGCAGCACGGCATAGATGCGCGACACGCGATACTCGTCGGGGGTGGAGTCATCGGCAAGTAATCCTGTGCGCGAATCGAGCGTGAAACGTTGATAGAGATTGTCCGGCGCGGTTGGCTGTGTGCCGTCAATGAACCATTCGCTGCGGCGGCGCGGGCAATCATCGGTAGGGAGCAAGCCGCTTAACGCGCACACACTGACGCGGATAAGTCCGTCGGGGCGGGTGAAGTTCAATTCCGGCTGACCGCGCAGCACTTCGCGCATAAACGCATTCCAGATCGGCGCTGCACCGCTGACTCCCGTTACGTCTACCATCGGCGTGTTATCGGCGTTGCCCACCCACACCCCCGTGACGAGATTGGGTGTGTATCCGACGATCCAGTTATCGCGGTAGTCAGTCGTCGTGCCTGTTTTGGCGGCAGCGGGCTGCCCGATATTCAAAGCGCTCCGCAAGCCAAATCCGGCGATGCGGGCTTCGTCATCGCTCAAAATATCGGTGATCAGCCATGCCAAGCGTTCGTCAATCACACGCAAATTGGGCGGCGTGGGCTGCCAGTGATAAAGCGTATTGCCATCACGGTCACGCACATCAAGGATGTACACCGGATCGATGCGCCAGCCGCCGTTGGGGAAAATGCTGTATGCCTGCACCAGATCGATGAGACGCACTTCTCCCCCACCCAACGTGATCGACAGATCGACCTGCGTGTTGCCCGCCAACGTGGTCAAGCCCGCGCTGGCGGCGAGTTCAACCATCGACTGAATACCGACATGATCGAGCGCGACAACGGCGGGAATGTTCATCGAACTGGCGAGGGCTTCGCGGAGCAAAACGGGTCCGTGTTCGACCAACCCGAAATTGGCGGGCGTGTAGCTTTCCAAGCGGCGGGTGACGAACGGCGTTTCCACATCAAGGATCATGGTGGCGGCTGTCCACGGCGCAGGGAGGTCAGGGTTCATGGCAGCGGCATACGTGAATGGTTTGAGCGTGCTTCCCGGCTGACGGCTGGCAAGCGCCGCGTTGACCGCGCCGTCGATGGATTCGTCAAAGTAGTTTGGCGATCCAAGCATGGTCAACACCTGCCCGGTATACGGATCAAGGGCGACAAGCGCGGCATTGTTGGCATTGGCGGGGACACGGGTATTCGCCATCGGGTGATTAAGCGCGTCAAGCTGACGCTGGACGATGCGCTGCGCGGCGTTCTGCCAATCGAGATCGACGGTGGTGATCACATCGAGTCCCGCGCCTGTCAGCCCATCGGGGAAATCGCGTTCAAGCTGTTTGATCACCGCCATAACGAAGTGCGGCGCTTCGATAGGAAAGGGCGCGGCGGCGAACTGGAGTTCGTCGTTTTTGGCTTGATCGGCTTGCATGGTGGTGATGTAGCCGTCCCGCGCCATAAGATCGAGGACGAGTTCCTGCCGTTCACGCGCGGCATCGAGATTGGTCAGCGGATCGTATACGGCGGGCGATTGGAGCAGCCCCGCGAGTAAAGCACATTCCGCCAGCGAAAGTTCAGGCGCGGATTTGCCGAAATAGGAACGGGCGGCGGCTTCGATGCCATAGGCAAGGTTGCCGAAATAGGATTGATTCAAGTAGAGCGCGAGTACGTCTTGCTTGCTGTAGGCGTTTTGAAGCTGGATTGCCAAAATGGCTTCGCGGAGTTTGCGGCGCAGACTGCGTTCGCCGCGTTCGCCCGCCGTGAGCAGCAGATTGCGCGCCACCTGCTGCGTGATGGTCGAGCCGCCTGCCAGCACTTCGCCGCCTTGCAAGTTGATCCACGCGGCGCGGATGATGCCGATCACATCTACGCCGGGATGGTTGTAGAAGTTGGTATCTTCGACGCTGATGGCGGCGTTGACACAATGCGCGGGGATGCTCTCGAAGGGGATGGCGGTGTTGCGTCCCCCTGTTTGCGAATCGGCAAGGATTTCGTAGAGCAAGCGTCCGTGACGGTCATAGATGCGCGTCGAAGGGAGCGTTAGCCCTGCTTGCAAGCGGTCAATCGGCGGGAGATCGGTAAAGAGCCACACGTACACGCCCGCGAAAGCGATCAAGGCGATGGTGGCGAGAATCAGGGCGATCTTTTGCCAGCGCGTGAGTCCGGGAAATTTTAGTTTCACATCACCTTCCAGAAAAACATGTACGAATATATAACCCTTGTATGCTTTGTTGAGGCGAAAGAACTGTTCGTGAATGAACTGATTCAAACAAATTGATTGAGAGCAGTTGATGGTGCACCATGAAAGCAAAACCTCGCCAAACGTGGACTCACATGAGCACTATCCCTACCAGTGTAACCGAAGACCAGTTCGATGAGCATATCCGACTGCTCCTCAGCACCGCCAAACGCGGTTACGTCTGCCAAATCCCATTGGTTAAGGTCTTCAACGATATTCTTTATCGTTTGCACACCGGCTGTCAGTGGGCACATTTACCGACTGCGCCTGCACGAACCGATCCCGAAAAAAAGAGATTAGCTGGCAAACGGTCTACTATCATTTCCAGAACATGGAGTGCCGATGGCAGTCTCCAGCAGGTCTGGGAGCAGAGCATTCAGACGATCTGCAAGGACCTCGATGTGTTGCGCTTGAACTTGGATGGCAGCCATACACTAGCGGAGAAGGGCGGTGAAAGCGTCGCTTACCCACATCGAAAACGTGCCAAGACCTCCAATCTCTTGCCCATCACCGATGCTCAGGGCGATGTGCTCGCTTCGACTGGGGGCGCAGCGGGCAACCCTCATGATGCCTTCGACCTCAAGCCGCATCTGCAAGCTGCCTTCAAGCACATCAAACACTTGGGCTTGACCTTCGCTGGGGCGTATTTCAACGCTGATAGTGCCTTCGATACGCTGGAGGCTCGCAAAGTCTGTTTCAACCATCAGGTCATTCCCAACATTTGTGAGAACAAACGCAACCGCAAAGCGACGAAACGTGGACGGAAACACCTGTTCAACCCGACCCTTTACAAACAACGCTCCACTTCTGAACGCAGCTTTGCTTGGATTGATAAGTTCCGAGCTTTACTCATTCACTATGACGGCAAGGATGTCAACTTCCTCGGCGCTCATCATCTTGCTTTCGCACTCATTAACCTGCGTCATCTGTTCGCCCGAAAAGGTTGAATCAGTTCAATGTTAAGGCTTTGCGCTGTTTATCCGCCGCCTTCCCCTACGCGGAATCAAAAGGGGTGGAGCCGCTGCCCCACCCCTTGACACACTTAATGGTTTTTTACTGCGTCAGTGCCATCGGCACGACGACGACGTTCCCACCCACGCTCACGGGGGCATCCGCGCCTTCAACGGTGCCGAATTCATACACGCCCGCCGTGCCGGTATCAACGTGCAGCATCGGGAACACCAGCGCACCCGCCGCCGCCGCATCCACCGCCACGCGCACATTGTAGGTTACGCCAGCATTCACCTGTGTTTGACCCAGCACCGGCCCCGGCGATCCGCTGTCACCACTGTGGATGACCAACCAGCCCGGCACTTCGCTCACCACTTCGTCGATCACCAGCACGCCATCGGTGACAGCGCCATCGCTTACCGTGATCGACGGGGCGATGCTGATCGGGAAGGTGACGACGCTGCCGCCGACACTCACGGGGGCATCCGCGCCTTCAACGGTGCCGAATTCGTATTCACCGACCACGCCCGTATCGACATGCAGCATCGGCCACACGACAGGTGTAAGTTCCACACTATCCTCAAAATGCACCATCAAATCGGTTGTCGTACCGTTTTCGACTGCTGCCGCCGCCAGCACCGGTCCCGGCGACCCGGCATTGTCGCTGTGGATCACCAGCCAGCCCGGACCTTCCGACAGCACGGATTCGATCACGATCATGCGTCCCATGTCCCCTGTGATGACAAGCTGCGACGATGCACGCACCGCCGGCACTGTCGAAATCGGGAACGTCGCTACCACACCGTTGACGACCACCGGACCATCCGCGCCTGTGACCGTGCCGAATTCATACACGCCCGCCGCGCCCGTATCAACGTGCAGCATCGGGTACAGAATATCGGTGCGCCCTTCAGCGGCGAGTTCAACCACGACATCGGTGTTGCTGCCCGCGTTCACCAGTGTTTGACCCAACACCGGACCGGGTGTTCCCATATTGTCGGCGTGGATGACCAGCCAGCCCGCCGCATCTGTGACCACCGACGCAATCGTGACGCTGCCCATCTCACTGACGAATTGGTCATGCGCGCGGACGATCTGCGCGTTGAAAGCTGGCGTAACGACGTTGCCATCAACCGACACGGGCAAATCCGCGCCATCGACGGTGCCGAACTCGTACACGCCCGCCGCGCCTGTGTCTTCGTGCAGCATGGCGAACATCATCGGCGTTGCCAGCGACGTATCAATCGGGATACGCAGATTGGTGGTCAACCCTGTGGCAACCGCGGCGACACCCGCCACCGGCCCCGGCGATCCGCCGTTATCAATGTGGATGACGACGAATCCCGGCGCAGCGCTGTATACCGCGTCAATCGTCACCGTGCCATCCAGTGAAACCTGATCCTGAACCGATACCATGGGAGTCATGTCTTGAGCGAAAGTGGCGAAAGGCATCCCTGCCAACAGGAGGACAAACACGAGAAACAAAACTTTACGCATCGTACTAGTACGCATCGTTCTTACAATCCTTTTCTAAGCGTCCGACAAGAACGATCTACGCCGCCGCTGGTGCTTTTGGATTGTGTGCCGCCCGATTCTTTACTGCTTTTTAATTTTTCCCCTGTGCCGAATAAACAAAACGCGCCGCTGTGATATTTCACAGGCGGCGCGCGTTAGCACATATGTTGTGGGGGCTCGTGAGCCGTCCACTGCACAGAAACCCTTGTAGGGGCGGCATACACGCCGCCCGTTACAGTTACCCCGCCTTACACTGCCGGCAGCAGCAGATTAAAATCGACTGGAAGCGTCCCATCGGTGATCCCGCCTTCTTGCGGAGTCATCAAGAACACCGGACACTGCACAGCGGGCAGCAGCAAATTGAAGTCCTGTTCCGCATCTGCTGGCATCACGCTGCCATCGCCCAACAAAAAGTTGAAATCCTGTATCCGCACACTGCCGTCACCGGGCACGACGCTGCCGTCACCCGGAAGCTGTCCCGCGTTCGCCCACTTTTGCACGGCAGGCAGCAGCAAGCCGATCAGCGCGTTACCGCCATACGGATCATCCACAAACGGATCCCCCACGAATGGATCACCTACCAAGCCGATCAGCGTTTCCATCAGGGCTTCGGGCGGGCAGTTTTCGGCGGCGGGACCCGACGCGGGCAGCAGCAGCACCGCATTCATGCAGAAGTCCGCGACGGGCGCGATACACGGGATGTCGGGATCAGGCGGATGAACAAACACGAGCTTCGTGAAGTTGAGCGAAAGCGTTTCCGTGGGAATGGGATCACCCGCGCCATCCGAACCATCTGGGAAAATCAGCGGCAAGCCGAAGCCATCCATGACGTAGATTTGACCCGGCACTTCAGGATTCCAGAATGGTGTTGCAACGCCGACGGGGGTTGGGGTGGACGTAGGCAGGGGGAACAGATCATCCGGCACAACGAGAATATCCAGTTCGAGCAGGTCACGAATGCTCACGCCGTCGTCATCGGGAGTCAGCGTCGGGATCAGATCGGGATCGAACTCGACTACATACGGATCATCGACAGGCGCGTCTACGTGGATCACCTGCGGCAGATTGACACACTGACCGTTGTTGATCAACGCGCTGCCCTTCACCCAGCCATACATCCCGTTGACAGGTGCGCCCGCCAGCCACACTTCGCTGTTTTCATCGTAATCACGGAACCACGGCGACCACTGGAATCCCGGCGGAATTTGACCGAGTACCGCGCTGTTGATCGTCGGGTATTCGCGCACATTCACAGGCGAATCCGCGTTCATCGGCACGCCGAACATACACTCGTCCATGCTGTCCCAAATCATGACGAGTTCAGGGGTGGGCGCGGGGACTGTAACAACAATATCCACCGGACAGCCGTTGGTGAAGCCCGTCCCCGCTTGATCCGGGCAGGCATCGACAAAATCCGCGACCCCATCACCATCGCGGTCATCCGCGCCCGGGCAGCCCGCGTTCGCCGCAGAACCCGGCACAGTCGGGCAGTTATCGCTCGCATCAGGCACGCCGTCACCATCGCGGTCACGGATTTGCGCGCTCGCCGCCCCCGCGAACACAAACATCGAAACAAGCAGTACGATCAACAACCCTAGATGCAGCGCTTTTTTATGCGCCATGATGAACTCCTTCGCATCACACGGTGTTCATTACAAATTTCATAACAAACACTCTACATGATGATTTCATCCAGCGTCATAATTTTTTACAGCCCTGATTCAAGTTTGCACGATTCTGTTTATTTTTTCGCTACCACCAACGTCGTAAAGTTGAACGCCCACGGCAAAGTCACCCGCAGCGCCCCGCCGATCATCTCGGCAAGCGCGCTCGTCTTGTAATAGCCCGGCGCGCGGAAGACACCGCCCAATCCCCACAGCGTATAACTGTGGCTCGTCGGTGCAACGCGCTCGATTCTGTACCCCGCCCGTTTGACCTCCCCCACCAGTCGATCACGGGTGTATGTGCTTTCGTAAAAGTCGTCGTCGGTGAGCGTACTTATGCCCTGCGCTTTTCGCCGCCACGCCACCAAACGGTTGACGACGTTCGGATAAGGAATTGTCAGCACCAGCACGCCGCCGCGTCGCAGCACACGGTAGCTTTCCGCCAGCGCAGCACCCATCCCGTGTTCAAAATGTTCCAGCACGCCGAAGCTCAAGTACGCGCCAAGCGAATTATCCGCGAATGGTAAATGATGCACATCGCCCGCCAGCAGCGGCAGTGTAGCATCATACGCATGAGAGGTGTGCAGCGCATTCACGGCATAATCCATGCCAAACACGCGGTATCCCATCTTGCGTAGGGTGATCACTACCGCGCTTAAACCACTCCCCGCCTCAAGGATCGGCGCGTCCGTCGGCAAAAATGGCTGATACAGGCGTATTGTCTCTTGAGATCGGACGTATTCAACGGCTTCGAGTTCAACATCCACCGACGCGGTATCCCAGATGTCTTCCCACGCGCGGCGTGTCGAATCATAACGGTCAGAGGGTGTTGTCATTGATTGTTCAGACATATGCTGGAGTCGATTTTCGGTGTATTCGCGGACAAAATCTGCGTCAATTGTGACAGCACATCGCCGCGCGTCAAGGGCGGGGGGTAAGTTTTCAATTGTAGGGGCGGTTCGCGAACTGCCCGTCCGTGAGCCGTCCGCATACATCCCAGCTTAGGGCATGTCTGCCGGCGAAAACCCGCCCCCGCTCCCACAATCCTGTGCGATAACGGGTTGCACGCTCCCCTCTCCGTTAACGGAGAGGGGTCGGGGGTGAGGGCAGGTTTTCGTTAGGGGGTCAGGGTAATCGCTGCTTATCGATCCCCGCTGTTAAAATCGAACTGCGCGTTGGGATCACTTGTGCAAAGGATATTTTCGCACGGGATACCATTGTTCGGAGTTGTGTCTTGGTCAAGCGATGTGTTCCCTTGCGCCAAACACGCCCGCGCCATATCGCAGTTCCCGCCGATGGCTTGCAACTGCGCGCAGGTATACGTCACATTTGGGCAGAAGAACGTCGCAGGCGTGCCCACCCCCGGCGTGCTTATCGCGCCCGGCGCACCCGGCACCCCACTCGAATTCGGGACTGGCGCGACGATCAAGTTCCCCGCCGCGTCAATGCTCAAATTCGGGACGGATGCGAAGCTCGTCACGCCCGTAATATCGGTCAGCAAAATCGCGATCTCGCTGTCCAATGGCACTGGACGATCTTCCAAGTCGCTCACAATCACCAGATACCGTCCCGTGGACGGCGCGAGAATATTCGAGAGTGTGACCAGCGTCCGTTCCGATGACGCGCTGCCTACCGCGATGAAGTTCGTCGGATTATCGAACGTACTCACCGACACACGCGGACGCGCATTTCCGCGGAATGCCAGCACTTCGAGTTTGTACGTGCGCCCCACTTCGCCATCGAAGCAGAAACCGTTGACGAACCGATCTCGGTTGAACGTGAACGACTGCACGACATTGATCACCAAACGGTTGACGACCTGTTCGCGGTTGTTGAACGAGAACAAGCACGCTTGATTCGGGTCGAATTCCAGAATCGGCGGGATCAATTCTTGCAGGCGGCGGCGCAGTTCGGCAAACAGCGCATCCACTTGGTTAATCAAGTCGAGCGCCTGTTGAGTCGTCCCCGCGTCTGGCGCGAGTCTGCCTTCACACGATGCTTCCAGCAGGTCAATCGACTGCCGCAGCAAGCCCATCGCCAAATTGAAATCGCTCTGAATCGGGTCAAGCTCGCCAAAGAATGCCGCCAGCACCGGAATCGGCACGTTGTAGTCCGTCGGTTTGACCGGATAATCACCGCATTGGAGCGTGCCGCCAAGCGCCACCGCTGTCCAGCGCGCGCGCGCCCCTTCCAGCGACGGAATCGCCAGTTCAATGCGCGACAGAATCAGCCGCAAAATATCGGTGTAGCTGCCATAAGTATTTTCGCTGTACGGTAGGGCTTCCGCGACAATACCGCCCGCGCGTAACGCGCTCAAGCCGCCGGGAGTCACAAACTCAAGATACTGCGTGGCGATCCAGCCTAGTGTGCCTTCATAGTTGATCTGCACCCATGTGCCGCTGCGGTTGCGCCCAAACGTCGCAAACTGCGCGTTAAGCGTCGTCGCTGCCAAGCGCGCGTATCCCAACCCGGGACCCGAACGCACAAACACCCCGCGGAACGCCGAACGCGCTTGCGATTCGCTCGTCATGCTCGTCAAGCCTGCCAGCGGATTCTCAAACCCGCCATACGGAATCGTGCGCGGATCAGCCACAGGCAGCGAATTCAAATCGCCTTCGTATACGCTGATCGTCGGGAAACCAATCCATGCATCGCCGCCTTCAAATTCAAAGCGCAGCCATTCGCCATCCCCGCTGATCGCGTCCGCGACATTGGTGTAGCCCGCGTTGACGATCCCCGCCAACTGCGCGCCTATCGCCGGGATAATCCGCACGTTCACACCGTCGCGGTTGACGACAAAGCGCACTGTGCCATCGCCAAGCGGGATGAACGCCCCCGCGTTGGCAGGACGCGGCAGCGGCGTGCGCGTCGGCAGCGGCGGAATGAACGTCGCCGTTGGGATGAGCGTGTTGGTCGGGATCGGCGTAAACGTTGGCAGCGCCGGGAATGTCGCTGTGCGCGTCGGGCTTGGCGTGGGGGATCGTGTCGGCGTAAAGGTCGCTGTCACAATGATGATGATCGGCGTTTGCGTGGGCGAAGCGGTCGCAGTGAACGTGGGCGATGAAGTCAGCGTTGGACCGCCGGGCGTGATAGTGTCCGTCGGTGTGCTGGTTTCTGTCGGCGTATTGGTGATCGTCGGGGTGTTAGTATTCGTCGGTGTCCCCGGCGCGGTGATAATCAACGTATACGGCTCAGAGTCAATGTTGCCATCTACGTCCTCAACCAATACTGTAAAGTTATAGGTGCCCACATCGCCAAGGTCTGGCTCCCACACAATATCGGCGGGATTACCCGGACTATCCGGCTGAAGCATGACCATCCCGGATGGGAAAGTGCCCCCTAACGAATACACCAGCGTGTCTGTTTGACCGGGGTCGGCATCCGTTGCCAAAACTTGAATATCAATAAGGCTTCCCGCTTCATAGGTTGCAGGCGAAGCCGGTAAAAAACTAGTGAACTGTGGCGATGCCGCATATACAACTTGTGCGCCACCCCACACGATTACAATGATGAAGGCAGCGCAGCTTATGAGCAGCCAGAACGCCGATCTACGCATTATGTCGTACTCCTTGCCGCGCGTAGCGCGCGTGTTGTGCCTATGGGAGGCGATTTCGCCGCGCATAAGAACGTATAACAAAAAGCGTGATGATTTTTCCGAGTATAGCAAATAGTTGCTTCACGACACAATCACACGCCTGTACCGTATACACTTACAATAACGGACAACTGCTCACCCGAATGTCAGAATAACGTCAGGATTGCCCATCATGCCCCTTCCCCGTTTCACACTCGATGCCCCACGATTGACCATCCGTGAGTTCGTCATGGACGATCTCGCCCTCTATCACCCCATCGCCAACGCGGGGTTTGGCGAAATCTCGCTCGATGAACGCCGCCATTGGCTCGAATGGCAAATCATGAGCTACCGCGCCCTTTCCGAACTCTACCAGCCGCCCTATGGAGATCGCGCGATTGTGCTCAAACAATCCGGCGCGTTAATCGGCTCGGTGGGCTTGGTGCAGAGCTTCTCGCTCTTTGACCGGCTGCCCTTTTTCCAAACCCGCCGCGCTGTTCACAGCCCCGCCCTGCACAAGCTCATGTCGCCGGAAATGGGATTGTTCTGGTTGATTGACCCCGCGCATCAAGGACACGGCTACGCCACCGAAGCCGCGCGCGCGCTCATCGACTACGCCTTCACCGAGATGAATCTCAAGCGCATTGTCGCCACCACTGCATACGACAATCACGCATCCATCGGTGTTATGCGTAAACTCGGCATGATCATCGAACGCAATCCCGATACCGAACCCGAATGGTTTCAAATCGTCGGCATTCTCGAAAATCCCGCTCTATCTTAAATAACTGCGATTGCTTGTCCCTTTCTTTTGTAAGGCGGGGGTCAAGACCCAGCTCTAGTCCGCAATCGTACCTTTGCGCGATAAAGAGGCAGACCTTGTACAATAGCTAGGCAAGATAGAAGTAGTACAAGGACTGTAAGCGTGGCAAACGCATCAAAATCACAATCCATCCCTGAACAGAGCCGCGCCGTCACGATTATTCGGCGGCGCAGACGACGCAAAGAACGCAAACAGCAGGCACAGGCGACCAGCCGCATGTGGTCACTGTTTTTTGGCGGGCTGGCGTTTGTGCTGATCGTGCTGCCGGGCGGCGTGGCGATGGGAAGCGCGGCGGTAGTGTATTTGAACGCCAGCGATGATGTGCCAGCGGCGCTGGCGTGTCGATTGGAGAATGACGCACAATCGGCGGGATGTGTGCAGGCGATCAACGCGGCGAATACGGCGCGAAATGTCACACGGCTGTATGACCGAAGCGGCGAACGGCTGATCCACGAACTGCAAGACCCGCTGAACAGCAGCAGCGAATGGGTGCGGCTGGATACGCTGCCACAGTATTTGATCGACGCGACGCTGGCGGTTGAGGACCCGGATTTTTACGAAACGACGGGCTTTGACGCGGCGGGGATGCTGCTGGGTATTTGGGAGAATTACTTGATCGCCGCCACGCCGCCGGACTTCTCGATTCCGGGACGGTTAGCGCGCAGTATCGCGGTGAACAGCGCCAGCGGATCGCTGCCGACGACAGCAGAACGGCGCGCGCATGAAATCGCGCTGGCGGCGGAACTACAGCGGCGCTATTCGCCGGAACAACTGCTCGAATGGTATTTGAATACGACGTATTACGGCAGCGAAGCCTACGGGATCGAAGCGGCGGCGCAGATTTATCTGGGCAAGCGCGCGGTTGATCTGTCACTCGATGAGGCGGCGCTGCTGGCGAGTATTCCGACTGCCCCACAATACAATCCCTTTGACAATCAAACAGCGGCGCGGGGTCGCCAGCAAGATACGCTGCGAATGCTGCTGAACACGCGCAAGATCACGCCAGAGAGCTACGAAGCGGCGGCTGCGGTGGTGACACGGGTGCAGCGCAGCACGGCATTTTTACCGCAAATCGCGCCGGACTTCACAGTGTATGCGCGGCGGCAGGCGGAACGCATCCTGACCGATCTCGGATTGGATGGCGCGCGCTTGGTGGCGGGCGCAAGCAGCGCGGGCGGGCTGAATATCATCACGACGCTGGATGTCGATTTGCACTATCAAGCGGAATGCGCGCTGGCGATTCAATTGGCGCGGCTGAATAATCTGCCGGAACCGAACAGCGCCGCCGACGGATCGGCGTGTTTTAGCGGACTGCTACTGCCCGGATCGGACGCGCCGATTCAAACGGGCGATGGCGCTTTTCCTGATGACGGGCGCATCGTCGTGATCGATGCGCGCACGGGCGAACTGCGCGCGATGGTCGGCGCGGGTGCGACAGTGGCGGATCAACCGGGGATAACGCTGCTGCCGATTGTGTATCTGGAAGGGTTCAATGGCGGGAACAGCCTTGAAACGCCGGCAACGATGGTGTTCGACATTCCGACGCAGTTCCCGGGCGCGCAAGAAGGGTTGATCTACACCGTCCCCAATCCTGATGGACGGTTTCGCGGGGTGATGAATCTGCGCGATGCGTTCGGATCGGGGCGGCTGCCCCCCGCCGCCTCAGTGGCGTATCGACAGGGGATGGGGAGCGTTCTACGGACAGCGCACCAGATCGGCATCAACAGCTTGGACGAGAACGAAGCGGATTTGATGCTGCTGGAACGCGGCGGGGCAGTGAGCGCGCTAGATATTACATATGCGTATTCGGTGTTCGCGTCGTTGGGACACATGCGCGGTGTGCAAGTCGAACCGTTATCACGCGGGTATCGTGGGCGCGATCCGGTAGCGGTGCTGCGGATTGAAGACGCGGATGGGAATATCCTATGGGAATATGACACTGAGGATGCGGCGCGCTGCGGGACGTTCGCAACCTGCACCATCCTGCTGCAAGAGGGGCTGGCGTACTTGATCACGGATATTCTGGCGGATCAAGAAACGCGGTGGGGAATTACGGGGCAAGGCAGTCCGCTGGATGCGCCGCGCCCCACGGCGGTGGTCAATGGTTTGACGGGAGATCGGCGGGATAATTGGACCGTCGGGTACACGCCCGATTTTGTCGTGGGCGTGCATCTTGGTCGCACAGACGCGAGCGCGTTACTACTCGACACGTATGGGCTGCGGGGAAGCGCGAGTGTGTGGCGCGCCGTGATGGACTACCTGTATACGCGCGATGGCATGGTGGGCGGGGGGTGGATTCGCCCCGACGAGGTGATCGAAACGCGCGTGTGCGATAAAAGCGGTCTGCTGCCGAACGGGGTGTGTCCGGTGGAAAGCGAATTGTTCATGGAAGGGACAGAACCGCGCCAGCAGGATACCTACTGGCAGACCGTCGAGATCAACAGCCAAACGGGTCAGCGGGCAACGGCGAATACCGCCGCGCAGTTTCGACAGGACGCGGTGTACTTCGTGCCGCCTGACGAAGCGATGGACTGGTGGAGGGCGAACAATCAACCGCTTCCGCCAGAGGACTATGATACGGTGAGCCGCCCGGAATTGTTCGACAGTGTGCGGATTTTGTCGCCGGGGCTGTTCGCGTATGTGGGCGGGCTGGTCGAAGTACGCGGCGAACTGGATACAGCGGGGCTGCAATACTTTCAATTGAGCTATGGCGAAGGGCTGAACCCGACGACGTGGATCGACATTACGCCGCAGCAGACGACGTACAATCCCGATCAACCGCTTGGGGTGTGGGATACCCGCGGGTTAAGCGGACTGTATACGCTGCTGCTGGTGACAGTGACGACGGATAATCAGTACGAGAGCGAAGCGATACAAGTGACGGTTGATAACACGCCGCCGACAATCACGCTGGATTCGAGCGAACCGGGCAAGGTGTATCGTTTCCCCGGCGATACGACGGTTCAGCTGCTGGCGAATGTGCAAGATGATTACGCGCTCAACCGCGTGGAGTTCTATCACAACGGGGAGTTCTTGGGTTCGGATGAGTCGTTCCCATTCGGGTTTGAGTGGCGCATCGACGGTGTGGGCGAAGAAGTGTTCACGGCGGCAGCGTTCGATCAAGTGGGCAATCAAGCGGACGCACAGGTGATCGTGCAGATTGTGCGGGCGGGGAGTTAAAAATCCCCCTCACCCCGGCGAAACTTGTTTCGCTGCCTCTCTCTGCTGGCAGAGAGGGGGAGTTAACCTCTCCCCCAACCCCTCTCCGAATTCGGGGAGGGGAGTCATGCTGCGCGTTAGGTGGGATGTGTCATATGTCAGTTGTGGCGCAGATAATTTTTGAGAGAAGATGTGTCCACATATGACCGTTTTTGAAATCGTGTGACATATTTTCGGTGAAGGTTTTAAATTGGTTTGTGTACAGATTCCAGCCTGCCAAACCCGCTTTATGCCCCAAGAATTTCACGCACAGAGATCGAAAATCCCGCCAGCAGATCGGGCGCGGTCAGCACGTCGTCGATCCCTTTGGTCTGGGGCAGTCCATTGGGCGACCACACATCGACGATTTTCTCACGCGGGTAGATGACCCAAACCGTCACACCAGCATCCATGTACTTGACCAATTTCCGCCGGATGTCTGCACTTTTATCCGTAGGCGACACGACTTCGACTGCCAGTTTTGGTGGGTTTGGTTGAAAGCCTTCATCGACCAGCGGATCGGTTGTATAGGCAACATCGGGAGCAAGTACTTCTTCTCCAACATAGTACCCTGCGGATTCACCGGTGACATACGCGATCTGTTGATGCTCACGAAGATGTTGGATGAGCGCATGAATAATTTGAGCGGCAATCCACGACGAGTAAGGGTTCGACGGCATTTTTTCGACAGCCTCTCCATCAATGAATTCCCAGTTCTTTTCTTCGTTTTCAGGCAGCCGAACAAAGACTTCAAATTCTGACCGAGTTAACGTCGGTTTCACTGTAGGTTGTGGGATCGCCATGTGCGACTCCTTGTATCGTTTACTGCTTCATTATGCATCATATTAGGCATTTATCCTTGATGCCATGCGCTAAACGCCCCTATGTTTAATCCCCGCAAATCTTCCAAAGGTGATAGAATATCGGCTATGCCTAGAACAACTATTTAACGTGTGATGCGATGATTGCGACTCAACTGCCGCTGATTTCCGAACGCCCGATGCTGGAGCGCGATCCTGCTCTGTACCCGCACTACAACACGATTTATCACGGCATGGCAGAAACGGTGCTGCCGTTGTTTGAGCCTGAGAGCGTCAACTTGATCGTGACCTCTCCGCCATATGCCGATCAACGGACGAAAACGTATGGCGGCGTATCGCCCGATGAATATGTTGAGTGGTTTTTGCCGATCACGGGGGCGTTGTATCGCGTGCTGAAACCGGATGGATCGTTCGTGCTGAACATCAAAGAGCGCGTGGTCAACGGGGAAAGGCATACGTATGTGATTGAACTGATTCTCGCCATGCGGCAGCAAGGCTGGCTGTGGACGGAAGAATACTGCTGGCATAAGAAGAACTCGTATCCGGGCAAATGGCCCAACCGCTTCCGCGATTCGTGGGAACGGTGCTTACACTTCACCAAAGATCGCAAGTTCGCCATGTATCAAGATGCGGTGATGGTGCCGATGGGTGATTGGGCGGATAAACGGCTGCGGAATTTGAGCCAAACTGACCAAGTGCGCGACGAATCGAAAGTGGGCAGCGGGTTTGGCAAAAAAGTGGCGAATTGGGTGGGGCGCGAAATGGTGTACCCGACCAATGTGCTGCACATGGCAACCGAAACGTCGAATCGCGGACACAGCGCGGCGTTTCCGCTGGAGCTGCCTTCGTGGTTTATCAAGCTGTTCACCCAACCGGGGGATGTGGTGCTTGATCCGTTTGCGGGGTCGGGGACAACGAATGTCGCGGCGAAGGGGTTGGGGCGGTATCACGTCGGCATTGAAAAAGAGAGCGAACACTGTGCGATTGCCGCGATGCGGACAATGGGAACGCGCTTCGGGGAAAAATTGGATGTGCCCTAATGCGACCACTGCAATACGACGCGATTTACGAATTTATTGACGCGGGAGTTGACCTGTTTTATCAAGGCAAACACCGGACGCTCAATGATGTTCGCTTGGCGAATTTGCCGAAGAAAAATGTATTTCTGTTCCGCGCCCGAAATTTTAATACCCCCAGCGAATTGATCCCTGCTCTGCTCGATGCGCGGTTATCGTCGTCGGAAGAAGAAAAGTTTGGCGATTTTCTCGAATCGCTGGCGATTTACATTTCCGCGATGACGTGTGACGGGCGAAAGTCGTCCGCTAAAGGGATCGCTCTCGAATTTGATGACGATGGCGTGCGCTATCTGGTCGCTATCAAGTCCGGTTATAACTGGGGCAACAGCAGCCAATATCAAAGTTTAGAGATCAATTTCCGCAACGCGATACAAATTCAGCGTCAAGCCAACAGCCGCTTGAATCTGCGCGCGGTATTGGGCATGTGCTATGGCAGCCGCGCCGATGTCGATAAAGGGCTGTACATCGCCAAGATGGGACAAAGTTTTTGGACGTTTGTATCGGGCGATGCGGCACTGTATTTGCAGATTCTTGACCGAATCGGCGTGCGCGCAGCATACCAGAATCGCAGTTTTAGCGCCGAACGCGCGCAGGTGGAAGGCGCGCTCGTTGAACAAATGCGGCTCGATTACTGCACGCCTGACGGATTGATCGATTGGCATAAAGTGTTGGCGTTTAACAGCGGGAATGGGGAAAACGGATGATTTCAAGCGATGTACTTACGACATTGTTTCAGCATCATGTATGGGCGAATTTGCAGATTGTCGAAGCGTGTCGCGCGCTCACGGCGGAGCAGTTGGCGTACTCGAAGGTGTGGGCGTATGGGTCAATTTTTGTCACGCTTCAGCATATCACGCGCGCGGAACAGGGCTATTTTTCCCGCATCAGCACAGGCAAGCGCCGTGTTCGACCCGAAAATGAGCCGGATATGACGCTTGGTGAAATCGCGGACTCTTTGCGGGCAACGGGCGCGGGATTGATCGAATGGGCGCACAAAATCAAGGCGGAAGACACGGTGCAGATCGAATGGGATAACGGCGAACTGCGCCCGATGCCGACAGCGCTCCTGTTTGTGCAAGTCATCGAACACGCGCACGAACACCGCGAGCAGATCAAAGCGATGCTGACCGAATTGGGAATCGAGCCGCCCGATTTGCAAGGGTGGGCATATTTCGAGCGGGTGTACTAGCAGCGGCGGGACGACGTATGGCGACGCGCATGAAGTCGAAGTGATTTTGAGGGAATTGCGGGAATAAAAGTGGGCTTGGCTTCTCACATCCAAAGTGGGTGACGCAGATTTTACGCGAGGGGAAGTTGTAAATGGCGATTGAGAAAAGCGGGGAATTGAAGAATTTGCCTCATTTGCTCTACAATTTATCACTTAACTGCTTGATCAAATTCTGCAATGCTTTTCGATCAAGATTCTCCAGTAGAATCTCTACAAGTTCCCCTTCATCATCAATATTCAAATTGATAGTTTTGGGTTGAGGTTTTTTTAGTCGTGCATCTAATCTTCTTTTACCTTCCGCCGCGCTAATTTCTTTGTTAATTACCAATTCTGCAATATCCGGTGCATCGCGTTTCAAACGTGCGATGATGTACACCCTAGATGTACCGCCTTTTTTAGAGATAGGGCTCTCTCTCGATTCTGGGTCTGATGTATCAGACCCAGAATACTGATTTACACCATTGTCGTTTAGTGGCGGGCTTTCAAGAGCAAGCAATCGTTGTACATCATCTCGGAGTTTTGCCATTCGAGCAGCATAGTCTTGATCTTGCTCATATCGATGTTCAACCTGAAGCAACGCCAAAATTTTATCTGCTTTAACTCCACAACCTACAGGAAGCGGAGCTTCCAAAAACCGGCGAAAACTACCGACTGGCAGTCCACTGTCATCTACAAGAATTTCCCAATCTTTGCGCGCAACGATACCCTCCAAAATTTCGAATAGTGTAGATGGATCGCCACCGCTTTGTTTAACTTCTCCATGCATTAAAGTGCGGGAGTCAAGCCGCACCACATTTCTAGAATCTTTCATTTTTGCCTTGCTTCACTAATCCAACGCTCGACAAGCGAAATACGTTCCTCAATTTCTGGTAGCGTACACGCTGATATTGGTTTACGATAAATCCCAAACAAATCCTTATTAGTTCTGCCGGGTTCCGCTCCAATAAGAAAATCACATTGATTGGCTAAGCGCTGCAAAACTGTTCTTGCAGCGTTCTCCTTTTCACGTTCTGTTAGCTGCGGAGCACTTACTTGTTTAGGTGAAATCTGCCGCCTATCTTGTTCCTCGTTAAATCGCTGAATTGCGGCGTAAAAGGCTGCTGGCGGAGCACTAAGCCTAGCTTCTTGCAATACTTGGATTATCACTTCACGAGTTTCACCTTCCAGATCGCCTTTTGGATCTAAGGATTTATTCTCTATGTTAGTTACCCAAGCCTTCTCTACATGACCTGTGGGACTCATTGGGTTCAATCGACTCACGCCTTCACGCCCAATCACATCGGTGCGTTCTCTAATACCTTGCCGACTTTCTTGACGTAAAACATCGACAAATTTGGACATTTCGGGATCATTGGGAGCAACAACATAACAGAACTGTGATTCAAACTCGATGTCTGGCATTACACGTAATCCACGGGCAACCAACTGGCGCAAATATGCTGTTGATCGATATCCTGTGAGGGGCAAAATCTGCGAAATTGGTTTGTAGTCATAACCAACGTAAGCCATGTTCACTGTAATGAGGATATCATGTCGTCCCCGTTTGAATTCGCGTAAATTACGTCCTGCATTTTCTCCGTCTTCTGAAACTGCAATCAACGTCTTCATGTGTCCATGTTTACGTCGAATATAATCTTCAATATCGCGTGCATGCTTCTGATTGTAAGCAGCGATCAAACTAACCAAACGTGGATCAACAACCTCCCTACGTTCACGAGTTACGTCAACGAAACGGTCTACAAGAGGTTGCCAATAGTCTTCATGTTGAATAACTCGGTGTACGCCTTTGTCAAGTTCTGACAAAACGAGTTCTTCTTCATCAAAGCCAAATCTATGCCAAATGGCTTTCCCATCGATAAGCTCAGCTTCAAACTGTCGAAGATATCCACCATATACCCCCATATGGTACGTTGCTTGTATATCTGGGCGCATATACCGTAAGCCTTGCTCATCCACATCAGTATATGTAGCACCGAGAATTGGACGATTATCTCTGACCTGCCCCCAGAAAGTTGAGCCAAAAGGAGTGAGAGTCCAATCGTAGAATAAAGGTACGAAAGGACCCTCAGATGAGCAACCAGAAACACGGCAAGCGGTACAGCGAGACGGAAATCGTCCGCATCCT
>DAOTZD010000015.1:0-249198 GCA_034434595.1 Anaerolineae bacterium
TGCAACGCAAAAGCTGGAGCGCGTAAAGCCTTCGATCTATCAAGATTTTTCCGTGTCGATGTATCTTGGGAAGATTCAAAGCATCCGCGATGTGGATGCCAATCAAATTTTCCCCAAGCAGCTTACCGGAACCGAGAAGAAGAAACGCCGCAAAGCCAAAAACAGCGAAGCGCCGGAGACTCAAATGGAGTTCTCGCTCGACCTCGCCGGGGATTGATTCCGATTAATCCCCACGCGAGGATATGTTGATTCGCGCCGCAAGATTGACGGGGTGAATCAACATATCGTCGCTCAAATCCACATCACCGTTTGCAAAATACGGACATCAACGGACATGGCTTCGGCAAATTAAACCCAAACCTGCAATCCGCCCCCGTTCATCTTATAATGGCGTGATTGGTCGTGCATGGGTATGCTTTCCCGCGCACGGCATCCGGTATCAGACAGGGGACTTCATGGCGCGGGTGACACTGCTTGGCACTTCAGCGGCGCTTTCGGACGCACAGCACGATTACACCCATTTTCTCATCAGTGGAGAAAACGGACGTTCCCCTATCCTCATCGACTGTGGATCGAACCCACTGCCCAAGTTCCCCCGCCTCAGTATCCAATTTGAGGATATCCAAGACATCATCCTCACCCACGCTCATGCCGATCACATCGCTGGGATGCCCAACTTTATGACCGAGATGTGGCTGCTGCGCCGTGCCAATCCCCTGCGGCTGTACGGGTTGGATAGCTGTTTACGTCAAGTCGATGCCATGCTGCTTGCCTGCGCGTGGGATCAACTGCCGAACCCTTTTCAGGTCGATTATGTGCGCGTGCCGGAACAGGATCGCGCCCCTGTGCTGGAAAATGACGATTTCCGCATTACCGCATGGCTGACTAAACATTTCCTGCCGACGATTGGGCTGCGAATCGAGAACAAGATCAACGGGCAGGTGCTGGCGTATAGCTGCGATACCGAACCCGTGCCGGGGATTATCGAGCTGGCGCAAAACGCCGATATACTCATCCATGAATCGGCAGGCAAAGGACCGGGGCACAGCAGTGCGCGCCAAGCCGGAGAAGCTGCCGCGCAGGCGAATGTTGGGGCGCTGTATTTGATTCACTATCCCCCGCCCACGTATCAAAATATCGATGGGTGGATAAGCGAAGCGCAGTCCGCCTATTCGGGTCGCGTTTACCTATGCCAAGATTACGATACGATTGAGTTTTAGCCTCACTACTGATTCAATTTGCGTATGGACACTTATACAATTATCAATTCACTGCCGGAACACGCCGAACAGCAAACCGCGCTCATGGAGCGCGTATACGGTGTCAAACAAGATGAGCCGGATTCAGAACTTTTTAGCCCCGCACAGTTTCGCCGCCATATCGAATTGTTCCCACACGGGCAGTTCGTCGCGCTGTATCAAGGGCGCGTGATCGGCTTGACGGTGAGCATGATGCTCCCGTTTGATCCCGCGAAGCCGTTTATCGAACCTTGGTTCACCACAATTGACAACGGCTGGCTGCACAAACATGATCCCACTGCGGATTGGATGTACGGTGTGGAAAGCTGTGTCGATAATGACTTTCACTCGCGGGGTATCGGCGGGGCGTTGATGGATGCCCGCTTTAACGTAGCGCGCGATCTTAACCTACGCGGCATGGTCGCGGGCAGCGGCTTAATCAGCTACCGCCAAAACACGGAAAAATATGGTCCCATCAAGCCGGACGACTATATTCGACGGGTGGTCGCGGGCGAATTATTCGACACGAACCTCACCAAACAGATCAAGAAAGGATTCAAACCGCTCGCCGTGATTCCGAACTATCTGCGCGACAGCGAATCGATGGGATGGGGTGCGGTCATCGTGTGGGATAATCCCGACTATGATCCCTCACGCAGGCGCGGTGAAATTGTCCCACGCCAATACACCTTGCCGATGCGAAAAAGCGAATAGAGCGCCCACTCGCGCCTTTGTGAGAAATCCGTATCATCAAGAGACAGGCGCAGTTTTGTCACAAAGGGAATCATCGCACATGGATGCACAGGGATTTTTAGGCACAAATGCCAGCTTTACGTCCGACCTCACGCTGATGGCGTATATTTTTTTGCTGGTACCGGGCATGTTGATCGGATTCTTCTTCGCGCGGCGCAAATGGTTTGAACCGCATCATAAGCTGACCATGACGAGTATCGCCCTATTGAACTGGGTGTTGATCATCTTCGTCATGATTGTGTCGTTTACACGCTCCGTCGCGCCAGAAATTCCGCAAGGTTTAAGCCAACCGGCGTATCTGCTTCCGGCGCTGCACGCGCTCACGGGTATAACCGCGCAAATTCTCGCAACGTATATCGTGATCCGCATGTGGGGCGAAAAGATCATTCGCGGGTGGGCATGGGCTGCCAACATCAAAATTTGGATGCGGACGACGCTGGCGCTGTGGCTGATTACGGCAGCATTGGGCATCGCGATCTACTTCACATGGTATGGCGGAAGCGCCGCGCCGACGGGGGATAATGTAACGCCGCCTGTCGCAACGGAAGAAGTCGATGCACAAGATGCCGCGCCCGCAGAAACACCGGAAGCGGGCGGGTAAGATAAAAAATTCATCAGATTTTTCAGATGAAGGGTCGGCACTATAGACTTTCTAACAAAACGTGATATATCATGATGGATGGTGCGCCGTAAGAAAGGCTTGTGGAAGCGCATCAAATCCACTGCCTTAATTGTGTTCGATTCTTGAGAGTGAACCACCATGCCTGTATACACATATCGCCGTGAAGATGGAACGACCTTCGACTTCAAGCAAAAGTTTTTGGACGATCCGCTGACGATTGATCCTGAAACGGGGCAGCGGGTTGTTCGTATCGTCCAGCCGACGAGCATTATTTTCAAAGGCTCTGGCTTTTATGTGAATGACAGCAAGGGGAAGTCCAGCACAATGGCTGCGCCACCTGCCGATACCAAAGCGGATACATCGAGCGCGGCAAAACCCGCAGACAGCCCCGCCGCGTCCGTCCCGGCCCCGGCGAAAGCAGAAGCCTCAACGGCTGGCGCTGCGGCGGATTAATCTCCTATTTTGCGTGGATAAAAACACCCGCGCGGGGTTCATTCCGGCGGGTGTTTTGATTCACATCTGGAAGCCGCCCGTAACGTGGACGATCTTCTGCTTGTAGTTCTGCACGTAATCCTGCAAGCGGTCAAATAGGGACTGCCATTCGGCGCTGTCGAGTATTCCGCGCATGGTCGTCACGTCTTTGGCAATCGCTTCCGTCGTGATCTGCGGGGATTTGCTGCGGCTGTATACGGTGTACCATGCTCCTGTGGGCTGAATGCCCAATTTCTGAATCCCCGGCACCCACTCCCGCACCACAAATTCAAAATACTCTTGGTCGCGTCCCGGCTTGATATCCCAATTCATCAGGATTTTCACGGACATTTCCGATCTCCGTATTCTGCTCGATGGCTTATTGTGTATTCAACACCATCTGCGGCTGCAAAACAATCACCTGCGGCTGCTCTGGTTGATCGTTTGCACTGACTTTGAGCGTTTCAGCCTCTAGACTCTTACTTACGCCCATCGCTTTCATGAACTTATCGACAGGATCAAGCGTGACTGATAAGCCGGGTAGTTCATAGTGCATAGGGATGACGAAATACGGTTCGATCACGCTGACGACTTCGGCAGCTTGGGCGGCACGCAGTCCGCGTCCCCCGCCGACGGGGATCAGCAGCACATTCACCTGACCTAATTCTTGCACCACCGACTGATCAGGCACATGATCAAGATCGCCTAAATGCAGCACATTGATTCCGTCATAATCGAACAGGTAGCCGACATTTTCCATGCCGGTTTCAGCATTGTGCATGGCGATCCCGGTGATGAACACGCCGCCGATCTCGTATTCGCCCGGTCCGCGCAAAATGCGCGGTTCGCCTTTGACAGCTTCAATGTTATTGTGTCCCGGCTCGTCATGGCTCACCGTGACAATATCCCCTTTGAGTTTCGGCACGGGGATGCCGATGCTTTCGCTAAATGGATCGGTGACGACACTCAAACGTCCGCGTTCAGCGATGCGGAAACAGCTCATTCCATACCAAGTAATATCCACAGAAGTTCCCCTGCTCACACGGCTAGCGCGGGTCGCACTTTGGTGCGGGGCGCACACAAGTGCGAGTTTGCGCTCATGGTCAAGATAGTTCTATTATAGCGCAAAAGTCAAAAATGTGAGAGAGGAACTGCTCATTTGTTCGACAACTTCGTGAACAACGAATCGCTCTCACGCGGGGATTGGGCAATCGTTCGGGCTGGCACAGGAACAGTCGAAGCGCATGACGGACTGCATCTCAAGGTGACGGGCGGGGACAATCTTCGGGCATATCACAACGCGCAGATTTGCGATTACGGCGGATTGCACGGATGGACAATGAAATGGCAGCCCCCACTCCGTATGACGGTCACAGCGTGGGCGGATCAACCGTATGCGGGAACAGCGGGATTCGGCTTTTGGAATCACCCCTTTTCGCCAGATGCCCGGCGCTTGCCGCGCCTTCCCGCCGCGATCTGGTTCTTCTTCGCCGCGCCGCCCAACGACATGCGGCTGGCGCTCGATGTGGCAGGACATGGCTGGAAAGCATCAACACTCGACGCGGCGCATCTTCGCGCGGCGGCGCTCGCGCCCACCGCGCCCGCGCTCATGCTGCTGATGCGCGCCCCATCGCTGTATCGGCGGCTGTGGCGGCGTATCCAACCGATCCTAAAAGTGAGCGAACGCGCGCTTGATCCGGCGCTGTTAGGGGAACGGCACACTTATCGCATTGACTGGCTGAAAGATGGCGCGCGCTGGTACGTGGATGATCGGCTGGTGCTGGAATCGCCGTACAGTCCACGCGGGGCGTTGGGGTTCGTCGCATGGATTGACAACCAATACGCTGTCGCTGTACCGAAAGGAATCTTCGGCTGGGGGATCACGCCGCTGACGCGGGCGCAATCGCTGCACATCGACGACGTGCGTATCGAGCCGTTATAGCGGGTATCATCACGCCCGAAACGCTTCCAATTCTGCCGCGCTCAAAAAGCCATCCGCCGCCCCTGCTGATCCAATTTTGTAGGCGGCAAAAACCATCGCGCTGTGTAAGGCGCGCACCGCATCGCCATGCGAGATGTATCCGTGCAGAAACGCTGAAAAGAGCGCATCACCCGCGCCAATCGTGCTGACGATGCCGCGCGGCGGTTCAACGGCGGGGTACATCCCCACGCGGATCGAGCCATCCCCTTCTCGCATCCCCATGCACGTCCCTCTGCTTCCCCTGCCGATGACGACCACGCGCGCGGGAAACCGTTCGAGCGTCCAACGCGCCCACACCTCTGGCGGCGCGGGGAGATGCTCATCGCTCATGAACAGCACATCCGCCGCTGCCATGAAGTCACTGTTATAGGCATCATCCAGCGTGCTGATCGTGTGTACATCGGTTGCAATCGGCTTGTGGAGCGCTTTCGCCAGCGCGATCAGCGGGCGGGCAAAGTTGATATTGCACAGCACCGCCAGATCACACGCCGCGATTGCCCCTTCGGCGCGGTCAAGTGGATACGCCGCCTCTTGAATATCCTTGAGATCGACATTGATCTGCCGCTGTCCGCCGCTATCGTACAGGATGACCGACTGCGGAGTCTCGCGCAGCGCGGGGATCACGTCCGCATCGGGGAGATGATCCGCGTGGAGCGCATCATGGACGAGCGTTGCAGCCGCATCTGATCCGGTCAGGCTTAAGAAATCGACTTCATGACCGAGCGTGTGCAGGGCTTTTGTCAAGTTATAGCCCACGCCGCTGACAGTGGATCGCACGCCAAAGAACGGATAGCGTACAGGCGTGTAGGGAATCGGAAAGCCATCCACGCGGACGGTGGTTTCAATATTGATCAGTCCAGCGATGCAGAAGCGTGTCATATACATGCCAATTTGTGAAAAAATAGCATTATAATGATAGATAGATTGTTAATTTGAAGCAAAGGAGATTTTCTCTTGAAACACCTGCGTTTGATTTTTGCATTGAGCGTTGTTCTCGTCGGCTCTCTCGTCTTAGCATCGGTTGTTTTCGCGGCGGTCACTGCAACAAGCGTTGGTCTCAGCAGCTTTTCCGATTGCACAGAAGCCGGACTTGATCTCGGCATTGAGTCCAGTGGAGCGGATCGTGAGACAGGTATCGCTACCGATGCCAACGGCACAATCCTTGTCGAATTCGATGGGACTACAAGTATTGGCGATTTCAGTGGAGTCTACAGCGGCTATTATTACCCATTCATTTCACTGCCGAGCAGCCCGATCATTGGTTTGTATGCGACCGTCGGAAACGCGCCCGCCACCGCGGCAAATACGTCCGAATGGTTTGTCGCTTACAACTGTGAAACGCAAGAAGTCCTGTATTCCTGCTACGGACCCTATGGAAGCTGCCCGACGACGACGACTGAATTTGCCGCAACCGTTGGCAACTGCCCGAACCCGCTGCCGAGTGGATTCAGCGTGCGAAATATCCCCGCAGGCGCACTGGCATACTTCCAACCGGATGCCAGTACATATACGGGATTCAATCTGCCCCCCGGCACATGGTACGCGGGGGCGGCAGAAGATGGATTTGTCGAAGTGTGGATCGCCTGTGAAGCGACCAACATTTTCGTCCCGGCGGAAAATGTCAACTAACCCCTAGAAATCAAAAGCGGGCTGTATCTCGTGGGATGCAGCCCGCTTTTTGATTCTGCTGTGGGTTCTGTTTAGCGGTGCAGCTTAAGATACTCGTCGGGCATCAAGTCATCGGGGAGTTCGGCATCAATATCCAACGGGCCGCCAAAACCTTCAGCGACCATTTGACGCAATAGACGCTGGTATTGTTCAACAATAAGCGCCTCATTTGGATCATCAACGTCAACACTGCGCCATAGATAGGCAAGGCGGCTCAACTGCTGTTCCAATTGTAGGAAGTAATCACGCCGCGATATTAGGTGTGGAATGGATGCTGCACGGCGGCGGATTGTAGCTGTAGGCTGATCAACCATCATGTTGGTAGATGCGTGTGGGCTAGTATCGTGCTTTTTAACGCTTGCTTCACGACTCTTTTTTGTCGAAAACGTAAAGCGCCGATTCTTATTCTTACGGGTTGGCATACTCAAATCCTCAATTCATATCCTGCGGTGGTCGCCAACGTTTTCCCTGTTTTTCCAATTCTGGAATGTAAAGGGAAAGTTGACCGGGTGGCTCAACCACAGGAACTCGAATGCCAATCTTCATCGGAAAGGTCGCACAATTATCCCCAGTCGGATTAAATCTTGGAAACGCATAAGGGGAAATTGTACCCTTCTCAAAATAAGCGAGTAGTTGATCGCGAATTCGCAAAAACTCCTCGTCATCTACCGAAAAGTCAAACTGCCAAACTTCCAAGAACTCGACAGGGTCTTTCGTATTTGAAGCAAACCGAATAGGTGTATTCAGTTCTGCAAGTTCAGCAGCGCGAACAAACACATTGCGATCATTATAAACCCTACCGTCAATAGTGTATGCAGCGCGTTTATCTTTCAACTTGTTGATGACATTCTCAATACCACCTTCGGCTTCGATGGCTTCTGGGGTTGGGTGAAAACCATAAATGGCATCATCTCCCTCAAGCATTACACCAACATGTCCAGCACGAATCAACGCATCTTCATTGGCATAAGGGGAATTTTTGTCAAACCCTACCTCACGAAAACCTATCAAAGAAACTGTCTTCATTCAAATATGCCAATGCCTTAGCCCGATAATGATGACCGAATCGCCGCCAAAGATAAGTTTCTTCGTAATCCGTGTGAGGATCACTTGAGAATAGATAACAGTGTAACATTATAAACATCACTGTCAATTTTCGTCTCAAACATGAAATGACCCGACGCAGAACCCCTTCACAGCACATTCCCGCGATGATCGCGGCGCACCAGTTACGCACGCTGACTGGACGCTCCCACGCGATCCTCACCGGACGCGCAGCGGCAGCGATCCAGACCGCGCTTGAAATTTGGGATGTGCGCGACAGCGCCGTAATCATCCCCGCGAATACGTGTTATATCGTGCTGTGGGCGGTGATCAACGCGGGCGGCGTGCCGTTTCTCGCGGATTGTGATCCGGTCAGCGGAAACGTGACCGCCGAATCGCTTGACACGGCGGCGACGTTCGCGCGTGCGGCGGGATACGATGCGGCGGCGGCGATTCCGTGTCATATGTACGGCATCCCCGCCCCCATGCGATCTATCAGCGAATGGGCGGCGCGCGAAAACATCCGCCTCATCGAAGATTCTGCACTGGGGATAGGAATCGATGTGGATGGCAAACCCGCTGGCAGTTGGGGCGATCTGGCGGTGTTCAGCTTTGGACAGGGAAAGGTGATCGATACCGATGTAGGCGCGGCGGCGCTCACGGGTGATCCCGTGCTGGCGAACGCGATCACAGCGCGTTTGGCGGCGCTGCCCGTTTTCACACCGTCGCTTGCCAAGCGGTGCTACCAGTGGGAGCAGCTCTACTGGGCGCTGCACCAGTTCGAGACTGAAAATCCCGCCTTAAATGCGCTGTATCCGCAGTTGTTCGCCCTGTACCGCGACATAACCGCGCACCGATTATCCGCGTCAAGCTGGCGCGCTCTGCCGCACGCGCTCGACATGCTGCACGACGATCTGACGCGACGGCGGGCGCTCGTTGATGCGTATGACGCGGCATTGGGGCTGGATCGGGTAGGGAAGGGCGTGGGCTATCCGCTGTGGAAATATCCCGTGCTGGTTGAAGCTGATCAGCGGGATGACGTGCTTCGCGCGCTGTGGACAAACGGACTCACCGACGCAGGGCGCTGGTATCCGTCGCTTCAAGCGATGCGTTCCGCGTTGTGTGGTGACTTGCCCGCGACAGCCACACCGCACGCGGATGCGCTGGCGGCGCGGGTGATCACGTTGGGATTGGACATCCGTATCACCCATGCCACCATCGAACGCATCACCGCCATCATGCTACAATACCGGGCATGACACATCCATTCTCGCTCGAAATTACCGACATGCTGTATACGGGGTACGCGCTCGGCAAACACGACGGCAAAGCGATCTTTGTGCCGTATGCCCTGCCCGGTGAAACGATCACGGCGCGCATCACCCGCGACAAAGACCGCTTCGCCTTCGCCCACGTGGAGCGCATCGACATGCCCGCGCCGGAACGAGTCGATCCGCGATGCGCGCATTTTGGCGCGGGGGAGTGCGGCGGGTGTCAGTGGCAGCACGCCGACTATGCCGCGCAGCTTGTCCATAAAGAAAAGATCGTGCGTGAGCAGTTCGCGCGCATCGGCGGGCTGCGCGATGTACTGGTGCATCCAACGATTCCAAGCGCGGATCCATGGGCGTATCGTTCGCATGTCACGCTGCACATTACCCCGAATGGCGAACCCGGATTCATGAGCGATAGCGATGGCGCGCGCGCGCTGGCGATCCGCGAATGTCACATCATGCGCCCCGAAGTGCTGGCGCTGTTCGAGCAGATCAAGCCGTTTCGCTGGCGCGGCGTGGATACCATTCGCTTGCAAGTAGGCGATGATGGCGCGCGCGCGATAGGAATCACCCGCAAAGACCCCCGCGCAAAAATCGATGTGCCGGATGTGGACGCGAGCATCGTCCTGACCGATAGTGACCGCACGAAACCGTTACGCGGATCGGGCGTGGTGCGCTACCACGTGCATAACAGAACCTTCGCGGTGACGGTGGGCGGATTCTTTCAGGTGAATTCGTCCGGCGCGCATACGCTGGTTGATTTGGTGAATGACCGTTTAGGGGACATGGGCGAGATTCATCACGCGCTCGATTTGTACGCGGGGGTGGGGTTGTTCAGCGCGTTCATGGCAAATCGCGCGACGCGAGTCACGGCGATTGAGAGCTATGCCCCCGCCGTGCGTGACGCGAAAATCAATCACATGGATCGCGCAAATATCACGTTGGTGGCAGCGACCATCGAAGACGCGCTCCCGCTGATGGTCAAGCGCGGCGATCACGCGGATGCCGCTGTGGTTGATCCGCCGCGCGCGGGGATGAAAGAAGCAGCGCTCGATGCGCTCGCGGCGATGCATCCGCGCCGCGTGGTATATGTGTCGTGCGATCCGACGACGTTGGCGCGCGATGCCAAACGGTTGATCGCGCACGGGTACACGCTGATCGACGTGCAGCCCATCGATATGTTCCCGCAGACGTATCACATCGAATCCGTCGCGGTGTTTGATTTGTAAGAGGAACTCACATGACCGATATTGTCGATACCAACGCCCTCAAAGCCAGCCAAGCGGGGATGCGCCTTGTGGCGCAGACATTTTTATATAACGTTGGGAAAGAAGATCGTCTGCGCCAATTCTTGAGTGAAGCCTACGCGGATGATTTGCTGGCGCAGCAGCCCGCCGACGCGAAAACCGCAGCATTTTTGCACATGCGCCGTGTCGTTGGTCGCTTGAAGATTAAGCAGGTTTTGGGGATCGATCCACATCAGGTGGTGGCGTTGATGCAAGCCGAAAGACTGCCGGACGGCTTCATCATCGAACTCAAAGTCCACGCGGATTATCCGCACAAGATTGTGTATTACATGCAGCGCCCTCTAGAATAAACGATGTCCGTGTTTGCAAATAGGGATGTGGATTTGAGCGACGGTATGTTGATTCTTGTTGCAAATTTGATGGGGCGAATCAACATATCGCCTTATGGGGATGAATCAAGACATCCATCGCTGCCAGTCACGGTGAATACACTCCCAGCGCCGCGCCCGTACACTTCCGGGAAGTAAAATTCTTGCCCTGTCGCTGACAGCACGACTTTTTCATCGAGAACTTCGCCGCTGCGGAAATACTAACCGCCCATTTGCCCGCGTGTTTGCGAATACGCCCCAAGCGCAAACAGCGATAGACAAATCATCCACAGCACTGTAAGGCGCGCATACATTCTCTCTCCACCAGCCACAAATAAGCGGCAATATGAACAAAAAGACAGATGAAGCAAAATGATGCTGCGCTTATGATTAATCTACAGAGCGCCGAAGGGTGATAAACACAAAAAGCGCCGATCCAAGTCAAAATGGATCGACGCTTTTAGATATGGACGTGAGGGGATTCGAACCCCTGACCTCTACAGTGCGATTGTAGCGCTCTCCCAGCTGAGCTACACGCCCGAACGCACTCAAGTGTACTCTCACGCTCCGCGTGCGTCAAGACTGAACATCGGCTTGCACGCCGAAAACGAGCTATCAGTTAACGTGATAAGTCCATCATGAAATGTGAGCGCGAATGTATGTTGACCCTGCTTTCGCAGTGTTATAATCATGGGATAAGTACGCACCTAACTACGATTAAACATTCATGGAGATTTTACGTTGACTTCGCTCGTCACCACGATTACCGAAACGCTGCGTTATCGCGGCGCGATTGGTCAGTGGAGCTGGGTACTGCACCGTGTCACGGGTTTGGGTGTAGTGCTGTTTCTCACGCTCCACGTGATTGATACTTCATGGGCGGTTTTCTACCCTGATTTATATGTCAAAGCCATTGCCATTTACCAAACACCCCTGTTCACCATTGGCGAATTCGCGCTGACCGCGTGCGTGGTGTATCACGCGCTCAATGGTATTCGCATCGGCATCTTCGACGCGAAACCAGAATTATGGCGGTATCAGGCAAAAGCCGCCCAATTGGTGTTGATTGGCACCGTGCTGCTGCTCATCCCCACGTTCTTGATCATGTTCGGTCATGTGCTTGAACACTATTCCCATTCCCCAACGCAGCTTCCATTGGAATTTGTCCTGATTGAGCAGCTTCCGTTCGCAGTCGGCATCGCTGTCGCCGTGATCGTGGCATTGTTCGCGGCGGTGATCACGCAGCCGTTGTTCATCAACCGCTCGAAGGCAGCGAGCGCGGGTGGCAAACCGCGCGCGCAGGGCAGCCGCATCGAAAAATTTTGGTGGGGGTTCATGCGCCTCAGCGGCTTGTTGATCGTCCCGCTGGTGTTCGGTCATTTGGCGATGATCCACCTCATTCAAGGGGTGTTTGCGCTGTCGGTGCAGGGAGCGCCCGTCGTCGGTACTACCGAGATCAACATGAGCGGCACATCGGTTGAATTTGTGATGGATCGCTGGAATTATCTTGTCGCGGGGGTTGCTATCTGGCGCATCTACGACATTCTGCTGCTCGGCTTAGTCACGCTGCATGGCTTCAACGGGCTGCGCTACGTTTTGACCGATTACACCAGCTTTAACCCAATCCTCAAGCGCGCGGCGATTTATCTCTGCACAATTGCGGCGGTGGTGCTGCTGGCGGCAGGCGGCGGCGCGCTTTTGGGAAGCATCACCGATGAGTCGGTACGAATTGCTGAACAGGCGATGGCGGAACTGTACGGCGAAGTTGGCGGCGCGGACGGCGGCGACACTGTAGATGAAGGCGCTGCGCCGGTAGATGGCGGCGAAAGCGCGCCTGCCGATGCGACTTCGGAAGCGACAGCCGAAAGCGGATCGTAGAGGACTTTGGATGTCCTATTGGGTGAAATGACGGGCGCGATATATCGCGCCCCTACGAATGAAATCATCGTGAACACGTTGTTCTAACAAGTTGTGCAAAGGTTTTAATAGAGATGAAAACGCATCAGTTTGAAGCGGTCATCGTCGGCGCGGGCGGTGCAGGCTTGATGGCAGCGCTGTATGCCAGCAAAGGCGGCGCAAAAGTCGCAGTTGTCAGCAAGCTGTATCCCACGCGCAGCCACACAGGCACGGCGCAAGGCGGCATCGGCGCGGCGCTGGGGAATTTGGAAGAAGATAAACCGCTGTGGCACGCCTTCGATACGGTCAAAGGCGGGGACTATCTGGCGGATCAAAATGCGGCAAAAGTGCTGGCGGAAAATGCCATTGACGCGGTGATTGAACTCGAACATATGGGTTTGCCGTTTGACCGTACCGATGACGGGCGCATCAGCCAGCGGCGTTTTGGCGGACACACCAGCAACTTTGGCGAGAAACCTGTTCGCCGCGCGTGTCATGCCGCTGACCGCACTGGTCACATGATTTTGCAAACGCTGTATCAACAGTGCATCAAGAACGAAGTGACGTTCTTTGACGAGTTCCACGTCATTGACGTGATCATGAACAACGGCGTATGCGTTGGCGTGGTTGCGCTTCAGCTAGGCACGGGCGAAATCCACATCTTCCACAGCAAAGCGGTGCTGTTCGCCACAGGTGGATGGGGGCGCGTATGGAGCGTGACCAGCAACGCGCACAGCTTGACGGGCGATGGCGCGGCGGTGGCGTATCGTCGCGGCGTGCCGATGCAGGATATGGAGTTCTATCAATTCCATCCAACAGGCATCTACAAGATGGGTATTTTGATCACCGAAGGCGTGCGCGGTGAAGGCGGCGTGCTGATCAACGGGCGCGGTGAACGCTTCATGGAGAAATACGCGCCGCGCATCAAAGACCTTGCCAGCCGCGATGTGGTGAGCCGTGCGATTTATCTCGAACTGCGCGATGGAAACGGCATCAAGGGCAAGGATTACGTCTATCTCGATGTGACTCCGGCGACGGTCAACCGCTACCTTGCAGAGGCGGGGGAAACGCGCCGCATCACAGGTGAGGACGTAGAAAAGAAACTGCCGGACATTCTCGATTTCTGCCGCACGTATCTCGGCGTTGATCCGGTCAAAGAGCCGATGCCAATTCAGCCGACAGCGCATTATGCGATGGGTGGAATCCCCACCAATATCAACGCCGAAGTCGTCATCGACGAAAACTGGACGGTGCTGCCCGGGATGTACGCGGCGGGCGAAGTCGCGTGTGTGAGCTGTCACGGCGCGAACCGCTTGGGGACGAATTCGCTGGTTGACCTTGTGGTGTTTGGCCGGCGCGGCGGCATGGCGATTGCCGATTTCGTCAAGCAGGCGGATTATACGCCGCTGCCCGCCAATCCCGCGGGCGAAGTCGAAGCGGAGTTCACACGCATTCGCACGAGCAGTGGCAAAACGCGCCCCGGCGAACTGCGCGCCACCATGCAAAAAGTCATGATGGAAGGTGTAGGCGTGTTCCGTGAGGCGAAGGGCATTCAAAACGCGCTGGACAGTGTGCGCGAACTGCGTGACCGCTTCAACACCGACCTGCTGATTGATGATCGCGGGATGAAGTTCAACACGGACGTGATTGAAGCATGGGAACTCGGCTGCCTGCTCGATTTGGCAGAAGCGACTGCCGTAAGCGCGGCGAACCGCACCGAAAGCCGCGGGGCGCACGCGCGTGAGGACTATCAAAAACGCGACGACGAAAATTGGCTGGTGCATACACTCGTCAGCCGTCCAGCAGGGACAGCGCCCTATCCCGCCAAGACCGTCGAATTGCAGCTGAACACCAAGAAAAAGGTCGATATGTCGCTGGCGGCAGAAGACGAACGCTTCATGCCAAAGGTAAGAGCGTATTAAAAGATCAGCCCTCACCCCCAACCCCTCTCCCTTAACGGAGAGGGGAGAAAAACAAAAGCAGGGCATGAGGCGTGGTGACTTGTAGGGGCGATGCATCGCATCGCCCGTTGTGGTGGGCAACCCGGACGGAACAAAGTTCCGTAGGTCGCCCCTACAATTTAGATGCTATCGTTCAAAGAAGATTAGCGAGCCGCCTAGTTAAAGGTAGACGAGCCAAATGGATGTCACTTTTCGAATTCGACGCTTCAACCCCGAAGCGCAAGACGTGAAACAACGCAAACCGTACTGGCAAGAATTCACGGTCAAAGATGTGGAACAGACGGATCGTGTGCTGGAACTGCTGCACCGCATCAAGTGGGAGCAGGACGGCACGCTGACGCTGCGCCGCGCGTGCGCGCATGGTATCTGCGGGAGCGATGCGATGCGAATCAACGGGGTAAACCGGCTGGCGTGCAAGGTGCTGGTCAAGGATGTGGGGACGCGCATTCAGGTTGAGCCGATTTTGGGCTTGCCTGTGCTGAAAGACTTGATCGTGGATATGGAGCCGTTCTTCGCACACTATCGCTCGGTGATGCCTTACTTCATCAACGACAGCCCGCTGCCCGCCGATGGACGCGAACGGCTGCAATCGCAAGAAGACCGCGAGAAGTTCGATGACACGACGAAGTGCATCTTGTGCGCGGCGTGTACGACGAGCTGCCCGTCGTTCTGGGCGAATGGCGACTATGTGGGTCCGGCGGCGATTGTGCAGGCGCATCGCTTCATCTTCGACACGCGCGATCAGGGGACAGAGGAACGGCTGAACGTGCTGTCCGAGCCGAACGGCGTGTGGCGCTGCCGCACGATCTACAACTGCACGCCCGCTTGCCCGCGTGGGATTCAGGTGACGCGCGCGATAGGCGAAGTGAAGCTGGCGATCCGCAAGGGGACACGGGATGGGGTGATTGAGCATCCAGTGGAACACGGGGAGTATACGGCGGGGTAAGGAAAAAAACCTCTCCCCCAGCCGTATTCGGGGAGGGGAGCAAACTCGCAAATTGGTTAGGGTGCGCTAAAAGGCAGAGTGTGAACTCTGCTTTTTTTGTTGGGAAGGATTGTCGAAAGGGCGAAGTATTGTCGCGCATGTCCTTTGATGTCCGAAGTGTTACGCTCAAGAATTGAGATAGTGTTGATATTATGAGATGTCGAAAAGGCTCACCTTGTCCCTACGTGGAATCGGGGGTGGTTGGGTAGTGGGTGGATGATCCACCAGCGGTGTTGCCGCCATCGACGACGAGCAGGTGACCGGTCATGTAGGAACTGTCGTCGCTGGCAAGGAACAGCACCGCGCGGGCGATCTCATCGGGGGATGCGACACGCCCCAACGGGAAATGACTCCCTAAATCCGCCAAGTGCGTGTCATATTGGGCGGGATCACTCCCCTGCTTAATCCAGCGATCCTTCCAGCGATCCACGACGGTATCGCCGGGGCAAACAGCGTTGATGCGGATGCCGTCACGGGCGTAATCGAGCGCCATGCTCTTGGTCATGAGTGAGACCGCGCCTTTGGTGGCGCTGTAGGCAGTCGCCCCCTGCCCCCCAACCACACCCCAATCAGAACTGTTGTTGATGATCACGCCGCTTTTGCGGGCGATCATGTGGGGCAGCACGGCGCGGCTCATGTAAAACGTGCCGTGCACGTTGGTGGCGAACACGTCGAGCCATGTCTCGTCAGATGTTTCGAGCGCCGTACCGAAGGGGACAATCCCTGCATTGTTGAACAGAATGTCGATTGATCCGAAAGTATCGAGTGTGGCTTGCACAGCGGCATCACAGGCGGCTCGATCACGCACGTCACAGGCGATGAAGGATGCTGTGCCGCCCTGCGCGGTGATTTCGGCGGCGGCGGATTCGGCTCTGGCGCGGTCACGGGCGGCAATCATGACGGATGCGCCTTCACGGGCAAACAGGAGGGCAGTCGCTTTGCCGATGCCGGTGCTGCCCCCTGTGATCAGGGCGGTTTTGTGGGAGAGTTTGGGCATAAATATCAAGTCCTCTTGCCGTGCTTTCCGTATAAATTTGCTTTGAGATAAGTAAAGAATGTGTACAATTGAAACACATTTATAAGGCTTGAGGTAACGCTCCAAATGTTCAATCCTGATAGCTCAAAAGTTATCTTTATAAGCCATTCGTCAGTTGATAAGGCTATTATCCGTGAATGGATTGTCGATATGCTTAGTAATTCTCACCGGATTTTTTGGGATATCATGCTGTTGGCAGGTCAGTCTTTAAAATTACAGCTTCAAGAAGCGATCCAAAAGTCTGATATTGTGATTTTTGTTATGTCGCCAGAATCACTCGCATCCGAGTGGTGTATATGGGAAATTCAAGAAGCATGTCGCCAAAACAAACCCATAATACCGATAAAATTGCGCCGTTCAACACCGCCTAAATGGCTGGAAAATTTACACTTTATCGATTTCTCCGCTGGGCGCACTCCAGAGGGCATTGTGAAATTAAGTACGGCGATTTTTAACGCCAAACCTCTTCTTGATCCTATAGATCCAGCGGAGATTATCTGGGAACCCAAAGGGCTGCCAACAAATGCATCTGATGGAGAAGCATATCCAAACCATCAGCATGTGGATATGTATAGAGCAAATGTTCAAAGTGCTGTCAGCCCAAAAGCAGTTCAACCTGCTTTAAATGAGGAACAAAGCAGACTTAGTGTAGAAGCACAGCGTTTATATGAGTTGGCGGGTGAGGAATACGACGCGGGACGATATGAACAAGCAATTTCTTATCTTGACCAAGCCTTGAATAACAATCCGCGATTTGCCTTAGCATATAATCGTCGCGGGGCATGTTACTACGCCTTAAATAAGGTACAAAAAGCTAAGACAGATTACGAAACCGCATTGTCCATTGAGCCTGATTTAGCACGTGCCTTGCACAATATGGGGTTAGTCGCTGAGCAACTAGGCAATTTGGAATCGGCAATACAATGGTATACAAAAGCTATTCAGTCTAATGAAAAGCCATACGCTGCCTCAGCACTCTATTGTAGGGGACGACTAGCATTTAACAACAATAGAATGGAAGATGCAATCAGCGATTTACAGCAATCTATAAAATTATCGCCAGATTTCTCGCCAGCACACTATCTGTTGAGTCAAGCATTCTACTATGGGCGCGATAATATGAAATTGGCGATTGAGGAAGCGGATCGCGCAGTGCGATTACTCCCCAATAACTACGAATACTTACATTGGTTGGCGGGACTTTTGTACGATGATGGGCAATACTACAGGAGTATCGAAGTCGCCAATCAAGCTATAAATGTGGACTCGCGCGCTCCATTTCCACACTTTGTATTGGCAAATGCATTATATAAAATGGGACATTATAATCGCGCAAAAAGCGAGGTGCTTTTTGCCATGTCCTTCTTAGAAACTGACGTTGACCGTGCCACATATCAAATGTTGTTAGGGCAAATTGAGGAGAAGTTGGGTCATAACTTTGACGCACTTACAGCTTACAAAAAGGCCGTGCAGCTTGACCCAACGAACACGAAAGCACAAAATTTACTGCGACAGCTGCGAGATCAAATGTGAAGTGCTACATACGGGGCAGCAATGGTTTTGAGCCGCCGCTGCCTGCTGATGCTCTTACCCAATTGAGGGCTTTTTCCATATCAAGAAATACACCAACCCAATCGTTCGCGGGATCGGATTTCAGCTTGCCTGCTTCAACAATGGCGCTGACAGTGCCTAACCCTTGCAATAATAGTTTTCCCAGCTTTCCTAGATCACTTGTGGGTTGATAGTCATCAGCATATTCAAGCGTACTCAGTCCCGGACTGTTGTAGAAAAAACCGATCCTGTAGCCCGGTGGGATCGTCGGAAGTGAGTCAATCCGATCAATAATCAGATTGACTACATTATAGTTGTACTGTGCCGCATACCTAACTTTAGAGACATCAATTACTGCCAAATAGACGTTTCCGTTTTCGTTTTCGTCTCGCATGTATGACTTGAGCTGGTATTCAAAATCCAAAATCCACTGTCCAATCTTGTATTCGTTATTCGGGTTGGCAAATACATCTTGAATCTCGAATACTTGAACCTCTGGACCGTCGCTAGAACGATAATATGATGTAACACCTTGTGAAATGCGTTCACCCGTCATTTTTCCCTCACAATGATTTCATACAAGTGTGTATAAAGTATTGTAGTAAATTTTTTGAAATTGTCTACAACCCCGCTAACACGTCGGCGCGTCCGCTATGCAACCTCTTAACATTTTATGCTTGACAAAAAACAGGGAGGGTAGGATAGTGTGAATGAAATTAAGATGCTCTTGTTGAAGTCGATGATAGATAACTTCACGGAAAACTGCCGCGTTTGTTCTGTGCGCTTGATTGATGATAGGCGGGGTGTACCATATTTCCTTTCGGGCAAGGGAGTCAGACGCAACCCTTAGACATTCCACCCACCTATGCTTTTACACAAGTCATACGCGGGAAGCTGTGCGCCTTCGGCTTGCACACCCGGCAGCGCGATCAGCCCGCCAAGCAAGCCCACCCCCGCGATCCACAGCGCCACGCACACGGCGATCCAGCCGCCCGCCAGCGTAACATTCTCGTTTCGATCCGCCAGCGCGCGAAACGCATGTAACGCGAAGATCGCCACCGCAACAGGGATAAAAATCACGCTGAACGGCGACACCCACACCCGCTGAATCGACAGCACGATCAGCACACCCGCTGCGCCGACGAAAAATCCTACCGAGCGAACGCCAATGCGCGCCCACTCCCATGAGATATTGCTGAAGCGGCGCATCAACCGCCCGCCCATCCACATGCCAATGTGAGCGTTGGTACATTCACCCCCATCCGAGCGCATAGCGATTCCACCGCCGAACAGCGCGCACACAATCGCCCCATACGCGCTTAAAGTTCCAACGTGCGAAAACGGCTCAATGACGCTAAGCGCAGCGTGAACGATCCACAATGCAACAAAGGCGCACATCGTGAGATACGGCAACTGTTTCGGCATCATCACGAGCATTTCCCCTCAAGAGTACAAATGGCTCTTTGACGCTGTTACGGCTCACGGCTATACTTCGTGCCAAGACGACATGCACGAAGTATGTACATAAGGTCAATCAATATGGATTCAAACACGTCGAGCGCCATCGCGCCAGATTTGCTGGCGGTACTGCGCTGCCCGGTTGCTGTTCACTACAAAGATCGTGGGGAAGACCCCGGCAAACTGCGCTTGTTCAAAGACTGCTGGCTCATCAGCGATGAAAGCGGCTATAAGTACCCCATCCGGCGCGGAATTCCGGTACTGCTGATCGAAGAAGGCGAAAAGTGGAAGAACATGCCTGAAGATCAACTGCCTGTGCCGCCGCCGGAATCCTAAACCCGGCATCTGGTAAATATATGCATTTGTAGGGACAGCCTTGTGGCTGTCCATTGGAGTGGGCACGCAGGCAGAAACCTAAACCTAATTTCTCTTGTATCCCTACTCCAATAGGACTTCTGTTTACGCTCAATTGCGAGAGTCGCGCGAATTAAGCTATACTGTACAGAAATATTCGACACATCAATTAATTACGCACACGCTTTTACATCCGGCGGCAGCCCCGCTTTTGGGCAAGCACGCGGCAGGCATCAGACAGGACTCATCAATGGCGGACTTTCCTTCGCATGAAGCTCCAGTTCACCAAGCGAGCGCGCTCCCGCTGACTGCGCCCGCCAAGCTGATTGGTCGGGATACAACTCTCGCGCGTGTATACACCCACCTTAAAGAAAATCGCGCCGTACTGCTCTATGGTATGACGGGTATCGGCAAAACGGCGGTGGCAGCCACGCTCGCCAGCGCCTACACCGAACTCCCCGGCGGATCGCTGTGGCTGCACGTCCACAGCCCCACCCTTGCCGAATTGGTCGTCCGCATTGGGCGCGCCTATGATCTGCCGAACGTGACCACATCAGACACACCCATCGGCTACTTGGGCGCGATTGCTTCCCAGTTGACGCGCAGCAAACCGCTGATTGTGCTGGATGGCAAAATTAGCGCGGAAGTGGCGAACGAATTTCTCGTCAAATGCGCGTCCGGCTTGCCCATGCTCATCGTCAGCGATGACGATTTGGACGGCGGATGGACAAAGTTCCCGCTGAACGCACTTGAACCCACCCAAGCAGCGGCGCTGTTCCGCGCGGCGGCGGATTTACCTGATGCGCCGCAGGAAGAAATCGCCGGACTGGTCACGGCGCTCAATTACACGCCGTTCGCGCTCGTCGTCGCGGGCGGTCACATCAAGTCGAGCAAACAATCCCCTGCCGATTTCCGCGCCGCCCTGCCGCCCGCGGGCGGCAGCGTCAACCCGACGCTGCTGGCGCTCACGGTGGCATTCAAGGGCTTGAATAACGCGCTGCAAGGCTTGATGCTGGTCTTGGGCGCGACCTATCGCGGTTTTGGCTCTGCCGAACTCATCAGCATGATCGCCAGCGCCCCGAAAGAAACAATACAGCAGGCATTGGATGTGCTGGTCAGCCGCAGCCTGATCGAAAAATCGACGCGCTACGGCGAAGCGTATTATCGTCTGCACCCACTCACTCACGCTTTCGCGCAAACATGGCTCAAGGGAAGTGGTCGCCTGCCAACGCTGCAAGCGAAAGTCCGCGAATCGGTATTGAGCTATGCGCGCAAGTACAGCACGCCATCCACCGACGCGCACAATCATCTCGCGCTCGAAATGGACATTTTCTTAGAAGCCGCGCGCGCCGCCGCCGATGCGGGAGACCGCGATCTCGCCAATCAGCTTGTCGCGGCGCTCACACAAGCAGGGGACTTTGTCAGCGGGCGCGGGTATATCTACGAACTGCTCGAACTGCGCCGTTTGGCAGCCAGTTCGACAACAGCGTTCCCCGCCTATGCAAGCGTTCCGCTTGCCGCACCTGCTGCGGCAGTCGCAGATGCAGCCAAAACCAAAGCTGCGGAACTTGACGACGAAGAACTCGAAGACGAAGACATTCTCGATGAAGATGAGGACTTCGACGAAGAAGACAGCGACGAGCTAGAACCGCTTCCGCCGATCATCCCCGCGGTGGGCGAATCGGTGCTGCCCCCCATAGACACCGATGAAGACGAAGATGACAGCGAAGAAATTTCGCCGTTTAGACCGCCAAGCCCCGCACCCGCCGCGGTTGTGTCGAGTGTGCCCCCGCTTTCACCGGTGAGCCACGTTGAACCGCTAGAAACGGGCGACGAAGACGAGGATGAACTTGAGCCGCTGCCGCCGGGAACATATGACGAAGATGAAGACGTAGATTCGGCGTTTGTGCCCCCCGTTCCCGCAGATGAAGTCGCGCGCTTACGAAACGAACTGATTCAAGCACGCCAATCAGGGGATCGCCGCCGCCAAGCCGATGTGATCCTCCAGATCGCCAACCTGCTGCGCGAACGCGGCATGGATGATCAAGCAATTTCGACGTACACCGAAGCCCTCAATTTGCAAGAGGCGCTGAACGATAATGCGGGAATGCTGGTATCGTTGAGCGCGCTGGCGGAACTAACCACCAAGACCGACAATCTCGAAGCGGCGGTGCTGTATGCCTCACGCGGGGCATCCGCCGCCGAAAAACAGCATGACGATGCGGCGCAGATGCGCTTGCTCACCCTGCTTGCCGATGCCCGCCAAGAACTGGGTGACAGCGCCGATGCGGTGCGCGCCTATGAACAGGCGCTCGACTTGGCGCGCACAGGCGTGACCGCCACCCCTGATACTGACGAAGCACAATTGTTATTCAAACTTGGCTTCGCGCATTTGGACAGCAGTCAACCGCAAAACGCGATCAACGTGTGGGAAGAAGCCCTTACGCTGTTCCGCAAGCAGAACAAGCGCGACTTTGAAGGGCGTGTACTCGGCGGTTTAGGGTCGGCATATGGCGAACTTGACCGCTGGACGGAAGCGATCAACTTCCACATGAGCGCGCTCTATATCGCCCGTGAAGTGAAAGACAAAGAAGAAGAACTGCTCCAGTTGAGCAATCTCGGTTACGCGAATGTGCAGGCGCACCAACTTGGTCAAGCTGTGCTGCGCTATCGGCAAGCCCTGCATGTCGCCTATGAGACTAATGACCGTGAGAGCATTGTTGGCACGTGCGCCGATCTCGCCCGTCTGCTCGTCGAAAGCCCGCGTCATCTAGCGATTTCAGAGATGTTGGTGGAAGCGGGATTGGCAGTCGAACCGGCAAGCCGCGAACTGCGCCGCTTGAAGGAACGCATCGAAGATGAACGCGAGGCGCTTGGCGATGATCTGCCAGAGCAAGCGCCCGTTGCAGGGGATGCGCGGGCATACGCCGAAAACGCCTACTCGATGCTAGATCAATAGGTTTTTTGCCACCGCCCCCATTCGACTATGCCGCTTACACCCCACATCGTCGCATAAAACACGCTTCCCTCATACCGTCGATTTGACGCTGTGAGGGAAGTGTGAAAAATAACAACGCCGCTCATTTTTTGAATAAATCGGGGAACTTGCCAAGTTTGCTCGTGTCTCCATCAATCTTGTAGTGTCGCAAATCCCCACATTTATTCCATAAGTTCCCCACAATGTTTTGACAGGTTCTTAACATGCTCGTGCTGTAATCACGCTCGGCTGCGTTCTGCCGCTGCTCCCGCCGCAATACGCGCGGGTCTCACCCACACCCTCCCGTTTCTCATGGCAGAGGGGAGGACAAAGGCACTTGTGCAGGGGCGGGGGGAACTCATTCCGATGTGGTGTGCCTGTTATTAGCGGGCAGTTCGTGCGTCCACAACCTCACCGCGTTTTGCGCCGAAACATAATTTCGAGCGCTCAACTGCCCCGCTGCATGTGGAGTGAGGAAAAAATCGCCAGATTTTGTAGGTGAGGCTGGTTCAAACAGGCGATATTGGCGATTGGAACTGAACGTTCGTGATTCACTGAATTTTCACTGTTCCTTCCTCAGCCTTTCCACATGGAAAGGATACGTAAGTAAAAAACAATCATGATTGAGCGAGGCAAGCGCAAATGCCGTTTTCTGTCACTAAACACCAATATGGGTTAGTCATCCTCATTCTCATCTTTGCCGCCGCCGCGCGGATTTTGGGATCGGGCGATTATCCTCTATGGACGGATGAAGGCTGGAGCGTGTGGGCAGCGCAGTCCCATGTCATCGAAGCGGTGGCAGAGGATCGCCACCCGCCGTTGTATTTCGCCGCGCTCTACTTATGGCGCGAAGCTGCTGGCGACTCGCGGGTTGCTTTGCGCTTTCTCTCCGTTGTGGCGGGCATGATCAGTGTAGCGGCGGTATATCGCATCGGCGCGGATGTTTACCATCAGCGGGCGGGGATATTCGCCGCGCTTGGCATGGCTGCACTTTCGGCGGCGATCTACTATGCACAAGAAGTCCGGCATTATGGATGGTTCACGCTCTTTACCGCGCTGTCATGGATGTTCTTGATCCGCTGCTTCAAGCGCCCATCCCGCGCCACATGGACCGCCTATGCCCTTGCCGTTGCAGCGATGTTCTACACCCTCTACTTCGCCATTTTTACGCTGGCTGCACAGGGAATCGCCCTGTTAATCGTCCACACGCCGATTCGTCGTAAATTCGCGGTTTTCGCGGCGTGGATTGCGGCAGGCATTCTCTATCTTCCGTGGGTATATATCATCTTCACACAGCAGGCGAGCGAACTCCAAACTGGAATCGCGGGCTTTCCCGGCACGCTGCGTACCCCCGACGATCTCTTGCCGATGCTCAATATCTTGCTTGGCACGCCGCTCATCGCCATCATCGCTATCATCGCGCTCATTGTTCACCTCTGGCGCGCTCATTCGCCGTCCCGCGCGCTGCGACTGGTGCCCCTCATAGGCAGCGTTGGCTTGTTCATCGTTTTGCTCGTGTTAAGTGAACAGTTTCAGTTCATCGCCCCACGCACATTGATCTTTCTCGCACCGCTGGCGATGGTGACGCTTGGCGCAGGGATTGCCACGCTCGGCGATGTCTGGGGATTCATCGCGGCGCGTTTAGTAAATCCACGCGCTGCCCCCGCACACGCCGCCGCTGCGGGTTTCGTTGTTATCGCGCTGTGGATCATGCTGCAAGATGTTGAGCCATCTGCGATCCATAACAGGCTGCCCGCTGATCAAGCAGTGGCGGCGGTTGCCGATTTATACCAACCCGGCGATCTCATCGTCATCGAAGCAGGATGGGACGATAACGCAATTGCTTACGAATTCGCGCAGGCGCTGCCCGGCGCGAACATTGTTCGCACCATTCCCTATACCAACTACCGCATCGGCGCGAATGTCGTTGATGAACTTGCACCCGAAATCGAAGCTGCGCGGCGAATTTGGGTGGTGCAGTGGCTGCAAGCGCCTGCGCTCATGACCTATCTCGACGGTGGGGGAGCAGGTTATCAGTTTATATGGGCAAGGGACATTTCTGCGGGCGATTATGGCATGGAGTTCGGTGCGCCGTTTATCGCTGTCCGACTGTATGAACGCTGACGCGCAAAACGGACATATCTTGTGTCACACCCTTCAACCTGCCCGTGAGCGACAATATGTTGATTTGTCATGTCGAATCCGCTTGATGAATCAACATATCCTCACGTGGCGGGTTGACCGCACATGCCCATTGAGGACACATCTGGACACATCTTCTCGTAAAGCGGGGTTATTCCACCTGAAACACCGGAATCCAAAAGCCAAACACGCTTCCTTTGCCTTCTTCGCTTTCCACCCACACTTCCCCGCGATGCCGTTCGATGATCGTCTTGACGAGGCTCAACCCCAAACCGCGCCCATCGACCTTTTCCGTTCCCGGCTGGCGCGCGCGGAAAAACGACTGGAATAAGCGCGGAAGCATGTCCTTGGGAATACCGACTCCTGTATCTTCGACGACAAAATACACGCGCTCCATCTGGCGATAGCTTCGCACCGTGATCATGCCTTTTTCCGGCGTGTACTTGATCGCGTTGGTGATCAAGTTCTCCATCGCTTCGCGGATCAGCACCGGATTTACGCTCACGCCCTGTAAATTATCAATCCGCAAATCAGCTTTCAGGTCTTGGTTTTTGGAGTCGATCATCGGGCGCACGTTGTTCAGCACCGTGTTGATCAAATCACGATAATCGACCTGCTGGTTGAGTTCCAGCGGCGACGTGCGAATCTGTTCTACGCGCAGTAAGTCATCCAAAAGCGTGTGCATTTTCGTCGTCGATTTTTCGATGATGTGCAGATATTCCTGCACAGCGGGCATTTCCGCTGTATCCATTTCGATTAAGCTGGTGTACCCAACAATTAAGCCCAACGGACCGCGCAAATCGTGCGATGCAAGCCGCAGCATTTCGTCTTTGAAGCGGGCAAGGTCACGCATCGTTGTGATGTCGCGCATGATGATGACATAGCCGGCATGATCCGAGTCGCTGGTTGCGGCGGCGTTTGTCGTGCTGCCTGAAAGCGAACTGCTCCCCGCCGCGGAGATACTCGTCCAAACCGATACCGACGCGAGAAAATCTTTACGCTGCTGTTCGGAGCGCGCCTCAAATGACCAGTTCGCGCCAATTTTGGCTGGGCTGGATGTGATTTCGGCAATTTGCGTGAGCGCGCTGTCCACATGCGCGAATGACTTCAGCGTGCGCCCGATGAGTTCATTCATGTTGCCGCTTTCGCTCAAAAAGCGCACAGCTTCATCGTTGACGATCAAGATGCACCCATTCGCATCCAAAACCATGAGGATGTCTGGGATGGAACGCAGAACGGCTTCAAGCTGGCGGCGCTGCGCGAGAATGCGGTTGAACAGCTGCGCGTTGCGGATAGCCACCGTCGATTGGTTGGCGATGATGGTGAGCAAGCGCAGATGATGGTCGGTGAAGTGATTCGGCTGCGAATGCGCGAGCGTGACCGCTGCCAACACTTTGTCGTTTTGCATGAACGGCACACAGATGGCGGAACGCGCTTTGAATGAACTTTCCCCGAAGGTGTACCAGCGATCATCCTTTTCGGTATCAGTAATGACCGCCCCGCGCTTGTGACGCATCACCCAACCGGCAAGCCCTTTTTCGATGACCTGTCGGGCATCGGTGACCGGCTCTTTAGCGTTAAACAGGCGCTGGGTCATGCTGAAATTGGACGGATTGCGTGTGTACAGCGATGCCCAATCCGCATGATAGTCGGGATTGAGGATCAAACTGGCACGTTCTGCGCCAAGCCCCTTTGCCGATAGTTCGATCACCCGTTCCAGCAGGTGTTCGCGGTCAAGAGATGTGAGCATCTCCGACACTTTCGCCAACAGATCAAGATCGTCGTCGGTGGGGCGGTGATTTGTGGGCTGCTGGAGTTCGGCGCTGCTCATCACGGGTCGCATCATCTATGGTTGCAATCGTTCTATAGTGAAACACAGCGGATGTGGTTAGACAAGTATACATTTTCCAACATGTTACAATTTAGTTACACCAAAGGCAAAAATCCACGAACAAAGCTGTGCTTTTTAACCCGGTCCTTGTCCTTGACCGCCGCCTTGTCCCGGTCCTTGTCCCTGACCGCCGCCTTGTCCCTGTCCTTGTCCTTGACCGCCGCCTTGTCCCTGTCCTTGTCCTTGACCGCTGCCTTGCCCTTGCGGCGCAATGAAGGGGCGCGGTGTTATGATCACACGGTCAGTTTCTTCGGGATCAACTGTCGGGCGACCTGTGTTCGGGCGCTGCGTGCGTACTGCTTCTGGAGTGTCAACTGCTGCCGATCCGCCCGCGCTGCCTGAAGCGTTATTGGCGTTGTCGCCGCCACTTCTGTTCGCATGATCACTCGCTTGATCAGGTAGATTTGGCTTCTGCGCTTCTACGAGCGCCAGCACGCTAATGATCTGCGTGCTGCGTTCAAGCAGCGCGGGGTTGTTTTCGCCTTGTTCGAGTGCGATGGTTTGCGCGGCTTCAATACTTTGCCGCGCTTGTGTCATTACCTCTGAATTGTACTGCCGCCGCGCTAGCAGACGCACGGCTTCTTCAGCACGCCGCTCCGCCTGTGCGAGATACACATTGACCCGGGTATCCGGCGCGCTGGCGATAGCCAGTTCAATAGTTTCCACCCACCGCTTGACGGGATAGAGCGTATCACCGGGAACACTCGCCGCCATCACGGGAGTCAAACTTGCCCCCACCAGCGTGATCGCCAGAACTGCCGCCGCGCCCCATTTGATCGCCGCGGCGAATGGGCGGCGCTGTTTCCTTGGTGTCGTGACGGCGGTCAGCGGCGGGGGGTAAATCGTCTGATATTTCATCAGCATCTTGGCTTTGATGCTCTCGCGCGCCGAATCGGATAGTTCAGGCACGGCATGTGCTGATCTCGCCAGCAGCGCCGCCGTATTCACCAGCGAATCTTGGGTTTCCGGTGGGATAAAACTGTCATTCGGGGGTAATGCCCGGTCTAATCGCCCGGCGAGGATTTCGACTTCCGGGTCTAAGTGTAGGTCACTCATGCACCCCCCTCAAATAATGTCTCGCTTTTTGGGTCATGCCGAGTAATTCGCTAAGCTGACGTAATGCGCGATGCTGCGCGCTTTTGACGGCAGTGACACTTTTGCCTAAGAGCGCGGCAACATCGTCATGGCTGCGACGTTCAACAAAGCGCAAAATCAAGATCGTCTGATGTTCTTCCGAAAGCTGCAACAGCGCTTGTTTCAAGACTTCGTCCGCTTGCGACCTAAGTACAATCTCCTCTGGCAGTGTTTCATCATCGACAAGCATGTCTGGCAGTTCATCTTGAGGATGACGTGAATGTTCGCGGTAATAATCGGCAACCTGTGTTTGGGCGATGCGAAACAGCCACGCGGCAAATGGCGCGGCGGTGATGCGATACGCAGGCAAACCTTCAACCATCTTTAGGAACACGTTAGATGTGAGGTCTTCCGCGTCTTTTGGATCGTTGATGCGGTACAAACAGTATCGGTAAATTGGCTTGACATACGCTTCATACAAGAGAGAAACCGCTTCCGAATCCCCATCTTGTGCGCGCTTGACCAACGCCGCCACATCCATGGTGATTGTCACTTTTGACAAATTGGCAGTCACAATAGAAAGCAGGGCGATGAACAAAGCATGAAAGGTGAACATGCGCTGTTTGATACCTGAATTAACGAACCTTCAACAGCGAGCCGTGCCGCTGCTTTTGCTGATTATAACACTCCGTGTCGATTCGCCCGCTGCAATGAGCGTATCCCCCAAAAGGAAGGATTTTCATCGAGATTTGAGAAGGCATTTGAACATTCCCCGTGTTTCTGGTAGGGGCGCGATGGGAAATAAGTTTCCCCCTGCGCGTTTGCTTTACGCAAGAAAACGATATTGTTCACACAATCTCTGGCAAAAATAAGAGAAGCATAAAACAGCAAACGGCGAATCATGCATCACTTCATGCACGATTCGCCGTCTGTTATCCTTGTTCGGTTCACGCGGCTTATTGCGGCAGCGCCGCCGGATTCTTCAACAATCCTTCGAGCAGACGCACGCACGCTTCCACATCGCTAATTTCTACCGTTTCGCTGGTGGTATGCACAAACCGGCACGGAATCGAAATCGCGCCGCTGGGCACGCCCGCCCGCGATGTTTGCGCGGCAGCGGCATCGGTGGTGCCAAGCGTCAGCAGTTCTAGTTGATACGGGATACCGTCCGCTTCCGCCCGCGCGATCATCCAATCGCGCACGGCGGGCGGCACAACCAATCCCGTATCATGCACCTTGATCGCCGCGCCGCCGCCCAATTTGATACCCATCTTCAAGTTCTGCACAAGGTCGCCCGTCGCGGTCACATCAAGCGCGATAGCGAGATCGGGATCAACGCCATAGGCCGCGGTGCGCGCACCGCGCAGCCCAACTTCTTCTTGCACCGTGAACACGAAATACAGTTCGTTCGGTGTCTGTTTGTTCAGGCGGCGCATCGTTTCGATGGCCACCAAACACCCCACGCGGTCATCCATCGATTTTGCGATCCAGCGCGTGCCGCGTTCTTCCATGGTGCGCCAAAACACGGCGGGGCGAGCGGCTTTATCTTGCGGCGCATCCCCGTTCGATTCGCTGCCGTCGCTCACGTCGATGAAGAAATGATCCAATTCGGGGACGTTGGTGCGTCCGCTGCCAAAATAGTCGCTGTAGCCAATCACGCCAATCGTGCCATCTTCAAATTTGACGCGCCCACCGACCATTGTCGTGTTCAGCAAGCCGCCGATGTTGGTAAAGCGCAGATACCCGCTTTTCTTCTCTTGATACATCGCCATCACGCCGATTTCATCCATATGCGCGGCGATCATGACCTTTGTGCCGCCCTGCCCCACACGGCAGATCAAGTTGCCCAAGCCATCGACGCGGATGTCGTCGGCATACGGCTCAACTTCTGCGCGGATCAAATCGCGGACATGATGTTCATAGCCGGAAGGACCCCACGCCTCTACGAGTTTTTTCAGTGTTTCTTTCACAGTTCTCATGCCTTTTCAAAGAGGATTGTTTCGATTCTGTGGGAGGGTCAAAAGTCGCTTTTGCTGACGCTGTGCAGAATGGCTTTGACCAGTTTTAGTACGTCCGCGTAATCGCGGCGATGAATCACCGAACTTGGACGATGCAAGTAACGGCACGGCATCGAAATCACCGCCGTTGGAATCCCCGCGTTGGCGATATGAATACTCCCGCCGTCCGTTCCACCCGCGAGAATTGACTTGAACTGATAAGCGATACCTTCTTTTTCGGCGGTGCGCCGCACAAACGCCAGCAGTTTGGGATTGACGATCAAGCGCGGATCCATCACCGTTAGCACGGGACCCGCCCCTAAACGACACTGCGGCGCGGGATCGCGTTCTTCGTCCGGCTCATCAACCGGATCGGGCATGTCGTTGGCAGCCGTATTTTCCAGCACAATCGCCAAGTCCGGCTTGAGCGTTTGCGCCGCGACCTGCGCCCCGCGCAGCCCGACTTCTTCCTGCACGGTGAAGGCTGCCAGCACTTCAACCGGATACGGCGCTTCATGCTGAAGCAGGTCAATCAACAGCGCGCATCCCACGCGGTCATCAAACGACTTGCCGCGCAGATACGTATCGCCTTCGACAAATTGGCTGTCAAACGCGATTCTGTCGCCGCGTTTGACTCTGTCCGCCGCTTCGTCTTTGCTTGTCGCGCCAATGTCGATGCGTAAATTGCTCATCTTGACAACAGCTTGCTCACGGTTCTTGTGGATGGGTGTCCACACAATTACGCCGGGAACATGGTTATCGCCAATTTTGACGCGCATACCGGGCAAAATCCGGTCATCAATGCCGCCAATCGCGGTGAACCGGATCAGCCCATCGCCATCGAAGCCCATCAGCATAAAGCCGACTTCATCCATGTGCGCGGCGATCATGACGCGCAGCGTTTCGCGCAGGGGATCGGCGCTCGATGCTTTTTTGCGCCCCGTCACCGATCCCATGGGGTCAATTTTGATGTCGCTGGCGTGTCCGTCGATGGCGCTCAAAACAATCTTGCGAACGGCATCTTCTTTACCGCTGACACCAATCGCTTCCGATAATGCTCTTAAATGAGAGTTCATGAAATCGTTCGCTCAAGTGGAGTTCGTGTAACAATTTTTGAATTGTATTCTAACTCTGGTACAAAATGCAAAATGCCGCGCTCATCTATGTGTATGGGCGCGGCATCCGCTTCTAGTCGTTCGTACTGGCTCTATCCGCGCCGCAGCGTGCCAGTGAGGGTGACGCTGCACGGGAAACCATCGAAGACTGCGTTACCTACCATCGACCCACTCATCGTGGATGCGCTCGTCACGCGCAGATAAATCTGAGCGACTGGAATTTCTGACGTGGCGGAAAGCGTGATGATGCCAATATATTCGCCAGTGTCCGCGTTGAACACCCACGTATCCCCGCCCCACCGAACTTGCGCGCCGCCGTTCAAAACGGTCAAAAATTCGGTGAAATCGCCCGATACCACGTCCGACGTATTCAAGACCACGTTGCCGCCGCCTTGACACGAAGCATTTGCAGTAGGATTAAACACGAAGCGCCAAGTGCCGCTCAACGGGATTGCGCCTGTCGTCGGGGGCGAACCGCCGCCCGCTTGACCACCAGCCCCGCCACCGCCGACGATGGGTACGACGGGCGGCGCAGCCGTATCGCCAACAGTGTCACAGTCGCCCACCGTTTCGACTTCATCCGCGCTCACCCAAATTTCGTTTGCGGCGCTTTGCGGCGCGGCTTCTTCTTTATCCAACTGATACCACACTGAACCGTCAGCGGCTTCAAAGCGTCCGGTCACAGAGAATTCATCGTTGGGCGGCAAAAACGCTACTGACGTGCGATTTTCGCCCGGACCGACGCGCAGCCGGGCGGTTTGCGCGCTGTCCACGCTCACGAAGCACGGTTCGCCGCCTCCGCTTGCGTTACCGGCGCTGCCGCTCGCTGTCACTATCCGCATACTTTCCGCCACATCGAATGAAAGTGGAATTGGGTCAATCGAACGCGGGCGAAAATCCAGCGTACCCGGCAGCGCGCCGAATACCAACAAGCCGAACTCGTCATCGCTCATCGTCAGCACAATCAGACGATATTCAAAGATCGTTCCGTCGCTTTCTTGTTCCGTTTCATAGCGCGCGGCAGCCCGATCCCCCACATCGAATGCTTCTACATCGGCGGCACGGGCGCGATCCTCAAACAGTACGGGGAAAATATCGACAAGTACCTCAACAGGCGTGGAACTCTTGTCGTAGTCAATGTATTCGAGCAGAAATTCCGGCGGGTACACGAACACCGCGAAGTCTGGACCAAACGCCGAGAGCGTTCCATCATCTTCTTCGGTGACTTCCCAGCTCGCGGGGAAATTGATCGCATATCGTTCATCCGAAAGCGTGTAAGTTTCCGTCGTTTGCGCGGCGACAGCCGAAACGCTTATCGCGCTCACCAATACCATCCATGCAATTGCCGCGAGGGTGTGTCGCAGACGAGAGAGCATTGTGTTCATGCAGCGCCCTTTCCCCTTGTGTTAACTGCGTCGTGCTAGCAAAAAGGTGACAGTATCCATGCACTCGTCCAGCATGTCGCCATTTTGGCTCACCAAACGAAACGGCGCGGTAAAACGCCCGCTGATTTCGTCCGTCGCATCGACTCGCAGTTCCGCTTCCGCGACGATCAGTATCGATCCATCTTCAAGCACGGGCAAAATCAGCGTCCCGCGATACTGGTTCAGCGTCCCATCTACCCGTTCAAATCGGTCTTGATCCGTGAATATCAAACGTGGGGTCGCCGTCACTTGGCGTAAATATCGGGCAGGGGGAAACAGATTTTCCTGCACAGCGAATCCCGTGCGGCAGATGACAAAACTTTCTTCGATGTTGAACGCCAGTTCCCACGTTCCAGCTTCAATGCGGATCGTCGTGGTAATCGACGGGGTTGGGGTGGCTGTTGGTTGGCGTGTTGGGGAGATTGTCGGCGTTGGTTCGCCCGTCGACTCAGCCGCTTCAGGTTGGGCTTGTACGACGGGGATCACATCATAACTGGCGAGAATGGCATTGAGTTCTGCCACGAACGCTTCACGCCATCCTGCTTCACCTAGTGAAAGCAGCACGCCAATCGCGCCATCGCTCATGGTGACGACGAACAACCGTTGTTCAAGTCCGGCTGAATTGGTGAAATCGGCGTAGACCAGCGCGCGCCCGTTGATCTCTCCCGCGATGATGCTGTCGGGATCAAGCGGTTCTTGATACCCCGCTTCGTACAGATTGGCGATGACTTGCGCGAGATCGCTGTCACGCGGGAATGCCAGCAAATCGGGATCGTACACTACCACGCCGAAATTAGGACCTAACGAACGCAGCAGCCCCACCTGAAGCTGCTCGATGGGCCATTCCGGCGGAAACACGATCTGATAATTCTCTCCAAGCGGTGTGGGGTCGCCCTCTTGCGGGGTGATCTCTTGGGCAGCGGCGGGGATCAAGACGGCACAGAACATCGCAGCCAACGCGATGATTCCCATCCACGAAAGTGAACGCTTCATAGAAGCCCCTAATGATTTGTATCGTATTTGTTCAGCGGAGTGTATCCGTGTGTCACAAAATCAGCAACCATCGGGGATTGTACGACTGCGTTGAGGGAGTTCCAGTATTAGGTCCGATGTAGCATATCGTCCTAAAGTAGGGGCGCATCGTGATGCGCCTGCCTAATTTGGCGTGCCGAACCCGCTTTCTCGCAAACGTACCCTATGTTGTAGGGGCGGCGACGAAACGCGATGCGGAGCATCGATAGTTTCGCACATGCCGCCCGCCTAAAACAATCTTCAAAACATCCAATATTTGTCACATATTCACTTCCAGACGCTTTTGCCCCTCCCTGAATTCGGGGAGGGGCAGCTCGAACAAAGTTCGTGCGGGGTGAGGTTTATAACAGCTCCTCAACTATGCTGGATCAACGTCCCCACCGACGTATCCCCGCACACCGCCTTGAACAAATCGTGATCGTTCCAGAAGTTCAGCACCAAAATCGGGATGTTGTTTTCTTGGCACATCGTAAACGCCGTCGTGTCCATGATGTCCAGCTTGTCGATGATCACCTGATCATACGAAATCACGCTGTAGCGGGTCGCGTTCGGGTCTTTCTTCGGGTCAGCCGTGTACACGCCGTTGACTTTCGTCGCTTTAATCACAATGTCCGCGTTGATGTCGGCGGCGCGCAGCGCGGCAGCCGAATCCGTCGTGAAGAACGGATTCCCCGTCCCACCCGCGAAGATCACCACCCGCCCCTTTTCCATGTGCCGAATCGCCCGCAGCCGGATATACGGCTCTGCGACAGCGTTCATCTGGATTGCCGACTGCACGCGCGTCGGCACTTCCAGCCGTTCAAACGCATCGCGCAGCGCCAGCGCATTCATCACCGTGCCAAGCATCCCCATGTGATCCGCCGTGCTTTGATCCATGCCGCGCTGTACGCCGCTCGCGCCGCGCCACAAATTCCCCGCGCCAATGACAATGCCAATCTGCACGCCCAGTTCAAAAATTTGCTTGACCTTCTCCGCGATAAATTCCGCGCGATCAGGGTCAATGCCGTAGCTGCCATCGCCGGCAAGGGCTTCGCCGCTAAGTTTCAAGATGATCCGCTTGTAAGCGGGCGTGGGTGCGTTCTGCGTCATCGGGCGCGATCCTTTCGTATATCTACACAGTATGCAAAAAAAAGGGATTAGCGAGAATTTCTGCTAATCCCTTTGAATATCAGCCTATGCGGTTACGTGTCGGGAGAAGCCCCCCGTGAACGAAACAGCAGTTATTCAGCATCATCACCAGCGGCGGCATCGCCCAACTGGAAGCGCGCAAAGCGGCGAATTTCGATGCTTTCGCCCACTTCCGCCACAGTTTCCTTGAGAAGCTGTTCGATGGTCTTGCTGTCGTCCATCAAGAAAGGCTGTTCGAGCAGCACAATGTCTTGATAGAACTTGTCCATGCGCCCTTCGATGATCTTTTCGAGGATCGCGTCGGGCTTGTTGGCGTTCTTGGGGTCTTCCTTGAGGATGCCCAACTGAATCTTGCGTTCATGTTCAATCAACGCTGGATCAACTTCCGAACGGCGAATCACCTGCGGGTTCAAGTTGGCGATGTGCAGCGTGAGTTGGCGCACGAAATTCTTAAACTGTTCCGTGTTCGCCACGAAATCGGTTTCGCAGTTGACTTCGACCATCACGCCCAACCGCTTGTTGAAGTGAAGATAGGTTTCGATCAAGCCTTCGTTCATGGTGCGCCCGGCGTTCAGTTTCTTGACCGCCTTCGCCATGCCTTTTTCGCGCAGGAAATCAATCGCCTTCTGCATGTCGCCGCCGTTTTGTTCAAGCGCCTTCTTGCAGTCGAGCGGACCCGCGCCCGTTTGTTCACGGAGGTCCTTGACCATTTGAGCCGTAATCTGGGTCATGTTTCTTGTCCTTAGTGCCTGTTGATTCGATTGGCTGGTAGGTAGGTGAGCTGGTGTGCGCGGTATCACGATTGTGCGCTGTAAGCGGGTTACAGGCACAGGCATGACACTGCACAGCTAACGATATAACGGTGGGTTGCGGTAAAAGGGGCGCTCTATTTAGAACGCCCCCAGATTGCAAAACTTACGTTACTCGTCGTCGCCTTCATCAAACAGCTTTGCGCCGCGAATTTTGGCGAGTGTCGAAGCGCCGAGGAACTGCTCGTCGTCCCCGTCGTCTTCCATCGCGAATTTGGTTTCGATGTCGGTGACAGGTTCTTCAACTACCGCGCCGTCATCAGATTTCCGCATGGCTTGACCTTCGGCAACAGCATCCGCCAGCGCTGCCACGAGCAGCTTGATGGCGCGCACCGCATCGTCGTTGGCAGGGATGATGTAGTCAATATCATCCGGGTCGCTGTTGGTATCCGCCAGCGCCAGCACCGGAATTTTCAGCGAGTTCGCTTCTTTCACCGCTGTTGCTTCGCGTTTGGTGTCGATGACGACCATCAAATCGGGCAGGCGGCGCATGTTCCGCAAGCCGCCAAGACGTTCTTGTAGTTTCTCAATCTTACGATTAAGGATCAACGCTTCTTTCTTGGGAAGCAGTTCAAAATCGCCGTTTTCGCGTTTCTTTTCCAGCTTCTTCAGCGTGTCGATGCGGTCACGGATTGTGCGCCAGTTGGTCAGCGTACCGCCAAGCCAGCGGGTGTTCACATACGGCATTCCGCAGCGTTCAGCTTCGCGCGCGATGGCTTCTTGCGCTTGCCGCTTCGTGCCCACGAACAAGATCACCCCGCCGCCCTGCGCGATATCGCGGATCATGTCGTAGAACTGGTTCAGGTTGACGAGTGTTTGCTGAAGATCGATGATGTGAATGCCGTTGCGTTCGGCAAAAATAAAGGGCTTCATCTTGGGATTCCACTTCGTCGTGCGATGACCGAAGTGAACACCCGTCTCCAGAAGCGCCTTCATCGAAACAGATGAGGGCATTACGGTGTCTCCTTGTTAAGACGTGTTTAGGCAATCACGCCGTTCGTCCCCGACGGTGAATTAAGTTCGTGTCGAACAGGGTTCGTACCGAACCTAACAACACCCCGTCAAGTCCCGGCGTGTGATGGTTGAATGAAACGCACTTGTTTCGATCTAAACCGTCCGACATGGTATCACAGGCGCGGATAGGCTTCAAGGCGCAACCACCCCACCGTCGCCCACCCAACTTGCGCGAAATCACGTCCGTTGATGTCTGCACTTTGCAACCGGGGATGTGGATTTGAGCGACGATAGGTTGATTCACGCTGCAAAATTGGCGGGGTGAATCAACCTCGATGGTCACAGGGGGAGGATTTCTTCATACGTCTCAAAAGGTGTCGCAAACGCATCCACAAGCCTTGACTTGTATCCCCTGTGCGTTTGTGGTTCAATGCTGGCGATTTTCGACACGCGCAGCATCCCATTGAGGAATTGATCAATTCATGCAGAATTTGCCCTTCAACAAACCCGGCAAGTTTTACCGGGGGAATATTCACACGCACAGCACGTTGAGCGACGGACGCAGATCGCCCGAAGCCGTGTGCCAGTTCTACCGCGAAAACGGCTACGACTTCATCGCGCTGACCGATCATTTTATGGAGAAGTTCAATTACCCAATTGCCGATACGCGCGCGTTTCGCACGGCGGATTTCACGACGATTCTCGGCGCGGAACTGCACACGGGCATCATGTCCAGCGGGGAGCCGTGGCACATTCTCGCCGTTGGCTTGCCGTTGGATTTCGCGCCGCCCCTGAAGGACGAAACCGGACCGGAGATCGCGGCGCGGGCGATGGCAGCGGGCGCGTATGTGGCGGTGGCGCATCCCGCATGGTACAGCCTGACCGAAGATGAAGTCATCAGCTTGGGCGATGTCCACGCCATCGAGATCATCAACGGCATCGCGCATGATCACAGCGATAAAGTGGACAGTGTGTACATGCTCGATGTGATGCTTCAACGTGGGCGACGCTATTTCGCGTGCGCGACGGATGACGCGCATTTCCATGAAAAGCACGATGATCTGCTCTTGGGGTGGGTGATGGTCAAAGCCGAGTCGCTCGATCCCGATGCGCTGTTGGGCGCGCTCAAACGCGGGGAATACTACAGCACCGAAGCGCCGCTGATCCACGATATTCAAGTTGTGCCGGGCGAACATGTCAAGATTCGCTGCTCGCCTGTTAACCACGTATTCGTGACAGGCAAAGGCTCAAAAGCGAGCTACCTGCACGGCAACGGAATCACCGAAGCCGTCATGCCGATCACGCATTGGAACGCGAACTACTGCCGCGTGACTATCCGTGACGCGCAGGGACACCGCGCATGGTCGAACCCAATCTTTTTCGACTAGACGGGTCTTTAGGGGCACGTTTCGCAGTGGTGATCATCCACGTAGACGCTCACGGGCTGCCCATCTTGGAGCGCGATCACCCGCCCGCCATACAACTGCGCCAGCGTGTCGGTTGTGAATACCTGCTCCGGCGCGCCAACGGCGATCAAGTGGCGGCGCACCGCCATCACACGGTCAAAGCGCCGAAATGCGAGATCGAGATCGTGCGTGCTGAACAAAATCGTGATGCCGTGCGCGTTTAGGTGATCCAGCACCGCGAGCAGTTCGGCTTGCGCGCCGCTGTCCACGCCGGTGAATGGTTCATCGAGGATGAGCAGTTCGGCATCTTGCGCCAGCGCGCGGGCGATAAACGCGCGCCGCCGCTGACCGCCGCTGAGTTCACCGATTTGGCGGTTGGCTAATTCGCGCAAACCGACTTGTTCAAGCGCCGAGTCAACGATGCGCCAATGGGATTTTGCAGGGGGGCGCAGCCAGCCGATTCGGCGTGTACACCCCATCATGACGACATCGCGCACCGTGACGGGAAAATCCCATTTCACATCTTCGTTTTGCGGCACGTAGCCAATCCGCTGCGGATCAGCCGCGACATCCAGCGTGCCGGATGTGGGGCGCAAAATGCCCATGATCGCCTTGAGGAACGTCGATTTTCCCGCGCCGTTGGGTCCGATCAGCGCGGTGCGTTCGCCTTTGTACAGCGTCACGCTGATATCGTGCAGCGCGGGCGGTTGATCGCCATAGCGCACGGTCAAGCGTTCGGCTGTGATCATGGGTAGTCGCGGCGCGGGTTCGATGTGGGTGGGCGTGCGCGGGTTGGCGGGCGCGGCGGCGATACGGTCATACAGCATAATAAACCTCTATGTAGGGACGCGAGAGAAACTTGTTTCTCCCGGCGCGTTCGCGTTTTTGAAACACCACCGCCCATCCTGCGTGTGGAGCCGCGCAAGATGGGCTTGGTTGGGGATTCTTCATCGCGTTAAACGACTGGCGCTACTGTAAAGCACTCACAATCGTTTGCGCGTTGAATACGATCAGATCGAGATACGTTGGCGCATCGCCATCGGCGGCGCTTAAGGCTTCGCTGTACAGGGACGTGATGACTGACACGCCCGCTTCTTGAGCAACCGCCGCCGCCAGTTGATCGCTGGCGCTGCGTTCCGCGAAAATCGCGGGGACGGCTTCAGCGCGTATGACGGCGATGAGTTCGGCAAGTGACTGTGGATCAATTTCACTGCCTGTCGATCCGCCTTCCGTGATCACGGCGGCAATTTCAAAGCCGTAGTGCGCGGCAAAGTATCCCATAAATTCATGATTGGTCACAAGGATGCGGTTTTCTTCCGGCAGTTCCGCGACCAATTCTTGAATTTCTTGATCAACCGCCTCCAGCCGCGCCGCATATTCGGATGCGTTGGCGCGGTAGGTATCGGCGTTGGCGGGATCGGCTTCCGCGTAGGCTTCCGCGATGTTGTTCGCCCATGTGATCACATTCAGCGGGTTCATCCACACATGCGGATCGCACTCGCTGGAGTGTCCTGCTTCTTCAGTCGCGTCTGCGTCCTCACCGGGTCTATCGTCCGATGTATCGGCATGATCTTCGTCGCTGTGGGCTTCACATTCCAAGCCATCACCGAGAACGCCCAAAATTTCAACGTCGCCGTGAGATTCTTCCGCGTCGTCTCCGTGGTCGCCATGCGCGCCAAGCGAGATAATCTCCACCCCGTTTGACGCGACGACAACCGGAATCTCCGTCCCCGCCGATTCGAGCATTTCGCCCAAGAATCCCTCATACCCCGCGCCAACGACGATCAACAGGTCCGCTTGCGCGACACGCGCCGCGTCGTTGAGTGTTGGCTCATACGCATGGGTATCGGCATCCGCCGGCAGCAGTGAATCCACCGCCACCAGATCGCCGCCGACGACGCGGGCAGCATCCGCGAGAATGGTTGTCGTCGCCATGACATTGAGCGCAGGCGACTGCGCGAAACCAACCAATGGAATCACCAACGAGAACAGCATCGCTACTGCAACTAAGCATGACGACTTCTTCAACAGACTTTGCCTCTCTATTGATACGGTGTCTCAATACCATAAAAGATACAAAGTCTCATTGAGATTGTCAAGTCACGATCCTGCTTGTGAGGCATAGCGTTCGTTGATCTGCTCTACAACTTCCATCGCCGTTTCCACCGAGTCGATCTTCGGCTGTGGGGTCACTTGAAGCCCGGCAGCGCGCAGGATGTTTTCGTCAAACCCGCCCGCCGTTTCGAGCATCATGCGGACGAACGCCTTCACATCGGCATTTCCGGTCATCCGAAACCAGAAATCGCCGTGGTTAGGCGGAATCTCCAGCGAGAAATGGATGAACGGGCAGCACAGGCGCTCCAAATTGATATCTTCGGCGGCAAGCACCAACAGCGACGACTCGCTTGGCAGACGCAGACCCCATCCGTTCGGCAGTTCTTGAATTTCGGTCACTGCCCCGTACAGCTTGGGCAGCACTTCATCGACCCACCACTGCTGCTGTTCGCGCGTCAGCGTGGTTGGATCACAGGCAATGACGATTTCATCTTGCGGGATTGTACTGCTCATGAGTGGACTCTCCTTCTTGATCGGTCACTGTTTTGAGCATACAATTTAAAGCGCACTTGAAAGCAAGAGGGAATTTTCATGAAAGACATGACAATTGGACAAGCCGCGCGTTATGCCGGAATCGAAACTTCGGCTATTCGCTATTACGAAAGTGTGGGGCTGCTCCCCAAACCGCGCCGCATCAACGGGCGCAATCGCCGTTATGACGCTGATGTGCTGAAACGGTTGGGGTTGATCCAACTGCTGCGCGATGCGGGGTTTGGCATCCGCGAATTGCAAATTCTGTTCAGCGATATCGATACCCCCGCGCCGACGACAACCCATTGGAAGCCGCTGGCGGAAGAAAAAGTCGCGGAGTTGGATGGGTTAATTCAGCGCCTTGTGGCGACGAGAACGTGGCTGTCGGAAGCGATCAAGCGCGATTGCAAAGGTATTGACGAGTGTATCCTGATCAACGTGAATGAAAGCGGCGCGGGGATGAAAGTCACGCTGTTATGCGAATTGAACGCCACGCGCACCGCGGCTGAAAACGTGTCCGATTCGCCCGCGTCTATCGACCTGCTAACGCTGTCCGCGCCGCTGCCCACGAATGATTCGTGAGGAAGCGTCAGCCGCATTTGTGTAGGGGCGCGCGGAACCCGTTCCGACGCGATGCGCCCCTATAATAACCTCTCGCTATCAAGATGTCGCTCCCTGTATGTATGCCCTGTGAGGGGGCGACAGCAGCAAATTTTCCGCAATGGTAGGGACAGGGCGTGCCCTGTCCGCGCCCTATCCATAATGAGAGACGGGCGTGCCGTTCTGCCTACGGCACGCCCGTCTCTCCCAGTAGAACTGTGAAGGAGTCACAGAGGACTTTGCTAAAGTGGGCTTACTGCCCTTATGCCGACTTGCGAATGGTCGCGGTGTCGTACTTCGATGGCGCGAACTCGCCAGACGCAAGTTCGTTGTACTGCGACTGAACGCGATTGCCCCATGCGACCATGCGCTTGCCCAGCGACACGATCAACACGGTATAGAAGGGCGCACGCACGGCAGTCGCTTCACGAGCGAGGCGAATGCGCGCCGCGCGGCGATATTGGTCATTCTGATTTTCGGTCACGATCCGACGAATCTGGTTCGGGTCATTGGTAAACATGTTGGTTGCTGCTCCCCTTGAGCTACTGCGGCGGCTTTCAGCCGTTTGGAAGGCGTACTGAACCTTGCCGCGTGTATCTACTACTACATGCGAATTCGAGTCAAATTTGTTCAAAATTGGTGGCGATGAATTTTCGCCAAGCGGAATGATGGGCGATTCGCCCCGTGCGCGCCTACTTTTTGCTGGCGAAGCTCGTTAGCGCGCGGACGGTATCAAGCATACGTTCTGTATTCAATGAGTAGCATTTGCTGACCTCCCGTCGCCTTTCGGTGATATACCCTGTCGCGCTCAACTGGCTTAAATGGCGCGACACAGAGGATTGGCTTAAACCGAGAATTTCGATGATATCCTGCGCGCACAATTCGTCATGTTGTGTGAGCAGTTCGAGAATTCGCAGCCGCACATCGTCCGCCAGCGCGTTCAAGCGCACCAGCAGTTCGGAACGACTCAGCGCCGATGACTGCGCCGCTGCGCCGCGCGGCAGACGCGCTCCGAACACAACATGGAGCGTTTCGCCATCGGGGAAGCGCGTGATATACGGACCGATATGCGCCGACGGTGTGAAGCGAACGCGAGTCACATCGGCAAGGTGATCATGCTCGGACATATGATTCCGCATGTCGCGCCCCGTCACCGCGCGGATTGCTTCAAGCACGGTCATGTCATTGAAGGTCATTTGGCGGTACGCACTGACCGACTCGTTGAGCATGGGCAGCACACGGTTATATTCCGGCTGTAACCACTGCGTCCATATCATCCGAATGTGACTGACGATTGTCGCCAGCATACGCGGCGGGTTTTGAGCGAGTGCCACGATCTGCTCGATATTCGGGTGACTGAACTCGCATTCCATCGCATGGCTGATGAATGCCTGCATCAGCGATGGGTCTTGACGAAGCTGCTCTGGTGTGGCGCGCAGATCGCTGTCCCATTTTTCCCCCCACTTTTCCGGGAAGGCGCTCCAATCTTTCAGCATGTCGTCGCGCAGCAAATAGGGGTCTTTCGCCGCTAAGCTGTCGAGCGCGTCGTCGAGCGAGTCATAGCCGTGAAGGATGCCCTGCTTGCCATAGATCACGCTGAAAAAACCGTCAAACACGATGATATTCAGGTCACGTTCTTCTGCCGAAAGCTGCGAAAGCGTATTCACAACCCAATCGCCCAAACCGGAAAGGCGCTCGGTTTCGTTGAGCAGGCGCATACTTTCGAGATTCGTCAGCACCGGGTCGAGTTCAAATTGAACGGTGACAACCTGCGGCGCGAGAATGTAATCCTGATCCATTGTGTCTCTCCAATCATGCACTTATGCGTCGTATTTGTTTTATGCATTTAAGCGTATAATCTACATACAGTGTACGACGCTTTTGACTCTTGTCAAGTGGTTTTGCCGCAATTATGGCGTGATTTTTTGGAAACAGGCAATCTGGTAGAAGGGAGGAGGAAAATCGCCGGACGGAGAGGCTTCCCCGCCCGGCTGAAGCACATGTGAATTACTGATTTTGCAGCAGTTGTTCGAGAATGTCCGCGAAGTTCGTCGGATCAATCTCCGCGATTTCCGTCACTACCAAATAACCGGGAATATTCTGGGTCGCGGTGTAGCTGCCCACCCAAATATCATACTGACCTTCCTGCGGGTTCAGGATATCAATCGTTGGGTTCAGCGTGTTGAACGAGTCATCACTGCACAGCCACGATCCATCCGGCTGATTGATGATCAGCGTGGTATCGCCGCCATCCGGGCTGTAGAAGAAGGCGCGGAAGCCCTGCGATTCACCCGACCACAACACTTTGTAGTCTGGCGATGGGGTGGCGTAGCCGAGACAGTTTTCGCCAAGCTGAAGCGAAGCTACATCGACGAACGCATCTTCCGTCGCGCCGCTGACAATTTCGACCACATGCGGGTCTTCACGGAAGCCGGCTTCCAACTGAATACCGCCGTAGTTGGCTTGCAAGTTGTAATCGAGCGTCGTGTAGTCCGGCGGGGGGGTCGGCGGCGCGTCTTCAATATCGGGAAGGTCTTCTTGTGTGCCGCCGCCGCTTCCCTGTGGCGCTTGCAAATCAAGCACCGTGCGGATTGCCGTCAGCGTGACGATGCCGCCCAAGCGTCCCCCTGTGCGTTCTTCACTGCGAACCACCGTTGGGATGCCGATAAATTCGCCCGCGTCATTGACCGCTGTGCCGCCCGAATTGCCCGGTGAAATTTCCGCGTCCGTCTGGTAGAGCAGGGGCAAGCGCCCGGCACTGCCAAAGTCTTCATTTTGGATTGTCGTGATCGACCCATTGGTAAAGACCAAGAAGCCATCGCCAATGCCCGGAAAACCGAAGATATGCACCGAATCGCCCAGCTCGACAGGTTCATCTGCGAGCGTGATAAACGGCAAATTGAGGCTGTCGTTATCCACGGCGCGACCATCTGCATCTGCGACAATCTGCAAAATGGCGAAGTCGAGATCAGGGAAGGTTTGTACGGGCTGCGCGAAGAAGCGCAGTACGGGAGGTTCGGCAACATCTTCAAGCATCAAAATGGCGAACTCATCGCCGCCTTCGATGACATGCACGTTGGTGAAAATAAACCCGCGCGGATCGACAATTGTGCCCGATCCCTGTGAGAACGGTTCGCCGTTGTCGATAGCGACGATTTGCACCACGCTTTGCGCCACTTGACGGATGACATCCCCGGGCAGGCTTTGCGCCAGCACAAGTGTTGGTAGGGCTGTAAGAAGAATCAAGAACACAAACAGTTTTTTCATGGACGTTTGCTCCCGTTAGCATTGTAGGCTAACTTTAGTGTAGCCCATGTCAGTATTTTTCACTCAATTACATTCTAAAAAAGCCATATAGATGGTGATCTTGAGATTGGCTTCGTTCTAACACACCACGTATCTACAGGGGATGAGCAGATTGGCTATCTGCGCTATAATCCACATCATGAACACGACCAACATACTCTCCAACCGACGCATTCATCGCCTCACCATCGCCTTGATCGCGGTGCTGATGGCGTTCATTCTCATCGCCTGTGATCCGCTCGCGCCAATTCCCACGCCAACTCCACAGGTGATCATTGTCACGCCGGAAGCAACCGCCACGCCGACGCTCACGCCGACTGTCGCTGCAACCGCTACGCCTACGCCATCCCCCACGCCCACCGAAACGGCGACTCAAACACCGTTCCCGTGCTTGGAAGACGGCGGGCAGGTGATCGCATTTGACGAGTTCCGCAGTGAAGTAGCGGGCGAGAATCTTCGCTATCGCGTGTACATTCCGCCGTGCTACGTCGAAACGCAGAAACGCTATCCGTATGTCATTCTGCTGCACGGTTTACGGCAAACCGAACTCGAATGGGAAAATCTGGGCGTGGTCGATGCGCTCGAACAGGGGATGCGCTTAGGTGTGTTGGGACCAATGATCCTTGTCATGCCCTTCTTCGGCACGATTGGCGGACGCGACAGCTTCCCGCCGGATCGCTCGTATGAAACCGTCATCTTGGAAGAATTGATCCCCGCCATCGAGCGCGATTTTTGCACATGGAATGCGCGCGAGTACCGCGCGATTGGCGGCATTTCGCGCGGCGGGTTCTGGGCATACAGTATCGCCATGCGCCATCCTGATCTTTTTGGAAGCGTGGGGGGGCACAGTGCCGCTTTCGATGAGGAAAATGCGCCCGCCGCCAATAATCCGTTGGAATTGGCGCTTAATGCGGCATTCCTGTCAGAGGCGAATCTACGCATGTATCTTGATAACGGCGCGCAAGACCCCGTAGGGACGGAACTGCAATTGTTCTCTAGTCGATTGAGCGCGCGCGGCATCCCACATACCTACATTATCAATCCATCGGGCGACCACAGCGACGAATATTGGTCGGCGCATGTCGCGGAATATTTGACGTTCTACGGCGAAAACTGGGCGCGGTCAACCAGCGCGCTCCCAAGCTGTCTCGAACCTAGCCCGTAAATTAAACCTATGCCTACTCCATTCACGCACCTTGCCATCGCTCAACGTATGTTGGGCGATGCGGCGATTCCCGCCGCGCATCGTGATCTGCTCATCGCCCATCGCGGCGCATTCTATCTCGGTCAAGTGGCGGCGGATGGGCACGAACTGTCGGCGGCGAAGCGTGAGGACACCCATTTCTACAACTACACTACGCCGATCACGGAGCATCCATGGCGCGTGATGATGGATCGCAATCCGTCATTGTGGGATCGGCATGATGAGCCATTTCGGGCATTTTTGGCAGGGTATATCGCGCATTTGGGTGTTGATGAGCATTGGCTCACAGCCATGCTTGCGCCATTTTTCGCGGAGCGTCCTGATTGGGCAGATCGCTACGAACGCTTTCTCATGCTGCACATCATCTTGATCCACATGGATGAACGCGATCATGCGGCGGTCACATCGGCGCATCTATTTCCGGCGGGGGATACGGCGCATCAGTTGGGGGCGGCTGCGCCCGCCAATTGGCTGCCCTTCATGACCGATCACGGGCTGCGGGAATGGGGCGCAGTCGTCTACCGTCAGATCAAGCCCGATGGACGCAGCGAAACGCTTGATATTCTCGCGCCGCGTGTGAAGAAAACTCCGGCGGATTTACGCTATATTCTTGATACGCCGAACGAGATCAACCGCCGCTTGTGGGCGTTTGTCCCGCGTGAGTATTGGATGCAAACCGAACGTGAGATGTATGCTTTCGCGCGCGACCAGATGATCGCGTACTTGGATGGGGCGCGATAAGCGCTAGGGGATAATTGCTGAGTACGTACCATCTCTCTTGCGGAGAATACTAGAGTCGGGCTTACCTCCTATTTTATATCACTTATTCTTCATCCGATGGGGAAGGCGGCTCGTTAGCTTCGGTAGCAATTTGCTCGTCTGGTAAGTCGAGTATGCGTGAACCACTTTCCTTATAGCGTTTGTATTCTACGAGGTTTGTGTATGGTGGCGTGGCAAATCCTTCTTCACGCGCCATATTGCGGGTACGGTAATTCATCCAGTAATCGTCAAATACTTCGACACCTAAATTAGCGAAGACACCAGTGCCATTCACCAATCGATCTAGTAGACTGTTGAACCAATATTCCGCGTATTGCCACTTCCCGCACGATCCGAGGCGATACGATATTTTTCGTGTAGGAAGAATTCAAAATCATGAGCGACAGATGGAATAGTTTTTAGATCATCTATGCTGTAGGTGCGCTGCTCGTCGATTTGTGTATTCTGGCTGTACACAACCCCTAACACGTAATGCTTCAAATATCGACTATACGGGAATGTGCTCAATGTAGCGCGGTTACGATCCCGAAAGCAGCCGCCAAACGTCCCCAGTGTCATCCCATTGACTTTCAGGTTTCCCGCACGATCCACACCGGTACGATAGGTGGTCTTGATGTCAAGTGCGTAGTAGTCACTTGTATCCGAAACAAAACTCACATCAGGGTATTGGTTTTGTTGTCGTGCCAGCATGATCTGATAGCGATTTTCGAGAGCGAATTGTTGAAGAACAGGAAAGAGCAGTAGTTCTAGAACTTTCGACAGGACTTTTGTATCGAGAGAAATTGTGTAAATACGCTGGTAAACGTCGATGAAACCTTTGACTGTCCATTCTCCAGTATCGGAAACTGTGCGCTCTTTGGGTTGATCAAAATATCGTAGGAGGCTTAAGCGGAAGGGATCGTCGTATTGCGTCATCGGTATACCTAATCGGTCGCAATCAGCAGGATTTCGTGGCTGTCGCGCTTTGAAAGCGCGTACTTTTGCGCTTTTTCTGCTTCATGAACATGCTTTTTGTGTCGTTTGAGCATTGTGATCAGTTCAGCTTTTGTCGGAATGCCATCATCACGATAGGAGATGACAATAATACTTTTTCGATGTCGTTCAATAACACGCTCAAACGCGCTCAAAATAGACTTCGGCTGATTCCAAACAGAGACATTTGGAATTAGCCGTTTATGTTTACTTGCTGTATCAATGAGATTTCCCCATTCGTGATAACGGGCGATTCCTTCCAAGAAATGATAGAAATCTCTGTAATCGACACCGATGCCTTTTTGATTCAAATAGGGTGGATCGAGATACACCAGATCAAATCCAGTTGGAGTATCAAACGCATCCACATTGATTGCGGAGTTTATTTTGCCGTTGTTAAACACGGCGAGATTTGCTTCTTGAGCATACTTTCTAAAATGTACTGGGAATGGGGTATCCCACGTGATCTTGTTTCCAAAAGAACGTTCAACATCTGCTTCTCGCATATATAAGTTGGCACGGTGAAACAGATTATAGGGACGTTTGACCAAGCAGGACTGAAACAACGCAAAAAAAGCAAGTGCCTGCTTGATAGGATCGATTAAATCTTGTTTGATACGGTAAACCGTTCTGTCAAGCCAACGGTTTTCATCAGGATAAAAGAAGACATTTTGAAAGTGATCGGAGATGAAAGAAGGATACTCCCCCGCATCATCTTCTCTGAGCAAATTGTCTATGTCTACAGTGGATAAAATGATGTCAGAGTTCTGTATCAGCGCAACGCCAATGAGCCAGTTAAAGTGTAGGAGATCGTTATAAGTAACTGTCTTGCCTAGCGCCTTGAACTGGTGGCTGACCGCACCCGTTCCCCCGAACACATCAAGAACTGAATCGAATTCAAGGGATGAAACGCTCTCAGAAATCCAATCTACGAGCTTGCGCTTGCTCCCTTGATACCGGGTCGATGGAAATTCGGCATTGAAATAGCCGGAACGATTTCCAAACATCGACTGCTGATATTGTGCCATTGGTCAAAACTCTAAAACATCAAGGAATTTGATTATACGGACTCGCCCGTGATTTGTGCCATGTGTTCCTCAAGGTGGCTGAACAAGCTGTTGATCAAATCGCGCACCGTACCGGTTTTTCCCCAAGGATGGCGCATTGTCTCGTCGATCTGTTCGGGGGTCATCGCGCCGATTAACACTTTCAGCCATCCCCGTGCCGCCGACCAATCCGCGTAGATTTGCTCCATCGAATCACCATAACGCACATGCGCCGCATTGGCATTGAAGTCGTCCTCATCGAAATCATCCGGCACATCGATTTCCCCGCCGCGGCGGTGGATGTACAAAGCGCGCGCCATCTCATTTTCCCATGTCACCACATGCGCGATTAAGTCCTTCACGCGCCAGTTTGTGTCCGCGTGTACCACCCGCAGTGGATCGTGATGCTGCAACGTTTCCAGCGCCGCCGCATAGGTGGAGTCGATGCGCTGGAGAAAGTCTTGTTTGTCTTGCTGCGTCGTTGCCATAGTCCCCATGACTACACTAAAACGAATGCTTATTCCGCGTCTACACGATACGTCAAATTATAATGCCCACCGTCGCGTTCAAACACGACCATAATCATTCCGCGTCCTGCATCGCGCGCGGAAATTACCGCGTCACCGAGCAGATCATCGCTGGTCAGAAAGTCTTTATCCCACACCTGCAAATGTACTTCGCCATCTTGAACAGGCAGCGGCAGCGCGCCCAATTGCAGCGCCGGATCAGCGTGCCAGCCGTCGGCCATCAGCTTGCGTCCGTTCGCAAAATCATAAGAACGCACCTGCCGCTTGTGCGTCGGCTTGTTGATCATCTTTTCGGGGTGGGCTTTCCACAAGGTTTGTCTATTCAGCGTGATGTAAATCTCATCGCCATCAAGTTCTTGCGCTTCAATGCATTCCAATGACAGGAGCTGCATTGTGTAGCGAGTCCCGTTATTCATGGTTTTACTCCATTTACTGCCGCGCCACAGGGGGAATCACCGCCCGGCGATTCTCCCTGTAGACACAAATGCGTTCATTCGCCGCCGAACAGCTCTGGCGTTTCACAGTCCTCACAGGCGACTGTTTCGACGGGTTCGCCTGCTGCCAGCGCCGCGACCCAATCGCGCAGACGCACGCCGTTCACTTGATATTCATAGAAGTTGTCGAATGGGATGATGCAGTGTTGGCTGCCCCATGCCGTGTACGATGCGAAATTATCGCCAGAATCGACCAACTCTTGCAGGTTAGCGGGCAGTGCTTCATCGTAGCCGAATCCGGTGCGACTTAAGCCGATGAATGAAATTTGCACTTCGTCTGCGATGGTATTGTAGCGTGTGAATACGTTGTCCGGGAACGCCGCCATCGGCACGCTGACGAACGTTTCAAACGAGAGGGTTTCCGGTGTCAGTCCTTCAAAGCCTTCGAGCGCGGGCAGCGCGTTGGCAATCGCCTCAATCGTTCCCCACTGCGTAAATTGCAGACTCAAATCCCCGCGATACCCCCCCGCCGAATCTGCGAAGACTGCCGCGCGCACGCCTTCATACTGGCTCATAATAGCCGACGACCAGAACTCCGCGCCGAGCGATCCCGCGCTGCACCCGCTGATAAAGACGGATTCCGGTTCGGCGTAATTTTCATAGGCGTAGCTCAACGCGGCGGTGGCATTGTTCACGCCGTTGTGATGCACGTCGATGTCCGAATACAGCGTTTGATACCGCTGTACGGTATCGCCCATATGCACATCCGCTGTGCAGTAGGGAACGAACACGATGTCATGGTCTGCCAGTGGGTTATCGGGATTGCTCAAGTTATACAAGCCGCTTTGCGCGATTGCCGGATTGTCGTTGGGTTCTTCAGGATTCACGGTTGAATCATATGTGCCTTGCGTATACGGACAGGTGAAGCCGTTCCAGCACGCGCCGCCGCCTTGAAAATCGATCCATAAGTTGTCGCTTTCGCCTTCGCGGGTGAAGAAGGTGTACGGCGATCCATCCGCGCACATCGTATCCCCGCCGGGACTAATCGCAATCCAGCCGTTGTCATATTCAGTGATGACCGCTTCATCTTGCGCGATGGCAGTGCTGATCACCAGCAGCCCGATACAAAGACAAAGCAGCATCCCACGCACGAGCATTTTCATAATGATTTTTTCCTTTATTTGAAAGTCTCTAGCGCAAAAACGCTGTAAACCAGCGCGTATTCAATGTAACACAAACCGAAACCAAAGGGATCATCACAACTTTGAAGGGAGTAGGGACGCGCAGAAAGGCACAACCATGACGACGCTGCGTGGACATGCGGGCGATGTGCGGGCGTGTGCCATCAGCCCCGATGGACGCAGGATTGTGTCTGCATCTGACGACAAGACGCTGAAAATATGGGGACTGCCTGAATAAACAGGCGTGTCAATCTTGATCGCTTTTAGAATTTGAATTCGATGAACTTGAACCGGTATTTTCGTTGCTGCGGGTGCGTGTGTTTCCGCTCAAAAAGCCTCTCGAACGCACATTCATCGAACCAGATGTTGACGCTCGGTTTGTCCACGCGCCTGTTGTGCGGCGTTCCTTCTGCGATTCTTCGACATCTTTGGCGTTTAGCCCTTTGCTCTTGATATCGGTCTGGAAACTGCTCCCTTTCGCCGTTTTAGTGAACTTATACTCACGCGCGCCCGGTCCTTGACCCGCATTCGTGATTTCGCCTTTCCCCAGTATTTCGAGTTCACCACCTCTATTGACTGCGCGATAATCGACCTGCCATCCAATGTGGTACAAATCAATTTTCTCTTTGGTCTTGATATTAAACGCAGTGACCCATGTTGAAAAGCTGTCGCGCCCGCTCGTTTCAACAAGTTCGAGGGGAACTCCCCCTACCGAGATTTTATAGCTAAACGAGAGAAATGGATCATCTTGCATAGTGACTTGTACTGGTGTGCCGTTTAGGGGAAGTTCAACCGCGCCCGCTCTTTCATACCACGGATAATCATCACATGAATCGCCATCAAACCACGGCGGATCAGGCAGCGTCACCGAGCGGATATATTCGGCGGCATTGTCTTTGCTGCGATAAACGCTGTTGCGTTCCACCCCAGAGACATACTGCACAAAGCCCACCTCCCAATCGCTCTTTTCTGGCAGGGTTGGTGAACGCCAGTTGGCGACGACGGACGCAGTGGGATTAAAACCTACAATACCCAAGCCATGCGGAAACAATCCACTGTCGCTGTTGGTATGCCGGTCCTTTACAGCAGCGACTGTCCCATTCAAATTGGGGTTGATGCTCACAATGTCAATATCAACAGTCTCGGCGATATCGCGAAAGGTTTGCACCATATTTGCGGGGGCGTGCGAAATCTGCGGTGGCAACGCGGCGCGCTGAAGCAGTCGATTCGTGGCACGGTTGCCAATTTGCCGCTGTAACGCCAAAACAGTATGCCCTGTATTGACTGCGTTAGGGTGGGAACTCGTCTTGTTGACGTTCTGCTGTGTAGACTCCGCGGGTGGTTGGTTCTTATGCCATCCAAGCGATTTGAACGTCATCTTTTGCCTTTCCCTCTATTGATATTCACGAACAGTTCTACTTCCTAAACTGCGTGTGTTCCCATTCGCTGAACTTATCCTGTAGCTTCAGCCGTTGATATTTGCCCGTTGTCGTCACGGGGATTTCTGTGCCAAATACGACGACTTTGGGCGATTTCTCAAACGTCATTTTGCTGCGGCAGTAGGCAAGAATGTCATCGGCGTTCAAGTTCGCGCCCGCTTCCGGCACAATATACGCGCCGACTTCTTCGCCATAATAGTCATTCTTGAACGCCACCGCCAGCGCCACTTTTACGCCCGCATAGCCAAGCAGCACTTCTTCAATGTCGAACGGGCTGAACTTTACCCCGCCCCGATTGATCAACTCTTTCAAGCGTCCGGTGATGAAGAAGAACTTGCGCCCACGATCATCGACTTGATAAAAACCTTCGTCGCCGCTGCGAAACCACCCGAACTTGAACGTTTCCGCGTTCGCATCTGGTCGCTTAAAGTACCCGTTCATCACATTATGACCGCGCACGCAAATTTCGCCGCGCTCGCCTGCCCCCAATTCGATCCCGCTGCCACTGGGATCAAAAATTGCCATTTCGTTTGGCTCAATCGGGCAGCCAATCGACGGATAGCCGTAGTCGAACATCCAATGGCGATGCTCGTCCCATGAGAGATCAATCGGCAAAAAGCACGAATAGCACGTCGTTTCGCTCAAACCATAGCCGTGCAAAATCGGGATGCCGAACTTTTCTTCAAAGTTCTTCGCCAGCGTCATCGCCAGCGTCCCCGCCCCGCACACGATATGGCGGAAATAGCGCAGATCATGTTTGCCCACGCCATCGCCCCACATCGACTTATCTTCGGATTCCTGTGCCGCCGCGTAATCGAGCGAGAATTGCAGCAGCGTCGGCACGACTGACACAATCTGCACGCGCTCGGCGGCGATGCGCTGCCAGAAGTGACTCGAAGAATAGGCGCGGTTCAACACGACGGATCCCCCGACGAACAGCGGCGTGATCAACGTGACGACGATGCCGTTGACGTGATGAATCGGCAGCACATTCATCATGCGCTGGTTGCCCGTGATCCCCTGCCACTGCGAGATGCCCTGCGCGTCGATGAGCAGGTTGTACTGCGTCAGCACTACGCCTTTGGGAGCGCCTGTCGTGCCGCTGGTGTAAACGAGAAGCGCCTCATCATCGAGCGTGGGCGAGTCTGTGGACGAAACGAACGTATCCGGTTTGTTGGCAATCGCTTGATTGAAGTTCACATACTCGTCACAGGGAGTCCCGCCGACTTCGACGATCTGGCGAATGTTCGCCGCGCCTAAGCCTTCGTCCGTCCCGTGAATGATCGCTTCGGCGCGTTCGAGATATTCGGCGCGCGCAAGGCACACCACCGCTTCGCTGTTGCGGAGAATGAACGCGATGCGGCGGTCATCTTCGGTGACGTTTTGCGGCGCAACCCGCGCGCCGATCAACCAGCACGCGAAATAAATGATCACAGTATCGACATGGTTGTAACAGATCGTCGCGACGGTATCGCCGCGCCGCACGCCGAGGTCGTCGTGCAGAAATCCCGCCGCTTGATGCACCGCCGCGTTGAAGCGCGCATATGTCCATTCATCACGGTTTCCGTCCGCGTCATAGTGGATCAAGAAGACTTTGTCCGGTGTGACCGTCGCGTGCAGCGAAAGCAGTTTGCGGATATTTTTGTACGGGACTTTGTGCTGCGTGTGCGCGATTCCGTTCAGCACCCGCGCCGCGTCGATGTTGGCGCGCGTCGTCGGGTCAAGGTCAAAAGTTTCGGGCATTGAAAGGTGTCTCCAGAAAATAAAACCATTATACCCTCATGGACGCACAATCATGGGCAGATACGTTTCGCCACCCCCGTATACCTGCCCCGCGCTGATCCGTTCCGGTGAACTGCCCCGCGCCGCCCGCACTTGATACCACCAACCATTATTTCCAGCGTAGATCACACTTGCGCCGTCGCGTGTCCATGCAGGCGGAATAAGGCGCACGTCCGCCGCCAAAAACTCGATCTCGCGCGAGTCCACCCACACCATGAACAGCGCCTTGCCGCCTTGACCATACACGCCTTCGCAGATAAACACCGCGCGTGTGCCATCAGGCGACCACGCCGGAAGTTCGCAGAAGCCATCGCCCGCTGTGAGCGAACGAACCCCCGTCCCGTCGCTGTTCATCATCATCACCGCCAATGCGCGCCGCTGCTGCGATTGAAACAACATGCGCGTGCCATCGGGCGAAGGCAGCGGGCTGTAGTTGTTGCCCGCGTAATCGGTCAGCCGTTCGGTGGACGCGCCGGACATTTCCACCCTATACACCTGATACTGTATATCGACATTAGCGCGTTCGTCACCATATTCGCGCGCGCCCACATACACCCACGCCCCATCGCTTGACCATGACGGTCTGCCGCTGGGGATCAAACTGCCGTTTCGCAGCGGTGTGCTGCCCAGCAGCACTTGATAGTCTCCCGTGAGCGTATCGAGCACGATTAAACTGCCTTCGCGCGCCGACTGCGTGCGTACCGCCGCCAACATCCGACCATCTGGCGAAAACGCCGCATACGTCCCGCCCAACACATACGTCCGACTGCTGCCACCGCGATCAACAGGCATGATGAGCATGTGCGTGAGAATCGCTTCCGGCAAATACACGCGGCGCGCAACCGCAAGCTGATCGCCAGCGGGCGACCACGCCAGCACATTTTCGAGCGCGTTTTGCGTGTGCAGCAGATCGAAATGGGCGGCAGTGGCGGTATCAAATAGGGCGGCGTTCAGGCTCGCGCCGTCGATGTGGCTGTAAGCGAGCGTTTCGCCGCGATCCGCCGCTACGCCCAACGCCACCGCCGCGCTCGACAGCAGCAGCGCCGTGATAGCGAACAGGATCGCAAAGCGTCCAACCAGCGGGATCATGTTTCAACTCGGCGGCTGTCATCATGGGATGTTTGAAGTTGAGCATAGCGCGAACTTATCTGTGACTCAAGCGGGATACCCCACACCACCAGCGCGTGACCTTTGTCCGTGCCGTATTTCACAAGCCCAGATTAAAATAAATCTAACGTGGCTGACTCGACGTTGAAGGAGGAATGCCTATGCTCACGAATGAACATCATCTCATTGAACCCCATGCCGTATTTATGGGGGGCTATGCGTTAGAACATAAAGTTGAAGAAGAAGTGTGCGCCTTACTGGACGACTTGCATCACGTTCACCCGCCGATAGTGACCGAGCGCGATCTTGAGCCGCAATCCGCGCCGCAATCCGCGCCGCTGCCCGTGCCTGTGCAGAAGTATCTCCGCCGTGCGGGCGTGATCGGTAAGCCGCGCACGCTTTTTGCCAAGATGCGTCTGCGCGGCGAGTTTCGCCGCTCACGCGAGAGCGCATGGATGCCCACCGTCAGCGAACAGTACAACCGTATCGATCAGCCCGCGCGCCTCTGGTATGCTACCATGCGAGTCGCCCCACTCATCAACTTTTACGTGCGCGATATTTACGCCAGCGGCGAAGGCGTGATGAATGCCCGCCTCACGCGCTGGATTCCGTTCATGGATGAACGCCACCCCTACATCACGCAGGGCGAATTAATGGTGGTGCTGAACGACATGATCTTTTTTCCATCGGCGCTGTTGAGTCCCAATATCACATGGGAAAGCGTGGATGATTATTCCGCGCGCGCCACGCTGCACGATCACGATTTGTCCGTATCGGCGCTGTTTGTCTTCAATGAGCAGTACGATGTCATCGACTTTGTGGCGAACCGTTATCGGGATATGGGTAAAAAGCAGTACGTGCAAATGGAATGGCACACGCCGATGCGCGGTCACACAGAAATTCATGGCGTGCGCGTGCCCACCGAAGGCGAAGTCGTTTGGCATCCGCCGGGCGAAGCACCGCTGTCATATTTCCGCGTGAAATTGGTGGATGTGCGGCATAACGATTTTTCGCGTTATCCCTAACCCGCGAAAATCAACTAAAAACCGCTTTATATAAAACGACTCAGCATAACTGCGAGTCGTTTTATATTTGCGACAACACAGGCTCACGGACTGCCGTTGGTCACGCACACATGGGGGATACTCATGACGGACATTACACTGCCTACGGATGCCTTGGTTATGAGCGTTGGCACCAGTCGCAATAATGCCCGCGCACGAGTAAAACGATGGCTCATCCTTGGAGCGACAGGCATCCTCTTGACGGTTGTTGGTGTCATCCTGAACAGCAGCCGGTCAACGGCGGGCAGCGCATTCGCGGTGGTGGGCTGCCTTGGTCCACTCATCACAATGTTCGCATTCTTCTTGCTCTTGATCACGCTGCCGTATGCGCTCCGCCGCACTGAAACACTCGATTTGCATGTCGATGGTTATGTCTTGCGCGACGCGACGACCAAAACCCCAAAACGCGCCGCGACATGGTCGCAGGTAGAGGACATTGTGCGCCCCAACAAAATGGAAGTCGATGGCATGGCGGGGGCATTTGGCGCAGCAGGGCTGCCGGGGATCGTCGTTGGTGCGCTGTTCGGCGCGGCGCTGAACGAGTCGATTCGCAAAGAAAACGCGACAAACGTGATCATCAAAGTGCCGGGGAAGTCGAGTTTCACGGTGGACTCGCGGTTTGAAGATGTGTTTCAAACGGTTGGCAAAATGCAGGAACTCGCCGTCGCGGCATGGGAACAAGAAGCCAATGCCGCCCTTGACGCGGACAAAAGCTACCCGATTGGCAAGTTCATGGTGAGTAAAGCGGGGATCGCGCTCAAGAATAAATTCGCGGCGTGGGATGTGGTGCGCGACGTGATCTGGTTTGATGCCGGACAGATTGTGACACTGCAAGTCAGCTATGACGAAGCCGGGAAGAAGAATCCGCAAAGTTTCGCATCCCCAGTGGGAATGCGCGGTGAGGTGCTGATCAATCTGGCACGCAAGTTTGGCAAGGTCGCGCCTAAAAAATATGACTTGAATAAACCGATCTAGAAAACAGTTGATTTTCTTAAGTAAAAGTCCCCGCGCACATAAACGGGAATTGATCTACACTGAAACAAAAATGTAACGTGTAGAGAGGGGGAATTGGTAGCATGATGATTCCGAAATCGCGTTCCCGTTTTTATCGCGTTGGCTTACTTGCAATCATCCTTTGGTTATTTGTGCTGTACAGCGCCCTTTCCAGCGGGATCATCGCCGCGCAAAATACCGCCTCCCCCGCAAACGATGTTGCGGAAGCCGCGCGGGTATTGACCGCGCTCAATGGGTGGCGCATCGAACAAGGGCTGTCACCTTTTCAACCGGATGCCACGCTCGAACGCATGGCAGTCGATCAAGCCGCGTATATATTGTCACTGCCGCAGATTCCTGCCGGCGGCGCGATCCACAACGGGCGCAGCGGCGAAAGCGTCCGCGAACGCGCCGTCCGATCCCCCTACAACTGGAGCAGCTACGGCATTAACCCGGCGATTGGCGAAATCGCCTATGTGGGCGCGAATGTCAGCGCGGCAGTGCGTTTCTGGCGCGGTTCAGACATTCACAATCGTACAGCGATGAATTCGTGGTATCGCCAGATTGGGATTGCCGCGCTGCCGCATCGCTTGGGCTTTATCTACATTGTGGTGGTCGGCTCACAGCCCAACGTGCTGCCCGCGATTGCCGATCCCGCCAACAACCGCTTGTATCTCACCAATGACCGCTTCACATCCGGCACAGCGACATGGATTCAAACCGCGACACAGGTTCGCCTGTTCGACGCGCTGGGGCGGCCTCTTCAGCGCGATTGGACTCCTTGGCAGCCCGTTTTGCCGCTGCCGCAGGGGGTGGGGGATCGCCTGTTTGTCATGTACAGCGATGGCACATTCTTCACCATGACGGAAGTCGCGTTGGATACGTGGCTTGTGCCGCAGACGGTCTCGGCGACCACCGTCGCCGGGCTGCCACCCACCCCGATTCCCACCGCGACTTCGCTTGCGCGCGCGAACGTCACGCCTACACCGCTTCCGCCGACTCCCACGCCGATCACGCAAAATGTCGTCGTGCAGCCCACCGCGCAGCAAACGGCTGTCGCCAGCAGCGGCGAACCCAACGTCATGTTGATCTACAGCGCGCGCACGCTCACCCTGCAAAATATCAGTGCCGCGCCGCTTGCTGTGCGCGAGATCATTTTGCGCGGCGGTGGGGTCAACCTGCCTGTGACATTCTGGGATACCCAGTGGCTTAGCGGTTCGCTCGATGCGTTGGCCCCCCGTGACTGTCTGCAAGTATGGGCATGGACGGAAGCGAGCGCGCTCCCGCAAGAACCCGCGTGCCGTCAGCGGCGTGGGGTGATTAATGTCGCGCCGGATCGCTTGTTCTGGCGTTCCAACGATATCGAAGTCGTGTGGCGCAATACCACGCTGGCGATTTGCACAATCGCGCAGACAACCTGCGCGTTCCGCGTGCCAAACCTGAATGATCTGCAAGCGGGCGGCGCTACATCGCAGTAACCCGTTTATTGTTGGTGATTGTCGAGCGCCAGCACACGCTCGGCAATCACCGTATCGAGATCGGGCTGCGCGCGCTGGATAAGCGCCCCTAAGTGATGGCGAAAGCGCCCATCCCCAAGCGCGGTCACCAGCGCCGCCCCGGTGGAAATCCGCAGTTCGGCGTTGGCTTTCGCGTTCGCCAATTCGAGAAAATCGGCAGTCGATTCCCAGCCGGGAATATCGCTCATGTCGGCATCGAGCGACTGTGCGAATGTTAAGCCCCAAGCCGCCAACACGCCTTCGCTCTCAATGATCAATTTTATCAGCGCGTCACGCACAGCGATGGCTTTTTCGCTCAACGGCGCGCGCGCATCGATCTGCTCCGCGATGGCGGCAGCCTCGGCATCGCTTAGTGTGATGCCTTGCGAAAGCAGCGGGCGCTTGAACTGGCGCAGCAGAATCGTGAGCAGCTCAGCCAGCGGCGCTTGGCGGTAAACGGCAGTCGGGTCGGGTCGCATCATCGATCCTTACTGGTCGATTCGGTGTAGAATCGAGAAAAGTGGCGGTAGGTGGTTGTATGACACATCGGTTGATCACTCAAGATGAAGATATTTTAGGCGGAATCCCCGTCTTTTATGGTACCCGTGTTCCGGTTCAAAACCTGATTGACTATTTAATGACGGGTGAAACCATTGACAGTTTTCTTGACGAATTCCCGACTGTCACCCGTGAGCAGGTAATTCGCTTTTTAGAGTCGGCTGGAGAACTTGTGGTAGCAAACTCACATGAAAATTCTAATTGATGAGAGTTTGCCACGTAAGCTGAAAAACGAACTGCCGGGTCATGCAGTCTCTACTGTTCCAGAAATGGGATGGGCAGGCAAAAAGAATGGCGAGTTGCTGCGCTTGATGTCGGATTTTGATGTGTTCATCACGATTTGATGGGAATTTGCGGTATCAGCAAAATCTCGCGCAAAGTAAGATCACTGTCGTAGTGTTGTCAGCACCCAACAACAAACTTGAAACTCTCAAACCGTTGATGGGACGTGTTTTTACCGCATTGAACACTATCGAAACGGGGCAAGGAATTGTCCTTAGAATCGAATAGGTAGAAAATACTCACGGCAGCGAGAGCAGCCATTCTTGCGCGGCGATGATAGCGCGTAGGTTGCGCTCAAATTCGGGATCATCGTCGCTGAGCAGTTCCACATCGGCAGACGGAATGCCGATTCCGTCTACCCATTCCGGCGCTGTCCCGCTGACCGGATATGCCGTAAACGCCGATCCCCACGAATAGCCCGCCGCTTCGCCCACCACTTGCGCCAGCATATTGCTCCGCCCGGTGAACGTGAATGCGGCTTCGCGGCAGTTCCCCGCGAACACCCCGCCCGCCGAACTGTGATAAAACAGCGCCGCCGCCGGACGAATCGACTGGATATATGCCGCCAGCGCCGATGTTTCGGGTTCGCTGAAGGGATGCGCCCCCGCGCTCACGGGTGTGGTGCGCCATACCGCATCCGCCGACCAATCACATCCCCAATTCCGGTTGAGATCCACCCCATTGGCATTGAACCGCCCGTCGAACGTGCGCCCTGTCGCCAGTCCATCAGGGTTTGCGGCCCGCACGATATGGATGCTCATGCCCGGCAGCACATCCGTCGGAGTCGCGGCAAAATGCGCGATCAGCGCGTCCATCAGGTCAATCGTGTTCGCTTCATAGCCGCCGTGCATCCCGCCGACGAGCAGCAGCACGCGCGATCCTGTACCGAATCGGCGCACGTTGATCTCTCGCCCTTGAATCGACAAGCCAATCAGCACGTCGGCGTTTGTGTTGATGAACGGCGCGGCGGGCGGCGACGTGGGAACAGATGCGACACTCACCGGAGTCGCCGTCACGATCACGATGAACGGGGTATCACTCGCGGCAGGGATTGGCGTGTCCCCGCTGATGATCGCTGTCGATTGAACGGGAGATGCGACAAGCATTGGCATCGCTTCGATGGGGCGGGGTGTTTGTGTCGGCGCAAGGATGAGCGCGGGGCGCGGCGTAGGCGATTCCGGGGCAGAATCGCTGCTGATAGTCGGCGTGACTAAAGTCGTTTGGCACGCGGCAAGTGTCAGCGTTATGATTAGGCAAAACAGCTTCACGCTTAGAGAACTCCACCCTACTATGGTCATTCGTTGATGCAGCCGCGTCCGCCGGCGTGACCGCCTCAACAGAAGCAGCAGTCCGGCGCGGATTTCCGTATAGAGAAAGTGGTGCTTCATGATGATCAACCCACCTAAGCCCACCGTCAGCGGCTCGCAGCGCCCAATCAGACCTTCAACATCCCGTGTACGGCACGCAGTCGCGTTTTTGTGCATCGTGCTGTTAATTACGCTGGTGTTGGCGGCGTGTCAGCCGCAGACGCAAGAACCTGTCGTGATTCCCACGCTCATCATGCTGCCGTCCGAAACCGATACGCCGATTCCATCGCCCAGCCCAACGCCGACTAGCACATCGACTCACACCCATACCCCCACGCCTACCGAAACAGCTACCGGTACGCCGCCTGTGATCGCTACATCACTCGCGCTGGCGGCAACCGATACGCCGACTGCAACCGCGACGTTTACGCGCACAAACACGCCGACCTTGACGGCGACAGCGACCAATACGAACACCAGCACGCCATCGCGCACATTCACGCGCACGGTTACGCGGACGTTCACCCCTACAGTGACCCCAACCCCCACCCCCACGCCATCCCCAACACTGACTCCGACAGCGACGATTGCGCTGCCCACCATTCAATCGTTTGGAGCAAGCGCGACCAGTGTCGCGCCGGGAACGACGGTCATTTTCGCATGGGCGGCGCAGGGCGATACCGCCCGCCTTGACCAGCTCACCGTTCAAGGCGCGGTTGTGCAGTCTTTCCCCGTCCCTGTGACCGGGCAGTTTCCGGTGATTATTCCCGGCAATTTCGGGCGGCAGATCATCTATCGCTTGGCAGTACAGCGCGTAGGACAGGAAACCACCCTCAGCGTCGTGATCAACGTCTTGTGTCCAATCGCCTATTTCTTTGGCGATGCGTTCGCGCCGCAAACCGCCGGATGCCCCGGCGGGCAGCCGAGTTCGGGCGCGGGCGCGTTCCAGTCCTTCCAAAACGGCGTGATGGTGTACGTCAACGCGGCGGTGAACGGCACCCCGCTCAACAAGATTTACGGCTTAACGAGCGACAATCTATACGTCGGCTACGTCAACGCTTGGGACGGCACGAGTTTCCGCGATGAAAACGAACCGTCCGGCGCGTTTGATCCGCTTCAGATGTTCAACTGGGCATACTATAACACGCTCGCGCCCATCGGTGGGTGGAACTCCGCGCTGGGGTGGGGCATTACGTCGATTGATACTAGCAGCCGCACCATCCAATACGAAAACGGAGTGGGCGGCACGAATCCATTCTACATCGACGGTCCCAACGGCGCGGTCTATCGCTTCAGCGGCGGCGATAACGGTTCATGGACGCGGATTAAGTAGAAGCGGTTTCAAAAGGACGCGCAGAAAGGCTTGTCCGCAAATTACAGCCTCTCGTTCGATGTGCAAAGCGCTGTGGCTGCGAACAGCCCATCGGCTGAAGCCGCTTGTAGCACGTCTGGGTGCGGTGCAGTCCGCTGAACCGCACGGAGAGAGGCAGCAGCGAAGGTTTTCGGGGAGATAAAGCGCCTGACCACCCAATTCGGTAGAAGGGGGAAAATCGCGTTTTTGTGGTATAATTGTTCTACTGATCCCCTCAAAAAATGCGGCATGGATTCCGCCTGAAACCCTTATGGAGATGACCCCATTTCAGCGGCAGGTCATAGAGATTGCCGCTGATCACACTATCTATCTCGAAGGACATGCGGGCAGCGGCAAAACGACTGCCGCAATCGCCCGCTTGATGCGTTTGCTCGACAGCGGGGTACAAGCCAAAGATGTGCTCATCCTTGTGCCGCAAGCCGTACTCGCCATACCCTACCACCGCGCCATCCGCGATGCCAAACTGCCTGCTGGCGGCAAAATCGAAGTGCTGACGTTTGGCGGCTTGGTGCTGAACACGATCAAGCTGTTCTGGGCGCAAGCCGCCAAGCGCGGGGGATTCCGTGCCAATTTGCCGCCGTCGTTCCTCACGCTCGAAACCGCGCAGTACGTGATGGCGAAAATTGTCGATCCGCTGATGGACGACAAAGGCTATTTCGAATCGGTGACGATTGACCGAAGCCGCTTGTACAGTCAAATCATCGACAACCTTGAAAAAGCCGCGCTTGGCGGTTTCCCCACAAGCGAAATTGGTGAACGGCTGGACAAAGCATGGATTGGCGACAGCGCACAGCGGGTGATGTTTCAGCAGGTGCAGGAATGCGCGGATCGCTACCGGAAGTACTGCAAAGAAAACAACCTGCTCGATTTTTCGCTGCAAGTGGAAGTGTTCCGCGACAATTTGTGGGGACACCGCGAAAGACTGGTCAGAGACTATTGGATGAAACGTCACCCGCATTTGCTGGTGGATAACGCCGAAGAAGGCACACCCGTCATGCACCGCGTGGTGCGCGATTGGCTGAAACAAACGAAAAGCGGAATTGTGGTGGTGGACACTGAAGCCGGATTCCGGCAGTTTTTGAGCGCCGATACCGAAAGCGCAGCGGCGCTGAAAAGCGCATGTAAGGTGAAGGTGGCGTTTGAAGACTCGCTCGTCACCAGCCCGACGGTGGCGGCATTAGGGGATGAACTAGCGCGCGCGCTCGATCACTATGCGCCGCAGCCGGAAGAAAATCCGCGGGACGCGCTCAACTTTGAAGTGCGCCGCTTTTATCCACAAATGCTGACGTGGGTCGCGGACGAAATCACATATCTGGTGAAGAATCAGGGCGTGCCAGCCGGTGAGATCGTGGTGCTTGCGCCGTATTTGTCGGACGCGCTGCGCTTCACGCTGATGAAGCGCTTGGAAGGGGAAGGCATCCCGGTGAGGTCCCATCGTCCGTCGCGTGCCTTGCGCGAAGAACCCGCCGTGCGCTGTCTGGTCACACTGGCGCAGTTGGCGCATCCCGAATGGGGGTTAACGCCTTCGACATTCGATGTGGCGTATATGTTCATGCAAGCGATTGGATCGGCGGGGGTGGGGCGCACGATGGACTTGATCCGCGCGCAGCTTCTCGCCAACGAAGCATATCCGCACAGCAGTAAAGCGCGGTTGTGTCCGTTTGAAGAACTGAAGCCAGAGACACAAGAGCGCATCACGTATGTGATCGCTCCCCGCTATGAGGGGCTTCGCAGATGGATCGAAGAATACATCGCGGAACGCGAGCAGATACGCGATAAACTGCGCGCGAAGGCGAAGGCAGAGGCGGACGCGGCGCAAGCAGCCGCGCAGATTGCCCCTCCCGTTGAAGTTGTGCAGCCGAAAACGCGCGGACGCAAGAAGAAATCCGCGACACAGGAAGCGCCTGTTGTGGTTGATCCCTCACAAATTGAAGCGCCTGTGCGGTTGGATCACTTTTTCAGCCGCTTATTTGGCGAAGTGCTGTCGCAGCGGGGGTTCGGTTTTCACAATGACTTTGATGCGGCAACCGCCGCGGGAAATCTGGTCGATTCGGCGGGGAATTTCCGGCGCGGGCTGGAAAATCGCGCGCCGCTGGTGACGGGCGGAGTAAAGAACGCCGCCCATGAATATATCCGTATGATTGAACGTGGGCTGATTGCCGATCAATATGTGCGGGCATGGACGCTGGACGAAGAAAACACCAACGCGGTGCTGATCGCGCCCGCATACACGTTCCTGATGCGGAATCAGCCAGTGGATGTGCAGTTTTGGCTGGATATTGGCAATCGTGGCTGGTTCGAGCGGCTGTATCAACCGCTGACGCATCCGTATGTGCTGCGAAGTACGTGGAATATCAACGACAAATGGACAGACGAACACGAGTTTGAAACGCGCCGCCGCACCCTGTTTCATCTGGTCATGGGGTTGATTCGCCGCTGCCGCAAGAAGGTGTATTTGGGATTAAGCGAATTGGGCGAAAGCGGCTATGAATCGCAAGGGGAACTGCTGGCAGCGTTCAACAAGGTGTTAAGACGGTTGAATGCGCCGCCGCCCGCAGAGGCGACCCCTGTGGAATGAGCTTCGCGGGGAGAACATGCCGGGCGGAATAATGATCTTTTACCAAATAAATGCGGATTATCGTTTGTAGGGCGGGCGCAGTCCCCCCCGTGTTTGAGCGAACGGACGAGACAGACGAAACGGAGTTTCGCACGTCCCTACAAATACCGAAATTGTTTTCGACGGTACACCGTGTTTATTTGAAAATTGCATCATGTCGCCCCTAACAAACGTTTTTGCTCCCCTTCTGTTTGATCAAATGTAAATGAACGGAATGGAATAATGCCCTTCAAACCACGACCAAAACAGGCGGAAGTGTTGAAATATCAGCGCGGATGGATGGGTGTCGCCGCCGTTCCCGGTGCGGGCAAGACGAAAACGCTGTCCGCGCTTGCCGCCAAGCTCATCTACGAAAACCGCCTGCGCGATGACCAAGAAGTGTTGATCGTCACGCTGGTCAATTCGGCGGTGGATAATTTTTCTCGCCAAGTGCGCGAGCTGCTGGCAGAAACCAAACTGCTGCCGAATTTCGGCTATCGGGTGCGAACGCTGCACAGCTTATGCAGCGAAATCGTCCGCGAACGTCCCGGTTTGGTGGGGCTGGCGGATGATTTCCAGATTGTGGATGAGCGCGAAGCGGCGGGCATCCTCTACGATGCGGTCAACGCATGGGTGCGGGCGAATCCCGACAGCTTGGATGAATTTCTCGCGCCCGATTTTGACCAGAGCAAGGTCGATTATGTGCGGCGCGAATCGTGGGGCGAAGCGGTGTCCAGCATCGCGGGCGCATTTATCCGCCAAGCAAAAGATGAGCAGCTGCTTCCCGATCACATCCGCCAAGGGCTGGATAAACGGGGGAAACGGCTGGCGCTTGCCGAAATGTGCTATGAAATTTACGCCAATTACCAACGCAGTTTGCATTATCGCGGGGCGGTGGATTTTCAAGATTTAATTCGCTTGGCGCTGCAAGCCTTGACGCTGGACGAAGGCTATTTGAAGCGTCTGCGTAACCGATTCCCATACATCCTTGAAGATGAAGCGCAAGATTCGAGTTTGCTGCAAGAGGATATTTTGCGCTTGCTGGCAGGAAAAGAGGGAAATTGGGTGCGCGTGGGCGATCCCAATCAAGCGATTTACGAGACATTTACGACGGCCCGCCCGGAAAACTTGATTCGCTTCATCGAAAGTCAAGAGGTCACGCGGCGCGAACTGCCGGACAGCGGACGGTGCGCGCCCAAGATCATCAAACTCGCCAACGCGCTGATCGATTGGACGCGCGAACGCCATCCCAACCCGGCGATCCGCCAGCGCGAATCCCTGCATCTCCCGTACATTCGCCCGACGGGGAAAAATGATCCGCAGCCGAACCCGCCGGATGATGCAGCAAAAATCACGTTTTACGCTAAGGCGCTTACGCCCGCTGAAGAAGTCGAAATCGTGATCGAGTCGATCAAGCGGTGGCTGCCAGATCATCCTAACGAAACTGTCGCCGTGCTTGCGCCGCGCAACAAACGCGGCTTTGAAATTGTGGATGCGCTCAAAAACGCCAAACTCGATTATGTTGAACTGCTGCGCTCAACCACATCGACGCGCGAAGCGGCGGGGGCGATTGGCAACATTTTGAGCTATCTCGCCAAACCGGGCGATGCGAATCGGCTGGCGACGGTGTACAAAGTGTGGCGGCGCGAAGAACGCGATGATCCCGAAGCATCCGCGAAGCTGGAACGAATCGCAAAGGCGATTCGCAAGTGCGCGCATGTCGAAGATTTGATCTGGAATTCGCTGGGACGTGATTGGCTGGATGACAGCGAAGAAGCCGCCGAACTCGCTAAAGAAGATCCGTATGCGCGCGGGCAGTTGGAAGTGTTCCGCACGCTCATCCGTAAATGGCAGGAAGCGGTGCTGCTGCCCATCGACCAGTTGATCTTGATTTTAGCCGGCGATTTGTTCGCGGGGGCGGCGGATTTAGCCATCGCTCACAGTCTCGCGGTGCTGCTCAATCAGCGCGCAGATGTTCACCCGGATTGGCGGCTGCCGCAGTATGTCGATGAACTGGCGGCGATTGCCCGCAACGAGCGCCGCTTTTTGAGTGTAACCGAAGATGATCGCGGCTTTGATCCCGAACTGCATAAGGGCAAGGTCACCGTGGCGACGATGCACAGCGCCAAAGGGCTGGAATGGGATCGGGTGCATTTGCTGTCACTGAACACGTATGACTTTCCCGCTGCGCTGCCCGGCGATCAGTTCATCAGCGAACGCTGGTTCGTGCGCGAAGGAATTAACCTTGAAGCCGAAGCACTCGCACAACTGAAAGCCATCAAAAATGGAGAAGAATATTTTGAAGGCGCAGCGAGCGAATCGGCGCGGCTGGATTATGCCGCCGAACGCTTGCGTCTGCTGTACGTAGGCATCACACGGGCGCGCAAAGAACTTATCGCCACATGGAACACGGGGCGGCGGGGCGATCAACAGCCAAGCGCGCCGTTCGAGGCATTAAGATCGATTGTCGAGGCGGAAAACCTCTAAAGGGCTATTGGGCGGCATCCTCACATTCCCCCTTTACGGCTGCATTAGAAAAATTTGAGATGATGCCTCTAGGGGGACGCGCATTTTTTGCGAACAGTGTATAAATAAAATCAGTGTTGGAGCAGTTCTTCAGGAGAAAAATCAATGCGTAAATTCCTAATCCTTGGTCTGTTCGTATTGGCTGTGTTCGCGGTGACAATGACCGTGTTCGCGTTGGGACCTGCGCCTTCGTGGCAGTTGAATCTGGCCCCAGCAGGGGTATGCACAGACGACGATGTGTTCATTCCCGGCGTAGAAATCAACGCGCCGTCGCCCGCGTCGGAATTGGGGACGTACAGTGCACCGGGATTCCCGAATTTGGGTTACACCCAAGACAGTAATTTCACCGGGGTGGGCACGTTTGGTTTCACCGTGTTCACCGATCCGTATGTGCTGCCCGCCAATACACAGGTAACGCTGACCGTGACGACGTATAAGGGTCCGAACTATACGGGCGGCGTTGCGTACATCAGCAGCATGACATGGGACTGCACGACTGGCGTGATTAGTTCGCTCACCAACACGGAAGTGCTGCCCGCCTGCCCGAATCCGCTGCTCGCTGGTTCGGTTGTCGGTGAAGCCCCCGCTGGCGCGCAGGTCTACTGGGCGCCGAATGCCGGAAGCGCATCGCCGGGTGTAGTCCTCAATCCGGGGACGTACTGGGTGATGGGTGTCGATGAAACAGGCGAATACTCAAAGATTTGGCTAACATGCGAAAGCGTGTTCTGGGTGCGTTCGGATACGCTCCAGCCCAGCTATCGCCCACCGCAAAACGGGCAAGCACTGCCGACGCGCGTTGTGAACTAGCCGCGTGGCTTAAATAAATAGAAGTGGGGCATCAAAACGGCGCGATCTCGACTGGATCGCGCCGTTTTTTCTAATGGTGTTCGATTACGCGGCGGCTCGCTGTGCTTCCGGGAACTTGCTGTTCAGCGCGATTCCTGTGAGTATCCAGCTAATCGCGATCAGCGCCAGTATGGCTGCTGCGCTCCAATTCGCCCCCATCGGTTCGCTTTGATTTTGCAGCGACAGCACGATTATCGTGAGTGGAAGCCCGCTGCCGATCAAAGGCGCAAAGTGCCACTTGGGTAAAAACGGCTTGGACGCTGCCATGCCGCCGAACACACTCACACCGATCAAATGCACTAACCAGCCAAGCATCATGATTATCCATGCGCTGTCCGAGATAAAGAACGTGAATACCCACGCAAACGCCATCACCAGCCCGCCGCCAACCGCCGCTGCCATCGTGATACGCCCCAAAATCTCGAATCCACCGTTGTAGCGCATCCACACCCCCAATAAACCAAGCGAAACCAGCAGCATCCCCGGTCCTAGCGCGAATATCGCCAACTGGTATATCCCGTAAAACGTATAGTGCGATCCCGGTTGAAGCTGGCTAATCCCGGCGCTGCCGATGAGCAGCCCGCCGATGATCAGAAACAGCCCGCTCCACTGGATAAACTTTGCTTTCGTCACGGTAAATTTGACCTTTCTGCGTTCTTCGATGACGGTGAGAATCAGGTCAAGCAGGGCAGATGTCCACCAGTCGAGCAAGCCCCACGCGCCGCCGCGTCCATAGGCATCGCGGCACATATCGCGAAAGACCTGCGTCATGTGCTGTCCATAGCACTTCCGGTAATCGGTGGGATACAGGACGAGCAGCGCGCGGTAGAGGTTTACCGAAGCCGTCAGCAGTCGCGGCACACGCGGATGGGTGATCATCGTTGTTTCTCTCCCCGTTCGGGTTAGGATTGCCCCAGAAGCCTTTTCGACTGGGCGGCATGTAGCAGCGCCGCCAATCGTTTTGCTTCTGCGCGTGCGGCCTGTTCGCCAAATGGCGTGATGCGGTAGTAACGGCGGCGTTCATCGTCCAGCGCCGGATCGGGGCGTTCGTCACTTTCGACGATCAATCCGGCTTCAAGCATCCGTTTGATCGACCCGTAGAGCGTGCCCGGTCCCATCTTCATGTCGCCGTTGGTGATTGCCAACACGTCCTGCATAATCCCGTAACCGTGTTTTTCTCCATCCGCCAGCGCCAGCAGGATGTGGAAAACCGCCGGGGTGAGGGGTAACATCCCCTCCGGGTTGGTGCTTGCATTTGCCATGCTTGACCCTATGTATATCAACTCTGGATATATCCGTTACGGATACAATATACCCGTTTCCGATAGATGTCAAGGGGGGCGTGAAACAAAATTCTCTAAGAGATAGGACTGTCACAAAATGGTCGGCTGGGACATAAATTTCTGTCTTCATCACGCCCAAAAACGGTCTGAAGATAGCAGGCTTAAGGGTCGGGGTATCTCGCAAGCCAACAACCCTTGTTGAACCCTTAAGATCGCCCCGATGGGACGTAAAACTGCTCAAAATCGAGACACAAAGGACATAGTTCTTAAGGGTTTACGCCATGCTCCCTAACGATTTCCAGTTCAGCCAGAGCAGCTTGCAAGACTTCGCGGACTGCCCGCGCCGCTTCTACTTACGCTATATCCGCAGAGTCAACTACCCAGCCGCCATCAGCGAACCGCTTGAAGATGTCGAAGCGCATATGGCGCGCGGCGATGCTTTTCACGCGCTGGCGCATGGCTATTTGATTGGCATTGACAAGGATGAACTCGCGGAAACCATCACGGACGATCAGCTTGCCGTGTGGTGGGAAAGCTGGCTGCGCGCCGGCTTGCGCGATCTCCCACCTAATCGCACGCCGGAGATCACGCTGACCGCGCCGCTGGCGGGGTATCGCTTGATTGCCAAGTATGACCTCATCGCCCTAGATGAACATGGTCGCGTCGTCATTGCCGACTGGAAAACATCGCTCAACGTGCCCAAGCGCGAACGTCTGCTTGACCGGCTGCAAACGCTGGTGTATCGCTATGTGCTGGTAGAAGCAGGGCATACGCTTAACGACGGCAAGCCGATCACGCCCGATCAAGTGAACATGATGTATTGGTTCGCCGTCCAGCCGGAACATCCGATTCTACTTGGGTATGATGCTGTCGAACATGAACGCACGCGCGCTCTGCTCACTGGCATGATCAAGGACATTCAGCGGCGCTGCGAAATCGGCGAAAGCGCATTTGAACTCACAAACAATCTGCGGCGCTGCGATTTCTGCCAGTATCGCTCGCTCGACGAGCGGGGGACAATGGCAGGAAATTTCTACACATTTGGCGATGATGGTATGAGCGTCGATGAGCCGACTGATTTTGCCGATGATCTGCCGCCTGACTTCACGCTCGATCAAATCGCAGAGATTGAGTTCTAAGTGCCCCATCCGCTCATGCTTTCGCTTACGGTTACAGCGACGAGATGAAAACATGCTTCGCCCTAACCTTCACCGTGCGCTTCTCTGCAACCCCTTGCGTCAAAATCCGTACTACCTCGTAGTTCTCATCGCGCCCCAACATTGATAGCATAGGATAGGCTAGTACCGGACACGACACGCAAGGAGCGCCAACTTGAAGCGAACTCGACAATCGATGCTGATCATCACCCTAACAATGGTGATTCTCGCGGGCTGCACAGGCGGATCAACGAGCGACGAAGCCACCCCCACGCCCATAGATAACATCGCGCTCATCACCCAAGCGGCGAACTTGATCCGTTCGGTGGAAACCTTCCGCATGGATGTCAGCCAAGAAGGTCCCGATTACATCATCCCCACGGTGTACGCGAACGTATTCTTCCGGCGCGCGAACGCGCAGTATGTGTCGCCGGGCACGATGCAGGCGAGTATTCGCGTGGTGGCGGCGGGCTTGCCGATCAGTATTGATGTGTTTTCGCGCGGGGCGAACCAGTGGTATCGCGCCATTTGGACGGGCAATAACTGGCTCAACGAAGCCTTCGCGGCGGGCTTTAACCCCGAAGCATTGATTGCGGAAGATACCGGTTTCAACGCCGCGCTTCAGGCGCTCATCGACTTGGATTATGTCGGTCAAGAAACGCTCGAAAGCGGCGTGACGACGCATCACTTACGCGGAACGGCACAGGGCGAAGACGTGAACGCGCTGCTCGTCGGGTTGATCGAAACCGTCGGCATTGTCGTGGTCGATATTTATGTCGATGTGGCGACGGGCTATCCCGTGCGCTTCATGATCACGGAAGAAAACAGCCCCTACGCGGTCACGCCGCAGCCGGGAGAGCAAGCTGAACCTGTCGTGTGGATCATGGATATTTACGCGATTAACGAACCCGCGCAGTTGGATGATCCCGAAATGGAAACCGTTGAAGCGACGGCGGAGTCCACGCCCGAATCAACCCCATAGTGCAAAGGAGCCAAACACCATGAGCGCCCTAGTGGAAGCCCAACTGATGGATTTGTTTATGCGCCTCGATAAAGGCACACAGCTTCGTATGCTTCACAAATTACAGGAGGTGGTGGAAAAACCACTCCACCCCATTCCCCAAAGTGAATTTGACTCCCCAAAGCTCTCGATTGGGGAGTGGCTCAAAGAAACTGAGCCGCTGCGACAAGCGTTACAGTCTGAGCTTGGCGAAGGGGAATTCTTTAATGTGCAAGAACTCATCGACGAACTGCGAGAAGAAGAGTGAGCGCATATGTAGTGGTTGATGCGGGTTTCATTTTTGCCTCACTTTTTAAGGAGGCGTATACAGCCCAAATCAATGCCAAGCTGGCACAATGGGAATTGCAGCAGATCAGTTTGGCTGCTCCTGTGCTTCTGCAATACGAGGTCAATGCAGTGATACCCAAAGCGGTTTATCAGAATCGTTTAGCGCCTGACCGCGCCCAGCAGTTGTTGACAACAGCAGCATCTATTGCAATCGCTTACTTTATCGATCCACCACTGCACCTGCGTGCATTTGAACTTGCAACGCAGTTCAACCGTCCTCGCACCTATGACACACAGTATCTCGCATTGGCAGAGAAGCTGAACAGTGAGTTTTGGACGACGGATGAGAAGCTCTACAACGCGGTTCAAAACAATTTGGGCTATATTCGCTGGATAGGAAACTCACCCACATGAGACAACCCGCCCTCGCGGAAACCCCCAGAACCGGACTGAACGCATGGATCATCCTCGCGCTCATCTGCATTCCGGTCTTTATCGGCGCGCTCGATCTCACCATCGTGTCGGCATTTTTGCCGGAGATCATCGTCCGGCTTGGCTTGCCCGTCGAAAGCGTCATTGACGACGCGGCATGGATCGTCAGCGGATACCTGCTCGCCTACACGGTCAGCATGACGTTTATGGGGCGCGTGAGCGACCTTGTCGGGCGTAAACGCGCCTATATCGCCTGTTTGATCATCTTTATGATCGGCTCGTTCGTCGTCGCGGAAGTTGATCCCGAAGCGCGCACGGGCGTGGCACGAATTTTGTACGATCTGCAATTCCGTTTGCAGGGCAGCCGCCCCGATGAGGCGCAGATCGCGCTGGCGACGATCATCATCGGGCGTGTGATTCAAGCGTTGGGCGCTGGCGCGATTGTCCCCGTAACGCTGGCGCTGGTGGGCGATCTGTTCCCGCGTGAACGGCGCGCGCAGCCCTTGGGCTTGGTCGGCGCGATTGACACGCTCGGATGGGTACTCGGTCACCTGTACGGCGGGATCATGGTGCATTGGTTCAGCACCAACGCCGAAGGATTTGTGACATTTTTCCGGTCAATCGGCTTGAACTGGGATGCCCCCGATTGGCGCGCGCTGTTCTGGATCAACCTGCCGATTTCGCTCATCGCGCTGGTGATCACGCTGATTGTGCTGCGGCGCACCCCGCAAACGCGCGCGGGCGGCACATTCGATGTGTTGGGGACGGCGCTCATCACGGGGGCGCTCACCTGCTTGGTGATCGGCTTAGGCGCGAACATCGAAATTGCGACGACGACGAGCAGTTTTGACGAGTTGGGCGGGCTGCCATCCTCCGCGCCGATTTTGCTGCTTGGCGCGCTGATCATGTTCGCCCTCTTTGTGTGGTGGGAACTGCGCCTTAAATATCCAGTATTCGATCTGCGGCGGTTCGCGCGGCGCGGCATCGCGGCGGGATCGGTCACAAACTTATTCGTCGGCTTCTGCTTGATGATCGGCTTGGTGAGCGTCCCGATTCTCGTCAACATCCGGCTTGAGGATTCGAGTCAGCTTGCGAGAGGCGCATACGATGTAGGCATCCTGCTCTCGGCGCTCACCGTGCCAATGGCGCTGGCGGCAATCCCCGGCGGCTGGTTGAGCGAACGAATCGGCAGTCATCGCACGGCATTTATCGGCTTGCTGCTGGCGGGGATTGGATTCGCGCTCATCTGGCAGACGTGGACCTACGAAGTCACCAACGAAATCGTCGCGCTCGAAATGATTCTCGTCGGCGTGGGCTTAGGCTTGACCTTCAGCCCAATCAGCGCCAGCGTCATCAACAGCGCCGATGCCGACAGTCTCGGTTCTGCGTCGGCGCTGGTGATCATCATGCGCTTGTTGGGCATGACCATCGGAATTTCGCTGCTCACCGCGTTCGCATCACAGCGGTTGACGTATCTCGCGGGCATCGAGTTGGGTACAGCGGCAGGCGACCCGATGGCGGCGCTCGAAACTTATGCCCGCTTGACCGTGCGCGTGTTAAGCGAAATGGGCTTGGCGGGCGCGGTGTTGTGCGCGCTTGGTATGATTCCATCGTTAATGCTGCGGCAGGGTGGGGAGTAGAATAAAAATATTTCACACAGGGAGTCATAGCACACATGGACATCGCGGCGCTGCTGCAATTGCAGTTCAATAACGCACATGGATTACTCGAAGCGGTCATGAGCGATCTCACCCCGGAAGCGGCGCGTTATGTGCCGCCCGGTGGCATCGTCGCCACGATTGGCGGGCAGTATCTCCACATTTTGACGATTGAGGATTTGATCATGCAGACGATCCTCAAGGGAGTTGCGCCGCTGTATACGACGACGTTTCTCGGCAAAATCGGTTCAGACGAAGTGCCGCAGTTCGCCGTTTGGGGCGAATGGGGACGCACCGCCGATGTTGATCTGGCAAAGGCGCGAGAGTACGGGAAGGCAGTCTACGCGGAAACGGATCGCTACTTAAGCCGCATGACCCCCGACGCGCTCGAATCCCCGTTCGACCTGTCGCTGATGGGCTTGGGCATGTCCACCCGCGCGGGCGTGATCAGCGCGGCGCTCAACAACATCCACATTCACACAGGCGAAATTTCGGCAATCAAAGGCTTGCAGGGCTTAAAAGGCTACCCGATATAGCTTGTAGGGGCGCAATAGATTGCGCCCGCGTGATTTGCCGTGCATGGGTAAGGGCGGGTTGTGAGAAACTCGCTTCTCCGCCGCCCGTCAAGAACGAGCGCATCGCGATGCGCCCCTACCGTCTATGCGTCTACGCTTCTTCGGGGATGATGATCGCTAGAATGATATACAGAATCAGCCCCGGACCACCCGCCAGCGCCAGCAGCACAAACAGCAGGCGTACAATCGTGGGATCGGTATTGAAATATGCCGCGATTCCACCGCACACCCCGGCGATCTGACGGTCAGTGCGGGAACGATACAGACGTTTATTCATCGTGAATTCACTCCGTTATGCTTGCACAATCTAGTTTCTATTACGCGAACGGCGGGAAAATGTTGCGCTTATGCTGTTGTGCTGCGTTCGATTTTAACGACTTTTTTTGAGTTATTGCTGCAAAATTCACAACCTGTGTCGATACCAGTTTGGTGTTAAATTCTATGGCGCGCTTGTGCCAAACCCTTAAACTAGAGTGCGGAGTCCTGTACCATCCCAAAGGGGGAATACAATTTGATGACTCGCAAATTTGCCTTGTTAGTGCTGCTGATTGTTGTTTTCGTCATGACCGCCGCGCTTCCGCTGGCGGCACAAGATGAATTCGTGTTTGGGCTGGTTCTAGTCGGTCCAAGTACGGATCGCGGGTGGAGCCAAGCGCACTACGAAGCCGCCGAATACGCCGCCGCCAATACCGGAGCGCGTTTGGTCACGTTTGAAAGCCTGAATCCGGCGGATTCACCAGAAGCGACACTCTTGAGCGTCGTTACCGAAATGGTCGCGGAAGGCGCGGAATTGATCATCACCACGTCCGACGCATTTGAAGAAGACACCAGCGCCGTTGCTGAACAATTCCCGGATGTGACGTTTGTCAACATGACGGGCAGCAACGTGTTGGAAGGTGCGCCGCCAAATGTGGGCAACTATGACGCGCAGTTGGAATGGTCGGAAATCATCACTGGCTGCGCCGCCGCGCTGACCACCGAAACAGGCAAAATTGGCTATCTGGGTCCGTTAATCAATGCCGAAACGCGCCGTCTTGCATCGTCGGCATATTTGGGCGCACGCTACTGCTACGAAAATCTCGCGGGCGGCGATCCGGCGGCGCTCGAATTCACCGTCACATGGATCGGCTTCTGGTTCAATATCCCCGGCGTGACGCTCGACCCCACCGAAGAAACCAACAGCTTCTACGACAACGGCGCGGACGTGGTCATCAGCGCCATCGACACCACCGAAGCCCTCGCTGTCGCGGGGCAGCGTGCCGCCAGCGGCGAAGCCGTATTCGCTTCCGGTTATGACTACAAGGGCGCGTGCGATGTCGCGCCGGAAATTTGTCTCGGCGTGCCCTTCTACAATTGGGGTCCCTACTACACCGAATTGGTCACACAGGTGAGTGAAGGCACATGGGAACAGTCTTGGATTTGGGATCCCCCCTATTTTGAAGACCTCAACGATGAAACTGTCACGTCAGCGGGCTTCTTGATCGGTCCCGCGTTGAGCGAAGAAAATACCATCCTGCTTGAAGGCTTCATCGCGGAACTCTCAGCGTTTGGCGCTGACCCCGCGAACGCGGATCGCATCTACCTGTGGGAAGGTCCGCTCAACTATCAAGATGGCAGCGAATTCCTTGCCGAAGGCGAATTCGCAGAACCGCTCGAAATCTGGTATCTGCCGCAGTTGCTCGAAGGCATGATCGGCGCGAGTGAATAACGCCCCATAATTTCACCGTTTGCAGGGCGGGGTTAAGACCCCGCCTTTTCTTTTCTCCTGCCGCGTTTGAAAAACCCCTCAATCTGCTTTTTCGTCGTGGTTGTGCGGTTTTTCCGTCATCGACACGGGTTGTTCCACATCCTCCACCGGGCGCGCAGTCGATTCGACAATCTGCGGCGATGTAGACGTATTCCCCGCCGCGATTTGCTGACGATACACCGCTTCGACGCGCATCGCTTTGTAGCCAATCCACGCGCCGATCACGCCCACGATGATCCCCACACCGTTGACAACCATGTTCACCACATCGAACGTATCGTTCATGTTGGCAGTCGCGCGCACGGTGCTTTGCTGTGCTTGAGCCGCTGGCGTGGCTTCGATGACTTGGGCGATGGGCGTTCCGCCATTAGGATTGGCGGCGGCGGTTTGCTGCCGTGCGAGTTCCAGTTGTTCCCGCACAAGCGCCTGCTGCGTCGACATTTGAATGCCAAACACTTTGATACGCATGGGGAGTTCGCCTTTTGCCGCGTGGATGGTTAGCTGGATAGTCTAACTCTAAATTAAATGAATGCGCGCAAAATCATTTTTGCGAACAAAGGCGCGGAATCAAAAGGCGATCACGTCGAAGTAATGACATGACCGCCTAGACTATCGCTGAGTGCGTCGAATTACCCGACAGCGCCGCTTTCATCTAACAACGGGGGAGCGCCGTAGCCAAACCCGCATGAGAACGAGAGCAAATCGGCACGGATGAAGCCCTGCACCGTCCCAAAACTCGCCGTTGTCGTGGTGATCACATACCACTGTCCGTAAATGCCGCCGAGCGTCACGGGCGTGTTGTGACCGAGAATCGCCACCTGCCGCGCGCTTTCATACGGTTCAGCGCGCACGTAAACCGTGCCGCGAGTCGCCGGAGTGCAAGCGCCGCTTTGCGCGAAGAACAATCCCGGCGCATAGCCGCGCACACCAACCTGCGGCTGCGCGCCCGCCGCTTGAACATCCGCCGCGGTACTCGGTCCGCCGATCAACACGACTGTTCCCGGCGCTGAAACTGCCCCACAGGTATATCCCGGCGCGGTGGGGACGCTGTAGCCGCCCAACCCGAACGGCGAACGCGGCGATCCGTTGAGCAGATACAACTGCCCCGATCCGCGCAGGCAAATCGCTGTGCCGCTGATGTTGGTGAGGCTGGTCGGCGGCGGGCTGAACACGTCAACCGCTTGATACACCCCCATGCTGATGATCGTTTGATTGCCAATTGATCCGCCGTAGGGCGGGAGTGCGTTCACACCCACCGAAAATGAACCATTTTCCACCAGCAAACGGCAGTAAACCTGCTGGCGAATCGCATCCGGCACACCCGCGCGCACAATGCTGTTGGGGATGCCGTTGTATTCCGCGCATTGACCCGTCGCAGGCAGCGGCGCGCCCGTTTCATCATCGACAGGCTGAAGCGTGGTCACGTTGATCGTCGTGTTGTAGGTGGTGCTTTCACCGTTGTTGTCCGTCAGCACAACGCCAATGGCGAATGTCCCGGTTGAACCGTAGACATGCGCGCCATTGATCGCGCCGTTGATGATCAAGCCGGGTGATACGATGCCGTCGCCCCAGTTGATCGCGGCGCTGTGGGTATCGCCGGGATCATCCGTGAAGGGGAGATTGATGACGACTAGGCTCTGGTTGATGCCAATCTGCGATGCCACCACGTCAATCACCGGTGGGGCGGCATACGCGATGAGGGGGAATAAAAACAGCGAGAGCGATGCGAGTACGATGAGCATCAACGAGTAAGTGCGGGTTCTGGAGCGAACAGTCGCAAACACGGAACCTTCCTCTTTTCTGCCAAAAGGCACGGATGTATTGCTCAAGTCCAGCATAACACAATATTTAACAGCATTATAACGAGAGAACGGAGCTTATGGGGATAGAGGTGTCTTGGAGCGGGGTAAGGAAAAAGTCACATGTAGGAGGAATCGTCTTTAGAGTAACTGAAGATTAAAAGGTTGAGTCGGTGCATTGCTGTTCACTAATTGGCAAAGCTCATCGTGTCGATGCGGTAATTGTGCCTGTGAATTTACGTTCGCAAGTTCTTTTAATGCCAATTGATAAAGTTCCGCTTCTGATATGTATGGCAAAAGCGCCGTGACATCAATTTTGCTCAAGACAGTTTTGGTGATAGGACGTTTGGAATCTGGAAAGATGAGCGTACTTAAAAGCTGTTTAGTCAAGCGATGATTAAATAACGCAGTCGTAACTGCCGCTTGTTCTAGAGAATAGAAAGGCAATAAATAGCAGGTATCGTCACACAAAACGGGTTTCTCACTTAAAGGTGGTATCAGGCGGAATCTCGGTGTTTTATACAGCCCCGACACCATGATTTTATAGGGAGCGAAACTGTAATCGCCAATGCCGAAAATAGAAAATGAGGGCTTGCCTCGGTAAATTGAAGATTTACGTTGATCAAAAACGGTTCTGTTTGCTTGTAAATAATTCCACAATTTGGGCGCATTTTTTTCCAGCGTCGTTGTATCTTCGCCAACAAAATGCTGTGTGATAATCACGCCCCGCTTTAACTCGTGGGGATTTTGCTTTTGTAAATCGGAACTTTTCAAAAGTGGAAAAATATAGTCGTCTTCTACATCGACGATTTCTCCAGATTTGTTGAGCCAAGTGCCGCTATCGATCTGTGAAAGCTCCATAACACCTGCTGCGTCATGTTTAATTCCTTGTCGCCATTCAAACGGGCTAGGTTTTATCGCGTGGGATATTTGAGCAAAAGAATCGACATTCGATACCAGAATATTGTCAACAATTCCCATGCGCTGAATAGGCTCTGAGCGATCAAAGTCACTGTATATATCGGCAAAGTAATGAGTGCTAGCAGACTCGTTGACATCGATATAAAGCAAACAAGCATCGACTGCTGCATCAAAATAGCGTTTGGCATTGACTGCAATAATCTTTGCGCTTGTTATAGGAATTTTTATTTGATGGGCATAGCTGATGACATTTCGTGCGACAGATGTTTTACACAACATTGCAAGTGTTAACCGCACACCAGAAAGCTCTCGGAGCATTTTTAAAATAATGGCTTCACAAATATCGAAATTGGCAGCGCCTGTTACAGCCTCTAATCCCTGTAATTTCTTTAAGTTTGTCTTTTTCGGCAAATTAGCACTTTTTAAGCTGCCTTGTGCTGCGTTTGTCACCCAAGGTGGATTACCCAGAATTAATAAGTCGCCATCTGACATCCAGCGAATATCAGTTTTTAGATCGAGTGAAAATAAATCTTCATGCAGCAGTCTAAGATTGACATATTCATCCGCAGGAAAACGCGCCCGTAACATATCGAGGTAAGACGATTGAATTTCTATCCCCACCACTTCATCAATATCAGTCGATGCTGCGTAAACAGCGTCAATGAAGTTGCCCATGCCGCAAGTAGGTTCAAGAATTCGTGACCATTTTCGATTTTGACCAAACACATACTCGACAATTTGTTTTGCAAGGGATGGAGGTGTTTGAAAATCGCCAAGCGCACGATGCGGTAAAGGCTTTTTTACCTGTGTCATAGGGATAAAATACTTTCAACTCCAGCCACACCTGCTTTTTCAGCAGTATCAATCGCACGTTGATATTGCAATCTCCATTGTAGAGCATTCGAGATTGTGAGATAGCCTATATTCGGTGGAGATTGTAAGATACGTTCGGCTAACCGATAGCGTTGATCATCATCCAATGGCAGGTTGCGGTCTGCAAGTAAAGCAGCAATTTCTTCACTGTTTGCGCCATTGTTTAGCTCGCGTATTAGAAGCGAGGTAAGTTGATAGTCTGCGGTGCGTTCACGGTCTATAAAAACAGCATGAACGAACTCAAGTGTGGTGTATTTCTCCAATGGATGATCGGTTTTACGATAAACAAAAATCATCAAGTGATAACCCAACCCATAAACCTTTTGCTCTGCAGAGCGGAAAGGACACGACGATTGGGGTTGTTGAATGGATGTGACTTTCAAATCCACACCCAATGACGGAAAATCAATTCCACTTGCCGAGTTCCCCTCCGCGAATGTGTACCCCCGCTCCTTCAAAGCGGTGCGAAACGTTTGCTCTATCAAGGTTCCAACGGTTTTACCGTCGTTTACACCAAATAGAGTCGGCAGGGGTTTATGGCTGATAGTTTGAATAAAGGTCGCTGCTTCGCGTTTTAATGTCAAAAGATCAAGTTCAATCATTAAGTTTGTCCATTGTGGGGTTTGTCTTATCGTCAAATTTTGATCTCGTTGTGTTTGCCTCGATTAAAACCGAGGCAAACACAACATCTATCTTGTTTTACTTCAACTCCAGACTCTTGCTCTCGATGATCCCCTTCGCCATCGCGACGAAATCCCCGACGGGCATCGCGCCCAAATCCTCATCCGTGCGAAGGCGCACGCTCACGTTACCCGCCGCCGCGTCACGATCCCCCATGATCAGCATGTACGGGACGTGACGTTCACGCGCATTGACGATCTTCGCCTGCATACGCGACTTGCTGGCATCGACTTCCACGCGCATCCCAATCGCTTTCAACTGCTCGGCGACGCTGTTCGCATACTCGACATGCCGATCCGTGATCGGGATCAACGTCGCTTGCACAGGCGACAGCCACACTGGGAACACCCCCGCGAAGTGTTCGATCAAAATGCCGACGAACCGTTCCACCGAGCCGAACAGCGCGCGGTGGATCATGATCGGGCGCTGGCGTGAGCCATCTTCCGCCACATATTCGAGTTCAAAGCGGTTGGGCAGGTTGTAATCGACCTGTACCGTGCCCAACTGCCATTCGCGCTTCAGCACATCGCGGATCACGAAGTCAAGTTTGGGTCCATAGAACGCCGCTTCGCCCGCTTCAACTGTGTGCGGCAGCCCAAGCTGGTCACACGCCGAGATGATCGCGTTCGTCGCCTGTTCCCACAGCGCATCATCGCCCACATACTTGGCGCTTTCGGGATCGCGCGTGCCAACACGGGCGCGGAAATCCGTCAGCCCCAACACGCCGACGACATACTGGAACAGCTTGACCACTTCGACAAACTCACCAAGCAGTTGATCTGGCGTGACGAACAGGTGCGCGTCATCCTGCGTGAAGCCGCGCACGCGCGTCAGTCCCGTCAGTTCGCCGCTTTTCTCGTAGCGGTAAACCGTGCCGAACTCGCTGTAACGCAGCGGCAGATCGCGGTAGCTGTGCATCTCACTCTTGTAGATCATGATGTGATGCGGGCAGTTCATCGGCTTGATCAGGAATTCTTCGTCGTCCACCTGAATCGGCGCGTACTGGCTGCTGCTGTAGTACGGATAATGCCCCGACGTTTTGTACAGGTTCAAGTTGGCGATGTGCGGCGTGACCACCGGATTGTATCCGCGCTCGATTTGCAGCGTGCGTAACCAGCGTTCGAGCGTATCGCGCAGAATCGCACCGTTCGGCTTCCACAGCGGCAGCCCCTTGCCGACCAGCGGACTGAACGTGAACAAGTCGAGCTTTTCACCGACCACGCGGTGATCGCGCTTCTTGGCTTCTTCCAACTGGTAGAGGTATTCCTCTAGTTCTTGTGCCGTTTCAAACGCCGTGCCGTAGATGCGAACCAACTGCGGGCGCTTTTCATCGCCGCGCCAGTATGCTCCCGCGGGCGGCTTGAACGTGATGTTGATCGCGTCGGGGTTGATCTCGCCCGTATGCGCGACATGCGGGCCGCGGCACAAATCCGTGAACGTGTCATGCGTGTAGAACGTGATCTTTTCGGCGGGCTTGGCAATCGGGTTGCCGTTGTCATCGACGCGCCCCTTGACCAAATCGTCGATCAGTTCCAGCTTGAACGGTTGATCCTTGAACTGGGCGCGGGCTTCATCCGGCGTGACCTCGCGGTACTGGAACGGGTGATTGCCGCGAATGATCTCGCGCATACGGTTTTCCACCCACACAAGGTCTTCTTCGGTAATCGAGCGCGGCAGTTCAAAGTCGTAATAGAAACCGTCCTCAATCGGCGGTCCGATGGCGATGTGCGCGCCGGGAAAGCGTTCGAGCATGGCTTCTGCCATCACATGCGCCGCGCTGTGCCGAATGCGGAACAGCTGGCTGTCTTCATAGCGTTGGGACATCTTGGGTTACACTCCAATGTGTTGGTTTGTGGGGGGAACAATCATTCCGCGCCCCTTGAGTCATCAAAATTCAGTTCTAGGGTCGTCACGCGAAGCCTTATAAGAACATCGCGTGGATTATAACAAACGTTTTCACCACTGTTTCGCCCAATCCGGCGATGCGATGGGTTCAAACGTTTGCCCGTTAAAATCTTCGATCAGCGTCCCTTTGGCGTTCGGATCGGCGGGATCGCGCGCCCACAGCTTGCCTTCGCTCACGCAGATCAACCGCCCACGCTGATCCCAATCCATCTGTGCGACCTTGCCTGTGATCTCCGTGCGCTTGTCCGTCTTTGTATCAACCAGCGCATAGATAGTCACTATGTCGCCGTACTCATGCGCCTGCTGACGCTCCAGCACATACCGACCCGCAGGATCAGGCTTGTGCGCGTTCAGCACAATGTCGATATTCCACGTCGGGTTCTTGACGTTTGTCGGTGCGTCTGCGATCCAACCAGCGTTGTAATGTGCGGTATGTTCTGGTGACGCATCGCGGATTACATCAAAGCCTACGCATTTCAACCACCCGGGCGGCTGATGGTTCGCGTGGGCTTCTTCGCACTCATGACCGACGAATACGGTTTGGTTGTCGATGAACCTGCCTCCAAACGTATACGTGCCATGTTCCACCCACAAGCCCAACGCCGTGAAATAGGGCGGGCGGCTGATCGCGGTATATGTCCCCGTGTAACCTTCCTCTTGGCTCTGCCGCCGCTCGTGTTCTTGCAGCGCGAAATACACGAACAGCAATCCATCTGGTGAGAGATCGCACTTATTCTCATACACGCGCCCGCGCAGCCATTGACCATGCTCGACCATGTCTGTGTCGGTATCCCACAAGCTCAAACGGGCATAGCTCGCCGGACCGCGCCGAATGATCACAGCTTTGTGCGCCTCACGCGCAAAAATCACGGTTAGGCGCGGTGGTGGAGCAGGTGTGGACATGGTTCAGCTTCACACAGATGCGAATGATCTGGACGCAAAAATCGCAAACAATCACCTCACCCGCTGTACCAGACAGCGTGCTTACGAGAGCCGCGCTCATCCCTGCAAACTTGTATGCAAATGGACGAGTTTGCTCCCCTCCCGGAATTCAGGGAGGGGCAGGGGGTCATACGCGCAGCAAGCACACTCGACAGAATCGAGTATGCGCGTGTGATCAAATTGTAGTTGGGGGAGTGTTTTATCGTCGCCGTCAGGCGACGGTGATCGGCGCTGCCGGGAGCGCACTGGTGGTTTCTTCCACCAGCAGCACTTCGTTGAACACGACAGCCGCGACTTCAGCAGTCGCGCGCTTGCCCTGCTTTTCGAGGCGATGCACGTATTCGTTGCCTTCGTCGTCCGTCACCTGTGTGAACAGGCTCTCGAAGGTGTCGAGCGCCAGCAGGTTATCAACCGTATCTTCGATGACATCGCGGTCAAGGCTGGAAACAAGCACGTGCGGCGTTTCGAGCGTGGCGTAACGAACAGGCTGCGTGTCAGGAAGCTGCTTGCTAACGGCGTAGCCCAAATCCATTTGACGTGCCAAATAAGGCAGCGTCACGAAGACAGCGGTATAGTAAGCGCCGTTTTCCATCTGCACGATGACATCGCAGGCATCACTCTCTGCCGGGTCTTGCATTTCGATCCATACGCGCTTGGGGATAAGAAGACTAGCGACCATTTCCATATACTCACAATACAGTGTCTATGACGACAATCGTTCACAGCATATGCTACTTGACAGACCTTTGTCAAGCAAAGTGGGAACACATGCGACAGCGTGTAGGAAAAGCGCGGCAGGTTTTTGTACACACTTTTTAGGGCGGCGGCGTGTGACGAAAGTCGGGCAGGGGTAAGGATGGATTTTGGTAAAATTTACAATTCTAATCCTCATAATAATACTGGCGGGGTTGAGCGCATGTGCGCCAGAACGGGAGGTGGTGATCCCGACGCTGATTGTGCTGCCCACACTCACCGATACGCTGCGCCCGACAGCGACGAATACGCCAACCGCGACGCATACTGCCACGGCAGCCGACACGGCGACTTTCACGCCGACGGACACCGCGACAGACACCCCCACAAACACGCCAACCGATACCGCATCGCCTACGCCGACGGATACATCAACGGCGACAGCCACAGACACCGCCACGCCATCCCCAACCATGACGGACACGGTGACCCCCACGCCCACGCCCACGATTTTGATCGCGCCGACGCTGGCGGTTATGGACACAGGACGCTTGAGCGACCACGCGCCGATTCTGTCGTCGATTGACCGCGCTGGGGAACTGGATCGCTTCTTCATTCGGGCGAACGTGGGGGATGCCATCACCGTGGTGGTGCGTCCTTCATCCGGTTCAGGGCTGCGTCCGCGCATCGAGATTTACGATCCTGAAGGGCTGGTAGTGTACCAAGCCAACGCGATCAACACGCGCGCGCAAGGGGCGGTCATCGCCGCGCCGGTGCTGATCTCAATGGAAGGCAGCTACGGCGTGTATATCACGGGGGAAAACGACACGACAGGTGTGTATACCCTCTCGTATGGGGTGGGGGAAAGCGCGGAGAATGTCGATAAGGGGGAACTGCCGCCGGACAACCTTGCCAGCGGAACGCTCACTGTGGCAGCGATGCGCGATGTGTGGCGGATCGCGCTGCAAGCGGGCGAAGCAGTTACGGCGCGGCTTGAGCCGCTCAACGGGGCGGAATCGCTGAATACGGTGATGCTGGTGCTGGTTGATCCTGCGGGAGAAGTGATTGCGAGCGTTACAGGCGGATCGCTGACAGTAGAGAGCGATGCGGTAAAAGTTACGGGAATTTATCTGCTGCGGGTGCATGACACCGCGTTCGGATCGCCGGGGGCATATGGGGTGCGGTGGGGGTATCGGTGAGAGTCTAGCTCATCGCAAAAATGGATTGCATTCACACGCGGCAACATGTGCGTTCTTGTATTGCAATTGTAGGGGCGACCCAACGGGTCGCCCCTACAAACAGGGCGTATCCGCGTGCGTTGGAGGTTGTTAACCAGATTATAGCGGGTTGTAGGGTGATATGAACACTTTCAATCCGCTATCAATTCGTGCCCCCGATTTCCTGCGCGATGCCGATGAAGGCGCGCGATGCCGCGCACAAGAAAGAACCGTCGTGCCACAGGATGCCCACCTGCCGCGATGGAGTCGGGTTTTCGAGCGCGACCACGACCAAATCCGCGTGATGATGTTCAGCAAGGATCAAATGGGGAAGGATGGTCGGGATGCCCGTTTTGGCGACAACGGACAAGATACCGCTGACCGTGTTCATCTCCATGACGATGCGCGGCTGCGCCGACGCGAGTTTGGCGCTTGCTTCCCACAGACGGCGCGTGCAGAAGGTTTTTGCCAGCATGATCAGCGGCATGTCGTCGAGGGCTTGAGCGGACACTGCCGCCTGTCCCGCCAGCGGGTGATCGCGCCGCACGACAAGGACGAGCCTTTCCTCAAATAAGGCGGTATGACCGAGCGCTGGATTCGTCGGCGGTAGAAAACTGATCCCCACTTGCAAATCGCCGCCGATCAATCCCTGTTCGATTTCATCGGCGGAGAGTTCTTCGATCTCCAGTTTGACTTCAGGATAGCGTGACGCAAACGCGGTCACCAGTGAAGGGACGAGATAGGCGTTGACGGTCTGCACCACACCGACGCGCAGTTCTCCACGCTGCAACCCTTCCAATTCACGCAGCGCCAGCGATGCCTGTTCGAGTTCGTGCAGCGCGCGCGAGGCATGCTGCATGAGGATTTCTCCGGCGGCGGTCAAGCGCGTGCCACGTTTGGATCGGTCAAGCAGCACCGTGCCGACTTCCTGCTCCAACGATTGAATCTGCTGCGAAAGCGCGGATTGGGTGACATACAGGGTTTCCGCCGCTCTGGTGAAATTTCCTGTGTTCGCAACCGCCATCAAGTAGCGCAACTGCCGAAGTTCCATATCCATTACCCAATCTAATCATTCATATCATTTCTATCTGTTGGACTAATCATACAGCCGATTGTAAAGTGCCTGCAACGTTTATCCAACCGATAGGGAGGGAATTGCCATGAAACGAACGCTGATGTTCGCCGTGATCGCGCTGCTGCTGATTGCCACCGTTCCTGTGCTGGCGCATGAAGGCGATGTGACCATCCCCGCCGAAGCCGATGAAACTGTCGAGGCGGCATTTGATATTGTGTATGCGCGGGTGACGCGCTTCGGTTCTACGCTGATTTTTCATCAGGTGGTACGCGGCGAAGCGGGATCAGTCATTCCCGACGCGACGGGCGAAGTCGCGGGCGCGGACGTGTACAGCTACGTGTGGCTCACGTCGCTTGATTCATCGGCGGTGGGGTTTGATGCCGAGCAGGGGATTCTCGCGCTTGCCGTGACTTCGCATCCCGATTTCGACGACACGCCGTTGTGGGACGAAGATGGCGACGGCGATCCGGCGAATGATGGGGCGGGATGGCACAGTCATTGGGTGGTGCTGGTCGCGGATAATACGTGCGGTGAAGGCGGCTTGAAAGTGCGCGACATCGAAGCGGATGAATCGCCCACGCTGCCCGATACATGGCCCCAACTGCCGCTGTTGATCGCCAGCCCGAACTACGGACTTGAACTGACCGGAAATGAAGTGGTCGTCAGTGTGCCGCGCGCCGACGTGGGGAACGCGGCGACTTTCAACTTTGACGGAGTCACGGCGGGACTGCGCGTGAACGCCAATCTGCACAACCCGTTCCTGTGTGTGAGTGGTGTGAACGATGTTGCGTCCGGCGATTTGAGCCTGCCGGGTGTCGCAAACTAGCGCAAACATCAAATACAAGGGGCGTGACTTTCGGTTCACGCCCCGTTTTTTGCATGAGGCTAATCCCCAATGGCGGCATCGAGCAAATACGGCGGGGTATAGAAGATCGCGCCGGGCAGTCCATCGCTTGCGAAGGGGACGACATTGACGAGGTTGATGATATTCTGCACGGCATTTCCGGTCGTTGAAATCGTCAACAAGATGTCACCGTTCACGCCTATCGGAGTCGAGTGGGCTGCCGTGACACTCCCCGTAGACGCGGCAAAAGGATTGGCATAGGTGACAGGCGTGCCGCCGCGCGTTCTGGTTTGACCAAGCAGCCATGGGGCGCTGGTGGCGGGCTGAAGCACACTCGCATCCATGACGAGCGAGGTATTTCTGCCGACAATCTGATCCCTAACCGCCGAATCGAGTGCTTCATATGCCTCATCTGTGAAGACATTCCACATATAGTTTTGGCACTGCTCCAATGCGCCAGCAAAACCACCCGTGGTCGCTGTGTTGATAAAATTGTTGAACGTGAACGGTGGATTCGCCATGTTGTTGATCCCCTGAAGCCACGCCAGCACCGTCAGCGGCGTGGAAAACTGCGCGGCAGAAGCCAAGTCACTCCCCAATGCATCGCCGTTGATGATGACATTGGTGCTGGGCAAATAGGGGATCACGATGCCCGCGATTGGACTGCCTGTCGCGGGATCAAGTCGTTCAAGGCGCACGGGTACACCAACAGCAGCGCGGAAATAGCCGCTAAATTCAAACCGCTGAAGGGGCGTTGGGGTGTCATTGTCGGCGAGCGTGAATCGGAAAGATGATTCGCTGCCGCCTGCTCCATCGGCGGTTCGTGTAATGACGGTGACCGAATTTTCGCCATCGCCAAGCGGCGATTCTTCCTCCAAGACGGTTTCGTTGATGACGATGGCGGGTGAATTTATCCCGTGCTTGATGATGGTATAGACGTTTCCGGCTTCAACGGTCACCGTTTCAGTCGAAGTGTTTCCTCCACCGGATGGCGCGTCGGATATGGTGAATTCGAGTTCGCTGGGGGCAAATTGTCCGTATTTTGTCACCAAATCGTAGACGAGGGTGGCGTATTCGGCATCGGCGTTGACTACATCCTGATTTACGGGGTTGGGGTTGGTTGCAAGAAAAAATTCATTGGATGTAGTGTCGGTGATGAGCACATCACTGGGATCGGTGTATACCCCAAAGCGGACAAGTGCGAAACCTGATTGTGCGGATACGCTAGAAACGGAAACGAGAGCGAAGCTCACTACCAGCAGGACACAGAAGGCAAAGCGGCGTGTGATCATGGTGAACCTTTCCTAAAAGGTCACAACAGGTGATGCGGAGTGGAACTGATCAGAATTGATCCTTAAACCGACACGCATATGTCAATAGTAATACGAATTTTTATGCGTGCATGGATTGAAATATCTACGCGGGTTCATGTGTGCCTCACAGGTTTCCAATTTAGCGGGCGCACGATAAAAAAGTGTATCTAGCAGCAGAAAGAGGCGTATCCTATGGCAAATATGCAGCGTATTCCGCCGGGCGAAGGGCAAGAATCGGTGTGGGATTATCCGCGCCCGCCGCGTGTTGAACCCGTGAACAAGCGCATCCGCGTGATCTTCAACGGCGTGCTAATCGCGGATACAGTGAAAGCGTTCCGTGTGCTGGAAACCAGCCACCCGCCGAGCTATTACATCCCGCCAGATGACATCAAGATGGACTACTTGAAGCAAACGCCATCGCGCACGGTCTGTGAGTTCAAAGGCGGCGCAAGCTACTGGACGATCACGGTGGGGGATCGGGTGAGCAGCGATGCGGCATGGGGATACAAATCTCCGTTGAAAGGCTTTGAGGCAATCAAGGATCACTTAGCGTTCTACGCTTCGCGCGTAGATGAGTGCTACGTCGATGACGAGCGCGTTCAGGCGCAAGCGGGCGATTTTTACGGCGGGTGGATCACGTCGAATATCGTCGGACCGTTCAAAGGCGGCGCGGGGACGTGGGGTTGGTGAAATTGCGCTATAGTGGATGTGCAATTTTCTCGCGCTAGGATGATGGAATGTTCCCCAATCGCGTCGCTCGTGAACGCCTGATGTTGTGGTGCATTTTGCTGATCGCGGCATGGCTGCGAACACATCTCGTTTTGCAAATCGAACACAATGTCGATCACGCTTATCCCGTGTGGCAGGCGTTATTGACACTGGAACGCGGACAGTTTCCGCTGCTGGGGCAAAACACATCGCTGTTGTTTCCCAACCCGCCGCTGACGGGCTATCTATTTCTGCCGCTGGTGGCGTTGGTGCGGCTGCCACTTGCGCCGTATCTGCTCACGATCCCGCTGAATGTGCTGGGCGTGCTGCTGGCGTATCGGGCGCTGCGGGTGCTGATCGGCAGGCAGGGCGCGTTGATCGGCGCGTTTTTGATGGCGGTCAACCCATGGGTGATCGAATACAGCCGCACGAGTTGGGTGCAAAGTCTCCTCCCATTCTTGATGTGCGCGCTGACATGGGCGCTGTTTCCGGTGCTGGTTGGCAAAGCGAAGCATCCCGCGCGGCGGACGATTCTCGCGGGAGGGATTCTCGCGGCACTGGCGAACACCTATCTGCTGGCATATATCGTGGTGCTGCCTGTCACGGCGCTGGTGGTCATTTTCCGCAGGCGCTTCGCGTGGAAAAGCGTCTTGATCGGCGCGGCGATAGTGGGCGCGGCGGGCGCGGTGTATTTCGCGGCGGTCATCGCGCGGGGAAATTCGTTCGCGCAGCTTCAAACATCGGTGACGCAGACCGCGCACATCAGCGATGAAGCGTGGAGTCACGCGCTGCGCTTGATTACGGGAAAGGATTACGCCGCCGCGCGCGGGTCACAAGCGCCAATCCAAGATGGCGACCTGCGCCAATCGTTGAGCGAAGCGGCGCATATGGTAATCACAGCGGTGACGCTTGCCGGAATCGGCGTGGGCGCGGTGCGGGTCATCCGGCAGCGCGATTCCGCCGCGCTGATTCTGCTGCTCTGGTTCTTGCTCCCCGTCGCGTTGATGACCTATGTCGGCTTGCCGGTACATCCGTTTTATCAACTGGTGACGCTGCCCGCCGGATACGGCATTTTCGCGCTGGGATTGTTGGCAGTTCTGAAAGGGATCGAACGCATAAACGCGCCGATCAGCCTGTGGGCATGGCGCGCATCCGTCACGGCGCTGGCAGCGTTCGGCGTGCTGATGAGCATCAACAGCGTGCGCTACTACCAAGAAACGGCGGTGATCCCCGCCGCGCATGGGTTAACGGCGCTGCCATTATCGGCGGGGCTGGAGATCGGCGCGGAACTTCGCGCGGCGGCACGGGATGGTGTCGTGTATTCTGAACTCGATAACCCATACATTTTGAGCAGTTTTGCCGGAATGTTGATCGAGCATGGGCAGTATTCGCCGCATTTGTACGGCGCGGCGCGGGCGTGGCGCTTGCGGATCGGGGATGATCTGCGCGTGGTCGATTATACGCTTGAACGCCTGCCCGATTCGCTCGCATCAGCGAACGTAACAGCAGTCAATGTGCCAAGCGATATTGGCATTTCGCTGATCGGCTATGCGGCGGATCAATCGGATAATGGGCTGCGCGTGGATACCTATTGGCGTGTCGATGCGCGCTTGGAAGGCGTGGATGGCTGGACATTCGGTGGGTTCGCGCACATCTTCGATGTGAACGGCGGGCGAATCGCCGTGCTGGATGATGGCGTAATGCCGGGATCGGCGTGGCGGGTAGGGGATATTCACCGCTACACATTCACGCTGACTGAGATAGACGCGGCGGCGCTTCCGGTGAGCGTAGCTGTCGGCATGTACGATCCCAATCGGCAGGTGACGGCGGTGTTCGTCATGCCCGATGGCGAATACACGCAGTTGGTCACATTGGACTAACGGACGGCGGGTATAATCTAGGGTAATCGCACCAAACCATGTGTTTGCTCAAAGGTCCATACTGAACCCTATTCCCCATCCCAATTGGGGGAGTCGAAAAACACGGACGTGGGCTTTTTCCTCCCCTGAATTCGGGGGAGGTGGCGAGCGAAGCGAGCCGGAGGGGGTTTTGATGCGTTTGACCTTGGTATAATCCCCCGCGTTTGAAAGACGAGAGTAACAGAGGCAGCCGTTTTGACACCTTCTCCACGTTTAATTCTGTTCGACATTGATGGCACGCTGGTATGGACACGCGGCGCGGGGTGCGCGTCGATGCAGGTGGCGCTGCAAACGCTGTTTGATCTCACACATCCCGAATTGGCGCAGCGAATTGGCGACAAGATCGCGGCGCACGCTTTTGGCGGCAAAACGGATTGGTTCACGCTCTACGAACTGCTCAACGATGAGGGGTTTGGACACGACGATATTGCCAGACACATGCCGCGCTTCACCCTGCTGATCGGCGACAGTTTGACGCGCGTGATTCAGTCTTACGATGTCGCGCCGTGTACGGGAGCGATTGAATTGATCGCACAGTTGCGCGAACGCGATGATGTGATGCTCGGCTTAGTCACGGGGAATGTGCATACTACCGCGCCGATCAAGCTGGCGGCGGCGGGGTTTGATCCGGCGGATTTTCCGATTGGCGCGTTCGGAAATGACGCGCTTGAACGTACATCGCTTCCGGCGCTGGCGCTGGAACGGGCGAAAAAACACTACGGATGTGAGATCGCCCCGCAAGACGTGATCATCGTCGGAGATACAGTGATGGACATTGAAGCAGCGCGGGCGCTGGACAAATCGCAGGTGGTGGCGGTGATGACCGGTTTTGGCAAGCGTGAAGAAATCGAAGCGGCGCAGCCCGATTACCTGCTCGAAGATTTGACGACATTCATCGCGCGGGTGTTAGAGAGCGAATAAAACCACCCCTTCACCCACTCACGTAGTCAGTCCCATCGAGCCCGCAAATCGCCGTTAGGACATAACCCCAAAGACGTGTCCTATTCTCATACCCGCCAATGCCACATGAGACATAAAATGGCGACCCCATTTTCGCCAAACCCTGTGTTCGACGCGCATCTCAATACTTCGGGATATTGTCTCGCTCACACCATTGTCGAACCATAAAGGGATGCGCGTTTGTGTCCCAAAACCGCCAAAATCGGGACACAAAGGACATATGTCTTGGTGATTATCCCTACAGCGATCCCATGTCGATGATGAGGTGGAGGGTGACGGTATCGCCTTCAGCAAGGTTTTCGGCTTTGCGGACGCTGGCTTTAATTGGCACAAGGTAGAGATCGCCTTTGGGAAACAGCGAAGTCGTCCATTGTGTGCCGCCGATCTGGACGCTGACCGGAATCACACCCCAACCGTAAGTGACCATATTCGACACAGCTTTAATCTCGCGGCTGTCTGCTTCTGGAACAGCGACGAAGTAGAACGGGGCAGGTCCACGCCAGAAGATAATTTCACCCGTGAGTTCAATTTCCATGCGGATCAATGACCTTTTTGCGCGCGTCGTGTGTATATATATATGCAGCAGGTGTGATGACAAGAGAAAAGTTGCTATACCTCTACGGCGCATATTATACTCTGGCACGTCTGCTGTAGAAGCTCATCAGCATCGGTGGCTTTTGGGGGGATCAGGGGATATATCCGCCCGGCAGATGATGTGGCTTGTCCCACACCCCGCGGTAAATACTTTGACACATTTTTAAGGAGTGAGTGGTATGAAGTTCTTACGTGCGATGCCGATCCTGCTGTTGGTCGTGCTGGCACTGGGAATATCGATTCCTGCTTTCGCGCAGGAAACGGTGGAATTCCCGGCGACGGATGCCTTGAGCGTGAGCGATGATGGTTGGTTAACCTATTCTGCGCCGAGCTGCGATTATGGCGGCACTATTCAGTCGATTGCCGCGCTCGATGCGACAACCGTTCAGTTTACGCTGTGCTACCCGGATGGCGCGTTCCCGCAAAAGGTCGCGTTCTCGTCGGTGGGCATTCAGCCGCTTGAACATCTCGTAGCCACTGGCGGCGGCGGCGAAGCCCTGTTCCGTAACCCGATTGGCACAGGTCCATACCAACTTGAAAGTTGGAACTTGGGCAGTGAAATTGTGCTGTCGCGGTTTGACGATTACTGGGGAGAACCGGCGTTTGAGTCAACCGCGATTTTCCGTTGGCAAAGTGAAGCCGCCGCGCGTTTGGTCGAACTTCAGGCGGGGACAGTCGATATGATCGACAATCCCGGCGCGGGCGACTTTGAAGTCATCGCCGCCGACCCCAACCTGCAATTGTTTGAACGCGAAGGCTTGAATATTTTCTACTTGGGCATGAACAACACCTTCGCGCCGTTCGATAATCAACTGGTGCGCCAAGCGATTGCTTATGCCATTGACCGTCAGCGCATTGTCGATAACTTCTATCCGCCCGGATCGACGGCGGCGACCCAGTTCATGCCGCCCGCGATTTTCGGCTATACCGCGTCGGTAGAACCGTTCCCATATGATCCCGATATGGCGCGTTCGCTGCTCGAACAATCAGGAGTGCCGCTCCCGATTGAAGTGACGTTGAACTACCGTGATGTCGTGCGTGGCTACCTGCCGCAGCCGGGCATCGTAGCGCAAGATATTCAGGCGCAGTTGGCGGAAGTTGGCATCAACGTCACCATCGAAGTGATTGAATCGGGCGCGTTCTTGGACGCGGCGGATCGCGGCGAACTCGCCTTCTACCTGCTCGGTTGGGGCGCGGACTATCCCGATGCGACGAACTTCTTGGATGTGCATTTCGGATTGGGCGCAAGCCCGCAGTTTGGTGAAAAGAATCCCGAAGCCGTCGCGTTGATGCAAGAAGCGGCTGCTACCAGCGATCCTGATGCGCGTTTGGAACTGTATCGTCAAGTGAACGAAATCCTGCGCGATTTCGCCCCGATGGTGCCGATTGCTCATGGGGGTTCCGGCGTGGCGTATCGCGCGGGTATCGAAGGCGCGCACGTAAGCCCATTGGGCAACGAAAATCTGGCGGTGCTGAATGATCCCACCGACGACACGATCATCCTGATGCAGAATGGCGAACCCGCGGGTCTATACTGCGCCGATGAAACCGATGGTGAAGCTTTGCGCGTGTGCGAGCAGATCACCGAACCGCTGCTGGCGTATGAAGTTGGCGGAACAGCGGTAGTGCCTTCGCTGGCAGTCGATTACACGACGACGCAGAACGAAGCCGGACAAGAAGTGTGGACATTCACCCTGCGTGAAGGCGTGACCTTCCACGACGGTTCAGCATTCGACGCGAATGACGTGGTGGCGAGCTACGCTGTCCAGTGGGACGCGGCGCATCCGCTGCATGTTGGTCGTGACGGTGGCTTCAGCTATTGGACATACCTGTTTGCGGCGTTCTTGAATCCGCCCGCCGAATAAGCGGCACGTTCGTCAAAATAGGTGGGTGGAGATTGGGCGAAAGAACGGCTCAATCTCCACCCCTTTTTTTGACGATACCCTGCCTGCGTAGTCATCATGCAGTTACCTGAGAGTCGCTCCCTGTTTCCGCAGCCCATGAGCAGTCCGCGCATCTACGTCACGGCGGTGATTCTGCTCGTGCTGGCGGTGCTGTGCATCGTCATTTTGCAGCCAGTTGGCTTCGGTGTATTTTCGCTAACAGTGCCGCTGGTGATCGCGATTGTGATCTTTCGCCGCCGCCCAATCAAGATCAATTCGCTGCGGGTGATTTTGCTGGTGACGATGATCAGCGGGATCATCATCTATGTGATCTACAGGCATCCGTTGATGGGTGAGCATGTGCTGGATATTCGTGTAAATGATGCCCCGCTGTATTCGAGCGCGGGCGTGTTTACGTTTAGCGATGCTGAAGTGCGGACGGATATTATCGGTGAAGCGATACAATCGCTGCGGGGCACGACTCGCGTGTACTACGATGTACATCCGCTGGTGCCTGTGGGCTGGCGTACAGGCGATGTAATCCCCGCGTGGGTGGATGCCAACAGTCTTGGCGAAGGTTGGGAAACATGGCGCGGCGGATCGCGGCTGACTGAACCCTACTTTTATTATGCGGCGGCGAACGCGCAGCGCGATTTCGGGTTCAACGTGGCAGAAAACGCGCCCGTCATCAAATGGGAAGCGCGTCCCGGTGAGGCACGCGATACACAAAATAGACAACTAGTGATCGTTTTTATCGTGAGCGTCGTTATGCTGCTGTTCGGCTTGGTTTGGACGGAATCACATTCTGGAGAACTTTTGGGCGCGAAAGCAAAAACCAGACGCACGCCGCTTTTTTGAGCATAAAATCTTTTGAAGGGTTAGTGTGACGTGGCACAGTTTGTCCTACGCCGATTAATCAGTTCTATTCCGGTGCTGCTGGGAATTTTGGCGGTGACGTTCGTTGTTGCCCGCGTCATTCCCGGCGATCCCTGCACTGCCATCTATGCTGAACGGGCGACCCCGCAGTTGTGCGCCGCTTTCGCTGAACGCTACGGGCTGAATCAACCGCTGCCGCAGCAGTTTGCCACTTACATTGGGCAGATTTTATCCGGTGACTTTGGCGATTCGATCCGCTTCACCATGCCCATCACACGCTTGATTGCTGAACGACTGCCCATTACGCTTGAACTTGGTCTGGTGGCACTCACGTTTGCCACTATCGTCGGGATTCCGCTGGGGATTCTTTCGGCGTACCGGCGCAATTCGGCTATCGACGTGGGCACGATGTTTATCGCCAATCTTGGCGTGTCGATGCCCGTGTTCTGGCTCGGCTTGATGCTGGCGTATATTTTTGCCGTGAGCTTGCGCGGCACGCCGTTCGCGCTGCCGCCATCGGGCGACCTTCCGGCGGGTTTCCCATATGTGCCATTTTATGAAGCATGGGGGTTAGTCCCGCCCGATGGCGAACCCAGTTCGCTGCTGGTCTTTCTGTCCGGCTTGAAAATCCTCAATGCCATTTTGACGCTCAACGGTGAATTACTCGTCACAGCGCTGCGCTATTTGATTTTGCCCGCCGTCACTGTCGGCACGATCCCTATGTCGATTATCGCGCGCATGACGCGCAGCGCGGTGCTGGAAACGTTGGGGCAGGACTATGTGCGAACGGCGCGCAGTAAAGGCTTACGCGAATTCACGGTAGTAATACGCCATGCCGTGCGAAACGCGCTGCTGCCTGTGGTGACGATCATAGGCTTGAATTTTGGCTTGCTCGTCAGCGGCGCGGTGCTGACCGAAACGATCTTCGGGCTGACAGGCGTAGGAAGGTCGCTAGTGGACGGCATCACTTCGCGCGATTACCCGCTGGTGCAGGGCTTCACCGTGTTTATCGCCGTCGCGTTTGTGGTCATCAACTTGATCGTCGATGTGCTGTATGGTTATCTCGATCCGCGTATTCGGTTGGGCTAAACGCCCGTTGGGGTAAATCATCATGTCGAGTGCAAACAACGTCGCCAAACTGCAAACGAAACCTCAATGGGGCGCGGGTGGTAACAGCCTGTGGGTTGAAGCCATCAAGAACATGCGCCGCAACCGATCCGCGATCATCGGTATGGTGATCATCGGCTTCTTGCTGGTCATCGCGCTAAGTGCGCCTGTCATCGCGCCCTATAACCCCAATCTGCCGATGATTGGTCAGCCGGGACACAGCGGGCGTTTGCCGGGTCGCGCGCCCTGTATTCACCTGCTGGGATGCCCCATCGAGGAACCGGAACACTACATGGGGCTGGATTTGAACGCCCGCGATATGTTCAGCCGCATTTTGTACGGCGCGTGGGAATCGCTGCGTGTGGGCTTCTTAAGCGTGATGTTTGCCATCATCGTGGGCAGTTTCGCGGGCATGATCGCAGGATATTTCGGCGGGTGGATCGACAACGTGATCATGCGATTTATGGATGTGCTGCTCGCGTTTCCATCGCTGCTGCTGGCGATTGCGATTGTCACCGTGTTGGGTCCCGGCTTGGAAAACGCGCTGCTGGCGATTGCGATTGTGTCGATTCCGGCGTATGCGCGGTTGGCGCGCGCGAGCGTGCTGCAAATTAAACACTTCGAGTATATCACGGCGGTGCGAACGCTCGGCGCGAGTGATCTTCGTATTTTGTTCGTGCATATTCTGCCAAACGCGCTCACCCCGCTGATTGTGCAGGGAACGTTGGGCATTGGTACGGCGGTACTTGATGCGGCGGCGCTGTCGTTTCTCGGTTTGGGAGCGCAGCCGCCGACCCCGGAATGGGGTGCGATCTTGAGCGAAGGACGCAATCGCGTGTTCACCGAGCCGCATTTGGTCTTCTTTCCCGGCTTGGCGATCATGATCACCGTGTTGGGCTTCAACCTGCTTGGCGATGGTATGCGTGACGCGCTTGACCCCCGTTTGAACCGCAATTGACCTACAACCCGATTCAAATTTCATGACAGCACGGGCGGCTCACGAACCGCCCCTACAAAGTGTCTTGATCAAGGCGCAGGGCAAACGTTTGAAAACTCAAATGCGTTTGCCCTTGTGATTCGATTGGTACTTTTTTCCCTTTTAGACTAAGATGAGATTTAACAGCTTGACTCATAGTTTCATAAGGGGAATGAATGTCTAAGCAAAATGTTCGCACATTCCTAATCGCTCTGGTTTCCTTAATTCTAGTGGTCGGCTTCACCATCATCACGATTGCCACCTTTGCAGAAGTCACTTACGTGATGGCGCATCCCGGCACCCCCGGGGAAGACTCCGACGGTGATGGCGTTGAGGACAACCTCGATAGCTGCTGGAACGTGGCGGGCGAAGCGTGGTATGGGGGATGTCCATGGACTCCGGGCGCGCCGCCTACAGAAGCAGTACAACCGACTGCCATTCCGCCTACTGCAACCCCCAACCCCGTGACCGCGCGCAATTTCCAAGCTGCTGACCGTGAAACAATTACGGCGGCACTGAATGCGGGCGATACGGTAATCGTCGAAGAAGCCGCGACGCTGGAATCTTTCGCGGGATCGCCGCAAGAAATCATCGCGGAATTGCAAACCGCTGCTGCATTTGAAGGGCAGGGTTACATCGCGGCGCAGCAGTCATATTTGTTCCTCAATGGGCGTGGTGATTTGTTCGTCGCAGTTGGGGCGAACGTGCCTAGCAGCGATGTGGTCATCGGTGGGGAAATGACCTTCACCAGCGATGGAACGCAGTTTGAATTGTGTTCACTCGCGGCGCGTGTCAATCGTGATGGGTTACGTAACGCGCAAACCCTGCTCGATCTGGCGCTCGTCAACGATGGATCGGTTGCGCTGATTGACCGTTCGGATGCCAGCGCCCCCGCCGTGATCACGGCTGTCGATTTAGACTTGGATTTGAGCGTGTCGCACCGCTTGTTGATGATCGTGACCGGCGAAACGGTTGATGTGTATGTCGATGGCGTATCGGTGATGGATGACATCACCGTGACCGCGCGCGAAGGGGTGTATGGGATGTCGATGGTGGGACGAGCAGAAGCGCGTCCGCGCTGCGAAGTGCGTAACTTCTGGGTGTACACATTCTAAGCGAGAAACAAAGGACAGATTCGCCGCAGAGGACGCAGAGATTTTTCTCTGCGTTTTTGTTTCTCTGTGGCGAATCTGCAAGATTGCTACTGTACAACGACGGCAAGAGTCAAGCCGCCGTGACCGACTGCGAAATTGTTGGTCACATGATGCGGAATGTGACAGTGCAGCATCCACGGTCCGGGCTGTGTCGGCGTGAACTCAATCACGAATCGCTGACCGGGCGCGATGGACACCGTATCCATCAACTGACGATTCTCTGGCGGCACAGGATACCCGTCGATTTCGACCACTTCAAAAGGTACGCCGTGCAAGTGCATCGGGTGGATGAACTGCCCGACGACGATGAAGCGAACCCGCACACGCTCACCCACACGGGCGAAGATCGGCTGTGTGGACGGGTACGATTTGCCGTTGATGGTGAAGTAGTTGGGATCCATACCACCCATCGGCATCGACGCAAACGTATTGCCGCCCAAAATGCGATGCTCGTTGAGCATGAGCGTCACATCAACAGCAGGGGGATTTTCTTCCGGCACAAGCGGCTCGATGATGAACGCGCCGTGCAGTCCCAAACCTATCTGAAAATCATCGTGATAATGTGAGTGATACCAGAACGTTCCAGCGGGCTGTTGAATCGTGAATTCATACGTAAAGCTCTGACCGGGTTCGACGGGCGCTTGCGACAGGTGCGGCACGCCATCCATGTTTTGCGGCACAATCACGCCGTGCCAGTGAACCGTCGAAGGTTCGGGCAGTCCGTTGTTGAAGATGATACGTACCCGATCCCCTTCGGTCACGCGAATCGTCGGTCCGGGCATGATCCCGTTGTACGTCCATGCGACGGTGCTAACATTGGGGAGAATGTTCCAGATCACGGGGTAGGCGTTCAATTCAAAGACTTTCACGCCGTCTTCCATGTAGTATTCCAAGTCTGTGCCGCCTTGCGCGGCGGTGGCGGGTTCTACCCCTTCTCGGCTGATGGGCGACATATGCGCGGTCATGTTCGCCATATCTTCAGGACTCATATACTGCGTTCCCATCATGTCCAAGCCTGCTAACCCTTGCGTGTCGGGTGTTCCATCAGCGGGCGTGCCGATGCCCTGCAAAATTGACGAACACTCCATCGACATATCGGGGTTGATGACCGCTTCCATGATGACGTTGTGCAGCATCATCAAGTCGGTGTCGCTGAAGGTTGTGCCAGCGGCTTCGGCATCGCGCACACAGCCGCAGAAAGAAATGATCGTTTCCGGTGTCATGCCCATCAATTCCATATCGACACCGACAGAGCGCATTTGATCGAGACATGCGAGCGTGGCCTCATCGAACGCGGCTGTATCCTGCGCTTTGACCCGCCCAACCGATGGCTGAATCAGCAGCGCCATCAACCCGATGATCAGCGCCGCCATGATCACGGCGGAAATTCGCCCGTTTCGATAGTGGTTCATCAAAATAGACCTCATTGACTGCTTTTGCAGAACGTGTTGTTATGAAGTGTTGTATCAACTTATGAACCAAAGTACTCAATTAGAGTCTTAATGCACAAGCGCAAATGACCGATTATGAGAGATTTTTTACAGATTTTTATGGTGTACGGAAATGTCAGGCGGGGGCGAATTGTATGCAACGTCAGCCGCGTTAATACAGTCTATTGGGGGGATGCGGCGTGGTGGTGTATTGATCGACAAACCGCTGCGCCGCCACTATTTCGCTATAGCGACCTTCAATCCACTGGTGATAGACGGGATCGCTCAAGTCGCAGCGCATATCGAAAGCATCTTCGCCGTTATTGTGGTAGTAGCGCGGCTTGATTCCCCATTGGGTGAATTGATACTTGTGATAGAGGTTTTGCGCGGTGACGTTGCTCACCCGCACTTCCAGCACGATATACGCTGCTTTCAGCACAATCGACTTGCGGATCATGCCGACGAGCAGCAGTTCACCCCACCCGCGCCCGCGCGCGTCTGGACGAATGGCTATCGTGCTGATGTGCGCTTCATCGACGATGTTCCACAGCCCACCGTAGCCAACAATCGTTGATTCGCCTGTGCCACGCCGTTGCACATTGGAACGCGGCGCAAGGCTCTTGATAAAACGCTTAAAGGGATTGGTGACACTGTTCATCGCACCGTTGGGTGTGTGGCGCGGCGGCGACGCATTGGCAGGGTTCTCGTCAATCGATTCTAGCACAACCATGTGACTGTAATTCGACTCGGCAATCTCATAGGCATACGAACGCGGCGACCATGCCGGATTGAACGACACTTTATCGATGGCAACTACCTGCTGAATATCGGTAAGTCGCATGTAGCGTAAAATGAGCGCCATTTTCAGAATAATCCCGAAGCAACCTAAGGGGAATCTTTTGTTTTAATATACACTGGCTTGACTGCCGCCGCGTTGAAGGCTTCGCGCTTGGCAGAGGGTGTTCTGAACTGCTCCCATGCGGCATCCGCTAAATGCGCGGCGCGGCGCATCCGCAAGGCGGGGGGTGCCAACCAGAAGCGGGCATGATTGCCGAGCTGATCGCGCCGCGTTTGAATCACTTCACGCCCATGTCCATCGACTTCGCCTGTGATGATGACAAACTGATCCATCGCCTGAATAACATCCATGAGCGCGTCCCAGTCGTAGAGTTCCGGTTCGGTGGGCTCACCTTCAGGCGCTTCATAGCGCGTCCAATGTTCGCTGTCGTATTGATAGCGGCACGCCAGCACGCGCCCGCGTCCCGCCTGAGCCGTGATCATCAGCGCGTCGCGTCCACCGTCATCCTGCCAAATATCGAAGGCTCTAGCAGCAATATCAAACGTATTCACGCCGCATAACGGAATTTTTCGCACCGACGCGAGTCCCTTGGCGAACGCCACGCCGATCCGTAACGCGCTGTACGAACCGGGTCCAACGCACACGGCAAGATGCGTCAGCGCGTCGATGGTCAAATTGGCGCGCGCCAGCATCACGCTGACGGCGGGCGCAAGTTCAATGGTGTGATTGTTGGGAGAATGCCATGTTTGTTCGGCAGTAACCGCGTCCCCGTCGTGCAGGGCGAGGCTGATGTGCTGTGTCGCTGTGTCGATGGCAAGAAGCATGAGATAGATAGTTTAAACTTTCGCCGGAATGCTTTGTGAACCCGTATTTTGAGCACCGATACCCTGATATTCGTTCAACAACTGCTGGTAGCGCGCGCCGTGCGCTTCGATGACAAGGTTGCGGCGGTTCGGTTCAAGGATGCGAAGTTCGATCCACAGGTGTTGGCGCGGAAGCGCGGACATGATCTGTTCGGGCCATTCGAGAATGACGGGACCGCGCCCGCTCAAAATATCATCGAAGCCGATTCGTTCGGCTTCGTCAGCGTTTTTGAGGCGGTAGCAGTCAAGGTGATACAACACCTGCTTATCCGCATCGCGCGTGTGTTCGTGTACCAAGTTGAAGGTCGGGCTGGTGATGGGCTGCTTTGCGCCCCATCCTCTGCCAATTCCGCCCGCAAACACAGTCTTGCCCGCGCCCATATCGCCGGACAAACAGATCATGTCGCCGGCTTGCAGCAGCGTTCCCAGCCGAACCCCCAACAGCGCGGTTTGTTCGGCGCTGTGGCTGATGATATTGAGTTCACCTTCCTTGAGAATTGGCACGGGCGACTCCTGTATCCTACGAATGCAAACATTGTACCTGAACGCTGTGAACGCACGTCTGTAGGGACGAGATACGAATGCGTTGCAGCGCGTCCCTACATTTTTTCGCATGTCTTACGCCTTTTCGGCGGATTTCTCTTTGTCTTTCGACTTTTCAGCCTTTTCGGGCTTCTCCGGTTTTTCCGGCGGCGGCGCGTCGTCGATCACCTTGCATGGGTTCGTAAGTGTGCCAATCCCATCAATGGTGATGCTCACCACGTCGCCATCTTTGAGATAGCGCGGCGGTGTTTTGCCCATGCCCACCCCCGCTGGCGTTCCGGTGATGATCAAGTCGCCGGGTTCGAGTGTAAACATGCGCGAGCAGTACGACACTAGGAATGGAATCTTGAAGATCATGTCGCTGGTGTTACCGTCCTGCATCGTTTCGCCGCTGACAACGGTCTTGACCGACAGCGCGTGCGGGTCAGCGATTTCATCTTTGGTCACGATGACGGGTCCCAGCGGGCAGAACGTATCCAGTCCTTTGGCGCGTGTCCACTGAGTATCTTTGACCTTCTGCAAGTCGCGGGCGCTCACATCGTTGGCGATGGTGTAGCCGTACACGTAGTCATAGGCATCGGCTTCGCTGACTTCGCGCGCGCGTTTGCCAATCACCACGCCCAATTCGCCCTCATAATCGACGGAATCCGTGATTGATGTGCGCCATGTGATAGGCTGATTTTCCGCGATCACGGCGCTGTTGAGTTTGGCGAAGATCAACGGCTCGGCGGGGAGTTTGGACTTGCTCTCAGCGGCGTGATCGGCATAGTTCAAGCCGATGGCGATGATCTTACCCGGACGCAGCGGGGCATCGAGCGTGACTTTAGCGAGTTCGAAATGCTCGTAGGTGCGGCTTGGCAAAATCCCCCGGCGGATCATCGCCGCCATCGGGTCTGCCCATGCCATCGTGTAAACGCGATCCCCGACGATTTCACCGATGCGGGAACGCCCTTGATAATTGAATGTGACGAGTTTCATTGTTGTTTTGTGCCTGACGTTTTGAACAAAAAAAATTCGATGAATTATGACCCGCCAAAGCTGCCGTTGCTTGCGGCGTGCAGCTTGCTGACAAACTCGGCAGTGCCGCCGCCGGTATCGCTGGCGACGAGTACGCCGCTAACTTTCTGAATCACCAATTCGCCCAACGCTTCGATAACACGGCTTGCCTGCTGACGCATCACGCGCATCACATCGTCCCAGTATACGCCCGGGGGCAGCGACGGTTCGCGCAGTTGGCGGATCGTGTTCATGTAGGTGATGAACGGCTCCGCGTCGATGAACACCAACGCCGTTGGCAGATCGTAGCGCGTGACGGCGTAAAAGTGCCGCGCCAGAAAGCGCGTGCCGTTTTCGAGCGTGAAGCTGTTATGCGGCGGCGTGATCGCCTGTTCGGTTGCGCCGCGCGATTGGCTCAAAATCAGCAGCGCGCGCTGATACAGGAACGTGAGTTCGGGCATGGTGTTGGCGCTGTTGGTCGATGCCATCAACACGCCGCCCGGTTTCAACACGCGCTTAAGTTCACGCAGCGCCGCCGAAATATCCTGCACATGGTACAGCATGTGATTCGCCATCACCACGTCGAATATACCGCTTGCAAAAGGGAGTTTTTGCACATCTCCAGCGACTACACGCCCTTTCGCATCGTGATTTTCGAGCATTCCCACCGATAAATCCATGCCAACGTAATGGATGTGCGGCATTTGCGGGTTCGCTTTTAGTCGTTGATAATATACACCCCAACCTGAACCCGCGTCGAGGACACGTTCGCCGCCGCTCCAAGGATAGCGGGCAAGCACCCACGAAGGAAAATCGAGCTTGGGGATGCTGTATTCGTCGTGGATTTGCTGGCGAATGCGGAGCATCGCGTCACTGGCATAGTGATCGCGGATTACTTCTGGGTCGTGCGCTGGATACATGCGGATAAATCCCGGTGGTTACATACGTTGGCGTATGAACATTATAACTCGAATAAAATGTTTGCTGAAACCTTTATCCGACTTTTTACCCCCGTAGGTATGAAAAATGTCTGAAAACCCACTCGATTCTCATCTGCTGCCCGATGTGATTGAGCGCCAGCAAGCCGCACTCAAGACGCTGCCCGTCAACTTGGCAGATATTACCCTCGCACAGTATCGCCTTAAGACATATTTATCGCCAACACCCTTGGAGTTCGAGTCGGGATTGCCTAATAGTGTATGGCTCAAGCTGGAAAACCTTAATCCCATGCGCTCGTTCAAAGTGCGCGGCGCTTTGAATGCGATGCTGGCGCTAACGCCGGAAGCGCGCGGGCGCGGCCTCGTCGCCGCGTCGAGCGGCAATCACGCACAGGGAATCGCGTATGCGGCAAAACTGCTCGGCGCAAGCGCACAAATCGTCATGCCGGAAGTCGCGCCCAAGCGCAAGATCGAAGGCGTGAAGCGGTTGGGCGGGACGGTCATTTTGCGTGGGGATTACGACACGATGGAAATAGAAGCGCACCGGCTCGAACGCGAACACGGCTGGACGTATATTTCGCCGTATGCCGATGTAAAAGTCATCGCGGGGGCGGGGACAATCGGCTTGGAGATGATCGAGCGCGCGCCGGACGTGCAGCGGGTGATCGTCCCTGTCGGCGGCGGCGGGTTAATTTCGGGGATCGCCGTCGCGCTGAAAACGTTTAAACCCACCGTGCAAATCATCGGCGTGAACGCCGCCGTTTCGCCCGATATGTACAACCTGTTTTACGGGAAAGATTTGCCGCTGTCGCATGAAACGCTTGCCGACGCGCTCCCCGGTGCAATCGAAGAAACCTCACCCACCCGCGAGATCGTCAAGGCGCTGGTCGATGAGATCGTGCTGGTCGATGAGGATGCGATTCAGTCTGCGATGCGCTGGTTCTACGAGACGCACGGCTTGATCGGGGAAGGTGGCGGCGTGGTCGGCATCGCCGCGATGTTGAGCGGGGTTATTCCACAATCAAATGACAACACGGTTATCGTCGTCAGCGGCGGCAATGTGGACACAGACACCCTCAAGCGGGTGTTGTAGGGCATACAGTGTTACGCCTACGGACTTTCCACTTCAGCAATTTGCCGCGCGGTAAAGTTGAGGGAGAATACGCCGCGCGCTATCGCGGTCACAACAAAATCAATTCGCAGGCTTGCGCCTTCCGCGGCGGGCACGGTTTCCGTGAACACCCACGTCAGCCGGGTCATGGTTTCGCCTTGCTCATCGACAATGCGTTCGATAGTCAGCGGGCGGTTGGGGTCATGCAGCGTGACGGTGAGTACTCCACCATCATCACGCACACTGTTCACCGCATCAGCGATATTGGTGTAGTCCTGTGCCGGGTCGATGCGTATCTCGGTAATTTCAAAAATGGTCGGCACGTCGATGATCGCTGTCGTTTCACCTGTCAAGTCCGAGTCGGTGAGGTTGATAATTTCCGCGACAATCGGGACGGACATCCCAATCTGAATGTTGTTGGGATTGCCTGTGAAAGAGTCACTAATGAGAAGGGTAGCAAGAATCAAGCTGTTGTTTATCGCTGTTGACGATAGCCGATCAATCTCTCCTGCATCCAGCAGGGCGTGGGCTGCTTCTGTCAGCGGGATTTCCGCGCCTGTACCCAGATCAAAGGCGGCGCGTCCCCCCATCGCCAAGGTAACCAGCACTTGATTGTTCGACACATCCCACACGATCTGCACAAAATTACGCACGCGCGTATAGTTGAACGAGTCGGTCAGGATTGTTTGTCTGCCGGAAGGCACATGCCACAAGACCGCCCCATGACGCGATTCGACCATCAAGTAGCCATTCGGTCCCCATGTCAGCGGGTGGAGTTTTGCGGCAGCATCCGGCACACTGCCCATGCGGACGCTGTTTTCCACGTCATACACGACGGTTTCAGTCACGCGCCAGTCGCCTTCAGCAGTCGCCAAATAGCGGCAGTCGGGCGACCATGACCGGATGCGATAACCGTTTATGCCTTCTGCAATCACGCGCACAGTATCGCCTGTGCGCCAATCGACCAGCACAAGCCGGGTGTGACGTGCTTCAAAACGCGGGAACAGATTACGGCTATCGTCGCTGGTGGCGGTTTCGCAGTTATCAGGAATATCATCCTGTCCCAACACAGGGACAGCCAACACCATCAGAAGTGCAAAGAGGGACATCAAGCCAATGCGCTGCATGGAGTCTTCTCAAATCACTGGGGAGGACGCGGGCAACTGCTAGACGTGCCGAACTATCGTCTAGTATGCCTTTGATTGATCCGCAGCGCTTTACGCTTTGATGATGAATGCCCCATGACTCGCCTATGTTTCCCGTTTTATCCCCGCTTCGGCTTATCGAACGGATCATCCTGCTCCCATGTCGGATTCGACTGCTCGATCACGCCGGGCTGCGCGGGACGTTCAACCACATAGCGGACTTCTTTCACCGTGCGAACTTCCGTGCGTTTGCGATCTTTATCGCGCACGCCCAACGCGCTTTCAAGGATGAACGACACTACGCTGATCACGAACGCGCCGACGAGCGCCGCCCCAAAATCCGGCACAATCAGCACGCCGTTGCTCAAGTTCATGAACGTTTCGGAGAGCTGCGCTGTGAGCAGCAGCATCGCCGCGTTGATGACGAATGTGAATAAACCGAGCGTGAGCAAAATCAGCGGGCAGGTGAAAAATTTGACAATCGGCTTGATGATCGTGTTAATCAACCCGAAAATCACAGCGATGACGGCAAGCGTTCGCAGTTGATCGCCCTGAATGTGAATCCCCGCCAAATTGATCGACGCGATCACGGCAATTGCCGCCGCCGTGATCAAGAACCGTAACAGAAGATTACCCATGTTCTACCTCACTACCATGCGCGCTTTCGACTGCGAGACATAGGTTCGATACGCTGCCGCTTCTTCGAGCAGGGCGCGCAGATAGCGTTCGCTATGCGCGATATTGGCATCGCGCACAGGTGTGCCGCTCACCGCCTTAAACTCGACCATATCGCCTTCCGCCCAATACTCGATCACCCCGCGCGCCGCGAGATATGCCAATCCCGCGCGCACGGTGGTGGTGCTGTGCGCCATCGCGCCCGCAAGGTCTTCGATGCGGGCGTGTCCGCCGCGCTTTTCGAGCGCAAACTTGACTAACCCTGCCAGCCGCTTCGCAAACGCATCAAGCGAATCGAGATGCGGATCATGGCATACCAGCACAACGCGGTTAGGCGATACCGTCGTGAGCGCGGCACGAAAATCGGCGCGTGTGGCGGGTGTCGTCCAAACCACCAGCGTGCCAGCAGGGGCTAATCCACTGCGTGGGACGGGGGAGATCGGCGTTGGGGTGGGCGGCAGTTTGACACCGCCTTCGCTCCACACCAGCAGATCGCCCTGTGCGATCCACGTCGCCAGTTCCGCCGCTTGATCATTCTCATTCATGGCGCGGAAGTCCAGCACTTCCAGCAGCCGCTGCGTGACGAGTGAAATTTCGCCCGCTGCCGGACGCGCATCGATCCATTCTAACTGTACGTCTACCACGCCGCGAAAGTCGCGGGAACGGGCGACAAATGCCAGATCGAAGCGCATTTCGGGCAGTGCCGCGCCCGCCGCGAGCGCGTTTCCGCCGCCCCACCATAACACGCGCTGTGTATTCCCCGCCTCATCTTCGATGGTCACGCCGAGATGTTCGCCCGATCTGCCGATTTTGCCTGTACTTTTCACACGCACGCTGCGGACAGCCAGCACCAGCGGGGGATTGCCCACGCCGAACGGCGCGATCCGTTCGATGGCGCGCGCCATTTGCAAATTGACTTCGTTCAAATGCACATAATCCGCGATTTCCAGCGCGGGGGGTGGCGCGGCGACTAAGCCCATATCGCGGGCGGCACGGTTGATCGCCCGCCGGAAGTCGTTCAGCCGATCCGACGCGATGCTCAAGCCCGCCGCCATCGTGTGACCACCATACGAGCGGATTAAATGCGGATTGGCGTTCGCCACCGCCGTGATCGCCGCCGTAATGTCGATCCCGCCGATGCTGCGCGCTGATCCTTTCAAAATGCCTTTTTCGCCGCCGCCGAACAAAATCACGGGACGGTTGTACTGCTCAACAAGGCGGTTGGCGACCACGCCGACGATCCCGCCCGCCCACGAATCGCTTGCCAGCACTAGCACGGGCGCATCCAGCAGTGACCGTTCGCGGTCAACCTGTGCCGTTGCCGCTTGAAAAGTCTGTTCGCTCATGCTGCGGCGCTGCGCGTTGAGCCGTTCGACCTGTGTCGCCAGCACGCGCGCTTGTTCGACGGTTTCCGCCAGCAGCAGTTCCACGCCGCTTGCCGCATCAGCAAGGCGACCCAGCGCGTTCAAGCGGGGCGCAATCGCAAAGCCAATCTGTTCTTCGCTCACCATCGCGGCATTGATGTCCGCGAGTTCGTATAGGGCGCGCAAGCCGGGACGTTCGGATTGGCGCATGATATTCAGCCCGCGCTGAAGCAGATAGCGCGTATCGCCGGTTTGCTGCGCCACATCCGCGACGATGCCCATCGCCACTAAATCGAGCAGCGGCGCTGCAACTTGTTCGGCTGCATAGTGATCGCGGACTGCCAGCATCCCTTCGATCAGCTTATATGCCACGCCCACACCGGGCAGCGTATACAGCGGATGCGTTTCCGGCAGCCGTTTGGGGTTGATGTTGGCGAAGGCGTTCGGCAGCCCAACCGATTCCGGCGGCAGATTGTGGTGATCGGTCACGATCACATCTACACCGCGGCTCGTCGCGTAAGCAACGGCTTCATGCGCGGCGATGCCCGTGTCGCAGGTGACCAGCACGCGCACGCCATCGAGCAGCCCTTTGAGCGTTTCCAGATGCACTCCATGACCTTCGCGTTCGCGGTGCGGCACATGATAGGTCACGTTGCCCGAACTGCCTTTGAGCGCCGACGCTAACAACGCCGTCGCGGTTTGCCCATCCACGTCGAAATCGCCCCACACAAGGATGCGTTCGCCGCCGCGTGTCGCTTTGCGTAGGCGATCTACCGCCTTGTCCATATCGGGCAAATCGAACGGGGACGCGGGCTTGTAAAAATCGGGGTCGAGAAAGGCGCGCGCCGCATCGTAGGTGGTGATTCCCCGCCGCACCAGCACGCCAGCAATCAAGTTTGCGAGATGGCTCGGCAGGGATGCGTCGCCAAGATGACCGGTATCGCGCACGGCAAGCGGGCGCGTATCCGTCGGCTGCACGGCGCGCAGAACTTCAGCCGGTATTTCAATAGGGTTGGGATCAAGCCAGTGTCGAGTCATTGCATTCGCTACAATTCTTGTACGTATTTGGTGCGCTCGCCGCGCCATTTATAACACAGATAACACCGCGAACGTAAAAGTAATGTCGCATAAGTTGTTTAGGTCACGCGGAACGCTTGGATCAAACCTTCGATCAGTGCGGCGCGCTGCGGCGAATCGTGCATGGTCAGCGGCGGCAGCGTGACATCAAGCCGCCGCAGATCGTCCATCAACGGCGGGACGTGGTGACTGCTTTCCGGGTGAGTCGCGGATCGGCGCAGACAATAGCGCAGCACATCAAGCGCGCGTTCGATGTCGCCTTGTGCGACGAACAAGCGCGCGAATCCCAAGAGCGCGCGATCCATTCCCGCATATTGATGATGCGTGTAGGCATATTCTAACGTTTGCGCCAACGGTTGCCCCGCTTGATCGTAGCGTCCGGTACTGATGTACAGGTGTCCACAATTCGCCAACACGCGATAAATCCCCAACTGCCCGCCGATATTCCGGTAGATGCGTAAACTTTCCGCGAACGTCGCTTCGGACTGTTCGTACTTGCCTTCCGCTTCGTATAGGATCCCAACATGATTGCCGTTGCTGGCAATCCCACGCTGATCGCCTATGGAGCGATACAGCTCAACGCTGCGGCGGTGCATGGCATGAGACACGGCGAACTTGTCGATGATTTTGTAACACTGCCCCAAGTTATTCAGGCTCATGGCGATACCGCGCTTCGCGCCCATCCACACGTCGATGGCGAGACTGGTCTTGAGATATTCGATTGCCGCATCGACTCTGCCGACATGCACTTCGACATTCGAGAGGTTGTTCGCCACCGTCGCAATCCGCCGCGGATCGCCTAGCCTGACCGCGTACTGCAAGCTGTACGTGTAGTTGATTTCGCCTACCTCGTACAAGCCGAGATCAAGCTGTGAATTGCCAACCATGTTGTAGAAATCGCAGATCGCGCCGTCGTCGCCCAGCTTGAGCGCCGCTTCCAACCCCGCTTCCGCCACGCGCATCGATTCGTGGTAGTCCGCCAGCCGCCACAGCACCCGTGATCGCAGCCGCGCGATGTGCATCGTTTGCTGCGGCGTGACGCGCAGCATCGGCGCAACCTGTTCGAGCAGTTCCGCCGCGCGTGTGTACTGCGCGGTGATGTCTAACATGCGGATGATGACTTTATCGAGATATTCCGCCATTTTGTCCGTGTGCTTGGCAGATACCCAGTGATTGAGCAGCACTTCGTCGTAGGCTTCATCGTTCGGGTACACGGTTTCGATTTCACGCGCCACCCGTTCGTGATAGACCGCGATCTCGCGTTCGCCAATGCCATCCAACACCGCTTCACGCATTTGATCATGCACGAATGTCCACGCCGATCCCTGCGCGGTCAAAATCGCGGCATCTTCGCACGCGAACAGCCAATCATCCACGCTGACGGCGGGCACAAGCGAGTGTAACAGCGTCATATCGATCTGTTTGCCCGTGACTGCCGCTAACCGCAGTGTTTCCAGCCATTTCGCGTCCAAATTGTCGATGCGGTTTCGCAGCAGGTGACGCATCCCGCCCGTGAACACGCGCTCTGGCAGCGTCGAAATGCCGATGCGATCCAGTTCTCCAGCGGAATCGGCAAGCGCGCGCACCACTTCGACGATGAAAAACGTATTTCCGCCCGTTTCCCGCTTGACGAGATCGTACACCTGTGGCTTGGCGCTCTCCCCGATCATCGAATTGACGAGCTGTGTGAGCGCCTCATCGTTCAATCTGTCGAGCGCGATCACGGTCATCGGTTGAAGCATAGTCGCAAGCCCGCGCCGTTCATCGCTGCGATACGTCCCGATGATCAACAGATTCGGCGTGGGCTGTTCGATCAACTGCTGAAGCACGCCCAAACTTTCGTAGGACCAATGCAAATCTTCGAGAATGATCAGCACAGGCGCGTTGACGCGGCGCATCACATCGATCATGGTGCGAATCAACTGCTGCTGCGCGGCGGCATCTTGCGGCATCCCCACAGGCGCGATCTCGCGTGCGGTGAGTGCGCCAATATCCGGCACCAGCACGGCGAGAAGTTCCGCTTCTTCGTCGCTCATCGGCACGGAAAGCGCCAGCCGCCGCAGTACCGAGCGCCACACTTGAAACGGCAAACCGCCGCCTTCGCGCGCTTCGCCGCGTATCACGGTGTATCCGGCGGTCAGTGCGTACACCGCCGCTTCATCGACCAAACGCGATTTGCCGACTCCGCTTTCGCCGCTGATGAGATAGCCCGCTGTTTGTTCGCCCGCTTTCACCGCCGTGATTACGTCGATAATCTGGCGCAGTTCGCTTTGCCTACCTACGAACGCCGCCGATTGCAGATAACTCTCGCGCACATCGCGGTCTTGCGCGGTGGGGGGCAAACCGACTGCTGCTTGTAAATCCGCAATCACGGCGCGCGCGCTGGCGTAGCGATCTTCCGGCGCTTTGAGTAACAGCCGCTGGATCACCCATTCGAACGGATGCCCGTTGATCGGCGCGGGATCGGGCGGTTCGGTCAGTAACCCGTGTAGATTGCGAATCGAAAACGGCACGCGCCCCGCGATCATCTCGTAAGCCATCACGCCGACGCTGTACAAGTCGCTTTGAAAAGTCACTCTGCCGGATCGCAGGGTTTCGGGAGCCATGTACAGGAGTGTGCCAGCGGGCGCGGCGGCGTGTTGTTCTTCACTGCTCAAGCCGAAATCCAACACTTTGACTTTACGCGCGTCCATGTCGCCCGCCACCATCACATTCGACGGCTTGAGATCGTGATGCACAATGCGGCGGCGGTGCAGATACGTCAGCGCCTCAAGCACTTGAATGAGCAGGACGGCTTGTTCTTCGGGGGAACAGTCGCGCCCTGCTTCGGTGATCGGCTGGGCGTTTTCGAGAAGCTGCATCGCGAGATACGGTGCGCCGTTCTCGAAACCGTAGTCATACACCGGAATGATATAGGGATGTCGGAGCGATGCCAGCACGCGAAACTCTCGCGTCAGCGCCAGCAAATGCGATTGCCCGCCCGATTCGCCTTCATCGCTCAAGATGACCTGCTTGAGCGCGACAAGACTTCCCGTTAGACGGTCTTCCGCGCGGTGGACGATGCTCATCCCCCCGCGCCCGATGGAATCGATCAAGCGGTAGCGATTGGCAAAAAAAGTCCCCGATGCGGCTGTGATGTTTTTCGCCACGACACATTCCCCCACGCATCACGATAGAAAAATCATAGCCTAAAACCGGACTGCTGTCCGTTGATGGTGGCGGGAAAAGCTGGTTCGCAAAATCAAGCACATTCACAGGCTGTTGTATAATAGCCCCCGTTTGTGTCACAGACTCACAGCGAAAGAAAACGTCACCCTATGTACATTCTCGGAATCAATGCCTATCACGGCGGCGCATCCGCGTGCTTGATCGAAGATGGTCGCCTGATCGCCGCTGCTGAAGAAGAACGCTTCAACCGCGTCAAATATTGGGCGGGCTTCCCCGTCAAAGCGATTGAATATGTCCTCAGCGAAGCGGGCATCAGCGTCTACGACGTGGATCACATCGGCATCTCGCGCGATCCCAAAGCGAACCTCATGGAAGCGGCGCTGTTTTTCTTCGCCCGCCGTCCCACGCTCAACATGGTACGGGATCGTTTGAGCAACAGCATGAAAGTCGGTTCGCTCAAAAGTGAACTCGTCAAGCATCTCAATCTGCGCGAAGCCGATCTCAAAGCCGATTTTCACAACGTCGAACATCACCGCGCACATATGGCAAGTGCCTTTTTTGTCTCGCCTTACGATGAAGCCGCCATTTTGAGTGTCGATGGCGCGGGCGATTTCATCACGACGATGTGGGGCGTGGGCAAGGGCAATCAGCTTACGGTGCAGGACGAAATCAAATTCCCGCACTCGTTGGGGATTTTCTACAACGCCGTCACCCAATGGCTCGGTTTCCCCAAGTATGGCGATGAAGGCAAAGTCATGGGCTTAGCGCCCTACGGCGAACCCCGTTACATGGATCAAATGCGGCGGATCGTGCGCGTGCAAAACGATGGCACCTTTGAACTCGACTTGGATTATTTCGTCCACCACGCGGACGGTGCAAATATGACATGGGAAGGCGGCGAACCGACCATCGGCACGCTGTTCTCGCCCAAGCTGACCGCCATGTTCGGTGATCCGCGTGTGCCGCGCAGCGAAATCACGCAGCATCACATGGATGTAGCCGCATCGCTCCAAGCCATGCTCGAAGAAGCCGAGATGGCGCTCGTCAAGCGCGTTGAACGTGACAGCAAACTCCCCGCCCTAACGATGGCGGGCGGCGTGGCGCTCAACAGCGCGTTTAACGGCAAAATTCTCCCCAACACGGGCTTCAAGGACATCTTCATCCATCCCGCGTCGGGTGATGCCGGAACATCGCTTGGCGTGTGCTACTACATCTATCATCAAGTGTTGGGCAAGCCGCGGGCATACGTGATGCACTCGCCTTACACCGGACCGCAGTTTGATGATAAGGCGATCCAAGCCGAACTTGATCGTCATTCGCTCAAGTATGAAAAATTGGACGATTCCCAGTTGGTCAGCCGTGCCGCCGATATTATCGCGGCGGGCGATGTGTTGGGCTGGTTTCAGGGGCGCATGGAATGGGGTCCGCGCGCGTTGGGCAATCGCAGCATCCTTGCCGACCCGCGCCGCGACGACATGAAAGACATTCTCAACGCCCGCATCAAGCACCGCGAGAAATTCCGTCCGTTTGCGCCGTCGATTTTGCTCGAACGCACAGGCGATTACTTCGACCAGACCTATCCCGATCCGTTCATGATCAAGGTGTACGGTGTGCTGCCCGAAAAACAGCAGGAAATCCCCGCCGTGACACACGTTGACGGAACAGGACGCTTACAAACCGTCGATCAGCAGCACGCGCCGCTGTACTGGTCGCTCATCAACACATTTGGCGAAAAGACCGGAACGCCGGTTGTGCTGAACACGTCATTCAACGAAAATGAACCCGTCGTGTGTACGCCCGCCGAAGCCATCGACTGCTTTATGCGGACGAAGATGGACGCGCTGGCAATCGGGCATTTCCTCACCCAAAAAGAATCCTAAACATCAGGTGAAAATCCCTGCCAGATGCCGCACCATAGGCGTATGATAATCATGATGGTCTGTGCATAACAAAGGGTAAAACCGCATGGCGACCAAAACAACTGCAAAGAAACCGACCAAAGCCGTTACGCATGTAAAATCGAACGGCACGGGCGCACTCGATGACATCAAGCCAGCAATTGGGCTTTCGGACGCGCAGCGCGAAGGCGTGGTTCAACTGCTCAACGTGCATTTGAGCAACCTGCACGTGCTGTACATCAAAACGCGCAATTATCACTGGAACATTCGCAGCCCGCGCTTTGCCGAACTGCACGAATTCTTCGAGGAACAGTACGACATTCTCGCGGAATCGATTGACGAATTTGCCGAGCGCGTCCGTCAGTTGGGCGGCATCGCCTTGGGGACGATGAAAGAATTCACCCTCACCGCCACATTGAAGGAACAGCCGGGCGTAGTCCCCGACGCGCAAACGATGATCGAAAATCTGCTAGCGGATCACGAACACATCATCCGCGAGCTGCGCGGCGATGTGGATCGCACAGCGGATGTGTTCCACGACGCGGGGACGAGCGATTTTCTCACAGGCGCGATGGAAACCCACGAAAAAATGGCGTGGATGCTTCGCGCACATCTCACAGGCGACAACTAAGCGTCACAATAGCACTTGTGTAGGGGCGGCTCGTGATGCGCCCGTTGTCGGCGGGCGCATCACGTCGGAACGAGTTCCGCGCGCCCCTACGAATATTGTTCGTTGACTTGACATCTGGATCAAAAAAGGGGTGAAGAATTTCTCCTCACCCTTTTTTGATTCTCTGCGGTGAATCTTTCTTGCTTTTCTCTCGTTTTTCTTTTACTTCGCGCGCTGACGACGGCGGCTCGTCAAAATTAGGTAGATTGCCACCAGCACAATCAGCAGCACACCACAGCCAAGCAGCAGCGGCACAGTCGTATCGCTCACCACAGGCGGATTTTCCGCGTCAATGACCACCGATTGCAGTGTACCTGTCGGCGTGGGCGATCCGTCGGCGGCTTGCGCCTCAAACGTAGCAGCTTCTTCCGTCGGTTCAGCCGTTGGTTCTTCAGTTGGCGCGGTGGTGGCGACGATGACGACTTCTTCGGTGATCTGTGTCTCCGATGTCGCTTCGGCGGATGCTTGTGCATCGAGCACGGCTTGCGCGGCGAGAGTTTGCGCGGCGTTTCGGGCTTCGGCGGTTTGCGTGCGCGGTACACTCGCCGTTTGGGTTGCACCGATGGCTTGCGCGGTGCTGCGCGCGCTTCGTGTTTCCTGCGCCGACTGGGTATTTTGCTCCAGCGCGCGGTCAGTGGCGCGCGCATCGAGTGTCCCCTGCGCGTTCGCCATCGCGGCGGCGCGTGTTTCAGTTGCGTTAAGCTGCGCCTGCACTTCAGCGCTGGCTTCGGCGGCGGCGGCAGTCGCGCTCGCGGCGGCATTGGCAGTCGCGTTGGCGACCACATCAGCCGTTGAAGTTTGCGCGGCGAGCTCGGAAAGTTGTGTCGCGGTCAGCGCGGCGCTCGATGTGTTGATCGCCGCCTGTGTGCTGGTCTGGTTCGCCTGTTCAGCCGCTTGCTGCGCTTCGTTAGTCAGCACGGCGGCTTGGGTGGCTGTCGCAGCGAAAATCTCCGCTTGCGCCGTCGCTGATCCAGCCGGATCAGGCGAGATGCTGAACGGGATATCGACTGACGCGCTCGCATCCGCGTTATCCGCGACAATCCGCAGCACATGATCGCCCGGTGTGTAGTCCAGCACTTCGATGCTGGCGCGGAACGGAATCGTAACATCGTGCGCGAGTTCTTCGCCATCCACAAAGAAGGCGACATGGTTCAGCGCCGTTTGCGAAGCGGCTTCGACAGTCACATCGCGGTCTTCGCTCAACACGTCGTTCGCCTCAATGCCCGACACGCTGATGATGGGCGGGAGCGCGGCGACGGTGAAATCAACCGCAGCCGATCCGGTCTGACCGTTTTCGAGAGTCGCCGTGACGGTGAACGTGGCTTCACCCGGCGGCAGCGTCATTGGATCAATCACGAACAGCGTGCCATCCGGCGCGGCGGACGAAAGTTCGCTGTCACCGACGCTGGCGCTGATCTCCGCGACAGGCGACTGCCCCGTGACCGTGATCAAGGCGTTGGTGGGCGCATCAACCGTTTGCCCAGCTTCCAAGCCCAATACGCTCACGCTCGGCGGGAGCGCGGCAACCGTGAACGTGAAGCCGGTTTCGCTGGACACGCCGCCCTGATTCAACACCTGTACGAACAGGGTATTCAAGCCGGGGGGCAGTTCAGCGGGATTAATCGTGAACGTGTACGGATCGGTCAGCGGGTTGGGATTCACATTGCTGTCCGACCCAGCATTGAGCGAATAGCCAACGAATTCGGGCGCGGTTTGCCCCGTGACAGTCACTGTCACTTCGACAGGTTCGGTCAGGTCGCCCAACGACGCGAGATCGGGCGAAATTTCGACGGTGGATGCCAGCGCCGCGATTTCAACCTGTACCGCGTATTCGGTTTCGTCGCCATTTTCGTCTACGACACGCACCGTCACAGCCAGATCGCCGGGGGGCAGTTCCGCCGGATTCAGTTCAACCGTGATTTGTCCATCCGTGAGTGCCGCATCTTGCGGATCGGTTTCACCGACTTTGGTTTCTGCTTCCGTGATGGGATCATCCGCCAGCACATCGAATGTGAGCGTGTACGGTTCGCTGATCGGTTCGGTAGGCAGGTTGTTCACACGGACAATCGGCTGCGGAATGGGTGCGCGCAGCGTCACCGTTGTCGAAAGCACGGTATCGGGCGCGGCAGTCACATCGAGCGCACAGGCGTATTCGTTACCATCAGCAGGTACATCCGCGTTCAGCGTGATCAAGTATTGGCTGCGTAAACGGGTCGCCAATTCGTCGAAAATCGGCACAAGCTGATCGACGGAGGGCGCGATTTCAAACTGACCGCCGGTATTTTCGGCAAGCGCGCTCAAGTAGTTGATGTCCACCGAGCCATAGCCGATGGTGTAAATCGTCGTGCCAAGTTCGGCTGCCGCGTCGATGGCGCTCCGACGGTTGGCAACCTCACTGCCGCGATCTTCGTAGCCATCGCTGAACAGCACGACGACATGGCGCGTGGTCGGGCTTGCGACTGACAACTCCACGCCTTCCAGCGCCGCGTCATAAAGCGCGGTTACGCCGCCCGCTTGCAGCGAGTCGATTGCCGCGATCAACGCCGCTTTGTCGGTGGTGTAATCCTGCACCAGCACCGGATCGCTGCTGAATGCGATCAGCGCGATCTGGTCTTGGTCGCGCAAATTTTCGACAAACGTGCGTGCCGCGCGCTGAGCATTGGCAAACGGTGTGCCGAACATGCTCGAACTGGTATCCAGCACCAGCACTACCGAAAGATAGATGTTTTCAGCGGTGACATTTTCGACGCTCACCACCTGCGGCGGTGTCGGAAGATTGCACGAGAGCGTGAATGCTTCCGGCGCAAGCCCATTCACTGGCTGAGAACGCGAATCGGTCACATTGACCGCCAGCACGGCGGTGGGAAGCTGACTTACGTCAACACCCGTCACTTCCAGAGTTGGCGAAGGCGTTTGAGCAGTCAGCCCGCTGGTGGCAAAAATCACCAACGCCATCACGGCAAAAAAAACGAGTCCGGCAGTAAATCTTTTCACGATGTACCCCCGTATGGACGTTAGGGTCACGCCGATTAAGCAAAAGACGATCTAGTGACTTCTTCAATAAACGAGAACACACACCTATAAATAGACACTTTAAGAATCTATCGCTTTTCGCTGTGAATGCAACAAAAAGCCAAGATTTCTGCGAGGGTGATTTGCGAATCGCCGCGCGGCAAATGTTTGTCGCTCCATAAAGGGCAAAAGAAGGCAAATCTTGTGCCCTTCTTACATGCTGTTGTAACAGTTTTCTCATAATTGATATGGTTGTGTAATCCTTTGCGATTCTGCTGATCGAATAAAATGTTATAATCCGTGCAGAATGTCCGCCTGTAAACGAGCCGCCGTCTGTGAGTGCGGCACATGGAAAACATCTAATGCAGCTATCGCACGATGAAGTCCGCAAGATTGCCGATCTTGCCAAGCTCGATTTGACTGACGATGAAGTGGCGCTTTATGCCAGCCAGTTATCGAGTATTCTCGGCTATTTCCGTAAATTGCAGGAAGTGGATACGTCCCACATCGCGCCGACTGCTTCGGTACTGCCGTTGAAAAATATCTTTCGCGCCGATGAACCCGCCCCGCCGCTCACCCCGGAACAAGCGACTGCCAATGCTTACGATAAGTATGATGGTCAGTTCCGCGTGAGCGCGATTCTCGATAACGACTAGTCGATTAACCCTCCGGTACTCATTATGGTTACAAAACGCCTGCTGCTCATTGAAGACGATCCCGATGTTGCCGAAATGCTGCTGATGTATTTCGGCGCGCATAAGTACAACATCATGCACGCCGATTCCGGCACGGCAGGGGTGGCGATGGCGCGCACCCGCTTTCCGCACTTGATCTTGCTCGACCTCATGCTGCCCGATATGGACGGCTACGCTATTTATCGAAAACTGCGTGATGTGTCCGTGACGCGGTATATTCCTATCATCTTTTTGACACAGCGCAATGAAGCCATGTACCGTATACAGGGCTTGCAGCTTGGGGCAGATGACTATGTTGCCAAGCCGTTTGATATTGAAGAACTGCGCTTGCGCGTGGAACGCTCCATTGAACGAGCGACCCGCGACCAGATTCAAGAATCGCGCACCGGGCTTCCCACTGGACGGCTTGCCGAAGACGAAGTGAGCGAGCGCATCGCGCTTGGACGTTCGTACCAGTTGATCCGTTTCATGGTCGATGGCTATGCTTTATTTCGTGATGTGTACGGCTTTATCACGGCGAACTTGGTGATCGAATTTGCCGGACGCGCCATTCAAGAAGCGGTCAACCAGCGCGGCACACCGGACGATTTTATTGGTATTCTTGAAGATGATTTTGTCGTCCTTACCTACTGCCCAGACCCGCGCCCGTTGATCCAAGCCGTGCAATCGGCATTTGCCACTGGCGTGCGCGCCTTCTATTCTTTCAGCGATGTAGAACGCGGCGGTCTGCTGGTGAGCGCGGACGACGGTAGTGAAAAAGTCGTGCCATTAATGAGAATGGCAATAGTGCGCGAATGAACCACACGGGCGAAAGCTGATCGATTGATTTTCCCCGTGCGCGCACCGTGTTGAATGGGGTGGAGCATGGTCGGGAAAAATCAATCGGTTGGCGAAACACCAGTTTCTAACAGAGCAACTGCCGCACACAAAGCTGCGGCACTATCGCCCGCAAAGCCAACGCCTGTCGTACTGCATAAATCTCCCATCGCGGATGAAAGCGCGGCTCGCCCCATCTTTCAGAAATCCATCGAACGCAAACGATATATCCGCGCGTTTGCGCGCCAGCTTCTCGCGGGGCTTGCGACTCTTGGCGCGGCATACGCCATCGAAGAAGCCAAACGGCGCGCGCTTGTCGATCCGCTGGTACTGGATATAGGGCATTTCGCGGCAGCGCTGCTTGGTGGTTTGCTGATTGTGCGCGCACTGGTATTTCTGTTTTACGCCATTACCCGCAAAGACGAAACGCTGCGCTTCTACAAGCAGGGATTTGTATGGCGGCGCGGCAGAGAAGGTTATAAGTATCCGTTTTCGGAAGTCGTGAGCTATTACGAACGCGGTGGAGGCATCTACTTTGCTGAAGACCCGATAGTTCAATGGGGCGCGCACACCATCGAAATTAGCGATGGGCATATCTTCCGCGTATCGCCGCGTCACGGCAGTTTGAAGCGGTTCGCCCGCGTCATGCGTTCCTACATCGCTCATGCGACTGCCATTCAAATTGGCGAACAACTTCGCGCCGGAAAAGCCGTCAAACTGCACAGGGCGTTGATTGTGCATACAGGCGGCGTGGAAACGGGCAAACACGAAATCGCATGGCGCGATCTTGCCGTCGAAATCAAGCGCGGACGGTTGGTCATTCGCAAGCGGGTACTTTCGCGCGATCAAAAGCATACGCATTACCGCGTTGTGCGGCGAATTCCGCTGGGCAAAGTGAAGAATGTGGGCGGCTTCTACGATCTTGCTCAGGGGACGATTCGCAATCACATTCAGAAAACGCCGTATAAGCAGGGAGCGCGCTGATGCGCCAGCGTATTCTCAGCCGTCATAGGCTGCCGCTTCCCTATCGCGCGCTCCTCACCGCATTGTGGATCACGCCGCAGGCGATCTTTATTGCGCTGGCGTTTGCTCGCCAATCGTCCGCTGCGCTGCTTGATCCACGCTTGTGGCTGCCGCTGGCGATTATGGCTGTCCCCGCGCTTTACATTTGGCGTGAAGGCGTGGATGTGCTGGTCGATGGCATACGCACATGGGCACATGTGCCGCGCTTTCATCCGTATACGTCGATTTCCGCGTGGCAGGTCGAATGCGATGCGCGCACACCGATCCTGATCATTCGAGATAAAAAACGGCGCGCGATTTTTCAATCGCACGCCGCGCATTTGACAGATTTTGAGGGGCTGGTGAGGGGGCTCGATGAGCATCTCACCCTATGCCAACGAGAGTGATCTACAAGTTACGCAGTCGGTCAATCAATCGTTTGATCACGCCCTTATCTTTCTTGGTCGCAGAGTCATAACGCAGTTGGCTTACTCGCTGCTGTGTTTGCGCCTGCTGCGTTAATGCACGCAAACGGGCGATTTCGTCAAGCAGGGTTTTACGATGCACCGTTTCGCCATCCACGTAAAACCAGTGATTGCCCATGTAACGTACCAAGGGTTCGCGCCTGTACAGCGTGTGATAGACTTTGCGGTAGTGTTCTACCACATAACGGGGTGGAAGCGTGGGATCGTCGTACACTGTTGCCATTGCTGTGAACTCCGATGCGCCGCTGCTGCGCCGCAACCTTTGCCAACTACGAAACGGGTTCCTCAAAATAATCTCAGGGCAAGGCGTGACTGTAACATGCATTTTCCGATTTATGAAAATGATAAAGCTTGTTACAGAAATGCAAAGAAGGACTTCAGGACTATTCGAGTGTGAACATTCACAAACACACCATAAAAATCATTATACGAAACTTTTTCGTGAATCTCCGTAAAAAAATAACAACTTTGACACATTCTTATCGTTTGTCTTTAGTTACGTCTTACAGAATTTTGAGGGGAAAAATGCACCCTATCAAATGTAGAAATTTTTGTGCAGCGGCGTTACAACGCTTGTGGATAGCAATTTTTGCGCTCGCTGTGGTTACAACCGGCGTTGTTACAGCCCAACCCGCCGATACCGCGCCCGTGTTTTTGTGGGTGCGCGGCGATCTATGGCGCTATGACCCCATGCTGGCGGCTCAACCACCCACGCAGATCACGCAAGTGGGGACGATCTCATCGCCCGTTATCTCGCCAGATGCGGCGCGCATTGCCTACAGCGCCGCATCGCCCGTCAGCCTTGAGGCATTGAGCAGGATACAAATTGGGGTAGGGGCAGTCGCGGAATTTGTGCTGCCGCAGGACATATATTTGCTCGATACCGCGACAGGCGAATCGACCTTGATCGCCGCGCAGCCCGCCGACGCATCGCTGTTCGTTGATGGTGTGCCAAACCGCGCCATTATTCGATCCGCCCCGGTGTGGTCGCCCGATGGAGCGCAGTTAGCGTGGGCGGAAACTGCATTCGACAGCCGTCTGCCGCGCTTGGTTGTGTACGATCTCGCGCAAAACGGCATCGCGCTTGAGGTGCAGGACGACACCGAACTGCCAATGGTCAACGGCACGCTGCATACCCGTTGGGGCACGGGCGGCTTAATGCTGTGGGCGGAAGGCGAAGCGGGCGGCGTGCTGGCGATCTTCTACGCGCTCGATGGCACGCGCATCGCACGCCAGTTTATCCCACCGCCTGCGGCAGGCGATGTGGTCGAAGACGTGGTATGGGTGGAAACAACGGATGATTCCCTGCCGGGAATCCTGTTCGCGTCCGGCGAATGGTTCTTATTCGATGAAGTCACGGGAGCGGCGGTTCAACCCGCTGTGCTGCCGCAGTTGACCGGGCGCGGTTATCCCGATATTTCGTATTCAGTCGCGTTTGGCGTACTCGATGAAAGCGGTTTCTTTTGGGAAGCGTTCGATCCGCTTGCGCCGGATGCCGCATCAGTCGCGTTTCCGGGATCGCCCGCACGGGTGACGCTTGCGCCCAGTGGTCGCGCGCTGGCGCTGATCGGCTACCCAGATTTCGGCAACGCCGCTATTTTTCAAAATGGCGAACTCAGCGCGATACCGGGGACGGGCATCAACGAAACGGATTTGTATGTTGGCGCGGTGCTGTGGGGCGCAACTTTTTGGCGCATCAGCGCGTCTTAAAATCAGCTAACATACGCCATTTGGGCGATTATCCTACGCTCACCTAACGTTAAAATGATCGGATGTAAAATAACAATAGGTGCAATCTCGAATTAATCAGGAGGCAAGCAGCGATGATGCGTAAAGTCTTGCTTGCGGCAATGCTGATAGTCATAGTATCAGCCTTTGCCGTGTTTGATTCCTCCCCTGCACAAGCGCAGGGATCAATCTGGTATGCCGAATACTTCAATAACGCGACGTTGAGCGGCACACCGGTACTTACGCGCTATGACCAGAGCATCAACTTTAACTGGGGCGTAAATGAACCCGCGCCCGGCGTTGGGGCGGATAACTTCAGCGTGCGTTGGGCAACCGACGTTTCGCTCAATCCCGGAACATACCGTTTCTTCGCATTGGCGGATGATAACATTCGCGTGACGGTGGATTACAGCCAAGTCGTCATCAACACGTTCAACTCGTCGCAAGTGGGCGTGACTGTGCAGGGCGATGCGGTCATCAGCGTGCCGGGTGTGTATCACATTCAGGTTGATTACCGCGAATCGACCAATCTAGCGTTCGCGTATGTCTCGTATGGCAATCTTGTGACCAATCCACAGCCGAACTTTGGCGGCGGCGGCGGTGGCGGAGCGCCGCCGGGCAATGTCATCAACACCGCGCCGTGGACGGTGCAGTATTATAACAACGCCAGTCTCGCGGGCGATCCGGTAGCGATCCAGTCTGTGCCGTCACCGTCGTTCAACTACGGCAGTGGTTCGCCGCTTCCAAGCGTACCCGCGGATAACTGGACGGCACGTTTCACCAGCGTGCAGAACTTGTCCGGCGGCACGTATAACCTATCCGTCGCAGTCGATGACGGCGTGCGCGTGTATGTCAACGGCAGCTTGGTGATCAATCAGTTTGGCGCGGCAACCGGACAAACGATCACCGCGCAGTTGAACCTGCCCGCTGGCGCGAACAACTTCCAAGTCGAATATCTCGAATTTGGCGGCAACGCCAGTTTGGATTATCGCCTAACGCAGCCCGGCACGACTCCACCGCCAGCCAGCCCCGGCGGCGCGACGATCACGGTCAATGCCTATCGCTTGAATGTGCGTCAGCTCCCAAGCGCGACAGCGACCATCCTTACACGCATCAACCGCAACGAGAGCTACAGTTTGTTGGGACGCAACGCGGCAGGGACATGGTATCAAATCAATGTGAACGGCACGACGGGTTGGGTGTCCGGCGCGTATGTGACCGTTAACAACGGTGCGGGCGTGCCGGTGGTCGATCCGGGTTCAGGTCAGCCACAGCCGACCCAGCCGCCCGCGCCTGCTGGCGGCATCGTGCTGACCGCCACACCGTACACGGTGAATATCCGTTCTGGCCCGGGAACGACATTCAGTCGCATCGCGCGGCTGCCCGCTAATCAAACTGCTACTGTCGTCGGGCGCAACGCGCTCAACCAGTGGTGGCAGATCAACTACAATGGCATCGTCGGGTGGGTGACGGCGCAGTACACAAGGCTTCCGGCGGGTACGAACGTCAACAGCATCCCTGTCACCGGGTAACATTCGTTCACACATTATAGGGGCGGCTCGTGAGAAACTCGTTTCTCCGCCGCCCGCCCATTCCCGCCGCAAATCATCACGTTACGCGGGGAATTTCACGGGCGCATCGCGATGCGCCCCTACACCGCCTATGCATCTCATCACGGTACGTGATAGGGATGTCGTTCAAACGCCGCCCGCCCATCCCCGCCGCAAATCATCACGTTACGCGGGGAATTTCACGGGCGCATCGCGATGCGCCCCTACACCGCCTATGCATCTCATCACGGTACGTGACGCGGACATCGTTCAAACGCCGCCCGCCCATCCCCGCCGCAACCCATCACGTTACGCGGGGAATTTCACGGGCGCATCGTGATGCGCCCCTACATCGCCTATGCATCTCATCACGGTACGTGATGCGGACATTGTTCAAACGCCGCCCATACCATCCCCGCCGCAAATCATCACGGTACGTGATAGGGATGTCGTTTAAACGGGCAGTGTTTGTAGGGGCGACTCGTGAGAAACTCGTTTCTCCGCCGCCCGCCATCGCTTCCCCGTGTAAATTGTAAACTGTCTGTAAATTCCTTTTGATATCCCCCGATGAGATTTTCCTCACCCTGTATAATTTCTCAAGTTTGCTCGGAATGAGCTTTAGGCTGCGCGTTGTGCGCGTAAGCCATGCTTCAACTGCGCTGAAGCAAAGCATCGGGAGGTTGTGCCTTGATAGAAGTTCAGAATTTAACCAAACGATATGGTGAAGTTACGGCAGTGAACGGTGTCTCGTTCATCGCCAAACCCGGTCAGGTAACGGGCTTTTTAGGTCCCAATGGCGCGGGTAAAACCACGACCATGCGTATGCTGACGGGCTTTATGCCGCCAACAGAAGGCAAAGCGACAGTCGCGGGGTTTGATGTATTCGACCAGAGCTTAGAAGTGCGCCGCCGTGTCGGCTATCTGCCGGAGAACGTGCCGCTGTACCGCGACATGAGCGCACGCGGCTATTTGATGTACATCGGAGAAATTCGCGGGGTAAAGAAACTGCGCGAACGCGCCGATGAAGTGCTGGAGCGCGTCGGCTTGATTGACCGCGCCGACAGCCGTATTCGCACGCTCTCAAAGGGTATGCGTCAGCGCGTCGGCTTGGCACAGGCGTTGATCCACAATCCGCCCGTGCTGATTCTTGACGAGCCGACGATTGGTTTAGACCCATTCCAAGTGTTGGAACTGCGTTCGCTAGTGCGTGAACTAGGGCGCGACCACACGCTGCTGTTTAGCACGCACATTTTGAGCGAAGCGGAACAGGTCTGCGACAATCTGATCATCATCAATCAAGGGAAGATTGTGGCGCAAGGTGCTCCAGCCCAGCTCCGCGAATCGCTGGCAAGCGGCGGGCGCATCCTCATGCGTTTGGACAAAGAACCGTTTGCGGCGCTCGATACCGTCCGCGCTGTAGCGGGTGTTGCTGAAGCGGCTGTCGAAGGTGATGCGCTGGTCATCACCCCAACGAGCGCCAACGTTGATCCGCGTCCGGCACTGGCAAGCGCGGTGATTGCCAAAGGCTGGAAACTGACAGAACTACGTCCGCTTGCGGTCAACCTTGAAGAAATCTTCCTTGAAGTGACGCGCCGCGAACAGAGCATCGCGCTGAAGGCGGAAATGGAAGCCGCGCAAACATCAGCGCAAGAAAAGGCTGCAAAATGACCGATCAAACGCTGAAAACTCACTCTGAAGATACCGCCATGCTCCATGAACCGGGCGCGACAGGCGGCGCTGCCCCTTGGTTCGCTGTGTTCAAACGTGAACTGGCGCTGTATTTCCGTTCCCCAATTGCCTACGGAATCGGTTTCGCTGTGTTCATGATTCTTGGCGTGCTGTTTAATGCCTATCTCGCTTCTGCTAACGGTCAAGCAACTGCCGATCAAATCCCCAGTATGCCGGGTTTGATCACGTTCTTGATGTTCTTGATCGCGCCGCTGATCACAATGCGCTTGCTGGCAGAAGAAAGCCGCGAAGGCACGCTCGAAGTGCTGATGACTCTGCCAATGAACGAAAGTCAGTTCATCGTCGGCAAGTTCTTGGCGGCATGGGCGTACTATACCGTGCTGATCTTGCTGTCGCTCATCTATCACATCATTTTGTCGAGCATCGGCATCCCCGATCAAGGGATCGCGTTCGGGACGTATCTCGGCGCGTGGTTGTACGGCGGCGCGGTCCTAGCAATCGCGCTCATCTGGTCGGCAATCACGGAAGATCAAATCGTCGCGGCGTTCTTAGGCGCGGGGACGATCCTTGTGCTGTACCTTGCTGAAGCGGCGGCGGAAGTGTTCGCGCGCACCAACAGCGCCTTAGGCGATTTCGTGCGCGAACTCGGTTTGCGTTCGCATTATGAAGCGACGATGGCGGTGGGCATCATCCGCGCGGAAGATGTGCTGTATTTCCTGCTCGTCATCGTCGGCGCGTTGTTCATCACCACGCGCATCGTCGAAACCCGCCGTTGGCGCGCATAAAAGCGGAGAAAACCAATATGACTGATCAAACACCCATCAATAACACGCCCCCTGAACAACAAGAGCCGTTTATCCCGCCGCAGGTGATGCTCATCGTGTCGGGGATTGGCTTTCTCGTCGCGCTGATCGTGGCGTTCACACAGCCGACTTTTACGGTTGTCGGCTTTGGCGGCTTGGGGTTGGGCATTCTCGCGCTGGTGATGTGGGCGCTGCTCGCACCGCAGCAGTTCATCGCGCTGTTCACTGGGCGCGCGGCACGTTTCGGCGGGTTAAGCGTCGTCGTCACGATTGTTGTGCTAACCGCGTTTGTGATGCTTTACATCTTCGTGCGTAATCAGAACATTCGCATCGACCTCACGGAAAGTGATTTGTTCTCGCTCACGGTTGAATCGCGCGATGCTATCAGCGCGTTTGGCGCAGACCCCAATATTCCGTCTGTGCGGATGATCGCGTTCTACGATTCGACGCAAGCCGGACGGCGTGACCAAGACAGCCTGCTGTTTGAGGAATATCAAGAAGCCAGCGGCGGCAAGATCACGTATCAGTTCGTCAACCCTGACCAACTGCCAAACCTCGCTAACGCTTTTGGAATCACTCGTGCAGGGCAGGTTGCCGTGGTCGCCGCCGCCGATGCGGAAACTATCGCTGCATCTCAAGCGGCTAGCGATCCCGCTGCTGATCCCGCTGCTGCAGAAGAAGCGCCAAGCGTGATTACGCTGGAAGATGGTTTCGTCGCTGATGTTGAAAACGCCGAAATCGTGCAAACGCCCATTCAGGAACAATTGACCAACGCGATTCTAAAAGTCGCGGCGGCAGGCGATTTCAACGCTTATTTCCTGACGGTGCAGAACAACGTATCGTCTGAAATGGCAACGCTCAAGACTAACTTGACCAACCGTTTCGACTGGAACATACAGGAAATTTCGCTGGTCGAACTCGCCAGCCCGCAGGGTGAATACACGCTCAATGATCCCAATCTCGATGGCGAAGTGATCGTCATTCCGGGCGGTGATACCCCCTTGGGCGAAGCCGAATTGGAAATTTTGCAGAACTACCTAAATGCGGGCGGTGACTTGGTGATCTTCGCGGACACCAACCTAAACGCGGCGGGGGTTTCGCTGGCGACGGATCCGGCGCTGAATGAATTCCTGCTGGCGAATTTCGGCATCGCCTTCAACAACGACGTGATTATCGACGAGACACAGGCATTCCAATCGCCGCTGCTGCCCGTCGCTACCGATTTTGATCGTTCGACGTTCATCACCACCAACGGCATCAACCCAACGCAGCCTGTCGCTATCTTTGAAGTGCCGCACAGCATTACCGTCGCAGATACGCCGCCCGCCAATGTCACCGTGACTGAACTGGTACGCAGCAGCGATCAAGCCTACCAACGCACAGACATTGAAGCGTTGATCGCGGAAGAATCGGTCACGCGCCCTGAAGACGCGGTTCAGCAGGCATTCGTGCTGGCAGCCGCCGCCGAAAATTCGCAGACCGGCGCGAAAGTCGTGCTGTTCGGCAGTATTTCGCCCGCGCGCGATGTGTATTCGCAGCTCAATGTCGATAACTTGGGCTTGGCGTTCAACAGCTTGATCTACGCGACAGATTACAACAACTTCTTCACGCAGATCACGGTGCTTCAGCCGCAGCGCCCGCAAGATTCGCCCATTTTCGCGGATCAGCAAACCATCGGGACGATCAATTTCCTGACGCTGGTCGCGCTGCCCTTCGGCATTTTGGCGCTCGGCGTGATCGTGTGGTTGAGCAATCGGGAACGCCGCCGGACAACGACATAGGTTAAATACGGGTGTCGATGATAGCGGACGCGGCACGCCGCGTCCGATACTTATCAGATACCCTGCACCGTATTGATAGGGGAAATGTAACATGAGACTGAACCGAGGGACGCTGATTTTGCTGGTCGCCGCGCTCGCGGTGATCGTATTAGTGATCATCGTGGGTGGCAACCCAACCTCATCAACCGAAACACCAACCCCCGGCGCAACTGCGGCGACGGGACCGCTTTTCTTGGATGTGACAAGCGAAAACGTGATCGCGTTAGAAGCGCGAAACAATGAAACAGGCGAATACGTTCGCTTGCTCAAGAATCAATTTGATGTGACCGGTACACAAGCGTGGGAAATCGACGGGACGTTCTCGCGCACCGATGTCGCTCCCGCGCAGGACACCATCACGACGCAAATTAGCTCGCTTGTGGGGTTGCAATATACCGACAGTTTCACGTCGGATCAGCTTGCCGATTTCGGGCTGGATCAACCCGCGTATACATTTATCGTCACCACCCGCGCGGGCGCACGTTACGCGCTGCATGTCGGCGGGCAAAATCCGGCAGGCAACCGCTATTACGTGATCAGCCAACCGCTTGAAGCAACTGCTCCCGCTGGTGAAGCCACCGCCGAAGCGACTGCCGAGATCATCATCGACGCGACCGCCGAAGCCACCGCCGATGCAGCGGCGCAATCTATCGCGCCCGACGCAACCGCCGAACCCACTGCGGAGATCATCATTGACGCAGCCGCCGAAGCCACCGCCGATGCAGCGGCGCAATCTATCGCGCCCGACGTAACCGCCGAAGCCACCGCCGACGTGACGGCTGAACCCCTGCCCACGCTCGATTTGATCACCGAGCCGCGTCCCGTATTGAGCGGCAGTCAGCAAATTTTGCTCGTCACGCTGGGGTCGCTCAATCCGCTGATCAACTTGATCGCCACACCACCGTATGGTCCAACGCCGACTCCAACACCGACAGCGACCAATACGCCTAATCCGTTGAGTGAAGTCGAAATGACCGCGACGGCGACGACGTTGTTCGCCACGCAAGCCGCGCAGATGACCGCCGCCGCTGCCACGCCGGAAGTCGGGGCGTTCTCGACTGCCGAAGTGAGCGTTGGCGAAGCAACAGCAGAGGCTACGCCTTAAACGAACGTATTTGTAGGGGCGGAGCCTGCTCCGCCCGTGTACATCATTTTGTAGGGGCGACCCGCCGGGTCGCCCAAGAGAACGGGGTTGGCACGGGCGAAACTTGTTTCGCAAACCCCTACAAAAACCGTTTATCCCTATACCCCATCGTCGCGCAGCTTGCAGAAAATCAGCGTGTCGCGCAAGCCACCGTCGTTATCGCGCCCTTCCCATTTGAGCTTTGCTTCCAACGTGTACCCCGCTCGCCGCGCGACTGCCGCGCTGCGTTCATTGCGCGAATCGCAGCGAATTTCCATGCGTACCGCGTTGAGCGTCTCAAACGTAAACGCGGTCAGCGCCTTGACCGCTTCGGTCATGTAGCCATGCCCGCTCATGCTGGTGCGAATCCAATAGCCAATTTCAAAGCGCGGCACTTCCCAGTTGATGTTGTGCATTCCTGTTGAGCCAAGATACAAACCATCTTTTTTGCGGATGATCAACAAAGGCAGTTCTTCGCGCGTGCGAAAACGCGCCGCCGCTTCGCGCGCAAAAGTTTCGCTTTCGGGGATGCTTGGCATATGACGCGCCCACGGCATCCACCGGCTGAGTTCAGGAAACGATTCGCGGATCGCTTCATTGATCATCGCGCCATCGCCCATGCGCGGTGGGCGCAGCACCAATCGATCACTGTCGATGTAGTCCGGCATCGGCGGCACAGATGAACTTTCAAGATACATATTGACCCCTTATGGCGCATTAAAAATTTTTAAGACCGTTGTGCATCGTTGAATTTTCAGTATAATTCAGAAAACGCATGCTCGTGCATCAAACTTCACAAGAAAGGGAATAAGCGTCCTATGTCATTAGAGACGTGTCTTCAGCGCATTTCTTAGCAGTCTCATCATTGGCATATCGGTTGCCGCGCCCGTGGGTCCCCTCGGCGTGCTGACGATCCAGCGCACACTCGCGCGGGGCCGGCTGGCGGGATTTCTCACCGGATTGGGCGTTGCCACCGCTGACGGCGTATACGCCAGCTTCGCCGCCTTCGGGTTCGCCGCCCTCTCCAACTTTCTCATCAGCATCCAATCGCCTGTGCGCTTGATCGGCGGGGCGTTTCTGCTCTATCTCGGCATCAAGACGCTTTTAAGCAAACCCGCCGCGCAAGCCGCCGCTGTCGGGGCGCAATCTATTGTGCCCGCCGGAAGCCGTTGGAGCGATTATCTTTCGGCGCTGGCGCTGACCATCACCAATCCGGTGACGATTCTCGCGTTCGCGGCAATCTTCGCCGGATCAGGCATCGCAGGTACAACTGGAATGAGTGCGTGCGCGCCCTTTGTTGTTGCGGGTGTGTTCGGCGGGTCCATTTTGTGGTGGCTTGTTTTGACAACAGGCGTGTCGGCGCTGCGTTCGCGTTTCACTCCCGCGCTCATGGTGTGGATCAATCGCTTATCCGGCGCGATCATCATCACGTTTGCGCTGGTCGCCTTAGTGGGGCTGCTGGCGTAAAAAATCGCTTTGCCTATACTGGTTTTCAATGTTCCTGCGATTTCTACAGGGGGAAAATCACAATGGCAGCGAACGAATACCTCAACAGCATTATCATCGAACGCCCAATTGATGAAGTGTTCAGCACGGCGACATGCCTTGAAAGCTGCGTCAATTGGCAAACATTCATGGTCAATGCCGAAAAGGTGTCGGAAGGTCCCGTGCATGTTGGATCGCAATATAAGCATAGCGGGCGCTTTCTCGGCATGACGGGTGATGCTTTTCCGGTGGTGACGGCGCTTGAACCGCCGCACTTATTCGCGTATGAAAATGACGGCAGGTTTCCCTTCAACGTTGAATACCGCTTTGAGTCCGTCCCTGAAGGCACGCGCATGACCTGTAAGATGTATGTTCCGCCGGGCAATAATCCAATCATTCACATGGCGATGCCGCTGTTGATGAATGCCCTGAGCCGCCAATTCACATCCGATCTGCAATCGCTCAAAGAAATGATGGAAGCGGGCGTAAAAGTCCGTAAGTGGTAGCTTCTTTGTAGAAAATGCATCAAAGTGTCTGAAGCATATCCCCTTTTTTCAGACACTTTGATGTAAAATGCGAATCATGCGCCGTCAGCACAGGTCAATAAAGGACTCAGCACATGATCGTTGGCATCCCCAAAGAAGTAAAAAATAACGAATATCGCATCGCACTCCCCCCCGCCGGCGTGCGCGAACTCATCCGCGCAGGACATACGGTGTATGTCGAAACCAACGCGGGTGCGGGCAGTGGCTTCACCGATGACGAGTATCGTCAGGTTGGGGCGACAGTTCTCCCCACCGCCGCCGAAGTGTGGAACGGCGCGAACATGGTCGTCAAGGTTAAAGAGCCGCAGCCGGGTGAATATGGATTTTTGCGTGAAGATTTAATTCTGTTTACGTATTTGCATCTCGCCGCCGATGAAGGCTTAACCCACGCCCTGCTCAACAGCGGCGTGACCGGCTTGGCGTATGAAACCGTCGAAGATGAAGAAGGGCGTTTGCCGCTGCTTCAACCGATGAGCGAAGTCGCGGGACGCATGGCGACTCAAGTCGCGGCGCACTATCTCCAAAAGCCGGAAGGCGGGCGCGGAATCCTCATGGGCGGCATCCCCGGTGTCAAGCCCGCGCACGTCGTCATTTTGGGCGGTGGCACAGTCGGCACAAACGCCGCGACAGTCGCGCTCGGCATGGGCGCGCAGGTGACACTGCTCGATCTCAACACGGAACGGCTGCGCTATCTCGATGAAGTGATGCACGGGCGCTTCGTCACGCTCCACAGCAACGAAACCAACATCATCGACAGCATTCGCACTGCCGACGCGGTGATTGGCGCGGTGCTGATCACCGGGGCGCGCGCGCCGCGTTTAATCACCAAGTCGATGTTGAGCATGATGCCAACCAACAGCGTGATCGTGGATGTGGCGGTTGATCAGGGGGGATGTGTCGAAACCACACACCCGACCACGCACAGCGATCCCACCTACGTCGTCGATGGCGTGCTGCATTACGGCGTGGCGAATATGCCCGGCGCTGTTCCGCGCACATCGAGCTACGGCTTGTCGAACGCGACACTGCGCTATATTTTACGTGTAGCAAATCTCGGCGTAGATGAAGCACTTGACCGCGATCCCGGCTTGGCGAAGGGCTTAAATTTGCGCGCGGGCAAAGTGACGCATCCCGCCGTCGCGCAGACGTTCAATCTGCCCGTCGCAGCGGTGTAGAGCACTAAACGGAAGAAAATTGTAGGGACGATGCCTGCGTCGTCCGTGCCCTAAAACACGGCGGGGACTTGACCCCGCCCTACTCCCCCGCTTCTTCTTTGAGCCGTTCCTCGTAGAAACGCTGCCATTCGTCGTGGAAATCACGCTTTGACTTCATTACTACCCCCGGCACACTCGAATCGAGTTCCGGCACATTGGCGGGCGGAAAATCCTCAAACGCCTTCTCGATGAAGAACACCATCTCCCCAACTTGGAGCGCCGCTTCCATGCGCTGCACCACAAACGCCAGCGCGAAAATCGCCGCGATGATCACGGTGATGAGCGCGGGACTCCATGGCACATACACCAGAATTGAAGCGATAAACGCCGGAATCAACAGCCCGCTGATCATGTGCAGCCAGTGGATTTGATAGCGCAAGCGGATGAACGTCACGCGGTCATCGCCGCTGAACGTGCCTGTCACAGTCGCGGCGGGGCGCGTGCGGAAACGGCGACCATTGCGGCGCGTCGATGTTTCGCTCGTGATGCGGAATCCGTCGTTAGTCGGCTGCACGGCGTAGCGGCGACCATCGCGGAAGGCATCACGCATGTGCAGGCGATGTTGGCTCGGCTGCGCGGCGGTGATCAACGTACTCATACACAGGGATCGCGGCGCGCCAACAACCACTCGCACAGGCGGGTGAAGCTGCCACACATCGTAAAAGCGCCGGAGTGGGCGGGGGAAAGTGCGTGTCATCTGTCGATTAGCGCGGCTGTTTGGTCGCGCGCGATAAGCTCACCGCCAGCAGGATCACCACCGCGCTTAACGCGACAATTGTCCCTGCCGCTAGCGCCCACCCATAGGACGCTTCCAGATACGGCAGGTCTTGCGCTTCATGTGTTGGATCAAACCGCACAATGGTGATGCGGTGCGCGATATCGGGAATGTTCAGCGGCGTGATCGGCTGGCTTTGCGCGGTGCTTGCCACCACCGGGTCAAAGATGAACGGCGCGGTTCGGTGGAACAGGTTCAGCACACGGAGCGCCTCGCCGCTGTCGTTGACAGTTGTCGCGGTGACACGCACACGCTTGCGTCCCATTCGCATCGTCGCATAAGGATAATCGAGCAGGTTTTTATACCACTGGGCATCGCTGCTCCACGCCGATACCACATAGATTTTGCTGCCATGCCGCCGGTATTCGAGCGCGGTGTGGCGCGGCTGACCGCTTTTTCGCCCGCGTGTGGTGATGACCATGATGCGGAGCAGGTTCAGCGGGTCGCCCAAGCCAATTTTGTATAGCTGGACAGGCAAGCGCAGCATCAAGCCCATTGATCCGCGCGGGTAAGGGACAGGTTTTTGTTCAAGCATGTAGATGTATTCTTTTCTTGGCTATACCTTTCAGTATATAAGACTTTACGTGCGTGTGCATGGAAGGTTGCACCCTCTCATGTGTTCAACAGGTGGATTTTGCTGCCAGAATACAGGAAATCTGCTCAGTTGCAAATATAAAATGGCAGTAGGCAGCAGCTAGCGGTGAATTAGTGTAGACGAGCGCCTTGAGCATGGGTTCGCGCCGCTGAAGCCGCCATGAACGGGAACGGATGGCATCGCCAAACAAGCATTTCATCACCGAATGCACTGTCTCCCATTTCCAGCGCTGCCCGAACAAGCCGTCCAGACGCGCTTGAGCGACCACGTCCTCCTCCCCTTAAGCTGGTTGAGCACGTGTGCCAACATCGCCTCAAGGCGGGGCAACGTCAGGCGTTTGAGCATCCGCGAAATCGTGCTGTGGTGGGATGCGCGCAGCGTGGCACGCTCGCTTGCGCGACCATACACCTAACCAAGCGTTCCTCTGTGAGTTGGTCTATGTCGATAAAATCGGGTAAGAGCTTCCTAAGCGGGTACAATAAACGCGATAAGGGAAACGGTGAAATGGGCAGTTGGTGACAATTCGGGGAAGCGCTGTACCGCGAAGATCGAACACGCCCAATTGGGTTGAGCAACTTCCAGCCGGATCGTGTGATGGACATAATCGTTCATCATGATGTTGTGCCGATGGTGAATCAGATTGAAACCCATCCGTTCAATCAGCAGATCGAAACGCACAAATTCCTGCACGAAAACGGGCTCAAATTGCTTTTCGTCTTTGTGTATTCACTTCCATTTCGGCAGAACTCGCTTTTTATGCTTCATTCGCTGCCAGAAGCAACAGTCTCCCTAAGCCGCTGTACGTCACGCATGGGCGGTACGCCAAAAATGCCTTTATACTCTCGAATGAAGTGAGAAGCATCATTGTATCCCACACGATAGGCTGCGCTGGTCGCATCAAGATTTTCGACTAACATCAAACGACGCGCCTCTTGAAAGCGCAGTTGTTTCTGATATTGCAGCGGACTCATCCCAGTGACCGCTTTAAAGTGATGGTGAAACCCCGACACGCTCATCCCTAGATCGTGTGCGAGAGCTTCAATGCGTAGGGGTTTGTCAAAATCTTGACGAATACGCTGAAGGGCTTTCACAATGTCTGGGGTGCTTCCCCCAAGCAGGGCAAGACGACGAAGGCGCACTCCCTGTTCTCCCGTAAGCAGACGATACATAATTTCTCGCATGATTAGAGGCAGTAGGACTCGCGTGTCATTGGGCGACTCCAACAGTCTGATAAGGCGCAGAACCGCGTCGAGTAAATTCGGTTCCAATGGAGTGACATCCATCGCCCTCACCACCGCCTGTCGCGGCATCACCTCTTCTTCCTCAAGGATGATCGAACTCACCAGCTTTAGCGGTAGTTCCAACCGAACACCGAGATAAGGACGATCTTCTGATGCGTCTGTCACTTGACTAATGGTGGGAAGTTCGAGCGCAGTCAAAAGATAGTGGAAGGCATCGTATCGGTAGCAGCTGTCGCCAAAGAAGATGTCCTTACTTCCTTGCGCGATTATGCACAATGATGGCTTCAAGAGGGTATGACTGCGTTCTTTGGGAAGGGAATGGCGAATCAGAAACAGTCCCTGAAGCGGTTCGGTATGTCCATCATTCGGCACCGCCTTCAGTATCCGTTTAATCAGTTCTATGCGGATAGCCTGCATCCGCAGCGCTTCATCTTCCGACAGATCGTGATCAATCCCGTGCACGTGAACCTCTAGCTTTTTACCCGCCAAGAAAATTTTGCAGGATTATACAGTGATTCTCCACGATTGTTCTGTCTATATGCCTACCGCTCTCCCTATAATCAGGCTGTATATATGACGATGTGCGTCAGCCAAAGGGAGGCAGAATAATGCAGAAACGCCAGCTCGGAAAAAGCGGATTAGAAGTCTCGGCGCTCGGTCTTGGATGTATGCGTATGACCTTCGGGGATGCGCCGATAGGCACACGACAGGACATGATCGAATTTCTTCATGCGGCGGTAGATCGGGGCATCACCTTCTTCGATACGGCAGAAGTTTATGGTCCGTTCACAAACGAAGACCTTGTAGGAGAAGCGTTAGAACCGTTTCGTGGGAAGGTTGTGATTGCGACGAAATTCGGCTTCAAACACGATCCTGAAAAAGGACCGCACCCCACGGTTGGCTTGGACAGCCGCCCAGAGCAGATCAAGCGTGTTGCCGAAGCTTCGCTCAAGCGGCTGCGCGTCGAAGCGATTGATCTGTTTTACCAGCATCGCCCTGACCCCAATGTCCCTATTGAAGACGTAGCGGGAGCAGTCAAAGATTTAATTCAAGCAGGAAAGGTCAAGCACTTCGGTCTTTCCGAAGCGGATGCGTCAACTATTCGACGCGCTCATGCTGTGCAGCCCGTCGCCGCTCTGCAAAGTGAGTACTCAATTTGGTGGACTCCCATCGAAGCGGAAATTCTCCCCACCTGTGAGGAATTGGGTATCGGGTTAGTCCCCTACAGCCCGCTTGGGCGTGGATATCTGACCGGGAAAATTGACGAAAACTCGACTTTTGCTGATAACGACATCCGTGCGCGCAATCCGCGCTTTACGCAAGAAGCCATCAAAGCAAACCGTGCCGTTGTGGACCTGCTAGAGCGAATTGGCGCGGCACACAATGCTACTCCCGCGCAAATCGCGCTGGCTTGGCTGCTCGTCCAAAAACCGTGGATTGTGCCGATTCCGGGCAGTCGCAAGCTCGAACGGCTCGACGAGAACAACGGCGCGGTGAACATCAAATTGACTACTGACGACCTCGCTGAGATCAAAGCAGCCATGTCTAAAATCACTGTGGTTGGCAATCGTTATTAGGCAATCGCCACTGCTAAGGACAACCTATGTCAACAATACCATCGGTAAAATTGAACAACGGTGTGCAAATGCCACTGTTAGAATTCGGCGTTTTTCAAATCACAGATGCCGAAGAATGTGAACGGAGCGTAACGGATGCAATCAACGTCGGCTATCGTTTGATCGATACAGCGGCATCGTATGGCAACGAAAAAGCTGTCGGCAAAGCCATCCAGAGAAGCGGTGTGCCGCGAGACGAATTGTTTGTCACCACCAAATTGTGGATACAGGATGCCGGGTACGAAAGCACAAAACAAGCGTTTGAACGGTCACTTCGTCGTTTGCAATTGGATTATCTCGACCTATATCTGATCCACCAGCCCTACGGAGATGTTCACGGTTCATGGCGAGCAATGCAAGACCTGTATCGGGAAGGTCGAACACGCGCAATTGGGTTGAGCAACTTCCAGCCGGATCGTGTGATGGACATAATCGTTCATCATGATGTTGTGCCGATGGTGAATCAGATTGAAACCCATCCGTTCAATCAGCAGATCGAAACGCAGAAGTTTTGGCAGGAAAACGGCGTGCAAATCGAGTCGTGGGGACCATTCGCAGAGGGTAGAAACAATATCTTCGCAAATGCCCTGCTGCAATCCCTCGCGGACAAGTATCAGAAAACGATAGCACAGATCATTTTGCGCTGGCTGACGCAGCGCGGTGTCGTGGCGATTCCCAAATCCGTTCATAAAGACCGTATCGAAGAAAATTTCGCCATCTTCGATTTTGAACTCAGCGCTGACGATATGGCGGCAATCGCCACGCTGGACACGAAAACAAGCAGCTTCTTTGACCATTGCGATCCGGCGATGGTGAAGCGCTTGAGTGAACTCAAGCGTACAACGTGAAGCCTCATCCATTGCATCGTACAGCAGAGAACGAAGGACTAAGCTATGCCAAGTGTTAACCCGGAACAAGAAGTTATCCGGCTCTCTGCCGAGAAATGGCGCTGGATGTCAGAGTGCAATGTCGATGCCCTTGATATGCTCTTTCATGAGAAGTCGGTATTTGTCCACATGGGCGGCGCGTGGGGGAAAGAACAAGAACTCAAGATCATCGAAAGCCGAGATATTCATTACAAACAAGCGGATATCCATGAAGTATCGGTGAATATTATAGGCACAACCGCGATCCTGTTGAACAGAATTACGCTGTTAGCCATTGTGGGCGGCAATGAGGTCACCAACCCGTTCATGGTGACCGAAGTCTATGTGCAGCAAGAGAGGATCTGGAAGTTAGGCTCGCTCTCATTCACTAGGCTCCTTACTCCTTAGCGTCACCTAGCTTATCCCATCTGTTGTCACCGCAGCCTTTGGCTTCAGTCAAACTCAATATCTGATGCGTCAAAGTCGGGTAAAGGTGGCAAGAATCGGCTCTACCCAACTTTTTGATTCTTCGCCACATTTTGCATAATCATAGGTACACAGCGACTTCTAGTCCTTGTCCGGCGCAAGAAAGGCGGCACCATGACAGAATCATCTGCTGAAGCGAAAATCCGCGCCGCTTTACCCCTCACGCGCTTTATGAACGGCTACATGCCGCTTTCCCTCATCCGCTGGATACTCAAGCAAACTGTGGCGCGGGTGCAGCTTCCCGCGACGATTTCTCGCCAACTCGTTTCCGCTGACGGCGTACCCTGTGAATGGCTCATCCCGCAAAACAGCCCGCCCGATCAAGTGCTGCTGTATCTGCATGGCGGCGGCTTCGTTATCGGGTCGTCACATCTGCATTATCAGATGGTGGCATCGTTAGCGGAAAAAATGGGAATCCGCGCGCTCATGGTCGATTACCGAATCGCGCCGGAACATCCATTCCCCGCCGCGCTCGATGACTGTGTGGGCGCTTATCGCTGGCTGTTAAAGCAGGGTTTCTCCCCAAAAAACATTGTCATCGCGGGCGATTCAGCGGGCGGCAACTTGACCATCACTTCCATGATGAAACTGCGCGACAGCGGCGATCCGCTGCCAGCGGCGGCAGCCTGTCTCTCGCCCGCCGCAGACCTTTCGCAAAACAGCGACATGATTAAGGGGGTGTATGATCCGCTGCTGCATCCACGCGCTGTTCGCTTGTATCTCAGATCGTATGTGGCAGGAAACGATCCGCGCAACCCACTGATTTCTCCCGTCTATGGCGATTGGCGTGGGCTGCCGCCGCTTTTGATTCATGCCGGAGAAGATGAGGCGCTCCGCGCTGATGCCATCCACTGCGATCAGTTAGCGAAAACGGCGGGGGTCGATGCGCGGTTAGAGATTTATCCACGCATGTGGCATGTCTGGCAAATTCAACTGGAACTCCCGCAGGCGCATCAATCATTGGATGACATTGGGCAGTTTCTCAAGTCGCACCTCCAATAAAATACGCACAAGGATATTGACAGCCTACATCCGCACGCGGTTTTCAGAAGGGCAGCTCTCCTGAGGACCTTGCGATTATGTGTCAGAATCCACACTGAATTCGGGGGAGAGTGACACGCGCCTCAGCAGCCAACTGACGCAACGAGTAAATTCACAAGGGCTTGCGTTAACGCAATTCCAAGGGATGTTTGGCGCGCAGCCGCAGGATTGCCGCGAGAAACAGCGGGTCTTGCACATCGAGTGCCTGTTCGAGTGTCAGCCATTCAGTGCTTGCGCCCATCTCGAACTTCGAGCCATCGCCGGGGGCAGGGTGCTGTTTCAACCCTGTGACGTTGGCGGCGAATAGGTAAACGGTGGTGTCGCTGGCTTTCGATGGGCGAACAATGCCCAAAGGGATGAGCGCCTCTTTGTCGATTCTGTAGCCTGCTTCTTCCCACAGTTCTTCGGCGGCGCGGTGTTCCGGCGTTTCGCCCGCGATTTTTTCTAGCCCGCCCGTGATGCTGCACCGTTCGAGATCGGGGCTGTGGGCGGGGCAAACTTCCAAGCGCGCAAGATAGGTGAACTTGCCGTTTTCAAAACGGAACGGCAAAACGGAGACAATCTTGCCATCTGCGCGGGTTTCGCGCAGGAACGTATAGCCATCACGGTCAATGATGGCGACAAATGGGTTCTCGAACAGAATTTTGTCGGACACAGCAGCCGCGTTAAGCGTTCTGATCCGCTTCAGGGCGGATCGTCATGGTGTTGGCACGCGGCGCGTGCGGTTCGGCGGGGGCGCTGTCGCTTACGCCGGGAATAAAATGTTCTTCGTGTTCATGTTTTTCCTGCAAAACAACGTACATCACCGCAACAATTGTGAGCGCCGCAATCGCCACAATCAGTAAACCAACTAAACCACCCATTGTTTTTCCTCACACACAGCACAATAGCTAACAGCGCGTCGGCTGTTCAGCAGCTTCACTTCTACAATGTGCGTTCCATTTTAACACAATCACTCTATCAGCGAAGGATCGTACACAAAATTGATATGTCCTAATTCTTGGGGCGGCGCGGGCATCGGCTGTTCCCAGAACACGGGACGGATGAAGTTAGCGCGGTTCGTTCCCACTTTGAGCGCATGTGCCCATTCTTTGCGTACAGCGTTACTCGTCGCGCTGTTGGATGACCAGAACAACTGGAAAATATCGGCTTGTTCGATGAGGGCGAGCAGGCGATCATCCCAATCTTCGCCGGGGCGAAGCGTGGTGAGATCACGCCAATAATCGAAGCCGAGCGTTTTGATGGCTTTTTCCACACGCTTGACGATAGGTTCATCTTTGCGGCTGTAGCTGCAAAAAACGGCGGCGTAAGGTTTGTGTGCGACCTGCGCGCCGCCATCAAGTTTCGCTTCGACTGGATCGGGCGCAGTGTCGCTGACGTAGACGGACAGCGGGACTTCCGCGACAATCAAGCCTTCGACAGTAAACGTGATCGCGCCTTTGTGCGAGTCATCGGGATCGGCGGTCATGGCGCGCATCTTGAAATCGAACTTGTGCCATTGTTCGGTGAACGCAACCGTCACACGCACTGGATCGAACTGGAAGCCGGGGATGCTCGGCGTAGCGGTGACTTCCGCGCCCTGCTGGATCACCGTGCGAGCGGCACGAAGGACGTTGCGAACATTGGTCAGCACGCCGCCGAACTGCTTGTGCGCGTCGGCTTCGATTTGGTCTTGTGCGCTTTCACGGAAGACATACGCCTTGACGGGATACCACGTTTTCGGCTTCACATCTTTGCTGTAGAAGCTGGAAAACTGCACCGGTTCGGGGGCGGCGGGCGGTGTAGATGCCGCCGTATCCCGCCGGCGAAGAAACGCTGGAACGTCAAGATTGTCGTCTTTCGGCGTGGTGATTGGCTTGGCGGGTTTTGGCACCGCAGCGGACGGAGAACCGGACGACGAACCGGGCTGATAGCTTGCACTCGGATTTGGAATTGGTGTGATCGGCTGCGCGGGCGAAGGTGTCGAAATCGGCGGCGGTGGAGGCGCGGGAGATTCGGCGCGTTTCTTATCCGCTTCGGGCTGTGATTCGCTGTCGGAAGAGGAGTCATCAATGACGGGTTTAGCTTCTCCGGTATGGGTGATAGGGGATGGCGGCGGTTCGGACTGCTGCCATTGTTCTCGTTCACCTGTTTCGCGTGCACGTTGAGGAATTGGCTCAGGGGGCGATCCGCCGCTGAAGCGGGCGGGCGGGAGATCGTCATCTTCGTCGCTTTCTTCGTCGAAGGCTTCCTCTTTTTCGCCGCCTACTGCGCCGCCGCTACGCGGAATTTCTTCGAGAAACTCCTCACCGCTGTCTAAGCGAGATTTCCGGCGCTCATATAAGAGGTAAATCAGCGATTTGAGATAATGTTCAGTATCGAGCGTTTGGAAATCCAACGTATCGGGGATGAACGGCTCAAAATGCGTAGACTGCAAAAATGTCACCGAATATTCCGGGTGATTTGCCATGATGTAGGTAAGTTCGTCCACGACGAATTCGCGCTCTAGTTGTTCAAGATCGTCAGCCGCAACTTTCCAAGGCGGCGGAAATAACTTCAACTGCTGTGCTTCTTGCTGCGTATACAGTGTATAAAACGCATCGGTCATCAACGGAATCGCCGCAAGGATGCTCATCACCACAAGTTCTTCTTGAAATGTGCGTTTGACACGCTTGACTTCGTCAAGCCACAACTCCACGTCGCGCACGAACAACACTGCGACGGCTTTGTACATGGATTCGCGTTCGCTTGTGTAACGAGATTTATCTAAGGCGATCCCTAATTGATGAAAAGCGCGCAGCGTACTGCCTTTGTTGAGCGCGTCGAGCGCGTTCTCGTAGATTTCCGGTGAGGTCATGACGATTTATCCTTGTTCGATGGATCATCGTGCGGCTGCGCGGCGGCAGTTGGGGTGGCTGGCGGCGTATCCGTCGCGGCGCTTGCTGCGGTATCTGTGGGCGCAACCTGTGCTGGCTCAGTCGTCTGTGTTTTCGATTTCGCCATTTCTTGCGTTTCAAGAAACGTCTGGCTGAGTTTTTCGTGCATCCCGTGAAGTTCAAGCGCGGTGCGGAGCGTAGCAGGTCCAATGATTGACGGGCGAGAATGGGCGAGATTATCATTTGGAAGTAGGGCATCAACCATTTGCGGGATGACGCGGTGCAGCACGGCGATCACATTAGGATCGCGCTGGTCGATAGCGCGCTTGACGGCATCAATCCACAGTGGTGCGTCTTTGTCGAATTCTGATTTGTCGAACTCAGCGGGGTCAAGAATTACGCTGAGCAGTGTTTCAAAGGCGGTGACAAAATCGCCGCCGCGTAAGGCTCGAAATGCCGAAAGATACTGCGCGCTGTCGCTCATTTTCGCCTATGCCTTTTTGGGGGTGGATCACGTTTGATTGTGTCTTATTTTCAATCGAAATTCGGGTAGGCGCAACCTGTGAACATGGCGTGTTGGACGCAGTATAGATACGCGATGCGGTGCGAAGCTATTAGTTAAGCAGTGAATAAATTCAAAAACGAACGTAACAATTTCTTGCCAGTGGTCGAAATCTGCGGTAAAATCACGTCACGGCTTGTGTAAAAAATAACAAACAGCAAAGTCTACCTATGAACCTCCCTAAACTTGGATCGAATAATCGCGGTTCTAATGCGCTCGTCTGGATCATCGTCGCGGGTATCGCCATCATTGTCGGCGGTATCGCAATCGGGACGACGCAGCCCTTGTTCTCGCTTCCAGCATCGTCTGCGGAAGCACAGCAGGTTGACAGCCTGTTTCGTTTCATGCTGTCCATTGGCGGCATGATTTTCCTGCTGGTCGAAGGCGTGCTTGTCTATTCGATCCTGCGCTTCCGTGCGAAAGCAGGGGATATCAGCGACGGTCCCCCTATTCAAGGGAACACAACACTTGAATTGGTGTGGACGGTCATCCCGGCGATCATCGTCGTCGTGCTCACGCTGTACAGCTTTCAGGTGTGGACGAATACCCATTCTGTAAAACCGAACGAGCTGGCGGTGAACGCGCAGGGCGCGCGCTTCGCGTGGACATTCAGCTATCCTATAACCGAAGATACCCTGCCAAGCGGTGTCACGCTTGCCGACCTTGACCCGGCAATCGCGCAGCAGGTGCAAAACGGCGAACTTTTCGTCAATAATACGCAGCTTCATACGTGGGTGAATCGCCCGGTTTTCTTGTCGATGACGACGCAGGACGTGAATCACGCTTTCTGGGTTCCCGCGATGCGCGTTAAGCAGGACTTGATTGCGGGACGCACGACACAAATTCGCTTCACGCCAATTGAAGCGGGACCGTATCGCATCGTGTGCGCGGAATTGTGCGGCAGCGGTCACGGCGCGATGGCGGGCGAAGTCGTCAACACGCGCGATGACGCGGGCAACGAAGTGCAAGAACTCGTCGGGGCGTGGCTCATTGTTCATGCGACGGAAGAAGATTTCTTGCGTGAATTCTACGATCCTGCGGTTCGCGCGGTATTGTTCCCGCCGGAAGACCCGGCGCTGCGTGGTCGCGCGCTGCTGGAAAGCGGCGTGTATCCATGCGCGACCTGCCATGTACTCGATGATCTCGGTTGGGTGGGTGTGATTGGTCCGAACTTGAACGGCATCGGTGACCGCGCCGCAGAACGACTTCCCAGTGTGTCGGCGCAAGACTATCTACATCAATCCCTGCGTCTGCCGTATGACTATCTTGTTCCCGGCTACGGTGCGTTGATGCCGCAGTTCAATGACGAAACGAGTGAGCCAAACTACATGCCGGAAGAACACCTAAACGATATCATCGCGTACCTGCTCACGCAGACGGCGAATTCGCAGTAGAGAGATTAAGAGGCGACGACTTATGGCATCCGTAACGCTACCCCTTCCAGTTACACGCGGGGAAGGTCAAAAGCTCCGCGTATCGGACTATCTGCGCTGGAGTATCGATCACAAGATCATCGGCGTACAGTATATGGTGACCGCGCTGTTCTTCTTCATCATTGGCGGCGCGCTGGCGATGATGATCCGTTGGGAACTGCTCACGCCGGCGCTTGACCTGATGGCGGATGGTTCGGCGTATAACCAGTTGTTCACGATTCACGGCACGGTGATGATCTTCTTGTGGATCATTCCGATGATGGCAGGTTTTGGGAATTATCTTGTGCCGCTGATGCTTGGCGCGAAAGATATGGCGTTCCCGTGGTTGAACGCTTTCGCCTTCTGGCTGATTCCGCCAGCGGGCGTGCTGCTGATGATGGGTTTCTTCGTCGGGCAAGCGGAAGCGGGCTGGACGAGCTATCCCCCGTTGAGTACGATTTTTAGCGGCGACGGTCAAACATTGTGGATTATGTCGTTGCACCTGCTTGGTTTGTCCTCCATTCTTGGGGCGATCAACTTCATCGTGACGATCAAGAACATGCGCCCCGAAGGCATGGGCTATTTCCAAATGCCGCTGTTCGTGTGGGCAATTCTCGCCACTGCGATCATTCAGGTGTTGGGTACGCCGTTCCTCACGGGCGGGCTAACGCTGCTGCTGCTTGACCGCGTAGCGGGTACGGCATTCTTCAATCCGGCGGCGGGTGGTGACGCGCTGTTATGGCAGAATGTGTTCTGGTTCTACAGCCATCCCGCCGTATACATCATGATTTTGCCCGCGTTCGGGATGCTCTCAGAAGTGTTGAGCGTCCACAGCCGCAAGTCGATCTTTGGCTACCGCGCGATTGCGCTCTCCAGCTTGGCGATTGCGCTGGTCGGGTTTACGGTGTGGGCGCATCATATGTTCACCAGCCTTCAGCCGGAACTGCGTATCCCATTCATGATTACGTCGATGATCATCGCTGTGCCAACGGGGATCAAAGTGTTTAGCTGGTTGGGGACGATTTTCGGCGGGAAAATTCGCTTTACCAGCGCCATGATTTTCGCGCTTGGCTTCCTCTCGATGTTCGTCATCGGGGGCATCAGCGGGGTGATGTTGGGCAGTGTCCCATGGGATATTCACGTCCACGATACATATTTCGTCGTCAGCCATCTGCACTTTGTCTTGTACGGCGGGAGCGTGTTCGGCATTTTCGCGGGGCTGTATCACTGGTATCCCAAGATCACCGGGCGTATGCTGAACGAGCGTTTGGGCAAATGGCATTTCGCCCTGACATATATCGGCTTTTTCTTCACCTTCTTCCCGCAGCATATTGTCGGCTTGCAGGGGATGCCGCGCCGTGTCGCGGTGTACGCGCCGGAATTCCAATCGCTCAATGTCGTGATCAGCCTTGCGGCGTTCCTCATGGGCATTTCAACGTTCATCATTCTCTATAACATGATTTGGAGCTTGAAGAACGGCGAAAAAGCAGGCGCGAACCCGTGGCGTGCGCTCACGCTTGAATGGGCGACGACTTCACCGCCGCCCGCGACCAACTTCATTGGTGATCCTGTGCCGTTTAAGAATCCGTATGGTTACGGCACGCGCGCCGCGTTCGAGTATTTGCAATCGCTGGAAGAAAAGTTTGGCGAATCGGTGGATGCGCTGCACGATAAACCCGCTGCCCCCGCTCCCGCCTCTCAGCCCGCTGGAGATTAACGGCAAATTGGTGTTGTAGGGGCGGCATACATGCCGCCCGTGCCGTCACCTTTTGTAAAAGGATAAAGGCGGGCGCGATATATCGCGCCCCTACACGGTGTTCGGATGGTGGGCGGGGTCTTGACCCCGCCGTTGAACGCGCAAACGATACAATGCCGTAAGTTGTGGTTCAAGGTTTATTGTTAGCATGTCTCAAAATGTGTTGGAACAAGGGCTGTCGCGGGATGAACTGATCGCGCTCAAAAACAAGCGCACAGGCGTATTCGTCTTTCAGCTTTCGTGGATTCTGGTATTTATCTGCCTGATCATCGTGAACTTGCAGATTCGCTCGAATTTTGCGACGTGGCCCCCGCCGGGAGTGCCGGCGCTCGATGCGCTGCTGCCCACCGCCGCGACGATAGGCTTGATCGCCAGCGGTGTAGCGGCGCGGCGCGGACTGCAAGCGATTCGCAGTGAACAGCGCGATTCTTTTGCGAGCAGTTGGTTGTTCGCGCTCGGTTTGGGCGCGATTTTTATGCTCATCATGGCGTATGAGTTTTTCACCGTGCCAGAAAGCGGACAGTTTAGCACTGTCTTTCGTGTGATGACTGCTTTCCACGCCATTCACGCGCTGGTCATCGGCGTGATCCTGTGGCAGGTGTACCGTAATGGGCGCGCGGGCGCGTATGATGCTGTGCGTCACTGGGCGGTAGAAGCGGCTGCGAAAATGTGGTATTTTGTCGTCGTCGCTTGGATTCTGTTCTATACTGTGCTTTACATCATCTGAGATTTCCGTCTGACCTTAGAAAGGTAACACCGTCTATGCAACCCGGATTGAGTCGCGCGATACCGATGGCGATCCTTGGTTTTTTGTTAGGGGCGCTGTTGGTGATCGTCGTTCGCGGCTTGCAAAGCCTCGATCCCCTGTGGGATGTGGGTCCCGGCATCGCAGTCGCGTCTGTCATTACTGCTGTCTTCTTTGTCTGGGGCATGGGAGCGTTCGATCCGTCGATGAGCGTACACGGCGAAGAAGCCGAACACGCGCCTACCCTCGACGAAAATAATGCGCCGCCTGCTAAACTGCTTGGCGGCGGCATTTGGCAGGTGATCACGATTTTTACGCTGTCGCTGGCTGTGGTGTTTTTTGCGGGCGCGTCAAATCTGATGACCCTGCAAATTACCGCTGATCCGCTTGCGTCTACGACTGCCGTCGGATATTTCCCAGTAGTGTGGTTCGGGCGCGAGCTGCTCATCAGCGAATTGGTCGTGTTCATGGCGTTCATCGCGTTCATGTTCATTTCGCTGGTCGCGGCGGCTGGCTTGATCGGCTGGTTGTTCTACCGCGCATCACAAGGAATCGCCGAAAGTCAAGTGGCGGCGACGGGTAAAGTACCGAACAATGTGCCGCTGCTGGCGGGAAATCCCGCGCTCGTGCCGCAGCCATCGCGCCCATTGGGTTTTCTGCCGGAAGGTCCGCGCGCATTCGTGATGATGATCGGCGCGTTTGTGATGACCGCCGCCATTTTCTACGTCGTGCTGCTGCCCTTCTGTATTCCACACGCGCCGGAACACTTCACCGGGATTAGCATTGTCATGGGGCTGCTGGCGGCGGTGTTTGTGGGTCGCCCGGCATTTTTGCCGGCATGGGCTCCCACATGGGCGCTGATCCTGTTCCTGTTTGGCGTACTGTATTTCATCTTTTACGAAGTCGCCATCGGCTTGGTGCTGCCCGCCCGCCCGACTCCCGGCACTGAAAACTTGATCCCGTTAGGCATTTTGTTTGTGCTGCTCGCGCTCATCTTTTTGGGGCGGCCCGCATTTTTGCCGCGCTGGGTGCATAACGTGGCGCTCGTCCTGTTCCTTGTGCTAAACGGCGCACTGATTTTCAACGCGACGTTTATCGACACGCAGAGCTTTGGTTACGTCAACCGCGTGATGCTCTCGTTAATCAATGCCTTCGTTATCGCCATCTTGCTGGTGCGTCCGTCGTGGGTCGCGCGGTTTGCGACTGGCGCGGCAGGTGTCGTCGCCCGTATTTTGCGCGCCGTGCCGCGTATGCTCCAAAAGTAAGGGAAAGGTTTTCGCATGAGCGACATCAGTCTCGAACAGCCTCACACCACCGAAGCGCATACGGCTGGCGCACATGGTCACGGGCATCATGGCGCACCATCAGCGACGCGCATCGACAACATGAAATTCGCGATGTGGCTGTTTCTGGCATCCGAAGTGATCCTGTTTACAGTCCTCATCGTCCTGTTTTTGATCTTTCGCATTAACCACCCTGAAGTTGTGCATGAAGTCCATGACGCGACAGGTGTGTTCTTGGTCGCGCTCAACACCTTCCTGCTGCTCACCAGCAGTTGGGCGATGGTGATGGGTTTGCGCGAGATGAAATTGGGCAATCGCAAGGGCTTGATCAACTGGATTGGGCTGACGGCGATTCTCGGCACGGTGTTCGTCGCATTGCAAGGCGTGGAATACAGCATCCTTGCCAGCGAAGGCATCGGCATTTACAACAGCGAATTTGGGATGCGTTTCTATGCGCCAACCGCGCTGCACGGTATGCACGTGATCGCGGGTGTGCTGTGGGCGCTCGGTGTGATCGTCCATGCAGTGCGCGGCGGCTACGCCAAAGACAACGTGATTGGCATTGAAGTTTTCGGCTTATATTGGCACTTCGTGGACGTGGTGTGGATTGTCCTGTTCACGGTCATTTATCTGCTGTAAGCGAGTAAAGAACGATGGCTGAAGAAATCAAACACACCCCTGAAGCACACGCTGAAGCGGCGCATCACGATACCGTGACCTTCGGCGGCAGAACGATGCCGATCTACACGGCAATCTTTGCCATTCTCGCGGTGATCACAATTATCGAAGTGGTGATTGCAGAACTGCCTGATGGCTGGTTGGGGACGCTGCTGCTGGTCATTTTGTCGGCAGCAAAGGCGATTCTCGTCGTGGCGTTTTACATGCACCTGCGCGAAGACAGCCGGATTTTCTTGGCGGCGCTGCTGCTGCCGCTGTTCATCGGCATTATTGCTATGCTGTTTTTGCTCGCCGTGCCGACGACGGGATACGCATACTAGCGGCGGTGAGCAGTCGAAAGTTTCATACTAAACGGGCGCACGCACATTTGCGGTGCGCCTTTTATTTTTGATTTGAGGAGAAAGCATGATGCACGTCAGTCTAAAAGGCAAGGTCGCACTTGTGACGGGATCGGCGCATCGTGTTGGCAAAGCGATTGCGGTTGAAATGGCGAAAGCGGGCGCGAATATCATGGTGCATTACTCCAGTTCACCGGATGAAACTGCCCGCGAAACGGTGCGCGAGATCAAATCGCTGGGTGTAGATGCTTTCGCGTGCAAAGCTGATTTGCGTACAGTCGAAGGAATTGACAGCCTGTTCGCGGCGGTGGAACGCGAATTTAAGCGGTTGGATGTGCTGGTCAACAGCGCATCGAATTTTCAGAAGCGCCGCTTGATGGAAGTGACGCTCGAAGAATGGGAAGAAACGATGCGGATCAACCTGACCGCGCCGTTTTTATGCACCAAAGCGGCTGTCCCGATGATGGAACGCAACGATCCCCCCGGCGGCGTGATCATCAATATTCTTGACAAGGGCGCGGTAGACGCATGGAAAGAGTTCGCGCATCATGGGGTGAGCAAGGCGGGATTGTACGCGCTCACCCGTGTGAGTGCGCTGAGCTTGGGTCCAAATATCCGCTGCAACGGAATCATCCCCGGCGCGGTGCTGAAACCCGCTGATTACGATGAGCAGCAGTGGGTGAATAACACAAAGGCGTATCCGCTTCAGCGCCCCGGCACAGCCGAAGATGTAGCGCGCGCGGCGGTGTATCTTGCGACGGAAGATTTTTTGACGGGAACTATCATCACCGTTGATGGCGGCGAAGGCGTGATGTAGAGGCTCATAATGTGGGCAGCGGTTTAAGATGCAGCTTGTCCGGGTTGCGGACAAAGTATAAATTGCGGATGCGCCCCGCTTCGACATTGAGCAAAATCGCCGTTTCGAGCGTGTCGTTGGCGTAGACGAGCAGCGCCGGAGCGCCATTTAGTATGGCGATCTCGAAGCGAGTCCCTTCGGGCGCACGCTTGCGTAGCCCCATGATGAAGCGCGCTGATGCCGCCCCCCCGACAATTGGATGAATCGCCGCCGGAGCTTTGCCGCCGCCATCCGATACGGTGACCACATCGCTGCTCATGAGCGCCATCACGCGCGGCAGATCGCCCGCGCTGACAGCTTGCAAAAATTCCCCGAACACCTGCTGATGTTCCGCGAGAGAGGTCATCGGGGGGCGGCGGCTGGCATGAACCGTCTGCTTGGCGCGGTGAAGCACTTGGCGCGCGGCGGCTTCGCTTTTGCCGATGGTCTCCGCGATCTCTTTGTAGCTGTAATCGAACACTTCGCGGAGCAAAAACACGGCGCGCTCAACGGGCGTGAGATGCTCCAGCAGCAGCAGAAACGCCATCGAGAGCGATTCGACTTCGATGGCGTGTTCCATTGGCTCATCGAGTGTCAACGGTGTGACGACAGGTTCGGGCAGCCATTCACCGGGATAGAGTTCGCGGCGTTCGCGGGCAGTCTTAAGTTGATCGAGACACAGGTTGGTGACAAGCTTGGTCAAATAGGCGCGCGGCGAACGCACCTCTGCTGGATCGATGGCTGTCCAGCGCAAATACGCCTCTTGCAGCATATCCTCTGCTTCCATCGCGCTGCCCAACATGCGATACGCGATGCCGAACAACAGAGGGCGAAGCGATTCAAATTCGTTCACAACCTGTTCCCATTCCCCAACTGCCCGCATGATCGTTGACTATGCCCGCGCCAACTGCCGCAGTGAAGCGGGCGCATCCGGGACGCGGTAGATGCCCGGAAAACGACGCTCTAGGCGGATCACGTTGATGCTGAAGCGGCAGACCGCTTCTTTGAACAGCGCCGCCGCCCGTCCCGTGATCACGCGCTCGGCAGGGGTGTCGTCGGGGTTGACCATCTGGATCAAGCCGTCATGCCGCCCCAAACTGATGCACTGGAAATAATAGCGAAACGGGAAGCGCGTTTCTTCCCCGCCATTGATGCGCGCGTTGATGTTATCCGCCGCGTGACCGCCCATTGGGAGCGCGGTTGCACATGCCATGCGGATCGGCACGCCTGCGTCTATCGCGTATGCCGCATCGCCCGCCGCGTAGATGTGCGGATGCAATACCGAACGCAGCAGCGGATCGACGACGATTTGCCCGCGTTCATTTACGGCAAGTCCGGCTTCACGCGCCAGCGCCGGCACGGTGAATCCCCCCGCCCACAGCGTCACATCGTAGTGTATTACGCCTTGATCGGTGTGGATACCCGCATCATCGACGCGGCGAACCGGGGTGTTTTCGATGACGTTGATCCCCAAGCGATTGAACACGGCGATCAAGTACGCTTTGCCCGCCCGCGAGAACTGATCCCCAAATATGCCGCCCGTCATCAGTGTGATGTTAAGCGTGGGATAGGCTTCGGCAAATTCCGTCGCGCCTTCGATGCCGGTTAGCCCGCCGCCGATCACCGCGACACGCCCCCCTGCCGGAAGCGCGGATAGATAATCGCGTAAAGTGAGGGCTTCAGTGGGACTGAACGTGAAAACGCGATCTCCCGTGATGTGTGACCGATCCACCGAACTGCCGAGCGCGTAAATCAGCGAATCGAATGGGAGCGTGTGCGATTGTCCGTCTGCTGTGTAGGTGACGGTACGCCCATCCGCATCGAGCGCGGCGACATGCCCTTCGATGAAGTTCACGCGGCGCGTGTCGATCAGCGAGTCAATCGTGAAAGCGCGCGGGGGATTGTTCGCAGCGGTCTGGTGCAAGCGGATGCGCTCGACAAATGTCCGGCGGTTGTTGATCAGCGTGACGGATGCGTTCGCTTGGCGGGTTAGCCGCTGCGCGGCGATCAAGCCCGCGTAGCCGCCGCCGAGAATGACGACACGATGTTGAGATTGGATAGACATTGACCTTGCTCCTCGTTCATGATCGATTTCTGCAATCAAGACGAGAAGCGCGAGTCGTTTGTGACAAACTGGCTACAGGTAGCGCAGCCTGCGGATGAAATCGACGCTTTGCAGCCGACGCTCAAGCAGATAGGTGATGTAGCCGACCATGACGCGATCCGCATCTTCATGCACGCTTGCTGGCACGACAAGCGATGCGACTTTTTCAAACGGGCTGCGCTGCAAATGCCGCAGCAGTTTGACCGTATTCATGCTGATGGGGATGAACGAACTCCCCTGTGAAGCGTGGCGCGTGCAAACGATGCCGCCTTCGATGTAGCTGAAGAATTGGTCTTGCGGCTCAACAGGTTCGCGCCCGATGGCACAAGAGGTTAATTCGGGGCGAAAACCGACCGCATCGAGCATGTGGATTTCGTAGTAACGGATCGCCAGCAGCGGATCGCTATCGGCGCACAGGCGGGCAAGGGTGCTGTCGAACAGGCTAAACAGGGTGCGCGTGTCGTCTTCCGCGTCGATGGTGAAGCGGTCAAGCAGTTCGGCGCAGTAGTTGGCGTATGCGCCGCGCCGCAGGTCTTCGCGCAAGCGTTGATACGGCTCGATCATTTCGGTTTGCACCGCCACGCCGAGATCGCTGGCGCGGTGGATGAGCATATCGGCGCGGGTGTAGAGTTCGACATGCCCCGTCGATTTGCTGGTGAGCTTGCGCGCGCCTTTGGCGATCACGTCGAGCTTGCCGTGCGCGGGCGTGAGGATGGTCAGCACACGGTCTGCTTCGCCAAAATCACGCCGCTTGACGATGACGGCGGGCGTGCGGAAACTGCGATCCGGGCGTGGCATGGGATGGGTTACTCGTCGGGAGTGATGCCTAAGAAGGACGGTCCGAAGCCGAGCGCCAGCAAGCCAGAGAGCGATCCGTCGTAGATGATGCGCTTGTTCATGTCCGCGCAGATGACGCGGAGTTCTGGCTCAAATTCGTACAGCATTTGGCGGCAGTGTCCACAGGGAGCGCCGCCGTTGGTGGTGACGACGGCAAGCGCGTCGAAGTGGCGGTGCCCTTCGCTGACGGCTTTGACAAGCGCGACCCGTTCCCCGCAGATGCACGCGGGATAGGCGGCGTTTTCGATGTTGCAGCCCTTAAAAACCGTGCCATCCCGCGAGAGCAGCGCCGCGCCAACGGGGTAATGCGAATAAGGGATATAGGCGCGGGTGCTGGCTTCGATGGCGGCATCGAGCAGGGAATCGACTTGGGAAGCGGATAGGGACACGAGAGATCACTTTCACACAAAAGGGCGTATTAAGTAGAGGCAATTATACCACAGGGGAAATAGGCGAAGATGTGTCCGTTTGTGTCCGCTTTTGTGATTCGGTGGGGACGGGCTGAGGGAAGATATGTTGATTCAGATTGCATGATTGATGGGGGGAATCAACATATCGTCCGGTGGGTTTATTGCGCTTGGATCGCTTCTGCGACGGCTATCAAGTCGGCGGCACAGCCTTCGGAGATCGTAGTGCCGCGTCCCGCTTGTACTTGAGTTATAAAGTTGTCCATGTCATCGTTTTCAATCAACACAGCCAATGACTCGCTGCTACTTTGAGGTAAGTCACAGAGAGTTAGCACATCATTCAGCCCGAACTTTGTAGGATTTGGCACAATGATTTGTAACATACCATCAAAGCGTGTGTCTATGACTTCAGGTGCCGAAGACACTGGGGCGTGTTCTGATGGACGATAAACAATTGCGGCTCTACCGCCAAAGGGACTGATTTCGACATCACGAATCGAGCCAGTATCTTGCATGCCGCCGATCTGTTCAAAGTTTTGAGTTTCCCAAATATAGACTGGACCACTGGCACTTCCTCCGATGAGGTACTTGCCATTCGGACTCCAGCGAAGATAACTGGGGTATGCCTGTAAACCAGAAATGGTGTGTGATACTTGGAGGTTACTGCTGTCCCAAATGTGCAGCGTTATGAGCGCCGAGCTTCCCGCAGTGTCGATAGAACCCGCAGTACCTGCCGCAACTTCTTGGATGTCAACGCCCGCCATTCGCTGTCCATCAGTACTCCAAGCAAACGAACCGAATGTTGGTTGAAGCACTCCGATCTCATTTCCACTCATATCAAGGATCGCCGCATGTGACGAGTACTTGACAGCCACGAAGTCATTGTCGGGACTCCAACTCAGCCCATCAACGAAGCGCCCATTTGTATTGATGCTGTGTATCAGAGTACCATTTTGTGCATCAAACACACCAATGTTATGCCCGGCATGAAGGGCTAGAACACTCAAGGAGTCTTCGCTCCAATTGACGATATTCGTCTCGCTGTTTACCTGTGTCACAACCGCTAAGGTGTTGGCATTGAGTATCGTTCTACCAACCGCGATCATCGAGCTATCGGGACTCCAATGTAGACCCGTTTCGTCCAGAGATACGGTTCGTAGAAACTGAAAATCTTCGTCCAAGATTAGCAGCGAGTTTTGTGTCAAAACTGCGAGTTCACTTCCGTCAGGTCGCCATTCAATGTATTCGATTGACTGAATAGCGGGTTCTTGTGCAGCGATAAAAGTCGTTAAGTACAGACTCAGGAATATCCCTATCATCAGCAGTAAAGCAGCTTTTTTCATAACTGTTCTCCTTTCCATTTCGAGTGATATTCACTATGGGTTAGATAGACCATCTGTATTGTTCCACTGCCAATTTGGGTCAACATAAAGTCGCGGTTCTATACCAGACACATTTACCAATAACTGATCTGGTAATCGATAGAAATACCAATCGTGTCTTGCAAAGTTTTGAACATCACTCTCGTTATACATTGTGCAATAGAATGGGCGAGGTACCGGACTTTGAGCGCGCGTAAAATCAACAACATACGGAACGTAGTTTTCACTGGTTGCCTCAAATGAAGGCTGTAAATTGTTGATGTTTAGACGCGATTCTGGTTTAAGAACGACCGGACAATTTCTAATGTTCCCCCACCCAACGACTAATAACCCATGTGCGCCTTGAGCACGGGGATCGATAAGTACGTAATCACCGGCGACTACTTGGCTTAGGTTGCGGCTCACAAAGCCACTTAATCCCGGTACATCTGCAACTATTCCGTCTCGGAGATCAGGAATATATGCAAGAAAATCGGAGTTTGGATCTGATTCTGGCAGTTCCCTGCCTCCCCAAATACGGTCATCATGAATCGTTTCCACACTAGGGAAAGTTATCAACCCATTCTCCCCACTAAGTGCTAAAAGTATATTGATGACATTGTTGCCATTTACGGTTACAGGCGCTTGTGTATTCGTGAAGTACGGTACTAAAGCCTGATGATAATCCCATGCATTACTTGAACCAAGATTTGCTGAACAGTAACGCCAACCAGATTGATTGAATAAAAACTGGTCAGAGCAAGAGTTTGTTTCACCAATAATCATGGGCAATCCACCCACCCAAATGGCTTCCGAAACAAACATTGCTGAACCGGTTTCATTTGGGTCTCCTGTCAAGTATGAATAGTAGAAATTTGCAAAAGGAATGAATTCTTGACTTCCATTGCTCGCCAATCGCCGTGTGACCCTATTACCAATTAATGGATTTGGTAATTCGGTATTTTGATAGCTATGCTCAATGGCGTAGTTCGCCGCCGCCCGTCGGTCATAAGGAAACGTCAAACTCGAAAGTTCAGTGAACGTTTCGTCGGCACAAGGATCGCCGCCTAAACCCGTAAACCCAACATCTTCATACCGCGCAATAATCCATCCGATGGAATCGCCATTTGCATCTTCAAGTTCATACCATACTTGGTCACTAAAATTGGTTTGTGGGAAAACAAGGCGATTTTTGACACGAATCAAGCTCCCCCACTGAATGATTGCACCCACTCTAGTGGCATTTAGCGTCGGACCCGCCACTCGTTGCATTCCAATCGGTGTGATCAGTCCCATGTCCAGTAATTTCTGCGGCGGTTCGTTCGGCATTTGAGCGATAAGGTCGATATCTCGGTAGGTATCGCCCGGCTCCACTGAACAGGTATTATCATCATTATCTTGGACTGTCACCTGAATATGGACACATTCTCGTGCAGTCACCCAATCAGGATCAGTGGGGATGTCATTGGAGTCAGTAGGGAGTTTTACGTCGTGATTAATAAAGAGAACTTCAGAATCATCATTTTCATCTTCAAGTGGTGTGATCGTAAAGTTTCTGCCCGTATTCCATGTATTGATATCCAACTACCGAATTGCAGGAAGCACCCCAATTGAAATCATGGACGTGGGGGGCGAATCTAACACGAATTGAGGTTCAATTCTTACAACAGTTCCCGTCTGCGGCGCTCTCGACAGTCGCACATTGTAGACAGTGGGCAATCCACCCTCTTGAAGAAAAATGTTCGTTCGATTGACTCGAATACACGCTGGCACAAGTGTCGGGGTAGGTGTCGGACAATTCGGATCTTCTGTTGCTTCGGCTGTCCCCTGCTCGGTGAGCGATCCGCCGCCAGCGGGGCAAACGCCGCCTGTTGGTGTGGGCGTGGCTGTTGGCGGCAAATCGCAGTTGTCGTTTCCAAACGGATTAGTGCCATATCCGCGCAGCGTAGCGGCGAGAATTTTTGCGCTGCCATCCGCGCCTGTGCTTTGTCCGCCGCGAAAGCTTGCTTGGTTGGTGAAGAGAACACTTGTTGCATTGCCTAAAGGACTGCTCGGCACCCACTCATAAGTCGAGTTAGTCGCAGGGGATGAGCCAAAACTTGCCCATTGAACGCGATTTCCATTCACGAAAATCGCTAAGGCTTCAATCAGGCTCACATTCGCGCCGGTAATCATCCCGGGATTTCGCTCGTAGGCGAAAGCCACTGATCGAAGAATTGTAGTTGAAAAACTGCGCGTGATTTGCGCCAACATTCGATTCGTGCCAGCTAGGGTGACAGCTTGACCGTTCCATCCGTCGCCACTTACCCATGTGCCGCTGCCAGCGGGAAAAGCTTCAAAACCACCATTCGTGGATGTGAAATCCCAAATGTAGCACCAAGTCGCAAGTCCCGTTGTATCAATCGGAGTTTGTGTGGAGGTTGGCGTACTCGTTGGTCCTTCGACTAGCGGCGGGTCGGTGACTTCGGGAGTCGATTCGGGGTTGGTGGCAGTTGCCGTGCTTGTAGGAGTATCCGTCGGGAGTGTGGTATCTGTACTCGTCACCGTAGCGGTATCGGTTGCCGTGTCCGTTGGCACAGGACTCGGCGTGTCAGTAGTGGTGTTCGTCGCTGTATCCGTCGGGGCAATCGTAGATGTATCCGTCGGGGTGGGTTCGGGTTCTTGTGCGAACGCACTACCGATCATGAGCAAACAAGCGCACAGCACAAACGAGGCAGCTTTCCGTGAAGTCATCTATCATCGCCTTCAAAGGAGGTATATTAACTGAACTTGCACAGACTACCATATGCCCCCCCCCTGTTTTTCAAGCATAAAATGTAAAGACTTTACGCCGCTTGCCCTACGCGATCCCTACTCATTGGCAATCTAAGCGCACAGCCTGTCGTGATGTGTACGGCAGGCTGGTGCTGCATTTCTGTAATGCTATTTGATAGCACAAAAACAGGAACTTCATGTAAACTGTTGCTAAACCAAATTCAAAGATAAGCGACACTCCGTTTGTACAGCGTTCTTTACAAACGGAGTTTAATGGGAAGAAATCGGCTTGGACTCGCCTGTGTTGGCTTTGCACAGATTCAAAGTTTTGATACGATGGATCGTAGGGAAGCGGCAAACGGCAATCAAGTTCATTGTGGGATAGAGACACCATGCCACGTTTGATCATGCGGCGGGGACCAACACCGGGCGTTGTGTATGAACTCACCGCCGGTGAAATCACCATTGGGCGCGGACGCAAAAATCACATTGTCATCAACGACAATGAGGTGAGCCGCGAACACTGCCGCCTTGTGCGCTTGGTGGATGATTATGAACTGCAAGACATGAACTCGGTCAACGGGACGTTTGTCAACGGACTGCGCGTCGTCAGCAATTGGATGCTGCAACCCGGTATGCTGGTTGAACTGGGCGATTCGATCACGCTGGAATATGAGCGCACGCCGTTCAGCGATGACCGCCCAACTGAATTTATCTCTCCAATTGGCGTAATTTCTGGCAACGGCACAAAACCGATTGCTTCGCCCAATGGCGCATCCTCTACGACAGTCACCGAACCAGAGCAGGAAATCCGCCACTGTTTGATGATGACGATGGGACCGACAGTTGGGCGCGTGTTCTTCCTGTCAGAGTCGATCATCACGATTGGGCGCGACCTCGCCAACGATATTATCGTGCAAGACCCGGAAGTGAGCCGCTATCACATGCGGCTGCGGCGCACTAAAACGGGCTACACCGTCGAAGACATGGGATCGACCAACGGCACGTATATCAACGGCGGGATGCTCAACCAGCCGTATAACCTCGAAGTGAATGATGTGATTCGCTTGGGGACGATGGTTCAGCTTCAGTACATCCAGCAAAAGAGCGAAGAAAGCGACGAACGGGTATCGAACACGCGGACGACTACCGAAGCGGCGCGTGATGATACGCTGTTCACGTCGTTCATGAACCCGATTGCGGCGCAGCGGAAGCTCTCACGTTTGGGGACAGGGCTGCAACCCGGCGCATTGGAAAATCATGTGTTTATCGCCTATGCGCGCGATGAATGGGAGAGCGTGATTGCCAACCTGATTTTGAGCTTGCAGGATGCTGGCTTGAATGTGTGGGTCGATCAATATTTGGTGCAGGGCAGCGACGATTGGCGTGCTGCCATCGAACAGGCGCTGCTGGAATGCTGGCTGATGGTGATTGTGGTATCGCCTAACGCGCTGGCATCGAACTATGTCAAAATGGAATACCGTCACTTCATCAACCGCGAAAAGCCGATTATCCCGCTCATTCATCATCCGGTGTCACCCATGCCGCCCGAGTTGAGCCGTCAGCGCACCCTAATGTATGATGCCGCAAATCCGCGTAAGACGTTCCACAAGTTGATCTTCGAGATCATGCAGCTTCGCCGCTAAATTCCGCACGGTTATGAAACTGTAACACCCTCTATACGCTATCAGCAGGCGCGTTGTCTATACTGGTAATAGGCAATAAGTGTGATAACCATCGCTTAAACCAGAAAATTTGTGAAAATTTCGACTCAAATTCTCACAGTCTGCTACACTGTTGATTGGGTGTAAGGTGAATGACTTCAAGGAATCGGGAAAACGCAATGACGAATGACGCTGAGCTGTCACAGCAAGAGTGGTTGTTCAAATTTGCGAGTGCGCTCCATTTCCAGCGCCTAGAAATCCCCCTGCTGCTGCGCGCGGCGCTGTCGATGATGACGGAAGCGACAAGCGCAGCACAGGGCGGTGTCGTCATTTTTGATGAGCAGAATACGCCGCGCTATACGCACTTGATTGGGTATCATCTCGATGCGGCTGGCGAACAGGATTTCTGGCAGACGATGACCACACGTGGGTTGATCGGCTTTGTGATGCACAGCCACCGCGTGGTGATCGTGCGGAATATTGCGACGGATCCCCGGTGGGCGCATATGCCCGGTGTATTCACATCTCATTCCGGGTCGGCAATTGGCATCCCCGTGCGCGCAGGAACACGATTGATCGGCACGGTGATCCTTGTGCATGGGCAAATCGACTATTTCACTGCCAGCGTGGCGTGGATGGTTGAAACCATGTGCGATGTGCTGGGGGCGGCGCTTGAAAATGCCGCTGTGCTGCATGAAACGCGCTTGAGCGAAGCGGTGTATCGCCAGCTTTACGAACGCGCAGATACCGAACGCAGCGAACAGACCCGACAAGATACCCTCCGGCGCGATTTAAGCGCCATGATCTACCACGATTTACGTAATCCTCTACAGAACATTCAAACGAGTTTAAGCGGCATCCAGCGGGTACTGGCGAACAGCGAAAAGACCGTCGCCAACGATTTGATCAATCTGGCGCTGCGAAGCACGCGGCAAATCACACGGATGGTCAAAGGCTTGCTCGATCTTGAACGGCTGGAAGGTGGAAACGCGGTTGTGGCGCGGCGATCCGTGCAGATCACGGACGTGATCGGCGACGCGGTTGAGCTGGTGCGTCCAATTGTCGAAGACGCGGAACAGCGGTTAATCGTTGAGATTGAGCCGGAACTCCCGCGCGTGTCGATGGATATGGATATGATCCAGCGCGTGATCGTCAACTTGATTGAGAACGCGGCAAAACATACGCCGACGGGCGGAAAGATCATTGTGTCGGCGTATCGCAAACACGATCACGGAAAGAACCCTGATGATGAAGTGCGCGAGATGGTGTGCGTAAGCATCACCGACACAGGCACGGGTATTCCGCCGCATGTGCGCGAAAAAGTCTTCGATAAATTCTTCCGTGTGCGCTATCAAAACGCGCCAACCGGATTTGGCTTGGGATTAGCGTTCTGCCGGCTGGCGGTTGAAGCGCATGGCGGGCGCATTTGGGTAGAAAGCGAACTCAACGTGGGATCGATGTTCGCGTTCACACTGCCGCTGGATGTGCAGAATCAGCCCAGCGGACAGAACACGCCGCGTTCGGCGGTGCAGAGCAGGGCGTAAGACCGCATTTTCAATTCTCCCCGACAAAACTAAAATTTCCGATGGATCGGTTTTCTGGTAGGGGCGGCTCACGAGCCGCCCGTTATTGGCGGGCGCATCACGATGCGCCCCTACGAATGATGTTGTGAGGCGGGGTTAATCGACGAAGCGGTATTTGATGAGCGCCCAGAGTGCCTTCGGCGCGTCCGTCCACTTGATTTTCTTGCCTTCCGTCCATTCGCGCCCGTTGTAGCTGATGGGCACTTCGTAGATGCGGATGCCCTGCTTGAGGACTTTCGCGGTAAATTCCGGCTCAAACTCGAAACCGCGCGCGCGGATGTTCATGTTCTGGACCACTTCTTTGCGGAACACTTTGTAACACGTTTCCATGTCGCTCAAAATGGCGTTGTACAAGAAGTTCGTCGCCAGCGTCAGCCCTTTATTGGCGACCATGTTCCAGAAGTTCATCGCTTTGCGCGGCCCCCCCAAAAAACGCGATCCATAGACGACTTTGCTGATGCCTTCTTGGATTGGCTTGATGAGAACAGGGTAATCGCGCGGGTCATATTCGAGATCGGCATCTTGAATCAGGAAAATATCGCTGGTAGCGGCTTTGAATCCCGTGACGAGCGCCGCGCCTTTGCCGCCGTTTTGTTCACGGTAGATGATACGAACGTTGGGGCGATTTTGCGCTTCGATGTTCTTGAGGACTTCAATCGTGCCATCGGTTGAACCGTCGTCCACGATGACTATTTCATTGGCAAGCCCGACGGCTTCCACGCGGTCAAGCACATCTTCGACAGTGTGGACTTCGTTATAGCACGGGATGATCACACTCAACGTCAGCGGATGATCGAGCTTGGTGAACGGCGAGGTTTTGGTCATGTAGTGTCTTGATTAACCTTGTTGGAATGCAAAATCGGACGCATTATAGCATATGACCCATGATGAGCTAGATGCGTTCCCGCGTCGTTGATGTTAAAATCCTCACAGTAGTGACAATAAGTGTCTTGCATTCGAGGAGAAATTCCCCATGCCCCGATGGTCGTCTTTCGACTCCTTCCTTGCCGAAGCCCAAAACACCGATGCGGCTGAACGACAGCCGCTCGTCGATGCGCTGATGGCAGAACGTCCCGTGTTCCCGTGGATCGGGGATCATCAGGCGACATTTGCGTTCATCGGGAACGGGGTAGAGCGTGTGGCGCTCAACCTCGACACGATTCAGTCCGATCCGCCGTTCGCGCCGTTCACGCATCTTGAAGGCACGAATTTTTGGTACGTAACGCGCGAATTTGAAAATGATGATCTGCTCGATTATCTGCTGGCGGTGGATGACCCAATGACACCGCTAGCGAATGATCCGCATCTGGTCGAGCGCGTCATGCGTCACTGGCGTACTGATCCACTCAACCCGACGCGCATGGATGCGGCGCAAACCAATGTCAGCGTGTTACGCATGGCGGAAGCGCGCCCGTTCCCGAACTGGGCAGCGATGAGCCGTGTGCCGCATGGTCGCGTGATTGAGGTGACGATTGACAGCGAAGAAGTCGGCTTTAAGGGTCGGCGGCTGTCGGTGTATACGCCCCCAGGCTATGAAGGGTCGGGTTTAGTGTATCCACTCTTGATCATGCACGATGGTCAGTGGGCAAATGGTCCGCTGCAAGTGCCGTACATCGCAGACGCGCTGATCAAGCATCACCGGATGCAGCCGTCGCTGATCGCCATGGTGCAAAGCGGAACGGGCGAAGAACGCAACCGCGAATATGGCGTAAGTGACGCGCATTATCTATTCCTGCTGACGGAACTGCTGCCAATGCTGCAAACCAACTTCCGCGTCGATTCGACCAAGATCGGTGTAGGTGGGGTGGCGCTCGGCGCGGTGGCTGCGGCACATGCCGCGTTACGTAATCCGGCGGTGTTTTCCCGCCTCATCCTGATTTCGCCGCCGCTGGGCAAGGGGGCGAATCAAGACCAACTGCGCGAATTGATCAACCGTTTTGAGCAAGCCGAAGCCCTACCAGAGCGCATCTTCCAATCGGTTGGGCGCTATGAGGCGAGAGCGCGCTTTTATCGCCCCGCACAAAACCTGCGCGACATTTTAAGTTCGCGGCGGAATGTGGCATATGAATATGCTGAACTCGGCAGTGGTCACGGCTTGGTCGGTTTCCGTGCCATTTTGCCGGAAGCGTTGGCGTGGACATTCCCCGATGGCGCGGGGTGAGAGGGATAACCTTACTCCGGCGAAACAAGTTTTGGCGGTATCCGTTTTTAAGCATGGCGGGGGCAGGCGAAACAAGTTTCGCACCCCGCCCTACAACAGCCGAATCGTTGTTCAACCTGTCGAGTTGGCGTTTTATTTCCCTGTTTGATTCGGGTGGCGTTTGCTCGCGTGTCCGTGATAGGTCATACGCTGCGTTGCGCGAAACTGCGCCATCCATGATCGTTTGCTGCCAGAAAGTTGATCCCGCTTCCTGTACAAGCCGTTACACTCTTGTAGTTCCCGCGCGCGCCGCGCCAAAAAGCGGTTCGTGTAGTGCGCCTTCACTTCCGGCGAATACAGCGGATATTCCACGCCGAGCGCATCGCAGCCATCACGGGTGATGCGGTACAACCATACCTGCTCATGGAACACAGGACGCGCTTCCATATAGCCATGCATTTCGAGCGAAACAAGAACATCTTCGCTCAAATAAACGCGGTCATGCGCCCGGTCAGGTTCTATCCAGTGGCGGTTATAAAAATGGATGCCGCCGTCTGGGGTGCGAAGCGTGTTTCCACGCACGAAAGGGAGGTACTCGCTGCCACCCACACACCCGCGCATGAGATCATACGCAAAGCGGAGGGCTTTCCGTTCATGCTTATTGATTTTGGGCTTCAAGCCATTTGCTCACAGTGAATGGACACAGGCTGCGGACACGGAAGAAACAATGTTCTTTCAGGGAAACTCGTTTTTCCCGCATCCCTACGCTTTCACCCAACCATTGTGGCACAGATAAGCGCGGCTGTCACCTAAATAGTTGACGAATATTCATGCAGCGTGACTACGCAACTTCGCACAGATGGATGCGTACATATAGATAACTCACGCTACCCCCGATGAGAGGAGCAACTCCATGAATAACCCCATCGAAGCACGTGCCATTACCACAATCATCATGTGGATTGCCAGCATGACAGGCGTGGTGCTGTTGAGCAATAACTTTACTCCCAACACCAACGGCTTTGCGGTTATTGTTCTGGGCATTTTGATGATTTTGATTGTGCTGGGGACGATTGCCGGCACGCTGGCAATTTGGACGAGCTTAAAAGAGTCGACTAAGCGTGAAGCGGCGCAGCAAGCGGCGCGCACCGTCGAAAAATCGAAGCGCACGGAGCGGGAACAAGCGGAACGTGTCAAGCGGCTGGTCGAGATGCTCGATGAGGATGAGATCGCGTATTTAGAAGCGCGCGCGAAACAAATGTCGGTTGGAGATGATGGCGAACTGGTCGAGGCGAATCAGGCGCGGCGCTAAAGCGGATCGGTTGATGCAGCAGTTTCGTAGTCGTGGCGCGCTTGTTGGGACAGATCGCGCTGGCGTTCGATGTACGCATTGACTTCAGCGCGGTTTTGAAGATAGTACGCGATGACAGGATAAACTTCCGCCAAAGTAAGCACAGGGAAGTGGTAGGCGATTTCTTCCGCTGAAGCGCCGCGATGAAAATCTGCGATGACGGATTGCAAAGTCACACGCGAATTTCCGATACGCAGCACTCCGCCTTCATCTAAGCGTAATGGAACGCTCACCGCCGCTGGCATTTCCATGCTGACAACCTCTTACGTAATGTGATGTACATAGTCTAGGATGATCTCGGATTAGCCGTTCGTGCGCTTGGCGATGTTTGCCGCGAACATGCCGCTGATCGCGCCTAAGACGGGGATCATCAGCGCGGAAGCCGCCAGCCAGCCCAAACACGGAATCGCCATCAAGAAGCTGAGTACAAACAGCGCGATAATTGTGCCGATCCACCACTGGATGACATCATTGAGGTGCGTGCGAAGCGTATCGAACAGCGCGCCGAATTGGAAGAAGATGCCTAAGCGTCCTTCTTCGGCATAGCGCCCCTGCGCGATGGTGAACATCGGCATAGCGACAAGGTTATAGACGAGCAGAATCGGGAACAGGCAGCACGCCACGCCGATGCTCACGCCGCCGCTGACAATCGACGTATCGCCCGATGCCGCCGTAACCAGCCATGTGAATGCCCCTGCGAAGGCGTTCGGCAGCATGTAGACGAAATAGGCGATCAACATGCCCGCGCCGTTGACGAGCAAGCGCCCGAAGTCGTTCCACGCGGGGAGCGGTGTTGGGTCATCGTAGAGGAACGTGCGGATGATATCCAACTGGTAGCCGAACAAGATTGCCCACGCCGCCAAACCGAACAGCACAGGGGAGAACACAATCGCCGCGAAGGTGAAGATGACGACGATGATGATTTTGTTCAGCCAGTCGCGGTCATCGAAGATGAAAGTAAACGCGCGTCCAATGTTCATGGTTTTCCCCCGCGAAAATTTGTTTCGACGTTGTCGCTTATGCCTATTGTACTCATTTTCGCGGCGCGCGAAGTTTTCGGGTTGAGCGACGATAGATTGATGCCGATACGTGAATCAACCTGTCGTCGCGTGGAAACTTATTAGAAACTTAACTGCTGCTGTTGACCCAATTTCAGTAAAGAGTATTCAAGGCTTCTGTAAGATCAAAATGTTTTCGCGTAGAAAATAGCGATGGGATGTACTTGTTTTGTTTTGCCACAAGACAATTTCGGGGTTGATATAGCCTAGCCGCAGCCCGATTTCTTCGAGAATGGCAGCGGTTTGAATGTGAACCATTTTGAAGGCATGACTGTCACTCACTAACAACGCGATTTTTCCACCCGGACGCAAAACGCTCAAACATTCGTCAAGTGCTTTGTACATTCCCCCAAAATACTCCCACACCAGCTTGGTATAGAGTTTTTCAAAGCCGCTCGTCGCTCCGTCTTCATCAAGCCGTTTTTGTATTTCGCTTGTTACACTACGAATACTGGGCATATCAGCGACTGGTTCACGATCTGCATCTTCCACATACAGATTTGTCGTTGATGCCCTAATCATTCTTTTCTTGATGGTTTGGAATTCTTTGTGGTCATTTGCATAACCCCGAAACAGCAGTTCTAACTTGGTATGTTTCGTGTATTCGTGATCCCCCGGATAGGGTGGAGATGTGATCATGAGCTTGGCGCTGTTGGGTTCAACGTAGCATGATAAGCGCCGAGTATCTCCTAATTTCACTTCAGCAGCGGTTTGCCGCTGCCGAGCATCCACCGTTTCTAAATCGGCAATCATCCGGTTTAGTTTGTTGGCGTAAATGGACAGGACATCTACGTCATCCTTCGGTTTCACAACGCCGAACCCGGGACCATAACGAATATTGGAAATGGGTACAATGATGGAGGTCAATGCCAAGTCAAAGAAGGGACGGAGCGGATTGTTCTCTAGATGAAGTTTTATAACATCGGCGATGAGTGTGGCTTTAGCGAAGGGTATGTCGGACAGATATTTTTGGAGCAGCAGTTTTGGTCGTCTTGCCACTAATTCTTGGTAGTCTGTTTCACTGTGGTTTTGATACCCAAATAGCGACGGTTGATTTGGCTCTTGGATGCTCCATCTATATTTTTGGAAAACCACGTCAATGTTGTGCAGCAGTTCATCTCTTTGCATCTTCAATGCTGCGAGATCGACATCCCATGCAAGTTTTGTTCGAGCGGCATCGACCATAAAGTCGTTTGCGTCTACCCCCTGCGAAGGGATACCCGCATCCTTGCAAACGACAAGTGTAGTACCCGAACCCATGAACGGATCAATAACAAGATCGTTGGAAGTGATGCCCTCGCGCCGAAGCATATATTCTGGAAATTGAGGTGCATAACCTAAGACAAAGTTATACCAGTTGTGAAATGGAAAATTGTTCGCAGAAGAAGCCTTGCCGTTTTGGGTATCGACGATCGGTAATACATGGTTTTGGGCACGTAGACGTTCACAGATTTCACATGGTCTACCGGTAGGGGGATGAAATGAAAATGGCACTCAATAATATCCACTCTACTGACTGTCACTCGATTCGGACATTCTACAGCACAGTTATCTGCTTGTCACTGTGGAGTTGAGGCTTTGCGGCGTGGGCCTTTCTTCCAGCTTTCAATCGGGGGCGTTATGATCACTTTGAGACGGTGAGTGATCACTAAGCTGCTGGAGTTTTCGTTTTCAGCCTCAAAAATAGCTATAAACATACCTTCTGAAATCATCTGTACTGCGATTGGGATAATTTTAATATTCTCAAATTTTCCAATAATGGTGTTATACGCTTCCTGCACCTGTTCCAAATTCACATCATCATTCGTGCTAAGTGCCTTTGCTTCGACCGGATATAAAATCGGTTTGTCGTCTACCATTGAAAGGTAGAGACCATCTACTTCTCCGGGCTGCCATTTCTTCGGGTGCTGAACGCGCATCACTGTCTTTGGTTTGTTGTTGATTGCGTAGGAAAGTACGTCACAATAGTCCATTACCGACAGTAAAGCCCCTTCGTCTTTACCCAAAAATGGGCGAACTTCCAAAGGTACCGTATTTTCAACATCTATTGTGTCTTCCGTGCCGATCTCACCCCATACAATCCACACTTCTTCAGGCATCAATTCTTTTTTGACGAGCCGCCCCGCAATATTTTCTCTCGCAAGCCGCTTAGGTGCGCGCGCTAAGTCATAGCCTCTGTCCCATACTGAACTAGGAACGCGCTGCTCATGCGTATTTGAGCGCCGAAGTAAATCAATTGTAAAGTTCGACCTTGATGCCTGACGTTCGCGCTTTATCCCTAAAGCTTCCATTGCCTGTGCTATATCTTGATAGGTGAAGGGGATTTCATCTGGGGGTTTTGAAGAACGTTCAAGTTCTTTCTCTAGGATGTACTCAAGAATTGGGTGCTTATAGGAAGCATATTTTTTACCATTATGCGTAAACGACATTCATGCTTATCCTATGCTCACTAGCTCAGCAAGGCTGATTTCAAGACAATCAGCCAATTTCTTGAGGTTGAGCAGTGAAATATTTCGTTTTCCGGTTTCTATTTCTGTGTAATAGGAACGACTAAATCTTGCTTTTGCAGCTAACTCCTCTTGCGTAAGGTTTTTGGCGATTCTGTATCGGCGGAGATGTTCGCCAAACCGCCTTAGGATTTCATCATCATCGTTTGTTCTTGGCATAGCTGGGAAGTATTCTAAATGTCACTTAAATCACAACCCGATTTAAGTGACATTTACTGATGTGCAATCGGCTTAAAGCGCTTCATACACATCCTGAGCTAAGAAATGTGACAAGAGCAAAAAGAGAGGTAATCGTTAAATTGGAACGACAATAGGTTGATTCGCGGATGGGCAAGAATCTATCGTCGCCTAGAGCGGCGCGGCGGATTATCCCAACTCGACTGCCGCGTTGGACAGCACGACGACATCGCGTTCGGCGGCTTTGACACGGAAAATGACACGCTCCGCGTGTTCTGGCGTATCACTTTCGCGCCACATCTCGGTGATCAACGTTTCGCCGGGGAAAACGTGCTTCACAAAGCGCACTTTGATGCTCTTGAAGCGCGCTGGATCGTTCTGCGCGAAGGTTTTTAGCACCGCCCGCCCTGCATACCCGAACGTGCATAATCCATGCAAAATTGGCTTCTCGAAATTGCCGAGCGCCGCCATCATGGGATCGGCGTGCAGGGGGTTGATGTCGCCGCTGAGGCGGTAAATCAACGCCTGTTTGTCGCTCGTCGTCTCGCGGATGATGGCATCCGGTTCACGATCCGGCGGCAGGTTGATGTCGCTCGACGGTCCGCGTTCGCCGCCAAAGCCGCCGACTCCACGAATGAACATTGACGATTCGGTGTAGGCAATCTCGCTGCCGCTTTCGTCATAGCAGGGTGTCCCGGTGACGACGAGCGCGCCGCTGCCTTTGTCGTACACGGCTTTGATTTTGGGCTTGCAGGTGATGGTGGCGGCGGGGGGAATCGGGCGTTTGATCTCCAGATATTGTTCACCATGCAGCAGCATCATGGGGTTAAATTTGAGTCCGGGAAGTTCGCCACTGATCAGCACATCGATCAGCTTGCCGGGGAACAGCACGGCGAAAGTGGGCAGCACGCGGAAACCTTCGCTGGATCGCTCATACACGAAGCGAAGTTCATCTTGATCAACCGGGTTGGCAGGCGCTCCCACGCCGAGCGCGTACAGGCTGACATCGCGTTCGGTGTAGGTGAAGTGCAAATCGGGGAATTCGTAGCCAAGCAGTTGGTTAAGATCGACGGTGGGGGTAGACATAAAAAATCCTCTGGTTGGAATGAAGGTTATTTATACACGGAATTGTAACGATGCTGCCCGTAATGTACTACCCCGCGCGGATGCACAACCACACAAGTTTGTTATAATGTGCGGATGTAGTTGAGGAACACCCCTTGAACATTACAGGTATGGGCGAGATGAATCGCCGTGCTTGATGTACGGATTGGAGTACGCTTTGGGTTTGCAAACAGCCTTTTTCCGCCTTATCACTGGCGCGGCGCTGATGCTGGCGCTTGCCGCGTGCGGCGGCGGTGAGTCAACGACGAACAATGCGACGGACATAAGCAGTCAAGATGTAAGCGCGCAAGCGACGACTGCGCCAGCCGATTCTGGGGGGATGACCATTCCGGCAGCGCTGCCCACAGATGCCAACGGAAACCCGCTGATCGCCAGCGTGAACGGCGAAGGTATCCTGCTGCGCGACTACGAACGGCTGATCAACCGCTACGAACAACAGCAGTTTTTAGGCGATCAAGTGGCGGCGATGCAGGCGGCGGTCATGGGGACGCTGGTAGAACAAAAATTGATCAACCAAGCGGCGGCGGCGGCTGGCGTAGTAATCACCGATGCCGAGATTGATGCTGAAATCGCGTCGAACATTGAAATGGCAGGCGGCGATGTCGCGTGGACTCAATGGCTGCAAGAAAACTTATATACCGTCGAAGAATATCGCGGGATCGTGCGCGATACACTCACCACGCTGCGGATGCGCGATCAAGTGACCGCCCCGCTGAATGGCGATGTTGATCAAGTACGCGCGCGGCATATTTTGCTGGCAGACGAAGCAACGGCGCTCGTCGTGATCGGGCGGCTGCAAGCGGGCGATGATTTCGCGGCGCTGGCGGCGGAATATTCGCTCGATATGACGACGAACACCAACGGCGGCGATCTCGGTTGGTTCACCCGTGAAGAACTGCTCGAACAATCGCTCGCAGACTTGGCGTTTTCGGTTGATCCGGGCACGATTGTCGGTCCGGTTCAAACAATGCTCGGTTATCATGTATTACAGCCGTTGGAACGCGCGACTCGCCCAGTGCCGGACGAAAAACGCGCGCTGCTGGCGCAAACGTATTTTGATAATTGGCTGCAATCGCTGGTTGCAGACGCGGAAATCGAGTTTTATATCGGGAGCTAGACATCGTTTTTAGAAGGTTGATAGGTGGGCTTGGCACGGACGAAACAAGTTTCGACAAGCCCATATATAGCATGATCTACACGTGAGACGGCGTGACGCAGAGGGACGGTAGGGAAACGTATGGGTCAAGGAAACGCGCGCATCTACAACATTATCAGCCTTATCTTTTTGCTGCTGTCCATTTTTTGGATTATCTATGTCGTTTCGCGGCTGGCGGCACCCCCGCCGGAACGCGCGATTGCACAAGTTGCCATCCCAACAATCGTCGTCATTCCATCGCCGACGGATACGCCTGTGCCGACGAATACGCCGACGAATACGCGCACCTCTACGCCGACGCAAACCTTCACGCCGACAGAAACGCATACCCCGACAGTCACCTCGTCGATCACGCAGACACCGACGGATACGCCAACTTCTACGCTGACGTTCACTTCGATTCCATCAGCGACGGCAACTCCAACGGTCACGCTCACGCCGACAGGCACTCTGCCCCCCACCAATACGCCCACGCCCACGGTGACACTCACACCGACGGTCACGCTTACGCCCACGGTGTTCATCACACAGGCAGATTTGGGTCCAACGCAGTCACCGTTCCCGTTCTCGCTGCGTGAGCCGTATACCCTAACGCGCAATTTCGCCAATTCGGCAGGATGTTTGTGGCAGGGCTTGGGCGGCGTGGTCACCGATGTGAACGATCAACCCCTCACGGGCATCCGCGTGCATGTGTTTGGTTCAGGCGTGGATACATACTCTATCAGCGGATCGAACACGCTGTATGGACCGTCGGGGTGGGAAATTCCCGTATCCACACAGGTGAGTTTGGCAACTTATATCGTCGTGCTGGAATCGCTCGGCGGCACGCCTGTCAGCGAACAGGTGACGGTGGTGTTCACCGCCAACTGCGAACAAAATTTGGCGCTGGTGAATTTCAAGCAGACGCGCCCGTTCTAACGACGCAAGGTATTGTAAGGACGAGACTCGCCTCATTCGGCTGCTAACATTAACATACGGCGGGGTCAAAACCCCGCCCTACGCACGGCAGACAATCCATTATTTTTGGCGCATGTGCGTGAATCCCCGGCAATCCTAAAGTGAGGGTGTGTGACTGACGAACGGCTGATCCCCGGTAATGATCCCGAAAACGAAGAAAACACTTCCCCCGCGCCTGAGGAAACCCCTTCTGGTGCGGTGCAGTCGTCAGCGCAAGATGACACATCTTTAGATGACATTCTCGCGGTGCTCGACTCGTTGGATGCCCCCAATCACACACCGTCCGCTCCAGTCCAATCAGCCGACATTGAGGTGAATGTCCCGCGGGGAGACGGCTATGAAGATGGGGAGGGTGTGACCCACGATGAAGGGGCGGACACTGTGCCTGTGGGGGCGGATGAAGCATTCACCGACGAGCTGGAGGATGAGGACGAATACACCGATCCTGATCCCACGCCGCAGGGGAGACCGAATGTGCAGCCGTATCGCCCGCCGCAGGATCGTTTTCCCCCGCTGCCCGAAGAACTGCGACAGCAAGCACGGCTGAAACCGCCGCCGCGTCCCCAAAGCGACGAAGAACGGCGGCTTGCCTCACGGCGCATTGACCGCAGACCGCCGAGCCGCGCTCCGCTGTATAACTTCCTGACAATTGTGTTCGCGCTGGCGACCTGCGGCGCGCTCTATTGGGTGATCGCCATCTGGCAAGACCCGTATTCGGCGCTTAATCCGTTCGCGCCCAATACCCCGTTCCCGATTCTGGCATCGCAAACCCCTACACCAAGTTTGACTCCGACGACTGCGCCGACGAACACGCCCACCAACACACCGACAATCACGCTCACCCCCACGTTTGAGCCGAGCGCGACGTTTACGCCGGTGCCGCTGTCCGAGTTGGGGATTTCGCTTGGAACGCCGGGAGCATCCGCCGCTGGCGGCGCTGGAACAGGCGGCGATCCACTGGCCACTCCTGCTCCGAATTTCCCGTTCGCACTGCAAGTCATTCGCGGATCAACCGTCGTCTACATCACCAACCCCGAAGGGCGCGGCGGCTGCAATTGGTCGAGTATCACTGGCACCGTGATCGACTTCAATGGTGCGGCGGTGGATGGCTACGGTGTGCGAATCGTTGGCGATGGCGTGGATCAGACGCTGGCGACAGGGAGCAATCGCGCGGCAGGGGCGGGCGGCTTTGAACTCCAGCTTGGCGATCAAGCGCGCGCCGCGTCGTATACCGTGCAGCTTCTCGATCCGTCCGGGCGGGCGGTATCGGATGTGTATCCGGTAGAAACGAGCGCAGACTGTGCGTTTAACATCGCGGCGGTGCGCTTCGTGGCGACAGCGCCGTAGGGAAAACAAGAGATTTATCGCAGAGAAAGACAGAAAACATTCCCCTGCGCCTCTCCATACATGCGGTTGTGCGAATCAATTCTGTTCGTAGGGGCGCGATATATCGCGCCCGACGCAGGGGGCGGCATAAATGCCGCCCCTACACACGAAATTCACGTCTGACAAACAAGATCGCGGGAACGTGAGTGGATAATCAAGAGCAAATCCCCCCAATCGTCTTCGTTTAGGTGGGTTTAAGACATGCAACACGATACATTTGGACTAATGAACGCTTGTTCTGTCAGCGGATAATGATCTCATGTTCACACAGACTGCATCATCCACACTGAATCACGAACGTATCCTTGCTGTGCAGCGGTATATCCGCGCAAACCTTGATCAACCCCTGCGGCGTGATGTGCTGGCATCAGTCGCGGGCTTCTCGATTCCCCATTTTCATCGCGTGTTTACGTCGGTGACGGGCGAGAGCGCAGGCGCGTATGTGCGGCGGATTCGCCTTGAGCGCGCGGGATACAAGCTCCGCTTTGGCGCGATTGACATCATGGAAGTGGCGATGGCGGCGGGCTATGACTCACACGCGGCGTTCAGCAAGGCGTTCAAGAAGCAGTACGGGTGCAGTCCGAGTGACTTTCGCAATCTTGGCTGTTTTAAAGCCAGCCAGTTGTTAAGAGAGGGAAAACACCCATGAGCATCAAGATTATGCTGACGAGCGTATCGGTGGGCGATCAAGCCAAGGCGCTGGCGTTCTATACGGAAAAGTTGGGCTTTGTGTTAAAGCGCGATTTGCCGTTGGGCGATGCGCGCTGGCTAACTGTTGTATCGCCAGATGCGCCGGACGGTGTCGAACTGCTGCTTGAACCGAACGCCGACTATCCCACCATGAAAGCGCTCAAAGCGGCGCTCGTCGCGGATGGCATCCCGTTCACAGCGTTTCAAGTCGATGATGTATACGCGGAATATGAGCGCCTGAAGGGATTGGGCGTGGTCTTTACGATGGAGCCGACGAATCTTGGGCAAAGCACCGTCGCCATGTTAGATGATACGTGCGGCAATTTGATCCAGATTTACCAGTTGAACGACGCATGAGGATACCAGTAGGGGCGGTTCTCGAAACGGGCGTTTTGAGAACCGGCTGTTTTTGGCATCGAATATCGTTATGAACCTATGCCAAGTGCTGCTGGTATAATCCGTATACAGGTTTATTGTCAGGATGTACCAATGGCTTTGAATGCCAAACGCATATTGAAGCGCCAATCTGCACTCAACGTCGATCCCGTCTTGAGTGCGCGCAAGCTGGTCGAATTTACGACGGATCATTTGGACGAAAATTTGCCCCCGTGGGCGCGGCGGTCCGATTCAGTGGTGCGGCGGCATTTGGGCGGCTACTGGAAAACCTTCGTGCTGGATGTGCATTCGCTCATCCGCATGTATATCGCGCAAGTCGTGTTGGTGCTGGCATCGTTTCTGATTCCGGCAATGTTCACGCTCATCATGCCGATTGTCACCGTGTCGCTGGTGCTTGTGCCGCTCGGTTTGGCGCTCCATGTGATTGTGCTGTACAGCGTGGGGAAACTGGCGGCGGCGCATGTCGCGGACGAACGGCGCAGTCGAAGCCTTGATATTCTGCGGACGACTCCGCGCACGCTCACTCGCATTCTCGCCAGCAAAGGCGCGGCGGCGGTGTGGCGCTACACCGAAGATATGGTGCTGCCATTGAGCATTGCCATGCTGTGTTCGCTGCCTGCGCTAGTGATTCAATATGACACGCTGTTGGGGGTGAACAGCGGCATTGGGATGCGCTTCGCGATTATCGCGGCGTTGGGGACATCGGTGCTGCGGTTGGTGCTGGAAACGATCATGATCGCGGGTGTTGGCTTGTTCATGGGCGCGAATACGCTCTCGCGCACAACAGCATCCGTTTCGACCCTGCTGATCGGGATAGGGTACTTCGCGTCGATCAACTTGATGCGCTTGCTTCCGTTTGGCATAGGCTGGAACGTGTTTATCGAAATCATCGCGCCGCTGGTTTTCCCGCCCATTATCACGGCGATCTGCCTGTATTTCGCCGTGTGGACACTCAAGCGCGATTAGACGGACATTTTCACCTTAGGAATAAGCATGGCGACTCTCCACTTGATGGTTGGACTTCCTTGCTCCGGGAAAACCACGCTCGCAAAGCAGCTTGAGCATGAGCGATCAGCCTTGCGACTGACACCCGATGAATGGCACGTCCGTCTATTCGGTCAAGATGCTGAAGACCCAGAACATGATGCGCGGCATAGTCTCATTGAGGCGATGCTCTGGAAGATCGCCAGTAGAGCGCTTGAATTGGGAACGAATGTCATCCTCGATTTCGGCTTTTGGGCACGAGAGGAACGCGAAGCCTATCGCGCTAGAGCGAAGCAGCTTGGGGCGAGCAGCGAAGTCCACTTTCTCGACGTATCAGAAGATGAGCTGCTGCGTCGGCTTGCGGCGAGAAATTCGCAGCCTTCGCAGACAAGCTTTTATATTACCGAAGCGATGATGAAGCCTTGGTTTGCGTTATTCCAACGCCCAACGCCCGACGAACTTGCGCCCCGTGAATAGATGCGTACCCAGTTTGACTTAACCACATTCCCCCACACTTCTAACGTCGATGAAACCCACCGCTTCCCCTACGGCGGGAACATTTTCGACTATAATAACGTTTAGAAACTGTTGCAATCGATTCTACGGATCGAGGTAAATACCATGAATCGGATGAAAGTATCGCTTTGGATTCCGCTGATGGGGGCAGCGCTGCTGTTCATGGCGGCGCTGGTGGCGGTGTTCAGCGTTCCCACATTGGGGACGGAAGCGGGCGCGGAATCGGGCGATTTAAGCAATCACGCGCAGCCGTTTGCTCTGCAAGACCCCGCCACGCTGACCGTACCCGAAGGCGTTGATCCAAACGCCAATATTTTGTATCCGCCCGCTGTATATACGGTGCGCGGCGAATTCCCAATTTACGGTTCGGCAAACGTACCGAACATGCTCAACTACTTCATTACCTTCCGTCAATTGGGTGCCAATTTCCAACCGCTGGGCGATGATTATTCTCCGGCGGTGCTGCCGCAGACAGCCAGCGTGCAAAATGATCTGCTTGGCGTGTGGGATACCACGCAGGTGCAGGATGGCTTGTATGAACTGCGCCTAACCGTCGGGCTTCCCGGCGGGCAAACACGCAATTTCAGCGTGCTTCCGCTGCGCGTGGAAAATAATCCGCCGCCGTTTGCGCCAGAAATTGAGCCGACCAGCACGCCCACCCCACAAGCGACGGATACGCCCGCTGGCACGCCTACGCCGGAAGTGAGCGCCATTCCGCGCGTCGTGATCGCCGTGCCGCGCGCCAACATCCGCGCGGGTGACAGCACGCTCCATTACATCGTCGCCACCGGACGCGCGGGGCAGGAATTCCGCATCGTCGGCATTAGCTCACGCGGGACGGGTTGGTATCAAATTCAACTGCCCAGCGGCTTGCTGGCGTGGATTTCGCCCACCGTGATCACAACAGCGGGTGATTTGCGTGGGATTCCGTTTGTTGTGCCGCCGCCCGCGCCGCCGCCGCCGCCAACATGGACTCCGACGCAGACCAAGACCAACACACCGACGTTTACGCCAACCGTGACAGGTACACCGCCGACGGCGACACCGACGGTCACGGGGACACCACCGACGAATACGCCAACGGTCACGGGGACGCTGCCGACGAATACCCCCACCCCAACGGCGACTCCAACAGGTACGGCGACAGCAACCGCAACCGCGACAGGCACAGCGACGGCTACGCCCACTGTGACCGAAACGGGAACGGTCACATCCACGCCGACGAATACGGTGCTGCCTCCGTAGCGATACGAAAACCCCACCCCGAAGTCGTTTGCGGGGCGACACTAAAAATTACCGATAGATCGGTTTCTTGTAGGGGCGCATCGTGATGCGCCCGTTGTTGGCGGGCGGCTCACGAGCCGCCCCTAGAGTTTGGCACTATTTGCGGGCGGCTCACGAGCCGCCCCTACACAAATGCTGCTGTCGCCCCCTCTGCCCCGAATTCGGGGTGGGGTTTGGTTAGGTGTATTTCGTCGTGGAAACGGGAAGCGCGCGGCGCGGCTGCTGAAGTGTGTGCAGTTCGACCAGTTTGGTGTACGCGCCGCCCGCCGCGTCCACTTGATCATCGTGCGCGCCCTGCGGGAAAGCGACGAGTTCGTCAAGAAACGCATCCGTCCATTCGCCGCGCACAAGATCGACCAGCTTTTGACTGGCGCGTGCCGCGAACGGGAGCGCGCGTACAAATTTTTCACCTTCCGGCTTTTGACCGAACGCCGCATACCCCGCCATGCCTTCTGAGCTTAAAAACTGCTGCACCGCCCGCGACTGATACGCGACCTGCTCCATGCCGACGATCACGTTTGTGCCATCGGCGCGCGCGGTGGCGATCACACGGGGAAGCACGTCCGTCCATTCGGCGCGAAAACGTTCGACATGCAGCACGACAAACCGTTCGTCCGTCGTCATGCCCATCAACACACCAGCGGTGTAATCGGCGTGTTCGCGCTCGGACATGGCGAAATCCCAGAAGCGCACGCGGTAGAGAAAATCCGTTGGCGGCACATCAATCAGGTTGAAACTGCCGCGCTTGAACAGCCCACCCGCCTGCGGAATCGGGTTTTGCTGATACAAGCCCGCGAAGGCATACGCGCCGATGTTGGCTTCGATTTCGCGCAGCGCCGTGACCGGAAATCGCGCTTCCCACAGCGCCTCTCCCACAGCGCGATTGAGCGGGTCGTTTGCTTCGGCAAGCGCGGGCAGGCGAATGTACGTCCATGAATCCGGCTGGTTTCGCAGCAGCCGCCCAACAAGATCGTCCATGTGCCAGCGCGTCATCACAATGATGATCGATGCGTGCGGTTCGCGGCGGGTGTAGAGATCGCTGTTGAACCATTCCCACAGATAATCGCGCATATGGGCGCTTTCGGCTTCAGCGCGGCTTTTCACGGGATCGTCCACGATGAGCAGGTGCGCGCCCTTGCCCGTGATCCCGCCGCCAACGCCTACCGCGTCCATCCCGCCACCATGCTCCGCGATGTCCCACGATTCGGCGCTGCGCGCGTCGTTGGCGAGCTTGATCAACGGGAACTGCTCGCGGTAAACAGGGCTGTTGAGGATGTTTCGCACCGCGCGGCTGTTCTTGATCGCCAGTGACGCGCCATAGCTGGCAAGAATGACTCGGTGATCCGGGTGGATGCCCAGATACCACGCCGGAAACAACCGCGAAAGCGTGAAACTTTTGCCGTGTCGCGGCGGCATCGACACGATCAACTGCTGGTCGCCGCGCTCCGCGATGGCGCTCAAGTAGTTGTGAAGATAGGCGAGATGCTTCGGTTCGTCGATGCGGCGGTAGATGTGCTTGCGAAATGCTAAAAAACTGGGTGGGGACTTGGCTTCGTTGGGTGTTTGTTCTTGATGATCCTCCGCTTTGTTGGGCATGGTTTAACTCCCTTCCGGCGAATCAAAAAGCGCATCTACCCGCAGACGGATGAGCGGGCAAACGCGCTTGAATTGCGAACACACGTTCCATTATAACAGATGTGTCAAGTAGCCCCATGTAAGCAGTGTGAGGCGATTAACCGCGTGAATCGAGAAGTTGGTTGGAAAAGCGCCTTTTTGCCCTCACCCCCAATCCCTCTCCGTTAACGGAGAGGGGAGCAGACTCGACGGCTTGCAGACAGGTTTGCAGGGGTCAGGGCGAGTCGTGAAACGGGGCGAGTCATCACGACTCGCCCCGCCTGTAAAAATGAATGCTGCTGATAAGGGTTTTAGTTTAAGGAACGCGATAACCCCACGTATCCCCCGCTTTGGGCGATCAAGTGACGAAAATCCGCCACATAGACCGCGAAGATTTGCTCGACGGCTTCTTTCACTTGCGCGCGCTGTGCCGCGTTCTCAATCGCCAATAAGCGATCATCATAGCGATAGAGCGGCGGAATGGACACGCGCGTGTGAATGTAGTCGAGCATCGCGCCAACAACTTCGAGTACTTGAAGCGCAACATACACATCCTTTTCGCGGATGATTTTGCACATCAGCGAAATGGCGCGCGGGCTGTGTTCCAGCACTCCCACAGAACGGACGAAAATGGCACAGGCGGCAAGATCGTAGGGGGTAAAGTCGTCCATGTGGAAACCTTTGGCTATAATGTGTGAGTACAATTAAGACTGACCGCTTAGTCTTATGATCTCGATTGTAAACTTAATCGGTTTCAAACTACATACATCTAAAGGTCACTTTTTCACCAATATCGTGAGATTATCGTGAATTTTTTCAATGCAGGTTGAATATTGGTTAGAAAAATCTAGCGCCAAAAACGTCCATATGTCCCGCTATCACAGAACAATTGTGCTACACTTTAAGCATAAATGTCTGAAGTGCGTAGGAGCAGTCTCTATGGATGATTCACAAAAGTGGGGGGATACCCGTTCGTATGCCGATTTTCGCCGCGAATTTAAGCGGCTGCGCCGCATGACGGTGTACGAACGCGCGCTGCACAAAGCCAAACGACGTGAAGCCGCGCGGCGGGCAGGGCGCAGCATCACCGACGTGTGGTGGCGCGATTATTCGCTGTGGGATGAAATGGGCAAGCTGAACGGACTTGACACGCAGCGCCCGACAGAAGTGTTGGCGATTCGCAATATCGCCAACGAATGCAAAGTAGATGAGGAATAGGGCGGGGTGCGAAACTGTCGATGCTCCGCATCGCGTTTCGCCCTGACCCCACCGTATAATTCCCGCCGTGTGATATGAAGCGCCCCTATGCCGCCGTGATCGCTGCTCCATCGCGCATGACGATCAATTCGCGATACAGGTCAATGACTTCGTCCATCATCGCGTCCCATGTTTGTGTTTCGGCAAACGCGCGCGCGGCGATTCCCATTTCGGTGATGCGTTCGCGGCTCACGGCGATCTTTCGCACGCCATCGACGAGCGCATCCACATCGCCTACATCGAAGGTGTAGCCCGTCACGCCTTCTTGCACGACATCGCGCACGCCGCCCACCCGCGACGATACCACAGGCAGTCCCGCCGCCATCGCTTCGACCACCACCAAGCCGAACGTTTCCATACTCGACGGAAACACGAACATATCCGCGCTGGCGTAGGCTTGCGAGAGCGGTTCGCCGGTCATGTAGCCGAGAAACTTGGTGTTCGTGCCCGCGAAATGCGCTTCGAGTTCTTCGCGGGCGGGTCCGCTGCCGACAATCGCCAAGCGCGTACCCGGCACACGATCCAACACATGCTTGAGCTTATCGATCTGCTTCTCGCTCGAGAGCCGCCCTACATACAGCAGCAGCGTATCTTCGGGATGACCGTCGCTCAACTGCGCGCGCATATCGGCATTACGATAGCGCGGGTTGAATTTTTCCGCATCGACACCACGTTTCCACAAACCGACGCGCTTCACGCCGATCTTTTGCATGTCGTTGAGGATCAGCTTGGAGGGGGCGAGCGAATAATCCGCCGCGTTGAACACCACACGGGTGAGCGCATCCGTGACTGGCTCAAGGATGCCGAGATTGTAATGATGGGCGATGCGCGCCAGATCGAGATGGAATGACGCGACCTTTGGAATACCAAGCCGTGTTGCCATCAACATGCCCGGCACGCCAATCAGCACCGGATGGATGAAATGGGCAATATCCGGCTTAAACGCTTTCACCTGATGATATGTCGAAAGCGTGGGAGGTCCGACGCGCAGTTCCGGGTACAGCGGAAGCGGGACACCCGGCACACCAATCACGGGCGTGACTTTGTACTGATCCACGCCCATTTTGGGCGCGACAACAACCGTTTCAATGCCGCGCTTGGTCAGGTGATCGATCAGCAGGCAGACGACGGTGACGATGCCATCAATTTTAGGCAGAAAAGTTTCGGTAAAGATCGCTACGCGCATGGCACAATTCCGGGGGGTGATGCAGGACTCATAACATAGAACACCCGCCAGCACAAACGGTGACACTTTGATCACAAATTGTTAAATTTGACCTGTCCCAATGTGATCCAACTTCCAAACTTTCACTGATCAAACACAAATTTATGGATACAATCAGAGTGGATTTTTGCGAGAATAAGACTCCATATCCAAGACCCTACAGACCCATACTGGACGACCAGCAGCTATGACCCTTTCGGATGTCAGCGTCAAACTTGATGATCGCGCGCGGCTGATGTCGGCGGCGCTGGCGGCGACTCGCTTCCCCGATGTCGCCCAAGACCGCCGCCCGCACGGCACACACGCGCACGCCCGCGCTACCCGCAAATTTGTGTCGGCATTCAAATCGCACGATGCAATCACGGCGCTGCAAACCCTGCTCGATCAGCGCGCGCCGATGGAAGCGTTGTTCACGCTGGCGCTGGTGATGCGAATGCCCGACTTCTCTGTTGAGCGCCCGCCGCGCTGGATGCCTGCCCGCTGGAACGAGATGCTGCGCGATTTTTACGAACGCGCCGACTTGACTCACTGGTGGGAAGAAACGAGCGAGGAATGGACCAAAGCGGTTGAAGATTCCACGCGCATGTTCACGGGGATTCAGTTCAAGCCGTTCTTGTCGCAGTTCATTGGCGATATTCAAGAGCGCTTCTTCTTCATGCCCAACATCTGCTACCCCGGCGATCAAGAATTGGGGGTGCGGTTGGGCAACGACTTGGTGGCGATCATCCCGCCGCGCCTTGCGTGGGGAGACAGCCCGCCGTGGCCCTATGACGAAGACCCGGCATATATCTATCGCACGGCGCTGGCGCAGTATGGGCGCAGTTTGCTCATGAATTATTTGCGGATTCACTCCAACAAAATCGCGGAAATCGCGCAGACTCCGCTTCCGGTGGGCGATCAATTCCAGAGCATGTATCCAACATGGCAGGAACAGTTCACCAACCTGTTTGTGGCGGGCGCGGCGGCGATCTATCTCGAAGATCACATGAGCAAAGCCGAAGCCGATGCGTATGTGCTGATGGAACGCAAGGTGCGCGGCATCACGATTCTCCCCGGCATGATCAGCGTGCTGCGCCGCTACCTGAACGAAAAAGCTGCCGGACGTTATGAATCGCTCATCGACTTTCTGCCAATGTTCCCGCGCCAATTGAAGGTGGCGAATCGTATTGTGGCGTTGTAGCCCACGCGAAACGTCTGTAGGGGCGCGATATGTCGCGCCCGCAATCCTCAATGGACGGCGTTTGATGTTTACGGCTCACATTCCTTATCTTGAGGGGTATCTTCAATTGGATAACCTCGTTGCACGATTGAAAATACGCGCACACGAAAAACTCCATGCCTGATTTCGCCGCGCTTGCCTCAATTTTCGGCGTTGCGTTTTTGTCCCTGTGGGGATCGATTCCGGCGGGGCGGGCGCTTGGCGTGCCGCCGCTGATCGTCGTAATCACGGCGGCAGTCAGCTACAGCGTGGGCGCGGCGCTGGTGGTCTTTCTCGGTCAGCCTGTGCGCGATTGGCTGATGAAGCGCGGCGGCGACAAAATCCTCGGCAGCGAAAACAATCCCGTTCGCAAAGTGTGGAATCGCTACGGCGTGATCGGATTAGGGCTGCTTGCCCCCCTCACCACCGGATCGCAGATTGGCGCGGCAGTCGGCATGGCGCTCAATGCCCGCCCGATTCACCTGTGGGCGTGGTTGACCTTTGGCGGGCTGCTGTGGGCGGCGATCATCGCGCTGGTGATCGAGTTGGGCTTGGGGGTTGTCGCTCAATAATTGAGGCTTATGTGTAAAGTTGAAGCAAAGCCGAAGCGAATCCATGTCTGTTGATGTCCATATTTTGCGAATGTTGATGTAGAACCTATTTCAAAAATCGCGGTTGTAGGGATGCGCGCGAAACTTGTTTGGTCCTGCACGTCTGCTCGGCTAGAAATTGAATTTTGAAATGGGTTGTAGATTTGAGCGCCGATAGGTTGATTCATGCTGCAAATTTGACCGGATGAATCAACCTATCGGCGGTTCGTAGATTACTGCGCTTGGATCGCTTCCGCGACGGCGATCAAGTCGGCGGCGCAAGCGGGTGGGATTGTCTCTGTCGGGAGCGATTCGACTTGCGCGATTAGGCTCGTCATGTCCGCCGCGTCGATGGCGGAGTCCAATTGGCGATTAACCGTGAGGGGCGCGCCGCATTGTTCAGCGATGGCTTGCAGGCGTTCGGGAGAAGCAAACGGGGTAATGATTTGCATAATCGCGTCCGATGAGGTGAGCGCCTCACCGTTGGCAGCACGGCTTACATTCTGACTGCGTTGCACAGCCAAGCGTGCCCCATACGGACTCCACGCAGCGGTTTCAAGGATCCCAGTCTGGGCTTCTGCAATAAGCTCACCGTTTGTGGCCCAAAGCCGCAATGTGCCGTCCCCACTCACTGCCTGAATCGTTCCATCTGCGCCAAACGCGACATCGCGAACCCATGATAAACTAAGATCGGGAACGTCCCGGCTATCTTGTACATAATAGGGATTCGCTGCGAATTGATTTAGTGGTGATAAAGTAGTAGCATCCCATACAGTTATCAAACCGTTGATACTGCCAGTTACAATCCGAGTTCCATCTGGTTTCCAAGAAAGTGTTGACAGCTGGTTATCACAACATTCCGCATACGGAGAAGCTAACAAAACCGTAAAAGTAGTGGCATCTAGCACATATAATGACAATGATGTATGCAATGCAAGATAGTGACCAGTAGGGTCATATTCTGCGTTGAGAGCTGCTCCGCCCCGCTGTGACGCTGTCCGCATCCCTGTTGATACATCCCACACGTTCAAATTTTCCGCAACATCACCGCCAATGGTAACGATTTGGTTGTTAGTTTGAGCCCAGATGAGCACACTTGCCGGGTATTCAAGTTGCAATGATTGTATCCAGTCACTTAACTCCATGTCCCAAATGTCTACTTTGCCGGTAGCACCAGCTACCGCTAAAAATCGTGAATCAGGACTCCAAGCTGTGGCAGAAATATCGCCCCAAGCATTATTTAGTTGGTGAATGAGTTCCCCGGTGGTTGCATCGAGAATTTGAATTTGTCCTTCAATGACAATAGCAATTTGGTTTTCGTTCCAAACCAATGGAACAGTGTAGGGTATCTGTGCTTGTAGCACCCTGCTTGGGATAATATTTATGCTGATGACAAGTACAACAATCCACCATCTAGATACAGACATAGCGTACCGTTTCATGTTTTTCACCTCACATTACCATCCATATGTCGCAACAATTGTGCGAATGCGGCTATCGAAATCGTAGTACCTACGATCACCCGACAAACTAGGATCGGGCGTGCCAGTCACACCTGTGCTGTCCCCCAGAAAAGCTGGTAAGGGTGTGCCACTCCATTCACGATTTCGAAATCCTTGTCCTGTCCAAGCAGTAGGAGCAGGTAATGGGGTCTGTAAACAGGGATTGGTGGCTTGGGCACCATTAGTTGTGTTAGTTCGATATACCCAGTTGAGAAATGAGTCAGCTGCTACTTCGATTGCTGAATTTTCAGGATTTTGCTGAAAATCTGTGATTAATGGTATTGGAGTTGGTGTCGGAGATCCATTGTAGTATTGCTGTGGACCCGTTCCCCATCCGCGTCTTCCCCGTTGCCACGAGCCTTGATAAATCCCCATAACTGTTCCTGCTGGTGAAGCACAATCAGCCAACACAAATGATCCATCTATAGGTCCACTTAACCCAAAGTTGGTTCGACCATCGAATATATGTCCCATTTCATGAACGATGGTATATTGACTTGCTCTCAATCGTTGTGTTGTTCCATCGTAATTGTCTCTGAGGTGTCCGTTGCAGATAATAGAAGCTGGCATTCGGATCCCATTAGAGTCGGTGAACTCTCGCGTAGTTAGGCAATTCCCTGACGCAGCATTTGGGTAAGTAAGTGACACCGTTTGCCCTGACAGTGTGCCAAACAAATAGGTGAAGTTGGGAATTGTTATTGTCGTTGAAGTGGACGCGGTACGAATGAGCAAGATTTCCGTGCCGCTGTTTTCAAGCATGACTCGATTGAAGGCATCTTGAGGAGAAGCTGCCGTCGATGAGAGCGCATCGAAAGCCATCCCAATCTGGTTTAGAGCTGTGATAATACTCTGACGCTCGAACAGGGGATTGTCATCGTCAGGATATGTTGGATCACTCGGCATATCCCATGCTCGTGTTCCATCGGAGAGGATACGAACGGCATACATGCCACTCGTCTCAAAGGATAGCCCATCACAGTTTGCGCCGTCTTCAGGGGTGACACCCAACCCTGAATCGATCCAATACCATATTCCGGGGTTTGATTCGCTTTCAACGCGAACCACATTTTCATATAGACTTGCACGTTTATCTACGCGCAGGACATCTGACTCTGAAAATGAGATGGGGGGTGTCGGCACCGTCAAACCACTGACGGCTTCCTCAGCGGTGGCATAACCATAAATTACGATATTTGCGTTAGGATGAACACGACAAGCATAAAAGAGTGAGGTAGCCGATGGTGTCTCTGTCGGCGTATCTGTTGGGGTGACTGTCGGGGTTGGCAAGTCACAGTTGCTCATGCCAAACGGATTCGTGCCAAGCCCGCGCAGGGTCGCGTTGGTGATGCGGGTACTCCCGTTTGCCACGCCACCGGAACCCATCCACGACGCTTGGCTTTCGAGATAAATGTGGGTCGCGCCGGAAACACTGCCCGTCCAGTAGAATGTGCCTTCTGTCGAAGCATAGCGGAAGGCTTGAATCCGGCGGGGAATGCCATTGATGAAGATGCCCAAGGTTTCAATCGCGCTCACGGGGGAAGCGTTGATGTCTCCTTCGAGACGATGATAGTAAAAATCGATCCGGGTCAAGGTTGTGGACGTGAAGGTTCGTTGAATTTGTACGAGCGTGCGTTTGATCGAAGGTTTAGCGGGAAGCGCGATGTTCACTGCGCCCACCCACCCGTCATCCTCCACCCACTGACCCGCGCCGAACGACGCGGGAAGCGTGAAACCGCCGTCTGTAATAGTAAAGTCCCAGAAATAGCACCACGGTTCCGGCGGATCGGACAGCAGGATGGGTAAATCGGGTTCAATCGGCTCTAGAGTTGTGGGGATTAAATCATAAAATGTCGGGACCGCTTCAGCCGTCAGTTCGACGGTACTTTCTGGATACGCGGCTGTCGCTGTAAGTGTCAAGGTGGGCGTAGTTGAGGGAAAAACGGTTGGCGTTTCTGTAGACGTATCCGTACTCGTCGGCGTGTCCGTCGGGATCGGGCTGGGTGTATCTGTACTCGTTGCGGTATCCGTTGGGACAAGCGTGGGTGTGTCCGTCGGCGTGGGTTCGGGTTCTTGCGCGAACACCCCGCCAATCATCAGCAAGCAAGCGCAAATCACAAGCGCGGCAATTTTCCGTGAAGTCATCTATCATCGCCTTCAGCAAGGGGCATATTAGTTTAATTTGCAGATGCTAACACCTTTATCGTTTTTTTGTCAAGCATAAAATGTTAAGACTTTGCGCCGCTTTTGCGACGGTTAGCCTACGCTGAATCAAAAGGGCGCGGATCACTCACATCCGCGCCCCACACAAACCATTTTCTAACCTTCCAAAGATGTGTCCACAAAAATCAAAAAACGGTCATATGTGGACACATCTTCTCTCAAAATTCACCGTGCCAAACACATATATATGTGTCCTCCCACCCGCCCCCGAAACGGTCGATACGGAGCATCGCGTTTCGTCCCCCCCTTTTTTGTCGTCCGATCTATAATTGAATCATTGTTTGAATAGATGTCTTGTGAGCGCGACGATGACGTTTTTATCCCCCCGCGAACGGCGGACGCTCAAGCTCATTTGTGAAACTTTTGCGCCCGCGCTCTACCCCGAAGCGGGCGAAGACCCCCGCCTGTTTGAATTGAGCGCCGCCGATGTTGACCTTGCGACGTATGTCGAAATCGGACTGGAACAATCGACGGACGCGAGTGAACGCCAGCAGATCAAGCTGGTGTTACAGACGCTCGAAATCCCGCTGATCAACCGGATCGGCGTAGGCATCCACGAGCCGTTCAGCAACATGAGCGCCGACGAACGAGAACGCACGCTCCGCGCATGGGGGTTGAGCAAACTTGCTCCGGCGCGGCAGATTTTTCAGGCGTTCAAGCGGCTGGCGCTGTTCCTGTTTTACGGGCTGCATCCGGTGGATGGCGATGAATTCGCCCCCAATCCGGCATGGGAAACCTTCGGCTACACCCCGCCGGAGATGGTCGATACCCCGCGCGACTATACCCCGCTGGACATTCACCGCGATACCATGCTGACCGCCGATGTCGTCGTGATCGGCTCTGGCGCGGGCGGCGGTGTGGTCGCGGGAGAACTCGCGGCGGCGGGCTTCGATGTGCTGGTGATCGAAAAGGGCGGCTACTACGCCGAACGCGACTTTCACGGGCGCGAACTCCAAAGTATGCAGATGCTCTACGAGAAGCAGGGGACACTGGCATCGAAAGACTTGCAGATCGCGGTGCTGGCGGGAAGTTCGCTTGGCGGCGGCACGACGATCAACTGGACGGCGAGTTTACGCACGCCCGACGTGGTGCTGAATGAATGGGCGCGTGAATACGGGTTCAGCGCGGCGAATACCCCCGCTTTCGCCGCCAGCTTGGATGCGGTGCAGGCGCGCATGGGCGTGAGCGATGACGAGAGCATCGGCAACGGGCATAACTGCATGTTGGAAAACGGCGCGAAATCGCTCGGCTACGACATGATCCCCGTGCCGCGCAACGCACAGGGCTGCATTACCGATGGCGGCAGTCTGCGCTGCGGATTCTGCAACTTCGGCTGCCGCTACGGGGCGAAAAAAGGTGTGCTGAAAACCTACCTGCGCGATGCAGTCGATCACGGCGCGCGGGTGATCGTCAACGCCTATGCCCAACGGGTGCTGATTGAACGCGGGGCGGCGGCGGGCGTGCTGCTGCGCGTCACCGGATCAGACGGGATCCCCCACGCGGTCACGGTGAAGGCGAAAATCGTCGTGGCGGCGGGCGGCGCGATCCATACGCCCGCGCTGCTGCTGCGAAGCGGCTTGACCAATACCAACATCGGCGCGAACTTGAAGCTGCATCCGGTTGCGCCGCTCTACGGCGTATTTGAACAGCCAATCATCGGGTGGGAAGGCGCGCCGCTGACTCGTCTCTCGCGCCAATTCGCAGACGCGGACGGAAGCGGCTACGGCACACGCTTGGAAACCGCCCCGCTTCATCCGGGCATCGCCGCGCTGGCGACCACGTGGGTGAGCGCGCGCCAGCATCGCCGCGTCATGCAGCAGATCGCCCACCTCTCCAACGTGATTGTGATCACGCGCGACAAGTTCGGCGGATCGGTCAAGCTCAACGCGGCGGGCGATCCGGTGATTCATTACAAGCTGCACCCCTATGACGCGAAACATCTCATGCAGGGGATCATTGGTGGGCTGCGAGTGCTGCACGCGGCGGGCGCGTTCGAACTCTCCAGCCCGCACGCGCGCAATTTAGTCTATTACCCGTGTCCCGAAAAGTCGCCCTTTAAAGTGAAAAACGAATACGCCAGTTTTGAAGCGTTTCTCCACGCCGTCCAAGCGGAAGGTTTGAAGCCGAATGCCTTCGCGCTGTTCAGCGCCCACCAGATGAGCAGCGCGCGCATCGGCGGGAATGCATCGCTTGGCGCGGTCAATCCATCCGGCGAAAGCTACGACGTGAAAAATCTCTATGTCGCTGATGGCAGCGCCCTACCCACCGCAAGCGGAGTCAACCCCATGATCACTATCATGGCGGTAGCGCATTACATCGCGGGGCACATCAAGGCGGCGCACACAGCATAGCTGTTTCGCCCTTACAGCAGCCATCAGCTCCGGTGAAAGTCAATGACGGCGGCGCAGGTCGGGATCGCGTCTGTGCCAAGCCGCACGTTGACCAACCCGCCAAGCGCGATGCTTTCCGCGTCGTAGATATACACGCTCACCGCGCCTTCCTGCGCGGGGATTTCCGCCCGGTACGTCCCCACCGCGTTCACCTCGAAGATCGCGTCGTAGCCGGACTGTTCCGCGACGATGCGGATCACCCTATCATCTGACTCCGTCAGCGCATCAACGCGCCCGCTGATCCGCCAGATCGCGCAGGGCGGGGTGGGCGCGTTTTCGTATTCATAGCGGACAGTGGCAGCAAGTTCGCTGCCGCTGAACTCGGTTGGCTGAAACGCGGCTTGCGGCGTTTGATTCGGCGTGGGTGGGATCGGTGTGGGCGCGCCGGCTGTCGTGATCAAGATGAGCAGCACGCCCATAAACGTGACCACGAGAATCGCCAGAATCAGCGACAGGATCACCAGCGCGCGCGCGGACTTAGCGCGTTTTCGCTTGCGTGCGCCCGCGCGTCGTGAAGGCGGGCGCGCGGGATTTTCGGCAGGAGTCTCGACGAGCGCGGCGCGTCTTGACAGTGTGACATCGGCGTTGCTGGCGACTTCGGCAGGGCGCGCGCGATATTTTTGTTTCGGTTCGCGGCGCAGCGTCGGATCGCCTGTTTCTTGTGTGAGCTGTGCGAGTTTATTCGCCGCGTGCTTGTGATCCGGGTTTTCGCGCAGCGTTCGCAGCAGCGCCCGGTGAACTTCTGCCGGGTCTTCAAGCGCATTGGCGACCAACCACCATCCTTCCGCGTCGTGCGGATGCTCGCGCGTGTATTCGCGCAGAATTGCCACCGCAGGGTCACGCTGCCCAATTTTGAGCAGGGTATAGGCTTCTTCGAGTGGGTGAGGCGGTTGCTGCGAACGACGGGACATATGCCGCTTTCATGCGAAATCGTCAAACTTTAGCCATTGTAGTGGTACGCGCTTGGCGTGCCAAGTCCATTCCCAAGACCGCGTGACAGAATCGAATATCGTGATAATCTTTATGCGCTCATGTACTATCAAGGGGGAAATCATGGCTTCGGGATTCAGCATTATCGCGGTTGCAATCGGGTTGATTTTCACCTACATGACGTTAAGTTTACTGGTGAGCAGTATCAGCACGCTCATCAGTCAAATTGCCAACACACGGGCGCGCAATCTCAAAAATGACTTAAAAGAACTCGTTGGGGATGACGACTTCGCCAAACGTTTCTTCACGCATCCACTCATCAACTTGTCGCTGATCCCGTATAAACTCCCCTTTACACCGCCGCCGCCCGCGCCCACATCATCATCTACCCCTGCTCCCGCATCCGCGAGTACTCCCCTTCCCGCCCCTGCTAAACAGGTATCCTTCCGTGAATTTAAACGCAATAAGGCGATTTGGGTATTCATCTTCGCGGCGATTGGCGTGCCGCTCGCCTTGATTTCAGGCGGCAGCCGCACCGCCGACTCGGTTGTGACCGTCGCGCAGTGGGTGACGGGTACGACGGATGTCGCCAATCTGCGCGCCGCGATGGACGTGTTCATCGTCGGCAAAGTGACCGGCATCCTGATCGATGGCGTGACATTGGTCTTGATCGGCGCGGTCATCGGGCGATTGATCGCGTCGGCGTTTTCGCACCGCATCAACGACGACATAAACGATCTGTTTTTCACTTCACGGGTAGATCACATCACGCCGGAAATCTTCGCCAGCGTCATCGAGCGTTTGACCGAGACACGCCCGACGAGCGATCCGCCGGAAACGGCGCTGAAAGATTTATATGTCGGGCTTCCGCTGGCAGCACAAGGTGGCACCAGCCCCGAAAAACGCGAACGCTTGATCGAGTGGTTTAAACAGTGGGATCGCAACAGCACGGCGCAGTTTCGCAGACGACAATCGGTATTCGCGTTCGTCGTAGCGCTCATTTTGGCGATCACCGTGAACGCCGACACGCTGCAAATTGCCAGCGCGTTATACGGCGATTCCGCGCTGCGTGACCAACTGAATGCCGTGATCGGTTCAGAAGCATCACCAGCGAATGGCGCGGCGGGCGAAAGCGCACAAATCGAAGGCTCTGCGGACGCGATCACCGAACTGTTGAGCGCAGTCGATACCCTGCTCTCTGCGGGGCTTCCGATTGGATGGGAACTCACCCCTGTAACGGTGGTGGGCGAAGCAAACGGATGCTTCTCTGAGGTAGGGCGCATCCTGCCGGAATGTGACAACACGCGCAATTTGTGGCTGTTCTGGGGCGGCAACACGCCGAACTACGCGGGCTTGATCTTCCGCAAGGTGGTGGGGATTTTGCTCACGGCGGTTGCTGTCGCACAAGGCGCACCGTTCTGGTTCGACCTGCTCAACCGTTTGTTGGGGCGCAGTTCGTCTAACGCGGGCTCATCGACCAATACGCCCTAAGGTTGGCATGGGAGATATGTCCGCCCCGCGGCGCAGTGGTGAAATCTGCGCGAGCGCGCCACAGATGCTACAATCAACGGGCATAACATCGGATTTTCGCGTCCGAAACTTGTTTCGTCCGATACTTGTTTCGTCAGGCGCGGCATGAAAGGCGCTGGCTGATGGCTGGTTCAAAAACTCGACCACTCCTCCTGCTTGCTGTAATGATCGCTCTGTTTTTGCTGGCGATGATGGCGATTCCGCTGACCTCTCCTGCCAGCATCGCCGCGCAGGCATTCCCGACTCTGCCACTGGCGACGTTCGTCACGCCGACCTTTGGACCCAGCCCAACGTTCACGCCGCTGCCGACCTTTACGCTGAGCGCGCCGCGTACTCCCGGCGCTTGCCCGCAGCCCGTGAACTTGATCCCCGGTCAGTTGGTGGTGGTCACGGGCGGTATCAACGTGCGGAGCGAACCTTCGCCAAGCGCCCCGTTGATCGCGTATTTCAGCGAAGAACGGTTGGTGCGCTTGATCGGCGGTCCGGCGTGCGGCGGCGGGTACAACTGGTGGCAGGTGACCGGATTCGGCGGTGAACCGGGCGCGACCAGCGGGTGGGTGATCGAAGGCAACAACGTCGGGCGGCTGTTCATCGCGCCCGCGCTGGTCGTGCCGGATGATCCGTGCTATTCGCCGCTTCCGCTGGCGGTGGGTGATGAAGTGATCGCCGTGACTGGCGTGCGCGTTCGCAACGCTGCTTCGCTGGCGGCGTACACGGTGACGGTTGTGCCGATTGATGGGCGCATGACCATTCTTGAAGGTCCGGCGTGCTTCAACGGGATCAACTGGTGGCGCGTGAGTACCACCTATCCGACGACGGGAACGCCTGTCGAAGGATGGGCGGCGGAAGGCTTCCCCGATAATTACTGGCTGCAAAGTGTGGATGCGCTCACCGGCGCGGTGGAAATCCCGTGCGTGCTGCCGCTCACATTGAGACCCGGTTCGCGGGTGGCGGTGAACTACTACGACGGTGTGCCGCGCCGCTTGCGGGCAGAGCCGAATGTGAATGCTCAACTGCTGCTGGAGATGCCGGACGAGATCGCCTTGCAAATCATTGACGGACCGGTGTGCAGCGGCGGCTATAACTGGTGGAATGTGCGGGTGATCAGCACCGGATATGTCGGTTGGTTCGCGGAAGGCAGACCGGGACGCTATAACCTAGAGATCATCTCGCGGTAGGGTGATGTTGCGATGACACGGGGGATCAGACAATCCCCCTTTTTTTATGTCGATTGGCGGGGATTGAGCGAAGGCACATCGCTTCAGAATGGAAGATCGGTCTGAACCACTTGGGATGTACCCACCTTTTTCTTCGAGGCGGTATCTGTTTTTAGACGCTTTTTGTCCGTCTTGGTGATTCCTACTGCGATTCGCTTGCGCGCCATTTCAGCAATTTCAGGATTGATTTCGGAAAGGACAAAATGCCGGTTGTGCTGTTTCGCCACTAACCCCACTGTTCCTGATCCGCCGAACGGATCGAGAATGATCCCTTGCGGGGGGCAAGACGCAAGGACAATCGGTTCGATGAGTTCTGCGGGAAACACGGCGAAATGCGCGCCTGTAAACGGGCTTCCCGTTACCTTCCACACCGATTGAATGTTTGCGCCGCTTTCAGTGAGCATCGCGGAACGGTCATAGTAATAATGCTGACTCTTTGCGAACATGAAGATGTATTCATGGGCATGAGTAGGGCGATCTTTCACGCTTTCACTCGCAGATGGACGATGCCAAACAATATCAGATCGCAGAATCCACCCATCATTTTGCAGTCCAAACGCTACCCGCCAAGGCATTCCCACAAGGCTTTTCATCGGTAAGCCCAACTCATAAAAAGCACGATTGCGCTGACCTCTGCCGGTTTGCGGGATTCCCTTCATGTGTTTACGGCTGTACCGCGAATTTTTCCCCTGCGACCCGTTTTCGCGATGCTGACTGGTCGCGCCCACATAGTTATCGCCAATATTCAGCCACAACGTACCATCTTTACGCAGTACCCGATGTGCTTCATGAAACACATCGACGAGCGCGTTAATATAATCGTGCGGATGCGGTTCTAGCCCAATTTGATCCGCTGCACCGTAATCGCGCTGTCCGTAATAAGGTGGGGATGTGATGATAGATTGAATAGATTCAGTGGGCAGGGATTTCAAGAAAGCCAATGCTTCCGCAGTTTGCACCGTGTCAATCAGCGATTCCAACATAGCAGCTAAACCCGTAACTAGAACTACATCGCACAAGTGTTTACATTCTAACCGAAAAAGTGTTTATGTGCTGACAACGCGCTCCATAAACGGATTAATGAATTTGTGATCGACCACACCTATGAGTGAATATCGCTTGATTAGCCCGAACAGTTCGCGTACCGCAGAATATGGCATAAAGAAGGCGTTTAGACCTCTGAAGATCGGCTTATTAGCTTCAATTACGACTTTGGGGCGAAGTGAATCCGCTGCAACAATCACGTATTTGGTTGAAAGCGATGGGGCAGTATCCGCCAACTTTTGCATCCGCACTAAACCGGATGTGACACCGGTGCTGTGTTCAATCTCGATGACAGCAGGAATTCTGCGTCCTTCTTCAGCAAACCAGATGCAGTCAATGAACTGTGCTGCTTGCCGATTCTCATAGTCTTGAAATGTTCCGCCTTTGAGCGACTCTAACGCGCTTACTACACCCGGATAATTCCCCAACGTTGAATTCCCAACGACGATAGATTGATCTGGCTTAGCGATCCACGTTTTGAAGTTGAGCGCGTTGCCAATCTCGATAAGCGCAATTTGCATTTGCACATGGGTGCGTTTTGCTTCAATGCTGTCGAACTCATTTCCGAGCGATGTTGCCGTGAGCGAGATTGGTTCAAAACCAAACCCTAATTCGACTTCAGTAATCACTTGGTTATAGGCTTTTTCGGCAAATTCACCTAATGGATGGCGGTCATTCGGACACCACATAATATGTTTAAGATTCGTGAGTGTTTCGCCGCTGTATACGTCGATGCGTTCTGGAAAGCACATGAAAAAATGAGGCGTGTAAGCGACCAACGTTTCTAGTGCCGAACGAGTGTTCCCACCCGCGCTGAACACACGATCTACATGCAATGGGTAATCAGGCTTTGCCTCACAGATTGCCGCAAACCGCGCTAACTGGGATGCTGACACACTGCCACGACGCAAGAAATTTCCCGCAGCATCAACGTTCAAAAATGAGATTGGTCCTTCAGGATACGTGATGTGTTCAATCTGCAACTTAGATCGCCCACTGAAGTAGGGATATATCTTGCCTGTGTCAAGCTGGGCAATGGCGTTGACTAAATCGACGACGTTCAGTTGTGGCATAGTGAAACTATATTCCGACAGGTGAATTTGTGAGATTTTAGCTTACTTCGGATGTTCTCGCATCAATCGGGTTGAACGATAATTGGCGACAAAAAATCACGCCAAATAGCGTATATTCACGAACGTTAACACACGGTACGATGAAAGGATAGGATATTTCTCTTTGTTTAAGGCGGGTAAGATGGCTGCGATTCCCAATGTACGGCACGAACAGATCATGGCGTGGTTACAAGAATCATCGACGCTGACGATTGATCAGCTTGTCGAGCGTCTCGGCGTGTCGGTGATGACCGTGCATCGCGATCTGGATGTGTTGGCGCGGGCGGGGATGGTGGAAAAGGTTCATGGCGGCGTGAAGCGCGTCGAAGCCAAAAGCGCGAAAGTGCGCTCGAATGCCCACTGCGCGCTGTGCGAATCGAATGTGTCGTCACGAACGGGTGTAGCGATCCAGCCCACTAACGGCGAAACCCTAACCGCGTGCTGCCCTCACTGCGCGTTTCTGTTGGTGCGAAATATGCGCGATGTAAGCGGGATGTTGGCGCGCGACTTCTTGTACGGGCGCATGATCAACATGGCACAGGCGGCGTTCGTGGTGCAGTCGAGTGTGACGGTGTGCTGTGTGCCAAACATCCTGTGCTTCGCGTCAGCCGATGACGCGGCGCGTTTTCAGGTTGGGTTCGGCGGCATGGTCATGGATTTCGCGCACGTGCAGCAGTGGGTGATCAACAACCACCTCAACACAAGTGCGCTCAACCACAGCGCCGTGTCGTAACTGTCACCATCCTAGAACGACATTCGGCGGTCATCGCGTCCTTGATACGTGCGTTCGCCGCCGCGAAAACCAATCCCCTTGCCGGATGGCTTGTACGCTTGATGCGTCGTCAGCCCTTTGCCAATGCATTCCCAATGCCGCCGTATCACTTCGTCAACACTGATTCCCTGTTCGTTTTCGGGATAATATTCTTTGACGATGGCGAACACCTGCTCCAGCTTCTCGCGCGATTGGTCGATCAAATTGCCGCGCACAATCTGCGATGACGGTATCGCTCTATCGGTTTTGTACGCGAGATTGTCTTGATCCCCAAAATCTTCCATCAGGTTTTCATCACGATGCCCCTTAGAGAGAAACGGGCGCAGCGTTTCTACGTCTTCGCCTGTCTTTCCCTTGATGATGTTCTGATAGTACAGCGATGTGGTGTGGTCACCGCCCAAAAACGTGACATTTGCGCCTTCTTTGTCGAAGTTTTCCGCTTCAGATGCCCCGCCTTTGCCGCGAAAGTTCGGGTCTAACCCGCCGCTTTCCATGATTTTTGTCGCGTTAGCGACTTTCGTCGCGTGGTAGTAGCGCGCCTGTCGATAGGCGTTCATGTGCGTTTGAAGCTGTTCTTCGGAAAAGTCGTTGGTTTGGGGCACCCCATGCTGCTGATCCGTTTCCATCGACTTCGCGCCCATAGGAGGAGCAATCACACCACCCCCGCCGCCCCCGCCGCGCGTGAATAAGGCTTTGAATTCGCGCCAGCGTTTCTTAAGCCAGCCTTTAAGCCGCTGTACGCTGTGACCGGGCGTTGTGCCGTGAATATTGACCGGGCGGACTTTGTATTGACGGGGCAGTTCTTCATCGGTGGTGCGCTGAATGAAGCGCATTACGGCTTGGTTGCCAATCGTGCGCTGAAGCATGATGAGTGCTTCTTCGGGCGTTTGCGCGTCATCGCGGCGTGTGACGGGTGCCTGTTTGGATATCGGCTTGCGTGCGCGAGATTTCCCTGTGGAGATATGGGCATGAGCGTGTGGCATGAGCATGTCCTAAAAAATCAATCTTTAGGAATATTTATAACACAATTTTTTCGATTACAGAAAACAATTAGAGCGAACGCATCAAACCATGTGTTTGCTCAAAGGCTCACTTTTCCCCCTATTCCCTCCCAAGTTGAGAATCGAAAAACACGCATATAGGCTTTTCCTTCCCCTGAACTCGGAAGGGGCTTGGGTGCGGTTGCCCTGAAAAAAACAATCCGTGAGACTGTGATATTGCGGTAGAAAAAGCTATCATCGACACGGTGTATAGAATCTATTAAAGGCACGCTTTATGGAACACAGTACCAGCGCGCGGGTGTGCATCATCGGCGCGGGACCGTCCGGCATTACGGCGGCGAAAAATTGCTTACAGGTCGGCATCACGCCAGTGGTGTACGAAAAAGGCGACCAAGTGGGCGGGAACTGGGTGTACTCACCGCGCTTGAGCCATTCCAGCGTATTTGAAACCACGCACATCATCAGCAGCAAGCGCCACTCACAGTATGACGGCTATCCCATGCCCAAGGACTACCCCGATTATCCGTCGCACAAGCAGGTGTTGGCGTATTTTCAGGGCTATGCCGATCATTTTGGTGTCACCCCGTTAATCCGCTTCAACACCGAAGTGTGCCGCGTCGAAAAAAGCGGCGGCGAAACATGGCGCGTCACGGTGCAGTCCTCTAATGGCGAACAGCACACCGAGACCTTCGATTACGTGCTGGTCGCCAACGGGCATCACTGGGATCCGCGTATGCCCACCTATCCCGGCACATTTACGGGCGAAATGCTGCATTCCCACGCTTTTAAATCCGCCGAACCGTACCGGAATAAGCGCGTGCTGGTGATCGGCGGGGGAAATTCCGCGTGCGATATTGCCGTCGAAACCAGCCGCGTGGCAGCCTTCACTGCCATCAGTATGCGGCGCGGATATCACATCACGCCCAAATTCGGGCTGTTCGGTCAGCCGCCAGATGTCGCCGCCGAACCAATGTATAAACTCGGCTTGCCGCGTCCGGTTCGCAACGTCATTTTTACTGCCATCAACCGTATGTTGGTGGGCGATTATCGCCAGTACGGGTTGGAGCGTCCCAAGCATCATGTTATGGGCGGGCATCTCGTCAACAACAGTGAACTGCTCTATTTTCTGCGGCACGGTAAAATTCATCCGCGCAAGGACATCGCTCGCTTTGACGAAAACACGGTACATTTCGTCGATGGCACAGCCGAACCCTACGATGTGGTCATCGCCGCGACGGGATTCAACATCACGTTTCCGTTTTTTGAGCGCGATTTCATCGACTTTTCGGCGGGAAAAAGCGTGCCGTTGTATCTACGCATGTTCCATCCCGATCATCCGTCGCTGTTGTTCATCGGGCTTGTGCAGCCGTTAGGGACAATTTGGCCCCTCAGCGATTTACAATCGCAGTTAGCGGCGCGCTATATCACGGGGCAGTACAATCCGCCAGCCGATATGCGCGCGCGCATCGCCGCCGAACAAGCCGATTTGCAAAAGCGATTTTATCGCGCGGATCGCCACACCATCGAAGTGGAAGGCTTCGAGTTCGCGGCGCGTTTACGCAAAGAGCTACGGGGTCTGTAGGGACGAAGCCCGCTTTGTCTGTTCGTGCAAACACGGAGGGGGTCTACCCTCTCCCTACAACATGCTTTGTGAAATGCAGGATTTGAGGTTTATCGCTTGATTTGTGTAATCGCGACGGTCTTGAATGAAGGCGACTCAATTCGCGGGTTGATGGACTCGCTGGTGTGGCAAACGCGCCAGCCGGACGCGGTGATCATCGTCGATGGCGGCAGCCGAGATAACACCGCCCAAGTGCTGTACAGCTATGAAGGTAAACTCCCCCTGCGTGTGATCCTCGCGCCGGGATGCGGCATCAGCGAAGGGCGCAACATTGCCATCCGCGCTGCTGATGCCAATGCGATCATCGCTGTGACGGATGCGGGAGTCGTTCTCGCGCCGGACTGGTTGGAGAACATCACGCGCCCGCTGCGCGAATCCGAGTCGGTGAATGTCGTCAGCGGATTCTTTGAGGCGGATCCGCATACGCCGTTTGAATTGGCGATGGGCGCGACGGTGCTGCCGTTGGCGGACGAAATCCGCGCGGAGTCGTTTTTGCCAAGCAGCCGCAGCGTAGCATTTCGCAAATCGGCGTGGGAAGCAGTCGGCGGGTATCCCGAATGGCTCGATTACTGCGAAGATTTGATCTTCGATTTGCGCCTGAAAGCGTCGTTGGGCGAATTCGCGCTGGCGAAAGATGCCATCGCTTATTTTCGCCCGCGTTCGTCGTTCCGCGCTTTCTTCAAGCAGTATCGCTTGTATGCGCGCGGCGATGGCAAAGCCGATCTATGGCGCAAACGCCACGCGATCCGCTACGCGACGTATCTCATCGGTGTGCCGTTGATCGCGCTGTTGGGGACGCGGGTGCATCCGCTGTGGTGGGGTTTGGCGCTGATCGGCGGGTTTGTCTACACGCGCACGCCTTATCGCCGCCTGCCCACGCTGATCGAATCGGCGCGCAAACGGGGACGCTTCCCAATCACGCCTTTCGTGATCGGGTATGTGGCGGCGCTCATCCCCGTGATCCGCGTGGTGGGGGATGTGGCGAAGATGATCGGCTATCCGGTGGGGTGGTTGTGGCGCTTGCGAAACAATCCGCCGGATTGGCGCTGAGGGGGCAGCACTAAACCGAATTGTCGCGTAGGGACAACGGCGAAACGTGTTTCGCGAGCGTTGTCCGGTTTTGCTATATTTCGGGCGCGGACAGAGCGAGCCCTGTCCCTGCAATTGCGAAATAATTTCTACTGTCGCCCACTCAGCCGGATTGGTGGGCGTGAGTAGGGGCGCAATCTATCGCGCCCGCCTACAACCTTTGACTCCGGTAATAAATGCCCGGCAGCATGGCGATTTTGCCCGCCGTGCCGACATGCGCGCGGCGGCTGAACACGTCGTAATCGTGCGCTTCAATGTCGCACAAAATCGCGCGGTACAAATCGGCGGCGGCGGCGATGGCGAACCGCCCACGCGGATGCAGCAGCGCGATGCCCGGATACGCTTCATCGTACAAGCGGCGCACACGCGCGATTTGAAAGCGCATGAAATCGCGCCAGCGGGCATCGACCCGCCCCGCGTCGATGTCGGCTTCGCTTAAGCCGAACACTGCCAGTTCTTCCAGCGGGAGATACAAGCGTCCCGCGTCCCAGTCTTCTTTCACGTCGCGCAAAATGTTGGTGATTTGCAGCGCGACCCCTAATTTGACCGCATAGGGCAGCGCGTCCGCGCCGCTGAAGCCGATAATGTGCATCGCCATCAACCCGACAGTGGACGCGACTCCGTAGGAATACGCCGCCAAATCGTCAAATGTCTGATACCGCTTCTGTTCAAGGTCACGCGCCACCCCGTCAATCAGTTGATCGGCATAGCCGGACGGGATATTGCAGCGTGTACGCGCATCCGTCCAAGCTAAGGCGACGAGTTCATCGGCGGGAGGGTGATGGCTCGTCGTGAGCGCCCGCCATGCTTCCAGATTCGCCCGCCGCACGTCCGGCGCGTCGTCCGATTTGTCGATGATGTTATCCGTCACGCGGCAGAAGGCATACAGCGCGCGCGCCGCCCGCCGTTGAGCATAGGGCAGCAGCGCCGACGCGACGTAAAATGTTTTGCTGTGTTCGCGCGTCACCGCTTCGCAGTAGCGATATGCCGCCGCCAGCGTATGTGATTCCGCGTGCGATTTTTCGACGGGGACATGCGCTTCCATCGCCGCGCGCGCCCAATCGAGCAGCACGGCTTCCCATGAGGCTTGAACCTGAAGCGTCATAGCGATTTCCCTATGCCATTTCCGCGCTGAAACGCGGCTGCATCGGCGTGACCCGTCGCGTGACCGGATCAACGTCGCAGATTAAATCTTCAGCGATGATCGACGACGATAGCACACCGGGAAGTCCCGCCCCCGGATGCGTCCCCGCGCCGACGAAATACAGGTTCTCAAAGTCTTCCGAACGGTTATGCGGGCGAAACCACGCCGACTGCATCAAAATCGGCTGCACGCTGAACGCCGATCCCATATAGCTGTTGAGCGTGTTCTGGAAATGCAGCGGGTCGATCATGTGTTCCGCGACGATGTTCGCTTGCAAGTCCGGCAGGTAGTTTTCTTCCAAGAAGTTCATGATCGCGTCACGATACGGCTTGGCGGCGCGCGTCCAATCCGTGCCGCTGCCCAAATGCGGCACAGGCGACAGCACGTAGAAATTTTCCTGTCCTTCCGGCGCGATGCTGGGATCCGTGATCGTTGGCATGTGCAGGTACAGCGAGAAATCCTCCGCCACGATCTTCTTCTTAAACATATCGTGCAGCAAACCCTTGTACCGTTCGCTCAAGATGATGTTGTGATGCGCCAACCCACTGTCGCGGTACTGCCGCTTCGTCCCAAAGTAGATCACCATCAACGACATGCTGTATTTCATCGCCTTGTAGCGCAGATCGCGGTTGACGCGCCGATACTGCGCGGGGATCATGTTGAGGTATGTGTAGGCGACATCAGCATTCGACACGACATGATCCGCCGTGTGAATCGTGCCGTCTTTCATGCGAACGCCGGTCACGCGCCTACCTTTTTCCGCCACCGTAATCTCGTCAATTTCCGCGTTCAGGTGAACTTTGCCGCCCAATTCCGCGAACAGCTTACCCATCGCTTCCACAAGCGCGCCCGTCCCGCCCATCACGTAATGGATGCCCCATTCGCGCTCCAAATAGTGGATCATCGCGTAGATCGACGGTGAATCGAACGGGTTGCCGCCGATCAGCAGCGGATGAAACGAGAAGCAGCGGCGCAAAAATTCGTTCTGGATGAACTGCGAGACATAGCGATACACGCTCAAATAGCTCTGCATCTTGATCAAGTCCGGCGCGACTTTGAGCATATCGGTAAGATGTAGGAAGGGCTTATCCGCGAGTTCGACAAAGCCTTTCTGGAAAATCGCTTTTGTCGTCGCCATAAAGCGCAAATAACCGTCTTTATCCGCCGGATTCCACTTGTCGATTTCCGAGAGGATAAAACTTTCATCGCCGTTGTAATCGAACGAACGCTTGTGATGGTCAAAAATCCGATAGTACGGGTCAAGCGGCTTGAACGTGACATAGTCTTCGCGCTTGCGCCCCGCTGCGGCGAAGAGATCATCGAACATGAACGGCGCGGTGATCACCGTGGGACCGCCGTCGAATTTGAAGCCATTCTGCTCATACACATAAGCGCGACCCCCGATCTTGTCGCGCTTCTCAAAAATTTCTACGTCGTGTCCGCGTGCCGCCAGCCGTATCGCTGCACCCAACCCGCCGAATCCACTGCCAATGACGATAATTTTACCCATGATGCGCTGGTCTTTCTTAAGGGTGATAAACCTGTCCTTGTATTCTTCACTTCAATATGAGCAAGACGTTAGGCGCTACTCACAATTATGTAAATGGGAAGCGCGGGGGCGCACGGGCGCTTTCGGTTGAAAAGTGAGAACATCCGGTGAAATTTTGGTTTATACTTTGATTGTGTGTTCATCAAAATTTAACAGCAAACTGCATATACTTTTTCGGAATAGATGTAAAGGAATTTCAAATGGCACTGGACACCAGCAATAACTATCACGTAGAGTACCCCGATGTGTACCGGCATTGGAGCGCAAGCTGCGAAAAGTATGCTGGCGGCGATGGCTTGGTGACAATGCTGCGCGGCGGCTGGCATATCGAAGGCGACAGCGTCACCGCTGAAGAATTTTGGCTGGCAGGGACACGCCCTGTTACTGTGTATCACATGAAGATGGTGCGCGGCGACGAAAGCATGAGCGTCCCCGTGATCACCAATCCGTATGTGCGGCGGGTGATCCGTATGCACAGCCTAAAGGTTGTGCCGTTGGAGAGCAGCGGCAAGCGTCAGCGGGCGTAAGAAGATAGATTCACCGCAGAGAAGGGCGAAACTTGTTTCGCGGAGAACGCAGAGTAAAGAGAAAGAATCTCTGCGTTTTTGATTCCCGCTTTACACCACCCGCGCCCGCAGCCGTGCCGGAAGCAGCGGCGCAAGCCGCGCGCGTTCTTCCGCGTTGAGCGTCCGCAGCGCCACCCACACCACGAGATACACCCCGCTGCCGACGATCACCGCGAGAACGGGCATGATCGGGTACAACGCGAACATCACCGCCGCCATCGCGCCCGCCGCGATCATCGGTTTGGCGAAAATTTCCAACCAATTGATCGCCCCAAGCGATTCCCGTAGCAACCAGCTAAACGCGATCATCAGCACCAGTTCGCTAAAAATCGTCGTGATCGCCGCCGCTTGATAGCCATACGACGGGATGAAGATCAAGTTGGCGATGATGTTGAATCCCACGCCCAACACAAACGCCCGCGTGATGCGCCGCTGCAAATCGAGCGCGATCAACACGTACTGCGTTAGGCTGTTCATCCAGCCAATCGGGATGCTCCAGATCATCAACTGTGTGGCGATTGCGCCTTCCGGCAGATATTCCGCGCCGCCGAGCAGCCCCGCCAGCGCATACGCCGTGAACGTGAAGAACACGGCGGTTGGCAGCGCGACACTCGCCAGCAGTTTGAGTCCCATGGTCACGTTGCGCTTGAGCGCGGCGCGATCCGCCTGTTCGCCGTGCGCTTGACGCGACATGATCGGCAGCAGGGCTTGCGTGAAGAACGCCGGGATCACATTCAGCGCCGCCAGCCATTTGTAGCCTACCGAATACTGCCCAACCATTGTGGGATTGTGCAGCCACTCGATCAAAATCACGTCCACTTGAAAGAAAATCGTCGCCAAAAAGTGGTTGAACATCAGCGGGTAGCTCTCGTTCACCATGCGGCGAAGTAAAGAAGGATTCACCGCATTAACCTTATCCCCCGCCCCCCTTTCCATGGGGAGAGGGGGCGAAATTCCGTTTCGACGGGGTGAGGTTGGTAATGTTCGTAATGGCGAATTGAGCCACAGCGCAATCAGCGTGACGACGTTGACGACGATGCTCACCGCCGCCAAGCCGATAATGCCGCGTCCATCGCCCGCGCCGATCAAAATCAGCACCGCCAACCCCCCAATCGTCTTGAGGATCGTCGCTAACGTCGCCACCATCGCGGGGATTTCGGCACGCTCGAAGGCGTAATACAGCGCCGACAAGCCGTTGCTCAACGTGTTGGGCAGCAGCCCGACATACAAAATCGCAATCGTGATCACTGCGTACATCGGGAGCGCGTCCGCCGCCGATTGGCGCACCGCCAAAAACGCGATCAGCAAAAAGATGCCCACGCCAATCAAGATTAGCCGCAGCGCCGACGTGTGCCGCAGAAAATACGCCGCGCGCGAACGGTCACGGCTCACTTCGCGCGTCAAATACACGTTCAAGCCAAAGTTGGTGAAAATATCAAACCACACAAAGACCACGCCCGCGTAAAAGTACAAGCCCGCGTCGGCAGGTCCCAAAATACGCAGCATGATCAGCGCGAACGCCATGTCGATGCCGCGATTGAACAGGTTAAGGATGATCGGCGTGAGGCTGTTCTTGGCAATCGTGCGCGCGGAACTCGCTTCAGTGGATGAATCGCTGTTTGGGCGGCGCGTGAGGGTTCGCCACCCCCACCACGCGACCAGCAGCACGCCGATCACGCCCGCCACGAAGCTGATCACCGCCCCCAAGAAGAAGCTCTGCGGGCTGTAGACGAAGCGCACCATCCACGACCCCGGCGGGATCGTCACGCGCATCAAGCCGCCGTCGTGGACTTGAATTTCCAGCGGAATTTCGCCTTCTTCGATGGTGCGTCCATCGGTAGGGAAGGCATACGCGCGCCAGCCCGCGTCATACGACATGCTGAACACGATCTCGCGCGATTGATCCGCTCGCGCATTGATGGCGTATTCGCGCACGTTCAGCGCCGTAATCGACACGCTTTCGTCGTCGGTCAGCGTCCCAAGCATGAAGGCGCGGTCACGATAGTCCGTGTTCTCCCAAATGCGAACGGATGCATCTTCGTATGCCAGCGTGTAGCCTTCCACATCTGATATATCGGTGTTTGGCTGCGTGATGACATAGCGCACGTTGAGATCATCCAAGCGCGGCGATGTCAGCGCCTCACGGAAATCAAAGTCGATTCCCTCTGGATACGCTGTGTAAATTGGCGCGACACGGTTGAAATCTAACTGCGTTTGCGGCGCAATCTCTCGCATATAATCGACGTATCCGCGTGGGATGATGCTCTCGTAGCCGCGCACATCGTCTAACTGATCGCGCGTGGTCATGTTGGCGTTGAAAATCTGCGCGGGCGCGATGGTCGGGTCATCGAGCGTGATATAGCGCCATTCGCCTTCTTGAGATTGCAGCCATTCAATTGACGCTGGCGTGTGATCCAGCCACGCGGGGTCAGCCGCCGCATTGAAGCTGCCGCTGGCGATCATGAGGTCGGCGGCGATCACGATCACCATAAATATTTGCGCTGCTTGCGCGGACAAGGCAAGCCTTGTCCCTACAGAGGATCGTCTCAACCACCATACCGCGATGCCCGATGCGAGTGTCACAACGCCGAAGATCGCCAGATTGACGGCTTGATAACTGTAGAACAGCCGCGCATCGGGGAATCCGCTGGTTGCCAGCGCCATGTTGTTGAACACGCGCTCGACAATCCCCGCCGTGATCTGGTCGTAGAGCAGGTACGATCCCACCGCGCCGATCAGCGTGAGTGCGCCGGTGATGATCAAGAGCCACGCTAAACCCCTCCCTAAATCCCTCCCCACTATCGTAGGGAGGGACTTGGCACGCTGCTTTTCTCCCCTCCCTGAATTCGGGGAGGGGACGGGGGTGGGGTTGAGCGTGTCTGCCCCAAACCCTGCCAGCGCCGCCACACTCAATGTCAAGCCGAACACCCACCGGAACGGCGAATGCAGTTGATCGATGCCCGGAAGGGTATAGTACAAGATCGCATACGTCGGCAGACCAAACATCACTGTGAGGGAAAACGCGGCGAGAATGGCGAAGGTGGTTTTGATGCCGCGATGGGTTTTAACCTCACCCTTAACGGGCGCATCGCGATGCGCCCCTACATCGTCGCCCTGTAGGGGGTTGCGAAACTTGTTTCGTCCGTGCCAAACCCGCCCTGTGAACAGCGCAAAAATCGCCAGCGCCAGCGGCAAAATGCCGACATACAGCGCCCCTTCGACGTAATTCTTGATTCCCCATTCGGTGTGAGTCCGCGCCTCGCCAAGCGCGTTGACCGTCAGCGTGACAGGTTCGCCCGTGAACACGTTGTAAATCGTGTGATGTGACGGATTCCCGTAGAAATTCGGCAGCACGAACTGGATCAGATCGCGGAAGGGATGCGCCCAGTCCAGCACTTGATCGAGCGTGGTGCCGGATGAACGAAAGTTGTTCGATGCCGCTTCAAACAAGGGGATAAACTGCACCGCGCCGATCCCGATGCCGAGTGCGACCATCAAAAGCAGTGCGAGGGAACGTAGGGCGAACCTCTCCCCTGCGAAACGAGTTTCGCTTTCCCCTCCCCGAATTCGGGGAGGGGGTGGCTCGCGAAGCGAGACGGGGGTGAGGTCATCTGTGTGTGTGAGAAGCAGCGTTATCAACCGTGCTGCCGCATAAAACCCGCTGATGATGAGCGTGTAGTACGTGATCTCGACGTGACCTGCCAGAATATTGCAGCCGAGCGCGAACGCGCCAATCGCAATCCATAAGGGAGTGCCGCGCGGTTTTTTGACCACGATGTACTCGATCATGAGCAGGATCAGCGGCAGCCACACCGCCGACGCGATGATCATCGGGAACACGGCGCTGATGACGAAAAACGCGCTCAATTGATACGTCACGCCCGCGACGGTTGATCCGAAGCGCCCCACGCCCAACCCGCGGACAAACGCGAACATGAACACGCCCGCCAGCCCCAACTGGATCACGGTGAACCAGCCATAAGCCAACCACAGCGGCATCACGTAATACAAAATGCTGAACGGGTAGAGCGTGCTTTGCTGACCCGCCGCCATAAACGCGATCCCGCTGAACTGATGCGGATTCCACAGCGGAATTTCGCCCTGCGACAAGCTCTCGCGGATGAACGATTTCCACTGGACATTTTGCAGAATCAAATCGCTGATGAGATGGTTATGCGGTACGGCTGGCACACCCACCGACTCTCGATCCGCCGCGTAGGGGGGATATTGATACAGATTATCGGCGGGGATGAGCGTGCGTCCGCCGAGTGTTTGCGGGAAGAACAACAGCAGCGGGAGCGCGAACAACAGCGCGATAATCAGCGCATCGTTTACGATGCCGCGCCCGCGTGGAGAGTTTAGAAAACGCATTCTATCGCGTCCTTGATTGCGTCAATTCAAACGGGCAAACTATACTGGAACGATGAGTTATCGTCCACACAGAGAGACACCACCTATGCGCTGGTTGTTCCGTTTCATCCTGTTAAGCGTGCTTGCGTTTCCCGCGTTGAGCACGTCCATGCAAGCCGATCCCGTTCCCACGCCGCCGCTGACGTTTGCAAATGATCTGCCCGTTCGCTTGGCGATCCAGCACTACACCGACGATTCGCTGACCGTCTGGTTTGTGATCAACGGGGAATTTGTGCCCGTCGCGCCCGGCTATCATTGGGATACGGAAACGTTCGGCTTCGTGTGGTCGCCCGATTGCGAACAGTTCGCGTTTCGCGCCGCCGCGCAGGATGCGGTTCAGCCAGCGGTGCTGCAAGTGTGGACAGCCGAATACGGCGCACACGTCAACGACACCATCACGCTCGTCTCGCCCGATTTGAACGAACGGGTCACACAGGTGATGTGGTCACCGAGTGGCACATCGGTTGCCTATCGCGTGTCGGTGGATGATGTTCGGCAGGTGTACAGCACACAGCTTGAAACCAATGACGCGCTCCTGCTTGGTAACGACATGAATCCTATTGGATGGTTGAGCGATACCCGATTTATGATGTACACTTTCCAACGCTTGGACGATAACACGGTGGATCGCGATTACTACATCGCCACCATCAGCGACGGCGGCGTGCGCGTTGAACCCGTGAACGGCGAATACCTCAACGTGTTTCCCGATGCCGCGCGCGGGGATCGTTTTGCCGCCATCATCAGCGGCGATCCTGATCAGCCAAACCAGTTGAATTTATACGCGCTCGATGGGACATTGATTCGTCCGCTGGTCGAAGTGTGGGACAGTGTAGGCGTGTTCTGGTCGCCGGACGGATCGATGCTGACGTACCAGCATGGCAGCGAACGTATTCCGATGATTGTCGATGTTGAGACAGGCGAAACCCGCGAAGTCGAAAGCGATCCGTTCGCCAATTACGTCGCGGGCTGGTCGAACGACAGCCGCACGCTGTTCTACCGCTTCACTTTGTTTGATGATCCGGTCAATCAAGGGCTGGCGCTGGTCAATCTCGATACGGGCGACTCCAAGCTGCTGATCGAGTCTGTCCCGCCCAATTCCGGTTTATACGCATGGTCAGCGTGTATGCCGCAGCAAGAAGATTTGTTTTAGAAAACATCCTATCTACCCACACAGAGAGAGACCCTACCTATGCGCTGGTTGTTCCGAATTGCCCTCACGGTTACGCTGCTGTTCATCACAAACGCCCGAATCGGGTGGATGCAAGAAGCAGCCCCGCCGCCGCTGGATGTGCGAACGGATTTACCGGCACAGATCGCCTTGCAGTATTATGACGATCTGCCGACAACATGGTTAACAATGGCAGGTGGTTCGCTTGTGCAAGTCGCGCCGGACTTTCTAATGGAAACCGAGTCGTTCGGGTTTGCATGGTCACCGGACTGCACACGCTATGCGTTCAGCGCAATCTCGCCGGCTGACGAAGACGAACAGCCGTTTTATCGTATCTGGGCAGGGGACTACGGCTCGGACGAGGTGACACCGGTTTCGCCCATCGGCATCGACGGGTCAGCATCGCAAATCTTCTGGTCACCGGAATCGACCCGGATCGGTTATCACGTCTTCAACAGCAGTGGAATTGGTGTCAATATCGCGACCCTTGAGACGGGAGAAAACTTCTCGATTGCGCTCGAACTCGCAGAACCGCGGATTGCAGGCTGGATCGATGAAGCCCGTTTGATCGTGTACAACACGCAAATGGTCGCGCCCAATGTGTACACCCGCGATTATTACCTCGTGACGCTCGCAGTGGGCGACTATGAAATGGCACCGCTTCCCGGTCAATACGACCTCGTACTTCCTGATTCGGCACACGGGGATCGGTTTGCGGCGCTGACCTACTTCGCAGATGAAAACCATTTCGGTTTGATGCTGTATGCCCTTGATGGCACACTGCTGCAAGAACTCGCGCCAGCGGTATGGAGTGTCGGGTTGTACTGGTCGTTTGATGGCACCATGCTGGCGTATCAGGATGTAGATGGTGTCCCGCATGTCGTCGATATTGAAACAGGCGAAGATCGTGCGCTTGCGCTCAATCCGTATAGTGATTATGTGATGGGATGGTCACGCGATGGATCGCATTTGATCTACCGCTACCCATTAGCCGAATTTCCGTCCAACAACGGATTGGCAATCTATGAGATTGCCACGGACACATCGAAACTTTTGCTCTCACCCGACCCTACGGATAGCGGTTTATATTCATGGTCGGCTTGCATTCCCTAGAAAGCGTATTTCATGACCCAACCCAACCTCAACATTGACGCAACCGTCGAATTTCTTGTCGGGCTGCTGAACACGCCGAGTCCGACAGGGTATCACATCGAAGCCATCGACTATGTGCGCCGCGCCTTTGAAGCCCTGCAAATCCCCGGCTTGAGCATTCACCTGACGGGCAAAGGCGCACTCATGGCGATCTGGTCGGGCGAACGTGACGATCAACCGCGCGGCGTGACCGCGCACGTCGATACGCTTGGCTTGATGGTCAAAGACATAAAATCCAACGGGCGGCTGAAAACCACGCAGTTAGGTAACTTTATGTGGACAGCCGTGGAGTTTGAAGGCGTGACCATCCGCACGCACGACAACCGCCGCTATCGCGGGACGGTGCTGCCCACCAACCCATCCACGCATGTCAACGACAAACTCCGCACCATGATCCGCGATGCCGACAACATGGAAGTTCGCATCGACGCGCGCACGACCAACGCCTTTGAAACCCGCGCATTGGGAATCGAAGTGGGCGATTTCGTGTTTCTCGATCCGCGTGTCGAAGTGACCGATACCGGATTCATTCGCTCGCGCCATTTGGACGACAAAATCTGTGTCGCGTCGATCTACGGCGCGATGCGGGCATTACGCGATGCCGGGCTGCGTCCGCTGCAAGAGACTCATATCTTGATCGCCAACTATGAAGAAGTCGGGCATGGCGGCGCGTCCGGGTGGACAAAACCGCTGGCGGAACTGCTGGCAGTCGATATGGCGGCGATGGGCGACGGTCAAACCAGCGACGAATTTTCCTGTACGATTTGCGTCAAAGATTCGTCGGGACCCTATCACTTTGAGATGAACAACAAACTGCGCGCGCTGGCAAAGGCGCACAATATCCCGGTCAAAATCGACATCTACCCATTTTACGGTTCAGATGGATCGGCGTATTGGCGCGCGGGCGGCGATGCCATCGTCGGCTTGATTGGACCCGGCGTAGAAGCCAGTCACGCCTACGAACGGTCACACAAAGATGGCTTGCGCGATACCGTGCATTTGATCGCGCGGTATTTGCTGGGGGAATAATCTGAAACAGATTACGTGAATATTGTTTTTGAAACCGGCCCTCACCCCTGTGATCTTATGTGCCAGTGGCGATGTACGCTCCCCGCTCCGTTGACGGAGCGGGGCAGGGGGTGAGGGCAATGAGGGTGATCTTCGACTGTATTTCTCAACGCGAATCACTCGATTTGATGCCTTATATGGCGTGACAGCACCCCTACAACCCCAAGTGAATAATCCGCTGTGCCTTCTTCGCCGCGCTGAACATCCCTGCCAGTTTGAACGCCATCCGGTAGCCGACGTTCAGCTTGTCCACTTCCGGCGCATCCATGAAATACTGCTCGTCCAGCAGGCGGATGCCGTCGCCCCATGTTTCGATTTCGCGCGCATCGTCAATCCCCCACTGGATCACGGCAGTGGTTTTGCTCAACGACGGATGCGCCTTGACGCGCTTCACCGTCATCGTGCTGAATACGTCTGCGGCAAGCTGGCAGCGCGAAAATTTCTCGCGCAGTTTGGCGATCAATGCCTTGACTTCTGCTTCGCTCAAATACATCAGCAAGCCTTCCGCGATCACCAGCACCGGACGACCATTCGTCTGAACTGCATCCGTCCACGCCAAATCCGTCACTGACGATGCGATCATGTGGTTATGGACGGTGACATCGTAGAACAGGCGGCGCAGGTCAATCACGCTTGGGAAATCCAAGTCGTACCATTCGGCTTGATCATGCGGCACACGGTACACGCGGCTGTCTAACCCACACCCAATACGCAAAATCACAGCTTCGGGATGCTGGCGCAAAAACGCCCGCGCGATGTCGTCCAGAATGCGCGCGCGGATGCACAGCGTGATCGACGTTTTACGCAGCACGTTCAAGCGCGCGAAGTCGTAATCGATCTGGTCGAGGATGCTGCGCGCTTTGTCGTCGTTGAAGATCGGGTTGGGCTGCTGACTTTCAATCGCTTTGGCATACAGCGTGATCAGCAGCGTTTCTTGCGCGTCTGTGAGTTTGGTTTTCACTTTGGTCGGTGTCATTCAGCGACTCCTTTTCACCGTCCATTGTAGGCGAAATCAGGCGAAAAACCGGATGATGATCGTCGTAGTGTGCCCGTCATTTGGCGGATTTTTCATGTGCAAGGATCGTTTTTTATAGCTTTACTATACGTTGCGTGATTGACAAGTTATTTCGGTTTCGTTATCCTGAAACGGTAGAAGGCTCATTTCCTTCTAATCTCATCAGCAGCGCCCCATATCTGCCGCCGCGCAATCAGTGGGAAGCAAGTTTTTTAAGGAGTGGTTCGGTTTATGGATGCCGAACGGATTCAAGGTACGGTCAAGTGGTTTAACGCCACCAAGGGTTACGGATTCATTCAGCGCAGCGACGGGGCAGATGTCTTCGTCCACTACTCGGCAATTCAAGCGTCCGGCTACCGTTCGCTTGAAGAGGGGCAAAAGGTCGAGTTCACACTCGAAATCGGTCAAAAAGGACCTCAAGCGAGCAACGTCGTTGTCGTTGCCTAGTAGGGGCGGCTCGTGAGCCGTCCGTCATATGTGGCTTCCGATCTCATTCGCCTCACATAGCGTTTGGAATCTTAGCGACAAACCGGGGTGAGCTGCTTTCTCACCCCGTGTTTTTGCCCCCCGCATCCAAATCCCCACACACGCTTAATCCATTGTTTAACTAGGGTCACTAAACTTTTAATCGGTTCATTTGGAACGCGATATATTGGAAACTGCGTTGTTCGCAGTATGCGCTTTGTAGCGCGTGACTCACACAGGGAGATAGGGAAATGCGTGTTATTGTTACAGGCGGAACGGGCATGATCGGGCGGGCGCTCGTCGCTGACCTTGCGAAAGATGGGCATGATGTGGTCGTGCTGACGCGCAATCCCGCCAAAGCGGACGATCTGCCGAAGGGCGCGCGCGCGCTCGCATGGGACGCACAAACCGCCAATGGATGGGATCACGAAGCTGACGGCGCGGGCGCGATTGTCAATTTAGCGGGCGAAAGCATCGCCGGGGAAGGTTTTTTGCCTTCACGCTGGACTCCCGCGCGCAAACGCCGCATCCTCGAAAGCCGCGTTAACGCGGGCAAAGCGGTTGTCGATGCCATCACGCGCGCCTCAAATAAGCCCGCTGTTCTCGTGCAGTCCTCCGCTGTCGGCTATTACGGCACACAGGCGCTCGATGATACGCGCGATCTCACGGAAGACGCGCCCGCCGGTAACGATTTTCTCGCGGACGTGTGCCAGCAGTGGGAAGCCAGCACACAGGCAGTCGAAAGCATGGGCGTTCGCCGTGCTGTCGCCCGCACTGGCGTAGTACTCACGCTCGATGGCGGGGTGCTGCCCAAGCTCGCGCTCCCGTTCCATTTCTTCGCGGGCGGTCCTATCGGGTCGGGCAAGCAGGCGTTCCCGTGGATTCACATTCACGACGAAGTCAAGGCGCTGCGCTTCTTAATCGAGAATCAAAATGCGTGGGGACCCTATAACCTCTCCGCTCCCAACGTCGTGACGAACGCGCAGTTTGCCAAGGCGCTCGGCAAAGCGATGGGTCGTCCGTCGTTCATTCCTACGCCGGGGATCGCCTTCAAACTCGGCTTTGGCGAACTCGCAGAACTGCTGCTATTGAAGGGGCAGCGTGCCGTCCCTGCGCGCTTGCAGCAGCAAGGCTATCAGTTCACCTTCCCCGAAGCTGCGTCCGCGCTCGAAGATTTGTATTAAGCAGCCCGTAGGGCAGGACGAAACTTGTTTCGCCCTGCCCCTGCCTGTACACATGCCCCGATGAGACAATTCGCCGCGCCGCCGATCTGTTTGACCTCACAATCTGAGGGGGCGGAATCCTGAGTGATGGGATTCGCCAACCCCAAAAAACCCGACGATCCGCCTCAGGTAAGGCATATTCAACGGATGATTTTGCCGCCGAATATCGCAAAAGAGTCTGCTGATAACCTGATTACATCGATGCTGCTCTAGGAAGATACCATGAGCGAAAACGCCTTGCCCGAAGGTGATACAGCGCGAGCATCGCTTTGGTCAGCGGCAGAGACGAAAGACTTGGATACAACCAGCAGCGAAAATGTATGGCAAGAATTTGATGCCTTAATGGAGCGGTTGGAAACATCGGGTGAAGTCATCACTTCACTGGACGATGAGACTCTTGGCGATTTTATGGAATCAAAAACGCCTCTCATCCGTTGACCGCACGTTTGTTTACGTGTTAGGCGGGTGAGAGGCGTTTTTCGTGTGAATTTAGCGCGTCTACAGGATCGTGTAGCGCTGCTGCATACGCGAAGGCGTGCGCTGCAAGCGGCGTTCTTGCTGCGTCATGTTCATGCGGATATACACCGCACGCACAATTTCGTAGATGCAAAGCACCGCGAAATACGCCAAGATCAAGACCAACGCGACGCTGACAATGCTTCCAAGCACCATTGGTTGGACTCCTTAGTCAACTTCCCACAAGGGCGCGGACGAAATGGTTGACATTAACAGACATTGATGTAAGCACTCTTGCTTCAGCACCTTTGCTTTGTTAAACGTATGTTAAATATACACCACAATCCTTAAAATGTGAATCGGCATCTTTGTTAAGATTTTCCGCCGATTTTTCCCGCACTTGCACATTTGCTTCCCCCGCCGCACAATACCCGCGTTTGATTGAACATCTATTGGATAAGTTCACATGCGATTGAGCCGTCTGTTAACAATCGTGCTTTGCTGTGCGTGGGGGATGTTATTCGCCGCGCCCGCTTTCTATGATCACCCTGTTTTCTACGCTCAAGATAACCCTGATCCGCTTGTAGCCACTGCCACCCGTGACATGAACGTCCGCAGCGGCGCAGGGACGACTTTTCCCGCCGCCGGACGGTTAGCAAACGGCGCGGCTGTCCGTGTCATCGAACGCAACCGCGCGGGGACATGGCTTCGTATCAACCAGTACGGCGGCGATGGCTCGGTCACACTCGATGGATGGGTGCTGGGCGGCTATCTCCGCCTCAGCCCTGATTTCCGCATGAGCATGATTCCCATCAACACGCAGATTCAGGACAGCTTACCCGGCGCGTTTGGCGGCAATATTGCCCGCCTCTACGATACCCCTGTCTTTTCCCCGCTCACTGGCTCGCTCTTGACCAATCTCCGCTTGATCAGCACGCGCGGGCGCTTGAACGGCATTCGCCCCAACAGCATCATCAAAGTGGGGGATAGTCTCAGTGCCGACCCGCTGTATCTCACCGTGATCAGCCGCGAACCCCGCGATTATGGACCCTTCGACTACTTAATCGAAACCGTCGATTACTACCGTGATTCCACCATCGATCCCGGCATCGCCGCCAGCGTTGGCATGGCGACCTATACCGTGCTTGATCCGCAGTGGGCACCCGATGATCGCTGCGATCCCGCCGAATCGCCGCTGGCGTGCGAACTGCGCGTCAAACAGCCGTTCGCCGCGTTCATCTTATTTGGACCCAACGACGTGCTGCATGTCAGCCCCGATTATTTCCGTGAGCAGTACCGCCAGATCATCCAGCTTTGCATCGACAACGGGACGATTCCTGTCATTTCGACCTTTAGTTTCAATGAGAATGCCGATAACGCGGATCGAGCACTGGCGTTTAATCTCGTCGTGCTTGATCTCGCGGCGGAATACGAAATCCCCCTGATTAACCTGTGGTTGGCGGCGCGTCCGCTGCCAGAGTTTGGTCTGGAAGGCGATTTTGTCCACATGCAGCTCAGCGGATTCCCCTATCTCAAACTCAGTCGCGGTGACGAAGCGTGGTACGGCGCGACCTTACGCAATCTGCTGGCGTTGGGGATGCTCCACGAACTGCGAATTGCCGTGTTAGGCGCGTCCATTCCGCAGCCCACCCCCGAAGCGCTGCCCGAAACCACGCCCGAATCAACCGTCGATCCGTCTGCTTTCCCCACCAACACCCCCGGCGGCTGATCGTGGTCACATAGGCGCGGATCCCCCGATCCGCGCCATTCTTTTCCCCCGTTTACACTCGTTTACAGCCCGTTTACCGCTTCGATCCTTCCGTAATTGAAAGCACGCGCCATAATTACGATTGTAATTTCATTACAGCGTGGAGCATTATCTCATGACCCTTATCCAGTTCAAACCGAATGCGCGTGTTCGCAGCCTCTTGATCCTCGGCTTTTTGATCGCCTTAGCGATTGCCTGCCGCTGTGATCCCGATGTGCTGACCAACTGCCCGGTGTGGGCGGAAGATGGCGAAGAAGCCGCCAATTGTGTCGCCTATGTCTTTGACGTGTGTCCTGAACCCGACATCAGCGACCCGAACGCGATTGCCGCGTATCAACTATGCAAGATTCAAGCGCAAAGTGCCTTCTACGGGCAGGGCGATCCCCCATATGTCGATTACCCGACCTATGATCCCAGCAGCGTGACCACACCAGAGCCAACTTTGCCCGCGCTGCAAACGCCTACCGGCGGCGGATCGAACGTGGTCGCGCCGCAGAACCCGTGTGTCGGATTCCGCCTTGCGTCCCCGCGTGAAGGCTTGCCCAACGGCTATGTGAATATCTACTGGGATATGCTGCCGAACCGTAATGATGTGCGCTATCGCATCAACATCATGGACGAAGCGCGTAATGTGCTGCTCACATGGGGCGACTATAACGGGAATGGCGCGCAGCTTGACGTAGCGCAGGGCAGCATCGGCGGCGGCTTCGAGTTGATCGTGCAGGTACAGGTGATTCTGAACGGGCAGGTGTTGTGCGCCGACGAAGCGCGCCAGTTCCGCGAAGCGTCCGCGCCCAATCAGCCGCGCCGAGGGATCATTATCATCCCCACGCCCGTGCCGACAGCGGTGATCAACTAACCATACCTGTTTCATCTCCTGAAGCTGAGCAGGGGGCACGGCACGCCGTGCCCTCTTGTCATCGGCATTGTTTCACCGCAAAATGTCGTGCAGCATCTTGTGCCAGCCCGCCACATCCAGCGACCAGCACACCGTCAAATTCTCTGGTCGCGTGCGAATATCCCCCCACGCTGTTTGATTCATTGGTTCGCGGGTTACGCCAAACCGATCCACCACCGTCATCCCGCGTGTGAGTTCGCTCTGTGTTTCCACATCCGCATAATGGGTGCTTTTGCTCGTCGCCAGCGCGGGGTCAAGCGCGATTGCCATCGCTACCGGATCAGGCAGTGCCAAGCCGGGTTCTTGGCTCTGCTCGAATGCCGCTTGTTTTGCGCGCATGTTGCAGTCCATCGCAAACCGCGCGATCTCGTTCCCATACGCGCGGATCGCGTCCATTTCGTCGTCCAGCAGCGTGGCGGAATCGCGGCACAGTTCCCACCCCACCATTTCCAGCGGCAGCCCGGCGTGGAACGCGATCCGCGCCGCTTCGGGATCCACCCAAATGTTGTATTCAGCCGCCGGAGTCACGTTGCCGCTGGTACATGCCGCGCCGCCCATCACCACCACGCGCTCAACCAGCTTGGCGATCTCTGGCGCTATGCTCACCGCCAGCGCGATATTTGTCAGCGGTCCCAACGTCACCCACGTCACGCCGGGATTGGCTTTCGTCGTTTCGATCAGCGCATCAACCGCGTGACCGGGCGTAGGAGAGGTGCGGCGCTTCGGCGCGAAGCCTTTATCGCTCAAGCCGTCGTTGCCGTGAAACCAGTAGGCGTAAATCGCCGTGCGATAGAGCGGCTTCTCCGCCCCGCGATACACTGGCACATCCGACCCGCACAACTCCGCGCACAACAGCGCGTTCTTCACCCCTTGATCGACGGGCATGTTGCCGCTCACCACCGTAATCGCTTTCACGTCCACATCGAGATTTATTTTGTGCGCTTGCAGCGCCATGATGATCGCTACTGCGTCGTCGCTGGCGGTATCGGTATCAATAATGAATGCGCGTGTCACAATCAACCCTTTCTACGGTAAACACTCGTGTTTAGGGAGATTGTAGCGCGCAATCAACGTGTCATTGATAAGACCAGATCACTAGGCGGGGACTATGCCCCGCCCATCCCCACAACCGCATATTCGACACCTGTGGGGTTGCTCATATGCTCCGATGCGTCAAGGATTTCCATGCCGACAATGCTGCCATCTTCGGCGTAATCGAGGATCACGCCAGGTTTTTCTTCGTCGCTTTCAGCAATCAGGGCATCTTTGAAAATGATACGCAATACATCGAGACTCGCGTCGTAAATCACTTTCATCATGACTCACTCCAATATTTCTCAATCTTGCTTGTGCGATAGACGGTCACGACTGTCAAAGGCTCGCTCATTTCGACAATTGCACGCACAACATAGAGCTTGCCGTCGATCTCGACTTTTGATTGATATGCTTTACGGTCGCTATGTGCATGGACAATCTGCCCCGGCGACTCCATCACTCGTCCCAAAATGTCCAGTGGAATTCCACGTCGTTCAGCTTCTTCCCGCGCGTGGTCGGTGATGTGATAGGTCGGCTTTGTCATTCATCAAGTGCCTTTGACGCAACCAAACGGGTTCGCAGCGCGCGCTTGTGGTGACAAATTCGCTTCCAACGCGCGCAGCAGTTGATCCGCCTGTTGGTCACGCTGCCGCACATACGCATCAAGCTCATCGCGGTGCGCGAGATAATATGCAATCACAGCGTACACGTCCGCAGTCGTCAATGTCGAGCAGCTCTCGACAATGCCTTCAGGGGTTTCGCCTAAAGCATATGCATGAATGACCAGTTCGAGCAGCACGCGCGTATTTCCCACACGAATCGCGCCATGCTCGTCAGTTTGTAGAGAGATACTGATGACAGGGTGATCGGGGATCATCCGCCAGCCTTTCAACTTGTCCATTGTGGATAGTGTAGCATTGAAACACTTCCCTCAATATGTTGATTCACCACATCAATCACCCACATCGAATCAACATATCTTCGCTCAATCCCGCCCACATCTACTTAAAAAGCGGACATCAATGGACAAGTAGTTTCACGCGGGTTTCGCGGTCACTCTCGGCAGCGCGAACACCGCCAAGCCGATCAGCGTCAGCGCGAGAAAGAGCGTCACGCCGATCCCGCCATTGACCCCGCCGCCGACCAAACCCTGTACATACGGGATCACCGCGATGCCGAAGCTCCCACAGGTGATCAACGCGCCGCTGATTGTGCCGCCGCTGCTGGTAAACGTCCGATTGACCAGCGCAATCGTCGTCGGAAAGATCGGCGCTGCGCCCAACCCCACCATCGCCGTCGCCGCGAGACTGATCCCCGCGTCCGATGAGAATGCCAGCAGCAAGAGCGCCCCCGCCGCCATGACTGTGGACGCGGCGACCAATACGATCTCCCCGCGAACACGGCTGGCGATCCCCGCTGCGATGATGCGCCCCACCGTGATCCCCAACCAAAACAGCGATACCCCCGCCGTCGCTTGATCGTCTGGCAGTCCCGTCACCACATTCAACTGTGTGTATATCCACGAACTGAAGCCGAGTTCCGCGCCCGTGTATAAGAACAGGAACACCGCGAACGGGAGCGCCCGAAGGATAAGTCGTCCTAGACTGCCATTCGATTCGCCAGCGCGCTCCCACTTAGGGGGATGCACATTCCACAGCACCAGCAGCGGCGCGATCAACGCGGTGATCCCCGCCAGCAGCACATAGATCAGCGATGCCGATCCCACGCCGATGATCACGCCCACAATTTGCGGTCCAACAATGCCGCCGATGCTGAACGACACGTTGAGCAAATTGAGCATCGGCGCGGGATTGTTCGGGTTTAGCCGCGCGATAATGACTGCCCCGCCGATCAACAGCGTGCCAAAGCCGAAACCCAGTACCGCCGCCGATGCCAGCAGCGCCACCACACTCCCCGCGACATGCACGCCGATCAAACCGCACACCAATGCGCCCAAGCCAATCGCGCAGATCGTCCGCGTGGGGATGCGGTCAAGCATCCGCCCCATGATCAGCGTGCCGAGCATCGATCCCACCGTATGCAGGGTGATATACACCCCCGCCTGCTCAATCGGGATGCTGTGCCGCGCCGCGAAATAGGTCAGTGTTGTGCCTGCCGCCGCGCTGGACACGCCAAGCAAAAACATGATCCCGAAATAGCCGAGCGAAAACCCTCGCGCATTGACGGTGCTTGAGGTCACGGTGCGACTGCTTCGGGTACGTGAACGGGCATCCCTTCGATCACCGGGAGCAGCAGGGTTTCAATGTCCTCGATCTTTTCCGCGCGCACCAGCCCATCGCGGATGCGCGCCGCACCGGGGATGCCGAGCGCGTACTTGGTCAACTGCCCGCGCAGTTCGCCAATGGCGGTGCGATGCGGCAGCTTGGTCGTTTCGAGCGTCAAGCGCGCATGACGCAGCGCGACTGCCGCTTTTTCCTGCGGGGTAGGTGGGGGGAGCATTTCGCCCGTTTGCATGAAATGATTGATCTCGTTGAAAATCCACGGGTAGCCGAGCGCCGCCCGCCCGATCATCACCGCATCGCAGCCTGTTTCGCGGAACATGCGGATCGCGTCCTGCGGCGTTTCCACATCGCCGTTGCCGATCACGGGGATGCTGACCGCTTCTTTCACGCGGCGAATCCACGACCAATCCGCCACGCCCTGAAAACCCTGTGTAGCGAAGCGGGCATGGACAGCAATCGCTTGTACGCCGCTGTCTTGAGCCGCCTTCGCGAACTCGACACATGTCGGGTTGGATTCATCCCAGCCCGCGCGCACTTTGACCGTCACGGGAATATCAACCGCGCGCACCACCGCCGCGACGACGGCTGTCGCCGTACACACATCGCGCAGCAGCGCCGCGCCCGCCCCCTGCTTGGCGACTTTGGGCACCCAGCACCCCATGTTGATGTCGATGATGTCCGCGCCGTTGTCCGCGACGATGCGCGCTGCCTCTGCCATCATCGCCGGGTCAGCGCCGAACAACTGCACCGCGACGGGATGCTCTCCCGGTTGCCAGTCGAACATCTGGTACGTTTTCTGGCTGCCGTAGTGGAGCGCGGTGCTGCTCAACAGTTCGGTGCAGGTTAAGCCCACCCCGCCGATCTCGCGGCAGAGTTGACGAAATGCGTAATTGGTTTGTCCCGCCATCGGCGCAAGCGTCAGCGGGGGATCAATCAAGATGTGACGAATGTGGGTCACGGGGATTTCACTCATGTTGAACGTTTTTGTGTCATAGGCGATTATCAGTGAGAGAAGGGGGTGTGTCAATTCAGGATTATGGTAAAAAAGATTTTAGGGGTGATGTGTCCACCTCAGGCATAGGGGGAAACCAGCTTGGAAAGCGTCTTTCATGGGATTGATGTATCGCACCCCTACAAACATCGAATGGGCGAAAGGGTAGGGTGTTCTACCCGACGATTTCCATGCGCGTACTATCTTCCTTTTGCGCGGAATCCCTAAGCCGTGTATTCTCGACATAACTAACGAGATGCGAGATTTCTCAGACAAGAGGCTCTCCTGCAAAAGGGGGAATTATGAAATTCAGCACCGCACAGCTTCATCCGTCTCATCAACGCTTACAACCGCTTGCGCTCCTGTTCATGGGCATCGGCGTGGTGGCTCTGCTGTCGCTCCTGCTGTTCAGCGTGGGCGATGTGCAAGCACAGGCGCAGTTCGGCACCAACTGGACGGGTTTCTTCTTCAACAACACCACCGTCAGCGGCGATCCGATTTATTCGCAAATCTTCCCCAGCGGCTTGAATATCAACTGGGGGACGAGCAGCCCCGCGCCCGGGGTGGTCAACGAGAACGACTGGTCGGCGCGGTTCGATTCGGTGCAGTTGTTCAATCAAGGGACGTATGAATTCGTCGTCGCGTCTGACGATGGCGTGCGCGTGTTCATCGACAATGTGCTGGTGTGGGATCGGTTCGTGCCGCGTGTCCTCACGACGGATCGTTTCCAGCAAACGCTGACCGCTGGCACACACGCCATCCGCGTCGAGTATGTCGAATTTGTCGATCAAGCGGCGCTGCAATTCCAGTGGTTCCAAGTGTCCGGCATCCCCGGCACAGGCACGCCGTTCTTCCCCGGTCAGCCCGGTTTCCCGACCACGCCCACCGCCGTCCCGACCATCACACCGACACCGCTGCCGCCGATCCCACCGGGCGCGCAAACCGCCACCGTGATCCGCGCGCAGGTGCTTCTGGTTCGCAGCGCGCCGTATCTGGGCGCTCCGGTTGTCGGGCGCATTCTGCGCGGGCAAACGTATCAAGTGCTGGGGCGCGATCCCGATGCGCGCTGGTTCCTGCTCCAGTTGAGCAACGTTCAAGGCTGGTCATGGGGATATTACCTGTTCGTCAGCGGCAACGAGTTCAACGCGCCAATTGTCGGCAGCTTTAACACGGCAGGGAATCCGGCAGCGAGTGCGCGCGCGATTGCACAATCGCAAGCCACGCTCCGCCTGCGTGAAACGCCAAGCGTGTTGGCGCGTCAAACCGGACGCATCCCGTGGGGCGATCTGCTGCCGATCATCGGGCGCACCCGCGATGGCGGATGGGTGCAGGTCGTGTTCAGAGGCACAATCGGGTGGGTGGCTGTCGGCTATCTCGAAATCCTAGAGGGAAGCTTGAACGACGTACCCATCACGGGATAGCGGCGCGGCACTATAGCCGCAGATGACAAATCTAGAACCTATTTCAAAATTCTATTCCTGCGCGGGTGACCCAACAGGTCGCCCCTACAAACGCGATTTTTGAAATAGGCGCTGCATTCAAAACGGGACAGGGAATTTCACCCTTGTCCCGTTGTTTTTTGTCGCACAGCGCCAAAGGCGATCCCCAGCGCGACCATCAACCAGCCCGCACCGCCGATCACGAGCGTGGGGATGAGCCACGCGGGGCGATATTGAAGGATCACATCGCTGTAGCCGCGCGGGATGTAAAGCGCGCGGAACATGACTTGCGCCCGGTATACTGGCATCGGCTGTCCATCGATAGTGGCGATCCAGCCGGGATAGTACGCATCAGGAAAGAACAACAGAAGATTGCCGGGACTGGCGATCATAAAGCGCATGTAGTCCGCCTGATCTTCCACAACCGTGATTGATATATTATTCACCAGCAAGGGATCAACTTCGCCTACGTCAGGGGGATACGGTGCGTCGGTTGCGAAGATTAACGTATTCAAGGGAATGGTGGGATTTCGCAGCATGTCGAGCGCAGTTTGTGTCCCCTGCTCATTATCTGGCACGGTGATGACATTTTCTGTATCCATGTACAGCCCCACGCCACCCGCTGACGGTGATTCATACACATTGATGTCACTGGAGAGGACGCGCTGCCATCCATAGGGGAGAAGCTGCAAAAACGCCCCCGTGCGGGTATCCACAAGTGTGACCGCTGCCACGTTTTCAGCATTTTCAAAGAACACCGCGTTTACGTTCGGGTCCAGCCATGTGTAACGCACACGCCAAACGGGCTGGTTTGCAACGCGCGCAATCTCGATAGGCGGTTCAAGAATCTCAGCTTCACCACGAGAGATAACAGGCGCTTGTTCAGGATCACCCATAAACAGCACATCGACAGCGTTGGCTTGCAGTCTATCCGCGTTTTCCGGCGCAACATATTGCCCTTCGTAAGGCGGAGAATGCACGGGCAGCGGTGTCGTATCAAACGCTACTCCATCATGCCACAGGTGATACACCTTATCCGTGATCACATACTGCACCCCGGCGAGATTAAGCCAGCGCGCATCCGGCACACACGCGCCGAAACATTCCTCACGCGCCAGCAGTTCGCGCAGCCGTCCGTCGGTGGTCGGCGGTGCGCCTTCGGGCAGCATCAGCGATGTGAACGCCGAATACCAGCGCGTTGGCAAAATCCCGCCATCGTACCCGTCGATAGAGGGAATCCCCCATGCGAGTCCGAGATTGCCTGCGACCACTTCTTTCAGCTTGATCGCCACCAGCGCGTTACGAATGGCGGCGGGGGAAAGTCCCATCGACTGGTAGCGGGCGGTCAGCGCTGCCACATCACCGGGATCGAACACGGTATTGCTGATGCTCAATACACGACCGGTTGGTTCTTGTCCCTCTTGATACGCCTGTAACTGGCTGATCGTGAAGCGTTCGGCGCTCCACGCTTCCGGCGCGGTGAGATCGTTGTGCGGCAGCGTGTGCGATGCGAGAAAGAGTTCAAGAACAGCGGCAATCGTAAACAGAATATAGGGGGGCAATCTATTGCGCCCGTTTTTTACCCTCATCCCAATGAAAGAAACCTCACCCCCCAACCCCCTCCCCGAATTCAGGGAGGGGGAGTTCGACTCGCCAGTCGTGACAGACGAGTCAATGGATTTTGCAGAGGCTTTACGGTCGATGAGGATGGCGATGACAAGCACGATAAATGCCGCAATCCCCCACCCAATCGCCGTGATCAGCGTTGGCGTACTCGTCGGCGTACCATCCGGCTGACGATCCGCGAGCAGGGTGCTGGTGACTAGAGCGATCAATCCGGCGAAAAAGATGATCCACGCCGCGCGCGGGATGCTGCCGCCCGTTCGCACATGATCCAGCCCCATCCCCGCCAGCATCGCCGCGCCAAGCGCGAACAATGCCAGCCATCGCGCCGGAACGCGAAACAAATTAAACCCGGGCAGTCCCGCGATCAGCGTGTACACCGGGTTATACAGCCCGAACGCGAAGAACAATCCTACCCCCGCCAGCACGATCCACAGCCAGCGGTGTTTGATGGGCGTGAACATGCCGATCCACGCCAGCGCCAAGCCAATCACGCCGATATGCGCGATATATTCCGTCGAAAGGTATTCGCTCACCCCCGCTGACTCGTAGTTCGGGAGCAGTCCACGCCCCGCGATGAACGGGCTGAACGAAAACGCTGTCGCTTCGTTGGCGGTCATGCCGCCGCCCCGGCTGCTTAATTGGCTGAGTTCAAGTGTGGGGATGAGCTGCGGAAGCGCCAGCACGAGCGCGATCACAGCAGCGGCGATCAACGCAAGAATTGAGCGAACAGCGATGCGCCGCTGTTGAATCAATGTAATGAGCGTGAGGATGGCAGCGGCAGTCGCTGTGATGAATACGGTTTGGGTGTGTCCGCTGAAGAATTGCAGGGCGATGGTGGCGGACAGCGCAAACACCCATGTTATTGTAGGGGCGACTAGCGAAACCCGTTTCGCATGGTTCGCCTGTTCATGTGGGCGAACCGCCGGGTTGCCCCTAAAAATTGTGTGAACACAAAAAAGGATAAACGGCAGCCAGCTTAAGCCTTGATACTGATTAACCTGCTCGGCGTGCGCGGTCACATGCCCGCCAAAGGCGTAGATCACGCTCGCAAGCAGCGCCGCGATCACGCTCAATTTTGCCGCACGCCGCGCCAGCACATACGCGCCGATTCCCGCCCATGCCGCGTGCATGAGGATGCTCACGCGCACGCCATCGGGCGCGGAAAGCGGCGCGACGATCCAGTTGGGCGGGTAAAACGTGCCGATCTGCGGGTTGGCAAGCAGCGGCGCTCCCATGAAAAGATCAGGTGTCCACAAAGGCAGCCGACCTTCCATAAAGGCGGCGTTTCGCGCTGTCCAATACGGGTAAAAGTAGGTGAACGTATCGCCGCGCGCAAGGATGAGATCGGTAAACGCAAGGCGGTAGAAGAACACCAGCGCCAACACGATCAACAGAATCAACGGGAGAAATCGCCGCGCGCGGGGAATGGAAATCATACAGAATGTGCCTTCGGGTTGGCTGAACACGCGCCGATTATATCCGACGGGTGCGCTCAAAATCTCGTTTCATCAACCGGGTATCTATGGGCAGTGGAAAATACAAAGTTTTGAATTTAATAACCCTGTATAAAGAAAATTGTACAATTTCTCATGCGCCCTGTGGCATATAGTATTAAGAGTGGCTGCATAGCACAAATGTGTGTAATGCGGCGCTGCCACATGTTTACCCTTTCCACGCACCACAAGGAAAAGTTATGCCGCCGAACCGGAAAAAACGAGTGCTCTTATTTGCCGGATTGGTTTCCATGATCATCGTCGCTGCGACGGTGATCGTTCTCAGCGCAACACAATTATCCGCACAAGACCCCCCCACCGACACGCCAACGGATACCCCCACCGACACGCCATTTGATACACCGACAGCGACAGAGACACCAACGCCGTGGATTACTGATACACCGATACCGACGGACACACCAACGGATACGCCAACCAACCCACCGACGAATACGCCAACCTTCCCGGCAACGCATACCCGCACGCCCACACCGACCAACACGATGACGCGCACACCAACACGGACTCCGACGCGGACGAATACACCGACCCACACCGGAACAATTTTGCCGTCGTTTACGTGGACACCGTCGCGCACCTTTACGGCGACACGGACTCCAACGCGCACCCTCACGCCGACAGCCACGATCACAGCGACACCGACCAGTACCCCAACGCCGATTCCGTCGGTGCTGCCCGATCTAACTGTCATCTTTTCGCAGTTTATGCTGCCGCCCGGAACAACCTGTTTTGCCCCCGGATTATCGCTCAGCACACAGGTGACAGTGGCAAACATCGGGGATGCGCCCGCTGGCGCGTTTACCGTGTCGCTCACTATCGACTCGAACACCTACACGCAGAATGTGCTTTCGCTCGCGAACGGTTCAAATACGCAGGTGTATTTCCCCAACACGGGGACGACATTTAACCCGGTGCTTGCGGCAGCCGATTCGACGAATGTGATTGTGGAATGGAACGAGAGCAACAATGCGCTCAACGCCATTCTCCCGACACCGACTCCGCCGCCGCCCTGCACCCCGACGAACACGCCTGAATTCCCGCCGACGGATACGCCGACTCCGCTGCCAACGGATACTCCACCACCGCCCACTGACACGCCAACGGATACTTCGACCCCGCTGCCAACCGATACGGTAGAGCCAACGCCGACACCGACGAACACGACGGTGCCTATCTCGGTGATTGTTAACCGCACGAGCATGGTGCTGATAGAGGGCGGCGTATCGACGATTTACAATGTCCGCTTGAGCCAAGCGCCCGCGCCGGGTGAAGTGATCGTCGTCACCCCGAACTACGATCCGTCGCAGTTCACGTTAAGTCCTGCATCGCGTCAATTGGATATTGGCACGTGGAACACAGGGCGCAACTTCACCGCTGTGGCGATTAATGACACCGTTCCCGAACCCACCTATTATTCAAGCATCACGCACTCGCTCACCAGCAGTATCCCCGGTTCGCCGTTTGAAGGTGTAACAGGCGGCTTGATCAATGTGGTCGTTGTGGACAATGACGGTCCGCTGCCGACCAATACGCCGACGAATACGCGCACACCCACCCCGACGCGCACCCCAACCCCAACGCGCACTCCGACCAACACTCCCACCGTCACACGTACACCAACGGTGACGCGCACGCCGACGATTACGTTCACGCCCACCAACACGCTTGATCCCAACGCGACGGCAACCAATACGCGCACACCCACCCCGACGCGCACACCCACGCGCACCATCACGCCGACGAACACGCTTGATCCTAACGCGACAGCGACGAATACGCGCACCAATACGCCGACGGTTACAAACACGGCAGCGTGGACGGCGACATCTACTCCCACGTGGGCGACTCCAACGCCGACCAACACCACGGATCCCAGCGTAACGCCGTCGGATACGCCAGCGCCCACATCCACGCCGACGAATACGCCCCTGCCGCCGCCGCAGATCGTTACGGTGGTGACGAGCATCGTTCTGAGCGAAGGCGGCGCGGCGTATACCTACAACGTGCGTTTGAGCCGTGCCCCGGCGGCAGGCGAAATCATCACCATCACGCCGATCTTCGACACGACGCAGTATGCGTTCTCGCCAGCATCGCGGCAGTTGACCAGCGCGAACTGGAGCGGTGGGCGCAATTTCAGCTTCATCATCATTGATGATGCTGTTGTCGAAGCCCCGTACACAACCGTAATTTCGCACAGCGCCACCAGCAATATCCCCGGTTCACCTTTCGACGGAATCACGGGCGGCTTAGTGTCGGTGTATGTGGTTGACAACGATTAGTGGCTAGCTAGAAGTGAGAAGGGTGGGGCGCAGTCCCCACCCTTTTTTGATCCAACTTCAAACCCATTTTGTAGGGGCGGCTCACGAGCCGCCCGCAGACAAACGGTTAATGCGCTTAGTAGGGGCGCAATAGATTGCGCCCGCCCGTTTGCACGAACCGCCGACTACCTATCGTTACGCAGTTCCGCAATCGCATCACACGCGGGGCATGATCCGTCCGGGCGAATGATGGCAAACCCACCCTGCGGATCATTATCGACAAAGCGCGAATAGTTGACGTTGAACACAATGATCAAGTCCACCTGCACGCTCGATGTTTCCGCCGCGATGCGAATCGCATCGCGCAGCCACGCTGCCTGTTCCTGCACGCTGTTGTTCGCGCCCCACTCAAAACCCTGTGGAAGCGTCCCGTAGCCATCCGGCGAGAGATACCCCATTTCGCTGAAGCACAGCGGTTCGCCCGTGCGCCCGTTGAGCGTGAACGGATACGCCGCCCGCTGAAGCATCGACGGGAAATAGCGCGTCGGATATTCCCCGCGGGGATCGCCACCCTGTGCGTTTGGCGGGAGAATCCCTTCGTTGTAGTGAATGCCGATGCAGTCGGAATAATCGCCCGCGCCCGCGTTCGCCATGCCCAGATAGTAGCGGTCATCGTTCCATACTGCATCCAGCCCGAACGCGCCTTCCGCGCCCGTCGGCGCGGGCGCGCCCGTCACCACGCGAATTGCCGGATCAACCGCCTTGATCGCCTCATACGATTGCCGCAGCAGTTCCGTATAGCTCACCGGATCGATTTGCCCGTTGGGCCACTCGCGGTCAATGTTCATCTCATTCCAAATTTGAATTGCGTCCGGCTGAAGCGCCGCAATCTGCCCCGCGAATTCCGCATACAGCGGGAAATATTCTGCTTCCCCCACCGCCGCGAGTTCATCTTTGCTGCCCTTCAAACTGATGAACGCGAAGAACCCGTTTTCGTGCGAAAAATTAATCCGGTCACGCGCCACATCCAGCAGGGACGCATCCCCGATGGTGTACGGGATTTGCCACTTCATCCACGTCATGCCCGCTTCGCGCATCAGCGCCGCGACTTCCGCATCCATCGTATCCATTTGACCGCCAACCGGAATCGGCAGCGGATTGGTCACGTTCGGGCGCGGGATAATCACCGGACCTTCCGGCGTGGGCGGTGTCGTCGGAACAACGATGCTTCCGATCACCGGGCGGCGCGGCGTATTCGTCGCAATCGCTATCGATCCGCCTGTAGTGGTGGCAGCGGGCGCAGCCGCGCCGCCTGCGTTGTTCACACGCACATCCGCGACTTCAGCCGTCACCGATGCGCCGCTGGTGGTAATCGCCCGCACGCGCAAACGATACACGCCGTCTGTCAAAATGGTCGTATCCCATTGGGCGATCACGTCCGTCGCGGGCGGGGTGCGGCTCGGCAGCGTCACGGGAATCCATGTCACGTCCGCGCCTTCGCCTTCCGCCACTTCCAGCAGATAACTTTGCAAATTCGGCACATTGATTGTGCCCAACACTTCTACAGTGCCGCTGACGACGAACGCTGACGGCGGAAACTCAATGACAATATCGCCATCTTGTGCTGCGAGTGGGATCGCCACGATCAACAGCAGGATGGTGAGGGCTAACACAAGCAAACGGTTACGCATAAGGGTTGTCTCCACAAGTCACTCATGTGCAGAGACTTGTATCGCAAAACGCCGTGACTTGCAATCGTGCAAACCCATCACGCACCAAATTTATCGGCGCTGTGAGGGCGCGTGCGAAACGGTTGATGCGGAGCATCGCGTTTCGTCCACCGCGCCCGCCACAGAAAATCTTCAAACGTCCAATTTTTGACGCACACTCATCTGCACACGCTTTCGCCCCTCGCCACACGGTTGAGGACAGGACACATTTAATAATTATTTCGACTGTAGGACGGTGGCCTGCCCCCGCCGTGTTTGAACAAACGGACGAGGCAAACCTCGTCCCTACATTCTCACCCTATCCCACCGCTTTGAATCACAGACGGCGATTGTCAAAACGCCGATTTGTTAAAACTGTCCTGTCCTCAACCTCACGGAGAGGGACAGCTCGAACGAAGTTCGTGCGGGGTGAGGTTAAAAACAACTACGGACAAGCCTTTCTGGCTGCTCGCCGTTCGGGCGCGCAAGCGAACTGTACCTACAAACGCGACGTGAATCTCTGTGGACTGGCGCGATTTTTGATGCGCTCACCCATTGAAACCATACCGAAACAAAAAGGCGATTCCCGCGCGGGAATCGCCTTTTCTATCGCGCAGCGTGATGCTGCTTACAAATAGGTCTGCCAACTACGGGCAGGGACCCTTTTGCAGCACGTATTCAATCACGCGCGTGTTATCGGTTTCGTTGCTTTCAGGAATCGAGTTCGTCTGGTCAATCACCAGCGTGATACGATGCGTTTCGTTGTACCACGTGCTGATCGTCAGCGGCATGTTGACGCGGAACGTTTGACCGGGCAGCAGCACCGGGAAGCCGCCAATCGTCGTCCCTTGAATACTGCCATCAGCGGCGCGGACATCCGTCAGCGACACGATTCCCGATGCAATCGTTTGTGTCGTGCCGAGATTCGCCACGTCCAAGCCAACCGTGAAGGTCTGCGAGCAAACAGGCGATGCCGGATCAAGCACCACAATCCCCGCGACCAGATTCGCTTGCGAAACCGGAGTCGGCGTGAGTGTGGGCGTAGGCGTAGCCGGAAGCGGCGGTGGCACCACCGACGGCACAAGGCTCAAGTTACCCGACACATCGACGACACTGGGTGCCATCCATCCGAGCGTACCGTTTGGCAAACGCACCTGATACCAGCCCGTACCCCGTGAGCTAATGCCGACAATTGGCGCGGTTTGACCCTGACTCAGCGAGCCAATGATCGGGAATTCCGTCCCATCGCCTTGACGCACGTTCGCGCTTGGGCGGTTGACTGTCACACGCGGCGTGGGATCAAGCGTCGGGGTGGCAGTCGGCGCGATCACGACTCCCGGAGTCGCGCTGGGTGGCAGCACCACAATCGACGTGGGTTCGGCGGCGGGTTCTTGGTTGCAAATTTCCAGTTCGTTGGCGACACGCAGCGGCAGCACCGACACGTTCGTCGTTTGCCCGCTGCGCTGGTTGATCGTCAGGCGCAGCTCGTAGATACCGTCATCGACAATCTCGGTATCCCATACCCCCAATACATCATCTTGTACCGCGCCGCTTTGCGGCAAAATCGCGGGCAAGAAATCTTCCGACAAGGGTTCAAGCGCACTGTTCAATTCACGATAGCTGATGAAATACCGCGTCATATCCGCCAAATTTGCCGACCCGATGATCTCAGTTTCGCCGCACAGCACAAATACAGGCGGCGGGAAACTGATATTCGCATTCGGATCGATGATCTCTTGTGCGCTCACCATCGTGAAGGGCAGCATCGCGGCGAGCGCCACAATGAACACAATCCACAGGTGATGCGCCGAATGGTGACGAATGATTCGGGACATGCCTAAAATCCTTTCATGATTCGAGACAACTTTTGCGCGCGTGCAAACCAGATGACTTTTGGAAATCCTCTCTCCCCCATTTTAACCTAAGACGGCGGCATCGGCACGTGCGCTAGATCAACGCTTCTATGACGATTAGACAATGCCGCCGCAAAAAGAGATTGCCCACACTGAACTTTTACTCATCAAAGGCTGTGTATAATCAACGTGAAACGATACTGGACAAGGATAACCGAGTTGAAACGGCATTGGAGAATCGCGCGCGTAAATATAGTCGGCATCACCCTCTTGATCATCACTGGAATTGTGTTGAGCGCGTGCGGCACAAGCGGTCCTGCGCGTTCCATCACCAAAGGCGATGAACTGGCGAACTATAACTTTAGCGAAGCAGGTACGTTTGAAGAAGGCGCTTATAACGACGCGGTACTCCGCGTGACCAACGGCGTTTACCGCATCAACGTTCGCACAGGCGATGGATCGCTCTGGTGGGGGCAGTGGGGCGATACCTACACCGACACCGTGATCGACGTGGACGTGACTCAAGTCAGCGAGCGCCCAGAAGCCGCTTACGGCGTGATGTGTCGCGTGCGCGGCAGACTCGGTCAAGAAGCGACTGTCGATCCCAATCTCGCGGCGATTGTGTCCGAATCAACACCCGATGTAGGGGCGCAATCTATTGCGCCCGAAGCCACCGCTGAAGCGACAGCCGAAGCCACCGAATCTTCCGGCACTCGCCCCACCCCGACGCTTGTTGCCACGGTCCCCGCGCTCGAAATTACGCCGGAAGTCGGCGGCATCACCGACAGCGAATACGAAGGCGACGGTTACTTGTTCCTCATTCAGGGCAGCGGAACATACGCGATTTATCGTTCGCGTGGGCGTGATGCGGTAGCGTTGGTGGACTGGCAAACGTCGGACAGCATCAATATCACCCCCGAAGCAAACCATCTGCGCGTGATTTGCGCGGGCGATTATCTCGCTATGTACATCAATGATACGCTTGTCGCGCAGGCAACCGACGACACCTACCGCGAAGGACAGGTCGGGTTGGTCGCGGGCGCATGGAATCAGCTAGGCGTAGTTGTCGAGTTCGACAATCTGCAAATTTCGGCAGTCGTGGAGTAGGGGCTTGGCGTGCCAAGCCCGCATAGGCAACAACTTAAGGAATTTGCTTGGTATTTTGCCGTTGGAATCTGCCCTCACCCCCGCGATTTTGTGTGCAAACGGCGTTGTACGCTCCCCTCTCCGTTAACGGAGAGGGGCAGGGGGTGAGGGCAAAAAAGCGATTTTCGATCCTAACTCGCAACGCGAATCGCTTAACTTGGTACATATAGGGCTTGGCGTGCCAAGCCCTCGAGGGCGCACACATGAAAGGCTTGGTGTGGAAAAAACAGGTGTGGAAGTCGAAGGCATCTCGTCCGATCTGCTGCTCGGTGAACCGCTGGCGAATTACCCCAGTGACCGTCTGCCCGGCTTGATCGTCGCCGTGGTGGTCATGGGCATCACCGGATTAGCGGTCACCTTCGGGTTGGGTTCGCAGCCATATGATTGGGCACCGCTGCTCGCGATGATCATCATGGGCGTGGTCACGGGATTAGTCGCGTGGTATGTGCTGCACCGTTGGAATCGGGAGATCATCCTCTTTCAACACGGCTTCACCTACCGCGAAGGATCGCACACCGTCGAATTTTTCTATGCCGAAATCGACAGCATTCGCCTCCGCGCCGAACAGCGTGCCTACTTCGGCGGCTTGATGCGGCGCAATCTCTATCAGTTCACCGTATTCACCAAACAGGGCGAAACCTTCACGATCACCAACCTGTACCGCCGCACTGCCGAACTCGGTACGCGCCTGCAAGAACGGGTGAATCAGCATTTGCGCGTCAACCTATCCCGCCGCTTGATGCAGGGCGAACCCCTTCGCTTTAGCGACACCCTGCGCTTGAGCCTCAACGGGCTGCATGAAAGCGGGCGCGATCTCCCGTGGGATCGTTTTGGCGGCTACCGCGTTCACAACCGCGCGCTCACCATCCTTGACCGCGATCAACAAAACTGGTTTTCGCTTCCCCTGTGGGAATACGACAACATCACGATTCTGGTCGAACTGCTGCGCGAAAAACTCCCCATCAATCTCATTCCGCCTACCGCCGCACAGGAATAATCGTTTACCCCACGGCGACAGCGATGGCGCTGGCGAAGTTTTCGCTGTGCGTCAAACTGACATCCCACTCCCGCAAGCCCATCTCGGCGGCGAGTTTTGCCGCTTCCCCATGCAGATGCAGCAGAGGTCGCCCGCGAGCATCCGCCAAAATTTCGATCTCTTTCCAGCCAATATCCCCAATCCCCGTGCCAAACGCCTTTGCGACGGCTTCTTTCGCCGCCAGCCGCGCCGCCAACCGGTGCGGTTGATCTTCGCACAGCGCGCGTTCGGCAGGCGTGAAAAAGCGGTTGAGAAAACGCTCCCCAAACCGCCCGATTCCTTCTTTGACGCGCTCATGTTCGATCAGGTCAATTCCGCAGCGCAGCATGGATAATCTCTCGCAAATGAACTGGTGAATACAGCGACGATTCATTGTATCATATAGAAATTTTGTTCGACTATGAGGATGGATGCGATGAACGCCAAAAACGCGCCCTATCAACCGACAATCCACTTGATGGAAAACCTCACCGCAGAAGTATCACCCGATGCCGATTTCAGCTACCGTTTCATGTTCGGCGGCGTGGGATTTTATTCGCGCGGGCGCATGTTCGCAGGCATGATCAACCCGCACACGCTGCTGCTCAAACTGCCCGCCGATCAGTGCGAAACGCTGCTCAAAATCGGCAGCGCCGAACCCGATTACCCCGCCGAAACTCCGATGGGGCAGCATTACACTGTGCTTCCCCGCGCCATCAAAAATGACCCTGATAAACTCATCGCGTGGGTCAAGCGCAGTATGCAGTATGTCTGGGGACTGCCCGCGCCAAAATCAAAGAGCAAGAAATAGGCACGGCGGGTGAATCCGTTATAATTGCGGGTAATTAACAGTGAGGGCAAACCGTATGGTGACGATTTCGCTCGAAAGCATCAAGAGCGTGGAAGAACTGATCGCGCTGCTCAAACGCGAAACCGAAGTCGTGCTGAAAGAAGGCGAGCAAGAATTCAAGATCAATTTGCAGCCTGTTGAAACACAAGTCGTACCGAAGCAGCGTATACCCGGTTTGAGCAAAGGGACGTTTATCTACGGCGACGACATCATGGATCCCCTACCAGACGAACTCTGGGACGAGGATGATGAATATTTTACTTGACACGCATGCATTCATCTGGTGGGTTGAAAATGATGCAAGTCTATCACGGCGTGCTTTGCAGGAAATGCAAGACACATCTAACACGTTGCATTTAAGTTTGGTGAGTGTATGGGAATTGCAGATAAAGATACAGCTTGGGAAGTTTAGCTTGTCCGCACCGCTCACTACTGTAATTCAAAGGGAAATGAGGAGTAACATTCTTCAATTGCTCCCTATCACCGTCAATCACGTATTCGCGCCCAGTCAACTTCCGTTTCTGCCAAACCATCGCGACCCATTTGATCGCTTACTCGTCGCGCAAGCGATTCAAGAAAACATGACCTTGATTTCCAATGATCCGCTGCTGAAAAACTATCCCGTTCAGTTGATCTGTTAACAAATTTTATCTACAAATGAGTAGGGGCTTGACGTGTCCAGCCCGTTCTAACCCATTTACCGGACGCAGCCCTGATAAGTTGAATATATCTTAATGGGTAGACGCTTTTTAGCCCCCTTCAGGGGCTTACAGGTTTTTCACTAGCCGGAAGGGTTTCAACCTCCGGCGGCTATCTTTTTCTCATAAACGAGTAGAAAGTTTTCGCAAAATGGCTGTTATTGACCGCGTACAATCTCCATCGGACTCTCCGACACGACCTCCACTCAACACCATCACCGTCGTCAACCCTGTCACCTGCACACCCATCGGGCAAGTCCCCGCCACCAGCGCCGATGAAGTGCGCGCCGCTGTCGAACGCGCGCGCGCCGCGCAAGTCGCGTGGGCGAAGCGTTCGATCAAAGAGCGCGGCGATCTGCTCAAAAAGTGGAGCGTGATGATGCTCGAAGCGCAAGCCGAGCTGATCGAGATCGTGCGGCGCGAAACGGGCAAACCCGATGGCGGTGCATACGAAGAATTGATGGTCGTAGACATGCAGACGCATTACTACGCCTACCGCGCCGCCCGCTTCTTGAAACCCGAAATCCGCAAGCCGTTGATCCCGCTTGCACACAAAGCGATGGTGTTCTATCAACCGCATGGCGTGGTCGGCGTGATCAGCGCATGGAATTTTCCGCTGCTGCTCGGCTTCAGCGATTCCGTCGCGGCGCTCATCGCGGGGAATGCTGTCGTCCTCAAGCCGAGCGAATTTACGCCGTACACATCCCTGTTCGCCGCCGACATGATGTACAAAGCGGGCATCCCGCGTGATGTGTTCCAAGTCGTGACAGGCGCGGGCGAAACGGGCGCGGCGCTCTGCGACTATGCCGATTACATCGCCTTCACGGGCAGCACCGCCACCGGACGCAAAATCGCCGTGCGCTGCGCCGAACGCTTGATCCCCTACAGCCTTGAACTCGGCGGCAAAGACCCCGCGATTGTCCTGCGCGATGCCGACTTGGATCGCGCGGCGGCGGGGGTGGTGATCGGCGCACTGGAAAACGCCGGACAAGCCTGTGTCAGCACCGAGCGCGTCTACGTCGATAAAACCGTCTACCAACCGTTCATGCAAAAACTGCTGGCGCGGCTCGAAACCTTCAAGGTTGGCAGCGAAAACGGCTATCACGTCGATATGGGCTGCATGACCACCGAGCGCGAACTCTCCCGCGCCGAAGATCACATCCAAGATGCGCTGGCAAAAGGCGCGCAGATCGTTTACGGGGGCAAGCGCCGCCCCGATCTCGGACCGCGTTTCATCGAGCCAACCGTGCTGGTCAACGTCAACCACGACATGAAAGTCATGCGCGAAGAAACCTTTGGACCACTCATTCCCATCATGACATTCGACAGCGAAGATGAAGCGATCCGCCTAGCAAATGATACCGAATATGGCTTGTCCGCCTGCATCTACACCCGCGATTTCAAGAAGGCGCGCAAATTGGCGCTGCAAATCATCACCGGCGATGTGACCGTCAACCGCCCGATGCTGGCGTTTGGCAGTGCGGGCGCGCCGATGGGGGGGCGCAAAAACAGCGGAATCGGGCGGCGTAACGGCAGAGAAGGCTTGCTCCGTTTTGTCGTGCCGCAAACCGTCGTCACCGACAACGGCTTGGCGGGCAAACTCGGCAATAACCAATGGGATTCGCGCACGCTGTTTTTCGCCAGCACAGCGCAAAAACTCCGCCGCTTCCTGCCCTTCATTTAGGCGAATTTCTTATCCGTCGTTCCTTTCGTTGACGACGGGACGACACTTTTGCGAACATGCATGGCGGATGCGAAATTGTAGGGACAGGGCTTGCCCTGTCCGCGCCCGAAATTTAGCAAAACCGGACAACGCTCGCGAAACATGTTTCGCCGTTGTCCCTACGAGATGATCTGCTTATCGGGATCGTCAGACATCATGAACCTCATTTTCTGCCATAACGTTGAGATTGTGGTACAACAAACTTACGACAATTTCCGCGATCATCGCGTACAATGAAAACAATCCGCATCCCATCAACATGTTAGAGCCAACAAGGGGATTTGCATGTCTTTCCTTCAACGCAAATTAAACGAACAACCCAATACAGGGCAGCCATCGCCCGCCGCTGAACCCGCCGCGCCTATGGCCGCTGCCGCGCCATCGCCTGCCGCGTCCGTCCAGCGCAGTGCAGACATCCCGCCGAAGCGCCGTACCCCTCCCAAGCTGGCGCAAATGCGCCGAATGCTGCGCCCCAAACTCTTGAAAACCCCCGATGAAGCCGATACATGGCGGCGCGATGATCCCGAAAAGATCAATTTGCTCACAGACCGCTTTAAGCAGCTTCTCGATACCCTCGCCGCACAGCGCCCAGAATTTCGCCTCTCGCCAAACGAATTCGCCGAACTCCGCGAACTGCTCATGGACGATTTGCTCGGCTACGGCGCGATGGACCCGCTCATCCGCAACCGCGAATGCAGTGAAGTCATGGTCAATGGACCGGCGATCATTTTTGGCGAATTCAAAGGCAAAATGGTCGAAACCGATCTCGCCTTTGACGACGAAGAACATATCATGTGGACGGCGCAGCGCATCGTCCGCCCGCTGATGCGTCAGCTCAACCGCGATAACCCGATGGTGGACGCGCGCTTGCCCGATGGTTCGCGCGTGCATATCGTCACCCAGCCCTCGGCGCTGCAAGGAACAACCATCACCATCCGTAAATTCCCAGAACGCCGCCTCACCATTGAGGACTTGATCAAGTTCGGATCGCTCACCAAAGATGCCGCTGAATTTCTCGAAGCCTGTGTCGGTTCGCGCTTGAACATCATCGTCAGCGGTGGCACTGGCTCTGGTAAAACGACCACTCTCAACGTCTTGAGCGCCTTCATCCCCGATGATGAGCGCATCGTCACCATCGAAGACTCGGCGGAACTTCAGCTTTGGCAGCGGCATGTCGTCCGCTTGGAAACTGCCCCGCCCACTGCTGGCGGCGATGGCAAAACCGGTATGCTCACTATCCGCGACCTTGTGCGCGGCTCGCTGCGTATGCGCCCAGATCGCATCGTCGTTGGCGAATGCCGCAGCGGTGAGGCGCTCGACATGCTCCAAGCCATGAACACAGGTCACGATGGATCGCTTACCACCATCCACTCCAATACCCCGCGTGACTGCCTCGCCCGTTTGGAAACGCTCGTGCTCATGTCTGGCATGGATTTGCCGCTCTATACCATCCGCCGTCAAATCGTCAGCGCCATTGACTTGATCATCCAGCAGACGCGCTTGAAGGACGGCACGCGCAAAATCACCCAAATCACCGAAATTCAAGGTATGGAAGGTGAAAACATCACCTTCCAAGACCTTTTCGTCTATAAACTCCCCGGTCAAGTGGGCAACGCGCCTGCGGTCACGGGCGGCGGCAGACTTGAACCCACAGGTTTCCGCCCCAATTTCTATGATCGTTTGGAAGAAAACGGCTATCGTCTATCGGGGCGCATCTTCGGGGTGGGGTCACCCAACCAACGCTAAACGGCATCACCACCGCCATGACGTTGAGGAGTTTTGACTCCTCCACGTCCCTGTGGTAAGGCGTGTAGGGAGGGGTCTTGACCCCTCCGTGGTGCGCTGTAGGAAAGGTAGATCGTCAGTGTGCCAAAGTTTTACGCCTGTTGCGACAAGAACTCTGTAGGATTATACTAGCCGATTGAATGGCGGAAGCAGCCAACCGCATTATGCAACCGCACCTGAGGAGAATTACCGTTGGTCAAGTCACGGACTGAACAATTGATTGCGCGCCTGCGCGACTTGCAAGCCAACTCCGAAAACGTTGAAGCCTCGGCTATCGTCAGCGTTGATGGACTTCCGCTTGCTTCGTCGCTTCCGGCAGGGTTTGAAGAAGACCGAGTTAGCGCCATGAGCGCCGCTATGCTTTCGCTCGGCGAACGCATTTCGTCCGAACTAGGACGCGGCGAAGTACAGCAGGTGTATGTCAAAGGCGAAAACGGCTACGTCATTCTGAATTCCATTGGTGAAGAAGCGGTGCTGACCGTCTTGGCGCGCAAAGAAGCAAAATTAGGGATGATCTTCCTCGAAATTGGTCGCACTGTACAAGACTTAGAGAACTTGATCTAGTCTAGCTAGCTAGAAGGAATGCCATGTCGGCAGAGAAACCAAGAATCCTGATCGTTGAGGACGATCTCGATCTGTCCGAAATGCTGGATGCCTATTTTCGTGTGCAGAACTATGACGTGCTGACCGCCGCGTGGGGACAAGACGCGCTCAAAATCAGTGCCGAAGAACCCCTCAATCTGATCGTGCTGGATATTCGTCTGCCCGACATCAACGGCTATGAAGTGTGTCGCCAGCTTCGCGCTCAGCGCCGCACAGCCGATACACCTATCATCTTTCTCACCGAAAAGCGTGACCGCGTGGACAAGCTGCAAGGGCTTGAATTAGGCGTGGTCGATTACATCACCAAACCGTTTGACATTCAAGAACTGCGCTTGCGCGTTCGCAACGCCATCAACCGCGCCGCGCAGCAGGTCTTGTTGAACCCCGTCACAGACTTGCCCGAAGTTCAGTTGGTCGATGAAAAGCTCAATCATCTGGTGTTTGCCGACCACGCATGGGCGCTGATGGTTGTCAGCCTTGACGGCTTGACCACCCTCCGCGAGTTGTACGGCTTTGTCGCCGCCGATGAAATGCTCCGTGCTGTCACTCTCATGATTCGCAATGCCGTGCGCGAATACGGCAACGAAGACGACTTCATCGGGCATCTTTCAACCGAAGATTTCATCATCATCACCACCCTCGATAAAGTTGCCAATATCCGCGTCCGCATCGAAACCCGCGTCAAGCAGTCAATTGAGCATTTCTACCGCCCGCGCGAACGTGAAGCCGATTCGACCAGCTATCTCAAGCTGCACACGGGCGTAATCGACCATACGATGGGTAATTTCAACACCGCCGACGAGATCAAAGACAAACTCATCGCCACAGTCAAACCACCCATCCTCCCCTCTGATGCGGCATCTACTACACCGCCCGCGCCTGCTGCAACCAACAGCAGCGCACCTACCGATACTAAACCCGCATCTACGTAAATCAAAAGCGGCGAGACATCTAATCTCGCCGCTTTTCGTAATTCTAACCAATCTCAACCGCTCTTAAACCACCACCCACAACCATCCGTAGGGGCGTGCGAAACTTCGTTTCGTCCGTGAACCGCCCGCCGCTCCCCCACCAATCATTCGCAGGGACGCGAGAGAAGCTCGTTTCTACCTGCGCGACACTTTCCGCCCGCGCGCCCTTTTCCCCGCGATAGCGGGGGAGAGGTAAACCATTTCCCAACCCGCACGCACAACAATTTGCAAAACCTAACTTCTCAACGCTTCCTCAATCCTTCACCGAAACACATCGGACATCAAAGGACATGGACGACAATACTTCGTCCTCTCGACAATCCTTCTTCGCTCAACCGCTTTCCATGCCCCTAATCATCATCCCCACCGTCGTCATCCCCACCATCATCGTCCCCGCCATCATCATCCCCACCGTCATCATCTCCCCCGTCGGTGGGAAGGACTGGCGGTGGCTGCATTGGCACAAACAGCGTTGGCGTGGCTGTCGGTGGGCGCGTGGCAGTGCGAGTCGCCGTTGGGGTAGCGGTCACAGTAGCCGTAGCCGTTCGTGTCGATGAAGGGGTCGCGGTGGGCGTGCGAGTCGCTGTGTTCGTCGGCGTATCCGTCACCGTCGCGGTACTCGTCGGTGTCGGCGTGGCACTTGGCGATTCCGTCGCGGATGCGGTGATCGTCGGCGTTTCAACTGGTTCTTGCGGATCATCCCCCTCGTCCAGCACGCGAATTGCCAGCGCGATCACATCCCGATCCGCCGTCGTGCGCCCCGTCACTTCCACGCGATCATTTGCCGCCGCCGATTCCGCGCCCGGTGTTCCCGCATCCACGCGAACAATCAGCGAAGGGGAAATCACGCCGTTGATCCCGTCTATTTCCGCGACCACGATCCAGCGATCCCCATTGATGAAATTGACGATCCCCGTAAACGTGACGTTTTCTTCGCGCCCAAGCGCCAACAGCTGCATGATCTCGTCGTAGCGGCGCGCGGCGAACTGCTGCGCCATACTCTCCCCGCCAAAGGCTTCGCGCACATCTTCGCTGATCATCTTCAGCCCGTACAGCGCATCCCCCGGCAGCGCCGATTCCGCGCCTACAGCCGTGCCGAATAAACCACCCATCACCACCAGCGTAACTACCGCCACCATCGCCAAACGCGACAGCACTTGTGATGGAGTGCGCCGCCGTGCCGCCCGCTGGCGCTGCCACGCCGCCCCCGTGATCGGTACGGGATCATCATCGCGCGGCGCGGCGGAAATACCGCCTGTGGGCGCGTTGATCGCCGCCATCACGCGGAAGCGCGCGCGGTCTTGTGCGTCGTGAGCTTCACGCGCGGGGTAGCCCGAACGCTTGATCAGCAAGCCCGCTTCCAACATCGGGCGCAAATCATTGGCAAATTGGGGATAGCGCCGCAAGATTTCATCTATGGGTAAGCCGCGCCCCAGCAGATCAATCGCTTCGTTGAACACGTCATCAAAGCGCGGATTCGCGTTAGCCATTTGCCACCTCCGCTTCGCGCATGTCGCCTAAAATCCCGCGCAGCGTATTCACCGCCCGCGATTGCAGCGACTTGACCGCGCCAACCCCTTTGCCCATCACATCGGCGGTTTCTTCCAAACTCAACGCCTGCCCAAAGCGCAAAATCAACACTTCCTGCTGTTCCGGCGTAAGCATTCGTAATGCCTGCCGCGCCCGCTGTACGTTGAGCCGCCGCATAAACTCGATCTCCGGCTCATGATCGCTCGTCGCGGGTATCCACTCATCTAGCGTGGTTGTCGGGTAGCGACGCTCTTTCCCAAACTGCTGATACAGCTCACTCCGCGCCACCTGAAACAACCAACCGCGCAAGCTGTGCGTTGGCGCGTTTCGCCCGCGCAGCGCCGTGACCAGCTTCAAGAACACGTTCGCCGCGATGTCTTCCGCCGCCGCCGCGTCATTCGTGCGTAAACGAATAAATTGATAAATCGGCTGAAAATAACGCTCGTAAATTTCCATGGTCGCCGCTTGATCACCGCCGCGTGCCCGCGCCAGCAGGTGATCTTCCTCTGTTATATCCGGCAAAACGAGAACGATCATCGCATCACCTGAACACCCACTCGGTGAAAACGGACGTAAGTCCGCTTATAGAAGTCACGTCGAATAAATCGAGTCTCAATCCGATAATGATGGAGCAGTTTCATGTCTCTTTCCCCACAGTTCGGCATCAATGTTGATCCCGCCACTGATGAACTCGCGCACACCTTGGAACGCACACAGTTCGCGGATGAAAATGGTATCGACTTAGTCACCATTCAAGATCATCCATATAACCGCCGCTTTGTCGATACCCTCACTTTGATTACCCACCTTGCCGCTCGCACACAACATGTGCGTTTGGGCACAAACGTTGCTAATTTGCCGCTGCGCCCACCCGTCATGCTGGCGAAACAAGCCGCTGCCATCGATGTGCTGTCCGGGGGGCGCTTTGAACTTGGCTTGGGTGCTGGTGCGTTCTGGCAGGCAATCAACGCTTTTGGCGCGCCCACCCGCACCCCCGCCGAAGCCTATGCCGCCTTCAGCGAAGCGATCAGCATTTTGCGCGGGCTGTGGGATACCGTTGGCAAGGGCTTCACCTACAAAGGTGACTTTTATCAGGTCAACGGCGCGCAGTTCGGTCCTGCGCCTGCACATCGCATCCCGATTTGGGTTGGCGCGGCGGGTCCCAAAATGCTCCGCTTGACAGGTCGCGCTGCTGATGGCGTTCTCGTTTCCAGCACCTACGAACCGCCGGAACGTCTGCTCGAAATCAATCGCCTGATTGATGAAGGTGCGGAGTCCGTTGGACGATCCCCCGATGCAGTTCGGCGCGGCTATAACTTAATGGGCATCGTGGATGTCGGGCAGTTTGGAGGTCGCTTGGCGAATGTCCAGCAGGGAATAATCTACGGTACGCCCCGTGAATGGATTGACTTGCTTACCCGCTATTATACCGACTATCGCCAAGATACCTTCCTATTCTGGCCCACATCCGACCAACCGATGCGCCAGCTTGAAGCGTTTGCCAACGAAATTATCCCCGGCGTGCGCGCAAACATCGCCGCATAAGCAAAATGGGCGGGAGAAATCTTCCCGCCCAAACACACACTGCTTATGCCGCCGCGCGATTAGTCGTCATCGTCGTCATCATCGCTGTCGTCATCACCGCTGTCGTCGTCGCCGCTGTCGTCGTCGCCGCTGTCGTCGTCGCCGCTGTCGTCGTCGCCGCTGTCGTCGTCGCCGCTGTCGTCGTCGCAGCTGTCGTCGTCGCCGCTGTCGTCGTCGCCGCTGTCGTCGCCACCGCTGTCGTCGTCACTGCTGTCGTCGTCACCGCTGTCGTCGTCGCCGCTGTCGTCGTCGCCGCTGTCGTCGTCATCGTCGAAGAAGCCCACTTCGTCGTCGTCGCGTTCAACTTCGCGAACAGTCCACACGCCGCCCGTGCCGCTCACCAGCTTAACTTCGAGGTACGCACCCACCACGATCACGGTATCATCGTCAAAGCGCGCACCCTGTGTATCAAATACACGCCCGCCAATCGTGACATAGCGACCATCATACGCCTGTACAATCCCTTCGATCTCGGCTTCATTCAGGTCGTCCTCATCATCATCAAGTTCAACACGAAGGGCAAACCATGCGCCACCCGTCACGGGGATGAGATACACATCCACTTCACGCCCCACCGCGACACCGCGCTCAATCGTCGCGGCGGCGGTTTCAATCTGCTGCCCCGCAACGGTCATGATCGTGCCTGTGATGCTCGTTACCACACCTTCAACTTTGATCTGGTTGGGAATGGTAGGGGTAACGCTAGCGGTGGGTGTGCCGCCGGGAGTGGGTGTTTCCGTTCCATCCGCATTGGTGATCGACACCGCCGACAGCGTAAACACGAACAGCGTGATCAACGTGAGTGCCGCGAAAACAAACGATTTCTTGAACATTTCTGCATCCTCATCTTGACTCGGTATTGCAATCGGTTCGATGCCAATACCGAGTCAAAAGGCGCAGAAAAGTTTCGGGGAGTTTCGTTAGGACAAAAGTCCTTGTAGGGACGCGCTTCTAGGCTTGTCCGTAGCTGCAAACCAACCTCTCCCCCGCGATCTTGTGTGGGAGAATCTCAGTTTTCTCCCCTCCCCGAATTCGGGGAGGGGCAGGGGGAGAGGTTCATGAAGGCAATTTTCGACCAGATTTCTCTAGCCGAATCCCTTAACTTGATGCCTATGGAGGAATCACACACGGGGCGAGGTTAAGAACAACTACGGACAACCCTTACGAAACTTGTTTCGTCCTGCGCGTTCAAATTCACCCCGACAGCATCTTCGGCAGCAGTTCATCCATCAACTGCGCGGTTTCATCAATCGATTGAAAATCATCCGCGTAGCTGATCACGTTCAACTGCGGATCATAGCTCCAAAAGCCCGCGTTTTCGTACAAAAAGCGGATATACGTGTACACAATCCCCAACGTGATGCGCGCCAATCCCCCGCCCATATACAGGAAACCGATGATCACGCCGCGTTCGTGCAAATACAGCCGCAGCCCCAACTGCTCCATCGGGTACGCAAATTCGACATCTTGATTCGGCGCGGGCTTGGGGATGAGCGACTTATCGAAGTTGTACAGAATGCGCCCCAATTTGCGCGGGATAATTTTTCGCACGGGCCAAAAGATTTCCGGCTGATCGACGCTTTGCCCATTCTGGTACAGCCATTCGACCATTTTGGGCGTGAGCGTGCCTGTTTTCGGCACATAGAGATGAATCGCGTAATCCATGCGTGATTCCTGAACGTTAGTGTTTGCCCTAATTAAACCGTTAAACCCGCTGAAGCGCGACTCAATGTTTTTTGCTTGACACCCCATCGAATTTTGATGTATTTTGATACATAGAAATTCGATGCATTGGAATTCAATGCGCTTGGAAGGCGATGCGTATGAACCTCAAAGGCAGTTTGCCGCTGCTTATCCTGCATGTGCTGTCGCGCGGCGCAAATCACGGCTACCAGATCGCCAAGCGCATCAAGCAGCAGAGCGAAGGCGTGTTAGATTTCAAAGAAGGCACGTTGTATCCCACGCTGCACAACTTAGAAAAACAGGGACTCATCGAAGCGTTCGATCACGAAGAAGATGGGCGGATGCGCCGTTACTATCGCCTGACGCAGAATGGACACGCCGCGCTTGAAGCCGAACGCGCCAACTGGAAACAGTTCTCGGGCGCGGTTGACCGTGTGTTAAAAGGGGAGAGCACATCGTGACCACGCCGCAGCAGCAGGAAATTGACCGCTGGCTCGACACTGCCACACGCGGATTGTCCCGCAAAACAGCCCGACTCGCGCGGCAGGAACTCTACACCCACTATCTCGATGCGTTTGATACCTACCGCGATGAGGGCAAATCTTCCGACGAAGCCCATCACGCCGCGCTTGCCGATCTCGGCGATCCCCGTGTGACAGGGACTGGCATGCGCGACACTCATAATGCTGAACGACGCTACTGGATCGCCGCCGCTGCGTCCCTAGCCTATCCCATACTAGTCATGCTCGAACTTGCGGGACAAATGCCTTACAACGTTCAGGGAGCGCTGGTGTACAACGGCGTGATCCTCGTCACGGTCTTGATCATGATGGACGCGATGCGTACTCTGCTGGCAACCCGCTGCAACTTAAACGTGCGCTGGCGCACCTACGCGGTTTCGGCGGGCGTGAGCATCGTCGCGCTGACCAGTATCGCCGTGTACGCCATTAATCCCCTGTATGCAACGTGTTTCGGCGCGACGGCTGTCCCGCTGGCGGAAGTTTTCAACGCAAGCTGGCTGACGGGCGCTGTTCTCTTGGGGATCAGCTTGGTGTGGTTGGGCGAAGCTGTGCTGCGCGTGCGTCCGTCGTCGATCTTCTTCCGCCCGATGTGCATCTTCGCCATCCTCAATGGCTATCTCATCGCCGCGCATGGCGCGACCTTCGGCTTGGGGATGTGTAACGCCGCATCCGTGCTGCTGCTGGCGTTCTTCTTCTGCAATTCCATCCATCATCTGATGTGGACGGCGGTATTTTATTTTGCCGCTCGCCGCGAGTCACGTTCTCCCCTTCAGGCGGCATAACCCCATGACGACTGCACAACGAATGACCCCCAAGCGCCTGTTATTCCCCATCGTCAATATGATCGTCTTTGCCATGTTGTTTTTCGTCATCGGCTATTACGTCCTCGAACCCGCCCCTTGGACACTGTTGGGGGCGGCGCTTGGTTTTGGGGTTGGGCTTGCCCTTGAATTGGGACTTGGCGCGCTTGGGGGATGGCTGTATCGCCGCCGCGTCACGCTTGCAGTCCTTCTCGAACTCGTCTTGATTATCGCCTACATTGGACCGTTCATCCTCGTCTACTTGCAGACCACGCCGCAGTCCTACACTGTTTGCTGCATTGAGGACAGCGGACTTGGGGATCGCGTCGAACTTGTCCACATCCCCGCCGCCGATGGCGTGACCCTCGCTGGATGGTACGCTCCGCCCAGCGAAGATAATCGCGCGGTGGTGCTGGTGCTGCATGGCAGTCGCGGCAATCGCACCGGATCACGCAGTCACGCGCGCGTCTTGCATGAAGCGGGCTACGGCGTGCTGATTTACGATCAGCGCGCATCCGGCGAAAGCACCGGGGATCGCCAATCGATGGGGCTGCACGATCAGCGCGATATTACGCCGATCATCGACTGGTTGGCGGCGCGTCCCGAAGTCGATTCTGACCGCGTCGGCGGAGTGGGATTGTCGCTTGGCGCGCATATCCTCGTCATGGCTGCACCCGACGAACCTCGCCTTGCCGCCGTGTGGAGCGACGGACTCGGCATCAACGGGCGCGACGATATTCCTGCCTATCCCGGACTAGGCGATCAATTCACCACCTTCATCAACGGGCAGGCATTCTGGCTTGCGGGTTTATATCTCGGTGAACCCCCCATCCCCTTCAAACAGTTGATCCCGCAAATCGCCCCGCGCCATCTCATGCTCGTCGCGGGCGGGCGCGATCAATACGAAACCGACTTCAACCGCGGCTATGAGCCATATCTTGGTGAAAATGGTCAGCTCTGGGTGATCGAAAATGCGCCGCATGTCGGTGGATTAGGCACTGTTCCCGAAGAATACACCGCGCGCATGCTTGCCTTCTTCGATTCCGCTCTGCGATAATTTGTAGGGGGTTGGCGCGCCAAGCCCGAAACGCTGTTCGCCCGTGCCAAACCCGAAATGCGTCATCAAACACACCCCCCACACACCGTCAAGCGGCGGATTTCGTTCGGTGCTACAATATCGGTCATGAGAAGCGTTGCCCCTGAATGGGAGTGAAGATCATGACCGACCTGCCAAATGTTCCACAGAATCCCGTCGATCCGCCGCCGCCGCCACCGCCGCACGAAACCGCGCAGGCGATGCAGGCGCAGGCGCAAGTCGAGCAAGAATTTTTGGCGAAGAACAACGTGGTCGGCGTGGGGGTTGGCTTCAAAGAAACCAACGGCGAACTCACCGATGAAGTCGCGGTTGTAGTGTTGGTTCAGCAGAAAAAACCCCTCGCCGCATTAAGCGCCGACGATGCCATCCCCAAAGAAATCGACGGCTTGCGTACCGATGTTCTCGAAGTCGGCTATTTGCAGGCGCAGCAAAGCCCGCGTGATCGTTTCCGTCCGGTCATCCCAAGCGGTGTCAGCATCGGACACTTCAAAGTGACCGCCGGGACGCTCGGCACGATGGTCAAAGACAAGCGCACGGGCGAAGTGTTTGTACTCTCCAACAATCATGTGCTGGCGAACAGCAACGAATCCGCCATCGGGGATGCTATCTTGCAGCCTGCCGCGATGGACGGCGGACGCGAACCCGGCGACGTTGTGGCGCGGCTCGAACGCTTTACCGCGCTCCGCTTCACCGATGATCCCGTGACCACCCCCACCCCACCATCTCCCGGCGGCGGCACAGGGGGAACAGGCGGCGGAGGCTGCGATCTGGTCGCGGTGATTGTCGCGCTTTTCAACGCGCTTGCCGCCATTTTGGGATCGAGCAAGCGCGTTCAAGCGATTTCGTCCGCGCAAGCCGCATCCGCGCAAAGCGGCGGCGTTATCGTTCCCGATTCCCCGCAGATGATGATGCCGCGCGCGTCGGCATTTGCCGCAGTACCGGAAAACAAATTCGATGGCGCGCTGGCGCGTCCGGTTGATCCGGCGATGTTCAGCGACGACATTCGCCAGATTGGCACAGTCAATGCCACCAAAGCGCCTGTCTTGGGCATGAAAGTTCGCAAATACGGGCGCACCACCGAATACACCGAAGGCACAATCAACCTGCTCAACGCCACCGTCGATATTGCCTACAACACCAGCCGCGGCACACGCACCGCGCGCTTCACCGGGCAGGTGATCGCCAGCGCGATGAGTCAGGGCGGCGACAGCGGATCGCTTGTCGTCGATGCGACGGAACAGAAAGCCGTCGGGCTGCTGTTCGCTGGGTCCAATTTGGCGACCATCTTCACGCCTATCGACGTGGTGCTGAATGGGTTGGATATTGTGCTGGGCTAGAATCTAGTTGGACCCTCTGTAGGGGCGGCTGGCGAAACTCGTTTCGTGCGGGTCGCCTGTTGCAAACGGGTTCCCAAATCGACCACTCTATAAAACACAGGAGTGATCATGGCTCAAAATACAGGTTCGCCGGGATCATCGGGGACACCAGCAGCGCACGAAGAAAAAATGCGTCGCGCGATGGACGTTCAGCAGAAATATCAATCTTGGCTGCTTACCCTGCCGCATGTGATCGGCGTGGGGGTGGGCTATGCCACACAGGGCGGTGCGACCACGCCCGAAGTCGGGCTGATCGTCATGGTCGATCACAAAACGCCGGAAATCGACTTATCGCCCGCAGACATCATCCCGCGTGAACTCGATGGCGTGCGCGTCGATGTGCAGGAACTCGGCATCTTCACCGCCGGCGGCTAAAACCCAAAAACGTAAAAAATCACACCTTTCGGAAATTGTACTGCACAAATGTTCGCTGTGCAGTACAATAATGTTTTGTAACCGATGTGATTAGTTAAGTTATTTACCTGCAAATGCGAAGAAGATTCAATCGTTCTGAACGAATCAGGCTTTATTTACACACTGACGGGAAATGTGCTCGTTGTGGTGCCGAATTGGATAGTGGCTGGCACGCCGATCACATCTATCCTTATATTAAGGGTGGAATAACTCACATAAGTAATGGACAAGCCTTGTGTCCAAAATGTAATTTACTGAAAGGAAAACGCCTCCCAATGTCCACGTTACGACCGTTTCAGCAGCAATTTATCAATGTCTCTATCCAGAAAGTAAGTGCAGGTGAAACAACACTTGTGGCAGACGTGCATCCGGGAAGCGGAAAAACCATTGGAGCGTTGCTGGCAGCCAACACCTTAATGCAGGCAAAAGTAGTTGATGCTGTTGTAATTTTTGTTCCTCGTCGGAATTTAGCAGAACAATTTGAGCAGGACTGCAAAAATTTTCGTATTAGTTTTCCCAGTGCTGTACTAGGTGAGATTCATCATCGTGAAAATGAACCCCCGTTGATCAGAGGCAATGCCAGTGGTTACGTTACAACTTACTCGAGTTTGGCTAGCCAACCTGAAGTTCATGAAGACATTTTCAAAAGATTCGCAGGGCGAATCCTTCTTATTTGTGACGAGGCTCAACAACTTGGAATTGAATACGAGGGATCGTTTACACGGTCAGCGGACATTATAAGTAAGTTGCGTGAGTATGCAACTTTAACAATTGTGATGACTGGTACACCTGAACGTGGAGATGACCTGCCCCCTGACTATGTACCAGAGGGAGTGAGAGTCGAGAGCAAGTGGGCATAGTCCGCCGGGGACAGGAATCCGAGCGCACTATGCGGCCGGTGGAGATTGTACTCCTCGCGCCAGGTTTCGACGA
>DAOTZD010000016.1:0-127587 GCA_034434595.1 Anaerolineae bacterium
CTGCGAGGGCAGCTTCGTGGGAGAGTACGCCACTGCCAACCTCTTCTTTTCTTTCTCCTTCTCCCCCCCGCGATCTTCAATCTCTACACGAAGATACCGACAAAAGCCGTTTTCGCGGCTTTTTTGTTTTCGGGTGAAAAAGCAATCCAGCGAGTGATTTTGTCACTCGCTGGATTTTTGATTCTCGCATTAGTCAACAGGTATTTCGGGCTTGGCGTGCTATGTGGTCTTTTCATTGGGGATTGGCACGGACTCGGCAGATTGTGAGCGAAAAATCTGCATGACTTTCGACCATTTCACGTTGACGATAGCGATCCCGGCGAAGATGAGAACTGCCCCAAAGATCATCTGTGGAGTCATTTCTTCGTTTAGGAATACCGCGCCAAGCGTCAATGCTACGACTGGAATCACATAGGTGACCATGCTGCCGCGTGCTGCGCCAAGCTGTTGAAGTACCCAGTAAAAGATGAGGTATGCGACGAACGTGTTGAAGAAACCGAGCGCCAGAATCGACCAAAGCGCATCCGAGCTAATCTGGTTGAGCGGTGTTGCCGCATCCCCACCGAAATAGGGCGCGAGGATCATACCTATCCCTGATGTGAGCGCAGCGAATGTGAGCGATCCCGCTGAAACGATCAGGGGTTCATAGCGATTCTGAATTTGTTTGCGGCTGTATACGCCGAAAGAGGCATAGCACAAAGAAGCGATGATGATCGCTAATTGACCGAGAAACCCGCTGTTGAGCAAATCACCTTCGAGCAGGCTGCTGCCCGAAAGCACGACGATCCCCGCAAACCCAACCACCACGCCGATGAGCTTTTTGCGCGTGATGCGTTCATCGGCAAAAGCAAAGTGTGCGATGACGAGTGAGAACATTGGCACACTGGCTTGAATGACACTCGCCAACCCACTGGCGACGGTCTTTTCGCCCCAAGTGATGAGCGCAAAGGGAATGGTGGTATTGCCAACACCAATGATAAACAACGGGATTAAACCGCGAATATCAAATGGAATATGCTTGCCGCGCAGCGCCAGCACAACGTTCAAGCCGACAGCGGCGATGAGTGTGCGAATGAAGACTAGTTGGAAGAAACTGGTTTCCCGCACGCCGACGCTGATAAGCGCGAAGGACGATCCCCAGATGAACGCCAGCGCCCAAAAACCTAACCATTTCTGCACGATTTTTCCCCTTTGAGTAAAACACTTGTTCAGTTTATGATAGGTCATAAGGCGCTGTCAACGCGGGTGGACTGACATGGTTTACACTTGTTCTGCAAACAAAAAGCGTAGGTAATCCTACGCCTTTGAAATCATAACTTGATTGTGTGTGCGGTTTTTTGCGCCGTCATTATTCCCATTTGCGCGCATCGCGGACAGTGCGCTGCGTGGGATCGATTACGCCGGAATCGACCACAACTACATTATCGACACGCAAACGCGCCATCGACTGAAGATAGGCTTTGACAGCTTCGCTCACATCCGCGCCGGCATGATCCGGCTGGAGTTCGACGTTGACAGTGACAACATCGCGGTTGTCCTCACGAGTGATAACCGCTTGAGCGTGCTTGACTTCGGGGATGCGAGACATCGCCGCCGTGACCTGATTGGGGTGCAGGAACATACCACGCACTTTGATCGCATCGCCGCTGCGACCAAACAAGCCAAGAAGCTGCTGTTCCCCTTCGCAGTTGGGATCGGGCTGTGGCGCAAGCGCACCAAGATCGCCCGTACCAAAGCGGATAAGCGGATAACTTTTCTTGAACGTGGTGACGACGATTTCACCGGCGTTACCCGGTTCGACAACACTGCCCGTTTCGGGATCGACAATTTCGACGTAGTGCGTGCCGACGACACAGAATCCGGTCACACCCGCTTTGGTGTAGGCGATAAAACCGAGATCTGCTGTGCCATAGGCAGATGTTGTCACCATGCCATATTCGCCTTCAAAGCGCGCGCGCTGCGAGGGCATATACGGCTCGGCGGAGAACATCGCTTTCTTAATGCTAATCGCTTCTTTGGGGATGCCCATTTCAGCGGCTTTATCGAGGATGATCGCTAAAAAGCTTGGTGTGCCAACATAACCTGTCGCGCCAAGCGAGGTCATCATCATGATTTGCAGTTCAGTGTTGCCGGGTCCTGACGGGATGACCGTCGCGCCAAGTGCGCGTAAGGCTTCGTCAATCAACAAACCGGCTGGTGTGAGGTGATACATGAATGTGTTGAGGACGCGATCCCCCTTGCCGAATCCAAGCACACGGAACGGCGACAAAATCGCCGGATCGTCGTTCAACGGCTGCGGATCGAAGATCGGTCCCGGTGAAATATAGATACGCGGCAGATCGGACGGATCGACAGTGAGAAAGCCACCAAAAGGCGGATTTTCACGCTGAAGTTCTGGTAAGCGGTCTTTAGGCGTGACGGGAATTTTCTGGAGATCGGCGGCGGACTGCACGTCTGATGGGGTAACACCCGCCTCATCCATTATTTTGCGGATGGCGGGGGAATGGGCATAAGCGTGCGCGACAAGTTCACGGATGCGTTGGTCAACGGTCATGATTTCCCTATTGGTTTACACAATCGGCTAGAACAGCACAATCAAGGCGCTGACAACAAGCGCCGCCCCAGTGATGAGGCGAAGGATTTGCTCAAGACAGGTTGGTGTCGGCTCAGCCATACAAGTTTCTCACACTCTGACAAACTTTACACGCGGGCGGTTCACGAACCGCCCCTACGAGAGAATTGTGGACTTTTCAAATGGTCTCTAGCCGAGCCAGCGTTTGCGCCGCTTATAGTGTTTGACATCTTTATAGCTTTTGCGTTCGCCGAGCTGGTTAAGCCCAAGATAAAACTCTTTAATGTCCTCGTTTTCGATGAGCTGTGAGGCGGGTCCATCAAGCACGATGCGACCATTTTCCATCACGTAGCCGTAATCGACAAGCGAGAGCGCAGCGCGGGCGTTTTGTTCGACCAACAGCACCGACATTTTTTCCTGTTTGTTGATATCCCCGACGATGGAAAAGATTTCCTGCACCAGCATAGGCGCAAGCCCAAGCGATGGCTCATCAAGCATCATAAGGCGGGGATGAGCGAGAAGCGCGCGCCCGATGACCAGCATTTGCTGTTCGCCGCCGGAGAGATACCCTGCGACACGATGACGGAGATCGCGCAGGCGCGGGAAATAGTGATACACACGCTCAAGATCGTGTTTGAACTCGCGTCCACCTTCATAGACGAGCGAGCCAACGCGCAAATTTTCTTCGACGGTGAGATGCTGAAACAGCGGGCGACCTTCGATCACCTGTACGATGCCCTTGCGGACGATTTCTTCAGTGTTCTGGTGATCGACGCGCACGCCTTCAAACTCGATGCTGCCGCGCGTCACTTCACCAAGTTCAGAACTGAGCAGCCCGCTGATGGCTTTGAGTGTCGTACTTTTGCCCGCGCCGTTTGCGCCGAGCAAAGCGACGACCTGTCCCGGCTTGACTTGAAAAGACACGCCGCGCAAGACGAGGATGACGCTGTTGTAGATGACTTCGATATTGTTGACGGTAAGCATAAGGTCAGTCTCTAAGCATTAAGGGATATGTTTTTTGTGTCCCGATTTTGCCGCTTTTGAGCCACAAAATGGGATGCGACAACGCTGCGTTTATTCTTTGAGAGAGGGACACCCCAGAAGTATTGATTTTTAAGGTGTCCCCCACTATTTCAGAGCTACAAGGCTAAAATTTTATGGCACATCTGCGCCGCCGGGACGTAGATCGGGCGCATCTTCAAAGTCCGTCAGGGGGATAAGTACCGGAATGAACGCCTGTGTTCCATCCGGCAGATCGACCTTGAGCGCTTCATCACCGCTGGTGGCAACGCCGTCACGGGTGGCATTGAGGAACGCCATTTGCGCGATACGGTTACCGGGAAGCGCGCGAATTTCCCCGCCGCGGAAGTCCATGTTGAGCAGACCCAACGGCGAATAGACCATCGTGTCGAACGTTTCTTTAATGTCCGCGCCTGTTACCGCGTCAAGGCTGCCGACACGGTTGACCGTTTGGATGTACATTTCGATGTAAGTATCGACGGTTGACCAGCCAAGCAGGTAGGCGATGTTCTGCGAGGAAAGCTGACGTTCGTTTGCCGCAGCCTGTTCATTGATGAGCGCGATGCCGGGTTCTTCGCGTTCCGTCCACCAACGGAAGGGCAGCGAACCAATCAAGCCGTTGACTGCTGGCAGACCATCTGAACCCAATGCGGTACGGCTGAGCAAACCAACCGATGTGTCAAGCGCCCAGTTAACCCCTGCAACCTGCACGCTGTCTTCCAGACCGAGATCGACAACTGTCTTGGCGACAAGGAACGGACCAGAGGCGAGCGAGTTGGTGTAAAGAATGTTCGCGCCAGCGTCCACAAGGTTGAGGACGTTACCGCTGATGTCCGTCGCGGCGGGCGTGAAGTATTCAGGCGTTTCAAGCACGGTTACACCTTGTTCCGCGCAGTAAGCGATGGTTTCGGGTGTGTAAGCGGCTTCGCCAAATGCACCGGGCCAGCTAATGTAGCCAACGACGGGTTCGGGGAAGCGATCAGGATTCGCGCCCACGTAACGGCAGAATGAGCCGAACTGGTCAGCATATAACGGATTCGTGGCATAAATCCAACCGGGTTCATCGCCCGATTCGCCGTACAGACCCGCAACCGATCCCGCCGAAATCAACACGGGAATTTCGTCTTCGGCAAGCTGGTCGCGCAGCAGTTCGGCATCACCGGATGCATACAGCACGAGTACGTCCGGCGCGGGATCGAGCGACGAATAGGCATCATATGCCGCTTGCGTCTGCGAGAGATCGCCACCCGTGTCGCGGTTGTCTTGCACGATAGTCGCGCCGCACACGCCGCCGCGCGCGTTGAAGTACGCTGCTGCGTCCGCCAAACCCGCAAGCAGTGGTTGAGTGATGAAGGCATACGAACCGCTGATGTCACCGAAGTGATAGATGGTGATGGTTTCGCCGGTCAAATCGACTTCACATTCGCTGTGAGTGATAAAATCCGGCAGTTCTTCCTGCGCCACAACTGGCAGCACCGAAATGCTGGCAAGAGCGGCAAGCAGAAGCACAAAAAGGGCTTTTCGCATGATGGGCAGTTCCTTTCTGAAAGCATTTGCACTATTTGTTAAAAGTCAACCTGTGTAACCGATGCCGCCCCTATGAGGCGGCATCGAATGTTACCAACATCAAGTAAACACTAATGCGAAAACGGGCGCAATTTCCACGCAATCTTGAAAATTTCCCAGCGATGCGCCAACCCACGCGGCGCGACAATCAAAAACACCATCAGCGCGAAGCCAAAGAGCAGCGGATTGAGCGCCGCGTAGATGTTGATGGTGTTGATGAATGGCAGTACCGCTGGCAGCAGATTGTTGAGCGTAGGAATGATCGCCGGGATGATGTTCTGGTTCAGCAGATTAACGAAGGACACGCCAAACAGCGGTCCAAGCGGAAAACCCGCGCCGCCGATGACGAGCATCGCCAAGAGTTCGATGGAGCGGTCAAGCAGGAAACTGTCGAGCGACACGCTGTTGGACTCGAATGCCAGCAGACACCCCGCGATTCCTGCATAGAGGGCGCTCAAGAAGAAGGCTTGGAGTTTGTAGCTAAAGACATTGATCCCCAAAAGTTCGGCGGCAAGGTCGTTATCACGCACAGAGATGAAAGCACGTCCGGTGCGGGTGCGGGCGATATTGCGCGCCGCCAGCATCAGGAACACAGACAGCGGGATAATGATGTAGTACATGGCATTTTCGTGCGCGAAAGACAGCCCGAACACTTCCGGCACAGGGACTTCCAACGGGCGAGAACCGTTGGTCAAAGGTTCCAGTGGGTAGCGCAGCAGCCACGGGATAATAAACTGCGCGGCGAGAGTCGCCATCGCCAGATAGAAGCCCTTTACGCGCAAAGATGGCAGACCAAACAACAAGCCGACCAACCCTGTGAACAGCGCCGACATCGGCAGGGCAATCCAGAACGACATGCCAAGTTCGCGCGCGAAAATCGCTCCGCTGTATGCGCCAATCGCCATGAACGCCGCGTGACCGAGCGAGATTTGTCCCGTGTAGCCGACAAGGATATTCAACCCTTGTACGGAAATCGCAAAAATAGCGATGCGGATGATAGTGCCAATCCATAACTGCGGGACGATGTTCAGCCCAAGCGGTCCTTGAACGGTTAGCAAAGGGATGAGCAGCAGCAGGATAAATAAACCATTGGCAAGCTGCTTATCGAAGCGCGTGCGGTTGATGGCGATATCCTGTGCATAACTGGTATCAAAAACGCCAGAGGGACGAATATTTGCCGACATAAGCTAATCTTTTTCCTGTCTCAATCAACAGCCCATTTACGGTTAAAGGTCAAAGATAAGTACCGCGTTTTCTCCGGGAGGCGCTGCAAGCAGCCCTCCGATGATTAATTGTGATCCATCGTTTGTGAAAGCGATCTGTGAAATGATCCCTACACGCAGTCCTGTCACCGTCCCGATTTGCACAGGTTCGCCTAGTTCGGCGAGAGGTGCGAGAAAAACCCCACCTCCACGACGATCAACATACGCGATTTGCGATCCGTCGGGCGAAACCGCCATTGCTTGCGCGCCATAAGGCAGTTCGCTGATAACACCGCCATTCGCCGGATCAATGATGTAGGTCATTTCGTCGTCATTCTGGTAGTAGACGACTGCGCCGGACGGGGTGAAATTTATGTCCGTGACCGGAAACGATGGCATGGTGGTATTTTCAGACGGTTCGAAGCGCATCCGGCTCAACGTGTCCATATTGACGAGATTGAGCCGCCCATCCTGCGAAAACGTGACGAGTGTGCTGCCATCCGGTGTGAGCGCGAAGGCGGCATCACTCAACTGGAAGAAGCCATTCGATTCGCTGCGAAGGGCTTGCAGTTCGGCATAGGTTTCAAAGCGGCGCGAAATGATACGCTCAAAACTGCCATCATCTAAGCGGTAGAGGAGGTAGATGTTGGGGCTGGACACTGTTCGGATAAGCACGGTGTCGGGGCGAAGCGTCGGGATCATACCGCCGATTCCGCCGCCCAAGCCCGTGAAGGTGCGACTAATTTCGCTGAAATCGTCCAGATTCCACTGAATGAGATCGCCGTTGGCAAGCAGAGCCACAAAGCGTTCGCCGCCCGTAGTGAACACCGCCGCCGCGACGTAATCGGGAACATCGAGCGCAGCGACTTCTTCGCCGCTGACCACATCGAAGATATGCACGGGAAGATATGCCGCATCCGGCGCAAATTCGATGCCGGTGCCGTTATCCCATGCCGCGACCAAGCGTGTATCGGGCGAGATGGCGATGCCGCTGGCGATGGATGTGAACGGCAGTACGCGCGGCGTGATTTCCTGCGCTCCAACCGGAGCGATGATCACCAATACTGCAGCGATGAACAACCCGATCAGCATCAACCGCTTATGACAATTCATGTGTCCGCCTTCGGGAGCGCTAAATGCGCTCAATGCGCTTTTGCCCGAATAAGCCATCAGGACGGATGATCAACACAATCATGAGGACGAGATAGGGCGCAAGTTCCGTTCCTGCTTGCGAACCGGGGAACAGCAGATTCGCCCATTCTTGCACCAAACCGATCACCAATCCGCCAACTAATGCACCGGGAATGCTTTCTAAACCACCAAGCAGCACCGCTGGGAACGCGCGCAGCGCCAAAAGCGGCATATTGAGCGATAGGCTGGTTGCTCCGCCTTGCAATACCCCAGCGACTCCGCCTAACAGGGCGGCAATTGCCCACGCAACCGCTAGAATTGCGCGCACGCGCAAGCCCACCGCCTGACCAAGCTTTTGATTTTCGGCGGTGGCGCGCATCGCCAAGCCAACGCTGGTGAAGCGGAAGAACGCGACAAATCCGCCGAACGCGAGAAGCGACAGAATAAACGCGATCAAAAGTTCAGTGCGGATGATAAGTGGTCCATCGAATACATCGATAATGCGAATAGGAGAGGGAATGCCCAACTGTGTGACACCGGTGAATACCTGCAACGGAATTTCGACGCTCCCCCACACCAACTGTGTGAAGCCGTGCAGCAGTTCACTTAAGGCGAGCGTCATCAAGACCATGGCGAACAATGGCTGACCGATCAAGGGGCGAATTGTGAATCGTTCGGACACCAACCCGATTAGCACCGCGCCCATACCCGCGCCAATCAACGCGCGAATGAGGGCAAGATCGCGCGGGATGGCGATCAAAACCAGCGTGAGAATGATCGTGGCGGCAGCGGCAATCATCAATGTGCGTGTATTTCGCAGCACGCGCCAGCCGTTGGTCGTTACCACCATGATCACAGTGAGCAGCGAAAGAACCAGCGCGGCGAGCCACGAAATCTGGGTGCTGGAAAAAAAGCTGTAAAACACCAAACCGCCAAGCAGCATCATCCAGCCATGCGCGAAGTTAAACACGCCCGATGCTTTGTTAATGACGACGATACCGAGCGCGATTAGCGCGTATACACCGCCGACCAGCACGCCTGTGATGGTGCTTTGCACCAAGCGATAGCTGCGCTGTTCGCTAATAATCGGCAGCAGCCACATGATTAGCAGGGTCGCCGCGAGAATGTAGATCACAGTAGTTGCGAGTTGGCGCGGAGTCATGGCGCGGCGCGGTTTGGCGGGAATAGGTGATTGGTTTTGTGCGATTGCGCTCAAAAGAATATCCTCACAATAAAATTAAATGTTGTCAATTTTGCCCCTATGCGAACGCTACACTTCTGCCACACGAATCGATGTTTCGACAACGCCTGTGCGTCCATCGCGGTATTTGACTTCCGCGCTGACGAGCACTCTGTCGAGATCGTGATACATCGCGTGCAGCATATCCGCGTATTTGACTTCGAGTGTGCGGCGGCGTAATTTGCGGGTGCGCGTGAGTTCGTTCTCGTCGGCATCGAAGGCTTTGTGCAAAATGACAAACTTTCGAATGCGCGCTGCGGGCGGCAGCGTTTCGTTGACACGCTCAATCTCATGCTTGATCAGGTTATACACTTCGTCTTTCTGCGAGAGATCAACAAAAGTGGTGAAACTGATACGGTTTTTTTCCGCCCACCGCGCGACATTTTCAAAGTCGATGTTGACGATCACAGTGACGTAGTGTGTTTCACTGCCGCCAACTGCCATCACATCTTGGATATAGGGGCTGAACTTCAATCGCCCTTCGATGTACTGCGGGCTGAACGATTCCCCATTCGCGAGTTCGATCATGTCACTGAGGCGGTCAAGATAGATGAGGTGACCGTCGTCATCGGCGTAGCCTGCGTCGCCCGTGTGAAACCAGCCTTCAGCATCAATGGCTTTGGCGGTCTTTTCTTCGTCTTTGTAGTACCCCTTGAATACCGCGCGGCTGCGAATCCAGATTTCGCGGTCAGGGTTAATGCGAACCTCAACTCCCGGCGGCGGCGATCCAACTGTAGCGAGTTTGGTATTGCCTTTATAGTGAAGAGTGTGCGCTTGACATTCGGTGGAGCCGTACAGATTCTTGAGTTCAACGCCTACAGCGCGGAAGAAGCGCAGTTGATCAGGGCTGAGGGCAGAACCGGAGGTATAGGCATTGCGGATCGAAATCATGCCAATCATGTTGCGGAGTGGAGCAAACACGGCAAATTCGCCCAGCGCGCGCAGCACCCGCCAATGAATGCCAATCGGTTTGTCGCTGTCCTCAAGATCGATAATTTTGTAGGCGATGGGTAGGAACAGCTTATACAGCGTGCGATTGAGCCATGTGCTGTCGTTGATACGCATCTGCATAGTGCTGGCGAGATTTTCCCAAATGCGGCTTGGGAACAGCAGACTGCTCGGCGCGACTTCCCGAATGTCGTTTTGAACCGTCATCTGGCTTTCGGGGAAGTTGACAACCACGCCGCTGATCAAGTGTCCGGTTAAGCCGAGACTTTGTTCGGTGATCCACGCCAATGGGCTAAACGACACGTAATTGTCAAAATCGTAGGCGGGCGCAAGGTTGATCACATGGCGGTTGCCATAAATGAGGTTGCGATTGCAGATCATCGCGCCTTTGGGCAGGCTCGTCGTGCCAGAGGTGTAGCTGAACAGCACCACCTCATCGGCTGTGCCTTTGGCGACCATTTCTTCAAAAGCATTGGGGTGTTTGCTGGCGTACTCGCGTCCCAATGCTTCTACCTGCTCGAAGCTCATCAGCCAATCATCGTTGTAATTCCACAGCCCTTTGTCATCCCAATAAATGACTTTGCGGACATTAGGAATCTTGTTGCCGTCGGGGGCATCGCGTAAAGCGAGTGCTTTGTCACATTGTTCTTGATCATGAGCGATCAAGTAAACCGAGTCGGAATTATCGATGACGTAAGCCAGTTCTTGCAGGTTGGCATCGGTGAAGATGGCGATGGTGATTCCGCCCGCGCTCCATGCCGCGATTTCCGCCCAGTAAAATTCGGGGTCGTTTTCGCCAATGATGGAGATTTTTTCGCCGCGTTGTAAGCCAAGCGCGACCAAACCAAGACTGAAATCGCGCACATGCTGGAACGAATCGTTCCATGTGTATTCTTGCCAAATGCCGAAACGCTTTTTACGCATTGCCACGCGATTTCCCATTTCGCGCACGCGCGCCAGAAAATTCTTGGGGAGCGTGTCGAGCGCCGGATCAAGCGGTTGAATGGCAATGTTTTCGCGCGAGGTCAGGATGATAGAGGCGGAAGTATTTGTCTGTGCCGTCTTTTCCTGTTGGGAAACTTGTTGAGCAACCATTCTTTCTTTACCCTAAAACTCTATTCCCAATGCTATGTTGGATTTATAAACAGGTTTGGCGAGCCAAACCCCGATTTTATGGATTGTATTTTATGCTTCTTGACCGAGATATGCCTTAATGACGCGCTCATCGCGTTTGATCTCGTCGGGTGTGCCTTCCGCGATTTTTTGCCCGAAATCGAGCGCCACAACCCGGTGTGAAATATCCATGACCAAGCCCATGTCATGTTCGATCAAGACAATCGTCATCCCCTGTCGTTCATGAATATCGAGGATGAAACGCGCCATATCTTCTTTTTCTTCGACGTTCATCCCCGCCATCGGCTCATCGAGCAGAAGCAGTGACGGTTCAAGCGCCAACGCGCGCCCTAGCTCGACGCGCTTTCGCAAGCCATAGCTCAAATTTCCAACGATGGTTTTGCGGATGCCTTCCATCTCCAAAAAGTCGATGATTTCTTCCACCTTGCGCCGGTGTTCGACTTCTTCGCGCTTGGCTGCGCCGATGAACAACGCACCCGTAAGCATGTTGGATTTCATGTGGATGTGCCGCGCTGCCATCAAATTGTCGAGCGTGGTCATGTTGGTGTAGAGGGCAATGTTCTGGAAGGTGCGCGAAATGCCAATTTTGGCACGGCGATAGGGGGGAAGCTGTGTAATGTCCGTCCCATCGAAGATGATGCTGCCTTCTTGTGGGCGATAAAAACCGTTGATGCTGTTAATGAGGCTGGTTTTGCCCGCGCCGTTGGGTCCAATGACCGCGAAAATCGACCCCTTAGGTACTTTGAAATCGACGCTGTTTAGGGCGCGGATACCCCCAAAGCGCAGCGAAATTTGGTTGACATGCAGCTTGACTGAATCGACGGCATTATTCGTCATGTTTGTATACAAGCAGTCCTAAGTTAGACAAAAGGGATAAGTGTAAAACCAAATGTTTTCAAATTCAGATTCGATTTTAACGTGCTTTCAATTGTGTCGCAATTTTGCAAGTGAATTATGACAATTTTGCACGTAACAAAACACACTTTACATTATCGGACGCGCTGATTCAGCCACCCAATCATATCGTTAAGGACAGTTTCTTTCTCTGGCTCATTGAAGATTTCGTGATACAGGTTAGGATAAATTTTGAGCATTTTATCGACACTGGAAATCTGCGCGTAAGCGGTTTCACTACCGGATGGACGGGCGATTCTGTCTGCGCCGCCGTGCAGAAACAGCGTGGGGATAGTGATACTGCTCATATCGCGGATCGCCGTTTGCGCTGCTTGGTCGATGCTGATACCTGTGCGAACTCGCATCAAGCCTGTGTAGTTGAGTGGATCATTCTTGTACGCTTCAGTAACGGCGGGGTCGCGCGAAAGATATTCCGGCGGAACAGTACGCGCCAGCGCCAGGCGTGGGACGAAATTATTCAGCGCGTAAGCAATTTTGACAACGGAATCGGGGATATTGGCGTTCGGATGAATTGGCAGTGCCGACAGGATCATGCCGTTGAGGGTGTCTTGATGGCGCAGCGCATAGTTAAAGGAGATGAGCGCCCCCATACTGTGACCCAACACATAGAATAGGTGATTGGGGTGTTCACTGCGGATCATGCCAATGAAGCGGCGTAGATCGCTTACCAGCAGGTCTATTGCTTCGACGTATGCGCGCAGTCCTTCGCTTTTGCCGTGTCCGCGATGATCAAGGGTATGCACGCCATAACCAGCATTGACCAACGCCTCAACGACATGGCGATAACGCCCAGAATGTTCGGCATAGCCATGCACAATAAGGACAAGTGCGCGCGGTTCGGTGTCTGGCAGCGTGTATTCACTGTAAAGCGCGCAGTGATCGGCAGCAATAAAGCGGTTTGCAATCGTGGTTGGCATCTTCGATTCTTTCACACCGTTTATAGCGAAAGCGGTACATCGAGCCGCAGCCATGTGCGCCCAATGCGAAACAGCGAACCGGGTCGCAAACTGATGCGCCCGCGAATAGGCGTTTTGTCCCGCTCGATGAATGTCCCGTTGCGGCTCTCAAGGTCTTCCAGCCAGAAGGTGAGAACATAGGGTTCACTGACCGAATCAGACGCGGTGACGAGCGTCGATTTGCAGCCCAAACGCGCATGTAGGCGTGACACCTGATTATCAAATGGCATGTGAATATCGCAGCCTTCACGCCGTCCGACGTGCAGTACCAGTTCATCATTAAAATCGGGTTGGTCAAAACGCAGGGTTTTGCCATCAAAAGGACCGCTCATAAATGTGATCGAAATTTCTTTATCTAACATGATAATGCCTTAAGCGGTGTATGCGGTGTTTCTCGCACGTTATTCGATAGTCAAATTATTGAGTTCGACACATTCTTGTGCTTGCGCCAGCTTGTCTTTCGACGGTTTATGATTCGGATCGAGTTGTAGAGCGCGGCTGAATGATTTGACTGCGCCTTCACAATCGCCTTTCGTGAGCATCGCCTCACCTTGATTATGCCAGAACCACGTGTCATTTGGGGTGAGGCGGACAGCTTCGGCATAACAGGCGAGTGCATCCTCATACCGATTCATGCCCATATACGCGAGTCCTTTTCCATTCCATGCCCAGCCGTATGCCGGGTCAAGTTCAAGCGCGCGGCTGTAACTCTCGACGGCGCTTTGATAATCTCCCAACCGCCGAAGCACTTGTCCGCGCCGCGCCCATGTCGTCGCATTGTCAGGTATTTCACGCACCGCTTTTTCGATGACGCGCAGCGCATCCTGTTTGCGTCCCATGTCTAGCAGCAGATCAACTTCGTTGGTGTAATACCAGATTACGCGGCTGTCCTCTTGAATGGCGCGTTCATAACTCACTACGGCTTCTTCGCGGCGCTGCATAAATTCTAAGACCAAACCACGTCCATTCCACGCCCACGCATACTTCGGGTTGATGGTGAGCGCCTGATCGTATGCCGCGAGCGCCTCTGGTAAGCGATCCAAGCGCCGCAGCGCTTGACCTTTCTTTGCCCAACTTTCGGCGTGATTCGGATTAATCTTGAGCGCGTGTTCGAGTGCATCGAGTGCTTCGCGGATACGACCTAACACGAACAGCTCATCTCCCTGATTGTACCAGTACCACGCATCCTGCGGATCAACTTGCGCGGCTTTGCGGAAGCTGTTCAGCGCATCTTCATGCTGATTAAGCGCCGCTAATACCAAGCCGCGCCCATTCCACGCCCAAGCGTTGTTCGGATCAATCTCTACAGCGCGGGCATAACTGCGGAGCGCGTCTTGCAGGCGATTGAGGCGGCGAAGCACCTGCCCATGTTTCGCCAGCAGCCGCGAATTGCGTTGATCGACCTTGAGTGATTTTTCAAGCAGCGCCAGCGCCGCTTCAGCGTTTCCGTGTGCGAGATGCAAATCGACTTGTTGATAAACGTAGAAGGGATCGTTTGGGTCGCATTCGGCAGCGCGTTGATATGCCGCAAGCGCGTCGTCATACTGCTTTAAGGCTTCATAGGTAATGCCCAGTTCATTCCACGCCCATGCATAGCTAATATCGAGCGCGGTTGCCTGTAGATACGCCGTCAAGGCATCTTGTAAGCGTCCCAGTTGGCGAAGGGCATTCCCCATCCGCGCCCAACTGCGCGCGTGCGCGGGATTAATTTTGACCGCTTCTTCGAGCAGAGGAAGGGCTTCGCTGTAACGCCCCATTAGCACAAGCACATTTCCCTGATTGTACCAATGCCACACATCTGTGGTGCTGATTTTCGCGGCATGGCGATAGGCTTCTAGGGCTTCTTCATAGCGTTCCTGCTGTTCGAGTACGATTCCCTTGCCGTTGATTGCCCAAGCGTAGTCCGGCTGAATCGCAATAGCGCGGTCATAGGCTTTGAGCGCATCGGCATAGCGGCGCACGTAACGGAGCACCTGTCCCATTTTTGCCCAACTAAAGGCATGTTCAGGGTTGATGCGGACAGCTTCTTGGGCGGGCTGCACCGCTTCATCATATTGACCAAGTTCAACCAGCATTTCGGTCAGGTTGTACCAGTGCCACACTTCATCAGGTTGATAACGCGCGGCGCGCTTGAAACACAACAGCGCCTCTTTATAGTGATGAATTGCCTTGAACGCCAAACCGCATCCGTTAAGCGCCCATGCGTAGGTGGGGTCAAGTTCGATGGCTTTCTCATAGGCGCTGATGGCGCTCTGGAAATCGTGTTGCAGGCGGTAGACTTGACCGAGTTTTGCCCAACTATTCGGATGCGCGGAATCAAGCTGGAGCGCGCGTTTGAGCAGGGCTACAGCTTCGTCATAGCGTCCCATGTTTTGCAGCGCGTCAGCTTGGTTGTACCAATTCCACACATCATCCGGGTCGATTTCAGTGGCGGTCTGATAGGCTTTTAAGGCTTGGTCTTGCGCGCCCATACGCTCTAAGACGATACCTTTGCCTTTCCACGCCCATGCATAGTGCGGTTGAATAGCGAGCGCTTTGTCATAACAAGTGATGGCTTCGTCATAGCGGTTGAGCAAACGGAGTGTGCGTCCTTTACGCGCCCATGCCCATGCATAATTGGGCTGCATGTCAATGGCGCGGTCATATGCGTCGAGAGCTTCATCAAGTCTGCCAAGTTCGGTGAGCGAATAGCCCTTATCCATCAATTCGCGGGCTTCAAGTGCCGGACCTGTGACTTCGAGGACGACAGGCATCCCTGTGACATCTTCATAAATCGCGGCTAGTTCGTCCGCGATCATGCCCCAATTGGAGGGACGATTACCGGGGTCTTTTTCCAAACATTTCATGACGAATTGATGGAGGCGCGGCGGGATCGCGGCGATGGCGGCGGGATCGAATTCCGGCGTGTTATGGATATGCGCGTGCATCCACGCTTCCAACTTCTTGACATTAAAGATGTGCTTGCCTGTCAGCATTTCATAGAGCAGACAGCCGAAAGCGTAAATATCCGAACGCAGATCGACATTTTTCGCTTGGCATTGTTCCGGCGACATATAAGGGGCTGTCCCAATCACCGCGCCAACGCGGGTGAGCCGTTCATCTGGTGGGAGCAGCGCCGCTTCAATTTCCAGCCCAACAATCGAAATGTCGCTGGCTTCGAGCGAACGCACCAAGCCGAAATCGGTTACTTTGGCGATGCCGTCGTGCGTGACGAGAATATTGGCAGGTTTGAGATCGCGGTGGACTAAGCCTTCTACGCGCTGAGTGGCGTGCTGCATTCCCAACGCGATGTGTACGCCAAATTCGATGGCGTGACGCAGCGTTAGCCGCTTGTGGTCGATCCAACTGCGTAGGTCAGCTTTGAGTCCTTCCGGACCGCTGATGTGTTCAAGGATGATATGTGGGCGGTTGGCAATCGTCTGCACTAGCCGCGCCTGCACGATATGGCGGTGCTTTTCGAGATGAATCCATGTCACCGCTTCTTGTAGAAAACGTGCGATGGCGCGTTCATTATCGAGAAACTTACTTTGGAAGCTTTTGATGGCGACAGGTTCGCGCTGTTCGCGGTCATAGCATAAATACACTACGCCCATCCCGCCGCGCCGCACATCCGCGACCTCATAGCGGTTGTCCATTAAGTCTCCGACATTAAATTCGGCAGTTTCGCGCCCAAGATCGCGGCGGCGGCTGACGCTGTAGTGGCTCTGACGTTCGCGGTTATTCGCTTGACTGGTACGCGGGCGATTGTGTTCCAACGCGGAAATCGATTGGGCGAGATCGTCCTCGATGCGCGTTTCGCTGGCGATAGTATCTCCGCCAATTTGCGCGCTCGATCCGCGTCTATCGGGTTGTGATTCGAGTGAGTCACCTTCGGAGAGGAAATCGCTGTCGCGGGCGGCGCTGCGGCTGTCGTCAATCGTAAGCAGGGAATCGCTGTCAAATAGGGGATCGCTTTTTAGAAGATCGTCATGCTTCTGTCTCACATCAACGTCAATGACTGCGGAGCCAGAAAGGTGAATGACGGCAGATTCATCAGCGGCATAAGTGCGCTCATCATTCACAGGATCATCGGTGGCGAATGTGCCGGTGACAAACGATCCGCTGTCCATCACGCTGTCGCTCTGCGGCTGTAAATTGTCAAACCACGTCACATCCGAAGCTTCATCATGATGGCTGTGCAGTAGTGCATCAAGCGAACGGCTGCCCTTCTTTTCATCATCATCAAGGCTGCTTTCGATAAGGCTGGATCGCTCATCGCCGCGTTCATTCAAACCCGTAATTGTGTTCAAATCACTTTGCGATAGATCATCATGTGTGGGGTGAAGATAGGCAGCGATCAGCGCGCCTACCGTAGGATCAAGCTGATCGTCGTCCCATGCATATCGTGTGGTATCACTGCCGCCGAATGGGTCATCTTCACGGTCATCGGCGAGTAACCACAGCGCCACCGCCACATTGCGGCGGGTTGGATAACGGCGCGCGTGCGTGACCACCCAATCGGTAAAGTCAGCCAAGATGCGGCGCGCGGTTAGGCGATCTACGTCGTTTTGAGCGATGTCGTCCGCGCGGCGATACGCGATGAGCGCCTTGCCGACATAGAACACCAACAGGCGACGATCCTGTGTGGCGGATAGGCGCGCACACAAATCACCAAGCGCGAAAAGGTCATTAATGTCGTCACGACGGAGCGCCAAACGTCCCAAGAGCCGAACTTCGGGATTTGGGGCGGTTGCGAAATGATCCCGTTCATCCAACGGATGTGAAGAACGCAGCAAGCGGCGTACTTCGCTTTCCGATAGTGGGACGGGCTGCCGTCCTGTTTGTGGGATTTTCATAGGTTAGCTGACTTCGTTTCATCTGCTCATCATTCACGCACAAAGATACCGCAGACTAGACGGATGTGCTAAAGAAAAGATTCACATAGAAACAATTTCATCTGCGCTTGGTGTCGGGGCGGTTCACGATCCGCCCCGACATAGAATCATTATCGCGCGAGTGGTCTACACACGGGCGGGGACGAACAACAGCGTGGTTTTGTCGTCGCTCACATCCACGACGATGGTATCGCCGGGATTGAAGGCATCTTCGACAATTTTGGCACTCAACGGGCGTGTGAGCAGACGTTCGATGGCGCGTTTCAGCGGGCGTGCCCCGTTGATGGGATCATGCCCTTTGCCTAAAATGAGCGTTCGCGCCGCATCAGAAAGTTCGAGCTGCAAATTCTGCTCGTCAAGTCGTCTGCGAAGATCATTCAACTGCAAATCAAGAATCTTGCTCAATGTCTCTTGCGATAGGGGGCGGAAAGTGACAACTTCATCGACACGGTTGAGAAATTCTGGGCGGAAAAAGCGGTGTAAATATGCGGCATAATCGGGCGTGTGCGCGCCGCCAGCCATGAAACCTAACGGCTTTCCGCTTTCTTCTGTGCCGATGTTGCTCGTCATGATGAATACCGAATGGCGCGCATCGACGTGACCGCCGTGTGCATCGCTCAAACGTCCCTCATCGAAAACCTGCAAGAAAATATCAAACACTTCCGGCGCGGCTTTTTCGACTTCATCCAGCAGCACGACACTATAGGGGCGGCGGCGCAAGCCATCCGTCAACTGTCCGCCGCGTTGATTGTCTTTATACCCCGGCGGTGAACCGATCAAGCGCGCGACGGTATGTGCGTCATGAAATTCCGACATATCAAGGCGAAGCATCGCTTCGTCGCTGCCGAATAAGAAACTCGCTAAAGCACGGGCAAGCTCGGTTTTGCCAACCCCAGATGGACCCAAGAACAGGAACACGCCAACCGGACGATGCGGATCGTTCAACCCCGCGCGCGCCGTCTTGATGGCAGAAGCAACTGTCTTAACAGCTTCATCTTGACCGATGACGCGCTGAAGCAAAATACGCTCAAGATCGGCAAGGCGGCGTTTTTCATCTTTGGTCAATTCGCTGATCGGGATACCGGTCCATTCCGACAAGACTGCCGCGATATTTTCAACGCGCACATCGTTAATCGTGTTTGCGTCGGCTTCTTCGTCGGGCGAAAACGTGCGAATGACCACGCGGGCGCACGCTTCATCAAGTAAATCAAGCGCCTTATCCGGCAAACGGCGATCCGGCAGATAACGCACGCTGAAACGCACGGCGGCTTCGAGAGCTTCCGGGCGAATTGTCACACCATGATGCTTTTCAAGACGCTCACGCTGCCCACTCAAGATGGAGAGCGTATTTTCTTCGCTCGGTTCTTCAATGTCAATCGGGCGGAAGCGTCGATCCAGTGCGGGATCGGCGGCAATGGCACGGCGGTATTCTTCGTGGGTTGTCGCGCCAATGCACACAATCTCGCCGCGTGCAAGTGCCGGTTTGAGGATGTTCGCCGCGTCCAAATTGCTGTCAATGGTGTCCCCTGCGCCAACGATGGTGTGTATCTCGTCGATAAACAGGATGACATTTCCCGCGCCGCGTGCTTCATCGACAATGCCGATCAAGCGTTCTTCAAATTGACCGCGCAGACTCGTTCCAGCAACGAGTGTGCCAATTTCAATTTGCACCACACGCCTGTCAAGCAGCGATTTAGGCGCTGTTCCTTCGTGAATCGCATATGCCAAGCCTTCGACCACAGCCGTTTTGCCAACACCTGCATCCCCAAGCAGCAGTGGATTATTCTTCTTGCTGCGCGCCAGTGTGCGGGCAACCGCGCGAATTTCGCGTTCGCGGGCGATGGCGGGTCCAATTTTGCCATCGGCGGCTTGTGCGGTGAGATCGCGTCCGTATTTGTCGAGCAGTGGGGTAGGCGTGCGCCCACTGCGCGACGAAAATTCCGCTGAATCGGGCGGGTAGAAATTGTCCGAAAACGAGTCGTCGTCCAAATCGGACAGATCGAGCAGGTCATCACTGTCCACAATGGGGTTGGATAGATCGCGTTCGTAGGCTTCGGTTAATAGGCGCTGAAGCCATAAATTGACGTTGAAGTTGAGTTCCAACAGCTTACGTATTGGGACGCTTTCGCCTTCCTGCAAAATTGCCAGCAAGATATGCGCTTCGTCTATTTCGTCAGCTTCTTCTTGATCTGCGCTGTTGATAGCCAGCAGCAGCACCATGCCCGCGCGTGGAGTGAGCGGCAGGACTTCGGGCATCACACTTTCGCCCAAGCCAATCTCTTTGCGAATTTCGTTACGCACCATGCGGGGATTTAATCCAGCGCGTTTGAGCAGTTTGGCGGTTGGACCTTCATCGTTTTTGGTGGCGGCGATGAACAAATGCTCAACGCCAATATACGCATGACCAAGCCGCCGCGCTTCTTCAGCAGCATGGGTTAAAAAGCGCGCACAGCGTAAACGTATTTCTTTTTCGGGAATATCGGGCGGTATCGTCACAATTGCCCTCAGACAGTCCAAAATTCTCATGAATAATCAACGCTGTTTTCAAGTATAGCGCATCCAATCGTTAGGACAGAAAAATTGTTTCGTTTGCTTTTGTTTGTGTGGCGGTAAGCTATAATGAACGCGCTAGACTATTGGCTTTAATGAACTTAGGAATTGTGATGTCTGTCTCGGATCCGCTGATTGGCAGAATGTTGGGTGATTATCGTGTTATGGATATGCTCGGACGTGGGGGCATGGCGCGTGTGTATCGCGGTTATGACCCGAAGTTAGAGCGGTATGCTGCCATCAAGGTCATTGATGCCCATTTATTGAGCAATCAAGAAAGCGAAGAAGAATATCGCCAGCGTTTCCGGCGAGAAGCGCGCTCGATTGCGCGTTTGCATCACCCCAACATTGTTGGCATTTACCAATACGGCGAAGTCGATGCGCTGTATTACATGGCGATGGTGTTCTTAGATGGACGCGATTTAGGACAAATCCTTAAAGAATATGCCGCGCGTGGTTTGCGGATGCCACTGCCAACGGTGCTGCGGATTACCAGCGACATGACATCAGCACTCGATTACGCCCACGCGGGTGGGGTGATCCACCGCGACGTGAAACCATCGAATATCATGCTGACCGTTGATGGTACAGCGGTGCTGACTGACTTCGGCTTGGCGTTAAGCGTTCCCGAAGGATCGCTGGGAAACACCTTCGGCAGCGCACACTATATTGCGCCCGAACAAGCGGTCTCATCAGCCCAAGCCGTACCCCAAAGCGATATGTATTCGCTGGCAGTTGTCATTTACCAAATGTTGACGGGCAAAGTGCCATTCGATGACCCCTCTGCAATGAGTGTGGCACTCAAGCACATTAGCGATGCGCCGCCGCCGCTGCGGAATTTCGTCCCCGAACTTCCGCTGGCAATAGAACAGGTCATGTCCAAGGCGCTCGAAAAAGACCCCAAGAAACGTTATCCCAATGGCGAAAGTTTCTTGCGCGCCATGGAAGACGCGCTCATGCCTGTTATTCAAGTGATGGGCGGTTCGCGCGCGCGCCCGTTCGATTATGGCAGTCGAGGATCAATCAAGCGGCTTTCTACGGACGAAATCGAAAAACTCGCCATGCAGCCGGGGACCAACAGCCAAGTCGCGCGCCAAACATGGACGGAACGTGTCGCCAGTCTCCCCCCGCGAATCGAGCAGCAGAAACGTCACAAACGGCGGCGGCGCTTGATGCGATTCGCAGCCACTGGTTTGATCGTGGGGCTTTCTGCTGCGGCGATTTGGTTGTCAAGGGAGAGCGAAAACCGCGGAGGCGCGATCCCTACCAGCTTAGCGATGGGCGGCAGCGCGACAAACGTGGGGATAGTCGATGTGACCGATGACGCGACCTCTACCCAAGAGCAGGCGACCTCTGTGAGCGCCAACCCAACAGAAATCCTGCCGACGGAAACGAATACCCGTCCGCCGACGATCACGCCAACCGAAATAGGCGCGGGAGCCGCGCCAACAGATACGCCACAGCCGCCGACTTTCACACCGGCGACTTCTAACGAGGATGCGCCCGTTGTATTGATTTATGACACACAGGTTTTGACTTTGTTCAACCGTAGTGATCAAGCTGTTGATCTAACGGGTTTACGTTTCGTGCGGCTGAATCAACTCGGCAGCGAGATCGCCTTTGATGCCAATTTATGGCTTAACGAAGATTTAGCATCGCTTTCAAATTTGCGCGCGGGCGGATGTTTGCAGGTATGGCTGGTCTCGCTCAATATACAGCCAACACCAGATTACTGCACGGCGCGTTTTGGGTGGCGGTCAGCCGGGACAATTCGCCAGTTCTGGATCAGCAGTGAGCCGAATCGCACCTTTGAAGTGCGCTTGGGCAATCGTGTGCTGGCAATTTGCCCGACCAACGGCGGCGAATGTCTCATCGATCTTAACCCAGATGACTAAAGAATGCGGTTTTTCACACAATCCGTCACGGACCTTGAAAAAGGGTAACCGTCGGTTGTGCGATGGGTGCGTTGGGTTCGCTGCGCGGCGCGCTGGTTAGGCTAATCACAAGAATCACCGTTGAGATCAGCAGGGCAAGCGCGAACAGCAAAATCAAGCGCGCCGAACCAGAATTGAAATTAGTCCGGTGTTTGCCAGCTCGTTTGCCCCCCGATTGTGCGGCGGCGTTCGCGTTCATACGACTTTGCACCCGTTCGGATAACCGCGCACTCGAACGGATAGACTCGCGTGGGGCGGCGCTGCCTCGCCCTCCCGAACGCATCGCCCCGATACGTGCGTGTTCCAACAGCCACATTTGCAGTAGTTCCGCGTTGATTTTCACCTGACCGGGCGTAATATCCACTGCTTCCCGATATTCTAACCCGCGCAGCGCGGCATTTATTGCCACTAAATCAAGCGGATAATCTGTTTGTGCCAGCCATGACTCAATCGCAGGCGCGTCGATTTTCCCAATCGGATCATCATACGCCATCCCGCTGATCGCTGTAAGCGTCAGGCGTTCGTCAGTGTTCAATCCTGCCCACAGATTTTGATAATCACGTTCCCCGTAGGTGTACACTGTCGGGATCATCAATTTCACATCATTGGGCGTGATTGTTGTGTGACTTGGATCATTTACCCACTTGCGGAACATCAAATAGCCAAACTGCTGAAGCAAACCCGGTGCGCCGCCAGCAGCACGGTGTGCCGCTTCGGCGCTTTGCGCGGTGACGGTGTAATACTCGCTCACCGGCGCTTGCAACAGCCACGCGCTTTCTTGTGGCGCGAGATGCGTCAGCCTCAACGAATCGTTGATCGACAGCAGCGGCGCATACGCTGGCAGATCATCTTCATATGCGGTATCAAGCGTGCAAATAATCACAATCTGCGGCGCGCGTGTCATCAAATCCGACAAGAAGGCGAATGTATCCGCCGGAAGCGTACCGGATCGCACGCCGTTAGCAAGCACTTCGATGTCGTCCAGCATGAACAGCAGGCGGCGATTGTGACGCAGCGCACCGAGCAGCGGTGGCAGAAAATCGCTCAAAAACCACGCGCGTGGATCATCGCGCGGCGGCGTAATGTCGCTTAGGCGTGAGAGCGTCATGCCGCGATCCAGTACTTCAGACAGCGCATGTTGCGCCAGCACCAACAGCCATTCGGTTTCGTCGGTAATTTCGGTCTCGCGGAGTGCGATGTAAACGGGCAGGAATGAATCGCTGACAATGTTGCCAGCCGCACGCAAAAACGCGGTCTTGCCAATTCGCCGCTTGCCCATAAATAGGAATGCGCGCTTTTTGGCATTCGCAGGCGCGTTTGCGGGCGCGTTTTTGGGGTCAACCGCCGAAAGATGCTGATACAAACGCGCGAATGCTTGCTGTCTGCCTGCGAACGGCGCTGACGAGACATCATCGCCATAATCGGCGTGGTAGGGGTTTTGTACAGGATTCGACGCACCGCTCGACGGTTCGCCAGAATAGTCGTTGGGTCTTTCGCTGTTGGACATCTCGGTCATAAGCACCTCGCTCTCGGCGCAAATTATAGCGCATTACGTCGATTCTTAGGCGGTGTAACGAATACATTTAACAGAATGGTTTCGTCCAAACTGCCGCGCCGCAAATGCCAATGCCTCATGTAGAATGGGGAGTCGTTTGAGATGCGGATGAATTCACAGAACTAAGGGTAAGCTGCGTGACTGATCAAACGGATCAAATTACCTCGCGCATTGTGAGCGCGGCAGATTCCACACGCCCGCCGCGCATTGTCGCGCTGGTGGGAATGCCCGGTTCGGGCAAGTCGTTATGCGCCAAGCACTTTGAATCGCTTGGTTTTTTTCAATTTCGCTTTGGCGGTATCGTCGTTGATGAAGTTGCGCGGCGTGGCTTGGCGCTTACTCCAGACAATGAGCGTATCGTGCGCGAAGATTTGCGCGCTAAACATGGCATGGCGGCGATGGCGGTGCTGGCGCTCCCCATTTTGAAGGACGCGCTAGCAACCCGCCAAACTATCATCGTTGATGGCTTGTACAGTTTCAGTGAATACAAAACGCTGATGAAAGAATTGGGCGGTGACATGATCGTCATCGCTATTGTGTGTGACCGCGATATTCGCTATCGCCGCTTGGCGACTCGTCCTGAACGCCCGCTGACCGCTGCCGAAGCTGAACGCCGTGATTATCTCGAAGTCGAAAACATCGAAAAAGGTGGACCCATTGCACTGGCAGATTACACCTTGCTCAACAACGATGCGCCCGAAGCCTTGATCGACGCGCTCGAAAAACTGCTCCAACGGCTGGGAGTCCGCGCATAGGTTCGCCATTCAAATTTGCCAACACCCATCCGCTTTTTCTATACTGCACATGGGAACGATGAACAACCAGCCCACAGCGTCAGCGTTCCCATGTTTGCTTAATCAAGTGTTATTACACGGGCGGAGTTGATTTTGCGTCGTTTCTTGTCCGTACTCATTCTTTTGCTCGCGGTGCTGGTGATTATCGGCGTGCCCATCGCGCGAATTGTCCCCGCGTTGGCGCAAACAGCGACAGCCACTAACACGCCTACCCCGTTTCGCCCTCAACAGGGAGATCCCCCTGTTGCCGCGCGAATTTCGATTTCACCGCCAGATGCCAATGGCATTGTGACAATTATCGGGCAGACGAATTCAGTCTATCCAAACGCTCATTTGACCATTCGCAATCTTTACACCGAAGAAACAATCTATTTGCAAGCGGGCGTGACCGGCACGTTCAATGCGCGCATCTACGGCGAAGGCAATACCCCATTCTGGATCAGTCCGGCGCTGTTATCCACGCCGTTGGACAAACGCGGTGCGCCGGGATCGCTGCCCGGCGGACCGGGAACGATAATAGTTGCGCCATATCCTCCATTCGCCCAAAACGAAGATGTGACACGCCTCGCAGTCGATGGTCGCTTAGAAGACTGGCGGGCATATCCCACCGCGCGGCTCACAAACGAAGTGTTGGCGTTACGCAACGAAAATTCGCTCTTGATTGGCATCGACAGTGATTCGCTGGCACTCGCCTACGAACAAATCCGCGTCATTTTTACGGTGAATACTTCGACATATTCTGTGATGGTCAATCCGCGCACGCCGTCTGAATCGCCGCTGCGGCGGCTCAACCCTAACCAGACCGATCTCCCGCCGCTTATCACGGCTTCAACGGCGCATCCCGATGCAAACGAAAACACCGTCGAAATTCGCATCCCGCTTGGCTTTTTAGATCCCGTCAATCGGTTGACGCTTGAAGAAATTGATCTCGTCGGTATTGGCGAAAGTGTCCTCGCCTCATATTCTCTGCAAGACATTCCAACGCCATTTGTTGAAGCAGAAATTGATGGCATTTTCCGTCCGGAAGGATCGGGGATTATCAGCGGGATGGCGTTCACGTTGGGCGGCGCGTTAGGAGATATTGAACGTCGTCGCGCGTCATTCTGGTCTGCCAAAGGGCAGGTCAGCGGCGCGTCGTTGACGACTGCCGACACATGGCGTGTCGAAATGGATGTGCGTATGCGCGCTCAACTGCCTGCGAATGCGCGCATTATCGGGCAGCTATCGCTTCAGCCGATTGTAAGCGACATTGATGGCGAACTTGTCGCGGCGAATACCGGATTTGCCAACAACGGCTGGTCGAGTACCCGCTTTCAAACCCTGCCCGTTGATAACGTCAGCATCGGGAATATCGCGCTTGGTGAAATCATCGTCGAACCGAATGCGCTCATCCGTACCGATGATGGGGTGTTGTTCCGTCTTGACGCGACCTTCGATTTGAGCCAAACCAGTATCACGCGCGGATTATATGTCCCTGTGCTGGAAGGCTATGTCGAAGTCGATGGTGTGCGAGAACCTTGGACGCAAAGCGCGTTGTTCAACGTGGAGAATCCGCGCCCGGAAACGCCGCGAGTTTCTCGTATGACACAAACGCGCCTGCCATTTGTCCTCAATATCAACGGTGTCCAATCGGCACGCCTACCTGTCGCGCTGTTGTATGACGATCCCAGTGATGGATCGCGCGGAGTGCTTCCCGCGCAAGATGCTGATCGCTTCATACTTTCTAATCGTGTGCGCTTGAACAGCCCGACGTACATTTTGCCGCCTTTCCGGGATGGCACGCTGACAACGGCTCAGTATTCGCTCGAACCCTATCTATTAAATGTGCTGCCCAATTTCTACGACTCCACCACCGCGCCGCTGATCCCCTTCGATTTGGACAGCGGCGTGATCAATGTGCGCGTGACCAAACCAGATGGCACAGTCGATGACTTTGGCGATCAAGCTGTACAGCAGTCCATTCTTTCAACTTCCACGCACGACGAACGCACACGCTTTGGCGCGCAGTCCCCGGTTGATGTGTATCGCCTAAGCACACTCAACACAGCCTTGATGCGGTACTCATTCGACCAATACGGCGAATACACGATTGAACTTACGCTCAACATCGAAGACGTGTTCGGCAATCGTTATGAAGGCGGCGGGACGTACACCGTCTTAAGCGCCGAACCGCTTGATCTGCACCCAATGACCCTGCATGGCACGCCTTTCCGCATGGGCGATGTTTTCCACTCAGGCGTGAATATCAGCCCCGGTGTTCCCGCCGATGTGACGGTCACTTTAGAGCAGTTTTCTGCCGATGGTCGGCGTATCTTCAGCCAATCGATCAGCGGTGTTGCGAACCAGTACGGATATTACATCCCAACCGAAGACGCGCACCAATTCACTGCGCCCGGTATCTATACTGTCGATTATGACGTGCGTTATACGGATGCGGCGGGTCGCTTGTGGGCAGGGAGCGCGCGCGCTGCTGGCGTAATTGCCGATGATGGACTCGCCTATGGCGATTTGACCAATACCCTTATCGCGCATGGCGAACGCGGGCTGCGCGACCCAAACGGGCATTTGCTCGCTAATGCGCGGTCTGCATGGTTTAATACCGAAAACAACGCGCTCAATGCGTCGGTTGAGGGTTTGGTGAATTTCCCCTATTTCAGCGGAGATGTGGCATGGATTGGCGAAACCGCGGACAGCGGCATGTGGGCGGTTATCCGCGCGCAAGATATTGATGGACGCTATCAAACCGCGCTGCGTGACCAAATCGCGCGGCAGGGCGATAACACCGCCCTCGACGTAGGGCGTATGCTGGCGCTCGATGAAGCACCAGTAAATCTGTACACGGCGGAGCGCGGCTATACGATCATCAGCGCCACACGACCCGGATTGACCGTTCGCAGTTTTGTCGTCGGGGGCGATTACTATGGAGATCGCGCCTATGATAATCTGCCGATGTGGTGGGATGCCGATGATCCCTACAATGGACAAATCGGCGCGGGCATCACAGGGGATCGCCCCGGCGATTACACGTTCCTGTTCGGTGGACTGATGGTTAGCGATGAGGCTGTCGGAATCGAAGAAACCGCGATTTATGCGTCATTGGCAGTTGTTACCGATGCGAACGATCCGCGCGGCGAACGTGTCTATCCCCCGCTCAATGGATCGGCGGGGGGCGGTGATGGTGGTGCGCTCGTGTCGATTGACGATACGAGTTTCGATGCCTTCTTCGTGCCAACCGCTGCCCTTCCCGGTACAGTGCTTACCGTCGGTGATACGGTATCCATCGCCGGACAAGCCGCGCCCACACTCGATGCCCTTGTGCAGGTGACAATCACTGCGCCAAGCGGAGAAACGCGCGTCTTTGAAGGGCGCGCCAATCCCATTGGATATTTCTATGATCCGTCGCACGATTTTATCGCCGACGAAGCGGGCGTGTGGACGGTTCGCATCCGCACCATTTACGACGTGCTGACATCGGTGGGGCAGGCACAAGCGCCTTACATCGAAGGCACAATCTTGAGCGTCAGCGACGACGAATATTTCTTCTATGTGCTTCAACCGTCCGCCCCTGCGCTCGACAGCAATATTCAACTGGCGGATACGCTCATTCCCACCGGAACGCCGTATAACTTCTCGTTCACCACTCCTGCGGATTGGCGAAATACGCGCGCATACATCACTATCGCCACGCCGCAGTACATCATTACCGATTCTCCGGTGAATGTCAGCGGGCGCAGTTTTAGCTACCAATGGACTCCCGCGCTCATTCGCGGCAGCTTTCCCATGATCGAAAATGAGCCGCGCGCTGTTGGAAACGCGGTTGTCGAGCCAGTCACGTTTGTGTTTGTCGCCACAGGCACAGATGCCAACGGTGTCGCGCAAATTCGGCTGCGGCGGTTTACCTTGTTTTATAACCGGTTGGTATCCGGTTGGTCTTTGCAATCGCAAAAATAAGCCGAAAAAAATCGGGCAGGCACGATGCGAAAAAACACCTTGAAATTTCTGACCGGATTCACCGCCGTATTGGGGCTGCTTGTGCTGTTGATCGGCGCGTGGGCAGGATCGCCATCGATCATTCAGGGGCAGTCGAACGCGACAGCTACGCCGCTGCCTCTGTTTGCGCTGCCAGATGCGCGCTTGAATCGCTCTTATGCTAGCGGAAGCATCGCCCTCTTGAGTGATGGACGCACGCTCATCGCCGCCAACATGATCAACAACACTGCGACGATCACTGTGCCTGGGCAAAACCGCCTCATCGCGGAAATCCCCGTTGGCAATGATCCTCGCAGTGTGGCGGTCACCCCCGATGATTCACGCGCGCTCGTTACGAACCGCGTCGATGGCACCTTGAGCGTGATCGATGTACAGGCAGCCCGCGTGACCAACACCATCGATCTTGGCGGCGTGTTCCCTTATGGCGTGGTGACAGGCGATAACCGTATCGCGTATGTTTCGCTTATGGGCAGTAATCAGATCGCGGAAGTCGATTTAGATGCGGGGCAGGTTGTCAGGCGTATTGATGTGCCAGATATGCCCGCTGGACTCGCTCTATGGGGTGATTTCTTATACGTATCTCACTTCTGGAGCGGCGATCTCTCGCTCATCTATCTTCCGCAGCGGCGTGTCGCGCAAACTTTCTCCACTGGCGCGGATACCGGCTTATTCCAAGCGATTGAACTCGATATCACACGCGGGTTGGCGTATCTACCGCAAACGCGCAGTCATGCCGATAATCTCACCTTAACTGCGGACAGTGCCGTGTTTCCCGTCATCAACGTGGTCGATCTACGCGGCGGCTTGATTCAACGCGGCGAACGAATCGCGCTTGATACCGTTCATTCTCCGGATATTACGGTCAATATGCCGTTCGCCCTTGCGCTGGATCGCTTTAGTCAGCGGCTGTATGTCGCCAACGCGGGCAGTAACAGCGTGAGCGTAATCGACGTGAACACTGGGACTCTGCGTGCATCCATTCCGGTTGGATCGAATCCACGCGGTATTTTGCTCAACCGCGATTATACCGTCTTGTATGTTCACAACGCGCTCGATGCGACCATCACCACGATTGACACCACCGATTATGATGTGCTGGGCGTGCAGCCCATCAGCAATTTGACGATTTCTGTCGATGTGCTGCTTGGAGCGCAGTTGTTCTATGGCGCGCGCGATTCGCGCATGAGCGGGTTGGGCGGTTTAAGCTGCGCGAACTGCCACTTTGATGGTTTATCCGATGGGCGCGTGTGGGCAGGTTTCCCTGATGGTCCGCGCAATACACCGCTGCTTTATGCTTTGCCCGAAACAATCCCCTATAACTGGTCGGGAACTTGGGGCGATCTCCGTTTTATCGAATACAAAATTCGTGACCTGCACGCGGGCACAGGCTTGATCGACAGCCAAAATTTGCTCCCGCTGCCCGAAGAATTGGTGAATCCGCTGCTTGAAAGTGATCTCGATTTGCTTACAGCTTATCTCGTCAGTTTGACCCCCCCGCCGATTCTCCCGACAGACGACGAAACGATCATCGCGCGTGGACTAGAAGTGTTCACAGAACAGAACTGCGCTGAATGTCATGTCGGCGTTGTTGGGACGAATCTGCAAGCGCATGATGTTGGCACGGGGCTGTCTCCACTGGAACGACACGGCACGAGTTTCGACACGCCTTCGCTGCGCTGGCTGCGGTGGAGCGCGCCTTATTTCCACGACGGTTCTGCCGCGTCACTGTATGACGTATTCGCGCTCGAAGGCGAACATCAACTCATCTTTGAAGTTCCGCCGCACGACATCGACGCGCTGATCGCGTACCTAAACAGCCTCCCGGAGTAGGCGCGCGTCCCGTATAGCATAATTTTTTATTCACCGTCAATTCATCCTTTAACCCTTGTCAAGTTTTGCGTGGGTTGCTATATTGATGATGATGATGAGCATAATTGTGTCAATTAACGGGTCAACAAGGAACAGAACGTTAGCATGAGCGCAAGCACCGCGATGCAGGAATATCTGGCAGAGGCGTACAGGCTTGCCTACTACCAGCAGGATAACCCGTTTATCTCTACATCTGCGCTGGCGGATGTCTTAGGGGTCTCTGCGCCAGCGGTTACGCGCATGGTACAGCGCCTTAAAGAAGCGGGGTATCTCGAACATGAACCTTACCGGGGAATTTCGCTCACCGAAAAAGGCGAACGCGAAGCCCTGATGAATATTCGCCGTCACCGGTTGGTCGAAGTTTTTCTCGTCGATGTGATGAAGTTTGGGTGGCACGAAGTCCACGATGAAGCGGACGCGCTCGGCGAAGCCGTCACGGATCGCATTGTCGCGCGTATGGAAAAAATGGCGAATTATCCGCGCCGCTGCCCGCACGGCGAACCGATCCCTACGGCAGATGGCAAAATGCCGCGCGTCAAAGATACGCCCCTTAATGAAGTCGAAGTCGGCGGTGAATGGGTGATCAGTCGTGTGAACACGCACGATTTCGACAAGCTGGCTTATCTCGGTGAACTCGGTCTAAAACCCGGCACGCATTTAACGCTGTTGGCGCGCGCGCCCTTCAACGGGCCGCTGCAAATCAAATTGGGCGATCATGTGCAGGTGATCGGGCATGAGTTAGCCGGTGTGCTGCGCGTTTGTACCGCACAAGAATTCGCGCTGGATTAGCAGTATCGCTTTCCACAGGGTCAATGATTAGACCATCGGCGGCGTGAGCGTCTCGCTGTCGTCACCTTCTTGTTTGAAGAAAAACAGCACGTCTTCACGAGGCGGTGTTTCCGGTGGAATATCCCCCCTCAATGGCATGATCACAGGCGGCGGAACTGGCACATTAAACGGCATTGGGAACGGCGGCGGGAATGGGGGTTCGCGCCACATATCCGGCTGAGATTTTTGCAGCCCATTCATGAAAATGCGCTGCATAACCTCGATTCCTGCCATCAACTGCGCTAATTCCGCTTCGCCTAATGGCTCAAGCAAAGCTTCAATCCCCGCGATAGCACGGTCATCAAAACTCTCGATCATCCGCCGTCCTTGCGCCGTGATTTCGATTTGTACAATCCGGCGGTCTTGTTCTGAGCGTTCACGAGTGATCCAGCCACGTTTATGCAGCGCATCTAAAGTAGCGGACATCGTTGACGGGTTGACCTGATGAATCGCCGCGAGTTCACTTTGCGACATTTGCCGCTGTGCCAGCAGTTTGAGCAGCAAGAAATGGGGCAGGGCTATTTCGCGCGTCACATCACGCATAACCGAATCGATCATGCGTGTGAATATCGGCATCGTATTGAGCAGGGCGCGCGCTGCTTCAGATGTATCTGTTGTGGTCATGACGTGTCCATTTAGTTAGTTCACACCGCGAAAAGTTCGCACTCCGAACTATTGATAATCAGGATACAGCTTTCTACGGACGGTTGTCAACATACGCGGCAATCGCCAAGCACGCCCAACCGGTGATAAACGATACGCCCCCTAGCGGCGCAACCGCCCCCATGAAGCGCACATTCGCCATGCTCAACACATATAAACTGCCCGAAAACAGGATGATCCCCATCACGAACAGCCAGCCCGCCGCTCGCGTCCAGCGGCGTGATCGATTCCCTGTGAACGTATTCGCCGCCCATGCTGTACCGATCAACGCCAGCGCGTGAATAAGGTGATATTGAATTCCTGTTTCAAAGGTCGCTTCAAGTGATGGATTCGCGTCGAAGTAAGCACGTAGTCCATGTGTGCCAAATGCGCCAAGCGCCACGCCAATCAAACCAAAAACAGCGCCAAACATGACAAATGTGCGGGTAATCGGAGAAATTGTGGACATGATCGATCCTTGCTTCATTCATGACTGATACTTAAGGTTTCATGCAAGGTAGGTGGTCTATAATTCAAACGGATTCATAACGCACGATGCATGAAAAGTAAGCATCGTGCAGCAGCATACAGCGGCATCTTTTCGCCCTGTTTGGGTTTTTCCCTACAGTGAAGTAATATTCTCCTGTGCAAAAGCGAAGAAAGTAAAAAAACGTGAGTGTTGCTTCGTATACTCTCGAACATTTCTACTATGGTCAAGTCGTGCGCGATGGCAAGCCGCAGGGTGAACTGCGGCTGCTCGCGCTTTCGGCTGGTGTCAAATCCGAGCATTTCTCGGAAATTGTCTCGGCGGCGCGTATCCTGCCCGTGCGTGGAAACCCGATGCTGTCGGTAGCGCTGGTGCGCGGCGGCAAACAGACTCCCTATGTCTTGGTCCAATCTCAGGTCGGAGACCAAGGGCAAGTCATCTGCCATTATATCGTGCTGCCGGTAGAACTTCTGCGCGGCTTGGGCGGAAATCTCACGGCGCTGAACGTGCTGCTTGAACAAAAGATGCCCACCTTTGAACGCACCGATTCTACGCTGCCCAAGCTGACACTTCCCCCTTACGAACCGCCGTCCTCAAGCGCGCAGCAGGATTCAATGCTTAAGCTGATGACTGCGACTCGTGATCGCATGGATGTGATTGAAGCGATGTTAGCCAGTGTCATTATCGGAGTGCCTGTGCTTATCAAAAGCGCTCCCGCTGATTACGCGCAGCGGCTCGGCTTGGTCGAAGGACTGTTGGCGCTTTTACCACATCCCGCGCGCTTCGGCGTGACCTTCGCCCTTCATGTCAACAACGCGACCATCGCCTCAGCGCAGGTTAAGTTTATCACTGACGACACACCGATCCCCGAAAACAGTCTAGTCTATCAATGGGGCGCGCTAAAAGCCGAAGGCGCGAAACCAGAAAACGAATACGCCCGCTTCATACGCAGCCAACTGCGCTTGGATACCGAACTCGTTGTCCAGCAGACCAACACGCTCACGCCCGTCGCGGCATGGCGTATACGTCGTGGCGAAAATCTCGCGGATGCGCTCAAGTATGCGTCCTATCGCCTCACCATTGACAACGCGGTGACCAACGCGCTCCCTATTGAAGCGAAAGAAGCGGCGCGCGTCTTAGGCGAAGACCCCACCCTCACCGACGAAATGCGCTTGAACTACGTGCGTCACCTGCTGGCGTTCATCATGGCAACCGACGAAGCCGAAAACGCCGATCTGCTGGTGGTTGTTCGTGGAAATGCCCCGCTCGAACAATCGATTCTTGACCAGTTGGGCGAACTTGCCGCCAGCGGAAAATCGCTCCGCGTTTATCGCGCGCTCGTGCGCTGGTTAGCCCATCCATCCGGTTTTCGCGGCATGTACTGGATCGAGATGGCGCATCGCGCCGCGCTCACCTATGCACAGTCATTGGTACGCACCCGCGATACCAAAGCGATGAACTTATTCCTTCATCAGGTGCGCGAAGCCTCTAACGTCATCGAAGCCCGTTTGATTGTCCCGCGCTTACTCGAAATCGCGCTCCCGCTGGCGGCAAGCGATCCGACACTGGCGCAAACCGCGATGGTCTTGGGCGCAAGCTCCCTTCCGGCGGATCATTGGCAGCGGTTCGTCAGTCTCAAACCCTTATTGGCGCAGCTTCCGCGCAGCCTCTCACGTTTAATCGCCTACTTAAATTCCGAAGTGACCACCCCGGCGACTCCCGGTTTGATGGCGCAGGCGGCGCTTGAATTTGGCGCATCGTGGCGCGCGCTCATGCTCATTCGCTTGGCGGAAATGGCGCTTCACATGGGGCGCTTGGATGCCTTCGATACACAGGCATTGGCAGGGCTGGCGCAGGCAGCGGTCACCTCGTGGGGGGAAGCGCATGATGGGGTACTCCGTCATCTCGTTCACCAATTCTCGGACGATACCGCACTCTCTCGTCTAAGCGATGATGCGCCGCGTTATCTGCTGCAAATTCTCTTGAGCCGCCGCGCTTACAGCGAATTGGCGGCGGAACTCAATCGGCACGGGCGCGTGCTGTATCCCAGCGGCAAACAGCTTGAATACGCCGCGATGGTTCGCACGCTGTTCGCGGGCACGCCTATTCTGCCGGGAAATGTTCCCGAAGCTTTATCTACACTGGCAGCACAGGGAGTACGCGCGCTCCCGCTGGTGATGGCGCATTTTGGCGCGCTTCAACAGCACCAATGGTCGCCTGCGCTCAAGCCCATCGCCAACCAACTCACCGCCTTGATGCTCGAACATCGCTTAGTCACTGAAGCTGTTCCCATCGATCTGCTGCTTGAACTTCTGCGCTTCCATTGCAGCCAACAAGACGTGAAAAGCGCGGTGAGTGTGGCTAGTTTGATGGCGATGCCTGCCGCCCGCATGGGTGAACAAGGCATCGCCCCCATGACCGAGATGTATCGCGCCCTACAGTGGAACAACAACCGCGATTCGCAAGTTGAAGCCGCCGAAGAAGCGCGCAAAGGCGGCTTAGAGAACTTGCGCCGTTTTATCCGCGCGTGCGACGAAGCGACTGCCCGTATCGCCACCAATCAACTGGGCACGCTTGGTGAACCCATCCTTGAAGCCCTCAAAGCGACTTATATTGTCCGTCGGCTGCTTGGCGGCGAAAACATTGCCGACTACGCTTACGCGCTCCACACCACCGCGAATTTCCTGCAAGACACCGGTTCGGCATTCGCTGACCGAAGCCGTCTCCCGCTCTTGAATACATTGATTGGTGACTTGGACGCATTAAGCGGCGGCTTAAGCGATGCTGACCGTAAAATTATCGCCGATTCGCTTCTCGATATCATCAAGTTCATAGGCGGGTTAGCGCAGCAGCATCGCTCCAACCGTCCCAAAGATAACGACGAAACCATTCAATCACTGCTTGATGCGCGCACTCCCGCGCAAAGCGTTCTAGATATGTTCCGCGTGATGAGTGGCTATTTCGGGCGTGGACAGCGCATCTTCGTCAAGCTCGAACGGGGTATCGACAATCACCCGTTGGGAGACCGCACCGCAACCGCGCTTCTGCGCGAACTGCAAATCATCGCTCGTCTGTTGAAAAACGCGCTCCTTACCTTCCCTTTCAGCGGACGCATTTCAGTTGAACCCGCTGCGCTCAACGGCGAAATCGAAAGCTTGTGGGGCGATATTCCCCTCCACGAACGCCGTGAACTTGTAGCCGATCTCACCCTCGACTTGCAGCGCATCTCCGAGATGATTCTGCTCATCACCAACAAGATCGAAGTCAAAACCCTGCTCGAATCGAACGGCACAACCAAAAAGCTCGACAGCCAGCGCCAGCGTCCCGAAAACACCCTCGAATTTTACCGCTTCGTGCATGGATATTTTCGCGGGCGCACACGCTCCTAACCGCTAAACACGCACTCATTTGCATCCATCTTCAAGCCGCCTAGTTGAATGATTAGGCGGCTTTTTTGCCATCTAATTACTGTTTTGAGCATAATGTCATATTGTTGTGTAAAATGTCACCGATTTATCACGTCGTTGAGAGATCACCGCATGTCTTTCATTTCTGTCGAATTCGTCGTCCTGTTCGTGTCGGTGCTGCTGCTCTATTTCGCGCTTCCATTTCGGCTGCGTTGGATTCTCCTGTTCTGTTCCAGCTATCTCTTTTACGGTTATTGGAACGCCAATTATCTCATCCTGCTGGTGTTCAGCTCCATAGTCGATTACTACGCGGGATGGAAAATCGCCACAACGGACCCCGCGAATACATCGCGTCGGCGCATGTACTTGGTTCTCAGCATTGCCATCAACTTGGGTACTCTTGGCATCTTCAAGTATTTCAATTTCTTCAACGACAATATAGCGGCGATGTTCGGGTTGTTCGGGATACCCTATGCTATCAGCGGACTTGATGTGCTGCTTCCTGTCGGCATCAGCTTCTACACTTTTCAGTCGATGGCGTACACCATCGACGTATATCGCGGCGATGCCAAAGCCGAAAAACATCTCGGACGCTTTCTCACATTTATCTCTTTTTTTCCCCAGTTAGTTGCCGGTCCCATCGAACGCGCCAAAGACCTGCTTCCCCAGTTTTCGATTGAACACAAATTTGATACCGCGCGCGCCATCGAAGGCTTGCAGTTGATCCTTTGGGGCGCGTTCAAGAAGATGGTCATCGCGGATCGCTTGGCGCTCTATGTCAACGCTGTCTATAACTCGCCCCGACAGTACGAAGGGCTGCCTATGCTCGCGGCGATTTACTTCTTCACCATTCAAATCTACTGCGATTTTTCCGGCTATTCGGATATTGCTGTTGGCACAGCGCGCGTGCTTGGCTTTAAGCTCAGCACAAACTTCCGCCAGCCCTTGAACGCGCTCAACGTCCGCGATTTTTGGACGCGCTGGCATATCACACTCTCGTATTGGTTCCGCGATTACGTGTATGTTCCGTTAGCGCGTTTACTGCGGAGCAGTGTCTATCCCCGCTTTAACATCGACAAAAAGAGCGTTTTTGCAACCGTGCTTCCCTCTGCGGTTGTTTTTCTGCTCATTGGTCTTTGGCATGGCGCGGCATGGACATTCGTGGCGTGGGGGGGTTCACAAGCGATCTTGGTCGGCATTGAAACATGGCTCGACAAACGTCGTAAAGGCAAACCCATGCTGCTGCCGTCTTTTGCGCGTTGGGCGGTCAATTACACCCTGATCGCTTTCTCAGTCGTCTTGTTCCGTTCATCCTCATTAGGACAAGCGGCATATATCTACCAGAACGTACTGAACTTCAGCGATGGCACGACACGGTTGTTTACACCATTTAACGATGCTGTGCTGCCGCCAATGATCGAGTTTTGGCTGTCGATTGCCCTGTGCGTGGGACTGCTCATCACAGATTATTTAATCAAGCAAACAAACGGTGAATTTGTCACGGTGATTCAAAAGCTGCCGCGTGTCCCACGCTGGGCAGTGTACTATGGGCTGTCTGCCGCGATTGTGTTTGCCCTGTTCTATACCGGACTAAATCAAGCTTTCATCTACTTCCAGTTTTGAGCCATTAACAGAGCGTATGAGACCACTCTATCACTTTCTTATCCGTGTTGTCATTTTTCTTGCCCCGCTTGGGGTGATCTATATCGCTTTTGTTGGCTTGTCAATCAAGTCGGGAGAGGCGCTCCCGGTGCCCATGGCCGTTGAACGTCAGCGCGGCGGCGAAATTTATCTTTATGGCGTGACCGATTTAAGCACTTCATTTGCCTTCAAACTGCTCTCCACAAAAGCCATTCAGCCCGAAGTCATGGTGATCGGTTCATCGCGCGCTTTGCAGTTTCGGCGCGAATTTTTCAACCGTTTTGATGGGCGCTTCTACAACGCCAGTATTCCTGCATTGAATGGGCAAGAATTGGAGATGTTCTTGTCGCGCATCCCCGCCGAATCCTTCCCACGTTTGGTTATCCTCTCGCTCGATTCACTGCTCTATGTAACGCCCATCCCGTTCTACACCACCGCCGACCCCAACGAGTTCATGTCGCTGAATATCAATGACATTTTGAGCGGTCATAACCGTGCTATGCAGCGGCTTTTTCAGGGGTATGTCACTCTGCCCGATATGCTCAACCCGCAGGAAAACGTCTACCAAGCCCCTGTCTTAGGAATTCGTGCTGTGCAGGTGTCAAGCGGCTTTCGACCCGATGGCAGTTTGCAGCGCGGCGACCTCGTTCTCGATCCTTCTCTTGCGCTCATCAATGACGATGTGCAGCAGTACGATGTAGCGCTGGAAAGCGACCACATGAATGAAGCTGAATTCGTTGCTCTAGACCGCGCCTTGTCGATATTTGCCGCTCATGGCACGCAGGTGATCGGGGTTTTGCCGCCTGTTTCCCCGCGTATGTACGCGCATATTTCATCGCTGCAAAACAACGATAATTATTTATCAGTCGTACCGCGCTTGCAATCGATCTTCGCGTCACATGGATACTCGCTTTTTGATTACAGCGATCCAGCGCAGTTTGGCGCGCAAGAAATCGACTTTATGGACGTTCTCCATCCGTCGGAGTTGATCACACTTCGCATGATGGCGGCGCTCACCCGCGCTGTGCCGGATACGTTTGGCACATTCATTGACGTGGACGCGCTCGAATCCGCACAGGCATCCGCCCGCAATACCTTTGAGGTCTTTCCCTATCAGGGCGGCTAACCCTTACTGCGTTACCACATCCGATGTGAGCGTCAACGCGAACGATGCGCGCTCTAACGTTTGATCATTCAATCCTGCCGTGATCAGCACCAACGTTTCGTCCGCTTCCAATCGAATACGCCATTCCCCGCTCGTTTCGACACTTCCGGGTGCAATCAGTGGGATCACGCGCGGCGGATTACCCGCTGTGCCTGTCGTGATCGCTTGCAGCATGAATGTCTGCGGCAGACGATTATCAACTGATTGCCACCCGTGCATCGTCCACTCATCAGGAGTATCGCCCGCATCTTCCCATCCAATCGCGTCGATGGCGAGATTATCGATTGCCAAACCTGAATCATCGCGCACAGGCATTGTCACAGTCTCAAAGCCGATCAAAATGCTCTGCCCACGATATGCGCTCAAATCAACAGTATATGGCAGCCACAGCGCATCAGGCACAATCACGCGCGCGGGATGTGCTGCCAATGTGATTGGAACTTGGAAGGCTTGTGAACCCCGCTGAACGATAAAGTTGACGCGCTCGCCTGTTTCATACGCGCTCAAAAAGCTGACCAGTGTCACGTCATCTGTCCATCGGCTCTCGCTGGTTCCAATAAAGACATCACCCGCGCGTAGTCCCGCCTCATCGGCAGGCGCATCTGGGACAATCTGTGCGATGGTGCGAAGATCGCTGCTCAGGTTCACACCTATATAGGCCGCCGGACGCACCCGCTCAGGGCTGCTAATTCCTGTGAATCCCGCGCCATACGCCGCGCCATACGGATTACGTGTTTCAAGCGCATCTGGTGTCAAAATAGACCATGTACTTCCGCCATCAGTAGAGACCGTGACATATCCGTAATTCCAGTAAGCGCGTAGATCGTGCCATGCATCAAATGTCAGCGTAATCGTATCTTCATTCACATCCGTTAGGTCAATTGCTCGGTACATCCGGCGGTGTTCATCCGCAGCATTTCCCGACCAATAGAACGCATCAACTGCGTCACGATTGTCCGGCATGTTCAGGCGGTTCACGGTGGGCGATCCATCGAACTGTATGTTTACCGTTTCACCACCTGCCGATGTATACAAAAAGTAGCGCGTGCCAAACTGGCTCACTGTCAAATCGGTGTATGTCGCATCTAGCGCGTCAATTTCCTCAAAAGCGGCGAATTGTCCCTGCTGAAGTGCGTTCAGCGTGTGCGAGTAGCGTTGATCGCCAATCGGAGCATCAAGAATGTTGGCAATCGCAAAGTCTGTGAATGCTTCGCGCGCCGTCACAAGCGCGCCTGTTGAGGGATCAATGACATTTGCCGCCGCGAACGCCGCATCAAGCGCGCTCATCGCGGAGTCTAGTTCGCCCGCTTGGGTATATAACCGTGTGACAAGGCTTTCGCCGTATCGCTGCATCAAATATCCTGCGAAGAACTGCTGCATCGCCCCGTATGCGCCCGCGTTATTCAATGGAATAGGCGATGTCAGCGAAATATCTGGATTGCCCAAAAACTGCACGATCTCGTTGTTTTGCAGTCGCTGCTCAAGGATTTGCATCAGCAGCCATGTACTCATGGTTTCAGCCAGCCATTCTGGCTGTGTCGGGTTGCTGCGGCTCAAAATCATCTCGTACAGCGCGCGTGCGATTTGCACGAAGTAAATATCGCCTTCCAGCGCAGCAGTATCAGAATCACGCATGTTCACGATGATCGTTTCGTGCTGGTTGCTAATTCCGGCGGGCGCATACAGCACAGGCATACTGTGGATCGGGTTGTAGTTCGCTCCATCATCCGTCAGCGCATTTCGCGTATAAATCACGTAGATGCGCGGATCATTGTCCACGTCCGGCACAGGCATTTCATCTATTGTCGAAAATCCTGTTCCCACTCCGGGGATCGTCGTGCCATCGCTGAACGTTGAACGCATCGAGAAGATTTCGACCATCGCGCTCAAGTTCTGTGCTAGTCGGTTAAACCTCACGCCGCTGAACGTCGTGCCTTCTTCCACCCAAATGTAAATATTCGCCGCCGAAGTCGCCAACACTGCGTTGATCCGTGTCGGCGCTGTTTCATCTGCTTTAGAAACAAAAAATGACTCGATATCGCCGGGACGGTAAATCGGCGTAACATCGGGAATCACTGCCAGTGGATCAGGTGTCACTTCTGCGTTTTCCACCCCCATCCTCCCAAAGTGTGCCGCCAGCGCCGCCGCATCACGGGGATAACGAATTTCACTCGCGGAGTCTTGCGCGTGCATAGAAGACCCTAAACTTAGTAAAACAGCAATCGCGAAAATACCAGTAAACCGCAGCATCCACAGCATCATCGTCACCATTCAAACCGTTTTTAATGTGTTTCCACACGAAGATTAACACAAATCCTACCACTTACGTTCAATGCCGGATGAGTGTTTCTCGTGTGCCCTTGATCAAAAGTGTCTCTGTGCCACCTCAAAGCGTCATACTTTTCAACATCGCAGTCATGTCACACCAAAACCTGCGCGTCTTAATGCTTCGCCGCTCCATCGTCAATTCTGCCCAATTCCTTCCGCATCATAAATTTGCCACGTTTATGTAACTAGCACATAAGTTCTAATATAATCAACGCTCCAGTGCATCGCATCGCTCAAAAAATTGCTCAGGTCGGAAATCAAAGGACATGGACGACAATACTTCACCCGGCTCTTAATGATTTCTTCCTACCTGCGCGCAGGCTTGGCGAAACCCGCTATACTACATACTGCATAGAGCGGCGGTTTTTCCCCGTAGAACAGGCGGCATGGATGGATGTAGGCGTAGAATTCGGGCATTACCGTGTCATCGAACATATCGGGCGCGGCGGCATGGCGGATGTGTGGTCAGCACGCGATAAGCGGCTCAACCGCACGGTTGCCATCAAGACCATCGCTCGCAACTTGTCCAACGACATGGATCCGGTCAAGTTGTTTGAGCGAGAAGCGCGTACCATCGCTCGCTTGGAACACCCGCATATTCTCCCTATCTACGACTTCGGTGAATATCAAGGGCAGTTGTACATCGTCATGCGCTATGTCCCCGGTGGATCCGTTGAAGGTCTGCTGGAGAGCGGGGCATTAGCCATTGAAGAAGTCATGCGCCTTGCTCGTCCTATCGCTCAGGCGCTCGATTACGCCCATACAAACAAAGTCGTTCATCTCGATCTCAAACCGTCGAACATCCTGCTCGACAGTTACGGTTCACCCTATCTCGCGGACTTCGGCTTAGCAACCGTCATGGGACCCGAAGGACGCGCGATCAACCCCGGTTCAGGTACGCTGCTGTACATGGCACCGGAACAGCTCACAGCAAACGTGCTTGATCTCCGCGCCGACGTATACAGCTATTCGGTCATGCTCTACCACATGATTTCTGGTCGGCTGCCATTTGATGGCGCTTCTCCGCTCGCGATCAGGCAGTTGCAGAGCTTCGTTGAACTTCCCATGATAAACCTTGATCCGCAAACCATCGCGGCGGACATCACCGAAGTGCTTCGTAAGGGAACACAGCTCGACCTTCAGAAGCGTTCGCAAAGCATTATGGAAGTCTATCTCGCGCTCGAACAGGCGATGCTTGGCGGATCACTCTCCACAGCGACGATGAGCGCCATGGGCTTGAACCCCACTACTCGCGTTGGGCGTACCAAGCCCTTTCAGGCAGCGACAACCCCTGCCAATCCTGATCAAGCACGGACACTAGCATTCAATACAGCTGCATTCGACAGCCGCATCGAAAAGCCCGAAACGGTCAACCCTGCACAACCGGAAATTGACGAAGGGCTGCGAACCAAAACTGCTTTGGATGTCGAGCAGTTAGGCTACATGAAAACCATGCGCGTCGATGAAATGGCGGAAACAGCCGACTTGATTAAAGCAGGCAAACTTCCCGCTCCAGAAGCAAAAGACCTGTCGCCTACAAGCCCGGACATGACGCAAACCGACCCGCTCCCATCAGCGATAGACAAATCTGCCGAAGAAGCCCAAACTGTGCAGTTCGCTTCCTCGTTGAAGGCTGTCCCGCCGAATGTGTCGCCAACAACACCTCTAAACATCATCAACACGATGAACCGCGCGCGCTTGAGCGCCGAGTCATCGCTTGATCTTGAACTCGCGCTCGAAGAATCAGCCGATGAAACCGATCTTCCCGAAGGCACGGATGCTGCCGCGCGCCGCGAAGCTGTACTCATCTACACGCGAGCGCGACGAGTATGGGCGGGTGGTCAAGGGCGATTCTTGCTCGGTGCAACCCATTTCACGCTGCTGAACGACTTCTACACACGTGCCGACGAATACCGCTTGAATGTCGATGAATCGGGGATGCAAATGCTGCTGCGCGGCGCTTTGGAATACGATTACGAAATCGATCACTGGTGGGGAAAGCTCACCGACGAATCGCGGCGGTGGGTGGCGCTGCACACCATCCGCAGCCAGAACGCTCCCGCGCGTATTCGCGCTCTCGAACGCTTGGAAGCTTTACCCGACAGCCAGCCGCCGCAGATCGCCAACGCCGTTGCCGCCCTCATCGAAAACGAGGTCAATGATACAGTACGCCGCGCGGCGATTCGGGTACTCGAAGTCCGCGGCTTGGCGGCTGTTCCCTCACCACGCGGCATGTTGGCATTACTCGATGATCCCGTCAATCAGGACTGCTGGCGCGGGGTGGCATTTTCGCCACAGGTGGATGGTGTGCTGGCAAATGCGGCGCTCGATTCCGCTCACCCAGATACTGCCGATTATGCTGCGCGAGTCATTGGTCGTGTGGGGTCAGATGCCGCAGTACGTCACTTGATCGACGCGCACAAAGCAGGCAGCACGTCACGGCGTTCACTGGGGCGCACGCTCGGTTTAATCCGTGATGAAGCCGCCTCATTGCCCACTGAAGTCGGCTTGAATCGTCGAATCGGTGCGTGGCTGGCGAATACTGCGCGCCGCTTGCTCGACAACCCATCTCAGTTGGCATGGCGCTTTTTGATCGCAGCGGTAGGGGGCTGGCTGGCAATGAGCTTGTATGTGTGGGATTCAACGCCCGGCGTAGCATTTCTCGATCCGGGTCGCTACGGTCTCATCATCTCCATTGGGCTAACGTTTGGGGTGTTCATCGGCTTGCTGGTCTTATTCGCGTCTGAATTCCCTAGTCGTCTGCGGCGCTTTTGGCATTGGTGGGGGCGCGGATTGGTCAGCGCCGTTATCGGTTATGCGCTTGGCTGGCTGACATGGGCGGCATTTGGCTGGTTCTTCTTGCAGCTTGAACCCGGCGATAATCTTCGCTACGTGGCGATTGGCACAGCGATAGGGATGGCGATTCCCGTGATGATCCGGCTTCCGGCGTGGGTGTCCGCGCTGGTGACAGCGGCGGGCATCGGTGTGCCGCTTTATTGGGCGTGGATTATAAATACCACCTCCACCGAGACAGCACCCATCACTGAGCCGATTTTATACTTCTACGAGTCGCAGAATGTGCCGCTGTTGCTCGGCACAATGATGCTCATTATCGGCTTCGGCGCATATGGTGGGCAGTTGTGGCGGGGGATACGCGCATTGTTGGGACATGCCGCCAAATAGATTCACCGCAAAAAAGCGGCGGGCACGGACGGAACAAGTTCCGCGTGCCCCTACAACATCTACAGTGAACTATATCCGTGAGTACAGCCGACCACCGAACTCCCCAACCAATTTATCATCGAGATCATCGGCATACTCAGCGATGTTGTTAATGATCTGGTTGGCTTCGTTCGCGTCCAATCCTTCAAGGGGACGCTCTATGAACAGATATACCATGTCGAGATACACGCCCAAAGCCGCGTTCGTCAATTGCAAGTTGTATTCCAGCAAGCGGCGATACAGGGGCAGCAGATTGGTCATCGGCAGGTGCATGATTGGTGACAGCACTTGTAGATAGCCCGCTGTGTCCTTTTGCGAGATATAGATTTCAATCACGGCTGACCCGCGCTGAAAGCTCCAGCCATACCCGTCGGCAGTGGTCATACGTGCTTGCTGCGCGTCCACGCCGATGCCGAGCAAAATCTGTTCGACGGTTGCCGCGTGTCGTTCAATATTAGATGTGTTTTGGGGCTGCTGGCGGCGCGCATTAAAGAATGCCATGCTTCTTCACTCCTCAAAATCCCTATTTGCTAAACTTGAACTTGCGGCGTTTGACCACAGCGCAAACATTTTCCTTGATGAAACCCGACTGTCGATTGACAGTTGGTGCAGCGTACCCCATGACCGGGATTGTAATACCCTTCTGCTTGCGGGATGGGATAACGCGCCGCCTGTGCAAAAGCGGGCATGAGCGATCCGCACACTTCGCAGTAGAAGAAGCCTGCCCCTGCCGCCTTACTATTCGATCCACATTGAGCGCAGTAGATCACGCGCGCGCTGCTAACTTCATGCAGGTAAGCGTCGATGCATTGTCGAATAAGCGTGATATACACGCCGAAGAAGTGCGAACTGCTGCGGCTAGTATTGCGCGTCATCATTCCAACCAGATAGTTGCGCTCATCAAACATGGGATTGCCGCCGCTGTCGGGCAGTGTCGTTAAATCTGTCGGAATCCAATGCGCTGCCATCACGCGCTTGGTCGGACGATGTGTTCCGCGAACTGCTTGACCATTGTAGCTGATGAGGTGGAAGATCGCTTCGTCGGGCAGACGCGGCATGGGGATGATAGGCAGCATTGAAGGCGGCACAGCATCAACGCGGACAAGCGCGAGATCGTAGTCGCTAAACGTGCGTACCACTGTACCGTACATCTGCCGACCCGGACTCAGTTCGATGGTGAGGCGCTCCGCGCCGCCGACGACATAGCGCGTTGTAGCGATGATGGGCTGTGCTGTGGGAAAAAATCCTGTGCCTGTGCCATTTGGTCCGCCGATCACAGTGACCACGTAATCCATCACTGTGCCGGTGCTCCCCGACGTTTGCACCGAGTGCGGCTGTGGACGGCTTTGCATGGGTTGTGGCGCGGGGGATTGAGATTGTGCGTAGTTGTAACCATAACCGGATGTGTATCCAAGTGGCTGTGATGGCGGCGGCGGTGGAGTTGATCCCTGCAAAGGCATTTCTGGCGGTATGGCAGGCGGCGGTGGCAGTGTCGAAGCGAGATATTGACTAACGCGCCGCCGAATGTCCTCATTAGCGGGATCAGCGTTGAGCGCTTCTTGATAGGTGGCGCGTTTCTGCTGCGGATCAGTGATAGTTTCCGCCAACCACATATAGGCAATTGCGCGCAGTTGGTTGCTGAGTTCAGCGCTGCGGATTGCCAATCGGAGCAGGCGTGCGCCTTCTTCGAGACTGCCCGCCTGTACCGCGGAGATGCCCATCTGCATATATTGATAGGACATGGTCATTTTGCTTTCGTTGGATACGAAATGTTCTACTTCTATGATACTCGTTTATGTTGGCATGGGCATCTGATTCGGCACGCTAACGGCTGCAATTCCAAGTAGAATGAATACATCTGCCAAAAGCGAGGATGTACTGAATGAGCGCGTTAGAGCGAGAGATTATCGAGAAGTTTCAACGGCTTGAACCTGCTGTGAAGCAGTGTGTTTTAAAGACGCTGACGCTTGATGCACACTCCACATTTGATTACGATCGTTGGTGGGCAACCGTTGATGCCTTGCAGACGAAAATACGCGCGCAGCTTGGCGCTCAAGGAACAGTTAGAGCGCTCGCGCTTTTGGATGAACTGCGTGAGGAAGAATCTTGAGCAATGCCGTCGTTGATTCTGGGGTGTTTATTGCGAGTGTTTACGTCGAAACGCTAAGTCCTCAAGCGAAAGGGCTGTTTCAACAACTTCAACGGGCACAGATCACGCTTCACGCGCCCACTTTGCTTCGCTATGAATTGTTAGCTGTTGCTCGCAAAGCTGTCTATCAAAATCGAGTGACCGGACAAGATGGGCGAGCCGCGCGTGATCCGATGTTAAACTATCCCGTGACCCTGCACTTTGATGATGCCCTGCTCAAGCGCGGCTATGAAATCGCCGAAGAATTCAATCGTCCTACTACATATGACAGTCAATATCTAGCGTTGGCTGAACGCCTCGCGTGTGTGTGATTTCTGGACAGCTGTTCGTCGGCTGTTTAGTGCTGTAAAGGGAAAATTACCTTCTATCCAATGGCTTGGGAATTGGATTGCGATTTAGTGGTTTTCGCTTCAAAACGCCATTGACCCATACGAATTTCACACAACTTCATACACTCAATGTTTGCGAAAAAACAAGTCAGTGTAGAATGATAGGGGATTTGTAGGGTGGTTGACTCGCTTTTGGGCGAAAGTTATAATCAGTCCCAATTATGCGGGCGTAAAGGGTTTGGTCTATGCCGCTTCAGGGCAACTTGCGAGATTTTAGCACTACACAATTGCTCAACCTCATCAACCTCGCCGGCAAGACGGGAACCCTCACCATCTTCGACGGCGTGCGTACTGGGGAAAAAGACGCACTCGGCGCGGAAAAGATGGCTCCCGGTAAAGAACGTGCCAAAGTAGCGTTCAAAACGGGCAAGTTAATCTCCGCCGGGTTAATCAATCAAGATGGCAATCTCGTCTCGGTGCTGAACAAAGCGGGCAAATTGACCGATGAGCAAGCGCGCATCATCCGCGAACGTGCAAAGAACACGACGGACAAAGCACTCGCGCTGCTGCTCATCAATGCCAATTATGTCACGCAAAAAGATGTGGTCGGCGCAATTCAACAGCACACGCTCGATGTGGTATATAACCTTTTGACGTGGTCGGAAGGTCCATTCCGGTTTGAAGACAATATGCTGCCGGGTGCGGATCGCATCCTTGTGCCAATTGACCTTGAAAATGTCATCATTGAAGGCGCGCGCCGTATCCGCGAAATTGAGCAGTTGAATTCACATCTGCCCAATCTCGATATGGCGCTGAAGTTTCCAGAAAATCCACGTGAAAAATTCAAGGGCATTCACTTAAGCGTGGAAGAATGGCGTGTGGTGTCGTTCGTTAACCCGAAGAACACTATTCGCCAAATTGCCAAAGCGAACAATATGACCGAGATTGAAATTCGGCGTATTGTGTACGGCTTGGAGCAGGCGGGTTTGGTGGAACTGGTCAAGCCACCGACGATGGAAGGGCAGCCGGGTGTAAAACCGGGAATGCCACGTCCTGCGTCGCGCGCGCCACAAGTTCAAAAGACCGTTGTCAATCGTTTGATTGAGCGTATTCGTAACATTTAGGCACCTACACTTATCATCCATCATTCAAAGTCCGGTGGACAGCCGTCCGGCGGCAGGTACGGGAAGAGCGGGCAGCCATGCAAACAGTGAAAATGGTCATCACGGGACCGTTCAGTTCCGGCAAGACCGAGTTCATTCGCTCCATTAGCGAAATCGACGTGGTCTCGACGGAACGCGAAATTACGTCTGAAGCCGAACGTCAGGTCAAAGAAGCGACAACAGTGGCGATGGACTTCGGGCGTATCACGGTCGACGACGATCTGGTACTCTATCTGTTCGGCACGCCCGGTCAGCGCCGTTTTGATTTCATGTGGGAAATTTTGGCAGAAGGCATGTTGGGTTTTGTCGTGATGGTGGACAGCACCAAGCCGGAAACGTTCCGCGAGGCGAAAAGTATCCTCGAAACTTTCCGCGCATATGCGCCCACCCCGTATGTCGTCGCTGCGAACAAGCAAGACCAAGCCGACGCTTGGAATACGGACGATTTACGCATCGCGCTCCGCATTGACCCCGATGTGAAGCTGCTCCCCTGTGTTGCGCGCAACAAGGAGAGCGTCAAGACGGTGCTGTTGGAACTGCTGTACAGCATTCTCGAAGAAATGGAAAGCTAGTGGTATGGGGCGCGAACAGTTTCGCCCCATGCTCGGCTGTTTTCATCAACCTGTAAGGTAAATACGCTCGTGCCAACGCTGGTGACGGAACAGGGCATCATCCACTATGAAGCTCACGGTAGGGGTCGCCCTGTTTTACTGCTACATGGGTGGTTGAATTCGTGGGAATTGTGGCGCAACACCATTGAGGTGTTGGGCAAAGAATTCCGCATGTATGCCCTAGACTTTTTGGGCTTTGGCGAATCAGGCGTATCTTCCTCACAAGGTACAAGTTTTTCTGTCAATAATTTTGTCCTCATGGTCAGCCAATTTATGGATCGCATGGGGATCATCAAAGCGCCGCTGGTCGGGCATTCGATGGGTGGGACAGTCGCGCTCAATGCCGCGATCCGCTACCCCGAAAAAGTGGTCAAAGTCATCGTTGTTGGGTCGCCCATTCAAGGATCGTCGTTGAGTCCACTGTTGAAACTGGCAGCCTATCGCGGTTGGATCGGCTTGGGCAAAACAACCCCATTGGCATATACAGTTTTCCAGAGCAGTTTTCGCCCATTTTTGCGTGTATACTCGAACTTTCTCGGTAAAGACGGCAAGCTGATCGGGGATATGCTGACCGCCGATGTGAGTAAGCTCACGGTTGCGCCGTTTTTCGAGAGTATCAATACGCTTCGCCAAACCGATCTGCGCCCGCGATTGGGTGAAATCCAAATGCCCGTGCTTGGTATCTATGGCAAGCGTGATAACATCGTCGATCCCGGTCAAGCGAAAGTGCTCAAGCAGTATTTGCAGAGCAGCCGTGTCGAAGTTTTTGAGGGATCGAAACATTTCCCCATGCTGGACGAACGCGAACGGTTTCACGCGATGGTGCGCGATTTTCTCAACAACGCCACTCCACAGCTGCCGAACGTTTAACGCGCCGCTTACAGATAAATCGTCCGGTTCAGAATAACAGGAGAGCGCCGCTATGCTCCGCTACATCATCGAAGATTCGCGTAATGTGCCGCCCTTTAACCAACCTGCCAGTTTGCTGACAATTGGCACTAAGCCGCTGAAAATTCATCATGAAGATGTGCTGACCGAATATTTTGGACAAAGTTTGGCACTTGGAAATACGTTCACATCGCGGCGCGAATTGGGGATGGTGCAGGGACCCGCGATTGTCTACCGCGATAGTTTATGGTTTGATGCGGAATTTCTCGCATTTTTTGTCGAGCAGGCGCTCAAAAGTGGACGGGCGTGCCGTGCCGCAATTCCGCAGAGCGATGCGGCGTTTCGCACTTACAGCATCCCCTTAGCCACAACCTACGAGCGTGGCGTTGACAGCAGCGGTAAACCGATTTATCTGCTCGATTTATGGTATTTTCCTTCGGCATATACGCCAGAGATCACACCCATCGTCGTCGAAAGTGAAAGCGAAGAAATGGGCTTTTACAGCGTTCCCGACTTCATGACGATGGAGCAGGGGGCGTTGACTCACTACGGAACGATGCGCGCGGCAGTCGGTATCGAAAGCTGGGTGCATGTCTACTTCGCCAGCATCATCTACGGGTTGTTTGGGCGGGCACGTCGCTTTGATCGTCGCGCAAAAGAACATGCTTTCTTTCAACTGCGTTTGTTATGGCGCGCTATTTTGGAACAAAAGCAGTTGTTGAGTACTTCCGGCGTGATTCACATTGGCAAGAATACCAATATTCATCCTACCGCCGTGATTACAGGACCCGCCTACATTGGCGATAACTGCAACATTGGACCCGGTGTGTTTATCGACAACTGCACCATAGGTGATAACGTCACCATCGACGATAGCTGCACCCTCATGTTTAGCACCATTGGCAGCGGTTGTTTCTTGCCGTTCCGCGCGGCGCTTTACCTTACTGCTGTCATGGAAAACACCATCATCGCGCAAAACACCTGCTTGCAAATGTGCGTCATTGGTCGCAACAGTTTCGTTGGGGCGGGCAGCACTTTCACCGATTTTAATTTGGTCGAACAAAAGCCCATCCGTGCTGTGAATATGCATGGCGAACTCGAAGAAGTCGGGCAGATCGTGCTGGGGAGCGCGGTTGGTCACAACTGCCGTATCGGTTCCGGCATGGTGATGTTCCCCGGACGAATGATCGAATCGGATGTGGTGTTGGTTGCGTCTCCATCGCGCCGTGTGATAAGCCGCAGCATTGGTTATGCCGAAAGTGACCATCACTTCTTAGGCACGGAATCACACCACAAGCGCCATTACCCCAGTGGTAAAGAAAAAGATCAACCCAGCGATGAATCGTGGTGATCGCTACCCAAAAAGCCCGATAGGCGAACAATGATAGAAGATACGTTTGCGTTTATCATTCATCCGATTCAGATTAAGAAAGATGTTTCAAGGAAATATCCGTTACTCGGCAAAATCTTGACCGAAGGGCAGATCAACTTCTTTTCGCGCTTTTTCCCACCAGTCTATCTCTCGGAAATTACGGGCGTACAGTCGGTGAGCAGCGGACGTGAAGTCAAAGGCTGGTTCATCGCTTGCCCGTTCACCCCGCCTACTATGATGTCCCTGCCCGTTGAAACCGTATACAACAAAATTATTGCTTGCGGGCATATGGCGGAAGAACTCGGCGCGAAAATACTCGGTTTGGGCGCATATACATCCGTTGTTGGAGATGCAGGCAGAACCATTGCGGATCGGCTGAATATCCCTGTCACAACGGGTGACAGTTATACAGTCACAATGGCGGTTGAGGCGATCCGTGAAGCGGCAAAAGTCATGGATATTTCGATGGCTGCAAGTACTGTCGCAGTGGTCGGAGCTACGGGCGCGATTGGCAAAACTTGCGCGGAAATGCTGGCGGGAGATGCCGCCCGTTTGATTCTTGTCGGACGGCGCATGGATGCTCTTGAATTGCTGCGCGCACAATGTGAAGGTAAAGGCGCGGACGTGACTGCTACAACCGATATGGACGAGGTTTATCAAGCCGATTTGATCCTTGCCGTGACGAGCGCCGTTCACGCTGTCATTGAGCCAAAGCATCTCAAACCGGGCGCGGTGGTGCTTGATGTAGCGCGCCCTCGTGATGTGAGCAAGCGCGTTGCGGCTGAACGCGACGATGTGCTGGTCATCGAAGGAGGAATGGTTGAAGTACCGGGCGCGAATCTCGATTTTCACTTTGATTTTGGCTTTCCTCCGCGCATGAGCTATGCGTGTATGGCGGAAACGATGGCGTTGGCACTTGAAGGACGCTACGAAGACTACACCATCGGCAAAGAGATCACCGTCGCACAAGCGGTAGAAATCGGAGAAATTGCGGCGCGACATGGCTTCAAATTGAGTGGATTCCGAAGTTTTGAACACGAAGTTAGCCAAAGTCAGATTGACCGTGTACGTGAACGTGCCATCGAGAACAAAAAGCGGTTGGCATTTGGGAATTAGAAAAGCGCAGCCACGTTGCAATTGGTTGTGAGATTACTTCACCCATCCAAACACCTCATAGATGATTTTAAGCGCGGCGACAGATGTGATGTCACTGTGATCGAGCGGTGGCGCGACTTCGACAATATCCATCGCCTTGATGGGAAGTTCAGCAAAGACCAAGCGCAGGAGTTCAATTAGTTGGCGAGAGGTCAGCCCACCAGATTCAGGCGTGCCTGTTCCGGGGGCGTATGCTGGATCAAGCACGTCGATGTCGAGTGTCAGATAAACGGCATCAAGATGGCGCAGTTTAGCAACCGCATCAGCAGCAACAGCTTCGCCCCCGTTCACGTGAGTTGATCGCGCCGAATGGACTGTAATTCCCGGATTGGCGCGTAAGAAGTCGATCTCGCTGGCTTCCCACGAACGAATTCCGATAAAGACCAAGTGTTCCGGTTTCATGTGTGAAAGTTCAAGCGCGCGCCGTTCTGTGCAAGCATGTGACCAACGCGATCCCATGTAGGTATCGCAGAGGTCGGTGTGTGCGTCGAGATGTAGAATTCCAAACGATTTGCCGAGCGTATCATTGAAGGCGCGATGCAGCGGAATCGTGACGCTGTGATCTCCACCCAAGAACAGCGCAAACGGGTGCTTTAACGCGGTCTTTGCCGCATTTTCGACACTCGAAAAATAACGTTCCCAATCTAGGTCACGTTCTACATTCCCGTAATCATAAACTGAAACATGGTCAAGGCTGTTTCCTTCTTCGGTGATGGGTGTGACAAAATGGCTGTATTGGCGAATCCTCGCGGGGGCGTGAGAAGCGCCCTGCCGAAAACTCACCGCGCTGTCAAACGGAATGCCTAGTACGGCGACTGGTGCATTGGGCGTGTTTTTCGCTAATCCACTCCAATCGCGGCGGTGTTCGGGGGTGACGGACATAACGCATGGTCTCCTTATAATGGTGGTGTTCAACATTGTGGGAACTATACTTTATTTCACTGCATCAGCATCATAATCAGAATTGTATCGGGTGAATGTATACAATTTGCTGGTGGATGCCGCGATTGATTTGCAACTGCAAACCGTTTACAGCGACGGCACATGGACGCTTGAGCAGTTGATTGATCATCTGCGTGCGGAGCAGTTCGCGTTAGCAGCAATTACGGATCGTGATCGTGTCGATATGCTGATATCTTTGCAGAAGCTTGCACGCGAAAAAGATTTCCCGTGCTGGAACGTTTAGGAATACAAGTGCGGGATTAGAACGAGGTGTACACAGAACTTTATGTATACGTTGAAGAAACTCGTGTACACTGTACTCCATAGTACAAGCGGAAATCTAACGCTGCGGCATTGGCATGACAACCAGAACATCGGTATAGTTAGTGGGTGTTACACTTCTTAACCGGGCAGGTCACGCTTGTGTGAACTTGTCGAGTGACGAAGGGTATAACTAAACTGACACGTACTCTATCGCGGCGCTGATTTTGTCAAGCAAAATACGGTACGTGTTTCAGGTCGGCAGCATAAGCCACAGGCTGATGAGGGGCTTAAGGGATGAGCAAAGGGCGCATTCTGGTCGTTGAAGACGACTTCGATATTTCCAATATGCTGCGTATCTACTTCAGCGGGCAGGGCTATGAAGTCCAAGTTGCGCCGCGCGGGGGAGATGCGCTGACGATCACGCGCAAGCAGCTGCCGAACTTGATTGTGCTCGACATTATGCTGCCTGATATGAACGGGTATGACGTGTGCCGTGAACTGCGTACCACCACGCGCACTAGCCATATCCCGATCATCTTTTTGACGCAAAAAGACGAGCGCAGCGACAAGATTCAAGGGCTGGAACTAGGCGCGGACGATTACATCACCAAGCCGTTCGATATTGAAGAACTGAAACTGCGCGTGCAAAACGCTATCGCCGCCGCCGCGCGCATTTCCAATATCGATCCCAAGTCGAATTTGCCGACGGGGCGCTTGATCGAAGATCACCTACGCACGTTGATGCACAGCAGCAAAGCATGGGCATATCTCGATTTGAAGATCAACCAGTTTGAAGCCTTCAGCGATGTGTATGGATTCGTGGCGGGCGATGAAGTGATTCGCTTCATGTCCCTGTTAATTGGGGAAGTGATTGATCAGCTTGGAACGCCCGATGATTACGCCGGGCATCCGGGTCGCGATAATTTTGTCGTGATTAGCCATACAGAAGACATTCAAAAGCTCAAAGACACGCTGATCGAACGCTTCAACGAAGAAGTACGCCAGCATTATTCGTTTATTGACCGGGAACGGGGATACATTCTCGTCCCGGACGGGGTGGTTGGCGAACGCCAAGCCCCATTGATGACACTTTCTATAGGCTCGGTTTCAACACGCACACACCAATTCTCTGACATCCGCGAAATCACTGAACTTGCCGCTGAAGACCGTCGGCGCGGATTAGACGGTATGGAAAGCAATAACGCGAATATCCTCACCTCTTGGTAGACGCGCGCATCGTACCTATTTATTGGCATACGCCGCGATGCCGTCTCATACGATGCCGCACGACATAGTGAGTGGATGAACTGCTATGGGATATGGATTGCCCATCATTCTATTTGTCGGTGGTCTCGTCATTTTGCTGTGGCTGTTCCTATGGGCGCGGCAGCGGCAGCGGTTAGGCGACATCCCCGAAGGCGCGGCGGTTGTAAGCGCCGGTTACGCAAATACTTTGCCGTCCGTCCCCACTTCGCTGTACGCAGCAGGGGATGCGGTGATGGTTGCCACCGAACGCGGACAACTGATTCATGCCAATGACACGCTGCGTCATTGGATTGACCTTGAAGGTGGCGTGCCCAGCCTTGAATATGTCGCTCGCCTTGCACAACCTTCTGATAGCTTTCTCGATCTTTTTGCCGCGCAAACACAAGCAGCGATCCAGTTTCGAGATCGTTGGGTGCAAGCTTCATCTCATTTTATTCCAGTAGGCATGGAACAGCGCGTCGTTGTGGTGATGCGCGAAATTTCTACCGCCTCATCCCCCGACGCATACGATCTCTCCAAAGCTATCGTGATCGTCAACCAAATTGGCGAAACTGTTAATGCCAGTTTGGGCATTGAACAAAGCTTGCAGACGGTGCTTTCAATTGTTATGCAGTCCCTTCCGGCAGACGCGGGCGAAATCACGCTGTGGGATGAAAACGCTCGCACACTCAACCCACGCGGGTGGGTGGGTGATGTGGCATATGTGCTTTCACTTGCTGAAGCGGGAGGCGCTTATCGCGTAGGCGATGGCATCACCGGATGGATTGCGGAACATCGCAAACCTGTGCTGGTGACAGATAAGAATGCCGACGCGGTGGTGCGTCCCAAATTGCCCGACAGTCCCTATCATAGCTTTATCGCAGTACCGCTGATGCTGCAAGAACGCTTCGTGGGTACATTTGAACTCGCAAGCACAACACCGCGCCGCTTTTCACAAACGGATTTGGCGCTGCTGCAAGCGGTTGCCAAGCCGATAGCCATTGCGATATACAACGCCGAACTTTACACCGAACAAGCTAAGCGCATCGAAGACCTTGCGAGTTTGCAGCAAATTCGTACTGATGAAGGGCGTGATGCCGTTTATACGTCCATTACCCAGCAAATCGCACGTCTATTGGGCGCAGAGATGTGTGGCATTTTGCTCTACGACTCACGGCGACAGGTCTTGCAAGCGCAAACCCCCTTCTATGGAATTCCGCCGTTTGTCGTGCAAAACTTTGCTATTCCCGTGCCTGCGGAGAGTGAAGCCCGGCGCATTTGGGAACGCGAAGATTACTGGATGTCGAGCGATTTGGCTGGTGAAGTCGGGGTCGATGAGCTAGGTCTGTCGATTCTCATCACAGCGGCGGGTGTGTTCAACACCCTGCTGATCCCGATGCACGTTGGTGGTCGCCGCATTGGCATGATACAAGTTGCGAACAAACGCGCATATGGCGGGTTCACGCTGCGCGATGTGCAGAATTTGCGTTTGCTGGCCTCACAAGCCGCAGTCGCGGTGGAAGAAATCCGCCTTGCGGAAGAAGAAGAACTGTACGATACCGAGATGGAGAGCTTGCAAGAAATCACGGTGTCGTTGGGCGCAATGGCATTAAGCCAAGAAGACAATTTCCTGCTGCCCTTGAACGAACGTATCGCGAAATTGATGAACGTTCAGATGACGGGCATCTTGATCTATGACGAAAATAACAAGCGGTTAGTCGCTCAAGCGCCGTTCTATGGTGTCGATGACGACAAAATCGAGGGGTATTCTATCGAAATCGCGCCGGATTCTCCGATGGAAGCCTTATGGCTGCAAGAAGATTTCTGGTTCACTAACAATGTGAATACCAACGCCGTTGCCGCCAGCGCAGGCTTGGATGTGATGGCGGAACGTACAAATACCCAAAAAACCATACTCGCCGTACTCAATTCGGGTGGACGGCGCATCGGCGCGATCCAAGCATCGAATAAGCTGGATGGGAGCGACTTCACCGATAAAGATGGTCGCTTGATGCTCATCTTCGCCGCGCAAGTCGCAGGCATAATCGAAAATACGCGCCTTTTCCGTGAAGCGCAGCGCCGCGCAAGTGAAGCCGAACGACTCCGCCGTGTCGCAGAAATCGCTGGTAACATCCTCACACCAGATGACAGCTTCATGCCGACGTTAGCTGATATTGCCGGAATGATGGGCAGCGAAATTGCGTTCGTCACCGTCTTCGATCAACAGGCAGCGCGGGTTGTCATCGATCCGAGCAAAATCTTCGGCGTGGAAATCGTCGAACCCATTGTGTTCGACACGTTCAGCGAAGGCTTTGAACACAGCGTTGCCATTTCACGCAATCCCTTCTACAGCAACGATTTGATCAACGATAAGCGTGTACTGCCCGTATATGAGTCGTTTATCAAGCAGTTGGGGATCCGGCAATCCGCTATGGTTCCGCTGGTCGTAGGTGATCAGTCGATGGGTGAGTTGGGGGTCGCTAATCGCGCGGGCGGCTACAGCAGGGAAGATTTGCGAATTTTGCAAGCGATGGGTGTGCATCTCGCTGCCGCGCTTGACCGCGTGCGTCTGTATGAATCGACCGGGCAAAACCTGCGCCGTCGTCTGCAAGAACTGGATGCAATCTCGCGGGTATCCAACGAACTCGCGCAAACGCTCGATCTTGACCGTGTATTGGACTTGATCCGTATTGAAGCGGTAAACGCTACTGAAGCCGACGGAAACACTGTCGCGCTGATTGTGCCTTCAAGCGATCAACGCAAGTCCAACCGTGTGCGCGTAGAACGCCGCTTGGGAGATCGGCGCAGTTTCTCTGAAGGCACGCTCGCGCCGATTGAACTGGAAGCGATGAAACGTCCCGATGAAGCGTTCGTCGTTGATGACTACTATCAGACGGGCGGTTTGTTGGCTGTTCAATCGCTCAAGCCTGTGCCAGATGACGCGCGTTCAGCGATTGCCGCTGCCATCACTTACGAAGATCAAGTGGTGGGGATTTTGCATCTCTATCACAAGCAGCCGCGCCACTTTGATCAACGCGCGGCGACGTTCTTGCTCACGCTGGCGGCAAAAGCATCATTGAGCTACGGTAACAATCGCCGCTATCTGGAGAATCAAGAACGCAGTGATCGCTTGCGCCGCCGCCTTGACCAGTTAAATCAAATCTTCGAACTCGGTCAAATGCTGCAAAGCAATGTCGATGCCAACACGATGATGGAAGCCATCGCGTACAGCGTGCAGTTGTCCGCTGGTTTCGACTCAGTCGTGATGCTGATGGCGGATCAACCGGCAGGGGTGCTGCGGCGTGTAGCACAAGCGGGTTTGCCCATTCAGGTGTTTGAAGAAAGCAAAGCCAAGGTTATGCCGTTGGTTAATCTTGATTATCTGCTGTCGCAGTCGGAATACCGCATCAGCGAGTCTTATTTCTTCCCCATCAACGAAATCGCCAAGTGGAAAGTTGAACAAGCCGATGTGCTGGCGGCGAATTTCTTAGGCACGCGCACACTTCACCCCACAGGAGAACGCGATTGGCGTGATGGCGATCTGCTGCTTGTTCCGCTGATGGGGGCGACGGGCAATTTGCTCGGTATCATCAGCCTTGACCGCCCGTATGACAGCAAGCGTCCTGACCGCAGTACAGTCGAAATCCTTGAGATTTTCGCGCATCAAGCCAGCGCCATGATGGAAAATACCCGCCTGTACAGCGCGACCATGCGTAGCGCCGAACAGGAAGCGCGCATTAACCAGATCATGGAAGCGATCAGCAGCACGCTCGATATGACGGGCGTAGTGGAAGCGGTAGCAAGTGAACTGCTGCAATTGGTGCCATTCAATCGTGTGTCGCTCATTTTGCTTGATCCCGAACAGCAGGGCTTCGACCTAATCAACATCAATGTACAAGTAGACGGCACACTTGTTACGTTGCGCGAAGCAGACGCGAACGTGATCAATACTGCGCTTGGTCATACATTCGAAAGCGGTGTAGACGAACTGTATACAACCGCTGCGCTTGTGGCAGATGATTTTGAAGATGTGCGCCGTTGGCGTGAGGCGGGCGAACAAGTCAGCTTGATTGTGCCGTTGGTGACGGGTGGTGTCGTACTGGGTTCGCTGCACCTCGGCTCGAACTTGGCGCAAGCGGAAGAACTCTACGAAGAACATCGCCCACTGATCAAGCGTGTTGCGAACCTCGCTGCGGTTGCCATTCAAAACGCGCGCTTGTTTAATCAAGCCGTAAACTTGCGCTTATTCAACGAGTCCGTTGTGCAGTCTATTCAGCAGGGGATTGTCGTACTGGATACACAGGCGAATATCCTCACGGTCAATGACTTCATGCGTCGTGAATTCGGCTGGACATCCGACGCGCTGCGTCAGAATTTGTTTGATTATCGTCCAGTGTACGCGACTGTGCTGCGCGAACCGTTGAATCAAGTGATGCAGTCGGGCAAACCGATTGAACTGCTCGACCAGCGCGTGATGATGAATTCAGGCAGCGCACAAAATGGTGCATTGGTATCAACGCAAACTGCCGAAAGCCGTGTGCAAAATTTCTATATCTATCCGCTGCGCGCGGCGGACAGCTTGCGGGGTATCGTGCTGCTCGTTGAAGACGTGACCCAGCGCGAACGCTTGGAACATGACCTTGCGGTGCGTGCGAACCAGCTTTCTGCATTGATGGAAGTCTCCAGCCGCATCACATCTGCCCTTCGTCGTGAGGAAGTCGTCAAACTGGCGATGGACGAAATGGAGCGCGTGATTGGCTTTGATACATTAAGTTTATGGTGGCGCGATGGTGACAGCGTTGTGCTTGAAGCATGGCGCGGCTTTGATCCGCCAAGCGATATGATGCGTATCCCGATTGAATCGAATGAGCGTTTGGTAGGGCTGTTCAACAGCCGTACTGCACTCTCGATCAGCCAGTTTGAGGGGCGCGATCCGCTTCCCGGTGAGCAGGGGGCGCAAAGCTGGTTGGGGATTCCGTTAGTGCGGCAAAACGAAATTCTCGGCGCGATTGCTTTGAGCAAAATTCAGCCGCGCTATTACAGCACGCAGTCGGAACAAGCGGCGCAGACTTTCGCCAACCAAGTCGCGGTTGCGTTGACCAACGCGCAGTTGTTTGAATCGTCAGAATCGAATACGCGCCGCTTGAGTTTGCTCAACCGCGTGTCGATGCGATTGGCGCAGTCGCTCGATACGGAAAACATTCTTGAAATCGCGCTGACGGAAATCGCCACGACGTTGAATGGGGAAAAGGCGCGGGCTTATTTCTTCGAGCGCGATAACAAAGTGGGGCGCGTAGTGGTCGAGCTGCCTCGTGGAGATTATCCGCCCAGCTCGTCCATCGATCTCGAAAACGTCGCTACGATTACACAGATCGTGAAGTCTGCCAAGCCTGTCATCATCCCTGATGTGGCGGCGCTTCCCCCGGATCACTTCGCCTTTAGCGAACTCGTCCCGACGGATATGACGAGCTATGCGCTGCTGCCGATGACCGTTGGCGGGCAGGTGACTGGCGCGTTTGAGCTGGAGTTCTATCAAACGCCCATCATCACTGACGCAGAAAAAATGGAACTGGCGATGATCATCGCCAACCAAGCCGCTATCGCTGTGATGAATGCGAATCTGCTCGAACAATCGCTGGCGCGTACCCGTGAACTTGAAACACTGCTCGAAGCCGCGCAGGCGACTTCAACCATCCTCGATTTAGATGACGTGTTTGAAACCGTCGTTGGGCTTACAATGCACGCGCTCGACATGGACGACTGTACGTTGATGATTTACGACAACGTAGAAGAAAAACTGCGCGTCGAACTCAACGTGAACCGTAATGTAGATACCGCGCAAACGATCCCAGCGGGAACTGTGTATGACCTGTTCCAGTATCCTGCGAAACTGCGCGCTATCCGTGACAAGCAGGTGATCGTTATTCGCCGTGATGACCCGAAAGCCGATGCCGCCGAACGCGCCGATATGGAAATGCAGGGCGATCTGGCGCGTATGCTAGTGCCTTTAGCGGCAAGTGGCGAGGCGCTTGGGCTGCTCCAAGTCGATTTGCATGACAGTATGCGGACTTTCGATCATCGTGAAATCCGTATGGCGCAGGCGCTCGGCGCACAAGCCGCCACCAAGATCGAAAACGCGCGGCTTTCAACCGAAACTGCCGCGCAGGTCGAACAAGCCATCGTCATCAACGAATTGAGCCGCGCGCTCTCGTCCACAATGGACATTCAGAAGATGATCCGCGTGGTGCGTGAACAAATTCCGTCACTCACTGAAGCACAGGATGTGTATTTGGCGCTGCTCGATTCGACAGCGGATCAAATCGTGTTTCCAATGTGGGTGAAGAACGGCGAAGACATTCATGTGCCGCCGCGTGCGCTAGGCGACGATGAAGTCTCGTTCGTGCTGCGCTACCGCCGTCCATTGTCACTTGGTGGCGATAATCCCGGCATCGAAGAAGTGCGCCGCAACTTGAACATCGCCAACGGTGAAGGTGATATTACCCGCTATTTGGGCGTACCGATTATCGCTGGTGATCAAGTATTGGGTGTGCTGGCAGTGCGTGATAACCGGAGTTCGCGCCCGTTCGGATTGAACGAGCAGCGTATTTTGACGACGGTGGGTTCGCAGTTAGGCGCGGCGATCCAGAACTCGCGCCTGTTTGAGCAAATCCGCAACTTTGCCGATGAGCTGACCAACCGCGTGCAGGAACGCACCACGGAACTGCAAACCGAACGTGACCGCCTTGATTCACTGTATCGCATCACATCCGAACTTGGTCGCTCGTTAGATATGGATCGCGTGTTGAACCGGGCGCTTACACTCATGGCGGATTCAATCCGTGCCGATGATGGCGTGGTGCTGCTCATCGACGCGCTGACAGATCAACTGTACAGCCGCGCATCGCTGCGTCCGGTATATACCAATGGCACCACCAAACGCGATACTGGACGCTTGAGCGAAGAACGCTTGCAGTCAAATGGTACGCAGACTTCTCACCCCGCCGAAATGCTGGCGAACTGGTTGATCCAGAACCGGAATGAAGTGTTGGTCGATGATCTTCACCGCGCCCCCTACTGGGACAAATCCGCACCCGGCGCTGGCGAGTGGCGAAGCGCGCTCGGTGTGGTACTTCGCACAGGTGATGACCTGCAAGGTGTAATCGTATTCTTAAGTCGTCAACCGCGAATGTTTGGTGAAGCCCAGTTGAAACTCGTCGGCGCGGCATCGAGCCAAGTAGCGACTGCTGTCAATAATGCCGACCTGTACACGCTCATCCGCGACCAAGCAGAGCGTATGGGCGGTCTGCTGCGCGCTGAACGCGAAGAAGCGGAAAAGAACTCCGCCATCCTTGAAGGTATTGCGGACGGCGTGATGCTGGCGGACTCAAACGGAACGATTGTATTGTTCAACGGTGCGGCGGAACGGATCCTTGAACTCCCGCGTGACTTCGCGCTTGGTCAAACGCTCTCACGATTAGTCGATGTGTACGGCAATACGCAGACATGGGTATCGACACTCAATGATTGGCTGCAAAACCCCCGCAATCGTGATCGTGGCGATCTGCTGATTGACCGTTTCGAGATGGGACGGCGGGTGATCAACGTGCAGGCATCACCAGTGTTCACCGGCGATCAATTCTTAGGGATGGTATCCGTGTTCCGCGACATCACCAAAGATGTAGAAGTGGATCGCATGAAAAGCGATTTCATTTCCAACGTCAGCCATGAGCTTCGCACACCGATGACGAGCATTAAAGGCTACGCTGACCTGCTCATGATGGGCGTGGCGGGGTCAGTCACAGATCAACAAAAGTTCTTCCTGAACACGATTAAGACGAACGCCGAACGTCTCGCCAATCTCGTCAATGACCTGCTCAACATCTCCAAGTTGGACAGCGGCGCGGAAAAAGTGCATATCGAAGAAATCGATCTGCGTGAATTGGTCGATCAAGTAGTGGCGAATTTACAGGGACGCGCCACAAATGAGCGTAAAGGTATTCAGGTTTCAACCAGCATCGCGGATGACCTGAACGTTCTCATGGCAGACCGGGTGAAACTGTCGCAAATCATGACAAACCTTGTAGACAATGCTTTTAATTACACCTACGCTGGTGGTAAGATTGACATTACGGCACGGATTGATGATGATCCCCGTTACGCCCTCATCACGGTAAAAGATACCGGAATTGGCATTCCCAAAGAATTTTTGCCGCGCATTTGGAATCGCTTTGAGCGATACGAAGAACATGCGCTGGTAATGGACGCTGCCGGAACGGGCTTGGGGCTGCCGATTGTCAAGAATCTGGTCGAAATGCACGAAGGTGAAATCTGGGTGGAGAGCGAAGTGAACGTCGGCACGACGTTCTACGTCAAGCTGCCGATGCAAGGTCCCGGCAGCGTTGAAAGACCCGGTATCGACGACACGGGCGAACAACAGGTACAGGGCGCAAATACATCAGTGAACAGCAGCCCATCCTCAATGCGCGAGAATCAGTCACCCGGTGATAATGAAGGATGAAGCAAACATGGCACACATTTTGATCGCAGAAGACGAACGCGACATCCGAGAGTTGATCAATTTCACGCTGATGTTCGCCGGATATACCGTGACAACGGCGGCAAACGGGGCGGAAGCTGTCGAACTCGCGCCGCAGGTCAAGCCCGACCTGATTATGATGGATGTGCGTATGCCAAAAATGACGGGATATGAAGCGTGCCGCCAAATCAAGCAGATGGATGGTATGAAAGAAATTCCCGTGATCTTTCTGTCAGCAAAAGGGCAGGACGAAGAAATCCAGACGGGTATCGACGCGGGCGCGACTGCGTATTTACTCAAGCCGTTTTCCCCCGACGAGTTGACTCGTCGCGTCGGTGAAATTCTCAAAAAGTCGGGTACGGCGTAACTTAGGCGGCGTAGGCGGACCATGAGCGCCATCAGCATCGGCGGGGATCTAGTACATTATGAAGTTTTGGGGCGTGGTCGCCCAGTTGTGCTTTTGCACGGCTGGATAGGATCGTGGCGCTATTGGGTTCCCACGATGCAGCAGCTCCAGTCCAACTATCGCATCTACGCGCTTGATCTGTTTGGCTTTGGCGACAGCGGCAAGAACCCGCAGAAATATTCGCTAGAGCATCAGCTTGTACTGCTTGACGACTTCATGAAGCAGTTGGGGATTCCCAAAGCAGCGGTCATCGGTCATGGCTTGGGCGCGTTGATCGCATTGACGTTCGCTCGCCGCTATCCTGACCGTATCCCGCGCTTGCTGTTGGTAAGCGCGCCGCTCTTCGATACGCATGATCTGGATCGGCGCACGCCTGCCGGACGCAAAGTGCTGCTAACATCAAATGCAGCGGCAGCAGCCACCAGTCCGTTGGATACGCAAGAATTTAGCCCTAGTTCACCAACGGCGATGAGTGCCAGTGCCGCTATGCGTGCCGCGCTCATTGAAGCGGCGCGCGCGCGCAACAACGGCGTTCCAGTGCCGCCATCAGCCGAAGATGTGACCATCAACCGCTTAGAGATTGTCGAGACACCCAACCAGAACCCATTAGTCGGCATTCTTGGCGATGGGAATGTCGAAACGCTCCTGCTCAAGTGTTTCAAGCGGTCAGAAGTGTTCTACACCAAGCTCGATTTGGATACGCCCAAGACCGATTCCCGCGCATTAACTGAATCGATCCGCACGTTTGACGCGGGGCGAGTCTTGGATACCATGCGTTTGCTGCCCATGCCGACTATGGTGGTGCATGGCATGGAAGACCGCTTGATCAACCCACCGCCGGAAGAAGTGTGGAACTATATCACCCTCGATAAAGAGAATTTGCTGCTGCATGTGCCGCTTCCCGGTGTGCGTCACTTCCCGATGTTGGAGGATGAGCGGTTTTTCAAGGTTGCGATGGACTTCTTGGAAGCAAGCGATCTTTCAAAAGTGGCGGTGAAAGAACGCTGGCGCAGACGCACGCGCTGATGATCGGGTGCATACCCACGCTTATCCACACCAACCCTTAAGAACTATGTCTTTTATGTCCCGATTTTGAGGGGGTTGGGACACAAGACCGCGCGCCTTAATGGTTCGTCAAGGGTGTGAGTGAATGCATGGCGAGAAGTATTAAGAAGCACGTCAATATCCCCCCAAAATGTCTGTGGCGCGTTACATTTTATGTCTTGGTTGGTCGGGCGGGACATTCAGGCTTGCGATATGGGACATAAGCTGCGCGACGCGCTTCTTTACCGGACATAAGGTTTTGATTGTGACCGACACACAAGGGCAGCCTGCTCGCCCACGCGATATTTTGATATTCGCCAATGGCGAACCGAACGACGGTGACATGGTGCAGCAGGTCATTCACAGCACGCATCAGCCGATCATCGCGGCGGCGGATGGCGGAGCGCGCATCGCTCAGCATTACGGCTTCACGCCCGACATTATCATTGGGGACATGGATTCGCTGCGGGCGGACGAACTCGAAGAGTTCGCAGCGGCGGGCGTGCACATTGAACAACACTCGATCCACAAGAATGAAACGGATTTAGAACTCGTATTTTTGTGGGGCGCGAAACAGGTGGCATTAGGGATTGCCACACCGCGTTTTCGCGTGATTGGCGCGGTGGGAGATCGGCTGGATCAAGTGTTGAGCAACGTGTACCTGATGGCAATTCCGGCGCTGAAGGGGATTGATGTGCGGATGATTGCGGGGCGGCAGGAAACATGGCTGGCGATGCCGGGGATCACAACCTTTGAAGGTGCGGAAGGCGACACGGTATCGCTGATCCCGTTGAACGGCACGGTGCGCGGGGTGCGAACGGAAAACCTGTACTATCCACTGCATGATGAAGATTTGTTGTTTGGTCCGGCGCGCGGCGTAAGCAACGTTATGAATGGATCGCGCGCGGCGGTGCATGTGCGCGAAGGCGTGCTGCTGATCGTGCATACGATTGGGCGCGCGTAAGGTGAATTTGATGTGTATCACGGTGATCAAGCTGGATCATGACGGCGCGTTCGTGTGGAAGTATGCGGGCGAACTCGTGGAGCGAGGCAGTACATGGGTGTGCATCGACGCGCGTATGGGGCGTGACCACGATGCCGGATATGTGCATTTTCGGCTGGGCGACACCATGACTGAATGGTTTTATAGTGACCGCTGGTACAACGTCTTTCGCATTCAAGATGTGGACGATGGACGGTTGAAAGGTTGGTACTGCAACATCACCCGTCCGGCGCTGATCAACTGGGAAGATGCCGAACATGGCGCATCGGTGCGTGCGGAAGATTTGGCACTCGACGTGTTTATCGATCCGCGCGGTAGGCTGTTGGTGCTGGATGAAGACGAATTCGCGGCGCTTGATCTGCCGGAGTATGAACGCGCCGAAGCATGGGCGGCAGTTGAACAGTTGAAGCAGCTTGTCGAAACACGCACCGCACCATTTGATGAAATTATCGTTTAGACCACACCAGCTTTATATTCTTTTTAATAAAGCTTTTTCGCAATCCACATTGACTTTCCTAATGCTGCCCACCTATAATTCTGTGTAAATCTGCATAAAACTATAGAAATCGGCATACGCATGGCAACCATGATTCAACATTCCGCTGGTTTGACAGCGGATACGCCCGCCGCTGAATCGGAGCAGTCCGTCGGCGGATTATCGACCACGCGCAATCTTAAGATCGGGTTCTTCCATCTCGGTTCGGGTATGGCGGATGTGCTTGCGACGGGCATCTGGAATCGCATCATGATCAGCGATCTAGGCTTCGCCGCAGCGCCGATCAGTATTTTGGCAGCGCTCCGCTACTTTTTAGCGCCGCTGGGCGTATGGGCGGGGCGCATGAGTGACCGTACTGCGGTGTGGGGGTATCGCCGTTTGTTTTGGGTGTGGCTTGGACGCGCGATGATGATGTTGAGCATTCTCGGCTTGGGGATTTCAACCGCGTCGATTGCCGCGACTGGTGTGCGCGGTGAAGCCACCGTTATCCAGTGGATCGGTTTGGCGGGGTCGATGGTGATGTTCAGTCTCGGCAACGCGCTTTCCGGCAGCACATTCTTGGCGCTGATCTATGACCGTGCGCGCGATGATCAACGCGGACGTGCGGTGGGCATCGTATGGACGTTTCTGCTTGTCGGCTTCACGGTTGGCGGTATCTTTTTCGGGATATTTCTACCGTCAGGCAGCACGCCGATGAATATTGCCAGCTTCACCCCCGATTTGGTCGGACAGCATTTCGGGCATGGCTTGGCACGTTTTACACCGCTGATTCTACAAAATTTGTTTTTGATCGCCGCGCTTACGCTTGGCAGTTTGTGGTTCTTCTCGCTGATAGGCGAAGAAAAGCGGAGCCGCGGGGCGGTCAACACAGCGGAGAGCAGCGAACACAACACATCGCTCACTGCCGATCTTCGCCTCGCGTGGTCGAACCGTCAAACCCGCTACTTCTTTTGGTATCTCGCACTGTCGATGCTGTTCGCGTTCTCGCAAGACACCATCCTTGAACCCTTCGCTGCCGACGTGTTCGGCATGGAAGCGCGTATCACGACGCGCTTTGCTGCCTACTGGGGCAGTATGGCAATTCTGGCAACCATCGTGTTTCTGATTCTTGGTCGCCGCTTCAAATGGCTGACGAATTCGCGCATGAACTATCTCGGCGTTGGGCTACTGATCGGCGCGTTCGTTATCTTCGGTGTGTCATCACTTGCTCACATTCGTGGGCTTGTGACCGTTGGCTTGATTGGGTTAGGGCTTGGGTTGGGCGTGTGGAATGTTGGCACTCTCGGCTTGATGATGGATATGAGTCCTTTTGGGCGCGCGGGGACGTTCTTGGGCTTCTGGACGCTTGTCGTAACGATGGCACGCGGGATCGGCGTGAGCGGGGGCGGTATCGTGCGCGACCTGTTCTACGGGACGACGTTCAATCACTCGTTGAGCTACGGCGCGGTGTTCGTAATCGGCGCGATTGGCTTGGCTGTCAGCTTGTATATGTTGAGCCGCGTTAACGTGCGCGCCTTCAAACAGGCAGAAGAACAGCAAGCCGATGCCAAATCCGTGTTTGCAGGCGCGATGGATTAGCGCCGAAAGAGTGGCAAAACAGCAAGAAACGATTCACCGCGCGGTGAATCGTTTTTGTTTATCTTTCAAGGTGCGCGGAAGAAAAATTAAGGTAATAATACTAGTGTGAAGCTATCGTGCAAAACGGTTAGTTGATGTATATTCAGAAATAGTTGAGCCAACTTTAAGGAGGGGTCGCCTTGCGTACCAAACTCGTCGTTATTTTTCTGACTCTTGTGTGCTTGATCGGCGCGGTTGCGCCCGCGTTTTCTCAAGATGGCGCGGTTGCGTCCGTGAATACTGCTTATTTGAATGTGCGTTCTGGTCCCGGTTTAGGCTATGGCACGATTGCCACACTCCCGCGTGGGTTTGGGGTTCAGCTTCTTGGTCGTAACGCAGCCAACAACTGGGTGCTCATTGGGCTGACCAACGGCGTACAGGGGTGGGTGAACATCAACTACGTGTATACTACCACCCGCGTGAGTACTCTGCCGCTGGCAGAAAATGTTGCTGGTACGCCGATTGAACCTGCCGCGACGATCACGGGCTATGTGGTTGGAGAACTGCGTTCGGGACCCAACGAAGCTAATCCTGTGATTGCGACGGTTGGGTTGGGGGCGAATGTGACACTAGTTGGGCGCAACTATGATGCGTCATGGGTGCTTATCCGCCTTGCTGATGGTACGACGGGGTGGGTGCAGGCAGGGGCGGTAACAAGCACTGTCCCGGCGCGCGCGCTGGGCACGGCTGATGGCAGCGTGTATGCGCCGCCGCCGCCGAGTAATTCCGGCACGCCCGGTACCGGCTACCAGACATACACAATTCAACCCGGTGATACGCTGCTGGCGATTGCCGCACGCTTCAACGTCAATGTGTATCAACTGGCACAGCTGAACGGCATCTATAACATCAACGTGATTTACTACGGACAAACTCTGCGTATTCCGGGTTAAGTTTGGTTCGGGTTTGAAATTTCGCATTTCATTGAGGGCGCGGGAATACAGCCTGCGCCCTTCTGATTCTTAGACGAAGACACACATGGCAAAAACACTTTCAAGCGGGCAAATCGCGCGGGCGGCGCTCGTCGTGCTGCTGGGATTTCTCGCCAGCGGCATTTTAGGGTTAATCCGCACGGCGGCATTTAGCACGGCGTTTGGCGCGGCGGATGAACTCGATGCGTTCTACGCCGCCCAGCGCATCCCCGAACTGATTTTCACGCTGGTGGCAGGAGGCGCGTTGGGGTCATCGTTCATTCCTGTGTTTTCGCGCATGATGAACGAAAGTGATACCAGCGCGTGGCGGCTGGCAAGCGCGGTCATGTCACTAGCGGGCTTAATTGGCGCGGCGCTTGCCACGATTATGTATGTGTTTGCGCCACAGATCATCCCGTCGCTGCTCGTCCCCGGCGAACCCGAATTCAAACAGGCGCTTACAACTTCGCTGACACAAATGATGCTGCCGACAGTTGTGCTGTTTACGATCAGCGGATTGACGATGGGTATTTTGAACGCCAATGGTGTGTTCACACTGCCAGCGTTGGCGGCGAGTTTGTACAACGCGGGGCAGATCGTAGGTGCGGTGATCCTTGTGCCGCTGATGCGCGCGGACGATATGCGCCATTGGGTGAGCGAGAATTTCGCCTTTCTGCCGCACGGATTGTCGAACGTGCCCGACAGCGCGATCTATGCGCTGGCATACGGCGCATTGATCGGCGCGGCGCTGCATCTTCTGGTACAGCTTCCCGGCTTGCACCGGATTGGGGCAAGCCTGCGATTCCTGCCGAACATTCATATCAAGGGCGTGCGCGACGTGCTGGTGCTGATGGGTCCGCGCGTGTTGGGGCTGGCAGTTGTGCAGGTGAATTTTCTGGTCAATGTGGTGCTGACTTCAACCATGGTCGAAGGCAGTCGCACCGCGCTCGTTACCGCATGGACGCTCATGTTCTTCGCGCTTGGTGTGATTGCCCAAAGTGTTGGAACGGCGTTGTTTCCTACGCTGTCGGCATTGGTGGCAAACAAAGACATGGAAGCCTACAAAGATCGTTTGGCGACAGCGCTGCGAAGTGTGTTGTTCATGAGCTTTCCCGCAACCGTCGGGATGATTTTGCTTGGCGCTCCCGTCATAACTGTGCTGCTCGAACGCGGTGAATGGGACGCACAAAGTACGGCAGCAACCGCGTGGGCGCTCACGTTCTATGCCATTGGCATCAGCGGACACAGTTTGCTCGAAGTGCTGTCGCGGGCGTTCTATGCGCTCGAAGATACATGGACTCCGGTAGCAGTGGGGATATTCGCCATCATCGCCAATATCGCATTAAGCTTGGTGTTTATCAACGTGATTGGCGCACGGGATAATCTCACACAAGGGGCATTCGGTGGGTTGGCGCTGGCGAACTCACTGACAACCCTGCTTGAAGGCGTGGTGTTGTGGGTGCTGCTGCGGCGGCGGATCGGCGGGCTGCATGATCGCTATGTGCTGCGAGGGGCGTTTCCCGCGCTGATCGCAGCGATGGGCATGGGTGCGATGGTATACGTCACGTCACGGCTGCTTGATGGCAGCAGTGCATGGGTGATCGCAGGCGTGGGGACAACGTTCGGCGCAGCAGTGTTCTTCGCGCTGGCGTTGGCGCTCAAAATTGACGAAGCACGAACAATCCCTAACCTTTTGCTAAGGCGACTCAGGCGGTCATAATCCCGTGTTAGCTTTATCCCAACTCGTATCACAAATTTGGGATAAAAGTGGGATTCTGTGGGTTAATTTTGGGTAATTTGGCTGTGGAAATGGTTTGAATCTATTTAGATCATTGTTCGCTGATCTGCGTGATGCGGAGTTCGGCGCTGTCAAGCAGCTTTTGACAGTAATCCGAAAGCTGGCGACCCCGTTCAAACAAACTCATCGATTCTTCTAAGGGCAAATCGCCTTCTTCCAAGCGCGCGATGATGCTTTCAAGCTCGTCATATGCCGCTTCAAAGGTCAACTGCGAGAGATCGTTCATGCTAAGTCAGAACCTTTCTCGTTTGATCGGCGGCAGCGATGACATGCTGTTCACCGTCATGGAATTGCAGCACCAGCGAATCGCCTGTCGAGACTACCGAAGCTGACGCGACACGTTCGCCCGTTTTGCCACGACGCACAAGGACGTATCCGCGCTCCAAAATCGCCGCGGGGCTGGCACTCTTGAGAGCAGCGGCGCGCGCGTTGAGTCGTTCGCGTTGAAGCGTCAAACGTGTGCGCTGCGCGGTGATGAGGCGCGTATTCCAGTCATCGAGCCTCTGGCGCAGCGCGCTGATCCGCAGCGTAGGTGAGGCGCTTTTGAGCGCACGATTTTGCGCGACGAGATCACGGCGGCGGGTGTCGATAATTGCGCGTACCGCGTCGGTGAGGGCGATTTGCGCCCGCGCGATATTCACACGCAGATCGTCTACATCGGGCGTAAGCAGTTCTGCGGCGGCGCTTGGTGTGGGCGCGCGCAAATCAGCCGCGAAATCGGCAATTGTGAAGTCGGTTTCATGCCCTACCCCACTGACGACAGGTACGCGGCTGAGAGCAATCGCGCGGGCGACAGCCTCATCATTGAACGCCCATAAATCTTCGATGCTGCCGCCCCCACGACAGACGAGAATCACATCAATGTCGTCCCGTTGGTTCAACCGTTCGAGCGCGCGCACAATGCGCGGCGGCGCGTCCGTTCCCTGTACCAGTGTAGGGGATAAAATCACTTCCGCAAGCGGATAGCGGCGGCGCAGGACGTTTTGCACATCTTGAAAAGCTGCCGCATCCGCTGATGTGACTACGCCGATTTTGCGCGGATAGGCGGGCAGTGGACGTTTTCGTTCGGGGTCGAACAGTCCTTCGGCTTGAAGCTGCTGCTTGAGCTGCTCGAAACGTGCATATAGGTCGCCCACTCCCTGCGGGCGGATGCGATCCACATAAAGCTGATACACGCCATTTTCGATGTACACATTGACCGCCCCGTGCGCGATCACCGCGTCGCCATCGCGGGGGATAGTCGTCTGTCGTTCGGCGGCAGAACGCCACATCACCGATTTAAGTTCCGCACCCCCATCTTTGATGGTGAAATAACAGTGTCCGCTTGCCGCGCGCCGAAAATTAGAGACTTCGCCCGTCACCCAAACATCTTGCAAATTTGCATCCACTGTGAATAGATCACGAATGTACATCGATAGTTCCGTGACCGAGAAAGTCTGCGCCATATCGGATTTCCTTTGGCATTACGCGACGTTAATTATACAATATCCGGCGATTTCACAGGCTGTTTCATCAATCTATCGCTTCAATCAAAATGTTAGGACAGTACAACCTTATGGCACCGATGACTCAACAAGAGCGCGAGAAACTAGCGCGCGAACTAGCCGAACTTTCATTTAACAAGGCGAGTGGCAAGGTTCGCCGCTTAGATGCGCGCGGTAGATTGGCATATTTCCGCAATTCGCAGTCCCCAACCCAGTTATACACGCGCTATGAACTGCCGACGCTTGGCGTGGCGGTTACGCTGATTGAGGGCGTGGAAGAAAAAGCGATTGAAAATTCGCCCCGCTTCAAATCCGAATACAAACTTCAGGAAGTGATTGTCGAAGCGTTGAACTAATTTCCCGACGGTATCATTGTGGATAGGACACGATATGCTTAGAACACTTGAAAGAACACAGCAGTGGGGATGGGTGCACCGGCTGACCGGAATCGCCACGTTTACGCTGCTGACCGTGTTTTCGGCACGCATCAGCATAGAAATGCTGCCTGTGCCGTTCACTCTGCAACCTCTGGCTGTTTTGTTAAGCGGATTGGTGCTTGGGGCGCGTGATGGCGCGTTGAGTCAGGTGGCGTATCTGGCGCTGATTGCGGCAGGGCTGCCCGTTGATGCGCGCGGGTTAGGCGCGGCGGCATTCGCCAGCCCCACTGCCGGATTCTTGATTGGCTTCGTCGCATCGGCGTGGACAGCAGGATTCATCGTCGAGCGCAGCGCGAACCGTCTGTGGCAGCGGTGGATCGCCGGCGCGTTGGCGCTGGTGGTGATGTATTTGTTTGGCTGTGTGTGGCTGCTCGTGATCGGACGCACGCCGGATGTGGTCTATGAAAATGTGATTCGCCCACTGTTCGGTCTTGATTTGGTCAAAGCGTTTATCGCGGCGGCGCTTACGGAAGGCGCGCGGACGCTGCTAAAGCGATAACAATAGGGGGTGGCGCTCCCACCCCCTATAATGAATTACCGCCGGCGACCCGTGATTACATAGAATACGGCTAACACAATCAACGCACCAATAAATGACACGATGATGTCGATGTAACGCAGGGTAATTCCCCCTTGCAGCGACGGCGGAATCTGGAAATTGATCGCGCTGAAGAGGATACTCCCTACGATTGCGCCCAGCAGACCAATTGTTAGGCTCACGAATAGGTTGGTACGCCCGCGAATCAGCAAACTGGCAAAGAACCCAGCGATCAAGCCGATTATGATGATCGTGAGAAACTGACTCGGCACAATCGTGAAAGTGACCGGTTGTTCCATGGGCGTGGTTTGCGCTAACAGCGTCGTGACGTGCAAGAAACGTTCCATGACGACTTCATCCTTTTGTGCATGTGAAACTATTCGCTATTACGAATTGCCATGCAGGATTGTTGCAGGGTTACGCTGACGTGGGAAGGGTGATTTGGGGGATATTCGTGTGTAGGGGCGTGCAAAACACCATGCGAATCATCGACCATTTTGTCCGTGAACCGCCCCATTTGAACCCACCCCAATGCTTATTCCGATTCCGTTCCGCCTTGTGATTTCTGCATGTCTTCTTCGGTCAACGTCATGCCGAGAATGTTGTATCCCGCATCAACATACAGCACTTCTCCCGTGATCGACTTGCTCATGTCCGAGCCTAGAAAGACTGCTGCATCCCCAACCTCCTCTTGCGTGACAAGTTTGCGTAAGGGGGAAGCCTTCTCAGAATATTTGAGCATCAAGCGAAACCCCGGAACGCCTGCCGCCGCCAGCGTCTTTATCGGTCCGGCGCTAATGGCATTGACGCGAATGTTCTTTGGTCCCATATCCGCCGCCAGATACTTTGTGATCGTTTCCAGCGCCGACTTGGCAATCGCCATCACGTGATAACCGGGCATCACTTTCTCGGCAGCATAGTACGTCAAGCTCATGATGCTGCCGCCGTCGGTCATCAAGGGTTCGGCGCGTTTTGCCAGCGCGATTAAGCTGTAGGCGCTGATGTCGAGCGATAGTTTGAACCCGTCGCGGCTGATGTCGATGAACCGCTGTCCGCCGAGATCTTCGCGCGGCGCAAATGCGATGCTGTGGACGAGGACATCGATTTTTCCGAAGCGTTTCTTGGCTTTGTCGAATATGGCATCAAGTTCTTCATCGCTTGTTACATCACATTGTTCGACAAAATCGCAGCCGATTTCTTGCGCCAGCGGGAATACGCGCTTTTGCAGCACTTCGCCTGCGTAGCTCAAGCCAATTTGCGCTCCTTCTTCATGAAAACGCTGTGTAATGCCCCATGCAATTGAATTTTTGTTGGCGACACCGAAAATCAGCGCCACCTTTCCGTCCATCAATCCCATAATCATCCTCGTTTCGTTTCGGTGGGAAGACTGTTCCGACAAAGGTTCGTGTAGATTAACACACACGATGGGCTAAGGCTACGCCGTTGTCCTTGCGCCCCCACAAAATTGCGCCTATCATCGGGCGCGTTGAATCAAAAGGATAGGTGGGCATGAGCGATATAGGTGATGTGATCCATGTTGTGGTGGCGATGGATTTCTCAGACGCGCTGATCCAACAAATACGCGACATTTCGCCGCGCTTAAAAGTTGAACGACATTTCCCAACCGTGCCAGATCGCGTGTGGTTGGATGCGGAAGTGCTGTACACAGGACGCACGTTTCCGCAGCCAGCGCAAGCACCGCGCCTACGCTGGATTCAACTGCACAGTGCGGGTGTCGAACACGCGCTCAAAGAACCGATCATCCAAGCAGAAGATGTCGAAGTCACTACCACGAGTGGAATCCACGCCGCGCCGATGGCGGAATACTGTCTTGAAATGATGTTGGCGTTCAACTATCGCCTAAAATTCATGCTTGAACTGCAAGCGAAAGCCGAATGGCTCAAAGACCCCCAAAAAGTGCTTCAACCGCGTGAATTGCGTGGTCAAACCGTCGGGATCGTGGGCTATGGCAATATTGGGCGCGAACTGGGACGGCTGTGCGATGCGTTAGGCATGAAAGTGCTGGCGATCAAGCGTGATGTGATGCATCCAGCGGATGACGACAGCTACCGCGAACCCGGCACAGGCGATCCTGAAGGCGAAATTCCGCAGCGGCTGTACCCGCCCGAAGCCATTACTTCGATGGCTAAAGACTGTGATTATCTCGTGATTGCCGCGCCGATGACCGAGAAGTCTAAATACTTGATCAACGCCGACGTGTTAAAGTCGATGAAGAAAACCGCGGTGTTGATCAACGTCGCGCGCGGGGCAATCATCAACGAAGCCGATTTGATTTCCGCGTTGGCAGCCGAAAAAATCGGTGGGGCGGCGCTCGACGTGTTTGAAGAAGAACCGCTGCCCAACACCAGCCCACTCTGGCATATGGACAACGTGATTATCACACCGCACATCAGCGGGTGGACGGTAAATTATCATCAGAAGGCGGTCAACGTGTTCACCGAAAACCTGACCCGCTACTTGGAGAATCGTTCGCTGCTGAATCGATTGAAGCGGGACCGGGGATATTAGCAGGGCGGGGGATTTTCCCTCCCCGCCAAACGCATAACTCACCCCGCAACAAAACCTCTCATCCTACGTATACCATTTCATCGCGGATCACCTCCCGCGCTCTTGTATAATATGTGAAGTAAAGCACAAGGAACTCCAGCCATGCGTGTCATTGTTCATACAGGCAAGGGCGGCGTAGGTAAGACGAGCATTTCGTCTGCCACTGCGCTTCGCTGTGCCGAAATGGGCTTAAAGACTATCGTCATCAGCACGGACACCGCCCACAGCCTCGGTGACTCGCTTGAAAAGCAAATCGGTCCCGAGCCCATCGAAATTTACCCCAACTTGTGGGCGCAAGAAGTCGATACACGCTATTCGATGGACAAGTATTGGGGCAGGATTCAGAAATATCTGACCACGCTGTTCAGCAAACAGGGGGTAGAAGATATTGTCGCAGAAGAAGTGACGATTCTGCCGGGTTTGGAAGAAGGCGCGCATTTGCTGTGGATCAATCAGTACGTTGAGCAAAAACAGTTCGATGTGCTGATCGTTGATGCTGCCCCGACTGCCGAAACACTTCGTTTGCTTTCGCTGCCGGACGTGACGCGCTGGTGGTTTGAGCGCATCATGACCATCACACGCGGTGCGGCGAAAATTCTACGCCCCATTGGCAAGCTGGTCGGGCGGGGCGATGATATTCCCGAAGCGAACGCATGGGATGAAGTCAACATGCTGTTCGCCACACTCGATAAAGTGCGCGATTTGCTGGCTGATCCCAATCTGAGCAGTGTGCGTCTGGTTGTAAATCCTGAAAAAATGGTCATTAAAGAAACCCAGCGCACGTACACCTATCTCAATCTGTACGGCTATGCGACGGATGCAATCATCTGCAACCGTATCATCCCCGACGAAGTGACCGATCCCTATTTCGCAATGTGGAAAGAAAACCAGAAGGAAAACATCGCCTACATTGGCGAAGCCTTCGGTGAACTGCCCTTGTTTAAAGCGCCGCTTTTTGGCGGCGAAGTGACGGGCTTGGATCGACTGCGAAAGCTGGCGGATGCGCTGTACGGCGATCAAAACCCGGCAGAGGGAAAATTCACAGGTTCGACACACAAAATCGAAACTTTGGGCAAGGATCGCTACCGGTTGATTGTGCCGCTGCCCTTTGCTGATAAGAAAGACCTTGACTTGTTCCGTTCGCGCGATGAGCTAACACTCCGCGTCGGACCGTATCGTCGCAATATTGTCTTGCCCTACAGCCTGTGGGATTTAGAAATTGAGGATGCACGGTTTGAGAAATCGACTCTCAACATCCAGTTCAGCAAGAAATAGACTCGCACGTCGAGGGGAAACAAAATGACCGCATCCACACAAAACGGGAGCGTATCAGCGTCAATTCCGCCCGAAGTGATCAGCCGTGTGCGCGCCGCTGTCAGCGACTTTAGCGAGAACGGTGCTGGCTGTGGGGCGGTGGGCGATGTGCCTACACGCGCATCAAACACCGTCCTCTCTGCGCCCGGCGATCCCACTGCGGCGGAACGTGCCCGCGAGATGGAACGTCTGCAGGAAGTCAAACGCCGCCCGCGTTCACTCAGGATGCAGTTACGCTTTCTGCGCTTGATAATCTATGCTGGGCTGTTATTCGTGCGTTTGGTGTGGTGGCATATCATTGTTGCGAAATTCGCGCCCCAAGCTGTGGAAAAGGGCAGTCTGAAGCGTTGGACAAAGTACGCGGCGGGCTTTCGCGGAATCGCTATTCACTATGGCGGGGTGATGATTAAACTTGGTCAGTTCATCTCGACCCGAAGCGACATTTTGCCGCAGCAGATCATTGATGAATTGGCATCGCTGCGCGACGAAGTGCCAAGTGTGCCAACCGATAAAATTCGCCGCGTGATCGAAAACGAACTCGGTGCGATTCCCGAATATTTCGCGCGCTTTGATGAGAAGCCTGTTGCGGCGGCATCGCTGGGGCAGGTGCATCGCGCCACGCTGCACAATGGGGATCGTGTGGTGGTGAAAGTGCAGCGTCCGGGCATCGACCACATTTGCTATACAGATCTCGCCGCACTTGATTTGGTTGCGCTTGTGGCGATGCGCTTCAAATTCATCAGTAAACGTATGGATGCAGTCGCGCTCTCGCGTGAATTTGGGCGTGTTCTGCTAGAAGAACTCGATTACAAGCATGAGGCGCTCAATGCGTCGAGATTTGCACACATCTTTCGTGACGATCTCGGTGTGTATATTCCAACCGTGTATAACGACTTGACCACTGAGCATGTGATTGTTATCGAAGATGTCACGACGATAAAGCTGGATGATTACGCCGCGCTCGAAGCTGCCGGAATCAGCCGCCGCGCTGTCGCCAAGCGCCTGATGGATACATATCTCCAGCAGATTTTTCAAGAACGGTTCTTCCATGCCGATCCGCATCCGGGTAACTTGTTTGTGTATCCGCTTCCGCCCGATGCGCCCAACGCCGATAAGCAAGATGCGGATGGGATGCGCCCGTTCTACTTGATTTTCATCGACTTTGGCATGACCGGAACGCTGACACAGCAAATCGTCAACGGTTTGATCGGCACGATGCAAGCGGTTGTCACGCGCGATCCGCGCAAATTGATTCAAAGCTACAGCGAATTGGGCTTCTTGCTGCCGGGAACAGATACCGAACGTCTTGAAGAAGCCACCCGCGCGGTGTTCGATCAAGTGTGGGGATTGACGATGCAGCAGATGAGCAGCGTCAGCTTTGAAAGCATGTCCAAAATCGGTGAAGAATTTGGCGATTTACTGTTCACAATGCCATTTCAGGTGCCGCAAGACTTCATTTATTTGGGGCGCACGGTCAGTATTTTGAGTGGGTTGTGTACTAGTCTTGATCCAACGTTTAACCCATGGAGCGAGATGCAGCCGTACACGCAGAAGATGATCCAGCAGCAGGCGGCGGCGTTGGCATCTAATGGGCAGGGCAGCGTCATCACCAGCATTTTGAGTGGTAACGCCCCACAAGCGTTGTTGAGTATTGGGCAAGCCGCGCTGGAGCGCGTACTAAACCCGAACGCCAAAGCCGATAGTATGCTCACGCGGCTGGAAAGCGGCGATCTCAAGGTACGCTTCGAGCCGTCGTCGGCGTATCAACGCCAGTTAAATCGTATCGAAGCACAGGGGCGCAAAACGACCCGCGCGATTGTGTTCGGCAGTACGCTTATCGCGTCGGCGGTATTCTATGTGAACGGCGAACTTGTCCTTGCGCTGATCGGCTTCGCACTCACAGGTTTTGCGTATCTGCGCCTGATCATGACAGCGGAATGAGCGAAAAAAGAGAGCGTTCACAGTATATTGTTAAGCAAAAACGCAGAGGAGGTAGATCATCGCCTCTGCGTTTTTTGCGTTAAATTTGCGTTTGGTTACTCGACCTGCACTTTGACTTTGGTCGCGCCAGTGCTGGATGGCTTGTCGTCGCCAGCCTCAGCATCGGACTGCTGACGCTGCTTCATCTGCTTGTCGATTTCACGCGCCGCTTTTTCGACTTCACCGATGACGGCATCGACGAGAATTTTCATCCCCTTGGCAAACTCTTTGCCTGCTTCTTTGCCATGTTCGCGGAACCCTTCCGGAAAGAGCGATTCAATCGCCTTGCCCGTTTCTTCTAACGCGCGCTTCTGGTGCTGCAAAAAATCATCCAGAGGATTCTGGCTTTTCGTCTGTTCGGTATCGTTCACTTGATTCTCCATCGCCTGTTCAACCTTTTGAATGGCAGTCGAACTGTTTTGTTCAGTCATGGTCGTGTTTCTCCATCCATTGTACATTTCGTTATACGTGATGTGATCGAGAAAGTTTCATGAGTATCGCCCAATGGTGCCAGTTCAATTAGGCGACGGTTCATCGAGCAGATATTCTTCCATGTATTCGCTGACCATTCGCATCCATTTGATGCTGTTTTCGCGTCGTGTTGCCCCGTGACCTTCCTGCTCATCAACGTAATAGCGCACATCGCCGCCGTTCGCCTTGATGCGTTCGACCATCTGATCACTTTCGGCTTTGACTACCCGCGGATCTTTTGCGCCTTGAATAACGAGCAGCGGCACACGAATGTTATCGACGTGTGTGATAGGCGAACGTTCAATCAAGAAATCGCGGTCAGCTTCATGATCGCCAACCCATCCCGCCATCATGCTGCGCCACGATGGCGGGACGCTCTGCACGAACGTGATCAAGTTGGAGGGTCCGACCAAATCGACACCCAATGCCCAATATTCAGGCAGACGGGTGAGCGCGCTCAAGGTGGCGAACCCGCCGAAGCTCCCGCCATACACGGCGATGCGATTCGTATCTACCCAATCGAGCGAACGTAAATATTTGGCCGCGTGTTCAATGTCTTTGAGTTCCGCGCCGCCCCAATCACGATAGATCAAGCTCTGGTAGGTTTTGCCGTACCCTGTTGATCCGCGAATGTTGGGGGCGAGAATGCCGAATCCCTTGCTCAGCAAATACTGGTACAACCCGTTATACATATAGCGTGGGCGTTCTTGCGCGTCCGGTCCACCGTGAATCGAAAGCACGACAGGGACTTGCCCGGTCACATGCTTTGGGCGATACAGCCACGCCGGGATCATGCGACCATCAAACGTGGGGAACTCGATCAATTCCGGTTCAACCATATCCGCAGGATCAACGCCACCGATCATGCTTTGACCGAGCGCATACATTTCGCCAGTCGCAAGGTCAATCTCCCACAAGTTGGCGGCTTCGGTTGGCTGCGCGAGAATCATCGCTGCGCGTTTGCCATCTGGCGATACCGCGAGATTATCAATTTGACCGAGTGGGACAGCAGGCAGTGTGAGCGCCGCGCCCGTCTTGAGATTCTTCCCATACAGCTTGGATGCGCCGCCTTCGTTGACCACCCACACAAGGATGCTTCCGTCTTTCGATGCGGACAGGGTTTCAATGTCGTAGTTCGGTGTTTCGACGTACTTCCATGTGCGATCCGCTAGGGTGTAGTACGCTAAACCATTGAAGTCGCGTCCTTCGTTGGCGAGCATGTAGAAACCCGCGCCATCCGGTGACCACATGGCTGGCAAATACAGGTTGTGTCCTTCGTGTGGTGTGCAGTGAATCAGTTCGTTCGTTTGGCGATCCAGCACATACACATCGGAATTCAAATTGCTGGTGTATTTCATGGCAATGATATATCGATCATCGCGCGAGAAATCACCCGGAACCCATAACCCGCCGCCCGATGGAAAGGGATATTCTTTTTCACCCGTAGTCATGTGATACAGCACAACTTCGACGTTGCGTTCATCACGGGCATTGGCTGCATAGCTCAAAATCGATCCATCGTGCGAGAAGCCCCCAAGATAATGCTGTGCGTCCATCTTCTGGGTGATTGGCGAACCCCAACCGCCCAAGGGGCTGATGGTGTACAACTGATGGAATTCGTCACCGTTTTGATCCGCCTGAAAGACGAGCATGTTTCCGTCACGCGACCAAATCGCCGCGCGAACGGTGTTATCGGTATAGCTGGTTAGTTGGCGCGGGTATCCCCCGCCGGACGGCACAAGCCATAGGTTGAATTGTCCGGTTGCATTGTTGATGTGAGCGATCTGTTTGCCATCAGGGGAATAGTCGATGCTGCCCGTATAGATGCGGGTAGCCGTGAACTGCTCGAAACGATACTTGCCCTTCGCCATCGGTCACGTTCCTTTTCAAATAGGATGTACATTCTACTGTACGGAAATATCTGCCGATCTGTTCAATCTATTTGCACCTTTTAACAAAGTTCAAATGCTGTGGATATAAATGTCGGCATCTGCCGCTTATCCCGGCGGCATCTCATCTATGAACCAAGCCTGATTATCTGCCGCCTGCAATTCGATCACTTGCCGATCCGGGAACATCGCCAGAAGCTGCTCTCGCACGGTATCGCTCGTCGCGCCAAGATAGTTGTGCGCGACCACAATCTCGCTGTCCAAGTACGGACTCGTCACAGCCATCAGCGTACCGAACGCGCGCCAGCGCACGCTGTCCCCGTTGACGATCACCAGCACTGGGCGGTCCCCATCGCGCCGCGCTTCCACCGCATTGATCAAGTCGTGATGAATGTTGTTGAATCGATACAGCGCCGTGATACGCGGCGTACTGTAAGCGTATAAGCTCCATGTCAGCGCCACTGCCAGCACCCCATACACCACTTCGCGCCCGATTCGACGTGCCAGCCACGCCAGCGGAACCGCACTCAAGATTGCTGCCGCCGTTAGTGCCTCATAGTAGTAGCGTGTACTGTACCGCTGCGACCCGATCCAGTATGCCAACTGCGTCCCCACCAGTGTCAGCATCACTGCGACCAGCAGCCATCCCCATGAGCGTGTTTGATCGCGCCACAGTAGAATCGGCAGCATCACCCACCCGATGGCGATTACCAGAAACAGCCACGCGAACAGTGGATCGCGTGTCAAAAAACCGTTTCCAATTGCAAAGGGTAAGGCGAACCATGCCACCAGCGCCGCCGCCCATACGATCACCAGCAGCGCCCGCCAGCGAAAAATGACAACCAGTGCGAACGGGAAAAAAACAAAGCTCAAGCCGACAATTGGGAAGAAATTTGCTTCCGTCTGCAAGTGACTTTGAATCGCAGGCGTGATGCGTCCTGCCGCGAAACCGAACAAATCCGCCGCTGTCAGCGACATATCGAAGCGCATATGCCGAACGCCTTTTTCCAGCGTGTGACCGCTTCGTCCGCAGCACGCGCCAAACCCTACGCGATCATAAGACCAGACGAGCGTGTACAGGTTGAATGACGGATTACCCGTCGCGGCTTGGTTATAGATTGGAATTGGGATCGCCAAGATCAGCGCGATCATAGTAAGCGCGATCAGCGGCTTGAGCGTGTCCCACATGCGGCGCGCATCGACAATCCCCACGCGGATTAAGCGGATCACACTCCGCATAACGAACGGTGCGGCAATAGCCGCTCCCGTTAGCGGGCGATTGAGAATAAGCAGACCGAGTGCCAGTCCTGCGATTACGCTCCATCGTACCCAATCGGGATACTTGCCGAATCGCCGTTTCCTACCTGACACTTTTTCTATTCGCCAGTAGGCATAGATGAACAACGTCGCCGCGAACAACGCGGTTGTATGCCCCATCAAGCTCGCGTTGAGCAGCAGCGCCGCAGGGGAGAAAGCTGTCAGCGCGGCGGCGATTAAGCCTGTGTCTTCATCAAAGATTTCTCGCCCCAAGCGATATGCAAGTGCAACCGTCATCGCACCAAAGAACGCATTAATCACCCACGCTTGCCCCATCGATTCTCCAACAGCAAGATGCAGGGGCCAGCCAATTGTATATTTTCCGAAGCGCATTCCTGTCGGGGCGTAATCGACCACGAATGGCTGCCAGAAAGCCCGTCGTGGTTCTGGTGTAGAGATTACGAGATCGCCGCGCGCCAGCGTGCGTGCTTGAAACAAATATGCGACTTCGTCTTCCAAGTGCGGCAGACGCTCAAAGACTGTGCGACTGATCAACGCGCTCATGAAGAAACTGAACAGGACTAGCGCGAGTACGATCCATTTCGCCGCTAGAAAGGGTCTGGGGTGAGGATGATTTTGTGTGGTCATATCCGTGATTATACCGAAGGTTACGTGCCTATCTGAAGGATGTATCTGATAGATATTGGCAGCTTGATTGTAAGGACTTGCGGAACATTTTTCGTCTGTACCGCACTCGAAATCTGCCCTCTCCCGAACTCCATCTGGAATTTGGCTCACGTGATAAGTATAATCACGCCCAATTTGTCGAACAGAAACGCGATTAGGACTGTGGATCATGAAAGTTATCCTTCTTTCGGACGTGTACAAACACGGAGTCGCGGGCGAAGTAGTGGATGTCTCGGATGGGTTTGCCCGCAACTGGCTTATTCCGAAGAAGTTGGCAGTCAAGGCGACGGCGCAAGAACTCGCAAAAGCCGAAGAACTTCGTTCACAAGCAGAAGCGCGCAAAGCCGCGCTCGAAGGTCGCCTGAACGATCTCGCCCGTCAAATCGACGGTGTGGAATTATTCTTTGGTCGCCGCGCATCCCCAACGGGCAAGCTGTTCGGTTCGGTGACAACGGCGGAAATTGCCGAAGAACTCAACAAGAAGACCGGCATCGACATCAATCGCCGCCGCATCAGCCAGCTTCAACTGCGCGAAATCGGCACGCACAGCGTCCCTGTGCGCTTGGGCAACGAAATTTCACCCCAACTGAAGATCACCATTGTGCGCGAAGAAGAATTCGCCAGCTATGTGGCACAGCGTGCTGAAGCCGCCGCCGCAACTGCTGCGCCTGCCGAAGTCGTTGAAGCACAGCCCGAAGCCGCCGATGTGGGCACTGCCGAATCGTCTGGCGAATAAGTTCCACGTATACCCCACACTTTACCTCCGGCTGGTGGACGTTCCTCTTACGCAAACGTGCCAGCCGGGGTAAACTTTCAACCCTGTTGGATATTCCGCTTTTTCGCACACCATGACGCGCGGGTCGCGCCGTAGGGATTGCTCAGACGCATGGATGCACAGGCGCTCGGTCGCTATTTGCGCCAAAGCCGTGAAGCCAAAGAATTGACGCTGGAAGATGCTGAACAGGCACTTCGGATTCGCCGCCGGATTCTCGAATCATTTGAACTCGGTGAGTTCCAAATTGCCGATTTATCGCCAGTGCAGCTTAACGGATTCATTCGGAACTATGCGCGGTTTCTTGGCTTAGACGAAAACTTGATCGTCCAATATTACGAGTCATCGCTGTTTGAGTCGGCGGATCGCCAGCGCCGCCGCGCTCGCCGTGCCACCAAGCGAAACAAACGCGATTCTCAGAACGGCAGCGGCGTTCCCATCGCACAGGCGCGCATCACAGATACGCAGCCGAAAATGCCACCGCCGTTAATTGTCACGCGCACCAGCAGTTTGGGCGGGGTCTACGATTCGCCGCGTCGTGGAATAGGGCTGTTAGGCTGGCTGCTGCGAGTATTGATCGCGGGTGCGTCGCTTGCCGTCATCGTATTCGTAGTATCGCAGCTGCTGACCAACCCGACGGTATTCCTGCCCGATACCGATCTCCAACAACGTGATATTCTCGCAGAACTGCCGCCAACTTCAACAATAACGCCGTTTCCTACTCGCACACCCATTCCCGCAACGCCGATCCCTGAAGGTTTGCAGCAGTTGTATACAGGGCAGGGGTTGTTGGTCACGATTCAGTTTCGCCAGCGCAGTTGGGTACGCTTAGTCGCAGACAGCACCGAACGCTTTGTCGGTGTCGCTGCGCCGGGTATGATCCTTGAGTATCCCGCTCAGCAAGAGATTTTTTTGACTGCCAGCAACGCCGAAGCGTTGGAGATCGTGTTCAACGGCGAATTTCAACCTACCTTCGGAGATCGCGGTCAGCGCGTGGATTTAACCTTCACTTCAGCAGGGGTCGATATCGTCACGGGACCCGGCTTTGAACCTACAGCCGAGATGAGCGATACCCCGCTGCCTTCCCCGACGGATCCCGCCGGGGCATTGATCGCCGCGCTTACGCCGACAGACACGCCGGGACCATCGCCTACACCAAGCGATACGCCGACGATAACGCTTACTCCGAGCGATACCCCGCCCGCGACGGATACGCCGACCATCACCAACACACCGACGATAACGCTCACGCCAAGCGCAACGCTCACCGTGACGCGCACGCCGACCAATACTTCTGTTCCGACGAACACGTCCGCGCCAACCAATACCCCTATCCCTTCAGCCACGGCAATTTTGCCGCCGCGCGTCACAGCCACAGGGCAGCCGCCGCCAAAGGGACGTTAATGACGTGGACGAAATTCGTTTCGCTCGGCGTATTGGCTGCTTATCTGCTCAAGCGTGTTGATGGGTTGATGAATAAGAAATAGATCGCCAACACGGCGCTGTAGATCACGACGATGGTATAGATGATATGCCCGACCACATACTGCGGCGGGATTTCCGTGCTAAAGCGGGTGATGAACGGTAGGATCAAGACTAGGTCATATGCCAGAAAACCTATCAACTGACCGGAAGAATTGCCCCAACTAGGACGCAGCAGCGCATATGCGAAATAGGCCGCCGCCCCTAGAAACATCCAACCGTACATGACTGAGCCTTCTGGCGTGACGATCCATGGTAAAACGTCGGGCATTTTCAGCGCCAAGCCGCCCCCCACAATGAGCAGCGCAATGATGAACACGATGAACGAATAGCGCACCAAGCGCGGCTGGGGGCGCGTGTCACGGATTGTGATGCCGCGCGTGTGAAGAAATATCGCCAAACCAACCACTGCGCCCGCAATGCACAGTCCTGCAAAAACCATAAGGCGGGTGCTACCGTTCGCAATTTGCAAAGAGAAGATCGACAGCGGCGCTAAAATCGTGAGATAATCTAAACCAATTCCGGCAAGCGCGCCTTCTTCTGCCGTGAAAATGCACCACAGTGTCGAAGCCGCGGCGGCGGCAAAAATCGACCCGATGAAGATGAATGATAGGATGCTGGTGTTGGGCAGTATCCATGCGCGGGTGATAACTTCCACCCGCAGTGCGAACCCAACCGCGAATAAAGCTTGAACAACGGCGACCAAAATCAAGAATATACGGAAATAACGGTTCATTTTGTACTCTCCTTGATTTAGAGATGCTGTATAGAATCAGTTGTCCCCACTTTTAATTGTATGGTACTGAGAAGGAATGCAAAACGCCGATGGCAAAAACAGTCGCTACCCGCGCCGCTAAACGCAGCCAAGCACGTCACGATAACTATTTTCTGCTGAGCTTGGGCTGTTCAAAGAACACTGTAGACAGCGAAAGCATCGCGCAAGTACTGGAACAGAATGGCTTGCGTGGGGTGGGAGACCCTGACCGCGCCGAAGTCTTAATCGTCAATACCTGCGGCTTTATCGACAGTGCCAAGCAGGAATCGATCAACATGCTGCGCGAACTTGTCCATGCTCGCAAAGACGGTCAAATGGTGATTGCCGCTGGATGTTTGTCGCAGCGATACGGCGCGGACTTGGTGCAAGAAGTCCCCGGACTCGATGGTGTGATTGGTACCCGCCGCTGGATGGACATTTTTGATCTTGTCACCCGCTTACGCACACGCAAACATCCCGAACCCCTCTACCACCTTCCCGATGAAGCCAAAGTCGTTGGCTTGGACGAACGTGGTGTACTGCGCGCCAGTGTACAAGGCGCAAGCGCCTACCTCAAAATCGCGGACGGATGCCGCCGACCCTGTGCCTTCTGCGCCATCCCGAAAATCAAAGGGACTGCTGTCAGCCGCCCCGTCGAAGCGATTGTCAGTGAAGCCACGCGCTTGCAAGAAATGGGTGTGAAAGAACTCATCCTCATCGCACAAGATACCACCGATTATGGCTATGACTTGGGCTTGAAGGACGGTCTAGCGCATTTGCTCGATTCACTGGTGACTGCCGCGCCCGGTATCGACTGGATTCGTGTTATGTACGCCTATCCCGGCTATGTCACGCCCAAAATGATCGACACAATGGCGAAACACAAGCAGATTTTGCACTATCTGGATATGCCGCTTCAGCACGGACACCGCGACACGCTGTTACGCATGAAGCGTCCCGCCAAAGTAGAATGGGTCTATGAAACGCTGCAAAACATGCGCGCCGCCATGCCCGATCTCACCGTACGGACGACCTTCATCGTCGGCTATCCCGGCGAAACCGACGAAGAATTCGACGGACTTATGAAGTTCGTGCGCGATCTCGAATTTGACCGTGTGGGTGCGTTCAAATACTCCTACGAAATCGGCACACCAAGCGCGACCTTGCCCAATCAAGTCGCCGATGATGTTAAAGATACCCGCTACAATGCCCTTATGGAACTTCAACAGGGTATCAGCTTAAAGAAAAATCAGGCATTCATTGGCAAGGTGCTGCCTGTGCTAGTGGAAGGGCATGGCGCAGCCGAAGATCAAGATGGTCAAGAAACCGGCGAATCCTTGAGTTTGGGGCGCAGTTACCGTGATGCGCCGGAAATTGACGGTTACGTGATTGTCGATGGTGAACTCCCGCCGGGTGAAATCGTCCCGGTGCGAATCACCGGCGCGACCACCTATGACTTGATTGGCACTGTTGATACCGCTGCTCCCATCGTCATTCAACCCGGCACAATCTACGGCGCGGGGATGCTTCCCAACCCAGATTAGGAAAAAATTCGTAAACAATTCACACGCTGCTCATACGTTGTAATGTTTCGTGAAGTACAATTGCCCTTAACATTTGTAATGTATCGAGCAGGTGTGAGATCATGCCCTATCATCTATCTTGGATAAAGCCGGGACAACTTGCTTTCGAGCGACTCTACGGCGTGGTGACCATCGAAGAAATGCAGGAGATGCAAAGCAAGTTTCTCGCGTGGAGCAAAGAAGTCAATCGCCCAGTGCATATGATTGTTGATTTTACGCAGGTTGAAAGTTTCCCCAAAAATATTGTACAAATCCGCAGCGCGTTGATCACCGATATCGACCCAAGCATTCAAGGATGGGTTGTCTTGGTGACAAATAACGTCTTGCTGCGCTTTGTGTCTAATCTTGTCACCCAACATTTCATGCGCGATGGACGGATACGTTCAGTCGAATCATTCGCGGATGCTGTTGCCTATTTAAAGCAGGCAGACCCTGAACTATCTAAACTCGATATGGATCTAATCGCGCCCGCACTTTAACGCCAACTGACCAGCGCTCTCTACAGCTTTCACAGGGGGAATCGTCTATGTCTTACGAAGTCCGTTGGGAAGTTCCGAACCGTATCATCTATCAGCGTTTTCACGATGTTGTGACTGTTCAGGATGTGCAGAACGCGCAGGCGAAAGTCATCGCGCTCATTGCCGAAAGTGATGGCGTGGTTCACACAATTGTCGATCTGCTCGAAGTTGTGCGTTACCCCAGAAACTTGATGGAAATCCGTGAAATCTTGAATCGCCGCACCAGAAATGATGCGGGGTGGGTGCTGCTCGTCAATCGGAATCCGCTGTTGGGGTTTATGTCCAGCGTGGTGACGCGTCTTGCCATTCAGAACTCGCGCTTTCGGGTGTTTGCCACCTTGCAAGAAGCGTTCGACTTTTTAGCCGAACAAGACAAACAAGACCAGCACGCCGACCAAGCGAAACAAGAAGAATCAGTGAACCCTGATGTGGAAAATGCATCGTAGGGGGTAGCGCCTATTCTTGTCCAACATCGCTGTCGCCTACTGCGGAATCTACATCCTGCGCGGTCACCGTCTGCCGACCTGAGGGCAGCGGTTCAACACTTACTTTTTGCGCCCCATGATTGCGCCGGATGAGATAATGATCGAGGTCGCGCGCAATAAATGTGTTGGGAAACACGCTTCGCGCTTCCGCGATGATGTCCATCTCTCTGTAACGGCGCGAAACATGCGTCAAAATCAGTGACCGCACGTTGTTTTCGGCTGCCAGCGTCGCCGCTTGTTCAGCGGTGATATGCCCAAAGGCAAGTGCGGTATCACTGTCCTCACGTAAAAAAGTCGCTTCGATGACTAACGCATCGGCATCGCGCACATGCTCGCGGATATTCTCCAACCGCCCAATATCCCCGATATGCACCAATTTCGCGCCTTCTACTAACTCACCGAGTACCATCTCCGGTGTAATGACGCGCCCATCCGCCAGCGTGATCGAGTGTCCACCGACTAACCGCCCGCGCTCTGGTCCTTCGGGAATTCCTAGTGCTTCCGCTTGTTCCACCAAAAACGGGCGGCGCGATTTTTCCTGAAAGATGAATCCGAAGTTGCCCGGTCCGCGATGCGATACCGGAAACGCGCTCACCGAGAAGTCTTTGCCGCTGAAGATCACTCCCGGCTTTAGTTCCAGCATCTTGATCTCAATCGGAAGCTGCTCATATTGCAGCACTACACCGAACAACAGCGCATGTACACGATCCAGCGTAACCCGCCCGCCGTAAATCTCAATATGTTCGATTGCTTCGTTTTCCCAGCGCGCAAACGTCGAAATTAGCCCGCCAAGCCCCAAGATGTGATCGAGATGGGCGTGCGTCAGCAAAATCTTGTTCAGCTTTTTGAAGCCAATGCCGCTGCGAAGAATTTGCCGCTGCGTGCCTTCGCCACAGTCGATCATGAAGCGGTGTTCTCCCGCGAAAACGACTTGTGAGGGAAGCCCACGATAGATCGATGGCGCGGATGCCGATGTTCCCATGAACACGATCTCAAACATCAGTCGCTCCCGCTGGGAGCAGCAGATGCGCTTTCCACCGTGATCTGTCCCATGAAAAGACGCGCCCCGCGCTCGATATTGTTGGAGTCGTACACAGGTAGACGAATATCCGTGTTGTCCTCGTATGCGCCGACAGACAACCCGTACACACCGTCGAGAATTTCAAAAGGAAGCTGTAAGAAAGCCACCTGCACAAACACATCACGCGCTTGAAGTTGCGACGGAAGCACGCTGATGCCGTCCCATTGGAGCGCAATCGCGGATGGATCGCTCAAGACATGCACAAATAGGCGCAAATCCGACGGAACATCCCCATCAACGCGCCAATACGTTACAATCGGTACAGTATCTCCCGGAGCATACACCCCGTCACCTGTTTGTTCATAACCCAAAAAACTGATATTCCCGCCCATGCGAATCGGCGGCGCGGTCACTTCTTGTCCGCCCGGCGCTTCCGGCGCGAACGACAGCGGGGCAGTTGTGGTGAGCCGCCCAATCGTGTCTGCAAGCTGACGCTCCACGTTCATAATCACCACACCATCCGGTGGAAGATCGGGACGCGAAAGGGTTTCCCCTGCGTCATACCACACTCGCAAAAACGGATTGATGTTCGCAAGTGTCATCTCATCGGGCGCGATGATCTGGGTTGCCCCGCCGCCATTCGTGAAGATCAAGCCACTTCCGCAGTCGGCATAGCGCAGCGGTGCGGTTTGACGATGCATCATCAACAGCAGGCGTTGTGTTTGTGTGATGCCTGCTGGCGCGGGCTCGCCTGTGCCAATCGCCACTGCTGAAGGCGAACATACCACTGTATCGCTCGTTGCGGCGGTCACATCGACATAATGTGCTAGCGCCCCTAATCGCGCGTTGAATGCCGTGTGGGTGGCTTCATCTTCCCGCCACGTCTGGAAAAAGTCTCGTATCGTCCATTGGAGGTTAAAAATTAGCAGTCCAACAATCAACAGCGCGATAAGAATGCGTGAGCGCGATGGAAAACTGCGATACAACGTCGTAGCGCCCAATCCAAACAGCAGCGCGATCAGCGGCAGCGCCCCCGCCATCGCCAAAAAATTCGGGCTGTTGTTCGCCAGCAGGGCAACGGGCAGCACAATAATTGTACAGATCACGAGTAGCGCGAAACGCGGCTGCCGCCAGTAGCGTACCGCCGCCGCAATTCCTACCAGCAGCAGAAGCGCGCTCACCAAGTCGATCAATGGGCGCTGGGGGAGATTATGCGTAGGGTTTGTATCCCCCCGAAATGCGATCCCGCTTAATCCGGCGATCAGTGATTGCAGTGGGGTTAAATTGTCCGGTACCTCTTGGTCAATAAACAACCGCTGTGCGCCCGATAATTCCGGCGCACCCAAGGTTGCAATCAAATATGGGGTCGCTAACACAATCATCACCACAACGGCGAACCATGTATAACTTAATGTGCGCCGCGACAGCGGCTGTCGGGACAGCACCATATAGGCAATGAAGATCATCACTGCCAGCGCCACCACAAGGCTGATCGGGTGAATATAAAAGCCAAAACCAAGTGCTACACCCAACCCGGCGAATGGAATCGTGCGCGCTTCGCGCTGTGACGCTGTGCCATAGACTGGAAACGCCCGCGCCAGCGCCAGCAGTACTCCAGAAACGTAAAGCGGCACAAGCGCTTCTCTCCATATCCCGCGTGAAAGCAGCACCGGAAACATGCCAATCGCCAGCATTGCAAGGGAAGTCAGTCCCGCCGATGAACCGAACAATCGTTTGCCCACGGCGTATACCATCGCTAGTGACAGCATCCCCGCGAATACCGAAAGCATTCGGTAGCCGACCAAACCGCCCCCTGTCAGGCTGGTCGCACTGGCAAGCAGGATGTGATACATCCCTTCCCGTCCTTCGCCGCGCAAATTGAAAAATACGCGCGGGTTTCCCTGCCGTGCCGCTTCGGTAATTTGAATGTCGTCAATTTCGTTATCCGTCAGACCCGGCGGCAGCGTGGGTAAGTCCCACAGGCGTAGGGTGGCGCTCAACAGCAGAAAAATAACTGCCAGCGCGTAAATGATGCGGTTTGCCCGGTTCGACAAAAGAAACCATCCCTAATTGGTGAAATCATCAATGTCTCGTGATGCTGTGCCTCACGTCTGTTTTCCCATAAGGAGTTTAGCGAAACTTGTTTAGCCCCTACTAAACCCATTCAAATCGCCGTTGCCCATGCGGTGAATGCCAGCACCAGCACCCCCAGCACAACATTTGCCCATGTCAGCCGTACTTCGCGGCGGCGCAATTTTTCCGCTTCTTGTGGATTGCCCTTGCCGCGTTCAATGAGCAGGGTAGCGCGTTCCAGCGCGGGCGCGACTCCATATTGCAGCAGCAAACCGCACACCACCATCCCAAGGATGGCGATATGCTTGAGCAGCATCACCCGGCTCCATTCGTTGTCGAATTGTAGCACGCCATCGTAGTTTGGGTCACCCGACATATTGATGAACCCCGTCAGCACCAGCACCGCTAGGCTGAAGTTGATCAACGGGAAGAAGCGTTTGCGAAAACGCCCTAACAGCATGTACAGTGCCGGTGATTCTTGCAGTACGCGCTTGGTTTCAGGAAAGACAAGTAGTGACAATATGAACAAGCCGCCCAACCATACAACCGTCGCGATGAGGTGAAAAAAGTAGCTGATCGCGAGCATATTCATAAATGCCTTCTCCGTCTTACAATTTCAATTTGAAACGCCTCGCTCAAACATTTGCAAAAACAAACACAGCAATGCTTCCTCAATGTTTAAGCGTAACTACTTGGACATCAAAGGACATGGACGACAATACTTCACACTCGCCTTAACCCCCCGCCGATACCGTCGCGCAGGTTGTCGGCGGGACAAGCCCCAATGCCTCGTCGCTGCTTGGGTCACGCGCTGGAATGAACCATTCGCCGCAGTACTTCGGCATGTTGGCAAGCGCGGCATAGGCTAGGCGAGTCCCCCCTTCCGGCGTGGTGATGCTCCACCAATATTCCTCGTTCGCTTCCGTCCATGTCGGGTTCGAGATGTAAATCGTGGACATCAACCCCACCCATGGTCGCCAGTTTTCGGCTGCGTACTGGTATGCCTCAACGAGATACTGTGCCTGTGTCGCTTCATCAACGGCGAACCACGCATACGCGGGATTCACCGTATCCATCGTCCACCCAACTTCCAGCAGCGCCACCTGCCGCGCTGCATCCCCGTTGGCGACCATGATTTTACGCAAATCTTCCACCCGCCGAAAGGTAAAGAACCGCTGTCCCCCATTCGCTTCTGCTTCATCGGGGCTGACATGCGGCGCGGAATAGCCCGGCGCGTGCATCCCCACCACATCGACATAGCGTTGAAATCCCGCGTTGTACAGTTCTTGTAGATAAACATCGTCGGGGTGGGCAGTCGCGTCATAGTTGCCCGTAGGCGCAAGTCCCGCCGAAATCACTACCGCGTCGTGGTCAGCCGCGCGGATAGCTGTGCTGCACGCTTCCAAGAGCGCCACATACCCCGCTGCGTTTGGCTCGCGGTTGCCCCATTCACGGCTCAAATTCGGTTCATTCCAAATTTGATACCCATGAATGCGCCCGCGATAGCGTGCCGCCAGCGTGCCGCAGAAGTTCGCCCACGTCGCCAGATCATCGGGAGGCGCATCCACATAATCCACATCCTTTATGCCCGCCACACTAGGATGCGCCCATGCGGGGGCATCCGTCAAACGGGCGATCACACGCAGATTCCGCATCTCCAGCAGGTCGAGCAGCGAATCTGCTCGCGTAAAATCATACTCTCCCGGCGCGCGTTCAATGTCCTCCCATGCGAATGTCTGCTTCACGTGCGTGAACGCCATTGTTTGCACCCATTGGCTGTGGATCGTTGCCCACCAATCCCCCCACCACAGGAACGTCTGAATGCTGTACGTCAGCGGTTGAAACGGCGGATCGGTTACGGCAAAGCCCATGAACGCATCACTGGTTGATTGCGGCACGCTGATCACGCCAAGCACGAAGATAATCCAGATGACGGCGGGGATGAGGCGGCGAAGGATGGAGAAGCCCATACAGTTAATCTATCCGGTTAAAGTAGGGACGCGCCAAACGAAACTTGTTTCATCCGCGTCCTCATTGAGCGATGAGATTGTATTTTTCAGATGGTCTCTGAAGCAAATAATCAGGGGCGTACTCGACTTGCTGTACGCCCCTTGCATAGAGACACTCTTGGACTCTTTCGAGTTCGTATTTGGTGTTACTGGAAGCGTGATTCGTATTCTCGATTCCAGTCGCGCACCGCGTCGAACACTGGACGGAATTGGAAGCCCGGTCCAATAATCGAATATGCTACATTGTCGTTGTTCGGGTCCCATCCCGCTTGCGCGCCATAGTTCAAATTCCACAGGAATGCGAGCTGAACAATGTCCCATTCCACCATGTTATTGAGCGCCCGCACGGTGAAATCGCGCTGTTCTTCCAGCGTATTGTCCAGCGCGAAGCCGAACCCTTCCGGCACACCGTCCAATCCTTCCGCGCTTGGCCAGCCGAACTCGGTTACGCACAGCTTTTGATCTCCGCCTGCCAGCGCGATCTTGCTGGCATAGGTCTGAAGTGTGCTTCTGAAGCTCCAACTATGATGTGGATTATCGAACGGACCTCTAAACTGTGCCGTCGGGTCATCGGGGATCGCATCTGAGGTGTAGTCTGGGCTGACATTGATGCCGTTGTGGTGCGCGCCCACACAGTCGGTATAGTTGAGCAGTCCCGCTTCAATCATCTGATCCATGTACACAAAATCGTCCCATGCGCTCACGCCGTCGCTCAAGCCTGTTGGCGCAAGCGCACCACTGACTACGATTACGCCGGGGTCAACCGCCTTGATGGCTTGATACGAGACACGCAGCAGTTCGACATAGTTCGCGGCAGTCAGCCCTTCCGTCGATGTCCATTCGCGGTCAAGGTTTTGCTCGTTCCACACTTCAACCGCGTGTACCATTCCCGGATAGCGTCGCAAAATGTCGCTCACGAAATCCGCGTAATCCTGTGGGTTGTCAGGGGGGCCGTGTTTGCTTAAATCGACACCCGGCTCGCGCGCCCATTCGGGCGCGGTCACGACGGAGATCAGAACCTTTAAACCATACTGCTGTGCAGCAGGCAGGTATAAATCCAGTACCGTCCAGTCGTACACATCTGGCGCGGTTTCGATGTCCTGCCATCGTACCTGCTGTTTGACCCAATTCACATCAAGTTGATTCGCTGCTACGTCCATCCATTGATCCATGATGTCATAGCTCACCTGCACCTGCACCCCCAACTGAAAGCGCGTGACCTCAATCGGAAGCAAGGTGGCTGTCGGCGGTGGATTTGTCGGTGCAGTGGTTGCCAACTGCGCGACACGGGTAGAAGTCGCAGGAAGTGTTGGCGGAATCGTTGGTGTATTCGCTTGCGCGACTGCTTCGCCGCTTTGCGATGGTGTGCCTTCCACCGCGACGGTTTCCGGCAGGGCGACATTTCTCAGTGCGCCCGCGAACCGTTCATCGGTAATCGAACCATATGCCAAGTAGATGGCGACAAATGTCACCGCGCCCATGACAAACGTGATACCCGCCCAGATGAGGACAAAGCCGCGCATCTGGCGGCGGATACGAATTTCCCTTGTTGTTCTGGCCATTGCATAAACCTCTATCGCGCACCCGCGATTGCATCACAAGCGGGACAGCCGCCGCCGGGTCGAATGATGGCGAAGCCCGCCATCGGGTCTGTGCCGTAGAAGTCAAAGTCCACGTTCCATACGATCAACAAGCGCACACGTCCGCTTTGCGATGCCAGCGCTATCGCTTCTGCCAGCCACGCCGCTTGCTGTCCGACAGTCGTGTTTGCGCCCCACGCAAAATACGGGTCCAGTGGAGGATAACCTTCCGGCGTGAGATACCCCAGTTCGGTGAAGCAAATTGGACGCTGTCCCCCAATCGCATTCCAGTACGTATCCAACATGCCAAAGAAATAGCGCGTGTAGTAGTTGTCACGCGGATCGCCGCTGCGTTGATTGGGACCGACCACGCCTTCGTTATAGTGTGCCCCCAAGCAGTCCATCCATTGAACCGCCCCTGCTGCCACCATATCGCGGATAAAGCGGTCATCGTTGACCACCCGTCCCGGAAATGCGGCTTCTGCCCCGGTTGGCGCGGGCGCACCGCTGATCACCATCACGCTGCTGTTGGCGCTCTTGATCGCTTGATACGCTTGCCGCAGCATATCGGCATATCCCGCTCCGCTGATTTGTCCGGCGGGCCATTCACGGTCAATGTTTGGTTCGTTCCATACTTCAATAGCATCGGGACCCAGCCCTGCGACCCCACCCAAGAACGACGCGAATCCTTGCACATAGCCCGCGCCGCCCGCCGCGAGATCATTCGGATAGCCAACTACGCCAAGCAGAATTTTGAATCCGCGTGCGTGTGCTTCCGAAATGGGACCCGCCGCCATTCCCGGATCGCTTCCCGGCGCATAACGAAGCTGAATTTTCATCCAGTTCATCCCGGCACGCTGCATTGCTGCCGCGCCGCCTGTCCCCGTGCTGGTGACGTGTCCGCCGTATTCAAAATTGCCCACGGTGATGCTTCCCGCGACAGGGCGCACTGCCGCCGCTGGATTGCCCACCGCCGGATTCGATCCCGGCGCGACTGCCGCCGCCCGATTTGGCGTATTTGTTGGTGCGGGTGTGTTCGTGGGGGTAGGGGTGAGTGTCGGAGTTGGCGTGTTGGTCGGCGCGAAAACCGCCACCGCTGCGCCACTGCGTGCCGCCCCCGCGCCGTCTCCGCTGATGACTTCCACGTTCACGGCGTAATTGCCATCTGGCGCTTGAATGGTCGCCACCAGTTCTTCGTTGAGTCCAGTGAAGGCTTCAGCAATCGTCCCGTCCGTGCCTTCAATTGTCCAGCGCAGCGTCAATTCTTGGGGGCCAACCTGTGCCGGAATTTGCAGTTTGTAATTCAAAATCGTGTTCAGCACGCCGTCAGCCAGCCCACCGCTTAACAGGTCTTCAAACGCCACGCCATGAATCCCGAACGCCAGCCCGCGATCCATGCGATAGCGCAGCGTGTCGGGGGTTGTCAGCCACATGCGCGCGACAGGATTTTGATTTTCGTCCAAATATTCGATGTATGTTTGAAGGGTCAGTGGATCGATGCCCGTCGCCGCGCGATAGCCATCCAATCGCGCGAAAATCGTGTCGCCGGGGTTGACCGTTCCCGTGTCGGTGGTGATCGCTTCAACGGACACATCACCAAGCGCCGAGAGTGCCTGATCAAAGCTGATGCTGGCATACTCTCCGCCGGTCTCGCGCACACTCTGCGCCGATAGTCCAAGCAGAATCTTTCCACGCTCGACTTCGCCTACGCCCCAACGCAGCATCGCCTCTACCAGCCGATCCGCTCCCGGTGCATACGTTGTTGGGTCAATCGGCAGCGTGATCTGCATCAAATCGACTGCTGCGCCAATTGCGCGCCAGTCATACGCGCCCGTGTCCCATACGCCGCCAACATTCTGCGCGCTGGGAACAACCACACCGAGCGACACGCCTGCGCCGCGCGTCAATCTGCCCACTTCAGTGATGAATGCGGCGAAGTTCGCCCGTTGATCGGGCGCGAGATCACGATAGTCGATCACTACACCGTCAAATCCGTTGCTCGTCACAAATCCCGCAAGCTGTACCGCATGTGCGTTTCGCAGTGAAACGCTGTTCAAGATTGTATTGATCGTGGCGGTATCCACCGCGCGCGGATCAGTATAGTTTCGCACAACAGGCATCACCATGTAGCTTGCGTTAGTTTCAAAACCTGCCGCTAAACTGCCTGCTAATGTCCCTTCAAGCGTTGGTTGCAATCCCGCCGGCGAAACAATCGTTGCCAATCCAGCTACATCAGGTGTAAGTACCTGTGTCACATCGACTGCCGCCAGCACGCGCGGTTGATCCACCGCCGCTGATTGGAACAGCGCGACATACTCTGGTACATCATCAAGTGTTGCGGTCATATCGCCGTTCGCGTTGGGATGTGCAGGAATAAAGCGCCATTCCGCGCGCGTGGAATCGTAAGCATACAAATCGAGAATATCCGTCGTGTTGACTGTCGCGGGCGTATCCACGCTGATCGTCACCTGTTCCGGCGTTACTCCCCGCGCGTCGATGGTATATACCGGACTCTGAATCGCTAGCGATGGCGGCTGCGCGGCGAAAGCCTCTGCTATCCATGCACCCGCGCTTGTATCGCGGTTCAAATACGCTTGCATCGATACACTATCCAATGCCACGCCAAAATCGTCAATAACTGACGGGGTCAAGGCTGCCGGATCAACACTCAAGTTGAAGCCATCTATGCTCACAGTATTGTTTTGTGGCGAAAGCGTGATGTACTGCGCCCCGAACACGCGCTGATACAGATTGAACGGTGGCAGCAGCAGCCCCACGCCGATCAGAATCACGACTGTGAATACTGTCGCCAATCCCGTGATCCAGCAGCCGACTCCACGACGGCGCGGTGATTGCGCGAATTCATGCGTCGAAGTGGCTGTTGGATCATGCCGCATATCACGCTGCATCACACGCGGCATTTGGTCTGTATCGACAAATGAGCTTCTTTGGCGCGGCTGAGGGGATTCTTCTTGGGGATTTCGATTACTCATGCATAACCTTCTTAAGCTGCAAACGAGAAAGAGGGGCTGTAGGGGCGTGCGGAACTTATTCCGTTCGTAAACCACCCGATTATCATACGCCCCTCACCTTCATGTGCAGTTTTATGGACAAATCATATGCGGTGGGCTAATTCGCCAGTGCATCGCAAGCGGGACAAGCGCCGCCGGGTCGAATGATGGCGAAGCCCGCCATCGGATCGCTGTCATAATTCGTGAAGTCGATGTTCCAGATAATGAGCAGACGCACGTAGCCCGTGCGCGCCGCCATCGACACGGCTTGATCCAGCCATGCAGCCTGCTGCGCGACAGTCACATTTTCCGCCCATGTGAATCCGGCGGGCAGCGGACCAAAACCTTCAGGCGAGAGGTAGCCCATTTCGGTGAAGCACAGCGGACGCGCGTTCCCGAAAGCACGGCGATACGTGTTCATCATGGCTTGGTAGTAGCGTGAATAGTGATTGCTCGATCCGCGCGGATCGCCGCTGGTGGCTGTCGGTGGTAAAATGCCCTCGTTATAGTGGATACCGATGCAGTCCATATATCTCGCCGCGCCTGCCGCTGCCATGCCCGCTACAAACAAGTTGTCATCGCAGCCCGCGCCCGTGCATCCACCGAAAAAACCCGTCGGTGCAGGCGCACCACTGATCACCAACGTAGCCGGGTTTGCCGATTTGATCGCGTTATACGAACGTGCCAACAAATCCGTGTAGCTGGCAGGATCGATACGTCCGGGGGTCCATTCGCGATCAATGTTTGGTTCATTCCAGATTTCAATCGCGTCTGCACCCAACGTCGCCAGCCCACCGACAAATGCCGCGTACTGGTCGAAATAGCCCTCCGTGTAAAGCGCGTCGCGCTGACCGACCACGCCAAGCAGAATTCTAAATCCGCGCGCGTGCGCGTCGTTGATCCACCCCGCCGCTTCTGCGGGATTTTGACCCGGAAAGAAACGCCACTGTTTCTTGATCCATGTCATGCCAGCGCGCGCCATTTGTTCGCTGGCATATGTGCTCCACTCTGCGACGTGACCACCATACGCAAATCCGCGCGGCGGAGGCGCGCTGTTGACGACAGGCGCAGGGGGCGCTGTTGTCGGGACAGCATCAGGTGCGGGATTTTCGGCAGGTGGCGCGCCGGGATCGACTGGCGCAGGTGCGGGCGCTCCGCCTGTGGGAGGCGGCAGCGTGAACGGTGTATCTGTCCACACAGCGGGAAGCGCCGCCAATTGATCAGGTGTCAAGTTCGTCGCGGTTGCGCCAAGCCAACCGACTGTGCCATCGGGTGTGATGCCGCGCACCCAAAAGTCGCCAGCCGGCGCTTTGCCATCCAAACGCACAACGGTTCCTGCGTTCAGCGTGACGAGAATACGCCATTCTGTACCGGGACCCGAACGAAAATTAGCGTTTGTTGTCAAGGTGACATCTAAGCCACCCGCTTGCGCTGCAACCCCGCCTGCAATCGCAGTGAGAACAATGAGAAGAAGCAGAATATTTCCGAGAACGGTAAAGTGCTTTTTGAACCAGTATGTCATTGTTTCTCTCTGGTTTAATCCTCGTAACGTGGGGCATTTTATCAGAGCGCCGCCCCAATCCGCAAATCCCCCCGCTGCATATGCTGTTACAAAACCCGTGAATCGAACCAACAAACATCTTGTTGTAGGGAAGCGCAATGGCGCGTCCTCAATTCAACCCTTGCCAAAATCGTAGGCATAGCGGTGGATAATTCACCGTTGTAAACTACCGCAGTCGATAGACTCTAATTCTTTCTGCACAAATGAATCGGTATTGAATAGGCATGACCCAGAAAATTTTGCTCGATCATCATGATAACGGCGTTATCGTCATCACCTTTAACCGTCCCGAAACGCGTAATGCGCTTGATACTGAAGCCATGCGCGCCTTTGGGGAGATCGTGACGGAGTTGCACGCCGATCCTGTCGTGCGCGTGGTTATCCTCACGGGAGCAGGTGATACTGCCTTCTGCGCGGGGGCTGATCTGGTTGAAATGACACAGCGCCCCTCTGCCGATGAAGGCTTGGCGATGATCACGCTTATGGGCGATGCCCTGCTCGCGCTCGAACGATTGCCCGTCCCCGTTATTGGCGCGATCAACGGTTATGCGCTGGGCGGCGGCGGTGAAATTTCAATGGCGTGCGATTTGCGTGTGGTCGATGCCAATGTGCGTTTGGGCTTTGTGCAAGCTAAACGCGGCTTGATCCCCGGTTGGGGCGGGGGACAGCGACTGCTGCGTTTGGTCGGCTATACCCGTGCGATGGAACTCTTACTCACGGCTAAACAGCTTAACGCAGATGAGTTAGAATCATGGGGAATGATCAATCGGATCGCGCCAGCGGGCAGGGCGCTTCCTGCCGCGTTAGAATTTGCAGGCGAAATCGCCAAGCTCGATCCGGCTGTGATTCGCGCCATGAAGGCGATGCTGCAAGCGGGATTGGTACAGCCGTATGACGCGGCACTCATGACCGAACGCGCTCTCTTTCCTGCGCTTTGGGCAGGGGAAGCGCGCATTAAATCGACACAATCATTTGCAGATAAATCTGACAGCAAACGGAAGCAGGAAAGTACAGCATCATGAACTTTTACGCCGCATTGGCGCGTTACTACGACAGCGAACACGTCGATAAAACCGATGATCTGGCGCTCTATACCGAAATCGCAGACGAAGCGATTGGTGATGGTGATGATCCGGTCTTGATCATCGGCAGCGGCACAGGGCGGGTGGTTTTTCACCTCGCGCAAGAAGGCTACACCGTTCACGGTATCGAAATGGAAGAACAAATGCTGGAACGCTCGCTTATCAAGCGAGATGCGCTTACCCATTTGGGATCGCGCGTGAAGTTCTACAATGGCGATGCTCTCACAGTGAATGTGCCGGGGCAGTTTGGTTTGGTGATCATCCCGTACAACACACTTATGCATTTTCACGAACGAGAAAAGCATCTCGGCTTGCTCAAACGGGCGCGGCAGTGGGTCAAACAGGGAGGGCGCTTGCTCATCGACTTGCCGAACGCGGGCGAAGCCTATGCCGCGCAAGACACCGAAGCCCTCACGCTCGAACGCACATTTTTGGATGTAGATACGGGCAATCTCGTCATGCAGCAGTCAGTCAGCCGCCTTGACCGCGCTGAACAATTGATGAGTGTGACGTGGATATACGACGAAATCACCGAAGATGGACTTGTTCAGCGTACTGTCATTCCCGTGGTGATTCGCTATTTCTTCCATTCGGAAATGGAACTCTTGCTCCAAGCAGCGGGCTTTGAAGTCGAAGACGTGTTTGGAGATTTTGACCGCATTCCATTCTACGATGGCGTACCACGCATGATCGTTTTGGCAAAATGACGCACATGAAGCCTCAGTGTATTTACCGCGAATTTTGGAAAATGCGACATTGTAGGGACGTGAGATGGCGCGTCCGCCGTATTTACTTGTTCCTCCTCACCCTCGCCCTTGCCGCCTGTGACAGCGAAGTTCCCACCGCTGTTCCCACTCGTACCTTAAGTGGACCCACTGCGGTGCGTACCGAAATCATCTACCCGGTGATTCCGACGCTTTCCATCGATGATCTCAGCTTGGGTATCAGTGAACCTACCGCCGCATCGCTGCCGCGTGATGCTGAACTTCCCCCGTTGATTATGGGCGGGGAAGGTGTTCCCGGTGAAGTGGGGTCAGTGCAAAGCATCCAAATCACGGCGGGCGATGGCACACAGCTCGAAGGTGATCTGTACAGCGGTGCGCCAGATCAACGTCTGCCCGGTGTGCTGCTTGTTGCGCCCAATCGCGCGGCATGGGGCGATTTCCCCTTACGCTTGCAAGCGCGTGGCTATACCGTGCTTTCGATGAGTATGCGTGATGCGCCGCCGTTGGGTGATTTTATCTCGATGTTAAGCGCCACCGCGCAAACAGGCACGATTGATCCCGCGCGCATCGTCGTCATCGCCGCCGAAGCCGGTGCGGATTTGGCGCTCGTTGGCTGCGCGGGCGATCTGCTTTGCGATGGACTCGCCATGATCACGCCCATCGATCCCACGGGCGTGGGGTATCTGCAAATGTATCTCCCGCGTCCGCTGCTTGTCGCCGCCGCCGAGGGCGATTCCGCTTTCGCCATCGCGGATACCTACCGCGCCAGCGCTCCCACGCAAATCGATTTTCAGCCGCTCACGGGTTCGGAACGCGGCGCGGCATTGGTCGCAACCAGCGCCACCCTCGCGGACGATCTCATCCGCTGGGCATCCGACGTGTTCACCGCCGCCCAATAAACAAATTGGGATTAATCCCCGGCACACTCATCAATAATCGCTTGCCCGCCCGCTTGACCGTAATTTTCCGCAACATCGATCAAGACGGGTGGGTTACGCACGCCGCTAATTGCAATTGGTGTGTCCGTTAGTTCAATCGTCGCATACGTGGTGATACTCGCGCGCGGCGTGAAAATCTCGCTCACAAAAAACGTCTGACACGCCGCGATTGTGCCCAGAATTTCCCGCGTGCCCCTGTCATTCGATGCACCAAATAACACAATATCGTTCATCGTCAGCACCAGATTGGCTTTGGGTTCAGGCAGATCGTCGCGCTCTAAATCGGCTGCTTGAGAGACGATTTCGTAATTGGTGACGACTCCCGCTTCACAGGTCAGCGTCGTGCGGATTTCCCACAGGACATGATCACCATCCAGCACGTATTCCACGTTGACAGCCTCATACGTGGTCGTCCATAACGGAATCGCATAATAAGCGGAGACACTTTCGCTGATTCCCGTCTCGTTCAATACCCAGTAGTCTTGTACATATGCGCTGTAGCCACTTCCCCAGTAATGCACAAGATTTATGTCGTCGTTCACATACTGCACAAAATACCGCCATGCGCGATCCCCGTTGAATGTCACGTCCCGCGTGTACTCAATACGCCAGCCGTGTTCATCACACGTTTGTGGCGGTGTGATGTCGTGAACCGTGACCACAATGTCAGTAATCGGGGCAGACGTTCCCGCTTGCGCGTTCGCCCGCCACAATTCCGCCGATAAAAGTATTCCGAGCAAGATGAAAACTGCTGTTCCGCGCATCATCAGCCGAACCTTTCAACATGACCACGCGCCTGCTTACGTAATAGATCAATTAAGTTCGGTAAAACTGCGACACATAATGACATATCTTCTCTTAAAAACCCTCGATTGCCATATCAGTTTCGACACATCTTCTCTCAAAGTTGAATCGCGCTTTTTCAAGTTTCGACACACTTTTGGGAATGTTAGATACAAATTCTGTTGGGGACGACCCACGCGTCGTCCTCCCGATAGGTTGAATTTAGCGAGGACTACTGAGAGGGAGATCATCTCTCCCTCTTGTATCTGTTGTGCGTTAGGCGCGCAGTTTTGCGTCCAAAGCGCGTTCGCACGCTTTGACAATCTTCGCGTGTAGTTGAGCGACCTCACGATCAGTCAATGTGCGTTCGTCCGTTTGGTACACCAAACTGTAGGCGAGACTCTTGTACCCCGCCGGAATCGGATCGCCTGTATACACATCGAACAGCGTGACACCTTTCAGCAGGTCGCCGCCTGTCGCGCGTATCACTGCTTCCACGTCAGCAGCGGGAATGCTGTCTTTCACCACCAGCGCCATATCTTGCAGCACAGGTGGCGTGATTGGGAGCGGCTTCAAAATGTGCCGTGCCGGAATTGCCTCTAACAGCGCGTCGAGATCGAATTCGGCGGCATACACAGGGACTATGTCTCCTTGCACATTTAAATCAAATGCGCGAGTTACCAACGGATGCAGTTCACCGAACGTGCCAATATCCTTGCCATTGACGATCAGCGCTGCCGAACGACCCGGATGGAAGCTTGAATGAGTCGAACGAATGAAGCGTGCCCCTTCCACATGCAGTCCTTTTAGCAGACTTTCCACCAAGCCCTTTATGTCGTAGAAATCGACGTTATCCGTGCTGTCGGCGGGCAACCACCCATTCGATGGGTGACGCGCGCCGATCATTAGCAGGGCAAGCCTGCGTGGCTCATCCGGCAGAATTGCATCATCGCGCTTAAGGTACACACTCCCGATTTCGAACACTTGCACACGGTTGGTATAACGCAGATTGTTTCGCGTACTATCGAGCAGGTTGACCAGCAGTGTATGGCGCATCACTGTCTTATCGAGCGTGATTGGGTTTGCGAGCGCGATATATTCGCTCTGCGGGATAGACGATGGCAGTCCGGGCGGTGTCAGCATCGCCTCGCGTTCGGGTGTGGTCAGCCGGTAGCTGATGTGTTCGCGCAAGCCGAGCGCCACCAGCAGATCGCGCGTTCGTTCTTCCAGCGTCAAGTGCGGGTTAGGGCGCTGCGGCGGCATCAAATCTGCGATGATCGTCGTTGGAATGTTTTCATACCCGTTGATACGCGCGATCTCCTCGATCAAGTCCGCTTGTCCAACGATTCCTGTGCCGATGTCTAAGCGCGTGTCCGGCACAGTGACGTGCAGTATTTCAGCTTCAACCGTCACCATGAAACCACCGCGCCGGAGCAGCGCCGCTGCTTGTTCCGCCGAAAAATCCATCCCCATGATGCGCTGGATTTCACTCGTCGGCAGATCAACCTCGACGACGGGTGCGGGAAGTGGATATACATCGACTATGCCTTGTGCGACTGTGCCGCCGCTCGATTGGCGCATCAATTCAATGCCGCGCTTCACACCCAATTCTGCTTGGCTTGGATGCACACCACGACTGAATCGTGTTCCCGCCTCGCTAAACAGTTTATGCGCGTGTGTCGTGCGCCGCACACTGATAAAATCCCAGTTCGCCGCCTCAAGCAGCACATTCTTGGTATCATCGCTGATCTCGGTGTCGAAGCCGCCCATCACCGCCGCTAAGCTAATCGGCGTATCGCTGTTGTCCGCGATGATGATGTCTGTCGGATTCAACGAACGCATTTGTCCGTCCAACGTTTTTAGCGTTTCGCCTTCGCGCGCCAGTCGCGTGATCAGCTTGGGTGTGCCGCCGTTAGCGTGCGCTACCAAGCGATCATAATCAAAGGCATGCAGCGGCTGTCCCATCTCAAACATGACGTAGTTGCTCACATCGACGATGTTGTTGATCGGGCGCTGTCCGGCGGCTTGCAAGCGGCGCTGCATCCATTCCGGCGACGGCTGTATCTTAATGTCACGCAGCAGCATAGCGGTGAAGCGCGGATTATGCTGCGGGCTGCGTATCTCAATCTGGATCGTCCCATCAATCGGTGCGCCCGTTGCTTTGACCGTATAGTCGGGCAGACGCAGCGGCTTATCGAGCAGCGCGGCGATTTCCCGCGCCACGCCCAACACGCTGTAGCAGCGCGCAAGGTTCGGCGTGAGTTCAATCTCAAGGATCACGTCGCCAAGCACGTCTTGCGCGGGTGTGCCGGGTTTGAAACCGGGGTCTTGATGCATGAGGATGATTCCGTCATGCTCCTCGCTCAAGCCCAATTCCTTTTGGGAACACACCATACTGCGGTTCGGGATACCGCGCAGCGGCTTTTCCTTTAAGACCATCCGCTTCGGTTCTTCGCTGTGACCATCCCATACTTCCGCGCCTTCCAGCGCCATAATCGTCCACAGCGGATGATCCAGCGGCACGCCCTTATATTCGAACAGGTTGGGTGCGCCCGTTACACATTGCTCAAGTTGATCTGCGCCATAATCGACCATCGCCAGCACCAGCCGATCCGCGTTGGGGTGCGGCTTGACTTCACGAATAGCGCCCAATACCAGCTTTTGCCGATCCCATACCAGATGATCCGATGGGGGATAGCGCAGTCCTTCGACCATCGTTTGCGGCACGCCCAGATAAGTCAAGTGAGCGACTTCCAGCCCGGCGTTGGTTAGCTTTTCCGCCAGTAGTTCGACTGGAATGTCGATGTCTACGAATTCTTTCAACCACGATAAGGGAATAAGCATCGGTTTTACTCCGCGATTTCAAGTTCAGGTTCAATGACATCCATCATCGCCCGCGCGATGATGGCGTTACCTTCAGGACTTAAGTGAACATAGTCCACCCAGATTGTGTCTTCGCTGTTGTCGAGCGCGCGCATCAGCGAATAGAAATTTTGGTTAGGGTCGAATTCGCTTTCAATGAGCGCATACGTGCGTGTCAGCAGACGCACGAATGGCGGATCGATTCCATCACGCAGGCGGGTTTCCTGTTCATTCAATACCTTGCCCGTCACCAAAATGTCGGGCTGCCAGAAGAACCACACATCGAAGTCGTAGCGCCCCGCCAACCCTTCAATCACGCTGCGGTTCACGTCATAAGCGTTAATCACGTCTTGCGCCAGTACATCCGCATCTACGCCCATGCTTTCGTAGGTCACACTTTCGAGCGCCGCCTGACTCTCGACAAACAACCGGATCAAGCCGAACGTGTAGGTTTGCTGAAGCATCTGCACCAGCGGCGGTGGTGTCTCCGCGCTGAAACGAGCCGCGAACGTGCGGAAGTTCTGATGCGCGCCTGCCCGCCCATTTTGATATGCCGCATACGTGTCGTTGTGACCATCATAGAAGACTGCGGCATCGGGAATGTTCCCTTGCTGAAGCTCGGTCAGCAGCAAAATCGATTCCTGTGTCGAGACATATGCCCATGCCCCAAAATTGACGATGCACAGCGGACGACTTTGCCGCGCGTCCCATTCCTGCTGAAGATAGGCGGGAATGGTGTATTCGTCCGGTACACCTTGCCCCCACATCGTTGATCCGCCGAACACAAACAGCGTGAACGCATTGGCATCATCGCAGCGAGTATCGGGTGTGCGCCGATTGCCGTTTGCGTCAATATTGATCGTCGCGCTTTCCATCGGGCGATGCCGCCACACCAGATACGGCACATAGTCAAAACCTACGTGGGAGTAATCAGTGAAATACTGTGCTGCCCATTCCACCTCACGGTAGTACGATAGATTGGCCGTCAGATCGCCCGTTTGCCGCGCGGTGTTGTCTACTGCAGTCACACGTAAGCCGATCATGTTTAGCGCCAGCAGACTAAAGAACTCCATACCGATCAACGTCGCGGCGATGATGACGATCACACCCCCTACGCCGCGCTGTAGGCTGGCAAGCCCGCGTGTGCTGCGTGACCGATCCACCGCGCCGATATAGATCAGCAAAACGGCGACCAACAGCACGATGATCTGCCCACCGCTGAACGGTTGCACGCCGATCAAACCAATGCGCGCCCCGAACAGCCCCGCAAGCCCCAGCGCGATCCCGATCACAAGCAGCGCAAGTTGAGCGAGGCTCAGACGGCGAATATTCATCGCTGGATTCATTCCCATGACCGGTTCGTCATTATGCCGTATCAGAACTGCTCCAAGAAGCGAAGATCGTTGCTCCAGAAGTAGCGAATGTCCTTAATGTCGTGCTTGAGCATGGTCATGCGTTCAGGACCCATGCCAAAGGCGAATCCACTCCATTCCGCCGGATCATAGCCGCCGTTGCGGAGTACTGTCGGGTGAACCATGCCGCATCCGGCGATTTCCAGCCAACCGGAATACTTGCACACGTTACAGCCGTCGCCGCCGCACAGGAAACATTCCACATCGACTTCCATGCTCGGTTCGGTGAATGGGAAGTACGACGCGCGGAAGCGCACCGCCGTATTTATCCCATACAGCTTCTTGGCGAACTCGGCAATCGTGCCTTTCAAATCGCTCATGCGGATATTGCGCCCGACAGCCAAGCCTTCAACCTGATTGAACTGCACTTCACTGCGCGCGGTAATCTGCTCGAAGCGGTAGCACATGCCGGGTAGGATGATGCGAATCGCTTCTGTGCCGTTATTCCCCAGTTCCCTCATCGCGCGGATTTGCCCCGGCGATGTGTGCGTCCGCAAGATCACTTCGGGAGTTGTCGTGTAGAATGTGTCCTGCATATCGCGGGCGGGGTGGTGCGGCGGCATGTTCAGCAGTGTGAAGTTCATTTCATCGGTTTCCACGTCACGGCTGCGATAGACCTGAAATCCCATTTCCGCCCACACATCATAGAACTGCCGGAGCATCTGCGTGGATGGATGCAGCCCGCCGACTGGATGCGCGCGACCCGGCAGGCTGATGTCGATTTCGCCCCCTTCCAAATCCGCTGCCAGTTCTTGATCCCGCACGATTTGTTCACGGTTAGCATACGCTGTCGTCAGCGCCTCTTTGACTTCGTTCGCGCGCTTGCCAAATGCCGCACGGTCTTCTTTCGGCAGCGATCCCAAACCGCGCAGCAGTTCGGTCAGCGCGCCCTTCTTGCCCAAGTATTTGATTTCCCACGCCCGCACACTTTCGAGCGAACGCGCCTCGTCAAGCTCCGCGAGTGCTGCTTGATACAGCGATTCCAACTGTGCTTGCATCTTGTCTCCGCATTTCTGCCCTTAAACAGACAAAATAAAAACGCTCTCGTCCCAACGCATTGACTGCGTAACGCACTTCAGTGCGTCAGGGACGAGAGCGTTTGATCTCCCGCGTTACCACCCTGTTTGACCCAAAACGCCAAGCGTTTTGCGTCCACCTTCATTCTAGCCGGCTGTCGTGCGGCAAAACGGGCAAACTACACGGCGCTCAGTGGATGCTGAACACGTTCACCTGCCAGCGTGAGCGACTTGCATCGCTCGGACGAAGGGAATTTCGGTGGCTGCGACCCCGTTCAAGCTCTCAATCTGCGGCTCGAACTCCCTGTTGGATGCAAAGTTCCCACGTACTTATCTTCGTCATCGCCTTGCTGGTAGTGATTATCACCGCGTTTTGCGAACGCTGTCAAGATCAACCTTCCACCACGTTTTTAGGGGTGTTCCAGATCACGCGATATTGCGTATCATACAAATATCTTGTGGATGCAACATGGTGTTGTTGCGCCATTATGTGCCAAGCATGAAACGGTATGACCCAATTTGAGCCTTTAAGAGGCTTTAAAAGAAGTGTATACTGCTTGACACACGTTCAAAACCATGTTACTCTACTTGACAGTATCGAAAGGCGGTGATTCCGTGTCAACGACTCTTAAACCAAGAATAGAAGCCGGGGCGGTGTACAGTCGGCAAGAAGCCGCAGAAGCGTTGGGCATCAGCCTCAGTACGCTTAAGCGACTCGTGAAGAATGGGCATCTGCGCGTTAGCAAGCCCAACGGAATGCGCCGTGTCTTCATCACAGGTGAAAGTATCCTCGCCATGCTCAACGATACACAAGTGGAGCGGGGTGCGTAAATGTTCCGTCTCACGCTGGGTCACACCCTCTTAGGCAACGTGATGCCGATCCTTAGTCGGATTCTGCCTACTTCCCGACCATATGCTTGCCCCGCGCACGCATATGATGCGGCGGTGTTGGGCATTGATCTGCGCGATCTGCGTCCCATGTCTGATCAGCGGTGGGTGACGAACGCCAGCATGACGGATTCTGTGATGGATGAACTACCGTCTGAAAACGGCGGATTCATACCACAGAGCATCATCCCGGTGGTGGGTGCGTCACCGGTGACGGGTATGGGCGTAATGGGCATCGTGGGCGGTCTGCTCGCGGTGGATTTCACGGCGGTTTTCGGAGCCAATGGCAGTACAAGACAGTCTTACGAGAGAGGTGTGCGGTTACGTACCGGATAAAGCACATCTGCTCTGACCCGAACAAGGTTTCCCGAAAGGGGCGTGAGGCTGAATAAGGCTCACGCCCCTTTTTATTTGCGTAAAAGCCAGTGTGATGTGAAGCATCGCGCGGGCTAACCCAAGCAATTCTTGAGCCAGTCTTTAATTGCACGCATAAGAGGTAATCATGGGACCGACGCTCCATCCCACGCCTGCGCCGACACTGCATCTGGTGTTCAATGAACGCCGGATGGGAAATGCTCAACTGGAAAGCCTGCTCGATACGTTGGACGAACTCCACGATGCGGCGAGCGAAGGCACACTTCCACAGATGACGAACATGAGCAAGACCGATTTGCTTGCGTGGTTAAACGAAGTCATTTACACCGCGCAAGAAACCTTGACAGAACTGGAAAGCACCGCGGTCAGCGAGGCTTCGGGAAAAGTCCCGCCCCTCGCGCTGGTACGAAAATCGTCCTAAACCGCATATAGAGAAGGGGGTTGGCGAACTTATGTTCGCCTATCCGACGCGCGAAACGTATCATACAGAATAGCAAACATGACCCAATGTGGGGGAAGAAACAAACATCATGCAAATGAATATGAACGAGGTCAACAACCTACAGGTGCGTCACGACGAACTGACCCGGCAGGCTCAGAACGAACGTCTGGCACGCGAAGCTAAACAGCATAAGCGCGAAAGTCGCGCCGATGCACAGCATCGTCAAGCGAAATCGGATACGCGCTTACTCACGCGCGTCCTGTCGCTGTTTTTATAGCTCGAATACGCTGCGCGGCGGGAGTTCAGTTTCCCGCTTTCGCGCAGTCGGCTTTTCGGCGTGGGCGGTTTGGTCGCTCTACAAAGTGACCGTGCCCTGCCGGAAAGTCAGAAATGGACACACACATCATGACCGATTCCGCAAGCGCCAACACGATTTCACAGTTTGACAGGTCATTTGGGCGAATTTCGGGGCGAGGTTTATCGGTAGTGGGCGAGATTTATACGCCCAACGGCGTACACGGGATCACACGGCAGAGCAAGTTCGTACCGGTAGTTGATTAGGTTGACATTCTATTCGGGCGGCAGTCTAACTGCCGCCCGTCTATTTAACACTCAAAACGCATCACCATGACTAAGTCTGCCGCATGGGGTGAAGAAACGACAAACCTTCCTTAAAGCGTTTGTTAAAGTGTCAATTTGTGTCACATTTGTTCGCTGTTTGCTGTATACTTGTGATGTTGGGTACAAAAGCGAGTTGTTGATTCACAAGAGGTGTAGCAACGTGACTGGAGTATCTGGAGGACCGGGCAGAGTCCTGCTCTTGAACGGTCAAACTTGGGAACCCCTCTCTGTCATCACCATTCCCCGCGCCATCAATTTGCTGCTGGCGGAAAAAGCCGTCGTTATCGAACAAACCGACCAGTTTTTGCGAACGGTGCGCGACAAGTTCCCGATTCCCTCGGTCATTGCGCTGCGGACGTATATCAATGTGCCGCGCCGCCAAGCTCATTGGAGCAGGCGGGGTGTGCTGATGCGAGATAACTACATCTGCATCTATTGTGGGGCGCAGCCGGGAACTGTGGTTCGCGGAAAAGGGTTGGTCAAAAGTGATTTCACCGTTGACCACATCATCCCCAAGTCGCGCGGTGGCAAGGATCAATGGGGTAATACGGCGTGCGCGTGCTATGCGTGCAATCACCGCAAGGGTGATCGCCTGCCGCACGAAGCCGGAATGCGGATGAAATGGGAGCCGAAGACACCACGCACGAGTTATCTGGTGGTTGCTGTCGGCAGTGGTATGGATAGCTGGAGGCGTTACATCGAGGTTTAGTCCCCACTGACTAAACCTCATTTTTTGTCGCGTAAACACCTCTCTTGATAAACCGCTTCGATACACCACAGAAGCCGGTTAGTTTGTTATGCCCCTCTCTCTGGTTAAATTTTACAAACCTTTACAGCTCGTCCTCACAACTTTTTCCGCGCGAACACGTAACACGATGTAAGCAATGTGTTTTGCACACATCCCTTTGAGGAGCAGTTCTATGTCATCAGCACAGACGATGGTAGAAGCGCGAGGGCTGGAAAAGGAATTCAAAATCTCCGGTAAATCCCCCTTACGCGCGGTGCGCGGCGTGACTTTTTCTATACGCAAAGGTGAAATTTACAGTCTGCTTGGACCGAACGGCGCGGGCAAAACGACGACCATCAGCATGATCAGCGGTTTGCTTGCTCCCACCCGCGGCGATGCAGCAATCGGCGGGTATTCGATCACCAGCCAACCGATTGAGGCGAAAAAACTGCTCGGTGTCGTGCCGCAGGAGATCGCGCTGTATCCCACCCTCACTGCGCGTCAGAATCTCGAATTTTTTGCCAAGATGTATGGTATGTCCGGTAAGTCGCTCAAGAACTGCGTCGATGAAGTGTTAGAGTTCATTGATCTGGTGGATCGCCAACATGACAAAGTCGAGAAATTTTCTGGTGGCATGAAGCGCCGCGTTAATATCGGCATCGGTCTGCTGCATAAACCACAGTTGATCTTCATGGATGAGCCAACGGTAGGAATCGATCCGCAGAATCGTCGCCGCATTCTTGATACTGTGATGCGTATGCGCCGTGAACTCGGCATGACTGTGCTTTACACGTCACACTTGATGGAAGAAGTGCAAGAGATCAGCGACCGCGTGAGTATTGTTGATCACGGCGAGATCATCGCGGAAGGAACTGTAGGAGAACTCATCCAGAAAATTGGTGAAGAAGATCGCTTAACCTTCCGTGTGGGGGCGCAAATTGTCCCAGATGCGCTCCTTGCTAAACTGCGCCACGACGTTGAAGGGGTGACGAGCGCGACACTCGAAGCTCATGCGGATACTGCCAGCGAGAACGACGTAAACGGAACAGCGAGCACCAATGTCGCGGATCGTTCGATTGTCGTGCTTGCAAAACGTGGGCGCAAGGCGCTGCCGCAGCTTATCCAAATCGCCAATGAAGCTGGTATCGCTATCTCATCCGTCGAAGTGCGTGAGCCCGACCTTGAAGCCGTTTTCCTTCATTTAACCGGGCGCGCATTACGCGACTAAGGGGCGAAACCATGTTGGCAAAAATCTGGACAATTGCGTGGAAAGACCAATACCTCACGTTTACTGACCGCAATCTGTTGTTGATCATGATCGTCACGCCGCTGGTGCTGTCTGCGATCATCGGCAGTGCATTTAGCGGATTCTTACAGAGCAGCGGTAGGGATGTTCCTGTGCGGAACATCCCGATTGTAATCGTGAATCAGGATCAAGGGGTGACCACTGGCGATCAAGCGATCAATCATGGGCAAACAATCGTCGATTTGTTCGTCCCACCAGCAGATATGACCGAAGAACAGGTCAATGCTGAAAATAACGCCCTGTATGATCTCACCGACGCAGTTGCGATGGATGATCCTGAAGCAGCACAGGCAGCCGTGCGGGCGGGCGAAGCCACCGCCGCTGTCATCATTCCCCCTGAATTCAGCGACCATTTGACCTATCGACAGGATCGGCAGACGCTAGAGCCTGTCACAATTGAAATTTATATCAACGAATCTGCGCCGATCTCTGCGAACATCATTCGTAGTGTCATTACCAGCATATCAAACCAGTTCGTCACTGGCAGCATCACAGTCGCGGCGACTATGAACGCGCTGGTCGAACAGGCACAAGCTGATCCGTCATTCGGGCTGCAATTTCTTGCGGCTTCCAGCAGTTTCAATCCCGATTTCTCGCCAGCGTTTGATACGTCGATTGTGCCGATACGAATCGATCAACAGACAGTGACAGGGGAAGTCGCGGCGTTTAATCCATTGGCAATCTTCGGTTCAGCACAGGCGATTTTCTTCATGACCTTCACTGCGCTTGGCGGCGCGTTAAGCGTGCTTGAAGAAAAACGCGATGGCACGCTTGATCGCTTGATTGTATCGCCTACGCCGCGCATAGCCATCTTACTTGGTAAGCTGGTGGGCACATTCATAAGCTGTGTATTTCAGGTGGCGCTGCTTATCATCGGCTTGACGCTTGTTGGCAGTCTCATCGCGGGTGAATTGCAGTTCATCTGGGGGAACAGCATCGGTTTGCTGATATTGACGATCCTTGCGGTTGCTTTCGCCGCTTCGGGATTGGGCGCGCTGATCGCTTCGTTGATGGGGAATCCTGAACAAGGCAGCATCGTCACCAGTATCATCTCCCTCACATTTGGCGTGTTGGGTGGGGCGTTCTTCAATGTGCAAACGCTTCCGGGTTTGCGTGAGTTAAGCCGATTTACGCCAAATTACTGGGGAGTCGATGCGTTCACACGCTTATCTCTTAACCAGACGGACATAGGCTTAAATTTGCTCGTGCTGTTTGCAATTGGCGCGGTGTTGTTTCTCATCGGGGGTATCAATTTTAACCGTCGTATGGAGGTCTAGCATGAACGCGATGCTGAACATAGCCTTAAACGATCTCCGTATCTTCTTCAATGAACGCACCAGCGCGATCCTGAATCTAGTCGTAATTCCGATTGTGCTCTCGGTCATGATTGGCATTGCGAATTCGCCAAATACCGGACCCGCGAATGCCCCCACGCTTCCTGTCGATGTGATTGATTATGATAACAGCGCAGTGTCAGCACAGTTTGTCGAAAGCATCGGCGCGATCAATGACGCTCTCATATTCTGCCCGCTGACGACAGCAGCAGACATCCCAGAAGTGTGCAGCTTGGATGCCGACTCGGTTAGCAGCGTGTCACCCGTGGAAACATTAGCGACGAATCGCTTGCAGAATCAAACGTCACTCGCCTTGATCATCATTCCAGTGGGTTTCGCGTCCGCGCTTGAAGCCGGCGAGTCCGTCAGTGTGATTTACCGTTCTAATGAGGGGGCAAGCGCACCGAGTTACATTCTTCAAGCAGTGCAAGCCGCCGCGCAGCAGTGGAGCGGCGCGATTGTAGCGCAGCATGTCGGTATGACTGTCGCTGATACACTGCCGATTCTTTCGTTCCCCGATGAAGCCGCACGTTCTACGTTTGCGGCGAGTATCCGTGACGAGGCAGTGATTTTGTGGGCGCAAAACCCCGTTACGGTAGAGGTCGTGCGTGTCAGTCTCAATGCAGCAGATTTATCGGCGCAAGCGAGCGGCTTCACCCAGTCCATTCCCGGAATGGCATCCATGTATGTGATGTTTGCCATTTTGCCCGCCGTCGGGGTGATCATCACAGAACGCAAGACATGGACGCTGCAGCGTCTCGCTACACTGCCTATTCCGCGCTGGCAGGTCTTGGGCGGCAAGGTGCTCGGACGTTTTATGCTAGGAATGATCCAATACGCAGTGGTGTTCGCCTTCGGCTTGATCATCGGTGTGCGCTATGGCAATGATCCAGTGGCGCTGCTCGTGATGATGGTGTCGTTTACCCTATGCATCACTGCACTGGCACTCATGCTCACCGGTTTTCTTGATAACATCGCGCAAGCACAAGGAATTTCACTGTTCCTGTCGCTGACACTTGCTCCATTGGGCGGGGCATGGTGGACACTTGATATTGTCCCTGCATGGATGCGAACCTTAGGGCATATCTCGCCTGTCGCATGGGTGATGGATGGCTATCAGCAGTTGATCATCTTCGGCGGTTCGTTAGTAGATATACTGCCATTTGCTGGGGTGCTGTTGGCGATGACAGCCGTCTTTTTCTTGATCGGCGTTCGCCGCTTCCGCTTCAGCTAATCACAACAGAATCACCCTAAAGAAGCCGAGACCGCAGAGAAAAAGGTTACAATCTCTGCGGTCTTTGTTTCTTGAATGAGTGCTTTTTGAGGTTGTATGGCGAGAATGCTGGGTAAGCTGTTCCGCGTCGTGTTATCGCTGCTGGCATGGATCATCCGCATTGCGGTGATGTTAGCACTGCTGCAATCGTCCACAATCCAATTGGGTGATCGCTGGACGGCAATTGGCATCATCGTCCGCGATGAGCAGTTCGATTATGTGACATGGGAACTTAACGCTGTCGCCGCAAAAGCCGAACAAATGCTGTATGGGCTTGCGCCCTTCATGAATGAAACAGATCGATCCGCGTATGTGCGCTCCTATTTTGCCGATCTTCAAGCTGTCCGCGCGCTCGAAGAACGCATCAACATCGTCTATGCTGATCCCGCTGTCACTGATCCTGATGCCGTTACAGTCGAGCAACGCGCTGAACGAGATGCGCGCCGTGCCAATCTCGCTTCTCGGCAGGGGATAGTCGAAAGTATCCTAGAGGGACAAGTCGCGTCCGTGTTGGTCGATCTCGGTTTTGGCACAGCGGGACAACTTCTCCCACCGATTTCGATGCGCTTCACGCAAGTCCCTAATCTGCTGATTGTCTCACCGCGCGACCAAATACGCTTTGACGTGAGTCTTAACCTCAATCCCATGCCTGTCGATGCCATCGCCGCGCTCGAAAGTCAGATCGATGCCGCCCAAAATGTCTCATCGCTCGTCGTCCCGCTTGGCGGAATCGCGCTCTATCCCGCGATGATTCTGGAGACAACCTCGCTGGAATTCGCCATCAATACCTTCGCGCACGAATGGCTGCATCACTACTTATTCGCGTTCCCGCTGGGACTAAATTACGATTTCGCCGGAGAAGCGCGCATCATCAACGAGACAACGGCGAAAATCTTCGGGGATGAAGTCGCGCCGCTGGTGCTGCGCCGTTACTATCCTGATCTTGCGCCGCCGGAAGTCACGCCCACGGTTATTACCGAACCCACGCCGAACCGCACACCTGATCTAAATGTGCAGCCGCCATTTGACTTTGGCGCGGCGATGCATGAAACACGCACGACAGTCGATGGACTGCTGGCAGACGGACGCGTTGAAGAAGCCGAAGCCTACATGGAAGAGCGGCGCGCGCTGTTTGTCGAAAACGGTTACAACATCCGCAAACTCAATCAAGCGTATTTTGCGTTCTATGGGGGCTATCAAAGTGGATCACCGGGGGCAGGTGGGAGCGATCCGATTGGACCCGCTGTGCGCGCGATTCTGGATGAAAGCGAATCGATCCATGCTTGGATTGTCATAATGCGCGAGATCACAACGCGAGAGGAGTTGTTAGCTGCTGTGCCAGCGGTGGATGAGTGATGGAAAGGGCACGGCGGCACGCCATGCCCCTACGAAACGGTTGTTTGAGACTTATTCCGGGAATACCCACTCTTTGAGCATCGCCGCAATCAGCGTCGAACGGCGCGGCAGACTGTTTAGCACAACGTGTTCATGGAGCGCGTGCAAACCATCCCCTTGTGGACCCAAGCCATCCAGCACCGGAATTCCCAGCGATGCCACGGTGTTGCCATCGCTGCCGCCGCCGCTGCCATCTTCGTGGATCGCCAAGCCATAACGTTCGCCAATCGCCTTGCATTGGGCGTAGCTGCGCTGCATGGTTTCGTTGCGCTCCATAGGCACATGCCCATTGATGCGTTCAACTGAGAGTTTCGCGCCCGGCATAAATGGCGTGAGCGCCATCATCGCATCGTAAGTCTCGTTCCATGCTTGCACCGTAGCGGCACGTGTATCGACAAACGCTGTCACGTGGGCAGGAATCACATTGGTCGCGCTGCCCCCTTGCACCATCGTCACACTGATCGATGTGCCGCGTTTGAGGTCATTCATATCCTTCAGGCGTAAAGCCTGCTGGGCGAATTCGATGATTGCGTTGATGCCTTTTTCCGGTGCGTTGCCCGCGTGCGATGGCAAGCCTTCAATTTCGATTTTATACGTGGCGATACCCTTGCGGAATGTCTTGAGCGCCTCATCAATCGTGGCAGGTTCCATCACCAGTACCAAGCCACATTGGACGCATAATTCTTCGATGTGTGGGCGCGAATAGATGCTGCCGACTTCCTCATCGGTGGTCATCAAAACCCAGATCGGACGGTTGGGCATTTCGCCGCGTTCTTTTAAGCCGCGCAGCGCCGACAGCACAACGGTGATGCCCCCCTTCATATCAATTGCGCCGGGACCAAATAGGCGACCCTCATCGTCAATCCGCACCGGACGTTCCGCTAGTGTGCCGACTTCCCATACGGTGTCGATGTGGATCAAGAACATGATCGGTTTGCCGGGCGCGCTTTCGTTCCATTTTGCCAGCAGCAGATCGCCCACTTTTTCCTGTGGGATTCGCTTCACCGACGACGCGCCGAGTGACCGGAACTGCTGTTCCATGAATTTGCCCAATAGGTCAACATAGTCTTTGCCAAGTGTGGGGGTTTCGTAATTGACAAGCGTTGTCAGCAGGTCGATCATCTGCTGGCGCTGCCCTTGAAAGTATTGCAGCAGGTCTGACATGGGTATTCCTCAGTCGATCAAAATAGATAAGCAGCGGAGTCAACATGCGTGTTGAGGCGCTGGTGGAAACCAAGAGTGTGAATTAGAACGGGCACAGGTCTTGCGCGCTGTAGGTTGGGCTGCGACTGCCGTAGCGGTTGATCAAGCCCAATGCTTCGGGGCGCGTGGAAATTATACTCTGCACTTCCAAACAGGCACTATTCAAGTTATTGGTGATCTGGAAGGCATTCCAGAAAGTTTGTCCCATTTGGCTGTACACGGGCGCGTTCACCGGGTCGGGGAACTGGGTTTGCAGCGCCGTAAACGCATCCAAACTGCGGGTATCCCCAGTGAACGTGTATGCCAGCAGCATTCGGTACAAGGTATAAGCTTGCAGTGTTTGCAGTTCGTCGCTTCGCCATGCTTCCAGATTAGGATCAGTGAGCGCCAATGTATACAGCGAGATCGCTTCAGGATAACTGCCGCTGCTGAAGGCTTCGTCCGCTTGATGGATGATTTGGATGCGGAAGCGCGGCGGGTTCAACTGTGTGATTGAGCGTGTATAGGTCGCGCCGTTCCAATCGTAGACATTGAAGCCTGTGCGAAGGGGTCCCGTTTCGGCGTTCCCGCTGTCGTTCATCTGTTCGATGATCTCGTTCACGCGGTCTTGATCCAAATCTTCCACGCGAGGTGGCTGCGCGCTTTCGATGACTCGATCCAGCAAATTGACCACGCGCCCACGTTCACGACTCCAACCGACGAGCTGTGTGCGATACCGGCATTCGCCGCTCGAACAATCGCTTGTTGCGTACATGATGTCGGTGCGTCCGTCCGCGTTCATGTCTTCAACGCGCACGAAGTCCGGCGCGTCGCCGCCCAACACACCGAAATACACCGCCGCATAACGTCCATCAACACAGGCGAAGATCATGACCGCGCCACCTTCATCAGGTGTGACGAACGAGGCGATGATCTCTGGCGTGCCTTCGCCGCTGAGGTCAATATCGCCGCGCACCTGTCCGCTGTCCCCAATCACCCCCCATGTTTCGCGTAAACCGCGATCCAGCGTGACCGCAGTCCCTCCAACGGATAAAAAGCCGCCGATGACGGTCTCCATGCTGCGTCCGGTGACAGGTACAGGCAGCGGCAAGGGATAGTCGCTGTTGGGGGGGGGGCAGGATGCCAGATTAGGCGTAGCCGTCGGCTGGCTTGACAGAGCTATAGCAGTGGCGGGGCTGCTGCCCTCTATTGAGAATAGGTTCGGAGGGGGCAGTGCCGCGCGGATGACCTGTCCCGGTGTCATGGTGGGGAAAGGGAGTTCAGTCGGAATCGAAGCCGTTGGCGGCGCGGATTGGCAGCCCGCCGCGAAGCATAGGACAATCAGAGGAAGAATCAGTCGTTTCAACATGGTGGAAACTATAGCACATGGCGGATAAGCCACAAGGATCGACCCTGCGGGGTGGTGCGAGGTTGTAACCATTGAGAAAAAAGGTGGGAAACAAAAAATGTGTCCTTTGTGTCCCACTTTGATGTGTGGTTGAGGGAAAGGGATATGTCCCATGATTGATGATATGAGAACATATGTGCGAATTTGACAAGCGGCGAGGGTCTAGCAAGGGGATGGGATTGGGCATGTTGACGAGATCATTGAGCCAGCATTAAGGGGGCGAATTAGGGTGTGACACATTTTTGCACATTGTGGACACAAAATATGACAGGGTGTGAAAAATGGGCATGAAGATACGACCAGCACAGCAAAGTGACGATGCACTCATAAAAGCGTGGATTCGCGCAGAGGGACTTGATTTTACGTCGCTGAAGTGGGAGCGATTTTTGATTGCGGAAATGGATGAGCCGGACGGTATCGAAGTGGTGGGCATCGGGCAGATCAAGCAGTATCGCGGATGTCAAGAATTGGGAAGCTTGGTGGTCAAGCGCGGATACCGACGACAGGGTGTGGCGGCGCAGTTGATCGCGGCGCTTGAGGCGAGGGCGGATCGCCCGCTGCATTTGCTGTGCGCGTCACGGTTGGAGAAATTTTACTCGCAGTTCGGGTATCGGACGGTGAGCATGTGGAGCGCACCGCCGCCGCTGCGCTTGAAGTTGATGTTCACGCTGTTGTTTCGGGTATTTGGGGTGCGGGTGTTGGTGATGCGGAAGGATTAGGGAAAAGGATTCACCGCAGAGGGAAGAAAGGCAGGGCACGCCGGCACATCGGTAAAATAACGTGGAGTCCGTTTTTTTGCGGCGGACGCGCCGGGAGAAACTTGTTTCTCTCGCGTCCCTACAACGATATTTTTCTTGTAGGGCGAGACCTGCCTCATCCGATTATTCAAACACGGAGGGGTCAAGACCCCGCCCCTACACGTGACAATTTGGGTTTTTGCGTCGTGTCAACGCGATTTGGAAAACCGCATGGTGGCATACCTATAGCTTAGGCATCTTCTTTGAGGAGTGTGTCAAGTGCAGCGGCATCGCGCTTAAGATTTTGATAGCGCAAGAACATGCTGATCACCAACACAGCGAGGATTGCGAACGCCAGCGCCACCCCTAACCAAAGATACGGCGCGGTATCGGGCGTGAGAAAGAAGTCGTTTAGCACGGTGAAATATGCCGACGCATTGACCAGCGCATCACGTTCCACTGTGCCAACCATGACGACGGTGCTGCTGCTGACCACGCGACCAAGCGCCGTCACTGTGTCGCCATTCGCGTTCATGTAGGTGTTGACGCGAACAGGCTGCAAACCTTCGCTTTGATCGCTTGTAACAGGTTGGGTGAGCGATGAGTCATAAAGCTGCGCGGCTTGAGTCACGGCAGTATCGAGCGCATCACTGCCGATAATGATAGGCTGAATCCCTGTTTCGCTAATGAACAGGACGACATAATTGCCGCCTTCATACTGCTGTGCGTGCGCGGTGATACGTTCGCTGTCCGTCACATACAGGAACTGCGACCACGTGCCATTCACCAAGTTAATGCTGGTTTTGCTGGTCGTATCGGCTGCGAAATTCGGTCTCGCGGCTTGAATCGCCGCCCTAATCGCTTCATCGACGGTTGCGCCCGCCGGATCGGTGACGAAGATTTCATTTGCATCGCGGGTGAAACGGGCATACTCGGCGGTGCTTAAGTTTTCCCACCCATCGGGGATGAGGACATGCCAACCTGCCGCGTTGTTGTAGAAATTGTCTGCAATATCGAGTACAGCGGTTTCGGTGGATTCCGCCTCTTGCGCGTTTACGTCAGCATAGACAAAGAGCGCCAGAGCAGTCATCAACGTGATCAATAGAATGCGCTGACGGTGGTTCACGAATTCGCTTCTCCTTGCAGCACACGCAGGCGAAGGGCTTGAACTTTTTGGGCGACATTTTCGAGCCGGATACGATGCCACATGAGCGTCAGCGGCACGAGGATGCTCCAGATTGCCGAATTAATGCCTATGGCTGATGCCACGCCCGGAGTCGCATTGAGTTCAAAGTCGCCTTGTGTCGCCATCATGCTTGCGTCGGTTAAGACAGGTCCAAAGACGACAGGGTGAATGGTGTCCGGGCGAATACGGATGATTAGGAGCGTAATCAAGACGGTTGTGTAGGCGAGAATGCCATATACGGAGGCGAAGCGCCGCCGCTGTTCGGGGTTTTCGATACCCGTGCGAAGCATCAAATACGCGGCGTAGGTGAGGATCATGATCGCATCACTGGTCAAACGCGGATCCCAATTCCACCAGGTATTCCAGATGGGACGCGCCCACACTGACCCTGTGACCAAGTTGATCAGCGACAGCGCCAACCCGACTTCCACACCCGCCAGCGCGAAGGTATCCCATTTCACAGCGCGGGTGCGAAGATACATGATCCCGCCAATTACCGTGCCGAGCAGGGCGATAAACGCGCCGGAAAATGACGGCACGTGAAGATAGAATAAACGCTGGACTTCGCCTTGTTCAATGTCCGTCCCGGCGACGAACAACCCGATATACAACCCTGCCAATACACCTACCGCCGTGACCGCGGTTAGTATCCACAGGACGCGCGTGCGCCATGACACGCTTGACTCGGCGCGTTCAACGAGCGCGTCGCCTGTGATCGTTGTCGAACTCATCGCTATAAGCCTCTCTTGTCTTTCAATAATCGATTGGAAATCTACGTAATTCTACAGAAATCGTGCAGAAAAATCTATAAAGTGTGTTATGCGAAAGGTAAAGCAGCCGCAATCAACAGCGTGGAGTGCATGAAATTCACCATATCGGACACCTCATGCGGTGTTTAAACGAGAAGCAAGGTGACGCGCCGTGGCGCGTCCGCCGAACGAAAATTGACTCCATGTTATTTCCGCCGCGCCCCTACAAGTTTTGTGCCCTGCTGAGATTTATTCCTCTACAACAAATTCGAATAGGAAAGCGCACATGACGAGAAAGACCACGTTCAGCACGCCGAGAATTTGCAGCCACGCCATCCATTGATCGGCTGGCGCGTCATTGACAATCCCCGTAGAGGCGCGCACGGCTGCCAGCAAAATGGGCAGCGCGACGGGCATCATGACAATGGGGAGCAGGGCTTCGCGGGCGCGAGTTTGCACCGTCATGGTCGCCAGCAGCGTGCCGACTGTCGTAAATCCAAGCGTCCCCAGTACCAATGTGAGCAGTACCAGCGGTTGAATCAGCGACATATTGAAGAGCGCGGTCATCAACGGGAGCAGAATTAGCCCGATGACGAAGGTGAACAGAAAATTGCCGACGAGCTTGCCGAAAAATACCGCCGCGCGGTTGATTGGCGAGAGCAGAAGCGCATCAAGATTGCCGTTGTCGCGTTCCATCGCTAGGCTTCGGTTCAAGCCAAGAATGCTGGCGAACACGACTGTCACCCACAGCACGCCGCTGATCGCTTCGACGCGCGCTTGGCGATCCAGTTCGAGCGCGAAGCTGAAGATCAAGATGCTCAAGAGGGCGAATATGCCCATCGCGCCGACGAGTTCACGGCTGCGAAATTCCACCAGCAAATCCTTGCGGATGATGCTGATCACGACTTTCAAGAACGGTGTCGCTAATTTGCGCTGGGTAGTTGGTTCTTGTGCGCTCATCGTTCCACCGCCGCGCCAGTGATTGTCCGGTAGTGCCCCGCCAACTGCATCCCATCCATTTCGGTTGTCGGGGCATCAAAACCAACCGTGCCTTTGGCGATGATGACGACACGCGATGCTAGGGTCGCCGCACGGTCAAGATCGTGAGTTGCCATCAGAATGGTGCGTCCGTCGCGGTGCGCCTGTACCAAGAGTTCATCTAACAGTCCGTTTCCATCTTGATCCAGTCCCGTATACGGCTCGTCCATAATGAGGATATCGGGGTTGTGGATGGTGGCGCGCGCAAGGCTCAAGCGCTGCTGCATTCCGCGCGAAAAGGTTCGCACAAGGTCATGCGCGCGCTTGCTCAAGCCGACGCGCTTCAAGCGTTCCATATAGATCGTTTCGTCGTAGCGCCCACCGTAGAGGCTCGCGAAGAAGCGCAAGTTTTCCAGCGCGGTGAGGTTTTCGTAGAGCAGGGGTTTGTGACTGACGACACCGATTTGCGCGCGCACGGCGGCGGCTTCTTTGGGGAGTTCCCAACCGCCGACGCGGATTGTGCCGGCTGTGGGTTTGCTCAAGGCGCACAGCAGCCGCAGCAGGGTCGATTTTCCGCTGCCGTTATGCCCCAAGAGCGCGATGAATTCGCCGCGTTCGACGGTGAGGTTGAGCTTACGCAGCACGGGCGCTAACCCGTAGGCTTTGGTGAGGTTTTCGATCTCGATGAGTGCCATGATCCTATTTCTTTGGCGCAGACATAAGTGCAGCGAGTTCATCCCGCAGTGCCGTTCGCTGCTGCTGGAACGCGGGTTCGTCGATCTCACCCCTTTCATACCGCACTTCGAGATCGGCAATTTGACGGACGAGCGCGTCGATTTGCTCTTGTAAGCTCAAACTTGTGCCTTTCGTTTTTGCGCGGCGGCGGCGGAACCAAACGACCAACCCGCCGATGAGCAGCAGTTCACCGACGATGACGATGGCGATCAGAAGGGGAAGATTGTTGGTAGAAATCGTATCGCCAACGATGGATGTTCCCGCGCCGCGCACACGGTAGCTGATCACGCCGCCTTCGCTCAAATTGAGCGTACCGCCATAGGCTTGATATGCCGTTTCACCGATGGTTTCTTCGCCTAATGGTGGATACTGAGCGCTTTCGATTCGCACGGTATCAGGTCGCAGCAGCAGGCGTACTGTGCCATCAAGCGTGTAATAAAGCTGCTGATCGATGATGGCATCGCCTTCGTAGGGGATGTAGTAAACCACCTGCACGATATGGCTGTCACCGGGAAGCACGGGAGCGGTATCGACGACGAGAAAATCTTCCGGGATGACGACATAACGCTCTTGGTTATCGGTAAATCCGGCGATGAGCGAACCGGGCGGCATCGAGATGACGACAGAAATCGGGCGACCATTTTGTGTCGCTTGGTTGGTACTGAAAGCACGGTCTGACGTGTTTCTAAAATTGAATACTTGTGCAACTTCGAGCGTAGTTTCCAGCGCCGTGACTTGTGTGACCATGCGCGCAATTTCAATTACGGATGGGTCTTCAGTTAGTTCATAGATGTTGAGCGAAATATCGAGCGTGTTGGCGTTGGCAGCGGGGGCGGTCAAACCGCTGGTGTATACGCGATCCCGATACAGCGTACTCATCACATACTGTGCGCTGGGATTCAGCAACACATTGGGAATAGTGAATTCGCCGTTAGCATCAGCGGCGGCATTGAAGATGTCCGGTTCTGGTTGTTCAGGATCGAACACGAATAAAGTCACGGGTTGATTAGCGGGAACGCTGCCGCCCGCGCTGCCGTTGATCACGCGACCTGTGACGGTGCCGATGATCGTTTGCGGGGTGGTTTGCGCGTCCGTTTGCCCCGGCTGTGAGGGGATTGTTTGAGCGGTGGGTGACTGCGCGGACTGCGACGGTTCTTCGGTGGAGACGACGGGCGCAGTAGATTGTGCCCCTACATCGGCGGCGGGTTCTGCTGTTACGTCGAGCATGGCGGCGCGTGATGCGATGATCTGCGTGTTGGCGAGCGAGAGCGTTCGCGCGTAAGCCGTGATTGCCCACATGTCGCTGTCGCTCAGGTCGTCACCAAAGCCGGGCATTCCCATATCTGCCATGCCGATGCCTTCGTTGATCGTGTTCCAAATCGCTTGATCGCTCAACGTCGCCATGACGCGCTGATTGGTGAGGTCTTTCACGCCGCCGTCAAATTCGACTGCGCGTTCGCCGTCGCCGCGTCCGCTTTCACCATGACATTCGGCGCAGTGGGCGGCGAACAATTCTCGCCCACGTTCGATTTCTTCGTCTGTGTAGTGCAGGGTGTAAGTGTAATAACCGACATTCCAACGGTCTTGCTCGCTCAAGGCTTCGCGCCAAGGCGGCATCATGAGATCAATCCGTCCGTTGGTGATCGTCGCGTGCCAATCACTTGGGCGCTGCGAGCGTGCCGTCGCGGGATCGACAAAGTTTCCCGCGTTGGCGATTTGTCCCGCTTGCACAAGCGCGCCGTTGCCATCGCCATTGATGCCGTGACAATCGGTGCAGCGCGCCGCAAAAATCGCCGCGCCTGCCGCTAAATCTGGCGCGGTAAGGGGGTGTCCAATTTCGGTGGGGAGTGGAGTGGGCGGGGGAATGGTCGCCACGATGCGCGGTTCGCCGGACAGCCCGCCGCATCCAGTCAACAGCAGCGCCGCGCCGAGTATCATCAATAAAACACGTTGATTTCGCAAGAATTCTATCCTTGTGTGGTGGTGACAGCGCCCGTTTCGGTGCGCTTGGCTTTTTCCGCGCTGACCGCCGCTTCAATGGCATCATGAATGGCGCGGTCAACCGCCGCGTTATCTTCATTCGCCATGGGGATTACCTGCTGCGCGTCGAGATTATCCAGTGCCTTGAGCGCCAGTACGCCGCGAGTCATCCAGAATTCACGTTCGGTGGTGTAATCATCACCGTTTATTTTGCCCAAATCAAAGTCTTCATCCAAGTCGCGGATATTTCGCAGCACACGCTGGTAGTAAATTTCCAGTCGTTCGCGCTGTTTGTCCATCAGCACCGCGTCATGTGAACGCGATTCTTGTTTGCCGAGTAGAGGAAGCGCGATCAAAATGACAGCGCATGTGAGCAGTATCACGCCAATGATTAAGCCTGCTGTGCTCATGCACCTGCCTCCGCGCCGCCGCCATTTGCCAAGAGCGCGTCGAGCGTAGCCCGCAAACTGCGTTCCGTCACCACGAGATCATCGTCAAAGTTTTCGCTGTCGCCCACCAGTTGAAAGAAGAAACGTTCGATGTTCCCCTGCTGGTCGATGATAAACGTTTCTGGTACGCCCAGAATATGATACGCTTGATCCGCCAGCCGCCCGCCCACATCGGGCGCATTGGGATACGTGATGCCAAATTCATCAATGAATGCCAGCGAGTCACGGTCAATATCAGCGTGGGCGATTCCCAACACGACTACGCCGCGCTCCCGGTAGTCTTGCCACAGGCGCTCTAGCCGCGGGGCTTCGTCGCGGCACGGACCGCACCAGCTTGCCCAAAAGTTTATGACGACGATTTGCCCGCGTAAGTCGCTCAAGCGCACCGTTTGCCCGTCGAATGTGGTGACGGCGAAATCCGGCGCTTGTCCGCTGGTGGGCTGTGTTTGCTGCTGGCGCAAAAGCGCAATCCCGATGACCGCTGCCATCAAAACAATACCGAATAACAATACAATTGAACCCGGAGACAAACGGTTTTTCTTGCCACTCGTGTCAGAAGGGGATGGTTCTAATTCTGGAAGTAAATCAACATCGCTCATAGAGGGTCTCGTAAGTGTGTCCGCGTTTGACCTCGTCCAACGTTTTATTTTCCTAACACTACGCCGCTAACATTTGCAAAATACAATGTCACAATGCTTTCTCAATGTTTGGGCGAAAACATTCGGACATCAAAGGACATGGACGACAACACTTCTCCTTTACCTTAATACTTCTTCTCTCAAGTTACTTCAAATCGTCTTCGATAGCGCGGCGGTAGTCAACGTCGTCGCTGCTAAGCGCTGGCGGGTTGTTCAAGCCCGCGCTCGCATCGCCGCGCTTGCGCTGGTTTTGCCACCGTGTGAAGGTAATCACGCCCACAATTAAGCCCACAGCGGCAATCACAACAGGAAAGATGAGCGCCAATGCGCGCAGCAGTGGGTCTTGCGGCGTACCGATCACTCGTTCACCAAAGCGTGCGACAAAATTGTCGATCACGTCCTGTTCGCTTGCGCCGCTCTCAAGCATCATGCGGATTTCTTCCCGCCAGTTAACGCACGCTTGAGTTTGGCAGGCATCGAGTGTTTCATTGGGGCAGACGGGGCAGTACATACGGTTCGCCAGCGCGTTGACTTGATCGTCGCTTACAGTGCGCGGCGGGGTATCTTGCGCGGCAGCAGTGGACACGATAAGGGTTGTGATAAAGACGAAAAAGAGAATACCCAATGCGGAGGTAGAGGGTGTTTTCATGCAGGCGCTCCCGCGCTGATGCGCGCGCCGCGTTTCGCCTTGATGCGGGCGGACGCGCTTTCGTTGGGCAGCACCGAGATCACTGTGCCAAGAATCAAGATCAAGCCGCCCCACCAGACGAGATTGACGAGTGGATTGATATAGACTTTGAACGTGGCGGTTATCAATGTAGGATCGGCTTGACTTGCCTGCCAGCCGACGAGCAGCACGTAGAAGTCATTTTCGAGCGTGGAGTGTGCGCCCGCGATGGTCATAGTGTTCATGCCCCGCGCTTCGGGGTAGAAGTCGTGGCGGGGACGGATTTCCGCAACGGCATTTCCGTCGCGCAGTACAGTGATATCCGC
>DAOTZD010000017.1:0-59270 GCA_034434595.1 Anaerolineae bacterium
TCGTCGAAACCTGGCGCGAGGAGTACAATCTCCACCGGCCGCATAGTGCGCTCGGATTCCTGTCCCCGGCGGACTATGCCCACTTGCTCTCGACTCTCACTCCCTCTGGTACATAGTCAGGGGGCAGGTCAGACACCTCACCAAACGCTTGGCTCATACGTAACTGTTCTTGCAAATCTTCCACATAACGTATCAGCTCTTCACGGTCTAAATACGATAGTGGATTATTAGTTTCAGCCATGTGAAATGCCCTGCATAAAGATGCCGTATGTCAAAGGGTAGTGTACAATTTCACATTATGAGGCATGACACATTGAATGTGCAATAACAAACATCGATGGCAATACGAGAAGCGGCACGTGTGCGCCGCTTCTTGTCTGATTTAAGTCGCCTCTAGAACGGGATGTCCTCATCACCCGACGTTTCGTTCTCGTCGCGGTCAAGCCGATCCAGCAGGACGAGGCGGCTGGCATCCATGTCCAAGCTCGCCTGCGGCGTACCAGTCTGATCCACCCATGCGGACGGGCGCAGCCACTCCGCCGACACTTGGACAAGCGAACCCTTGTGGATGTATTGAGCAGCCACATCCGCGAGGCGGTTCCAACAATTCACGCGCACCCACAGCGTCACCTTCTTCCCGCCGCCGTTCTTGCGGCTGACCGCCACGCTGAAGCTCGCCACGCGCTGTTCGCCCACTTCTTTGACCTGCGGCTCACCACCTACGAAACCTGTCACCTGCATATTGATTGAAGTACCCATGATATTGTTCTCCTCGCGCTGTGCGCTTTTTCCATCAGCCCTGTGCCGATTTCTGACCGGACATGAGCAGGCGCATCGGGCAGTGGTGTCACCTGAAAGGCGCTCGCCCGATTGCATGAGTGAAACGGCACAAGCCAGACGCAATCGGGCGAAAGCGATCCCGCGAGCGGGATTGACACCCTGCCGCGCCTGCTAGGATGGTCAGGATAAATCGGCATATTTGGCTTGATGGAGGCGCTGCGCTGAAGGAGAAACATGGGAACAAAAGCATTAGGCTGACGGACTGTTGGTGATGCGAGGGAAACAGGGGGGAACTGGCAGAGCGCCAGCCCAAACGGTCAAACGATGGCAGCAGCAGGGTGATGCGAGCGGGGATGAACAGCCCCGCGTTTTGGCAGCTGCATCCACTAGGAGCGAGGGTGATGAGCGGAAAGCGTACACGAGGGAGATAAGGCACCCGCAGATGGACAGTAACACCCGCTCGTCGTGGATGGCGGACGCAAGAGAACCAGCGGTAGAGGTTAACCTGTTGTGTGGGAAAGACAGGGGCGGCGCGTGCCGCTGCTTCGTATGGGATGGCAGCGTTAGCGGTCTCGTTCGTCGGGGAAGTAAACCGACTTGAAGTTGTAGAGTGCAGGCTTCTCGCTGTGACGGATGCCCTCGTACAGCGCACCCGTGACGCGGTTCAAGCCCTTGTGCAGCTTCTCGCGGGTGTATGCCTCATCATCACAAGCCAGCAGTTGAACCGCTGACTGAATCAAATACTCTGCCGCTGCCAGCAGTTCATACGCCATGCGTCCGCGCCAGCCGTGAACGCCATTCGCATGAGCCACTGCGGTTTTCACCTCATCCAAGCCGCGATAGCCTAAGAGCATCGCCTTCGCGGTGGACTCGAAATCGTCAATCCGCGTGTCGTCCTCACGAAAGCGGCGCAGGAAATCGCGCATCGCCTCCACCGTGTGGATGGAAAGCCAGTGCCGCCCACAGAACACCGCCAGTGTGTGCCATGCATCGGTGAAATCGGGATGCTCACATGAGCCGAAGGCGGCATCCTGAAGCAGGATCATCGCATCCACTACGCGGCTGTCGTCCCTATCTACATTCAGGTTGCTGGCGAGCAGTTCCGCCACTGTGTTGTATGCCTGTCCGTCGAAATGCTGGTGATACCGCTGCATGGGGAGCGTCGTGTTGTCGTTCATCTGAAAAACCTTTCCTTTAGAGAAGCTGGGTAAGACGAGTGAGGGTGGCAAGCGTGACCGGATCGGTGGGCTGCATATCGATTCGACGGACAAGCTGAGTGAAAGTGGCATTCGCTCCGAGGTAGAGTGCGAACAGCGCGTCAGAATAGGGCAGCAGCCACGTCCCGGAAGGAATAAGGTGCGCCCCACTGCCTTCCAAACGCACAGGGAATGTGAGCGGTGCGGGCTGCATCCAGCCTGTCGGACAGATCAATGTGGCACTACGTTCGTCGGCTTCGAGCGTCCAATCGGCGTAGAGCAGCCGCTCCGCGTCGAACGCGAGGTAAGCGCGCTGCACCGACAGCCCCCCATAGTCCCTGAACGGCAGGCGCACGATCTTGAGCAGAATCACGGGCTGCCAGTCGAGATGTACGGTACTCATGCTAACTCCTTCCGTCGGTGCTGGTGAACAGCGGCACGAGTTTCCGGTGGGAGCAGATCGGGCTGAAGATCACTGAGCCAGAAGCCTTTGCGGAAGCTGTAACCCGTCACCGCCTCAATCCGACAGAGTTCACGGTAGGTCTCAGGGTTGTGAATTGCGCCATTGAGCAGGTCATTGACGCTGCCCAGAACACAGCAGGCGCACGACAACCGCTCATTCCCCAACCGGTACGCTGGATGACAAACGCCCCCATGTGCCTCGATGCAGTGCCATACGTCCGACACTTGCCAGTCGTGGATGGGCAGCCAGTTCAGTGTCAGACGACGGCGTGTGGGAGCAGTACAGTCCTCACGGATACTGACCACCGACTTCTTCGAGCGTGCCGGACTTTCCTCCGCGCGCAAGCCCATCGCGCAGACGACATTGCCCGTCGGGAATGTCGCCCGAATCCAGCGCGAGATCGGACCCCGTTTGAGGTCAGATGTGCAGTAGCGAGCGGCGGCACTGGGCCAGCACGGACGCAAAGGATCAGCGTGATAACGCGCCCAGATACGGTCAATCAGATCACCGTGTGTCCAGCGGACGATGTGCAGAGGGACGCTTGTCCGCCGCGCTAGGTCGTAGATGTACTCCGTTGTGTTGTGCCATTCCGCGCGTCCCATGTCCGCATGAACCAGGTAAGCAGCGCCCGACCAGCCTTCAGCGGCACGCTGCCGAAGCAGATGGTGAGTCATTGCATCACTGTCCTTGCCGCCGGATACACTCAAGACGAGTGCCGCCCCTTCCCGCAGCATCTGGACTGGATCAGGCAGTTGAGGCAGCGCCTCTACAAACTCGAATAGGGGAAGTTGAGCAGTCATAAACCTCCAGAAAAAGAAAAGCCCCTCGTGTGAGGGGCTGCTTATGATCGGATCTGAACACGCATTAGCCTTCGTCCTGTGACCGAAACCAGAAGCCGCTGAAACAGGCGACTTCCCCATTATCGAGAAAACGCACCCAGACGGTGTGAATACCGACGCTGTAGCGATAGTCGGCGCTCTCACACAGCGGGTAATGGCTGACAATGCACTTGCGGTGGGGGTTCACGGTACTCAATCCGACGATGTGTCCGATCTCGCCCGGCTTTGGCAGTTTTGACCGATGCGTGTTCTGGCGGCGATAGTCGAGCATCGTTAATTCTCCCTTCTCAAGTAGGCAGAAAGATCCTCATTTGTAATCGGCACACTTCTGACCCCGATTCCGTCGCTGCTGAGATAGCTGAGGAAGGACGAGATTGGCTGGCGATGCAGGAGCTTGTAGAGATACTGAGCGGCGACGACAGCAACCCAGTCGTTGATGAGCAGGTGCTGGCTGCCTTCCTCGACGAGTTCGGCGCAGGAGAGGGGTTGAACGGGCTGCGGCGCGGGTGGTTCTGGTTCAAGCAGCTGCGGAAAGACGAGCGCCGCATTGGGCAAATACGGATATTTCCCTTCCTTCCTATCGAGATGGCGAAGCATCAGTTCCCGATCATCGGTATTGCCGACGCAAACCTGTCCCGCCGCGTGATGGTTTCCACAGTCAATCCAAACAGCATTTCTTACTCGGCTCAATTCCTGTCGGGCGAGATGATTGTCCACCGCACCGATCACGATTCCGCCGCTGTGCCGCTCGAAGTGCTTTTCGGCGTTCAGGGGTTCAGCGATGCCCACTGTGTTCAACCCCAACGAACAGTTGAAACGGCGCATCAGCACATGGGCTTTCGACTGTCCGACATCCGCAGCCGTGTAAAGCTGCCGTCCGACATTCTTCATCTCGATGGTATCCCCATCAATTAGGACAAGCTGCGGAGTGTGCATCCGGCGCACCTTCATGTCGTACAGGATGCGGGCGGCGCTGCGGGCAATCTGGCTTCCTGTACCGCCTAAACCAACGATGGTCACGGTCTTGAGGTAGAGATTCGGGTCAAATAAGTTGGTCATCGCTCGTCTCCTAAAACCTGTGCGAGTGTCTTTTTGACTGGAATGAGGTCCCGTTTCGGATAGACCCGCGCCTTTCGCCCTTCCAGTTCAATGAGCTGCTTGCGGATGTCCGACGGATAGGCTTTCGACTTGCCTGAACAGGCGTGATCACCAAACGGCGATCCCAGGAGCATCGTCCAGTCGTCCTTGAGGTTGGTTCCCGCTAACGCCTCGTCCGACACGCGCTTCACGCTGCCCCAGCAGATCGCGCCGCTGGAGAACACATTCGGCAGCGGAACATGAAACAGCGGCTCCTCCATACCGGATGGGCGCTTCTTTACCGCGTACAGCCCATACTGCGGTGCATTGTCCGTCGTCACGCGGATCAGGATAAGCGGGGGCAGCGGCACGCGCAGTGCGGTTTCCGCCCCTTCCAGAAAAATGCCCGTCTTACCGGGCGGACGGTACTCCACCACCGTCCGCTTCACCCCTTCCTGTCGGACAAGCAGGGTATTTTCGCTCATCAGCCCGGTGTCGAAGCGCACTTTCGCCGACAGCGCCGCCGCGACGTGAGCAGCATCTACAGGGTATTCGGACACTGCTGCGCCTTCCTGTTTACGCAGCATCACCCCGAACGTGTAGAAACTCAGGATCAGCGAGGGCTGTTCCGCCATCGCTGTCGCCAACAGGTCGCCACTCCAATGCGATACGGAGGTCATCACGTTGTTTACCTTTCATTGTTTTCAGCTTTCGAAAAATGCGGCGCAGGTTGCCCTCAAGCTGTGCCATCGCCCCCGGTGTCGTCCCAAGCCACTGCAATCCCGCGTTCACATCCGCCATGATGCCGTTTGCCTCCTCAATCAAGTCAACAGCAAACGCCACGTCATTCGGCTCCCACGAGAGCGGCGGGATGTCCATCAAGCTCTCGTAATCCAGGTCGATCACCGAGTTCCCCGAACAAGAGAACAGCCATGCCAGCGTCCATCCCACCTGCCGCCAATGGGCATCCCCCTGCTTCACCAGGCTGTCCGCTGCTGCACGCCCGGCGGTGTACGCGATATCGGGGACTTCAACGCGGTAGCGTTCTCGTCCGGGATCGATGCCAAACAGCGCGAGGATGGGAAGGGTGTCCGGGTGCTGCGTATAGAACTCAGGGTCTTCGAGCAGCGCGCCCGCCGCATCGAGTGGAATGCCGTAGGACATGTACTCCAGGTTGTCGATGGGGATGCCGCGCCGGGTGATTTCGCCGCAGATGAAACGGTCAAGTTCCGCCGCTGAGAGATGAGCACGGATGCGTTCCACTGCGCCCGCGTAGATGTCGGGGAACGCCTGCCGGGTGACGACCAGCGCGATGCCTAAGCCGTCGTCTTCGATTTCCATGTCATCCGCGTCCAGCGTCCACAACGGATCAAGCCACGCCACAGCGTTGGCAAGCAGGAGGAACGGATCATCACGCACTGCCCCTGCTAACAGGGTATAGGTATCGAGCAGGGTGTGAGTCGTCATAAGCCGTACTCCAAAATTGGTTGATCCAGGAGCGGAATCGGGGCGAGGTTCGCCAGCGCCTCCCCCATGCGGCGGGCGCGTTCGGTGTAAGCGGTGATTTCGGTGATGGCTTCGACCATCGTTTGGCGCGGTATCCCTACCGGAAAGAACCCGTCCGCCGGACGGCACTCCCGCAAGAGTGCCATCCCTTTCAGTTCGAGCGGAGGGATCGCCAGCAGGCAGTCGCGCAGGTCTTCGACTGTCCATAAGGCGAGCGACATGGGATTTATCCCTTGCGCCCGGGCTGGTTCAAATACTCCAGCACCACCGTTCCATCTTCGAGGGTGGTTTCCCGCACCGTCGCGTGTGCTAGTTCAGGAAAGTTCACCTTGAGGCGTTCGCGCACCGCTTCCGCGCTCAAGCCACTGGTTGAAGCGTCCTCGACGATACGGGTTGCGCCGATCTTGAAAATACGGGGTTTGGGGGTCATCTCGGTCATGATCGTTTTCTTTTTGTTAGGCTCATGCAGGTTGGGTAACTAAAACAGGGTGGGCGCAGCCTCGTCAGCGGGCAGCGCGAATGCCTCATCACTGTCGTCTGCCAATTCGTCCGATGAGGTGTCTTGCTCAACGTTGCCGATCTGCACAAAATCCGTCAGTGCAAAAAGACTCAACTCGTTGTCAGCCAGGTGTTTGAGCTTCTTCGCCACCGTGTACACGTCGTCAATGCGAATGGGCGATTTCCCATCCCAAAGCTTGCCGTCGATCAGCCGTCCCGCGATCAGGACTGCCTGGCGGTATGCCGCCGCATCCGTTTCACCACTGACGATCTTGAGGTGGCTGATTTTCACGTCGATGCTGCCCTTTTTGAGTGGAACAGAAATGGTTGGTTCTGATGCTTCCGCTTGAGGCTCAGGTTTCGACGTAGGTTTTGATCTGGCTTTGGAAGTCGGTCTGGTGGTTGCTGGTTTCGTTTCAGGAATCACGGGCGGATTGTTTTCCACCGCTCCGAGCGCCTCTGTCGCCTCCCGAATAGCCTCCATCATGTCGGGCAGGTAGCCGTTGTAGTGGAACTGGCGCAGATGGGCGAGATCGCCGCGCTGGATGAGCAGGGTCGCGGTGCGTTCATCCTCAGGGATACCGCCGTCATGTGGCGTGGGCAGTGTGAGCGTGATCACGGTTGGGGGTGGTGCGGCTGTTTTGGTCATAGGAGAATCCTTTCTGTTTGGGTTGAGATAATCACTGGCAGGAAAACGCGGTTTGCAGTCGGGCATCACCTCCTTTCATCCCTCAGCTCATCACGAGGGTGCGATACCGAGTACCGGACACAGGTCTTTCAGAAGCAGCGTGCCGCACACATGGCAGTAGCCATAGCCGGTGCGCGTATTGAACGCGAAGCTGGTGTGCTGATCGCCATGTTTGTGTCGTTGGGGGAACGGACAGCGCCCCTTTAGCCACTCACCGGCAGGACGATAGCCCTGTCCAGCGAACGTCTGGACGACAGCATCCATCAGCGCGGGAGAGGGGAGAAACCGGGTGGAGGTTGTCCGACGGTTTGAGCAGCGCAGTTCAGGCCGCTGCTTGGGCGCTGCTGGCGGAAAAGCATTCAGGGGATAGCGCACATCGGTGAGCAGCCTGATTTCGCAGCGCCGCCCAGCGCGCCCCGGCTTGTTGTTGATCGTGTTGGGCAGGCGGAGACTTTGGGCGGGACTCAACTTGTCGCCGCCCGTCCTTTCGGCTAATCCTTGCAGCAGTTCTCGCGCCCGTGCCATGTCCGACAACGGTTCATCCAGCCACCAATAGGCATGATAGCCGCCGCCGGAGAACACGATACACGAGGGCGTCGGGGACATCCTCTCCAACCTGAACCGGGCATCGTCCGAGGGATCATCGACATCCACAAACAGCGCAGGCAGCGCCACCACATCCGCCAACCCACCGCGTCGCCAGCGAGTCAGCCCGGTCCGCCGCAGCCCAACCGCGAAGTATGCACCCCACCCCTGTCGGTTAGCCGCTTGGAGGTCAGTGAGCGCGTCTGACAGTGCCCTGCTGTCGTGCAGCGGAATATGACGGGAGGGTGTCGGACGATCTCCGGCAGGATGAATGGCGGTCAGTGTCAGACAGGCATCGAGTGGGGAACAACGGTGATACAAGTGTTGGAAAAACGGTTGAAGCAGATCAAAACAGGGCGAGCTGCTGCGGCAGTTCGTCTCCTTTCGCTGCGGTGGCAAGCTGGGGCGCGGGCTTCGTTCGTCGCATGGATGCTTCTCGCCGCTGGAGGATGAACAGTGGCGAAGGCGCCTGGCTCGTTGGTTCATCGGAAGGGATAACCGGCTCAAGTGCTGGAGCAGCCCCAAACGCCGCTTTCGCCCGTCCGATGATCTGCGCGGCGACTTCCGCTTCGCAGCCTGTGAATACGACGCGCTCTGTCCTGAGCCAGTTTGTCAACCACGCGGTCAGCGCCTCCTCATGAGTTGGGTAACTTAAAAAGGCGGAGTCGCGCATCCCGATGACTTCATCGGTACCCTCGGCGAGAACCGAGAGCAGATAGGCTTTCAGCTTCTTCCACTGCTTGTCGCTGATGATATGCACCCGGTCAAGATACGCCTCAACCGATTCAAGTCGTCCTTCCGCTTTCGGAGGTGGCATTTCCACGTTGGATGTTTTGGGCGTGACAACGCCGCCCAATTCAACGGCCAGCGCCACCAGCGGGTCGGTCTCGACGTTCGCTGCCGCGCCCAGTTTCAGTTCGGCATCCCCTGCCTCACTTCCCACTGCCACGTTCCAGTATGCCGCATCCTCGTCCGCGATCTCCGTCGCCCCGGAAGCCGTCTTGAACAACGCCGCCGGATCGAGCAGTCCTTCATCGCGTCCAATCGCGTCGAGCAGCGCTTGTTCAAACCCGCCTTCGCCTTCGGTCAGCGCATCCAACCCGGTCAGCCCAATATCTCCGGTCAGCAGCTTCGCGGCACGCTGCTTGCGGCTCATGAGCTGCACCGCGGTTGCTTCCATCGTCCCCTCGTAGTAAAGGTAGTACACCTTGCAGTGCTGATGCGTCTGATTGAGGCGGTACGAACGGGCTGCTGCTTGCATCAGCGTGCCGAGATTGAACACGAGTTCGTGGAAGATGAGCGTCGGGAAATGAAGTAAATCCAGCCCGGTTTTGACTAACTCCGGGTTGCAGATGACCACATTCGTTCCCTTCGTCACCTCCGCTTCGATGACGGCTTCGCGCCGTTCGGCATCCACTGTGTTTTTGAGGATGAACGGTTTTGCGCCGGGAACCTGCTCCCGGATCAGCCGTTCGATGCGCGGTTGGATGTCACGGGTTGACGTTTGACGGAGATAGATGACACACGGTCGTCCATCCGCCAGTTCTGCCCGTACCAGATCGATGAGCGCCTGCTCTTTGGCAAACACGCGCTCTTCCCCGAACGAGGGCAGCGATGCGACCACATAGGGCTGCGCTTCGCCGGTGATCGGATGCTTCAGGTTGTGGATGACCTGTTCGGGACGAAAGAGCGCGTTAGGCCAGCCCATCGCCCATTGCAGGTACGCGCCCCTGAAGGTCGTATCCCCTTCCCAACGCCGCTGGATCAGGTAATCCTTGAGGCGCTGGCGGGTGCGGTCATACTCTCCGTAGACATCCGCATCCATTTCGACGGGCAGCGCGATCTCCTCGAACTGCGGCAGCCACTTGCCCAGATCGCCTAAACTGAAGAAGATGGCGTGATCCAGCACTTCCGCGACCAGCAGCGGTGAGATTCCGGGAGCCTCCTCGTAAGGACGCTCATACGTCGTCGTCCCCGTGAACGCGCCGGTTTCACGGTCATATGACGGACGTTCCTCCACCACCATTTCGCGCACGCCCATATCCGCCACCCAGCGCGACTCGGCGCGCCCGCGCTGCCGGGTGTTCTCGTCGAAAACGACCTGATAACCCGCGCCTCGCGTTTTGCGGCTCAAACGCGGCGCACCACCCCAGTTGTAGCGCTGTCGGACACGCGCATTCAAGTGGTATTCGAGATTGAACAGGCTGCTGGAACGTCCGTTGAACGGTGTGCCGGTCATTGCCAGCACTTTGTCTGCAATGCCTGCCATCCGTCCGAAGGCTTCGCCGTTCCCCGTGTCGCCGTGCTGTGCCTCATGCACCTCGTCCCACACCAGCAGGTACACGCGGTCACAGAACAGCCGTTTTAAATATCCATCAATGCGGTAACGGGGATTCTTCGACGGATACTTCTCGCCACCTTTTGGACGTGAGCCGCGATCCCGCGCTTCCTGCCAAAGCGGAGAGAGGCAGACAGCGCACGTCCGCTTGCCACTTTCCAGCCACGAACGCGAGGCAGGGACACTCATTCCCTTCTTCTCCTGCATCACGATGCTGCCACAGGTCGGACAATGCGGCCGCTTCTCCCGATGGATCCGCTGCTGCGGTTCGTAGCCCTCCGGGACAGGCGCGCCATACCGCCACAGCGCTGTCGCTTTTTCCCGCCAGAGCACCGCCGCGTCCCATGCACAGCCCAGCTTGGTCAAGTCGCGCTTGATCAACCCGATTTTGGCGACTCCCGCGCCGATCCGCGCCGACTTGTCCATAAAACGCTTGACATCTTCGTGGCGGTCCAAGCGTTCCACGATGATATTTGGGCTGATGGAATGGAGTTCGCGCTTCCACTTTTCCACCAGGTGCGGCGGCGCGACGATGAGAACAACCTGATCGGGACGCATTTCACCCGCGAGCTGCTGCACCACGCCTGCGGCAATCGCAATCGCCGCCGCGCCGCCAATCGCGGTTTTACCGACACCCATTTGGCCCACCAGGAGGATACTGTCACGAGATTGGAAGCCGCGTGCCACCGCGCCGATGACGTGCTTCTGAGCGGTGTAGAGCGTATGTTTGCCCTTCAGCCGAATACGATCCAGCCAGCGTCCGACACCGGCGAAGTCAAAGCAGTACATCGGCTTGAAGCGCGTATTCAGATAGCTTGCCAATGCGCTTTTGTTGCTGGTAATGAAGTTCAGGAGCGCCTCATCGCCTTCCATCTCGACGGTGGTGCCATCCGCGCTCAACAGCGTCAGGGTCGTGGTCGGTTTAAGCCGGATAGTGGTTTTCTTCACCTGGCGTTCCGGGCCGTCCGGCTGCGCTTCGACCTCGACGCGGGCGATCTGCTCGACATGCTGTGTCTTGCCGCGAATGGCAACCCGCCCATAGTCAGCAGTTTCAATCACTGCACCATCCGCGACCCCTGCTGCCAAAACCAGCGCCAGGTGTCCCGGACGCGGCGCGACCACGGGTTCGATGTCCGATGGCGGCGGCGGAGTCTGGAGCAGTGCCTGAAAAGCGTTCGAGCGCCACGCGCCACCCTCCGTAATCAGGCGCAAACCCTGCGCCTCGTCGATCACGTCCGGCGCGAACACGAATTTCCGGTTCGGATCCGGCGGTGGCGGAACACGGTACAGGGGTTCGGCTTGCACGGTAAGGGAACGTGGTTCTGCTTTCTCTCGTAAGATGGCATTGTAGAGCGCGTCCGGTTCGGGCTGTGCGCCTTTGATCGCGGCAACGATGATCTGATCGTACTCATTCAAGTGTTTTCCGGGCAGCGCCCAGACATCAACGCTGCGGCTGTTTCTGGCGAAGAATGCCGCCGCTTCTTCAGTCAAATGCTGGTGATAGACTACCCAGAAGATGATCGCGCCGTCGGCTGCCCATTTCCACGCATGACGGAGATACGCAAACTCGACCCGCTTGGACGCTTTCGCCAGCTTGTCATGGTCGTAAGGTGGGTTCGCCCACAGGATGCCGAATGCCTCGTTGGACGCGACGAGCCGTTCTACGTCGCAGCGCACCGCTTGTGTCGGACCGAAGCGCTCAATACACTTCTGCGCCCGTTCACCGTCCAGTTCATTGGCGTAGGGGGTGACATTCCACGCCTGCGCCGCTGCTTCGAGAAACTCGCCCTCGCCTGCATACGGATCGAGCATCCGGGTTGCGGGGGTTGCGGGCGAGACCAGTGACAGGATCGCTGCGTAATGATGCAGCGACGTGGGAAGGTATCCAAGAATTTGCTTGCTCTCTGCCCTTGCCATTGAAAAACCTACCTTCGGAAATACAAAAACGCCTGACCCTTTACGGATCAGGCGTTCACGGATGGAGTTGGGATGTTTCAGGGAAGGCTGATAACGCCTTGCTCGATACCGCCCGTAATGAGGCGGGTCCACGAGTCGATGTCCAGGTCAACCGCGTAGAGGGTCAGTCCACCCTCGCCGCGTGTCTTTCGTACCAGCATCGCCGCTTGCCCGGCTGACCATAGGTAAGCAGCCCACGCCTCAAACACCGGCACTTTGACGAGCTGCGCGACATGACGATGCAGCTGTCCGACGGCTTGTTCCTCGCTTACGTACAGGAGAAACGTCGTCGCTTTCCCACCATACTGGGGATGAATCACACTGTCATGCAGCAGGATAAGCGAGGTGAACCGCGCTTCGGGAATGTTGGCGAAGAAGTCATGATACATGCCCGTGTTCCCTTCGCCCGCCGTCAGTTCGACAGACGGCGCGTCCCACGGGACAACGGTAACCTGATCACCTTTGCTCAACTTCGCGCGAATGGCTTCTACAGCCATTCTGGGACCGCCCATGTTCAGGTAGATACAAATGCCTTCATGCACCGAAAATCCATAGCACCACACATTCCCGGTGATGCTGCCTGTCAGTTCCCCAACAAATGCCTGTTCAATGCGAACAGCACGTCCACTGAGGGATGTGTTCCGCTGCACCAGCGCGAGAGGCTGTGTCTTGACGGTGCGGATCGCGGTCTGCACCGCATCCATCGGCTCCCCTTCAGCAGGCATCGAGGTAGGCTTGAAGATACGAATGGCGGGCGGTGGTGCCTCATCGGTAAGAGCAGAGGCTTCGATTTCAGGTTCGGTAGGGGCGACTTCCTCAACAGGGGGCTGCTGCCCGTACTGGATCAATGTTCGCTTGATTTCTGCATCCGTTGGTGGCAGCACCGCACCGGGGGGAACGACTGCGCCCCGCGTAATCCTGATGCCGGGGAGCGGTTCATGCGGGGTGAGTTCACGCTCGAATGACCAGCATACACCGATCCCCTCGAACTCCACATCATAGCTCCAGCCGTGTTTCGCATTATGGTGGTAGAGCTTGATCACTTTACCCGGTGTTCCCGTGAGGATGGGTTTCCCATCCGTCGTTTCGAGTTCGTAGCGGGCATAAGCGGTCTCATGCAGCGCGAACAGGCGCGGCGGGGGTTCAATTGCGGGAGCATCCTTTACAGACATTCCCAAAATCGCGGCGGCTTCATCGACGGTACAGGGCGCATCATCAGCACTATGGGTGAAGGGGATGCTTTCGACGAGCGCATCCAGCGCGGCGACTCGCTCTGCGCCTTCAAACCGCCACTGCTGTTTGTAGATGGCGAGAACCGCGCCATTCCGCTGCAAAGCCGCAGTAATGTCGGAGAGCGAAATACCCAGCCGGAAGTGCGGTGGCAGGTCAAACACCCACAGGACATGTGACTGTCCGAAGCGATCTTCCAGCATGGTGCGCGTGGCGAACACCCCGTTCTCACCTTGTACGATGATGTCGCCGTTGGATCCACGCTCTTTGCCGACGAGTCGTCCGCCAAAGATGTCGAGCAGTGGCGACACCGGATCAGGCTGCGGCTCATCTGCATGAGTCTGTTCCGTTACGAGTGCCTGAATCGCGTCGGGCAGTTCCGCGCCTACGAAGTACCATGCCTTTCGTTTGCCACTGAAACGTGCGCCAGACCGCTTGAGCAGTTCTCGATGCGGATAGGTTTCACCCAACAGCCACCACCAAACGCTGCCCCCTTCTTCGCGCTGACTGCGCTCAACGGTGATCCCCTTCACCACGGTCTCGCGCTCGCCCGTCGAAGGCGACGGCGGACGAAAACCGACGGGATTGAAGTCGGGACCGGAACGCGGCTGGACTGGAGCGTAATCGGCGGTGCGGCTGTTGGGTAACTCACGCCACACGCCATCCCGCCACAGGTAGGCGGCAGCGCGGTGGAAACGGCGGGCTGTCATTTCAGCCAGCATGATCTCCTCCGCTGTCACTCTCAGCAAGATGTAGCCGTGCCGCACGACGGTCTCGCCCTCAATCTGGATATAGACGTAGGATGCCTGGCGCGGGGAAACATTCCGCGCCTGTTCCCCATACAATGCCAGCAGGATATGAGCGGCTGCGCTCGTATACCCGATTTTGTGCGCGCTGACTGTCTGATGCGTCGCAGGGTCTTTCACGCGCTGAGAACCGTAGGTGCTGATGGCAAGGATGGCGTCGGTCATGGCACGACCTCCCGCGAGAAGTTCATCAGATGTGCTGTCTTGCCACGCTGCAGCGCGTAATCGTAGCCCGCTTTCGTCCCGCGACTGTCGCCGTTCCAGATGAACATGCCCAACCCGCACATGTCCACCATGTAACGATCTCGCACGGTGTACTTGTCCAGCAGATGACCACCCGCTGCTCGGTACAAATCACGCTCCACCTTCATGTACTGCCCGTGACGACAGCCCCCATTGCGCGGGAAGTTCGCCACGCCGACCACAACCACCGCTGCTTTCAGCCGCCGACATTCCTGCACGACCGCCCGATCCACGCCCTGTGGGTTGTCGCCTACCACAATGACATGCCCTAATTGGTGAGCGCGGTGGACGACCCGACGCGCATACGCCAGCATCTCGCCCGTCGCGTAGCGGCTGCCCGCGACCATGATATGCAGTTTGGGTGGCGGAGCAGGGATTGACTGTGGTTCTCGCTCCGGTTCCGCTTTTGTCTGACCGTGCTCCATCCTTGCGCCCTGCGCCAGTCCATCCGCTTCGCCGTTCGACTCACGGGGCAGCCAGGTAAAGGTGACGGTGTGCTGACCGAGCAGCGCATCCAGACGCTGCCAGAGGGAGAGATTGGCAATCTCCTTCCCCTTCGCGCTCCGCCAGCCGCGTGCTTTCCAGTCCGTCAGCCACTCGTTTACGCCCTTGACCACATAGTTCGAGTCAGCGAACACCTGGACGGTCTGACATGGCTGTTTGAGTGCCGCCAGTCCTTCAATGACAGCCGTCAGCTCCATCGCGTTCACGGTTGTGTCGGACGCACTACCCTGCAAAACGCGGCGATGATCGCCAGAGCGCAAGACGGCTGCCCAGCCGCCAACTCGTGTTTGTGTTTCGCAGCTGCCATCGGTATACAGGGTGATGACTCCCATGATTCACCTCACTTAAGCTCAATCGTAATGTTTGAAGGAAAAAGAAAACAGCCGATCAATCTGACCGGCTGCTTGTCACTTCACCGACATACTCGAAGGCGATGCTGTGCCGTGTCGCCACCTTTTCGAGAATATCGACGAGCAGATAGCGATGGCAGTGGCGCGTCGTCGCGTGCATGTCTTTGCAGTAGCAGCACACGACCAGCCTTTCACTGTTCAACGCTTCCAAAAAGGCGGCTTGGTTCTCGCGGTAGCGGTCACGCATCAACGCTGTGTAACCTTCGACATAGGCTGACCACGATAGCTCACCGCGTTTTACACCCATCACCAGCTTCCACGTCGGCGCAAAGACCGCGCCGAGTCCCGTTCCGCTCTTGACCGTCGTATCCAGCACACGTTCATCAGCGCGACCGCGATACCCGATCCGAGCCGTTGCGATGTGACACTTGTGGTGTGTCATACCCTGATCCTTTCACTTAAAAATGGGAGAAAAACGCCCTTACGCGCAGGTTGCCGCCCGGATGCGCCCCGGGATCGTTTCCCAACGATCACCTCGAGACGTTGACCTTTCCGGTAGTACAGCTTCTTTTTGCTGCCCCATCCGCGACGATCTGCGCTCGACCTTCTCCGTGTGGCTTGCCAAAACACAACTCAAAATCCTCCTTTGGAGAGTCGTGTCCCAACATCAGAGTGCCGAGGGCGGTTGATACAGTCGGTGCAGCGCGAACATCTGTAGGAGTTCGTCGGCGTTATACGCCGGGCAGGTTTACAGCGCCGTCCTTTCGATCCGGCGCGGCCTAAGCACGAAATCTCCGTCTGCTCGATACCCCGCTGTATTTTTGGTAAGGTGCAACTTTCGCAAAACGCCTGTAGCACACCTGGGTGCTCACCTGCACCCGAAGGGCGACCGGAGCGCGGCTGAGCGAAGCGGCACAAGCCCAGGACGCGCTCCGAGTCGAAGCCGCTTGCGGCTTTGCATGGTGGGCTGGTGTGCTACTTTGCGAAAAAAGTTGCACCTCAAAACAGCGGGAGAGAGCAGGAGATGGAGATAAGACGCGCGGAAAAGAAGGCGGGAAAACAACCACCGAAGGGAGATGAACAGCAGCAAGTTCGAGCTACATACCGGACTGACGACGCTCTCGATGTTTGCGGACACGCGCTGCGGTATCCTGCCGTCGCGCTTCTGTCTGACAAACAGCATCCTCACAGACCGTCGGGGCAGTCGGACTGCGGCGTGTCAGAACAGTTTCTTTCCCGCAAATGCGGCAGGTAAAACGATGCTCATACAAGGGTGTTCGACGTGTTTGCGGCTGCTGCCAGGCAATTTCTTCAAAAGTGGCATCAGGATGTCGTGAACGGTAGCGCGAAGGACGAGAAGTCTCAGTTTGTGGTCTTTGTAGAAGCGCCATGAGTTCTTCACTGAGCAGCTTCAAAGCATCGGCAGGTACAGACACTTCCCACGTCTGGAGAAAGTCTTGAAGGTGATACTCGATACGTTCCACATCACCCAAAACTTGTGGAGGCTCCTCCTGGGTAACGCTGTTATATTGTACCGTTTCGCTGACTGCTTCAGAAAACGTTTCGGCTGGAAGATCGGGAGTTGTAACGTCGTCGTATTGCTCTATTACTTCAACAGCTTCTACTACTGCTTCCAAGTCAATGTCGTCGTCGTCTTCCTTTACGTCTTGGGTTTGTGCATACAGCAGAGGGTAATCCTCCGGGTTGATGCCCATGTACTGACACACATGCAGAAAAGTTCGCGGCTGCATTGGTACACCGCTCGAGAAGCGGCGCTGTGACCACTGCCCAATCCCCTCAATTTCATAATCAGCGTGCCACCCGCGCCACCGCTGCGGGTCTTTGTGCGTTTCTAGCCACGCCTTGATGGAAGCAGCTAGATGTTCGCGCTCGCTGTCAGGTTCAGGATACAAATTTATCAAATGGGGGTACTTGTGTGGATCGAGCGATGCAAAACGACAGAGTGCGAAGAACGCATCTCTGCTATCCGGTAAGGTGGGCATGTAATTGCGCTCATTATTGTTGCGCGGTGGCACCCCTCGAATAGCCCAGTAATCACCGCTGGCTGTATACCAGTCAACCCCGCGCTCCCCATCCGAATAGGTGTGTCCATATTTTTCCTGACAGAATGCCAAGATGGTCTTTTGGAAGTCCTTTAGTTCGCGTTGAGTTTTTGGGTCATCTTCATCTGCCTGGGGTGGCGCATCACCACGCGGTGGAACAGCGTCAACGTCGCGGTACTCCCGACGGTAAAAGCGATATTGACGCTCATAAAAGTTCTGTCCTGCGCCTGTCAGCTTCGCGCCACCGTCTTTTGTCTCGCGTACCAATCCTTCGGGCTTGTAGTCCCGCAGCCGAAGGAAGGTTTTCCAACTAAACCACTGCCCGTTGTATTCGTCTCCGCTGCGCTTGACCTCACCCTCACGGTACAGCAGGGCAAGCAGCTCCCAATGCCATTTCTGTAGATAGCCTTTGGGTCGCTTCGGCTTTGGCTTGTATTCCGTGTCAGCGACTCGGACGACGCGCCGCCCTTTGGTTGTCATCTTTACATAGAGAACCGAAGAGTCCCCTACGGTTTCGTAGCGACATTCGATCAGTTCACGCTTTTCGAGTGCCTCGAACGTGGAGCCGGTGCCGGGATCAATCAGCTTCCGCCCGATCTCCTCCTGAAGTCTGCTCTCGTCGCCGTCATACCCGATTGGGTGATAGTGAATCCAGCGCCATTTACTGGCAGGAGGAATGTCGAAGTTGCCCTGCGCACCTTCTGAGCGCCAGTATTCTTCATTCTCCTGATCGACGACATAGACTGCCCTCAGGTAATGCTGCTGGCGCTTATTCAGGCTGTTCCATACTGCGACATCTTTTTCGCGCTGCTTCCCCGAAGGCTGCTGCCGCTTTTGAGCCATATCGAAACCTGTAACGTCACTATATTGCACCGTTACAGATATTGTACTGCTAAAGCTCTGGAGCGCAACAAAGTTCTGGCAATTATTGACTCGCGTCAGCAGTCTGCGTTGCGCCAATGATGGCAGTCGCGTTCGCTGCATTTACAGCTGTGGAGGTGAGTTCAATTGGGTCTGGTGTCGGTGTGAGAGTGATTGTCGCAGTGGTCGCAATGGCAGGCGTATCGGTACTGGGCAGCAGAGTAGCTTGTTCTTCTGGCGCTGAGAGTCCGCCAAGATTTTGCTGTTCGACAGTCGGTGGTGCCGATTGTCGTCCAACCAGATACCCTCCTCCCGCGCCAATAAGCAGAGCGATCAGCAAGCCTACAATAAACAGTGGTAGTGGCACACCGCCCGATCGTGACTTGTCAGGGGGAAGTTTTGCCAACCACTCTCGTGCTTTTGGATGATCTATTGTCTTAAGAAGCTGTCGTGCCTCTGTATAACGTTTCTCTTGGATGAGCTGCCGCGCTTTTTGCAATTGCTGTTCGCTCATTTGAACCTCACAGCGAAATTTCCTAAAGCATTACTATAGCACATCCCTTATGGAGTGCTTAACGGTGATGCTTATGCGCATATATTGCTCAGATTGACAAGCGAACTAAAAGGGTTATAGTATTTCTTATACGGTTGATTATAAGAAGTAGTATAGCCTCGATCCCCCTACCCCAATTTGCCACTTTCTAGGGGTTTACGACTCATGCAGAAAGATTACAAATGGACGCAATCGAGCGTAAGAAACACTATGAGCAAAATTTCGCCATTTTGCTGCCGGACGAACACAACAAGGATGTCTATTCACGAATGCTGTTTTTTCTCGATTGGCTGGACAACCAAAATTTGCCTTGGTACCGCCCCACCCTATCAGCGTACAAAAATTACCTACTCCATGACCGGACACGCATCGATCCCAAAAGCGGTGAACTGATGTTTGCTCCCCTCTCCCCTGCTGCCGCCAATGCCCACTTAGCGACGATTCGTGGACGCTACCGGGCACTGCTCAACTCGAATGAAGTCCGTGACCAACTTTATGATGCCCTGCCCGCTGACCTCCAAGACCCTGCAAGCCGTAAGGCAGTTGTGGATGAGCTACTCATTCGGATCGAGCATGATGTTCACCCACGCACAAGCACCGTGAAAGAGGTAATGGTGCAGGATACGCCAGATGCTGAACATCTCCGACTCACCCCAAGTCAGGTACGTGCGCTCGTTCGCACACCGGGCGTTGATCGGCTCACCACCCTACGCGACACTGCCATCCTCGCCCTGCTTGTCTGCACCGGCATTCGAGAGGCAGAACTTGTCGCGCTCAACGTTGAAGATTTACGGCAGGCATTAGGCGGCGAACTGTCATTGCTCGTCCGTTCTGGCAAAGACAAGAAGCAGCGACTTGTGCCTTATGGTCCGCTCGACTGGTGTCTGGTCTATGTCGAACGCTGGCTGAAAGCGGCGGAAATCACGAGTGGCGCGGTCTTTCGTGGGGTATTTTTAGGAGATAAACGGGTGCGAAAAACACGCCTTACTGAGCGGGCGGTCAATCAGATCATGTATCGCTACCCGATTTCAATCAACGGCGTGATGACCGTTGTGCAGCCGCACGATCTCCGTCGGACGTATGCCCGCAATGCCTACTTACACGGCATGGATGCCGAACGCATCCGTCAAAACTTGGGACATGCCCATCTATCGACAACACAAGACTATATTGGCAGGTTAAGTGGTGAGCAGCGCCGCCCGCCAGAAATGTTTCGCCTGCCTCACTCGCCTAAAGAATTGGCACAGCCGTTAAGCGAAGGCAAACCAAAGCGGCGCAAAGGAAAGAGCAGCAAAAGGTCAAAAGTTGGGTAACTTGTGATCGTAGCCTTTGTCGTAGCCGTAATTGACCCAATGGAGCAACCGCGTCATGATGAAATAGCGTTGATCAGCAAGAAACTCGTGTTCACTGCCATCTTTCGACCAGACATAATAGAGCTTGTCGAAATAATTGCGGGCAATTTTGCCGCCTGCCCAGCGCCACGACCTCCCCCATCGTTTCTCAAACTCATCAGAGCAAAAGTCTAGCATTTTGGTGAACACATGGAATGGCTTTAGATCCGCCCTTGTAAGCGGTGGATACTTCGGCTGCTTCACACGTTTCGTGCGGGGCTTGCGTGGTTTCTTCTCAGCGATGGGCGCTTGCGTGACAGCTTCAGCCCGAACAGTTGGGTAACTTACTGCCAATTTCTCAAGCATCAGCTGCCCAACCGTTTCCAAGTGTTCCAGGTCAAGCATGTCTGGCTTGCCTGCATACACCTTATGCAGCTTCCCTGCCCTACTCTTTGTATAGGCTATCCAGTACACCCCACCTCGCTGCTTCACTTCACGGCGAAATGTGAGTGTGATAAACGAGTCGGTGGGCGCGCCGACCCACACCTTGTACGCGAAGCGTGAAGCGGTCTGTACCCAGGCGAACCACTGGTCAGAACCTACAGGGAATTTTCGTGCCTCGCCTGTTCCTTCAAGCTGACTGTAATCGGTCAGTTCGTCTTGAAGCACAATCGGTGTACTGCGGTAGGGACTTTTCGGCATCGTGTATCTCAAGTTACCCAACGCCGAAATTATACCCTCTTCACGATCTACATGATAATTTCTCTTACTGAGGCAACTGATTTGCTATTGACAACATATCCTGTCGACAGGCCGCTGGAATTTGTGAGTCAGGTAAGGTTTGTAATTGCTCAATTAGACTAGCAATATCATTCCCGTCAACATACCCACTGAAGGCTCTTGCTGTTGTTTCTTCTAAACGACACCTCACCATTACGCGAGACAACTCACCGACAGACACAATTGGTGTTTCAATGTGAAGGTTCGTCGGGTCATTTGATGTGATGTAAGCTGCTCTTGCGCCGTAGGGACTCCAAGAAGCGACCAACGGAACGCTGTCCAAATCCGCCGATTGAATGGCATCGTCTTGGGCGAAGTCGTAACGAGCGATATGCCCGCCCGCTTGAATCACTGTCCAATCACCATCATCGATATACACTGTGTCACTTGATAGGCTGAGGTATGGAACATCATAAACCACAGAGACCGGTAGCCTTGAGTTTGTCACTCTATCCCAGATGTATGTCCTACCGTCAAAGGTTATACCTAAAAGGTAAGAACTATTAAAACTCCAGCGTACAACCACCACTTCATCACCTAAAAGCGTTTCGTCATTTATAGTCAAAAATGGGTTGTATTCGGTTTCCGTATAGGATGGAAAGAACGCTACCCCGTATAACGTGCCGACAGCCATTCTGCCATCGTTTAAAATCGCCAAGTCAAAACTACTTGGCGACTCTTGAGCTTTGATAAATTGGTAGGTTTGAGCATCCCAGAAAGAAAAATTCGTCATGACACTTGCAACCAATAACATCGAACCATCAGGGGTCCAAGTAACATCGGAAATCCCTGCCTCTACTCCAAGGCCTTGCCCCGGAGACGCGTCTGGATATTCCAGTGAAGCAATACGATTGCCTTCACCTACATCCCATATCTGCACACTTCCATCGGCTGCGACTACCGCGAGTTCGTCGTTCGGGCCCCAACTCATCGCCTCCACTACGGCTGTGTAGGCAAGTCCACTGTTTCTATAGTGTTGTGCCATCTCTTCATTAATTTGGTGAATAGCTTGACCTGTTTCAACGTCCCAAATCGTTATCAATCCATCTGCATCTACACTGGCAATAAATTGACCGTTGGGACTCCAAACCATTTGTTCAGAAGGAGGATGTTGTGCTACTTGGGCTATCGCATTAAAAGTACTGTTTAGAACAGATAAAAATATTGAAATCAAAATGAGATACCTAGAAATCTTCATATGTCTCCTCCTTTTTAGCAACTATCAGTGTAATACAAACAACGCTCTTCAGCTATTTAGTGCTGAAGAGCGTCGAAAATTCGGCGGTTTAGCCTCTCAACTCACTCAACGTACCCAAGTAGGTTGCTGTGCGAAGATTTGCCCCATCTGAGTGTGTATCCAGTTGTAACGCGCATCACCTGGGTTTGAAGTATCAGTACAACCCGCTGCTGTATTTGCCTGTGCGGACGTACAACTTGCAGGAGTACCAGCTAGCCAACTTTTATTTAGAAACCCCCGTACTCTTGATGTAGCGACAGCATACACCCAATTTAAGAACATATCCGCAGTGGCTTCATCAACTTCACGTACGCGTCGTGGATCTCCGACTGGTACACCGCTGACTGTGTAACTATTTTGTTGAAAATCTGTGACTCGAAGTGTGATGAGATTGCCATTACTGTCGTATACAGATGCAGGTCCACTTCCCCACCCACGTGCTCCACGTGCCCATTCACTTCCTTGTACGCCAAAAACAGTATTCGTGCCTGAGTTGTCAAACACCGAAGCAGTTTCCATACGAGAGTACAAGGAAGTGCCTCCTGAGGTTGCACTACGATTGTTGAAATAGTGTCCAAGCTCATGAGCAATTGTGTATTGTGTAACAGGAACGTTACCGTACAAAACAATTGTCCCCTGCCCTACTGAGGTACACGCCTGATCCGTAGTGCCGTTACAAGGATCACCTGTAGCGACAATATAGCCATTTTGAACTCGACGAATTTGAAATGTGCCCATCACTCGACGGAAAAGTGACTGCATTTGATCATGAGAAGTGGAGTTAACGCTGCCGGGATACTTACGCTCATACAAAGCACGAGCTGTAAACTGTAAACCAACCAGAACTTCAGCAAGCTCAGCAAATGTCCAAGCACGTCGCTGGGCATAGTTGGGGTCAGTTGTAGCTAAACCGTCTTTGTATACAGTGACGTTATAGCGGGCAATTTCAATAATCAGGTTGTCAATTGCAGTTGCACCTTGAGTAATTACCAGATTAAACGATCCGGTATTATCTGCAAAATTGACCCCGTCATTGACCGAGACGTACAGTCTCCCTGCTGCTGGGGATGGAATCCCGTAGCCCGAACCAATTCCAAATGGAGTTCCAGAAATTCCAATTTTCCCGACGAGTTTACAAAAATACTCGTCCGGCACGATAGTTTGGTTCCACTTGTAGACAGGTGTACCATCAGGACCGATGTTCGGACCTGACCATGGTCCAATACCTCCTGATGCACTTATAAACAAGTTTTGACCACTCACGACATTGTACCCGGTATCTGCCCATTGAATTTTGGCATCTAAAGTGTACGAAGGCATTTGTTCATCCTTTCACGATTTACGAGTGAGCTAAATTACCTTAGTGAATCTTAGCTCATTCGTTCGTATTTGTGGCGAACATGCGTTCATACATTTGTTCACTTTTTATGCATCCTCTTCTGTGGGTATAATGCTCCGTGCTTGACGCTCGTTACGCTCGATTTTACCTTTAGCTTCAAGCCAATCTAAGTGTCTTACAACACCTCCAACCGAAAGAGAGCAGCTATGCGCTATCTCACGAATAGTTGGTGATTTGCGATTCAATTTGCGGTAAGACTTAATGAAGCTGTACACTGCCGTAGAGATGTCTTCTTTAGAGTTCACCAGTTATTCTCCATTCTGTTTGCCAATGTTTTCAAGTTACCCGAATACCGCCTCTACCCTACTAATCACAGTCTGCTTAAGCGCAATGAGGCGCTGCTGAAGCTGGCGATTCTGCTCATGAAGCTGCGCGTTCTCTGCTTCAACCTTTGCCAACTGCGCCCGCAGCCGTCGCACCTCGTCACTTTCGGGCAGTGATTCACCCAACATGTGATACCCTTCTGGCTGTAGGGTGACAGAGCGCGAAATGTCACTGCGGCGGGCAAGCAATCCATATTGAACAAGGCGCGTCAAGTTGTAGTTGATGACCGAGGTCGAAGTCATTCCCACCGCTTCACCAATTTCGCGGATCGTGGGCGGAAACCCGTGTTTCAGATGGTGATCGTAGATACAGCGCAAAATCTGGCGCTGCCGCTCACTAAGTTCAAATTTCCCTTTTGTCATCGTCGCATTTCGCATTTCATTACTCCACCAATGATTTCAGCCAGGCATAAACAGCATGATGTCCAGCAAGCAAAAAATAGTCGTTTACGTCTTTGCCCTGTGGCACTTGCGCTCGCTTTACAGCGCCCGACAACGCCTCAATTTCCGCCGCAGCACCCTCCCCTGCGCCATCATCATCCATTCGTGCCAAAACGCGCGGAGAAGCCAAAAAATGACCGTACCAGCGCATGTTGATGCGGCGGTTGGCAGAACTGCCGATGGAGGTAGCACACAGCAGATCTCGAGCGACTTGGCGGGCGACCAGCGCATCGAACTCCCCTTCCGTCAGGAAAATTGGCAGGCCCGGTTTAATCTCGTCCGCCAAGTAAAGGCAGCCCTTGATGTTGCCGCCACCGACTTGGTGATACCGCTGCTCACCGGCGGCGCGACGAACCTTGATGCCCCAGATCGCGCCATTGGCGTGCCACGGGATGGTGATACCGCAAGGGACTTTCAAGCCTTCGATCTCGCGCCATTCGCGGTAGTCGCCGGGGATATAGCCCAAGCCTGCCTGAATGATGGTGTCCTCAGTCAAACCACGCTGCCGCTCCAGATATTCCCAAGCTCGCTTCCCTGCCCTCCCCCAGAGGGTATCCATTGCCTCGTGCGCGATCTTATCAGCGGCACGCTGCCATTCCGCGTTTGGTGGCTCGGATGCAGATTCGCGCTGCGGTTCGACACGAGGACGCGGCTGATCCAGACGTGGCAGATCACCAGTGACCAGCTTCTCACAAGCATCGGTAAAGGACAGGTTGTGATACAAGCGCAGCCATGTAATGGCATCGCCTCCGCGCCCGCATTTGCCGAAACACTGCCAATGATCCTCATAAACGACGAGTGAAAAGCCCTTTGTCTCATTGTGGAACGGACATTTATACGTGCTGTACTTCCCGCGTCGGCTCTTGGCCTGCCCCAAGTCGTGTTCAACCACGTCCCGGCAGTCGATCATGTCTTTGATACGCTCTACATTGATCATGATTCAACCTTACAATTCGCATACGAATTTCGTCAGTACCAATGCCAAAATGCCAAAAGCCAAAATATGTGGCAAATGGCAAAAGCAGTGACGAAATTCGACTGAAAGCGGTTGAATGTGTTTACTTCTCTCGTGTCGAGAGAAGCTTTGAGCGTAGTGAGTTCGCAAAAATGCGGCGGATACATCCGCATTCTGGATTATGGCAGCAGGTGTTTTGCCAAAATTCTTCCCATGAGTGAATTTCGGCACAGGGTTATTGCCATAATTCACAGGGGAGAGAATTTCGGCGGCGAATGTTCTGCCATAATTCCGGCACAGTAATTTCGACATTCGCGGCTGTGCCATAATTCCGGCAGATGAATTTCGGCAAAGGTGTGTTGCCATAATTCGCCCTACCCTTCCGCCAACTTGTAAGCTGTTGTCGGGCGACCAGCACCATTAGAGCGGCGTTCCACCTCGACGATCACACCTGACTCGATCAGGGCTTCCACCGCTGAGTGAGCGTCCTTGCGATTCTTGATACCAGCGCCGCGATGAATTTCACGCTTCGTCGGCGGTTTTGTCGCCTGTGTGCGGGCGATGAAGTCAAGAATCTTCTGCTCATTCTTCACGTCTTGGCTGACGTTGAGTTCTGCTAACAGGCGGTGCGCTGAGGCGCGGTATTCCTCGCTCAGCATTTGCGCTCGCGCCCAATGGGCTTCGGTGATGCGCGGCGATTCTTTGCCGCCCTCGTCCGCCCAGTCCATCACGGTCAAAATCAGCGCCAGCTTGATTGCCAGTACTGGCAAGCGTCCGTAGTTTCCGCGCAGCCGCTCGTCCAGCCCGCGACGCGGATCCGTCAGTTCGTGCATGGCTTCGGAATAGGCATTGAAGCGGCTCATCACCGTCGGTTCAAGCAGCGCCTCCACCATCTTGAGGCGCACTGTATCTTCGGACGAGTACAGCGCGTCCCAGTCTGGCGGTGTTGGAAAGGCATTGTGAATACGCAAGAGGCGGCTCTTGAGGGCTTCCATCGTTGTTTGGAGTTCCGGCGAGTGGGTGCTGACGACGTATTTCACTTCTTTTTCAGCAGGTGTCAGAGGGATAATGCGCGCCATCAAGCCGCTTTCCCATTCCGCATCGGTGAGATAGCGGGCAAGCATAGCGGGAGTCGTTGCGCCGATCAGGGACAGTGCCGGGTTGTAGACGATCAGCTTGCCATCGCCGCGCAGTTCGCGTTCCATGCGGTCCGGCGCGTCGAAAAGCTGCATCAGGGCTTCAGCGTGACCTTCCATGTATTTCTTGGGGATGAGAATCTTGCTGGCTTCGTCGATACTCAAGCCGCGTTGACCAGCAAAGCGGATCGCCGCATCTTCCAGCTTCTTTTCACTGGGGAGAAGTTGCTCATAGTTTGATGGGCGCTGCCCTGCCAGCTTCGCTACCAGCATTTCCGGCGTGGTGGTTTCCGGCATGAGGAGGTGATGCAACGAACTGGCAACGAGCCTAGTGATCGCCTTCAAGCCGGTGCTTTTGTGGTAGTACGTCGTCGGCGCGACCCACAGAACGTACAGGTTCGGGTAGATATCGTCGAAGCTGAGGCGCAGCACGCAGCGTTTGGCGATGGCTAACCCGGCTGCCCACAGGGGCGCGGACTCCAAGAAGATGCGCGGAGTCATAGGTGACTTGCGCGCCAGCCAGTCGGCGCAGTCGCGTTGAAAGCGCCCTACCCCGTTTGCCGCTGTGACCAGCTTCTCATCGAGTTCGGCGGCTTTCGGCAGCGGTGGCACGTACAGTTCATCGCAGATCGGCTCGTCAACAGGCGGCTTCCCTTTCGGGTCAACCTTCATCACCTGTTCGAGCAGACCAGCTTGTGTACTGACCAAGTTTTGCAGGATCATCCGATGGTCTGGATTTCGCTGCCAGTCTAATGTTGAAAGTAAGCCCGCTAGAAGCGGACTGGGCTTCACTTCATTCGGAATCGGTTGTAGCGAAATCGCGCACCGGAGCGCGAATGCGTCTTGAGCAGTGAGCAGCATAAATTTGTCCTTTGGGATGGAGCGCAGGTGCAATTTGCCACGCGATGCGTGGAGACAAAGAGGTGACGAACCTGACGCTGCCGCAGGGGGATACCAAAGGACAAACCACTTACTTCCTCATTACAATATGTGAATGAGGGTTGGGATATGGTATAATTTCTTGTGTGGTTTGTTGGGGAGGGCTGCTGTCTTTCCGCCAAGTCAGAGTAGCAGTCCCCCTCACGCCCAAATTGCAAGCTTCCCCGCGTCATATCGTTCCTCCCTACCACTGCGACATAATGATTGCGTCTCCACGAGCTTAACTTTAGAACAAGGGTTCGCTTCTCATCATATCACAGCACCCAAACTTTGAGAAAGTACCTTGAGGGGAGAAGTGCCGGAAGGTTTAAATGTTATAACCTTCTCTTGATTATCCTTTAAGGCGGAGGGGTCTTGCCAAACACGGGCATTTTCGCTATAGTGAAAACACAAAGCGAAAGCGCCCGGGGCTTTTACCGAATCCGCCCCGGCGGATACTCGGTGAAGGCTCTCTGAACGGCTTGGCGGCGTGTTGCAGGGAGCTTTTCACTTTATAGGCACAAGTTGTAGGGCGCGTGTTGGCGCACGTCGCCAGTATCCCCAATTTAGGGTTCTACCCTACCCTATCTGCCCATAGATGCCTTTCTGTGTTCAATTGCGGGATTACAATATAGTTTTCTCCCATATGGGAGAATCTAGCCTATTGTCGCGTTCTTGTCAACTAGCCGGGGTTTTGGAGGTGAGTGTTTCTCCGAAAATTCCCGCACTTCCTCGATGTTTACCACGCGCACTTTGCGCCCTACGTAGAAACAGCTAATCCATCCTTTGTTTGCCCAGCCGCGAATCGTCACTTTTTCACGACCTATGAGCTGCGCTGCTTCTTCGATTGTTGTCCATCCCTCGAATGGGTTATCGAGGACTTTAGCCGTTACTTGCATTGTCACTCGCGCCCCTTTCTTTCTTGCCTTATCTTTCACTTCTGCTTGGAGTAAATTCTGCATTGTGCTTCTTTCCGCTCAAAATGCTTATTCTTCATTGAAGCACACTAAAATTAGAACTTAGGATCATTGTAACCGTCAACTGGATTCCTGTATATCACTTCACGAAAGGTGTTTATCTATGTCGTTTATGAAAATTTTCAACAAGTCACCTTTTTTAAGCTCATCATCTTTGTGACCTAAATCTTTACGTATAGCCCCCATAAATGCTTCGAATACAAGCATTATTTCCATCGGATTGTCTTTATTGGGATTCGCTGCTGCCCTTCTGAACTCAACCCAGCTTGCGATTACTTCGTCTGTTCCCCAAATAATCAAGTCTGGAGTGAGTTCCTGTAAACGTTCGACCGGATTTGGTGCTTCTGCTTTTGTTCTGTCTTTCTGTTGCCTTCTTTGCGCGGGTTCGTTCTGTTCCTGATTCGCTTGGTTTCGACTAGACCAAATTATGTCGAAAGCGATGCCGATGAATTTCTCATAGACAGGTGTTTTCTTTTCACGAATTTGTTGTTCTATAGCTTGAGCTTTTTCCGAATTCCTTGCCCAAACAGCAGAAAATACCGAGACAAAGATGGTGGCTCCTGCCGTGACAATCGCAACAGCAATATCATTTTCCAGAATCATTACAGCAATGGCAAAGGTTATTGCTATTGCAATCAAGCCAAAAAATAAGGATGAAAAGCGAAAAACCCGACGCAATCTATTCACTGCTGTGTTCCTTCATCACCGTTAATCGCATCCTGAATATCATTACTTACAGATGCTTCTGTTTGTATTTTGCTGTACTTGCTTACAGCTATAACGGTTTCTAGGCTGTATAAGTAGCCTTCCCCGTTCTTCCCTTGATATGTCCCAGATGGTTCCAAACCCAATTTCTTTCGACGGTAATCAAAAGCAGCAGGCGTAATTTTCAAGTACGACGCTGCCTGTGTTTTCGTCATTGGATTGTTCCACGGTTTGGGGAGTCCAGCCTCAGCAGCCGTGTTGATGTCCTTCCGGCGCTGGCGAGCCGTCGCTTTCTGTTCGCGGGCGCAGTCTTTGCAGATGTGCTGAGCGTGACCTTTACCGCTGAATTTCTCATTCGCTCGATGCCTGCCGCATACTCGACAGTAATGTCCCTGCCCCTTTTTTTTAGCCATATGTAACTTTCTGGAGTGCAGTTTTCCTCCCTTGATTACTTTTCATCCTGGTTACTCTTGAGTATTTCAATTGTCGCTTCAAGTTTGCCCACAAGTCTGTTCAACTCGTTGATAGTTGCCTGTAATTCTGCGCGTTCCTGTTTTGCCACATCGCGTTCTTCATTTCGCACTTCCTCAACACGATGGCGTAACTGCTCAATTTCAGCTTCTTGGTTACGGACCGTAGTTTCTAAAAGTTCTATTCGCTGATGCAGCATGATTTTATCAGCAAACCCTTCAGCAGCGGTCTCCTGTAAGACAAGCGCTGCTGATGCAGGTAAATCTTTGTAAAGACTTCCACTCTCTAGAAAATCTGCTACATCTTGCCAACTGTTATGACGTGTTTTTACACGGGCAACAGTATTTAAAACGTACAAATCTTCGATTGTGTACTCACGTTGTTTAGCACTTCCATAGTTGTTACGGCGTACAGCCATGTCTGACAGATACGGTTGAAGTTCTACTTGCTCTGTCCAATTTCTAATGGAACTTGCACTTACTCCAATAGCAACTGCAATTTCCCCAGGGGTGTAAGTTTTCAAGTTTTAACTCCTGTAAGTTGACTTTCAACTTCTAAAAGGGTAGTCTATATTATAACTCTCATTCCGTAGTGTAGTTAGGAGAAAGAGTGCTAGTTCAAGAAAAAACCCAAAAAAGCCTGCCCTATATATAAACAACCATATAAACAGCGTCCCAAAACACCCAATTTTGCCAAAATCGTTGTCTAAGCCATGAAAAAACGAGTCAATAGGAGACCTCGAATGATGCGCTACAAACCGAACAAAATCCTTGTTCCTATCACACCTGCTGATGCCAAAAACATTGATTTTCGGTGGGAACTTGATCCCACCATTATCACATGGGATGGCGGAAACGGCACATCAAGCGCGTGGCGGTTAGTCGATGGAGAGCTGCAATACTTCATGCTGCCGAACGTCCGCGTACCCGTTACTGGCTACAGCATGAACACCGATGTGACCTCTATCGGCATGAATGAAATGGTCTACGCGGATGTGGCAGCCGGGCGGTTTGGTATCGGCGATGGCATCTGGGAACAGAGCAAGTATCCGCCGGAAACCTTTGTGAATACCGCCGAACGCTACGGTTCGGAAATCCACATTTTTATGCTCCTGTGCCTGCTCGCTGCGCTCAATGCACCCGAAGATACACCGCTGACGATTGTCACATCTGCACCGCCCGGACTGGTCAATCAGGTGGCGAAAACCATTAAGCAGAACCTTCGTATGGGCGAGGCAAAGGATAAATCCGGTGCGTGGACGATCCGCATGAGCTACGACAAGAAACCGCGCACGTTTGTCATCGGTAAAGTGGTGGTGGTGCCAGAAGGCGTAGGGGCGTTCAGCGCCTATGCTTACGATGCAAATGGGAATGATGTGTTGATTCCATCCACGATCCACGAAGGGGACGACTCACTAACCGGGCAGGTACATATCCATGATGCAGGGCATGGAACGTATGACACCTACATCGTCCGTAATGGCAAAATCGACGCTGAAAGCATGACTTTTGCGACGGATCGGGACGCGGGCATCCTGCGTCAGATGATCGAACCTGTTATGGATTACATCCGGGATCAGTTCGCCAAAGCGGGCGAAGTGCCCCCGAATTTGAAGGCAGTGCAGGTCGATCAATGGCTTCGTGACTGGTCATTGGGCAAGATGAAGCCGCAACACGCCCGTGTCAAGCTGCATGGACGTATCCTCGATGTACAGGCGATTTTTGAACTGGTCAGCACAAGATTCGCTCGCTACGTGATCGAGGAAAAACTCGAAAAGAGTTTCAGTCAGGGTGCGGACAGCATCCTCTTGGCGGGCGGCGGTTGGGTGTATATCCTTGAACACATTCGTAAGCAGTATCCGAACCGTAATATCCTGTGGCCCGAACGTGTGCCGCACCTTAAGGGTATTCCGATGTGGGAACTCAATGCTTATGGTGCGCTGCCGATGAGTGCGGCGAATATCAAGGTCAATCGTCGAGTGATGGGGTAGGGTTAAATGCCGAAACGAGCAGCACGCCCACAAAAGCCGCCGAATGGTCAAGCCAATGGCGGAACTTATCTGTTGACCTTTGACCTTGATGATCCGGCGCAGGTAACAGCATGGGAGAAGGCTCAGGACCTTGCCAGCCAGCGTAAGCTCAAGCATGTCCTGACCGGAATGCTTCTGGCGATTGACACCGTAGAGCGCCATACAGGTAAGTCGATAGATATGACAGTTTTCATGGCGCAGTTTGTCTCGAATCTCGTGTTAGGTGGGCAGGTAATGTCCACCTATACACCTTCTACAAACCCCGAAGAACTGCCCAGTTTATTTGCTGGAACCGAAGACCGCGCCGATCCGATGGAAGCGCGGCAGGCGTTCGCCGGGGGTATGGGCAACCTCTTTTCAGACGACGATGAGGACGAGTGGGATAGCTAATCATGGCTGAGGACAAAGACTTTCAAATTCGCCTACGACAGCATATTGAAGGTGGAGAGATCGATATTGCAATTAACCTGGTGCAAGCGCTTGAAAACCGCAAACTTCGCCGTATGTATGTTGGGGAAGAAGCGTATGTTTTAGGGCGTGAAATTAATCGAATACGCGATTTGAAAGTAATTTGGGATTTTGTTCATTCTCGTAACATCAGGGAAGCTTTTGAACTGCTTCAAAGACTGGAAGGGCATCTAAACAGGGTTGTACCTGCTATCGAGCGTTTTTCGCAGTCTTTCGATCAATCTCTTGCTCGTGATTTTGTAGAGCAACTCGATGATGCCCGCAAGATCGCCCGCGAACTTGAGCGACTGCTTGGAGTTCAGAATGCGCGGTATGTAGCGCGTGATCTCAACCGAGCTGTCAACCGGGCGCTTTTTCTTGAAGGTGTTTTGGATGAAAACCGAGCAACATTTCTAAGTTTTATAGGAGTTGACACGCTTACCCCCTATACGCTCACACATCAGATTGCTCCGTTTCTACAAGCGACGATGGATTTACGGCGGTTAATTGATAGTGTGAGAGGGGAAGTGCAAAACGAAATTCGTATCCGAAGTATCACGCAGAATTCTCCAATAGGCGTTACGGCTGAAGGGGTAGGCGAAGCAATCACCGTAATACGTGAAACTGTCGTGCCTTGGAGACGAGAAAACGCCCGTAGAATTGCCGAATTAGCAGAAAATCAAAAGCGTCTCGAAATTGCTAAAGCGGAAGCTGAAATATTGGATTTACGAGCGCGCACATCTCAAGCCAGAGTAGATACAAAAATTCGTGAAGAAGAACTTGAGCAGAAGAAACTTGAGACGGAAAGATCCAAGATTGAGCTTGAAAGAATGCGCTTAGAACTGGAGAAACAGAAGATAGAAAATGAAAGAGCCAAAGTGGAATTGGCAATATATGTAACCGAGCGTATTGCTCCGAATATGTCGAATGAAGATCGGCTTACATTTGTTGCTCAGCTCTTGAGACCGCTTAGTTTACTGGTAGAAAGCTCTTTAGAGGTCACATAACAGCTTTCGAGGCATCAGCCTCTTTAATCTCGCGTAAAATAGAGGGTGATAGATATGAGGAGGTGTAGCGATGATGTTGGATAGTCTGTACCAAGTAATTGATGACTTATCAGCGGATGATCTTGATGCGCTTTCTGAATATATCGAGCAGCAGCGTGAACAGCGACGGTTAGCGCAGTACACGACTGAAGAACGTATTCAGAAGATTGAAGCTGCCTTTGCCGAACTGCGCGAAGGACTGACCCCAGCAGAGCTTGACGAGATCACCGAAGCAATGAACAGTGAAGTGGTTGAACCCTTCGACGAATCGGAGTGGCGAGATTGATTTATCTGCTCGATACGAATGTGCTGGCTGATTTTCTCAACCAAAAGCTGCCACTGACGAAATTGACCCAAACAATTCAGCAGGGCAATCGTGTGTGTATCTGCCGTCCGGTTCACTACGAAACGATGCGGGGACTGACGAAAGTTCCCTCGCCAAGAAAACTTCAGGTGTTTAACAGTCAACTTTTACCGATGCTGGAGTGGGTAGAACTGCGAAATGCGGATTGGGAACAAGCCACCCAATACTGGGCAGTCACCACTGGCACTGGCAAACAGTTGAATGATATGGACTTGTTGATCGGTGCAATTGCTGCGCGTCTCGGCGCGACCGTTGTCACAGCAGACGATGATTTTAACGCGCTCCCGATCAGACGGGAAAACTGGCGCACTCCTTAAGCCCCCTCAGCAGCTTTAGCTATTCAATACCTATCAAGTTAACAATTTCTATCGCAAACGCCTTCACAGGCGTTTGATTCTTGTAATATAATAAGTAAAAACCGAACGGGCGTTCTCAAAATATAGGTTCTATCAATGATGTAGGGAATGGGGCAATGACGTGCAGACGATACGAGTGGCGGTATTCGATGCCAATGTGCTGACGCGAAATGGACTTGGAGCGATTTTGACGAGTGTTGGTGTGCCAGCAGACGCTATTGGCTTGTTTGCGGATATCGAGACGTTGAAAGCCCATCTCGATAGGGTAAGGGTGAATATTCTCATGCTTTCGGACGTGCAGCCGGAAGGTGGGGATGCCTCGCGCCTGGTCGCAGAACTCCATCGCGCTTATCCTGGCATCGGCATTATCGTCCTCAGTTCACGTCTGCGAACAGATTATATCCGCAAGGTCTTTAACAATGGGGCGCGTGGTTTTATCTACCGCAAAGGGCAGCTTGAGGAAACGGTTGCTATCGCACTACGCTCACTCAGTCGAGGCGACGTTTACCTGTCACCGGAAGCCGCTGCGCTCCCATATCTGCATCAGCCCGTTCCCGCCACGGTCGATGACCGCGATCTTGAAGTCCTGCATCTTCTGGCGAAAGGTTATAAGGTCAAGGAGATCGCTCAGCAGATGGAGATTGACCGGAAAATTGTCTACAACACCCGCGATAAACTGCGTCGCGTCCTGCAAGTGAGCAATAACGAACAGATTGTCGCGGCTGCAATCGCGGCAGGGCTACTCCCGCAAAAATTGCTCCAGCCGTAAATTTTCAGTCACCCTGAAAAGTTCCCAAACCGTTTGGGAATCTTCCATTGAGCCGCAGGAATATTCCTCCGCCTCGTTCTGACCCCTCATGATACGCTGTTCTTCCATAAGGAGGAGGAACAGCGTTTTATGTTTCGTGTCGTGATTGCCCACCAGACTGATCTTGTCCTGATCGGCGCGAAAGCCGTTCTCGCCGAGCTGCCACTCTATCAAGTGTTGGCGGCGGTCAACAGTCTCTCGTTGTTTATCCCGGCAGTGCGTCAGCATCAGCCGGAGGTGATGGTTGTCCACGCTGAACTTGACCCGGATACCGACCTGCTCAAGCTGGTGCAGCTTGCCCTTGAGGCGGCACCGCACAGTCGGTTGATCCTGTTGGGTCACTTAAAAGATGGGCTGCTCGTCCGCGACCTGTTTGAGTGCGGCGCGTGGGGCTATCTCTATGAGAGCGATGACCTCCAAGAGTGCTTACCACTGGCGATTGACACCGTGATGCGCCAGCGCCCCTATCTCTCTCCAACTGCCAATTCAGAATACCTCGTGGCGATGCGCTCACCGCAGCGTGACTGGCATCTGGATGACGAAGCCCGCGCCGTCCTGCGGATGCTGGCACAGGGGCATCACGTCGGTTACATCGCGTATCACATGAAACTCCAGCCACGCCGTGTGTACTGGATTCGGGAGAAGCTGCGGAACCGGTTCGGCGCACAAACCAACGAGCATCTGATGAGCCGCGCTGCGGCTGAAGGCTATGTTTTTCCCTAAACGCGAAATGCTCCACTCATCGTCCGCAGTTTTTCAGAAGCGGGCTGAAATTTTACAGGGGGTAGGGAAGGGCGGTTTGAGATGATGAAAGGGTGAAGAAGGCGGAGGCTGAAGATGAAGCGGCGATTTTTGCGTGTTTTGATTGTGATGACCTTGATTCCCTGGATCGGGGCGCTGCTGCTTTTGCGCGCTGACCTGTCAGCGCCCGCGCCGCTGCCAACCCTGTTTGTCCTGCCATCGTTGACCCCTTCATTCACGCCCTCGGTCACGCCAACGGCAACACCGACGCTTGTGCCGCCAACCCTGACAGCGACGGTAACACCCTCGGCAACGTGGACACCTTCACCAACGCTCACGCCCACGCTGGCGACGCGCGTGCTTCAGATGAGCGCGGTCATGCCCGGTGTCTATGTGCCGCCCACCACAACGCCATTTCCGCCCGGCACTATTTTATTGCCTGCACCGCCACAGCCCTTTGAACCGCTGCCGAATGCGACCTACCAGCCGCCGCCATACGAAGGTTGGTACAGCTTCGAGTCCGATCATCCGAACGTGCGCTATGCAACGGCGTGGGAACCCCGCCTGCACGTAGACGCTTCTCAGGGGCAGTATCACCGCACCGAGAACATGGGAAGTTCGCTGTCCTTTGCTTTTGAAGGGGAGGGGATGCGGATTCGCTACATCGCGGCGCGGAATATGGGCATGTTCCAGGTGATCGTTGATGGCGTGATCATCGACACCGTAGATGCTTATGCGCCTGAAATCGCGTTCGTTGGCACGCGAGTCTATACCCTCTCGCCGGGCTTTCATGTCCTCGACATTCGCAGTGCTGGAACCAAGAACAGCGCGAGCGAAGGTTACGTCCTGTCGCTGGACGCGGTGCAGGTGTTTCGCGGGAGCGCCAATACCCTCATTCTGACACCGCCTTCCCAGACTGGTACGCCCACACCCGTTCCGCAGCCCGCTGCAGGCATTGAACTGATTGCCGCACCGCCAACCGTTCAGCCTACCGCGACACCCATTCCCCCGCGCCTGATCACGGTTTCCGTGGTCATCGCCTATGACGAAAACGGCAATCGGTCGGTCGATCCAGCAGAAGGGGTGCGAGGCATTTCCGTCCGTGTCGTCGAAGTTGGCACGAACCGTGTCATCACGCACGCATTTACCGACGCGGGTGGTTATGCCCAGCTTCAGTTTCTGGCGGCTTCACCAGCGCGAGTCGTCGTGCCGTATTTCGGCAAGTTTTGGGAAATCAACAGCGGGCGTGCCGGTGGGAACCTGCGCTTCACGCTGCTGCTCACGCCAGGCAATCAACCTGGCTTAATTCCGTAAAACGTCGAGGAAATAACCATGCACGAATTGACCCCTCCAAACTCAAACATGAAGCGAGTGCAGCACATCATGCTGACGCGCTCGATTTATATCCTGTTCGCGCCGGTGATGTTGATGCTGGCGATTCTGGCGTGTGGAACGGTGGTCACACAGACCGCCTATTATGTCTGTCCGACAGCGGTTCCGCCGACCCCGCGTCCGGTGGTTACGCTGCCATCGGGATTGCCAACGGCAATTCCGACAAGGACACCGCTGCCACCGACACCTTACCAGATCGTGCCACCGCAGGACTTCTATCGCGGTGATGCCGTGTTTGTTGGTGCGCCAGGCGCGGCGGTTCGACTGCGGTTTCGGTTGGTCAGCGTGACCGCTCAGGTAGCGCCGCCAACAGGTTTGGGAGCGCCGCGCAATCTTTACACATGGACTTTGGAAATTCGCAATCTGGGGACAACGGCGTATGAAACTATCCCGCCGGGGCAGATGGTCATTTCCACGCTCAGCACTGCCAGCGGAGATCGTGAGGGAATCTGGCGGACATCGGATGCTGCCATGCGTGCGGCTGGTATCACCGGGGAAAACTATGATCCGCTCCAGTCCAACGCAACGCGCCTGTACCGGATGGCGGCTTACGCGCCGGTCGGCAGCGTGCGCCGCCTCACCTTCACCCTCGATGATGAGGGCAATAACACCATGACCTGGCTGAATCAGCCGAATCCCGATTGTTCGGGTGACGTGGCAGATTAGAGAGGACGATGATGCCTGATTTTGCACGGATGCTAGATGAGCTGCAATACACCCTGATCGTGATGCTGGCAGGGGTGCATTGGAGCCTGCAAAAAGCCCTGCTGACTGGCGGGTACACCATCAAATTGATTAACCAGTGGTTGATCGACAATGCCTTTGTCCCGATTATCAGCCAGACGAACGACAGCCTGCGGGTTGCGGTTGGCTGGGTGTTTGTCGTCGCGCTGCTGGTGTTGGGCATTACCTATCTTCTCGCGGCGTTTGTCCGGTTGGAGGTGGTCAGCCCGCGCAGCGCGATCCTGTGGTATGTGGCAGGGCTGCTGTTTTTCGCTGTTGGCCCCAGTCTGTATCAGGGCATGAACACCTTTCGGCTGAACATCTCGCAGGTGATGTACCTGAGCGTTCTGGACAGCCTAGAAACGACCACCTCTGGAACCTTCTCGTCACTTTCACTGATTGACTCGGACGATCTCACGCTGGGTCCGCTGTGCGATGGCTTTGATGTGTATTTGCCGGGCGCGACGGGCGCGGGTCCGATTGATGGGCTGGACGTGGCGCTGGCGTATCTGCGTGGACATGCACAGGATGTCATGGGTTATCCGCAGCCCGTCTATTCACCCGGCTGCGGCGTGTATCTCCTCAATCCGAATCCATCGACGTGGACGAGCGGGGGTGCGGGTGGCTCCGTCGTCCCCATGGACTGGAATATGGAAGGGGGGTACTTCGATCACAATGTCTCCCCGATCACATGGGATGACATCACGGAAGTCGAACGCGATGCGGCGGTAGCGATGGCGGGTGCGTCCCAGCGCCGGGCGCTGACGGCGTGGCCGCTCATCCTGTTCGGGCTGGCGGAACAGATCGTCGGGCTGCTCATCACGATTGCGATGGGTATCACCTTCATCTCGTTCGGGGTGGCGATCCTGTTCGCATTTTTCAAACGGACCGAGAGTATCGCCCAGAACATGATTAACCAGTGGATTGAACTCATCGTCCAGACGGTCGCTATCGCGCTGGTGCAAGCACTCATCATGGGCTTCTTCCTGGCAGGGGCGGCAGCAGGAAGCGCACCCGCTGTGATCGGTATCAGCCTGATCTGTCTCGTATTCATCCTGATTACGCTGTGGTCTGGGGTGAAAGCGGTTTGGAACAGCTTCAACCGGCTGTTTAACGCGATGGGGCAGGTGGCGGGCGGCACGATCATGTCCCCCGGAACGGCAACCGTGGTGGCGGCCGGTGGGGCAGCGGCGGTCGCAGCAGGCGGTGCGGCGCTGGTATCCGGGGCAGTCACGGTCGGGTCGAATGCCATGGCGGGGGCTTCGGCACTAAATTCGGGTGCGACGATGGCACAGGTAGCCGGACTCACGTTGGGCGGCTCACAAACGCTCACGGGCGTTGCACGAACTCTCACGCATTTGCCGGGGCTGCATGGAACACCGCTGTACGACGTGGCGGAACAGTTCAGCGAAGGCGCGGCAGCGCGGCGTGTCGTGCATCCGATGGTCGGGCGAATGCTTCTGACGGATCGTGATCCTGATAAAGCGCAGCGCGATGAGGACGGGCGGGTGATCAGTCGTCCGATGCTCGTGCCAGCCGTTGGGGAGATGCTCAAAGATTGGTCGCTTCCGGGTGAGAAGCGCAAGCGCGGTGATACCGTTTCTGCGCCACAAAATGTCCACTGGCTTGAAGGCGAAGATGGCGAACTCTATCCCCAATTTACGCCTGTGCGTGCGCGGCGGATGGGGATGTTTACGCCCGTTACGCCAACCGAGGAAACAGGGGGTGAGGACAGCCGTCGGCAGCGTGAAAAGAGCGATTACGCGGCAGAGATGAACAGTGAGGAAATGGAACAGCACGTCAGCGACGTGATGCGATCTTCAACGGGGGTTCATTCGACGCTTGGTGGGATGCTCGAACGGGAAGGGCAGTCGGGAACGACGCGGCTGGATGCGGCAGCTGGGTGGCTGGAAGTGGCGGCGGAGACGCTGGCGAACGCGGCTCGACTTGGCATGAGGGTCGGGCAGCTTCGGGTAACGGGTGGTCAGGATGTGGCAGGGGTACTGGGCGATGCCGTGCGTGGCATTGGGGCAGATCGGCAGCGTAATGGCGAAACAGCGGCGGCAGGCGCGGATCACCTGACGACGGCGAACGCGATGGCACGAGCGATGGGCGTGATGCCGCTGGCGAATGGGCAGCCTGCAATTGTGGACCATCTGGCGCGTTTTGGATTATTCACTGATCAGGCGTTACGGATGGGCTTGACCGGGGAGCAGACGGAGACCGTCATCGGGGAAGTGAAAGCATCGCCGGAAGGGAGATTGAGCGAGGAAACGCGCAATGGTCTGGTCGAGCAGGTGCGCGGAGAGCGCAATCTGTCGTGGGAAGGCGCACGCGATGAGGTGAACCGCCTGGAACACTACACGCGGGCATTACCTGAAGAAGTGACCGCCTTTGGAATGGTGGCGGCTCCGTCGGGGATGGCACCGCAGCCAGTGGTACAGGTTGAACCCGACATTCATGTCGAACCCGAAGTGACCCTCGCGCCGGAAATTACGGTGACAGCGGCAGATGATCCGGCGGCTCAGCCGTATGACGAGGCGGTAAAGCGAGAGTCGGCGATGGGTGGCAGCGGGAGTGTGCTGTCATGAGCGAAACGCTGCGTTATCACACCGTTACAGACCTGCGTGAACTCTCTCTCGACGAGTTGCAGGCGATTTGGGAGCTTGTCCCGACGGAACGCCAACGTGCCTACAAAGCGGCGTATGAGCGAGAAATCGGGACAGCGGGGGCTTCTGGTTCGGATGCGCTGGAAGCCCAGGTGAATGCTGAACTGCTGCGGCGCTACGAGGAGTCGGCGCTCGTGCCCGTTGGGGCGCGCTGGGCGCGCACGCCCAGTCGTGTACAGGAGGCGGCAGGGCAGGACGAGCGGCTGACGATGCCCGAAACGGAGGCCACAAAGGGTAGCGCGAAGCCATCACCAAAGGTCGCGTTGGCATTAGGGCTGCTCGCCGTTGTGATGATTGGCTTCCTTTTCACGCGCCTGCTTGGTGGCAGGGGGAATACAGGTCTTGATGAAGCCACCGCCCAACCCTCCCACACTCCTACACCTCGTGTCAGTCCAACGCCGACACCGCTGGCGCTGGAGGATCAGGACGACATCATTCAGGGTGGGGATGCAGCGCGGGCGGTCGCGTATCCGGTCAATTTGCAGGTCATCACTGCTGATGGGCGCGATCCGCGTGTGTGGGTGGTGCAGCGCCGGGCAGTACGTGCCTCTGAATGGAATTTTGACCCGAATCCTGATACCGCCTCGTTCATCAACGGCATGTCGGTATCACCTGTAATCGGTGTGCCGTGGTCGGAGGAAAACGCGGCGTTCTTTGAGCGCATCGAGGACGGGGCGGCGTTTCTGCTTACGATGAACACGGGCGCGATTTTGCGCTATCGCTTTGAGGGACGGCGAGAAGTGCGCCGGAGCGAAACGAACATTTTCCGCCAGGTCAGTCCGGGATTGGTCTTGCTCCTGATCGGGGAAACAGATGCGGAAGGGCTGCCAACGGCGACGCGGACGTTGATCACGGCGGTGTATCCGCCGGAGCAGGAATTGTCGCGTGATGGGCTGATGCTCGGAAGTGGCATCACCATCAGCGAAGGGCAGGTGGGCGAGGCGCTTGCACTGCTGGATACAACCATGACCTTGACGGATGTACGAACGGTGGCGGGGGAGGGAGAGCTGCCACCTGAGCAGCAGTACCTTTTGTTGGACTTTGGGGTCAATGTTGGCGCGGAGAGCGTGGATACGACGGGTTGGCGCGTGGAGTTTATCGACACGGGCGGGCAGGTATACAGCCCAAACACATTGGCATTGAACAGCGCGAACTTTCCTCCGCTGCCAACGCAGTTAGAAGCCCTGTCCCAGTTTTCTGCATCAGTGGGGTATGTCGTGCCGACGACGCTCAACGGTGGGCGCTGGCTGGTGACAGACGCAGATGGGAACGGGATCGCCTTCACGGTGCGGTTGCCATCAGTTGAGCCACCGCCTGTGGCGTTCGCGGGGATTGATGTGCGGGTGGTCAGTGTGACGACACTCGATGGGCAGTTGACGACAGTCTTAAGGATTTACAACGGGCAGACGGAAACGCTGCACCTGACACAGGATGATATATGGCTGGCGTTGGGCTTCGCACCGAACCCGCCGGGACCACGCAATCCGTCGGAAGGACTCATCCCGTTTGACCTGTTGCCCGAACAGGCGGTAGACCTCACGCTAGTGTGGTACTGGCGGGGGGAGCCGTATGCCACACTTGGAGTAGGGGAGTATCGGTTTGGGATTAACTTGAGGCGATAAAAATAAATAGCGGGATACAACATACATCCCGCTATCCATTTTATTATGGTGTATTTTTCCATTACGTGCCACTAAGAGAACACATTGATTAGTTCTTGAGGTCAAAACTCTAGCACATTCATTTTGTTGGGATCTATTCCATAATGCCGAAACACATCTAATGTATCTCCATTAAACTTACTCTGATAGTTCAACCCTAGTTGGGCACAAACTGCCATCAACTCTTCTTCACTGCTGCCTTCAATTTCAACGTAAGTCGGAATATGAGGCCAAGTGTCTATATCAATGAAAACGTCGCCTAGTTTGTATCGAGTTCTACGTTTCTCATCTTTCCGTTTAAATTTCAGACCGATACTCTCAAGTATTTGTACTGCTGTGTCGTATGAGTCAATAGCTATCTCATGTTCAGTCGTTAAATGCGTGTCAGGGTGAACACGTTTATATGTTAGGGTTACTTGCTTAGAGTCATCTCTCAAGCGTAGATACTCAAGATCATTCTCTTGGACACCATAAAAAATAGCATTTTTCATGGCTCCTTTATAAATTAATGTGGCCCCTTCTTGATTAAGTCGCTGCTCAAGATGTTCAACATTCACATCGAGCAATTTGATCTCTAATTCCACTGCCATCTTATGTCCCCAGTTATTGTTCAACGTTCATGCGAAAGTTAGCGCGAGCTGCAGCGATTGAGTCATTACCATACTTTTGCCATTTTGTGAGTATGTCATCATCAAAGATACTTCCAAGAAAGATATAGTCAGATACATTGTTAATATCTTCTGTATATGCCACACCGGTGGATGACACAAAAAAATGACTGGATAGACGGCTTGCCACAGTTGCTATATCTATTTTGGTGAATGAATATTTCTTCGCAATTAGTTGTGCCACAGCAAGATACTCATCGTCCGAAATCCGAAAAACAGCCTCATTCTGCAATCCAGCTTCCAACGGCCAAAACTGATACAAGCACCATTGGCTAATAGGATAACCTTGTAGGAACTCAGCTAGTTCAAAAAGGGTATCTTTATTCAATGCGCTGACAACTGTATTTACTTTTACGCGAACCCCTTTATTGAGTAACTCTTCAAGCCATTTCCTCACAACTGCGAAGTGTTTGGGGTGTTTTCGCATAGCTGCATGGCTGGTCTCTGTACCATCGAATGGCAAACCAATCTGATCAACTGAGTCAATAATAAGCTGAACGTCTCGAGGATGAAGTGCAAGGGCATTTGTATCTACATGGATAAATATTTCCTCATCATGTGAGAATCTCAATAAATCCCGAAAACCCTGAAACATAAATGGATCGCCACCACCAAAAACTATCATTTTCGGCTTCCACTGCTTGCACCTAACTATAATGTTTTTCCACAATTCGAGAGAGCCATCTGCTTGTCGAAATGGAATATAGCAATACGGGCAATTCATATTACATTTTCCATTAAAGTTAAAGATTATTCTACTTACAGTTGAAGTGGTAGACATAACCATTAAGGCTCCTTAAGGTAAATACCCAATCGTTTGATGAGCGTCAGCAAGCCACGAAATAATGCGTATACGATACCTATGATGGATAATATTGTTAAAATTAGTTCTAATTGAGAGCCTATTTTAAGAAGCTCTGTGAATATCCCTATAATCACAGGTATGAAAGGAGTGTTTAAAGCGATTAAAACAATAAATTGGACTAGCGCAACTAACCCTAGGACGATAATGAGTTGCTTTGATCTTTTAAGACTTCTAGCCAACTTCTGAGTTGGAAGCAAAGTTGTATTCTTAAGATGTTGAGATAAGTTCGTCACGGGTTTTTCGATTAATTGTCGATTCCAGTTTCTTCTAACCCACAGTGCGTAAGCAGTGGCAAATACGAAGGTTCCTCCGTCGCGATAACCTGGAACTGGCCAGCCTTCGGGTGTCCGGTTCTCTTCAAACCATTTCATTGGACCTAGGCAGAGCGGATCAAGTGGATCACATCCAACACGTAGCAAAAAAATTACGAATGCCGGGCTGAATGATTTAACAACTTTGAAAACACCGTATTTTGTAGTTAGTCTTGTTTCAGAGACAACAGTTTTAAAGCCCCAAAAACCCTCCTCCATATTTTGACGAAGGTACTCTAAACCTGCATCTATCTTTGGTTTGTTTAGCGTTTGGTCGTCGTCAAATAAAGCCCACATTGCAAAAAGTGTTGCCGTGGGGTCGGGTATATCTTGTTCATTTATCCTCACTTTCCCATAGCCAACATCACCTTCTATTTGGAAATTTGTTTGAACGTATTGAACTCCTAAACGACGGGCAACTTCAAGTTCTTTACGCTCTAAGTCCGTTAAACCAAGTTGTTTCGACTTTAGTGCCAAATTAATCACATGAAGCATCATTCCAGTGAAGAAAAGATCACTCCTGCATTGAATATCAAAACCCCAGCCACCGTCTCGATGCTGTTGTTTAAGACACCAAATTAATGCTTCACGAACTTCACCAATTCGTTTTCCTTTGTAGTGGGTTCCTAGAAATGCCCATAGCACCGTGCCTGTTGACCATATACTTGCACTTTCCTGTACATCCCAAGCTGCCGCATCTTCAGGATTTTTGGGTACTTTCTGTCCTCCTGCCTCATCATCTCTTAAAAAGAAAAGTGCCTCGTAAAAATCCTCATATTGTTGCTCAGATAGCACCCCTAAATAGTGTAAAGTCAGAAGTACAGTAGAAGTTACTGAGGCGAAATAGTTCTCTGATTTTCCGAATTGTAGCGGAACACCTTTTTGAGGAACAAAGCTTTTGAGTAGCAGCTCTATGTATTCTGAGTATTCATCGTTGAGAAATCGTGCACTGTACTTTGTTCGACTCAATGTACTCAAGCTCTCACCTACTCTTTCTAAACACCTCCTAAATTATATTCCAACTTCTGCGAAATTTTTCAGTCGGCACCTGAAATCTTCCGTTTTTCTCCTGAAATAATCGGCATGTTCGGCAACCTCACTCTGATACGCTGAGGGGAGTTGGGGCGCGGGGCGGGGAACAGCTTGTTCTCCTGTTCGTGCCGGATGACTCCACCCACATGAGCCGATGTGTCATGGCGCACGCCTGAACCGGTCTTGTCCTCCATCGCGTCCCAACCACTTTGACCATTCAAAACTGGGAGTGACCTGTGAATCTGGGTGACGCGATTCAGGACTTGTTCAACGATGTTCGTGACGTGGCGCAGATCATCGCGCCAATTGCCGCCGTGATCGGCTTTCTAGGGTTGGGGCTGATGTATATGGGGTCAAGCTGGCCCATCATCGGCGACTGGAAGAAGGACAACCCAAAAGCCGCCAATCAGGTCGTCGTCGGTCTGCTGTTCGTGGTGTTCGCTTCCAGCGTGACCGCGCTCATCACCTTTGCCTAACGTGTGGGCGGTGGGTCGGGGTGGGGCGAAGTCTGGCACAACCCGCCGCCCTCTGGAGGTTTCCCTGATGGCAGCAGAGTTTAAATCGCATGTGCTGCGGCGTGACGAAAAGGGGTTCTTCGGCATCCCGTTCAAGCGGCTGCTTCTGGCGGGTGTAGGCGGGGGGCTGACTTACACTGTGTTCAACCTCGCCTTTCCAAGCTGGTCAATTCCGGTGGGGGTAGCCGCCGCCGTGTGTTTCTTGATTTTGACGGGCGCACGCAGCGGGCTTCCGCTGTGGCAGCGCGTGATGTATCGCGTTCGCGGATCGCTCCTCCTGGCGGCGACGCAATATCCGAACAGCCTCTCTGGAAAACTGGCTCTTTCGCTCGAATTACCGCTTGATCTCGTCCGGCTGGAAGGCACCCGCGTGTTTGCACCGGTCTCAGCGGATGCGGAAATTGACCTGAGCGAATGGGTCACGTTCAGTCGGGCAGGGGAGGTAGATCGGGATGATGGGCTGGTGTTTGTGGAGTCACCCTTAAGATGAACGAACGCGCACGCACTTTCCTGATTGAACCTTTCGACATCATGCTGCACGCGACGGAAGAAGGGGTGAACACGCTTCAGGCGCGTTTCTCAACGTGGCTGCGGACGTTGAACAGCCCGGCGCGGTTCGTATGCTGGCAGATGCCCGCGACACTGGACCCGAAAATCGAGCGCCTGAACCGGACGATGAGTGGCGTGAAGGATACGCAGCGCCGGACGCTGTTGATGGAGTACCGCCGACACTATGAGCGGCTGAACGACAGCGCCGAATACCAGCGGGCGCTATGCGGTGTGCTCTTGTGGAGTGACCAGAACGCTCGCGCACTGGCTGGCGGCATGGCTTCGGCATTTGAGACGTATGTGAGTGAAGCAGCGTGGCCGCCGCTTTTCGATGGACGCTACGAGCTGCGCGAAAGCCCGTTCTGGCATCTCGCGCCGGTAGGTCGTCCGGGTGGTCGTCCCTTCTGGGCAATCCTCAACTCGTATGACTTCGCGCCCGCGACGTGGAATTTTTTCCGCCCGCTGCCGCCGCTCCTGCGGATGAACTTCCCGCTGGCGCTGGCAATCGACATCCCCAAGACCTATGAACGCAACGCGGGCATTGACGCGCTGGAAGGCATTATCCAGGCGTATCAAGTGCATCTTGCAGGGGCATCAGGTGAGGACAGCCGTTCAGTGCAGCGCGTCGCGGACTGCCGTCGAGCGCTGCAAGAGATCAACAACGGGGATGCACTGCATCTGGTGCAGATCAGCATCGCGGTGGCAGCCGACAGCCTGAACATGCTCAAGGAACGTGTCCAGGCGGTAATTCACGAGACGAAAGCGTGGTTTTCGCTCCGACAGGAAGTCGGTGAACTGCTCTCGCGTTCGGTGGGCTTCTTCGCTGGCAAACGGACGAAAGACATCAACCTGCCAACGACGACATGGCCTGTGACCTCCCGCGAACTGGCTGTGATGTTGTCGCCACTCGGCTACCGCAAGCTGTCCTCAACGGATGGCGTTCTGCGTGGGGAAGCGGTCGGGGCAGCATACCCGGTCTTTCATGATTCGTGGCGTGACAAACGCGCGACGCATGAAATCTGGGTCGGGGTCAGTGGCTTTGGCAAGACGTTCGGCTTGAACTGCTACCTGACGCGGGAATACGCCGAAAACGGCATCCCGTTCGATCTACTGGAGCCGATGGGTCATGGACGGCATATCGCGGAAGCCTTTGGTTTGCCGTGGTACGTGATGAGCGCGAAAGCGACGCGGCTCAATCCTCAGGATGTGATGTTCCCGACGCTCATTGAGCAAGTGTCTCATACCACCCGGATATACGAGACAGTGTTGGGCCGTCCGCTCTCCGGTGGGCAGCGTCAAAACCTTGAGCGTGGCTTGCTGGGCGAGGCGCTGGAAACCTTGTATCGTGGCTTTCCTGATCTTGGGCGAGTCACACCCGAACTCGCACCAACCTGTGAAGTGGTCTGCGATGTGCTTTCAGGCTTGGGTGATAAAGAGGCGACTCGCCACATTGCCCGTGACCTCGCGGACGAGATCGCCGGGTTGTGTACCGGTTCCGGTCCGTGGTCATCGTTTCTGAATGGGGCGACGAATGTTGACCTGACACGCGGTGGGCGCGACTGGATTAGTCCGCGCGTTTTCTCGTTCCATGAACTCGAAAGTGACCCGATCCTCCAGGCGCTGGCGTACACGCAGGTGCTTTCAGCCATTCGCCGCGACAGCCTGATCGACGAGCAGCCACGCATCATCGCGGTGGATGAAGTCTACCGTCTGATGCGGCATCCGTCGCTGCTGGACTTCCTCATCGAAGCGGCAAAGACCTTCCGTACCCGGCGCAAAAAGGTCTTGATGGTGGATCAACAAATGTCGGTCTTTTTGGAAGGTAAGGCGCGACTGGTCTTCGAGAACTGTCCGATCCGTGTGATTTTCTCGCAGCGGCAGGGGATGAACGTGTTTCACGAGGACGCGGCATTCGCGCACCTCAATAAGCAGCACCGCGACATCATTGCCGGGCTGCCGCGTTTCCATTTCCTGCTCGATATTCAGGACGAAGGAATTTTCTATCTCCTGTCCCGTCCGACTGAGCACGAGCTGCTGCGTTTCCAGACGACGTGATTGAGGATGAGATGGTATGGCAAAACGAGGAGAAGGAGCCGCCCATCCGTGGCAGGCACTTGAGGAAGAAGCCTATCACGCTTTCCGGGAGTGGCCGATCTGGCTGGTCTTACGGGAACGTGAACTCCGACGACGATTGGACGCGGCTGCCACGCCCGCAAATTCGGGTGCTGCTGGCGATGCTCCTGCGTCGGTTACGAAACGAACACGCGCTGCGCGTGTGGATTGAGGAAGGGGAACGCGATGAAACTCTTGATTGTGGAATCGCCGGCGAAGGCGAAGAAGATTGCTCACTTTCTCGGTGAGGGGTGGCGCGTGGAGGCATGTCTAGGACACGTCCGTGACCTGCCCGAAACCGAATTGGGTGTGGAGGTAGAGAAGGATTTTCAGCCGACGTATGAAGTTCTGTCCGGTAAGGGCAATATTGTCCGACGGCTGCTGAAGGCGATGAAGGATGCAGAAGCGGTGTATCTGGCAACCGACCCCGACCGTGAGGGGGAAGCAATTGCCTGGCATTTGCTCGAACTGGCGCGGCTGCCGAAGTTGAAGCCAATCTATCGCGCCACTTTCAGCGCGATCACGGCGGAAGCGGTGAGGGAAGCAGTGGAGAAGCCGCGTTCGTTGGATGTGAACCTTGTGGAAGCACAGCACGCCCGCCGCATTGTGGATCGCCTCGTCGGCTATCTCGCCTCGCCGCTGGCAGCGAAGGCACTGGATGGCAAGTATTCCGCCGGGCGGGTACAGAGCGTGTCCCTGCGTCTGGTGGTCGAGCGCGAACGTGAAATCGAAGCGTTCACGTCCGAACCCTTCTGGACGATTGCACTCAAGCTCGAAGCGGATGGCACTCCTTTCACAGCAAAACTTGTGCGGTTGAAGGGGACGGAACTGCCGTTCAAGAGCCGCGATTTGCCCGACAAGCTGATTGTGCTCCTGCATGATGCGGTGGTGTGGATCGAGAAGGCGGGGACAAAAGAGCGCGTCCGCAGCCCGCTTCCACCGTTTACCACCTCGTCGCTCCAGCAGTCAGCGGCAAAAGGGTTAGGGCTGTCGCCAGAACGGACGATGGCACTGGCGCAAACCCTGTACGAAGCGGGGTTGATTACGTATATGCGGACCGATGGCGTAGCCGTCGCGCCGGAGGCACAGAGAGCAGCGCGTGAACTCATCCAGCGGGAGTACGGGGCGCACTACCTCCCCCCAACACCCCCGACTTATGCGGTCAAAGCCGCGAATGCTCAGGAAGCGCATGAAGCGATCCGCCCAACGGATGTCCATCGTTTGCCACAAGGTGTAGACGGTGATGGCGCGGCGCTGTATGCCCTGATCTGGCAGCGTTTCGTTGCTTCGCAGATGCAGCCTGCCCGCTATCAGACCACCGGCGCAGTGGTTTACGCCGGAAAAAAGCAGGGGCAGCCGTTCCCGATGGAATTTCGAGCGCAAGGCGAAACGCTTCTATTCGAAGGCTTCCTGAAGGTGTACGAGGAACCGCTTGATGAAGGCGATGAACGTGAAACGAGCGCGGTGCTGCCGCCCTTGCAAGCGGGGCAGACCCTCATCGGATGTACGCCCGAAGCTACCGAAGGGGCGACACGCGCTCCCGCCCGCTATACAGAAGCTGCTCTGGTGCAGGCGCTGGAACGCCATGGGGTGGGCAGACCTTCAACGTATGCCAGTATGGTGAAGGTCATCAAGGAAAAAGGCTATGTGAAGGTTGAGAAGCGTCGTCTTGTCCCCACTGCCAATGGGATGGCGTTGTGCGACTTCCTGACCGCTCACTTCGGGGATGTGCTGGCATACGACTACACGGCACGCTTGGAAAGCGGCTTGGACGAGATCGCGGCGGGGGAACGCACACGGCTGGAGGTTCTCCAAACCTTCTGGCATGGCTTTCAGCCGCAGCTGCGGACGGCGACAGAATACGCGCTTGGGCAGGTGAAGGCGCGTCATACGGCTCGTCCACTAACCCTGCGGGCGCGAGACGCGCAGGCGGAGGAGTAAACGCATGAGCAATATCATGCCCGAACCGCCGCCTATCGATTACGAGATGATGGAGCCGCCGGACGATCCGTTTCCTGATGATCTGTTCATGGGGATGCCGCCGGAGCCAGATGATTATGGCTATAACCCCGGTCTTGCCTTCGATCCATTTCCGCCTGAACCGGATGGCTGGCTGCCGGAGGATGATCGCTTTGTACCAGATGACCATCAGCCAGTGATTGACCTGCCACCTGCGAGTCAGGATGGGTTACAGGGGTTTGAACCGCCTGAACCCACCGACGAGGGTTGGTCGTGGCATGAGGCGCGGCTCATTGGGGTTGAACGCGAGGCGGATGATGGTGTGCAGTACGAAATTGGCTGCATGGATGTGTATGCCAACGTCAATACGGGCGATTTAGGCGCGAGCTATCTGCCGATCGCCGCATTCGACGATGTGGATGTGGCGACGGCGTTTTACCACAACCTTGAAGGGCAGATTCATGACGGCGTTATTCCGGTGACGGGTATTCCAGCATTTGCGGAAGGTGCTGCCCGACAGATGAATCCGGATAACGAAGGCTGGCGCGGGGCGGACCCGGAAGAATATGCGGCGTATGAAGCGATGCGGGGTTTGGATGCCTACGACATCGATGAGCCGCCGCTCGAAGCGCTTGACCCGCTGATCGAAACGGCGGCACGGTTAGGCGGTGTTGCGGTTGAGCATGAAGTCGATACGCCACATCTTGAAGTTGAGGAGCGGGCGGCATTCCAGGCATTGAACGCGATTGGGATTGAGGCAGAGGGCTTCGATCCGTCGAAAGACCCGCCGCCTTTCTATGACGAGGTGACTGGAACCGCGTACTGGATTGGCGTATTTCAACCCGATAAGGATGACCGCGAGAATTGTGTCACCTCCATCCTGTCACTGGGACGCAACCCCGAAACAGGCGAGATGGAAGCCCAGCTTGCGCCCTGTGTTCCCGGCGAATGGGACAAGGCGTACAGCGCTGCCGAATATCTCATCGGTGTGGCGCAGAAGGGTGGCATTGACCGCTGCTTCGATGCGGCGGAGGGCATGGCACTGGCGACGGATCAGCGTGAACTGTGGGACGAGGCACGCGGTATTGCGCTCGAACGTGAGGCAGCAGACGAGATCGCGCAGTATACCCGCGAGTCGTGGGAGGTGGAGCTATGACCGACAACACCACCCGCTGGACGATCCGTCTGACCGACGAGGACGAACAGATGCTGGACGCATTATGTCAGGCTTATGCCTTGAAGCGCCCGGATGCAGTGCGAAGGGCAATCCGCGAGGCGCTGGCACATGCTCAGGACAAAGGGGAGGCGCGGCACGCGATCACCCTGTCTGGTTCATTTGTGCCGCTGTCCAGCGATAGCAGTATGACCTTTCCTGTCCAACTGAGACGAAAGGCTGCCGATGAATGAGACACCTTTTCATCACCACGGTGAGGATGGGGCGCTCTACACGGTTGATGTGATCCGGGATCGGCGCGACGAAGCGAACCCGCACTACGATGTTGACCTGGTGCGCTCGCTGACGGGACGTTTCGGTGAGTCGATTGAACAGCGGCTGACGCTCGGTGAGTATGAGGAACGAGGGGATGCCGATGTCTACCGCGATGACGTGGAACGCACAATCGACGAGCAGGGCTTGGACGGGGTAGGGGATGCAAAAGACCGCATTCTCAAGGAGCCGGTCTTGTATGATGGGGAATACCTGTTCGTCACCTATCCGCCGGAAGCAGAAGGCACAGACCGGGCGGCGGCGCACCTGCTGCATTTCGATGGGGCAGGAATGCAGTCCGAACGGCTGGCAGTGGGAACGGCAGATGCGATGCTATCCATCGCGGAAGTCGGGGAGCGCGATTGGGCAGAAGGTAAGTTACCCAACATGCTGCACGACCCGGAACGGCATCCACTGGGGGACAGCGGCTTCACCTGTGATGACTCGATGATCATCCACGATGCAGCGGGCAGGGAATGGGCTTCGCACTTTGATACGGGTGACACGTCGCACTGGTTCGCCATCGTCGAAAGTGAACACGACCCGGCTGATTCGGCAGCGCAGCCCTTCGAGCTGCGCTACTTCCGGGCGCTCGAAGGCGAAGATGGTGCAGTCAAGCACGACTCCTACCCTGTCATGCCGCTGCCCGATGACAAACGCGAGTCTGCATGGCCGCTGCCGGGCTTGGAGATGTATCTCGAACGCGGCGATGTCTACATGGCGCAGCAGTTCGCGCATGATGTCGCCGACAACAACGGTATGGATTTCCCGCCGCCGCTGGCGCTGCCCGCGCTCGATCCTGAGCCGGACTACTACTTTGGGTACGGGGTCAGTCCCAATAATCAACTGTCGCTTGAAGCGGTCAAGACATGGATGGACGGCGCGGAACGCCGTTTCGATACCTTCACCATTGCCGAATATGGAATGTATGAGGAAGCACGAGTGGACGAGCAGGAATTTGATGATCTGATGCACGATAAGGGGTTGGAATCCGCGATGAATGTGGCGGAGCGCATGGCGGTAGCAGGTGGATACCTCGACCCGCAGCGCGAGGATGGGCGTGTGTTCTTCGAGGATGACGCGCCACGTGATCCGTTTACGACGGTGCGTGAGCGGGAACTCGAACAGGAACGCGCTGTGGAGGACGTGCCGATCTATGGGGTGGATGCGATCAGCGCGAATGGCAGTTCACACCTCGATGTGACGAAGGAATGGGGGGAAGGGGAACACACGCACCTCATCATCCCGCAGCCCGATTGGGATACTGCCGCCGCGAACGCGCAGACGGCGTATGACCTGATGCTGAACGATGACCTGCAAGGCGCGATGACGCTGGTGGAAGTAGCAGGGGTGGAGGCAGGCGTGATTGATCCGCAGCGCGATGACCCGCGTCTGTTCACCGACGGACCTCCCGATCCTTTCACGACTATCCGCGAACGGGAACTCGCGGCGCCGGATATAGATACTGAGCCGCTTGCGCCTGTAAGTTACCCAACGATGTATGCGGAATGGGCAGAGGAAACGCGCCGGGAGCGCGAGGCGAACGCCCCTCTGGAAGGGTCAGCGTGGTTTGAGGCGACATTCGATAAACCGGAGCGCGAACTCTTGCAGCCAATTGACGACACGGTGAACTACAGCGTCGTGGTGCAGGAGGTTGATCCTTGGACAACTGAACTCGCCGTCGAGAAATACTGGAAAGAGCCGAACGGGTATTTGGGCATCGACTCACAAACGATCCAGACCTTCGACTCGGATGATGAGGCGCAGCGCCAGGCAGCAGAGGCAGCGCGGGAGGGGCTGCTCGAAGTTTACGACGAGCGCGGTCTGGAAGCGATGATGCACCAGGCGGAACTAAACGCGATGCAAAATGGACATCTCGATGGCGGGCGGCGCGACGAGCGGCTGTTCCGGAACGGGCCGCCGGATCGCTTCGAGACGCTAGCGCAGCAGTTGGCGGATGAACCGAACCCGTACTGGAATGTAGGGGATGACCGGGTAGAAGAAACACCAGCGCCGGGCAGTTGGGAAGAACTGATTGCCCAGCAGCCGGATGAGGAGCCGGAACCGGAGCGCCACTACTGGCAGATGCACTACCGCCCCGTCGAAACGCCCGAAGGGGAATCGCTGGGGACAGCCCTGTTCGTAACCGACTTTCCGCAGCTTCCGCCTGACTTCGACAACTATGTTGAGGAATACGGCATGGATGACAGCGTGTATCCCACTGAAGCCCGGACGCTGGAGATGGCACACTTCGCCAACGAGGAGGATGCGAAGAAGTTTGAGAAGGAATTTCGCTCGTATCTCATCCCAGACCTGATCGACGGACCGGAACTCGCGCCGGAGGTGGCGAAGCTGGAAGGTCTGTCTGGTGAATGGCAGGAGATGGACTATCAGGGCATCGTGGACTATATGAGCGGCAGCCGGACGATTGTGCGCGAGGAGACTGACTGGCATCTGCACAACCCGCACGCGGAGCGTGACGCGCGGATTGAGGCGGAAGGATTGTATAGCGATAAGCTCGATGTCGACAATGTTAAACTGGATTTGGATATCTAACAGAGAAGCAGATTGCTTATTCGCAAAGCAATCTGCTTTACTTCCATTCACCACTACCAAGTTGTCGCATCTCTTTTCGAACCTCTTGTGCTTCTTCAGGATTTTTCTGGGCAAACCAAGCCGTCACGGCTTCTTTAGCTTCGGGGGTACCGATGTACTCCAGAACACCCAATGCTTTCTCAATCCTGAAATGAGGCGTCTTGATACGTTCAATCAGCTCAGGCACATGTGACTCGTCTGCTAAATGGTGCAGCGCGAAGTTACGCAGGCCAAAACTGGAAGCATAGTAGAAATAGTTCTGATACATAAAGGGCAGAAGTGCTTTTGGGTCGCGCAAACCACATAATGCGATCACCGCAAAATCGGTGACGACCTGAGAGGGATCACCGGATAAGTCCAACAGATTATCCACGTCAAGATACTCAGTAGATAAACGGGGCATCAGGTCATCAATATTTGCTAATGCCCGTTCTTTGTCATCAGGATCGAACAGACTATATCTGAGTCCTTCTTTGTAAAGCTGGTGAAATCGCAGCCGCAGCAAGGCGTATTTTGCTGCTCGCTGCTGCTCTGGATTCGTGCTGCGAACGTAGCTCCACAGCGTGTTTTCCAGATCAGGCGGGTTGACAGCTTGCAATCCATCAACGACGATACGACCCATTGACTCATGGCGCGACGGCACGGGCCAAACCAGAAATCTTTTTGTCGGGTGGCGTAACACTTCTAATAGGGCTGGTAGTGACAGGGGAAACAGACGTGCCAGCGTACGCGCAGCATTCTGACGTATCCCTACATAGCTGTGAGAAAGCAGCTCTATATAGTCGTCAATCAACACATCTGACTGAGCCAGCGCCGCCGCAGCAGCGGCCCGATTTTCGGCTTGATCATTGGCAGCGACCCGAAGCAGTGGCGTGACATGCCATCGAGATCCAGCGAGGCTCAGATAATCTCCACTTTCCCAAGCACTCTGTTTCTCCCCGACCTGTTCGAGCGCCGTTAAAACCGCAGCAATTGGGTCAACATCATCGTGTCTGAGTTCGATGGTGGGTAAGCCGACCATGTACGGACGTTTTTTCGCTGCCGTGTTGTCCCGACTGAAAATAACACGTATGGGTACGGGTGGTTTTGTCTGCCGGTATGATACCGTGAGATCAGGCTCGTAAATTACAGGAATTGTTGGCTTCCCCACACGGCGAATGACATCCATTGGATGACTTTGCGGGTAGGCGTAGCCGAGATATGGTGACTCGATGACGATTGCACAGTCTGCTTGTTCAACGAGAATGCTCAGCGCATCGTACTCATCATCTGGCAAACCGTTATGGAGATATTCCGTGACTGTGTATCCGCGTTTTCTGATGTGCGCCGCAAGCTGCTCGCCGAATGCTTTGCCTGTGTCATTGAAGGTCAGGAAAATGTTCATTCTACTCTCCATAAGGTGTTACCCTTAATCCACTGGAGAGTGGCCCCATTCGTACCCTTGCTTGAAAAACAAAAAAGCCTGCATCGCTTATCGGAGTGCAGACCGCTGCTATAGATACAGGGTTACTGCTCAATCGCAGTCACATCTCCACTTACAGTGGAAGGCACCTTGAGGTATCTATCTCAGGTTGCCGTACCCATTTCTTGGGGTCACTCTTGATGCTTTGCAAAAGCATACTTCAGGTCTCCTACTCGGTCAAGTTGGGTAAATTACAACTGATTTTTCACCCTTTTACTTACCTTCAAACTGACCCGTCGAATGATGCGTGGTGCGATTCCTCCCTTGAGTATCCCTGTCATTTCGCCTCGATCAATCGTCTGGATTTCCAGCACAAAAAAGTTCTCCAGTTCAATCCGCCCGCCGCTGATGAGTTCCTCAGTCCACACCTCTACCAACGCTTCGAGCATAGCCTGCACGTCACGGTTCTTGAGGCGGGTGCGCCGCCCGATTTCACTGATCATCTTCTTTTTGGTCAAGGTCACGGGGACACCTCTTTCGCTGCCAACAGGGTTGCGCGGCGAGCGCGCATCGCCTCCAACGAGTCCAGCTTCGCCTTGCCGCCCGCCTTCTTTTCCGCTTCTGCTGCCACTTTTGCCATGACAAGCGATGCCGCCTGCTCCAATGTCGGTTTTGGCGCGGGTACAGGCGGCGCGACGACTTCCGGTTGAACAGGACGTACATCGAGCGACAAGCCACGCTCCAACAGCAGCGGCTGCACATCCTTCGCTGCCTTCAGCCGCGTTTTCCAGTCCTCACGCTCATAGAAGCGTGTCAGGCGGGCGTTCAGGACAACTTGCGTGGCAAAGCCTGCTTCCACATAGCGGGCGAAGATGGTGCAATTCCCGACCTGCGGTGTAACCACTTCATCGACAGTCAGAAGTGGACGCTGGCGAAGATGGCTGTTGGGATCATCCTGGTTGGCATCCGTCGTTGCTGTCCCACTTGCCTTGCTGTAGAACTCAGCGGTATCCGCATCACAACCGCCGTAGATGACCTGTGTCGCCAGACCCGTGAACAGCGCCTGCGTGCCTTCAGCGCCGTAGATCATATGGAACTGTCCCTTCGTCTGTGCGCCAATCATGATTGAGATGCGGCGCTTGCGGACGAGGTTCACATCGGCAACGAGGCTGTCGAGTTTGCCGAGGGTGGGGAACTCGTCCAAGATGACCCCCACTGGAACGGGCAGTGGACCCTTATTCCGTTCGCCAATAGTGTCCAGGTCGAGCATGAGCTTACGAAGCGTCGCGCCCAGATATGAGGCATAAACGGCACGCATACGCCCCGGACACGTCAACACGACGACAGTGGGCTGTGCGACGATGAGTTCAGCATCGAAGTCAGACGAAGAAGTGTTGGCGCGGACATCGGTGGAAGCCCAGCCGGTGAGTGCGGTTGCCAATGTCGCCACGACGTTTGATGCCACCTTGCCGTCTGAACCGACAGAGGCGATGAAGCTGTTGGCGAGCAAGGCAGCATCGTCCTTCTTGGATGCCAGCTTGCCTGCCAAGCCTTTGAGGTCATTCATGGCATTGTAGATTTCACCGAGATTTGGGAAGCGGATCAAGCAGGCTGCCAAAAGTGCAGCCGCGCTGTCCGTCCAGAAGCGGTTATCGCCCTGCGCCGACGGCACCAGCACATCCGCAATCGCTCTCGCGTCGGACACGTTCTCGATGCCTTCCGCGAGGTTGTAACGCGGTCCGCTCGTCGCGGTCGGGTCATGCACCACAACAAGATGACGGGTAACAGCGGCATACTTTAGGATATGTGCGGTGATTTCGCCCTGTGGGTCGGCAACGACCAATGAGTGACCTGCCAGCATCCGATCCGCAATGGCGGGCAAAATGATACCCTGCGTCTTACCGCTGCCGGGTCCGCCCAGTGTCAAAATACCGCGTGCGATATCCTCGCCGCTGAGGGCGAACTTGCCTGTTCCCATGTCGAGGCGACGTTTCGCCTCACCCCAGAAAGCACCGAGCAGTACAAGTCCTTCCTCATCTTCTCGCCGGAAACGCTTGTACTCGCGCATCGTGCAGAAGTGTGACGAACCGAGCGCACCGCGCTTCACCTGTGGATTGCGAAGGCGGTCAACCCTTTCTCTGAGCCAGCCGCCGCTCTTGATGCCGCTGTGCAGTCCGATAGTGACAATGAACAGGAGAAAAATGAGCATCATCCCGAACATGAACAGACGCATCGTGTTCACATTGGACGGTGCGCCGGTGATCACTTCGATGAATGGATTGACCGTCTGTCGTTGGCGCGAGGTCTGCACAGCTAAGTTACCCAACAAGGTTACGTAGAGGGCAGTCATGCCGAGCATGACGAAAATGTGGGCGCTCAAGCGAGCGATATGCCGCCACCCTGTGATGGCGCGTCCTTCGCCTGACCGCTGGATGCCCGCACCAAGCAGTGCGGATACGATGATGGGTGAAAGCAGTGTGAGACATAAGAGCGGCGCAAGACAGCCGCCGAGCAGCGTGCGACCGTCAGTAAACAACCAGTAGAACATCGGCTACTTTGCTCCTGTCCGACAGCTCAAACGGTAGAGCAGTGAGCCAACACCGGCGACCAGCAGCGCCGCGAGGTACACCGCCTCCCACACCCCCAAGCCAAACAGTCGTCCGACAACCGTGAGCGCGAGGATTAGCGTGACCAGTCCAAACAATCCAACAGCCGTTTGTGTGTTCATATACCGCATCAGCGTTCTCCAAACCACGCATCTAAATCATCGGATAAAGTAGGGGCAGGGGTTTCCTGCTCTTCGCGGAGCCGCTTCCATTCAGGACCCACAATTTCATCCAGGGCAGCGGCAAAATGGCGACTGCCAATTTCACGGAACAACGCATCGTGACCCTTTTCTTTGTTGTTGTAGACTGCCGCCCGATCTGCGCCGGGCAGCGGCGCTGTACCAGGCAGGACAACGTGCGCGTGCAGGTGCTGTAAAACCTCTCCCTGTTCGTCTGGCTGTGTCAGGCTGTCGTGAATCACGTAGCTATACTCCGGCACATCAAACCCGCGCTGTGTGTAGTAGTCCTCAACCACCAATTCAGTGAGGTTGTGTAACAGGTCACGGCGCTGTGCCTCCGGTACAAGGGTCATCAGATCGGGCGAGGGTGACACAACCCACGTCCATGCCAAGACATGCTTGCTCTGGAGGTGGTCGCAGTTCTCGAAGATGGCGCGGTAATGCTGCCCAAGCCCTCGGTCTACCCACCGTTCCGCGTTCTCATCCTGTGGCACATGCTTGTTTCGATCATCGCGGTACTGCAAATACTTGAGTGTACCGCGCAGCCCTTGATGACCCGTCCCGCGTCCTTTGCGCTTGGGACCTTTGTAAGCAAAATCGGTCACGATGATCGCTTTGCTCATCGAGCCGCTTTACTCCAGTTCGCGGACAGCATGAATCTGATTGAGCAGCGTTTCGCCGTCGCGCCGCGCTGCGATGATGGCTTCAGCGATGCGTTGTGTAGCGCCTTCTGGGTCGAGCGATGCCAGCAGGTAGATGACCACGTTGAGGTGGAAGGACAGCGCCAACTCCAGTTGTCCGACACGCTCTTGCAGGGATTTCTGAAAGTGCTTACGGCTGCCGATGATGTCTTCCTGACCGTCAAGATATTGGCGGATCGCCTCTCGGATGATCTCTGCTTCGCTGACATCACGCGGCTGTTTAGCGACGAGCTGCGCCAGCAGGTCGCGCATTTCAGGAGTCATGGCAACGGTACGCTGTACTGTGTATTTGGCTTTTGACATGGCATTCCCACCGGCTACCGTTTATGAAGATTGTGGCATAGTAGCTTGATGAGGGGCAGCGAAAATTACGGGTTCAAAGGTGATTTTTTCAGTCGGACAGTGAAAATTTACAGCCGACTTTCGCAGGGTTGAGTCAGGTAATTCGAGAGCGTTTGCAGCGAATGTAGGTGTATTTTCTTTTCGGACGCGCGAAGTGCGTCCGGTCGGCGCGATGTATCGTGCCGACGCGCTGCCGCGCACGTCAGGGCGCGGTCAGCGGTGGCGCGCGTGAGCGCGGCACATCAAGCCCTCCGGCGTCTGAGGAGCCAGCGTTTTAGCTGGCGACTACCTCAGCCGCGCTGTGTTCCCGATAACGGAACACTTCGGCTGACCGCAAGCGTGTGTCCTACACACGTTTAGCGGCTGAGGTAGTGACCTGCCCCCAGAAAGTTGAGCCAAAAGGAGTGAGAGTCCAATCGTAGAATAAAGGTACGAAAGGACCCTCAGATGAGCAACCAGAAACACGGCAAGCGGTACAGCGAGACGGAAATCGTCCGCATCCT
>DAOTZD010000018.1:0-92171 GCA_034434595.1 Anaerolineae bacterium
TGTTGTCCTGAATACGTGGGTCTGAGATAGCCATTCCAACGAACCGTGAAACTGTCCGTCGAAACAACGCCCGTCTCAGGGCTGCCCAATCCCCAATTGATATTCAGAAGGGGGTCAAGACGGACAAGCACTTCGTTGGTGAAGCTTTGGGCGGCGTTGTGATAATGTCCAATGAGTCCCATACCATCGCCGGAGCAGTTTACGCCCGGTGTCCCTATCGGTGTCGGAGTTTGGGTGAATGTAGGAGTATCCGTTAGCGTGTAGTTTAGGGTGGGCGTAGGGGTAGCGGTAAGTGGCAAATCGCAATTATCCGGCGCATTAAATGGATTTACGCCGCGCCCTCTGAAAGTGGCGGCGGTGATTGTCGAACTCCCTGTTGCAGTTGCATCATTTGTCCACGAGGGTTGACTTTCCAAAATGACACTGGTCGCCATCACGCCTACACTATCCGACCATGAGAAGGTGCCTTGTGTGCCTGAGAATGGAAAAAGCTGCGCTGCTTGAGCATCGAATGTGGCGGAGGAATGCTGATAGTTGATAAAGATGCCCAAGGTTTCCACGATACCAGAGGCTTCCGAATCTACCTCACCTTCCTCCCTCACGTAGGCAAAATCGACATTGGTGAGAATGGTAGGTGCGAAGGTACGCTCGATTTGTACCAGTGTGCGGTTGATGGATTTCAATGTCACGTGTTGAGCCTTCCACCCTTGCCCCAAAACCCATTCCCCCGCCCCAATTTGAGCAGGCAGCCCGAATCCACCATTGCCATCAGCGAAATTCCAGTAGTAACACCAAGTCGGCAGCCCCGTCGGTTCAACAGCGGTTCGCGTCGGTGTACTCGTTGGACCTTCACCCAATGGCGGATCGGTAACTTCGGGGGTCGATTCTGGCGGTGTGGCTGTGCTTGTCGGCGTATCCGTCGGGAGTGTTGTATTCGTCGCCGTCGCCGTATCCGTCGGGATCGGACTGGGCGTGTCACTATTGGTTGGTGTATCCGTCGGCACAAGCGTTGGGGTTTCAGTCGGGGTGGGTTCGGGTTCTTACGCGAACACCCCGCCAATCATCAGCAAGCAAGCGCAAATCACAAGCGCGGCAATTTTCCGTGAAGTCATCTATCATCGCCTTCAGCAAGGGACATATTAGTTTAATTTGCAGATGCTAACACCTTTATCGTTTTTTTGTCAAGCATAAAATGTTAAGACTTTGCGCCGCTTTTGCGACGATTAGCCTACGCGGAATCAAAAAGGACGCGGATCACTCACATCCACGCCCCACACAAACCAGTTTCTAACTTTTCAAAGATGTGTCCACAAAAATCAAAAAACGGTCATATGTGGACATATCTCCTCTCAAAATTCATCGCTGCCTGTAGCAATTGGACATATCCCGCCCTACCCCGGCAGCCGGTACATCCCCATCGCATCGCGCACCAGCCGCATCGTCTCTTGCGCTTCCGCCCGCATCCGGTCTGTCCCCGCGACCAGAATATCTGTCACCAGCGACGGATTTGCCTCATACTTCGCCCGCCGTTCGCGGATCGGCTCTAAGAAGTTGTTGATGGCGATCATCAGCTTCTTCTTCACTTCCACATCGCCCACTTTCCCCGCGCGATAGCGTTCCTTCAGGTCGTTCACTTCGTCCACGTTCGGGTTAAACGTGTCGTGATAAATGAACACCGGGTTACCTTCCACAGTGCCGGGAATATCCGCCCGCACCCGCGCCGGATCGGTGTACATTCCCCGCACCTTACGCTCGACTTCCTCTTTGCTGTCGCTCAACATAATCGCGTTGCCCAGCGATTTGCTCATCTTCCCCTGTCCATCTGTCCCGATCAGCGACGGCACATCCCCGATCAGCGTATCGGGGATCGGGAACACTTCCCCGTACAGGTTGTTAAAGCGGCGGGCAATTTCGCGCGTCACTTCGAGATGGCTCTCGTTGTCCTTGCCAACGGGGACGAGTGTCGCGCGCGGCAGCAGAATATCCGCCGCTTGCAGCACCGGATAGCCAAGCAACCCAAACGGGAGCGAATCGCCCAGATTTGCCGCCTGCGCCATGTCCTTGATGCTCGGCACGCGCTCCAACCGGCTCACGGTGATCATCATCTCGAAGATCAGGTTGAGTTCGTATTCTTCCGGCACGGCGCTCTGCAAAAAGATCGTGCTGATTTCGGGGTCGATTCCTACAGCGAGATAATCCAGCACAATATCGTGGACATTCTGCTCCAACGCTTGAATGTGTTCGCGTTCCGGCTTGGTTGTGAGCATGTGCAAGTCAGCGACGATGAAGAAGCATTCATATTCATGCTGTAAGCGCACGCGGTTCTGCAAAGAGCCTACATAATGTCCTAAATGAAGTTTCCCCGTCGGGCGATCCCCCGTGAGGATGCGCTTACGCGCGGGGGCACCAGTCTGCGCGGGTGACGCGAGTGTGTCTGTCATTGTTGTCCTACTGATCCTTTAACGTGATGCGGGTACGATACAGGTTGTCTCATTCCGCGAAAATGTCGCTCATTGGCAGCTTGAATTCTGGCAGTATATCACCGCCATCAAGCACATCGCCCATGCTCAAAGTTGTCACTGGGTCGGTGTCTGTCCACACTTCGACCTGCTGCTTGGATGGGTACACCAACCATACGATTTGTGCGCCGTTTTCTAGGTAATAAAGTGCCTTTTGACGCAGCCCTTTGAAGGTCTCGTTCTTCGATTTGACTTCAATGGCGATACGGGCATTTGACGGATGCCTCCCTCTTTCGCAATCGGGAGCAGCCGTTCTTTGCGCGTAAACTCGACATCCGGCAGACGCGCATTGGTGTTGTCGTTTGGCAGTTGATGACACGCCTCAAAAAGCACACGCCCCAAGTCACGCGGGCGCACGAATTCACGCAGCGCGGCGAACAGGTTACCCGCGATCAGGCTGTGTTCTTCAGTCGGCACTTTTTGCGCGATTTTTCCGTCGATCAGTTCCCACAGCCGATCCGCGTTTTCGGGTCGCGCGATGAATTCATCGAATTCGGCAGTCGTGATCAACGTATTTTGTGAAATCGCCATCCTGCGACTCCTAGACTTTACGTCCCACTATTATGACACATTCATTGGCAGCGGCGCTTATCAGCGGCGCTCATTGTGCCACATGATCTCCGCCGCACACAGGCAATATTTTCGCACGGTTTTCAATTACGCCAGATACCGCAATTGCGGGGGTTTTCGGCTTGTGCAGTCTACACAGGTGAACGAACGCTTTTTCTTTTCCGCACGCGGCGAACAGTTGTAAGATTTTTCACAATTTGTTCATCTGATTAGTACGTCAATTGTCAGCATCGCCTCATGATCTACGGCTACAATACCCACATGAGTCATCCATTAAGATGCTTGCGCTATTCAAAATCGGTGAGCATAGGTAGAATGAGATTATGAGTACGAACGGCGCTTTGCGCGGTCATCCCACCGCTTCCATCGTCCACATTCACGGGCTGCATAAACGCTACAGCGAAGGCGGACGCACACGTCATGTCCTTGACGATGTAGATTTGGAAATTGCCCCCGGCGAATTTTTCGTGCTGTTGGGAAAGAGCGGCAGCGGTAAAAGCACCCTGCTCAACTTGATCAGCGGCATTGATAGACCGGACAGCGGCAGCATTGTCGTTGCCGGGACAGACGTAGCGCAGTTGAATGATCGCCAAATGACGCTGTTTCGGCGCGATCACGTTGGCATTGTATTCCAGTTCTTCAACCTTATTCCCACGCTCACCGTGTTGGAAAATATCTCACTGCCGCTAGAATTGCGCGGCACAAGCACCCGTGACGCAGAAATGCGCGGGCGTTCGCTGCTTGACCGTGTGGGCTTGCTCAACCGCGCTGATGCTTTTCCTGATAAGCTCAGTGGTGGTGAGCAGCAGCGTGTCGCCATCGCCCGTGCGCTTTCCAGCGAACCGGAGATCGTGCTGGCGGATGAGCCCACAGGAAACCTAGACGAAGAGACAGGCGAAAAAGTTCTGGCGCTTCTGCTAGAATTAACAAGAGACGCAGGAAAGACGTTGATCATGGCGACTCACAACCCAGACATCGTCCCGTTGGCAGACCGCGTCTGCCGCATTCACGAAGGTAAACTCATCATCACGTCTACCTCGCAAATGCAAGGCGAAGGAGTTTTCTCATGACGGACCCTGACCCAAAGGCGGTCAAACAAGCGATTTCCGAACTGCGCGATACCAGTAAAGAACGTCGCCGCACCGCCGTAATGAAATTGGGCATGTTGGGCGGAGAAGAAGCACTCCGCACCTTGATGATGGTGCTGCAAAACCGCAGCGAAGATATTATCGTGCGGGGTCGAGCCGCGATGATGCTCGGCAAGTTGGGCGATGAACGCGCCGTTGATACCCTCATCGACGCGCTCGACAGCGGCGGGTTCCAAACCCGCCTCAATGCCACCGAAGCGTTGGGCAAAATTGGCGGCACGCGCGCGGTGAAAGCGCTGCTGCGAATGCTCGACGAAGATCATGACAAAGTCGGCTTAGCGGCACACGATGCGCTTGAGAACCTCGGCTATTTTGAGAATCACGAAGATCCCACACAGCCGAAGCGTGATAAACCTGCCGCGCACGCGGATGTTGCGCAGCCTGAAAACAATGCCGCGCAGCCCAACATCATTCCGATCAACAACGATAAGCCCGCAGATACCACGCCGCCGAGCAATTCGGATATGCAGCCCGCGCCCGAAAACGCGCGCAAGTAATTCACTCTCGCACTTTTGAGGGCGGCGTTCGGGGATTATCTCAAACGCCGCCCTTTTTTATATGTCACCTTGTATAGATAAAAACCATATTCAGACAGTTAATGTGGTATTTTTGCATTGCTTCGACAAAATCCATATGTTACATTTTGTTTTACCTTATTAGCTGCCAAACCCAACAGGATATGAGATGAAACGTCTTGAAAAACTTTCAAACTTGGAAGTGATTCTTGTCTTGGTAACAATTACAGGTGTAACTACATTCATCTCAGCTGCAGTCTCGCCGGGAGGAGTCACAGATAACTGGTGGGCAAATTGGTTTCAGAATCTCAGTGCAGGAATGGCGGGAACCATCATAACATTTCTCTTGTTAGTTCTTGTCGTTGAGCGTCGTGACAAATTAAACGATGCCCAAGAACGATTTGAAATTGAACAGAGAGAGCATTTATTCTTACTTAAGCAAGCGGGGGATAACCTTCAAGCAAGACAAGATGTACTGAATAGGATGATGGCTCGTGGATTGTTGGTAGGCATCGATCTGAACGGATGTAACCTTGAAGGTGTTAATTTGAAAGATGCGAACCTAAAAAGTGCTAAGCTGCGTCGAGCAAAGCTAAAGGGTGCAAATCTTATCGGTGCAAACCTAGAGAATGCCTTCGCTACAGACGCAGATTTTGAAGATGCAATTATTGTTGGAGCAAATCTTGAATATGCAAGCTTCAGAAGCACCCGATTCAACAATGCCAACTTGACAGCCTCCAATTTGAGAGGCGCATTCCTTGTTGGTGCCGATTTTTCGTCTGCAAATTTGACAAAAGCTAATATCTGCAATGTTGTCTTGTCCAATCCCGATATCGCCCATTCCGCCATTTTCAATGAGAAGACTATCCTCCCTAATGGCGATACTTATTCTGCTAGCGTATACTGGCCACAGTTTACCGATCAGGATTGCATGGAATAACATGGCTTGCATAATTCAAAGATTAGTCTAAGGAAAATAAGCTGGTGATAGCGGAATTTGACGCAATTAGGTCGCTAGCCAGACAATTAAGAGGAACGTCTAATTGGAATTCCCCAATTGCTTGGCGCAAAAAACTAGCCTCTCATGGCATACCTGGGCTAGATGCGCCTCTGCAGTTTGGAGGAAACAATTTTTCTGCCACCCAGATGGTCGAGTTCTTTGCCATATGCGGACAGATAGATTTGGATCTAAGAGATGTTCCCGGTGTAGGACATGCGAGGATAATCCTACAACAGGAACACATTAACACTGTGCAGCAACAAATTATATCACGGGTCGTCAAATCAGAGGATTTTGTCGCGGTTGCGATAACTGAAGAAGACGCAGGATCAGATATAAGAAACATATCTACTTTAGCTTTACCAAACGGTAAAGGATACATACTAAATGGAGAAAAGCTCTATGTTGCTCGCCTCGAACAGGCAACGCATATTATTGTTTTTGCAAAAGTGATTCCCTCACACTATGAAACCATAAGTGCATTTATAGTTCCAATACACAGCCCCGGTGTCAACACTAAAGCTATAGATGCGATGGGTTTACATGGTGTTTCATTTGGCGGCGTAAGTTTTCACGATGTTTTCTTGCCAGATGAATTTCGACTTGGGAACGAAGGTGATGGATTTCGACTATTTAGCGACCATTTCACATATTGGCGTATTGCGATGGCTGCCGCAGCCGTCGGCTGTGGTCGCGGTGCAGTAAACCAAGCAATTGATTATCTTAGAAAGCGTCAAGCGTTTGGGGGACCAATAGGTCGATTCACGCATCTTCAGCAGGAATTGTCTCGCCATATTTCACATCTGCACATGACTTGGTTACTTGTCTTGTCTGCCGCTGATCGACTTGACTCAAAAAAGCGGGCTTATGTGGATGCAGCAATGGTTAAAGCAGAAGCCGTAGAAGCTGCACTCGATGCGGCGGACTGGTCAATGCAGGTTCATGGTGCAAGAGGATATACAACAGACCTTGACCTAGAGAAACGAGTAAGGGATTTGAAAGGACTTAGGGTTGCCGATGGTGCTACCGACGTATTGCGTGGGCAGGTAGCGCGCGAATTATTAGGTGATGAACTCTATGATATTTCACTTGGTCGGCAAACATATACTAGACACTCAGTCTCATTATTTCCGCGCAACTTCTGGGATCAGCTTGATTAGTTTAATATATGCTTAAATTGATATTTAATAGTTTGTTAGCTTAATATTTTAAGTATTATCTTGCGCTTTGTAAGTGATTAAACTTTTGAATGGAGGATCCAATGAATTGTACTGAACTCCAGCAAAAGAAGTTTCAACTCGAGCGGGCAATAAGTGCAACCCGTGACGAAATCCGCAAGCGAAATGACGCTGCGGCAAGTGGGGCGGCGACAGTTATTGCCGGTGCCGCCACACCCTACGTAATAGAGGGTGTGAAAAACGTGATTAGCAATCCAAAAGATCGGAAAAACGTTAAGAAATCGGAATTCGAAGAGATTGTTAGTGGTGTGGTAAAGTATGGACGCATTGCTCTCATGCTATTTGGTGTTGTGAATGCAGCCGATGGCGTAATTCAGAGTTCGAACCTTCAGCAATTACTTGTTGAACAGGAAAAGGAGTTAGCTGAAGTCGAACGCCAAATCTCGCGCCAATGTTAATTAGAGCGACATAAACGTAGCAAATGCTTTCACACAGGCGTAAGACTTAAGCAATACGCCTGTCTTGTGAAAAGCTATTAATTGCAGCCGAGACTTTCCAAAGTTACGTGCCCCATTTCTTCATATTAGTCATTTATTGTCATATTTTTGTGTTAATAAGGCGTAATCCCCTCATCACTTTCTACACAATCCCTCACGCTTTTGTGGCATACTTCACAAGCAAACACTCGTAGAAGTTGAGTCATTCTATGCACACCCCGATCATGTTTCGTTTGGCGGGGCGCTATATCGCGCGCCGCTTGCTGCAAAGTGTATTGTTCGTTGTTGGTGTCGCGCTTGGCGTGGCGGTGATGGTCGCCATCGATCTCGCCAATTCCAGCGCCAGCCGCGCCTTTGATCTCAGCACGCAGACCGTTACTGGACGATCCACCCACCAGATCACCGGATCAGCGGGCAATCTCCCGAACGAGCTCTACCGTCAACTGCGCGTCGATCTCGCGCTGCGTGAAGTCGCGCCCGTCGTGGATGAGTATGTGCGCGCCGACGATCTCGGCGGGCAGCCGCTGCGTCTATTGGGTGTCGATCCGTTCGCAGAGCCGCCGTTTCGCGCCTATTTGAGCGCCGTCGAAGTCGATGGCGACCCGCAGACCGCGTTTGAGGCGCTCAACGCCTTCATCGCCACGCCCAACACCGCGCTGATCAGTCAAACACTGGCGGATCGAAACGGAATCGCGGCGGGCGATACCATCACGATTGTGCTTGGGACGCGCACAGCATCCCTGCGGATTGTCGGGCTGCTGCAAGCGGATGATCGCACCAGTCAGGAAGCCATCGATAATCTGCTGCTGACCGACATCGCCACCGCGCAAGAACTCGTTGGGACGGACACGATCACGCGCATTGACTTGATTTTGCCCGAAGGCTACGACACCGCACGTATTCAGGCGATTCTGCCGCCGGATGCCAGCCTGACGACAACGCGGAGTGCCAACAGCGCCCTCGGTCAAATGACCGATGCCTTTGAACTCAACTTGCAGGCGTTGAGTCTGCTGGCGCTCGTCGTCGGTGTGTTCTTGATCTACAACACAGTCACCTTCAGCGTTGTGCAGCGCCGCCCCGTGTTGGGGATTATGCGCTCACTGGGCGCAACCCGCGCGCAGATTTTCGCGCTCATTCTCGGTGAAGCGATCACGCTTGCTGTAATCGGCACGGTGCTTGGCTTGGGCTTGGGGATCATCTTCGGGCGCGGCGCGGTCAACCTTGTCGCGCAAACGATCAGCGACCTATATTTTACAGTGACCGTACAGCGCGTCACTATCGATCCGTTAACGCTGATCAAGGGCGCGAGTTTCGGCATGTTGGCAAGCATAGCGGCGGCGCTTGTTCCTTCATTTGAGGCAACACGCACCCCGCCCGTTGGATCAATGCGGCGCAGCGAACTTGAAGGACGCACACGCAAACTGCTCCCGGCGATCACTCTCGCCGCCGCCGCGCTGACCATCATCGGTGTGGTGCTGCTGCAAATTCCCACCAACAGCCTGTTTATCAGCTTTGGCGCATTGTTTGCCGTGATTGTCGGAGGCGCGCTGTTCACGCCCGCTGTGCTGGTGATCGCCATGCAGCTTTTCACGCCGATCACCGCAGGATTATTCGGCGTGTTGGGACGCATGGCTCCCCGCGCCGTATCGCGTTCGTTGAGCCGTACCAGTGTTGCCGTTGCCGCGCTGACGATTGCCGTCAGCGTAATCGTTGGCGTGAGCGTCATGATCGGGAGTTTTCGCGGCACCGTCGCGGATTGGCTCGATACCACAATTGGCGCGGACATTTACATTTCGCCGCCGCAGTTCACCGCCACGCGCACCAGCGCCAATACCGATCCCGCGATAATGGAGCAAATCGCCGCGCTGCCCGGCGTGGATCGCGTCATCGGTGGACGCAGCGTGACCGTCACCGTGCCCGGTTTTCCCGATCTGCCGCCCGCCAATTTGACCGCTGCGACAGGCGAAGTCGTGGATCGCCCGCGCGAGTTCGCATGGCTGAATGCCCCCAACGGCGATTACTGGGCGGCGCTGCAAGCGGGCGAGATCGCTGTGAGCGAACCGTTCGCGTTCCGCCGCGGCATCACGCCGGAGAACAACCAGCTCACCATCCTTACGGATCGCGGAGAGCAAACATTCACCGTCACCGGCGTGTACTTCGATTATTCGACGGATCAGGGGTTCATCTTCATGGCGCGTGATGTGTACGATCAATACTTCGATGATCCCTACATCACGTCAATTGCCGTATTCCTTGCGCCAAACACCGACCTAAACGCCGCTGTCGAATCCGTGCGCGAAGTCACTGCCGGAACGCCGCTCAACGTGCAGAGCAATCGCACGCTGCGCGAAGGCGTGTTTGAAGTCTTTGATCGCACATTTGCCATCACTGCCGCGCTGCGCTTGCTTGCCGTGGTCGTCGCGTTTATCGGCATTTTGAGCGCGCTCATGTCGCTGCAACTGGAGCAAACGCGCCAATACGGTGTCATGCGCGCCGTCGGGCTGACAGGTCGTCAATTGTGGAATTACACACTGATTCAAACGGGCTTGATGGGAATTGTCGCGGGGGTATTGGCACTGCCGATTGGCTTGGCGCTGGCGATTATCTTGATCTACGTGATCAATGTGCGCTCATTCGGCTGGACGATGCAGTTGGCGCTTTCGCCGGACGAATTCGCGCTGGCATTCGCCGTCGCCGTGATCGCCGCGCTGTTGGCGGGGGTGTATCCCGCGCGCAAGTTGAGTCAATTGGTCACGGCAGTCGCGCTGCGGAGTGAGTGAACCTACGATTTACACATATCGGAGTCAAGGTGCTTGAGCGCACGCTTAAACGATGCGCTCAAGATATTGCCGTTCACCTTTTGCAGCACCTTGTCGCGGTCGGGGTCCTTGAAATTTCATGCGGAATTTTTCATCAAGTAAACGGTTCAAAACTTTAGATGGTTTCTTGTCGCCGTCTTTGTTTTCGTGTTTTTCACCTAGCCAACTACACACGCCTTCATCGGAGAGCAGCCACGACTCGATTTCATCCTCAGCGACAACGAGAAATACATCCGCCTGATATGCCTTACAAATGCGTTTAATCTCGTCGTGGATTGCACGTTTTGGCTCAGAATTTTCATCCAAGTCATGCACAACGGCGATACAATCGCCGGTCTTCTTCTTGACTTTTGCAAATTCGATCCGGTCACTCAGTTCGGCTTTGAGACGTGAAATGCTGCCGGGTTTATTGGATAGCGGACTCAATCTCACCCATTCTACATCGCGCTCGATCTGCTTTTTCTTCAAAATAGCCGTGATAATTTCACTGTCCTTGCGCGATTCCCCGATCAAATAGATCTTCCTACGCATCGGGGATTGCTCCTAAGGCGCGCATTTTCCAGACTTCCCCAAGCGTATACTTCGTCAACAGCGTCTTACGAACATCGTCGTCAATCGGGCGCACGGATGTATAGCCATCCGCATCACGCTCAACGATCCGAACCTCATCAGGTTCAAAATAGTCGAGGAATGCCGGATTATGTGTGGTCAAAATAAACTGACGCGGACGATCCGCGCGGGTGGTGTAGGTGCGAAGCAGTTCGACAAACTTATCGAGAATATCAGGGTTCAGTGCTGTATCAGGTTCTTCAATCGCGATGAGTCCCGGCGCAGACGGAGTCAGCGGTTTTGTTTCGCGGATGAGTTCCTCTTGTTGGGGCATATCGAGCGCATAGACCGCCGTGAGCATCGCTAGGCAGCGGAGTGTGCCGCTTGAGATTGTCCTTGCCAGTTTTCCATTTCGAGCATTCTCATATATAAACAGCTCCATGTCCCCCGTCGAGCGACTCACATTGACGGTTGTTTCTTGCACGTGGCTCAAGAGCCATGAGAGATCATCGTTCAAAGCCGCGTAAAGTTCTTTATGCACTTCACGCATAAAATTTAGGATAACCAAGGTATTGTGTGCGTCTGCTTCAAGACGATAAATGTCACCGCCTTCACGATGGCTCAAGCGAGTCACCGGAACAAAATTCTCCCCAAGTATTTGCCAACGGTTTACAACAGTGGAATACAGATACGCTCTCACATCGCGCGCACGTTTGTCGCGTTCACTATCCTCTTGAGACATCGAATACGTAGAAACCTCCAATATGTCCTTGCGGGGAAGTTCAATTTTTGGTCGCTGGTCAAGTGCTTAACTACCTTCGAGAAGTTGTGAGCCAAAGTCAAACGGAAAGCTGCGCTTATGGAACGACAACTGGAGTTTTTCTGTGATTGGCTTTGTGGAAATTTCAGGTAGTTGTAGGGAAAACTCCAGTTCTACATCCTCATCGTTGTCAAGTGCGTTAGTTTGAATCTTATCGTATCCCTCTGAACTCACAGTCTGCACAAGACCCACGCGCAACGAATCCCTGTAGAATCTCAATCCCTCCAAAATATTCGTCTTACCAGACGAATTCGCGCCGATGAACACCGTCAGCGGCGTGAGATTGTCAATTGTCACGTCTTTCAAGCTGCGCCAGTTCTTGAACCGCAGTCGCGTCAGCATATTTGTCCTCTAGTCGCTTGCCTCACTGCCTCTATTATTGCATAGTTGAGACATTCTCGAACCCGCACCCATAGGGGGAACGTCATTCAATGGATAACCTGCTCACTTCGCTGGTCTTTATTACCCCACACGAAGTTCAAGCCCACGCCATCCCCCTGTTGAAAGCCCACGCGCCCGACAGTCAAACGCGCATCCCCGCGCATATGACCATCATGTATCCTTTTGTGCCGTTCGATCAGCTTGCCAACACCGCCCGCAAACTGCGCGAGATTTGCAGCCAAATCGAACCGTTTGAACTCACACTAGCGGGCTATGGGACGTTTCCCGGCGCGGTCTACATGCAGCTAGTCAATCCCGAACCCTTCAAGGCGATGTATCGCACGATTTTCGCCGCCTTCCCGGATTATCCGCCGTATCGCGGCGTGTTCGGCGATGATCTTCACCCGCATGTCACCGTCGCGGAATGGCTTTCCGAATCGGCGCAGGAAGCGGGTATCCAGCGACCCGATACTCTCCCGCCATATGATCCGATCACGTTTCGCGTCGAACGCTTGCACCTCATGTACGGCGTGGAGCATCCTCCACTACCCTACATTACTTACGAAGTGATTCCGCTTGGGTATCCCCCGCACTAGCGGCGATCAGCCCGCGCACGCCGTCCAATACAAGGCGATGACACATCGCCGCCATCTCGTCCGCGCTGTACGGGGACTCGCTTTCGATCCACCACACAATTAACCCGACTTCCGCGCCAGCGATGTAGTTTGCCATCACTTCGGCGGGCAGTAGAAGCGAATTCGCGGGCAAATTTCGCAGACCACGCAGCACATGACCTGCGAGATACGCCCGCACCCGCCGCGTGATCGCCGCCGCGCTTGTTCCAGTCAGCAGGGTACGATACAAATCGCGGTGCTGCGCCACATGCCGAAACGTGCCTTGATATGCTTCAACGAACGTTTTGCCCGCCAAGCCATCTTGCCCTGTAAGGGAATCAATTTGCGCCGTTAGTTCATCGAACATCGCTTCCAGCGCGTCGATGAGCAGCGATTCTTTGTCGGAATAGTGCAAATAAAACGTCGCGCGGCGCAAATCGGCGCGCTCGGTAATGTCGCTGATATTCACCGTGTCATACCCGCGTTCGGCAATCAACGCCATCAATGCGGCGCGAAGCTGTGCGCGCGTGCGAATGACGCGGCGATCATGAGGATTCGGCATGGCAGTTCCATTCTAAAAGTTGACTACTGTCTATAAACGTACATCAATCAATAACTGGCGGTTGACGTTCCGCACAATCTCATTATGCTAGATAACGTACACTTGTCAATTAATTTACACTGTGGAGCAAACAATAATGCGCTATCTGGTCACAGGGGCAACAGGGTTTATTGGCGGAAAATTAGCGCGCGAACTTGTCAAGCGCGGGCATGAGGTGGCGACAGTTGCGCGCACGCCTGAAAAAGCGGCTGATCTCAAGGCGTTAGGGGTAGAAATCTACAAAGGCGACATCACCGACAAATCATCGCTCGTCGCGCCGATGCGCGGCGTAGATGGCGTATTTCATGTCGCGGCGTGGTACAAAGTCGGGGCAAAAGACACATCTGAAGCCGAAAACATCAATGTCAACGGCACGCGCAATGTCTTTGAAGTCATGCGCGAACTCAATATCCCCAAAGGTGTGTACACCAGCACACTCGCCGTCAATTCGGATACGCGCGGGCAGTTGGTCGATGAAACCTATCGCTTCAGCGGGACGCACATCAGCGAATATGACCGCACCAAAGCCGCCGCCCATGTGATCGCGGATGAGTTCATCAAGCAGGGACTTCCCCTTGTCATCGTCATGCCGGGAATGGTTTACGGTATTGGCGATACCAGTTCGCTGCGCGTCACCATCCACCAGATTATCAAACGGACGCTACCCTTGATCCCGATGGGTACAGTCCTGACATGGGCGCATGTCGATGACATCGTTGAGGGGCACATCTTGGCGATGGAAAAAGGCGCGGCAGGTGAAACCTATATCATCGCGGGCGAACCACAGCCGATGCGCGATGTTATCGAGCTTATCGCCGCACGCGCGGGAGTAAATCCCCCGCCGATCAAAGCATCGCCGGGCATGATGAAAACGATGTCCAGCGTGATGAGCGTGTTGGAACGCTTCCTTCCGCTGCCTGAAACCATGCGAAGCGAAACCATGCGCGTGATCGCTGGAAGCACTTACATTGGCAGCAACGCCAAAGCGCGCCGCGAACTCGGCTACAATCCGCGCCCTGTGAGTGCCGGTCTGCCCGACGTTATCGAACACGAACTCAAAGTGTTGGGTAAGCGATAGCCAATCATCGAACAATCAGCGTGTGCGGAACACGCTTGTGCTTATAATCGTCTGTAAGCCAGAACGAATCACAGACGAGGATAATTTGAAATGATGCGATTGAAGTGGCTGCAAGTGATTTTTATCGCGCTGCTCTCCGCGAGTGCGGGGTTCGGCGCGGTCAGCGCCCAAGACGCGCTTTGGAATGATGTGTGGGTGCTGGCAAAAAGCGAGAGCAATACCGGGGTTGTGGTGCGCTTATCCAGCACAGGCGTAACCCAGCAGATTAACGTTCCCGGCGGCGCGTTTATCCCCGGCGCGGTTAACGAACAGTACGTGCTTTCGCCAGATGGACGTTTTCTCGTCATCGCGTCGCAAATGGAAGGCGCAGAGAACACCCATCCGGTCATGATCGCGGATTTGCAGAATGGCACGACGATTCAAGCGAACATCCCCCCGGCGGCAGCTTATGATCTGGGCGGCTTCGATCCGGCGGGGACGCGCTTTGCCCTCTCTTATGTCTCGTACATTCCAACCCCTGCGCCGGACACCTTTCCCTACAACGGCGGCATCGCCATTATTGATGCATCAAACGGTGCGCTCCTCATTGATCTGCCGATGAGCAGCAACCCGATCACGCCCGACGAGTTCACTCCTTGGGCATTTGTCGATGAATGGCGCGCGGATGGCATCCGCTTTATCGGGAGCTGCTTCGGCTGCGAACCCGCTTTTGAGGGTCAGTGGTCGATCTGGAATCCTGATACTAACGAATTCACCGCCGAGTCTGGCGAATACTTCAGCTATTTCGGGACATGGCTGCCCGCTACCAACGAGCTTTTGATGCGCGCGCACCGCACCAATTATCCTTACGACACCGAACCTGCCTATTTCCCACGCTTCAACGTCGTTCAATATTATGCCGATGGAGTTCTACCGTCATCGTCTGAACTGAGCGGCGCGCCAGTCGTCTACTTCAATCCGAATGACATCGACTTGAGCGACGGCAACGGATTGTTTTGGATCAATGGTGGGGATGAATTCATCGTCACATCGCAAACCGACACCACATGGATCGCCACGTCGCGCTTTGGCGGGCAGCGATTCGTCACTGTCCCCGCCGATTCAAGCGTGCTTGCGGGTGTCAACGGCGGATGGGTTGGCACACAGCCAAATTCGACGGGCGGAACATCCATCGTTTCCTACACGCTCTCCGGCGGTGGATACCAACCGCAGGTGTTAGCCGATATTGTCGGCTCAGTGAGCTTGCTGCGCGCGCCCGCGCTAGGCGAAAACGTGGCGATCCCTCCGATTGGTTTCACCGTCATCGCGCCGCCACCGCCCGATGAATTCAACGCGATCATGCTGGCGAACGCGCCGCAGTGCGAAGGCGCAAGCCCATCTCGCTTGATCATCGGGCAGTTGGGGCGCGTCACCCCCGGCGAAGCCAACCGTGTCCGCACCGCTCCATCCACAAATGCCGAAATCGTCGGTGCCATTCCCGGCGGCGCGATCTTCACTGTACTTGATGGTCCCGTCTGTTCCGAAGGCTACGCATGGTGGTTCGTCGAATACGAAGGCATTCTCGGCTTCACTGTCGAAGGCAGCGGTACCAACTACTTCGTTGAACCTGTCACCCCGTAGACCGCATCGCATTCGTTTCACAGGCACAGTCAACTTGCTATCGACTGTGCTTTTTGTCAAGTTTCCATGATTTTTAATCAAGTGTGCTTGACTTAATGACAATGATGCTTTACACTTTCTGTATCAACAAGCGTACAGGAAAGGTTGCATTTATGAGTCAATCACACATCAATCGGCAGTACACAGTTACCCTTTTCGCGTCGATGGTGAGCTACGCGCTCGTACTGGTTTTGTCGCTCTCTTGGCTGCGTGATAATCAAGACTCCCCACTTCGCTATGTGATCGCGGTGCTGCCCGTCTTCCCCGTGATTTTTGCCTTGATCCGGTTCATGCGCTTCCTACGCCAAATCGACGAAATGCAGCGCCGTATCCACTTTGAAGCATTCGGTTTTAGCTTGGCGCTCACAGGGATTATCACGTTTACAGTCGGCATTTTAGAAAACGCTGGCTTGCCGCAGTTCGGCTTGATTTGGATTTTCCCGCTGCAAATTATCTTGTGGGGGATTGGCTCGATGTTGGCGAGACGGCGTTACTAATTCCTATGAATAACAAACTGCGTGTCTTACGCGCCGAACGAAACTGGTCACAAGCAGACCTTGCCGACAGGCTCGGTGTCTCACGCCAGACCGTCAACGCGCTTGAAACGGGGAAATATGATCCCAGTCTGATTCTCGCCTTCAAAATCTCACTGCTGTTCAATATGCCAATTGAGGAGTTGTTTTTCCCAACAGAGGACGATTTCGCAAAACCATCTTAGCGGTGTAATCCGCCCAACCTCATAACCCACTTTCACTTTCCCAATTGACTTGCTGCTAAAGGAGAAGTTCACATGCGTCGTGTGATCGCTGGTTTCGTCTTGCTTGTTACCGGACTGCTGTTCGCTCTTCCCGCCAATGGACAAGAATCGCCTAGTCCCGTAGAGGTGCGGCAGTTTGATATCGACTTGGGGGCAGATTTCGTCACCCATGCCGAACTCACCCTCCCTACGGGGGATAGCGCTCCGTTTCCATTGGTCATCCTGCTGCATGGATCGGGTCCTTACGATATGGATGCCACTGTCAGCACACCAGAGGGGGAAGTCTTGTCCGCCAATTTCCGCCGCATTGCAGAATCCCTTGCCGCGAACGGAATCGCCGCCCTCCGTTTCAATAAGCGCGGCGTACTTGGCGATGGCGCTTACGATTTCGCTCAAATCCAAGCCTCAGACCTTGACCGCCTAACCGCTGACGCGACCACTGTTTTTGAAACTGCGCGTACCTTGACTGACATTGATCCCGATGCCATCTATCTTTACGGCTGGAGCGAAGGCGCGGTTGTCGCCTCCAATGTTGCCGCCAATCTTGGGGATACCGTCGCGGGACTGATCTTGCAGGGATCGCCCAATGGGAATATCAGCACAGTATTGCAGTATCAACATATCGAGCTTGGGCTGGAATATTTGCACACCATCACCGACATCAATAATGATAATCTGCTCTCGCTTGATGAAATCGCCGCTATCCCTCCCGTAAGCGGCGCGGTATCTCTGATGCCGGCTTTCTATCTGTATGATTACACATCCACGCCGCAGAATCCGCTCATTAACAGCTACACAGACAGTAACGGCGACGGCATGATCGCCATTGATGACGAACTGCGTCCGACCATCGAGATGTTCATCGCCAATTATGATCAGTTTGTCACGCAAACCGATGCATCATGGGCAGTGGGTGAGCTGCTAGCGCAGTCTGGTATACCGACGCTCGTTCTACACGGCAGCATGGACGGATGGGTTCCGGTTGAAACCGCCGCCGAACTGCACGAAGCCGCATCGCAATCTGTGACCGTCAGCATTTATGATGGATTGGGACACGCCCTTAGCCCCACCGATGACCGCGCGCTCGACAGTTTCCGTGATATCGATCAAGCCCCTCTGGATGACATCGCTGCATGGATTAATGCACGTTAGAGAGTGTCACCCCGCGTTTGGTTTGCGGCGCGGGGTGACATTCTGCCATTGATCTTCCGCCTATCATCACTGACACGCTCACATCCATCCCTGATACACTCCCTGCATCCGCAGTCCATCGCTTGTGTATGAAAGGGAAAGTCGTGATCTGGCGCAGCCATTCGCTTCAACTGCACAAATTCCCCGCCTTTCAACATCTCCCGGAACGGGTGCTGCAAGAGATGGCGGAAACCGCGTGCGCGCATGCGCTCAAAGCAGGGGATATTCTGCTGCATCAAGGCGATACGCTCGAATCGTTTTATGCCGTGCAGTCCGGCGCGCTGAGGCTCGTCAGCTACTCCGCCGATGGCGACAGCATCGCGCTCAAACTCTATGGTCCCGGCGACGTGTTTGGCTTGCTGGCGATCAGCGGCACGTATTCGCACCCCACCCAAATCGAAGCGCTGCATGACAGCATCTTGATCAGCATCAATGGGCAGGATGTGCGCCGCTTGATCACACGCTCACCCGAACTCGCGCTCGTCATCATCGATCTGCTCACGGCGCACGTCCACGAAGGACATGCCCGCGTGCGTAACATGGCGAACAAGCGCGTAGATCGGCGTACCGCGCAGTTTTTAATCACCCTCAGCCAAAAGTTCGGTAAACCCACGCCCATCGGCATTCTCATCGATCTGCCGATTACGCAGCGCGATCTTGCCGGATTCGTTAACACCACCGTTGAAACCATCAACCGCACGCTGACTTTGTGGAGCAAACAGGAAATCTTGATGTGTTCGCACAAACGCATCGAGATTCTCAATCTCCCCGCACTCGAAGCCATCGCAAACACCGAGTCTTTTGAGGCGGTCTAACCGCCTCACTTTGCTCGCTTTCCCACAATTTCTCGCAAACTTGATCTAGATCAATTTTCCCTTGCCCATCTCGTGATACCTTCAGACTAGAACTTACCGCGCCGCGCGCCGTCCCGGTTATACGCGGCTGCGCTTACATGGAGGATGCAGCGATGCCGCGATTCATAAGTTCGCGGACATTTCCGGTCTTTCTCGGCGGAATTGTCATGATCGCGCTGGGAATACTCGTTGGGTTGGGCGGCTTCACGTTTACCTACGCGCGCGGCACGTCCTATCTATCGAATGACCCGGAAACATGCGTCAACTGCCACATCATGCGCGATCAATACGATGCGTGGCTTGTTTCCAGCCATCGCAACGTAGCGACGTGCAACGACTGTCATACGCCGCACGACCCGCTGATGAAATGGATAACTAAAGCGATCAACGGGTTCAATCACAGCTTGGCATTCACCACGGGCGATTACCCCGCTGTGATCCAGATTCGTGAAAGCAATGCCGACATCGCCCAAGAGAACTGTATCTACTGCCATTCAACGTTGGTCGGCGAAGTCTACGGCGTGTCGGCAGATTTGCACGCCGACCAAGACCGCCGCTGCGTCGATTGTCATGGCAACGTCGGGCATCAAAACCGCAGCACACAGTAAAAGGGATTTTGCTTATGTCTCGTTCACGTCAAATGCTGATTTACGCGCTTGTCTTTTTCGGGGCGGTGCTGCTTACAGTCGGTGTCGCGGCGCTGCTCGTCAACATCAACCAGCGCCAAACCGAAGCCCAGCAGTCGCCGCTTCGCATCGTCGAGATCGGTGAAGATGAGATCGATCCCGCCGTATGGGGACAAAACTTCCCCGTCCAGTATGAAATGTTCTCGCGCACACAGGAAGACTACGGCTCGACCCCGTTTGGCGGTTCGACCCCATACAGCCGCTTGGAGCGCAACCCATCCATGATTCGCCTATGGGCGGGCTACGCTTTCAGCATTGAACACAACGAAGAACGCGGGCATTATTACGCCCTTATCGACCAGCAGGAAAGCGAACGGGTGCTTCAGCGCCCGCAGCCCGGGGCGTGCGCCAACTGCCATGCCGCCGAAGCGCCGCTGCTCATCGCGGAGATGGGCTGGGAAGCATTCAACAGCATCCCGTATAACGATCTTGCGTCCAACCTACACACGGGAAGTTCATGCGCCGACTGTCATGATCCACAGACGATGGAACTGGTGATCACTCGCCCAGCGTTCGCAAACGCGATGGCGGCACGCGGAATCGATCTGTCGCAAGCGACACGTCAAGAAATGCGGACTTACGTTTGTGCCCAATGCCATGTCGAATACTATTTCGCGGGCGAAGACAGAATCCTGACCTTCCCGTGGACGAACGGCTTGACCATCGACGGAATCGAGCAGTATTACATTGAAAATGGTCACATCGACTGGACACACGCTGAATCCGGTTCGCCGCTGCTCAAGATGCAGCACCCGGAATTTGAAATGTACAGCACAGGGATTCACGCGCGCAGTGGTGTCGCGTGTGCAGACTGCCACATGCCCTACACGCGCATCGGCAGCATCAAGTACAGCGATCACTGGCTCCGCAGCCCGCTGACCAACCTCAGCGCCGCGTGCCAGACCTGCCACAATGTCGATGAAGACGAACTTTACAGCCGCGTTGTTGATATTCAAACCACAACGGCGAATCTGCTCCACGACAGCGAAGCCGCGCTGCTCGATGCCATCGACGCGATAGCGGCAGCGCAAACCGCTGGCGCGACTGAAGAACAGCTCACCGAAGCGCGCACGCTCCATCGCGCCGCGCAAATGCGTTGGGACTTTGTTTCGTCGGAGAACAGCACAGGCTTTCACAGCCCGCAAGAAGCGGCGCGCATTCTCGCGGAATCGATTGACCTTGCCCGCCAAGCGCAGCTTGCGGCAGTCCAAATCGAACTGCCCACGCAGGTGAACACGGAAACCATAATCGACACCGCCGGTTCATAATCCGCCAACCCATGTATTGCTCCCCTCCCCGAATTCGGGGAGGGGGCTGGGGTTTATGGATACGCCCGTAACTCCACCTGCGCGATGAATCGCTCGACATCTTCGCGCCGACAGTCCGCCGTTCCCGGCATCAAACACACCGCCGCCGCGCACGCGAATCCAAGCCGCAGCCCTTCCTCAATCGGCTGACGGCGATGCGCCGCCGCTGCTAGTCCCGCCAGCACACCATCGCCCGCACCGCCCGCGCTCACCACGTTGATCGGCAGCGGGGGGATAAAATACGCTTTGTCCGGCAGTACGGCAAGCCCGCCCTGTTCCGCCAGCGTGATCACGGGGATCGTCCCGAACGTATTCACGATATAGCGCCCCGCGCTGTATGCCTCTTGAACGGTGTTGATCGAAAACCCGACCAACCGCCCCAATTCATGATGATTCGGCTTGATATACGTCGGGCGTGCTGACAGCCCCGCCCGTAAATTTGGCTCATCGCAGTCGAAAATCACCGGAATATTCCGCGCCACCGCCCGCCCGATGAAATCCGTGTAAAATGCCGCCTCCATCCCCTGCGGCAGCGTCCCGCCGATCACAATCGCCGTCGTGCGATCTAACAGCGATTCATACAAGCGGCTCAATTCTTCAACATGCGTGTCGTTCACTTCGAGCGTATTCGTCGTGATCGTCGTCTGCCCGTGTTTGTCGTCGCCCGCGAAGCTCTCGTACACGATCACGGTGTTCAGGCGCGTTTCGCCGCCCGCCTGCACGAATTCCGTCGTCGCGCCTTTTGACCGCAGAATCGCCGCGGCTTTTTCGCCCAGCGCGCCCGCCGCAAAGCCAATCGCGTGACTGTGAATGCCCATTTCACCGAGAATATACGACGCATCGGTGGGCTTCCCGCCCATGCTGATCATAGTGGATGTGGCTCGAATCGTTAAATCACGCTCAAAACTTGGCACAAACAGCGTTTGATCAATCGTGGTGTTGGCAGTGACAGTGAGAATCATGAATGATCCCGTTGATATGCGCCCACCGCCGCCGCGACCCTTGCCGCCAGCGATTCCATTTTCCCGATTCCGCCATTCTGCAAAATGCAGTACGCATTTGTATCCATGCGCTCGACTGCATCGAAGGTCGCGTCAAGGTCTTTGCCCATGGCAAATATCCCGTGATACGGCGCGATCACCCCCGCCGCTTGTTCGCGGATCCGCGCTTCCTGCCCGCGCATCGCGTCCGCGACATAATCCGCGATATGCGGCGTATGCGACGGCGCATACTGGCTCACCGGGATCGTCCCGAATTTCAGTGTGGCTTCCAGTACGGGCAGCATCGGCTGTGACGCGGCGCAAAACACTAGTATATTCTGCGCGTGTGCATGAACCACCGCCGTGCCATGATTGCCAAAGTCTTTGTGCAGCCGCAGATGCACCCCCGCCTCTCGGCTGATCGTGCCATCGCCGTCCAACACATTCCCATCAATATCGACCACCAGCACACGGTTTGGGGTCAACCGCCAGTGATCTTTACTGCCCGCATAACGCGGGGTCATGCAAATGTAATCCCCCACACGCACACTCATGTTGCCCCCCGCCACGTCGGTGAGCTTGCGTTCAAACAGGAGAGCGCCCAACTGGGCAAGGTGTTCGCGGGTACGTTCAATTGCGTCGTTCATCATCGCTGCTCGGTTCCATCTTCAAAATTCGATTGTTCAATCGCATACACATGATCGGGGTGATCGTAGCCGTCGAACATCACGTCTGATTCGTACTTCATCCCCGCCTTGATCGCCACGCGAATCGACGCGCTGTTGTGCGGGTCAATCATGGCGATCAAACGGCGCATCCCTAACGTTTCAAAGGCATAATCGCGCACGCCAGTCACAGCTTCAGTCGCATAGCCATAACCCCAATGCGCCCGCGCCAGCCGGTAGCCAATCTCGACTTCAGGCTGTCCGTTCACATCGGGAAAATCGAACAACCCGCAGTAGCCGATCACGCCGCCGGATGTTTTCAGCATCACCGCCCACGCGCCGAATCCCCGTGTCGCATATTGGTCTTGCTGCTCGGCAATCCAGTCTTTCACCCACGCCAGCGTTTGTGCGCCAATCCCGAAGCGCATAACTTCCACATCCCCGAATACCCCATACAGAGATTCCGTGTCGCCAAGTTCGACATGCCGTAAAATCAGCCGTTCGGTTTCCAGCACTATCATTGTTAGGGTATCGTCGTTTCGGTCAAACAGGGATATTATAGCCCCCGTACTACATGCAACCTACAGATGGACTGAACGTTTCGATCAACGGACTCATCCAAAAGGAATCGCACCTTGACCACGCAGTTTGAATTTGCCACCGCCACCCGCATCGTTTTTGGCGCGGGATCGCTGGCGCAAGCAGGCACGTTGATCAAAGGCATGGGGGCGCGCGCGCTGCTCGTCACGGGCAGTAAAACTAACCGTGCGCTCCCGTTGATTGACATGCTTGAAGCCCAATTCATCGAAGCGATCACCTATCCCATCAGCAGCGAACCATCCGTCAAGGTTGCTGTGGCGGGCGCGGAGCGTGTGCGCGGCGCAAAGTGCGATCTTGTCATCGGGTTCGGCGGCGGCTCGGTCATTGATGCCGCCAAAGCCATCGCCGCCTTTGCCACCAACGACGGCGATCCGCTCGACTACTTGGAAACTATCGGCAAGGGGAAACCGCTTAAGAATCCCCCGCTGCCGTTTGTTGCTATTCCCACCACTGCGGGTACGGGATCAGAAGTCACGCGCAATGCCGTGCTGTCGTCGGCAAAACACAAGGTCAAAGTCAGCCTTCGCAGCCCGTTGATGCTCCCACGCTTGGCGCTGGTCGATCCCGAACTCACCTATAGTGTGCCTCCCGCAGTCACTGCCTACACGGGCATGGATGCGCTCGCGCAGGTGCTTGAGCCGTATGTCAGCGCCGGCGCGACACCCATCACCGATGCCTTTTGCCGTGAGGCGCTCCCGCGCGCCGCTCGCTCGCTTCTGCGCGCCTACGAAAGCGCCGCCGATCCCAAAAACCCGGATGCAGCCGCCCGTGAAGATATGGCGCTCGTCAGCTTGTATGGCGGCTTGGCGCTGGCGAATGCCAAACTCGGCGCGGCGCACGGCTTCGCCGGACCGCTGGGCGGTATGTATGATGGTGCGCCGCATGGTGCGCTCGTCGCCGCGCTGCTGCCGCACGTGATGGCGGTGAACATCCGTGCCCTTCGCAAACGCCAGCGTGATAGTCAGGCGCTTCGCCGCTACAAAATCGTCGCTACGCTGCTCACGGGCAGTCCCAAAGCCAGCGCCGATGATGGCGCGGAATGGGTCGCGGAGATGGTGCGGGCGCTCAACATCCCGCCGCTGCGAACCTACGGCATCAAAATGGATGAATTTCCCGCCATCGTCGAAAAATCCGCCCATTCCAACAGCATGAAAGGCAACCCGATCACGCTCACCCCCGACGAACTCACCAACATTCTAGAGGGCGCATGGTAGCTTTCTTGAAACACGCTCTCCGCCATCAATCTTTTCTCTGCACACTCTGCGTCTCTACGGCGATTCTCTTTTTCGCTTTCTTTTCCCTCACCGCCTACGCCCAATCATCTGATCTCGCCGCCGAATGTGCCGCGCTCATGGTCAATCCCCCGCCGCTTGCCAATCCGCCGCCGACTGCCCGCATCATCGAACCCGCTGACGGCGCGATCATCTACGGGGGACAGGTGATCGTCGCCATCCAAGCGGACAATTTTGAACTGACACAAGGGAGTCACTGGCATTTGTGGGTCGATGACACGCTCATGGGCATGGTCTACGAGCCGCGCGCGCAAATCTTCTTGAGTCCCGGCACTTATCGCCTATGCGCGACGTTGGGGGATGATCAACACGCCGATCTCGGCATTCCCGCGGGAATCACTATAACTGTGCGCGAGGCGCTCGAAGGCACACCCACCCCCCCCGCGGATACCGCCATCGCCGCGCCCCAGCCCGAACCCGATTCCACGCTCAATCCGGTTGTGATTTTGCTGTTGGGCGGCGCGGCGGCACTTGGCGGCATCCTCATCGGCGCGCGCATGGGGCGGCGCAGACCTTGATTCTACGCCCAGTTCTTGGGGGCATTTCCTTCTTGACCCCGTATGACCCGTTGTGATAGATTGAAATCAAGCCCCAACGAAGTAGAAGCGGGTAGTCATAGGATATGATCCGGTTCGATTCCGGTCATACAGATTCTATCTGTAAACCCGTCCTTCACATCCACTTCGTTTCGGGGCTACCTTCTATCCCTTTTTACACATGGTGGTGCGACATCGTGGCTAAACGTGAAGTTCTCATCAAAGACACCCATCGAGGGCTGTGGTATCAAGACGGCGTGCTGACTCGCACGTTGAGCGCGGGGCGCTATGTCATTCCCCGCGTTATCAATCTTGGCTTCTACCGCACGCCGAAGGTCGAAATCAAACTGGTCGATATGCGCGAACGCGATCTGACGATCAAAGGTCAGGAAATCCTCACCGCTGACAAAGTGGCGATTCGGGTCAGCATCGTCGTGCAGTTCCGTGTCATCGATCCCCGTGCCGCGCTCCATGAGGTCGAAAACTATGAAGACCGCCTGTACAGCGATGTCCAGCTTGCCGCGCGTCGTTCGCTGGCGACGATGACCCTTGAGGAAATTCTCACCAATCGCAACCGCTTGAGCGAAGACATCCTCGCGGAAATCACCGAATCGGCGGGGCGATATGGGGTTGCCGTGCTGCGTGCCGACGTGAAAGATTTGATCTTCCCCGGCAATTTGCAGGAAGTCATGAATCGTGTGCTTGCTGCTGAACGCATGAGTCAAGCGCAGTTGATCGAAGCGCGCACCCGCGCCGAAGTGCAGCAAATCGAAGCACAGGCGAAAGTGGAAATCCGCCGCGCCGAACTCGACACGCAGGCGGAAGCCGTGCGTATCGCTGCCCAAAACGAAGCGGAAGCGCAGCGCATCAAGAACGAAGCCGACATTCGCACGCAGCAAGCACGCGCCGACTCTGCGCGCCTGTACGAGCAACATCCCGCGTTGATGCGTTTGCTCGAACTCGAAACGCTGCGCGCCCTTTCGCATTCTGCCAATGCGCGCATCTACGTCAACTTTGAACGCGGCGACGACAAAGACAAAGACGAATAATTGTTGGGCGGCTCACGGATGCAACCACAACCACTTCCCAGCCGCCTCATTCTCAACTCCGCGGTGTTTCACCTCTCATCTCGCAACTGTGAAAAATTCCTGAAAAATCATCTTTCCACTCTCGTATAACGCGCGTTCATGTAATAAACCTTAATGTTTTACATGCTTTCATGGTCTAAAATGAAAAGAATAAGGGCAGTTTGCCCAATGCGTTATGCAAAAAAGACCCAAGGAGCACACATGGAACCCGTCGTTATTTTCGACAACGCCGACGCATCGCTGAAGTATCACCCGGACGCGAAGATCGTTCATCACACCTTTAAGCATCCTATGAAAGGCGAGCCGTTCCGTAACGTGCTGCTTCAGGGTTACGAAGTTATGAAAAAATACGGCGCGAACAAATGGCTCTCCGATGACCGCCTGCACGCTGATGCCCTCACCGAAGAAGATGCCGGTTGGGCAACAACGGTATGGTCAAAAATGGTGATGGAAGCGGGTTGGAAATATTGGGCGCTCGTCGTCTCCAGCGACCTCAAATCGCGCATGGATATGAATGCATTCATTCAACTCTATTACGAACAAGGCGTGACCATCATGGTCTTCACCAATCCCGATGAAGCCCTCACATGGTTGAAGTCGAAGAACTAACGTCCCACGTTAGCGATCTGCAACAAAAAAGGGATGCGGCATCCATCGCGCATCCCCTGTGTACCAAGTCAAGGAATAGATTACCCTTAAGACGTGCTCTTACCGCTGCAAAACACTAGGGAAATTGGCGGGTTTGCTCCCCTCTCCTTGGCTGAGGGGGCGGGGGTGATGGCATTCTCTTTTCTTCCTTCAATCCATGTACCCCAGCGCTCGCAGTTGCGCCATCACCGCTGCGTCATCGACTTCTCGTGCTGTGGATTCTTCCGCGTCATTCAGCACTGCCGCGCCCGCGAAGGCTGCCAATTTTTTCTTTAACGCCTTCACGCGCGCTAAGTCGTCTTGCATCGCCAGCGGCGATGATTTTGGAAGGGAATTTTCTTCCGCCGGAAGGGGGTTTGCTTCCGCCGGGTCATCCGCGACGTTATACAACGCCTCGACATGCAAATCATCGCCATCGCCGACAGTCATCAACTTGAGATCGCCGTCGTAGATGGTTCGCCGCACATCGCGCAGCCGCAGTCGTTCGATCACGGCGGGCGAACGATGCTCCAGCACATGCACGAACAGCATCGGCGGCACCGCTTCGCTGAACGCTGTATTCCCTTCGCCATCATAATCGCCGTGCAGCACCCCCGCCAGCGACAGATCGCGCACCCGCGCGTTGGGATCGTCCGGCGGCAGCAGCGGATCAACCCCTGCGAAATCGAGAATCGTGTGGAACAACCGCCGCGTCGAAACATTTGTGTCTATCTGCTTCGGCGGCGTGTCGGGCGTGCGGATCACCAGCGGCACATGTACCAACTCTTGATGCACCGAGAACCCATGCCCAAAGTAGTCATGTTCGCCGTGCATTTCACCATGATCCGCCGCGATGATCACAACGGTGTTTTCCAGTTCACCACTGGCGTGTAAAAACTCCAGCAGCCGCCCCAACTGGTGATCCTGATACGCGATTTCCGCATCATAGAACGCATTTAGTGTGTTGATTTGCCATGGTTCCAGCGGCTTTTCTGGCGGCGCTGCCCATGCCGCGCCATCGGCGTTGAAATGACGCATGAATGCGAACGCCCGCTTATCGTTCTTCACTTCCGGCGCGATCTTGTTCAAAAAGTCCAGCGGCGGTTGGTATGGTGTATGCGCGCCCATCAAATTCAAAAACGCGAACAGCGGGCGATCATCCCCAGTGCGATGTGGAATCGTCCCCGCCGTGTGATCTTTCCAATACCGGATCAAGTCATCAATCGAAACCGCCGTGTTCCCCTTAAAGTTGATCCACTTTGCCCACAGCGGCACGAACATCGGATGCAGTGCCACGCGAAACGCGGTATCCGAATGAGCGAACCAGTTGCCAATCTTGCGCGCCGTTGGGCGAAACCGTCGTGTGAACTCGTGATACAACGGATTCAATTCATGATCATAGGGGCGGTCAGGGATCGCGCTCGCATAGTTGTAAAAGCGATCATACCCGCGCGTCAGCCCGTGATTCAGCACACCCACCAGCGGGTTATTGCAGAATGCGACAGTGTGATACCCCCCGCCTCGCAGCAGTTCGGCAAGCGTCGGCTGCATACCACTTAACACGCTGTTAGACTGTGTGACTCCATGTTCACTGGGATACAAGCCTGTGAACATCGACGTATGCGATGGCACAGTCCACTGTGCGGGCGCAACCGCCCGCGTAAATGTCACGCTGTCGCTGGCAAATTCGTCAAATCGTGGGGATGTCGGGCGGTCTGCCCCGTAATGTGAAAGACGATCACGTCGCAGCGTATCAAGGATGACCAGCAAGATATTGGGTCGGCGGGTCGGCATATCGATTCATTCACCATTCTGTCAGAAACTTTCCGCATTGTAGCACCCGACGCGCCGCGCTGTTACCCTCAACTGCCGCCGGGCGATGAGATTTCGCTAATTTACCTTTTACATATTCAAAACGCCGTATAATGCTAATGGTCAATCGGCGCAGTGAGATTAGGGAATTATGTCTGTCAACGTTCAGTGGCGCGATACAGAAAACACCATTTTAGTGCTGACTTTTCAGGGACGTTGGTATTGGAAAGAATTGGATGCAGCCATCAAAACGCTGATGGAGCTTGCACAACCCACCACTAAACCCTTTGACTTACTCGTGGACATCACCCAAAGCAGCCTGTACGAACCCAACGCCATCGAGTATGTGCGCGCGAATTATATTAACGTGGCGCTGCCCAATCTCCGCATCATGATGTGCATTGGCGCGGACTACTACACACAGGTACTTTGGAAAGTCTTTACCGACCTGCCAATTGCCCGCCATCTCGCGCTGCACTTCTTTGATACACTCGATGAGGCGCTTGAATTTTCGCGCAGCTACACCCCACCCGCCTAATCGCACGCCTCAAGGCGCATTGGATTGCAGGCGCTTGGTGCATGTAGATACCGTCTTGAGAGACAAGAAAGAAGGGGCTTGGCGTGTCAAGCCCTACTGATTCTCACAAACAGAGTTGGAGATGGCACGATGTACGACCTCATCGTGATCGGCGGCGGTCCCGCTGGAGTGACAGCGGCGCTGCGTGCGCGTGAACTCGGTGCGAATGTCGCCATCATCGAGCGCGGATTGCTTGGTGGCACCTGCACCAATGATGGGTGTGTCCCCACCCGCGCGCTGGCGAAAGCTGCTCGCCTCATGCGTGACAGTGAGCAGTTCGCCACCTATGGCTTGGACGCACCCCGCCCAACGCTCGATTTCACCCGCTTGATGGCGCGCACGCAGCAGGTAGTCTATCAGGTGCAAGAAAAAAAGCAGTTGATCGCCCATTTGCAAGAACTAAATGTCGATGTGTTTCACAACGTCGGCTTTGCCCGCTTTGTCGATCCACACACGCTCGCGCTCGAAAATGGACAAACCCTTTCCGCCGACAAATTCATCATCGCTGTTGGCGGACACGCCCGCAAACTCGATCTCCCCGGTGCGGAACACGCCCTCACACACAGCGATGTCTGGCGCATGACCAAACTCCCCGCCTCTGCGATTATCGTCGGCGGCGGCGCGACAGGATGCCAGCTTGCGTCTATCTTCGACACCTTCGGCTGCAAAGTCACGCTCATTGACATCGCGCCGCGCATCCTCATCACGGAAGACCAGCACATCACCGATGAAATGATTGACCAGTTCAGTCGCACAGGCATCGAAATCATCACCGGCATTAACGCCGTCAACCGCATCGACAAACGCCCCGACAGATTTCTCGACGTAACTTTCACCTATGCCGATCAACCGCAGACGCGAACTGTCGAAGCCGTGCTGCTCTCGGTTGGGTGGCCCGGCAATCTTGATGCGCTCAATCTCTCTGCCGCCAATGTCGCTACCAAAGGCGCGTACATTCAAGTCGATGATCAGTTACGCACTACCGCCCCGCACATTTTCGCCGTCGGGGACATCAACGGGCGCATGATGCTTGTGCAGAGTGCCAGCCATCAAGCGCGTATCGCCGCCGAAAATGCCATTCTCGGCGCAAATCGCGTTGATGAGATGGCGCTCGTCCCGCATGGCGGCTTCACCGATCCCGAATATGGCAGCGTGGGATTAACCGAAGAACAGGCGCGCGGACAGTATCCAGTTGCGGTGGCCATGGTTCCCTACGCCGATATGGATCGCGCAGTCATTGATGGTCGTCCCGTTGGCTTCTGCAAATTGATCGTCCACAGGGAAACGCGCCTCATTTTGGGCGCGCATGTTGTTGGGGAGCAAGCGGTTGAAGTGATTCAGATCATCGCGGCGGCAGTCGCGGGGGATATGCGAATCGAAGGGCTTGCCGAACTCGAATTCGCCTATCCCACCTTCGCTGCGATCATCGGTGTGGCGGCGCGTCAAATCGCCCGTGAACTCAACGTCGTTCCCACCGACAAATCATCGCTCCCCCGTTGGAGCGAACTCGCCAAAATTCGCCTTGCCGAATGGGAGCGCCGCGAATAACACGTCACAGTGTCACCCAACCATTTCCAGCGCCATCAGCTTTGAACTGTGCGGCGCGAGATACAGCATCGCGGGCTTACTTTGCCATGTTTGCAAAGTTTCCCATGCTGCCAACGGCATAAAGCCGATGGGAATGACGATTTCGCGGGTCTTTTTGCCATGAACGTAGTATACGATTTCATAATAGTGGGTGGGAATGGTGAAGAACATATAGTGGGCTTTGCGCTCGCGCATTCGCAGCGGCGCAGGCAGCGCCGCCACCCGCCCTTCACGCAAATCGCGCACCATGCGCGGCACAAAGAGATACAGGACGAATCCATAAATCGCGGCGATCACTACGCTGACTGCCACATTGATGGTCACGCTGTCGAACCAGCGCATCGCCGACCACAGCGCGATCACAATTCCGGCGCAAAACAACCCCGCGATGCCCATGCCTATTAATGACCTCTGAAAATCACGCCGAAACCACTTGCGCTGTGCGTCCGACATTCGCCCCGCCCGATTTTCTGCCAAATCGCCATCGTTGAAGTGCAGCGCGTGACGAATGACGGCGGCGGGCGTGTCAGTCGGAAATTTGCGTCCGCGCAGCCGAGCTTGCCACTGTGCCACGCCAATGATCACGATAACCAGCGCTATAGTTGCTATTGCGGTTAGCGGTTCGGTGAATATTTGAAACGCGAATTCGAGAAAATCGACCATCCCATACCCCGCATGACCCTAACGCGCATTGTTCATTGCGCGCCATTCCTGCTCCAAAATCGCGTAATTATAGGTGTCGTGCCACTGCCCCTCGCGCAGCAAACTTTCCCGCTGCACCCCTTCCCGCACAAAGCCGAGCGACTCGTACAGCCGGATCGCCCGCGTGTTGTAGCTGAATACTGTTAGTTGTACACGGTGCAAATTTAATTCGCGGAACGCAAATCTCAGCATCAACTGGATCGCTTCGCGCCCGTAGCCCTTTCCACGATTGTCCATGTCGCCAATTGCTACCGACATCCAAGCGGATCGGTGATTCCACGCGATGCCATCAAGGTCGATGATGCCGATCAACGCTTCATCATCTACCGGACGTATCCCAAACATGAACGCTTCTTTGCCATCGCTGCTGTCCGTCACCCACCCGCGCATCCGGTTTTCTGTGCGTGGATACGCAATCCGCGAGTCGAACATCCGCGAAAACTCCGAATCTTCGTACCAGCGCGTCACCACAGGCACATCTTCCGGGCGCATCGCCGTCAGCCGCACCCGCTCCCCCACAAACATCTGTCCGCTCAAATTCGCCATTAACCACCCATCTTTACACAACAACCAATATAAATCACTCGTAGGGACAGGGCTTGCCCTGTCCGCCGTGCCAAACTCGTGATCCCATCTCGCATTTGCGCGTCTTGCTCCCCTCTCCGCCAGCGTGCGAAGCGACGCAGAGGGGCTGGGGGTGAGGTTCTCCCCTCCCTGAATTCGGGGTGGGGGTTAGGGGGTGAGGTTTCTTTTCCTCCACCACACAATCCCCGCGCCGATCCCCACAACCGCCACATACGCCCCCATCGCGATCACGGGCGGAGACACCGCAATCTCGCGCAGAATCGCCCGCATCGTCGGCGGCGGACACGATCCCTCAAGGTTTGGGTCAACCGCCCCCGCGATCCCCGCCAGCCGAATTACTTCACCATTCTCACTGTCGATCACCACCAGCGCCGCATGACTCAACCGCGCATTTTGTCCTAAACTTGCCACGACCACCCACGCCGATTGCTCTCCATCCGCGCCCAATCGCCCGCGCACAGGGATCGGTGTGCTAATCGTCACGCTATCCCCCACATCGGGATACATCTCCGCAATCGCTTCAACCGCCTGTTCACGCGCCGCATCCGCCGTGATCGCCGCCGATCCATTCCCGCGACTCGCTCTGACGGATTTCAACCACGCCGCCGCTTCGCATGACCCCGCCACGCGCGGATCATCCGCGAACCAGCGCACATCCGCCCGGTTGATCACCCCCGCCGCGCTCACGATCACCCACCCCGCCAGTATCACCCCCACCAAAATCCGCCATCGAACCCGCATCAAATTACGCATCCACAGTTCCGTCGCACCCTATCAAAAGCCAACTTATACCTCATCTCTATAAAATCATTCTAACGAAAAACTGCCGCATTGTCTCTATATCACGTCGATTTTGATACGTTTCTCCCACGATGTCACTGCCCATATTGCGCCGACCCATGCGTCGGGTATAATGACCCAAAATCAATCCATAAAAGTGTAGTAGTCGCGTGACCAAACAACCCGAACCTCTCCCTTCCAGCCTGTACACGGAAGAATATTTCCGTACCGCCTGCGAAGGCTACGACGAATTTAACACCACCGAAGGCGAACATCTCTCGCGCCGTCTCTCGTCCGCCTTCTCGCTGGCAAAAGTCGAACCCGGCATGACTCTGCTCGATGTCGGCTGTGGGCGCGGCGAAATCCTTCGCCATGCCGCCCAACTCGGCGCGGATGCTTACGGCATCGATTACGCCGAAGTCGCCGTCAATATGTCACAGCAGGTCATCGCCAGCGTCGATGGCATCACGCCCGGTCGCACCGCCGTCTTTCAAGCCGACGCGAAGAAGCTCCCCTTCCCCACAGCTTTCTTTGATCGCGTCGTCATGTTCGATGTCGTCGAGCATCTCTACCCGTGGGAGCTTCACCAAGCCATGCTCGAAGTCCACCGCGTCCTCAAGCCAAACGGATTGTTTGTCGTTCACACCGCGCCCAACGTCTGGTATGACAAGTACGCTTATCCCTTCGTCCGCGCCTTCCGCTCACTCATGGGCAAGGGCGATCAATATCCGAAGAATCCGCGCAACTTTCTCGTATCCGTTAATGAGCATGTCCATGTCAACGAGCAGTCGATCTTGAGCATGGGGCAGGCGCTTCGCCGCGCAGGATTCAAGAGCAAAGTTTGGCTGGAAAGCCCGCCGCAGAATCACCATGAAAACCCCCTCATCGACACCATGCGCTATATCGTCTTTCACGCGCCACCCTTCCGCTGGTTCTTCCAGCGTGAGGTGTTTGCTGTTGCCGCACCCATCGCGGGCGCGCGCGAAGCGGCGATGACCGCTGCCCCTGTTGCAAAATAATGGAGTCTATCGGGAATCCTCATGCGCGATAAACGCCCTGTAGATGAACTCTCGATTGAGGAGCTGGAGCGCATCCTCGCTATCAAAAAGCGTGAGGCACGCCAGCAGCGGTTGGATCAAATGCGCCGCAGTGGTCGTGTCCTCGAACCTGCGGTCATCGAACAGCCTACGCCCCAACCTGAACCTGTTCCTCCCCCTAAACCCGCCAAAATCAAGGTCGATCCGGTTGCTTCCCCGCGCCTTGCCGAGATGGAACGCCTTGCCATGATCGAGCAGGGCATGACCCCCGTATTCGACGATGACGACGATGTAGGGGCGCATCGTGATACACCCGCGATTCCCATCATCAACATCCCCACATCCAACCGCGCCGACAAACCCAAGCGCGGTTGGTATGACCGCATCCTGCTCATGGTCGAAATCGCCGCCGTGATTGGCATCGTCGTTATTGGCGCGAATCTCGTCGGTGCGATAGGCAAGCTCGAACAAGAAACCGCCTCCGCACAAGCGATCCAAGACGAAGTGCGCCGCGCGGGCATCCCCACCATCGAACCCACGCCCACGCTCCGCCTAGAAAACATCGTGCTTCCCGGCGGTCACACCCCGCCGACTGCCCCCGGCGGCGCGCAGTTCAACTACGAAGAAGTCCCGGCGATTTACCGCCCGCTGGTGCAGAGCCAATGGGTGCAGCCTGTCGTCAGCCGCCCCCCCGTCACCAGCGAAACCGCTTTAGGCATCAACATCCCGCGCTTGGGACTTGACGCGACCATCGTGCAGGGCGTGGACTGGGAAGCCCTTAAAGCAGGTGTTGGACAGCTTCCTAATGGAGTCAACCCCGGCGATGTTGAGGGCAACGTTGTCTTGGCGGCACACAACGACATCTACGGCGAGCTGTTCCGTCATCTCGACCAGCTTCAACCCGGCGACCCGTTCCAGATTCGCACCGAAACACAGGTGTATAACTATGTCGTCACCGAGCAGTTGATCGTTGAACCCAACGACGTATACGTGATGGAAAATCGCGGCGGTTCAACCGTCACGCTCATTTCCTGCTATCCCTATCAGGTCAATACGCAGCGCATCGTCATCTTTGCCGAGCGCACCGGCTGATCGGAGTCAATCTCATGCTGCATCAGGATAAAGGCAGTAAGCGGCTGCAAAAGCAGGGCGGAACAAGCGGAGACACTCCCGGCGCGGACGATCAACCCGAACTCGATGCGCTCGACAATGCCGATGTCGATGACGACGAAGCTGATGATCCAAATGCGCTCGACAGTGATCTCCATCTCGCGGATGCGCCCGTGATCGCCGCGCCAACCCGTGACACGCCGCCTACAGGACGCGCTTCTCGTGCTGCTCGTGAGCGCGCCGAACGTGAAAAAAAAGAGCGCGAGCGAGCCGAGCGCGCCAAAACTGCCAACACCAGCAAGCCGAGCAGCCGCGCGTCGAATACCAAACCATCCAGCAGCTATAACCCGATGATGACTCGTTCGGCGGCATCCCGCCGCGCCGAACGCGAAGCCCGCCGCCGTTCCATCACCCAGATGGGTGATGAATCCGCGCGCACACCCATCAAGACGCAGCTTCTCGATCAAGACAAGATCACCGAACTGCTGCATAACCCAACGCGCTTTGTCAGCGAAGATGAACTGCGTCAGGAATACAGCTACGTGATCGCGGATATTCGCAGTATGGGCATCCTCACAGGCAGTTTAATCGTGCTGATGATCGTGCTGGCGCAGATACTCCCGCGCTAATTCGCACAAACGTATCGCAGGCACATATTCGTATAAATCTCACTTGAGATATGCGCGCGTCTATGTTCCAATGGACGTATCTGCCGTTTGACGAATCGCGAACCCGCGCATGAGCAAACCAACTTCTCGCCCCAACAAAGACAAAGTACCCAATTGTCCTCCCGCATCCCCAGCAGTGACGGAAATCCACCTCGATTGGGATAACATCCCCTTCTTCGCGGGCATGGATGCCTCTAGCCTTGCCCGTGTGCAGCGATGCGCCCGCCGCCACATTTACCAAGCAGGGGCGGTCATCTTCAACGAAGGTGAATGCTGCGCGGGATTTCACATCGTCGTTGATGGCTTGGTGCGTATCTACCGCATCAACAATGAAGGGCGGCTGCACACGTTGAGTCTGCTCCGCGCGCCATCGACATTCAATGAAGTCGCCGCAGTTGATGGCGGTGAAAATCCGTTCAACGCGGTTGCCGTCACCCACTGCGAAATTGTCAGCATTTCGCACAGCGCCCTGATTAACTTAATGGCAAGCGAACGCCAGTTGTTGAGCAACACCGTGCAGGTGTTGGCACGCCTCAACCGGGATTACATCGAACGCCTTGAGGACATGACCTTCCGCAGCATCCCTTCGCGCTTGGCAAAGTTGTTTCTCCACGAAACCGCCTACGCCGATCAAATTGCCGAAATGCCCTCCGCGCTTACGCAAGAAGAAATGGCGAATATCCTCGGCACCACCCGCGAAGTCGTGGGGCGGGCATTGCGCGGACTGCTCAACGCAGGGCTGCTGCGTAAAAAAGGACGCACTGTTTACATTGTGGATCGCGCCGGGCTGGAATACCTCGCTGAAACTAACCTCATGCCGGATAAGCAAATTAACCTGAGTTAATTCAATTTAATCATCGGTTGTGCGACGCATGAGCATCTGTTAAATTTGGTTTTCAAATCCAACAAAAGTTCCAGATCAGCGCGTTAATTTCCGCTACACTTCCCCTCAATTGAACATCGTCACAGAGTCATCCACCGTCGTGGATCAATCGTTTGAGGAGACAGTCAAATGACCCATATTATCACCAGCCTGTGTCTGCGCGATGGCGCGTGCGTGGAAGTCTGCCCCGTCGAATGTATTGTCCCCGGTCAGCCGGAAAACGAATGGCCTTGGTATTTCATCGATCCCGACACCTGCATCGACTGCGGCGCGTGTGTGCCGGAATGCCCCTATGAAGCTATTTTCATCGAAGAAGAAGTGCCTTCAGCATACACGATGGCGGCAGGTCAGGAGCGCATCCCGTTTGCGGAAAAAACGCGCGTCACTGCGGTGGGCGGCGAAGTTGTTGACCTCACTGCTGACATCCAGCCGAACTACGATTTCTTCAGCAAGGGTCCCGGCTACGACGCGCTGGCGTAACTATAAGAGCAAGATTCACCGCAAAGCGCGCAAGGATCGCAAAGAACCTGTATTCGATTTTTCTCTGCGTCCTCAGTGATCTCAGGTAAACAAATTACAAATGACCTCACCCCCGTCTCGCTACGCGAGCCACCCCCTCTCCGAATTCGGGGAGGGGGACGGGGGGAGAGGTTCGCAGGATAAACACAAAAGACTTACCTAATTTCACGTCTGCTTCTTTGCGGTGAACCTTTTTCTTTCCTCATGGGAACTCTCTTTATTGTCCCCACGCCGATTGGCAACCTCGAAGACATTACCCTGCGCGCGCTGCGGATACTGCGCGAATCCAGCCTGATCGCCGCAGAAGACACCCGCACCACGCGCATCCTGCTCAACCACTATCAGATCATCACGCCGCTGACCAGCTATCACGAACACAACAAACTCACCAAACTTGACGTGATTTTTGACGCGCTCGAAACAGGCAACGTGGCGCTTGTCAGCGATGCGGGGACACCGGGCATCAGCGATCCCGGCTACGAACTCATCCGCGAAGCAGTGGAGCGCGGTATTAACGTCGAACCGCTCCCCGGCGCGTGCGCGGCGGTCACGGCGCTGGTCGCGTCCGGCTTGCCCACCGATGGATTCACGTTTCTCGGCTTTTTGCCCAAGAAAGACAAAGCGCGGCGCGAACTGCTCGACGCATGGGCAAACCACCCACACCCGATTATCCTCTATGAAAGCCCAAACCGCGTGACCGATACGCTCGAAGCCATCATCGCCGCCTATGGCGCAGATCGTCCGGTGGTGGTTGCGCGAGAACTCACCAAAATCTACGAAGAATTTCAGCGCGGACGTGCCGCTGATGTGCTGGCGCATTATCAAGCAAATCCCCCACGCGGCGAAATTGTCATCCTTATTGGTGGCGCAGTACCCACACAAATCACCCTATGGGACGAATCCGCCGTTCGCGCCGCCATGCGTAAACGCTTGTCAGCGGGCGAGTCGGTCAAAGACGCGGCGACTGCTATTGCCGCCGAATCCGGTTGGGATCGGCGCGATGTGTACGCAATTGGCAACGAGGAGAAACGCTAACGTCTGCAATCGAGCTTAAACGCTCGCACTGGTCATGTTCAGCCGACCAAGCCACATCGCAAGCTGTTCAGCAGTAATCCGCTGATCGTTCTCCAACCACCACAAAATCGCGCCGAGTGATGCCGACGAGATGTACTCCAACTTAAGCGCATCTGGCGGACTGTTCACACTTACACCCCGATTACGTGAAAGCATAAGACGGTAGCGATCCCGCGAAAGCTGGCGAAATCGATCTGTAAAGCGCGCATCGCCATCACGACCAAGCATCACCCGAAAAAAACGCCCCTGTTCTTGCACGCGCTTCAAGAGCATTAGCAGCCCTGCCGGAACAGGATCATCAGCGTTTGATGTGCCCGCATCCATTTGTGCGGCTGCAGCAGCAGCGATCTCTGCTTGCAGCTCATCGAGATACTGAATGAGCAAATCGTGCTTGTCGAGATAGTGACGGTAAAACGTCGAACGGTTGACCATCGCCCGTTCGCAAACATCGCGCACCGTCACATTCGAGAATCCTTTTTCAACGGTTAATTCAAAAAGGGCTGCCCGCAAAAGTTTTCGTGTGCGAACGACTCGCAAATCCTGATGCACATCCATGTTTTGCACCAATTTCCCACCTTGTGCTGCGTAAGCAGCACGTCACGCCGCTTTGCTGTTTGACGGCATAACACAGCACATTTATTGTGCATGTACAACATCGTGTTGCATAACTCGGTGTGGGAGAGGCGAAATGGAAAAGGTACTGATCGACTTGTTTATTGTTCCCGAAGCGGTGAAAGCTGATTTTATGCGCCAAGCAGAACGGGTGCAGCAGTTTATTAGCACACTACCGGGGTTTATCGAAGGCTACATTTACATTCAATCACCTGAAACAAGTGAGAGCCGTTACAATGTCCTTACGACGGCGGTATGGGAAAGCGAAGAAGCAATCGAAAATGCGAAAGCTGCTCTCATCCGCCAGTATCAAACAATGGGATTTAACCCGCAGGAAGCACTCGCTCGCTTGGGCGTAGAAAAAGTGCGCGCAACGTATTCCCGCGCGCCCTATTAAGCCCCATTTCAATATCAGGCGGCGGATGGGCACGGTTCTAAACTCACGTCAGCCCCCCGCGCTTAACCTTTACGCAACGCAAACCCAGATAAAAGCGTGGTAAACCTACCCTAGAAATCTCCGATAAAGAAGGTACAATGTCAGCCATTCTGTCCGTCCATTTTCGGGGCAACCCGTTCATCTTGTCCGCTGTCTGGCGACACGGTGTAGAACCGACTACAAAACAGAGGAATTCATGGCTTCGTATCACGGTCCAAAGGCGAAAATTCAGCGCCGCTTCGGTGAAGTGCTGATCCCGCGTAGAAAATATCAACAAATTATTGAGAAGCGTCCGTATCCCCCCGGCGATCACGGCAAGGAAAAATCCTTCCGCTCTGGTCGCCGCAGCGACTACGGGATGCAGTTGAACGAAAAGCAAAAGCTGTCGTTCATCTTCAACGTCCGCGAAACACAGCTTCGCCGCTACTTTCTGCGCGCGCGTCGTCAGCCGGGGAACACGGGCGAAAACCTGTTGATCCTGCTCGAACGCCGCCTAGACAACCTCGTCTATCGCGCTGGTTTCGCCGCGACGATTTGGGCTGCGCGTCAAATGGTTGTGCATGGTCACATCCTCGTCGATGGCAAGCGCGTTGACCTGCCTTCGTTCTCGGTCAGGCCGGGGATGACCTTCCAAGTCCATGAAAAGATGCGCCAGAATCCGCACGTCGCTGACGCGATGGAAAGCACCGCGTACAATCTCGGTTACTTGCAGGTGGATCGCAACAGCATGAGCGCGACGCTTCGTCAGCTTCCCACGCGCGAAGAAATCCCCGTGCCCGTCACCGAACAGTTGATCGTCGAGTACTACACCCGCCTCACATAATTCGGTGCTTGCCACCCACAGCGGACAGACAAATACAGTGCTATCAAGCGGTGCAGAACATTCTGCGCCGCTTTTTGTTTTCACATTATTTACACCCGCGCAAAATCGTGCTAACACACTTATAAGACACTTCCCACATCACACACATCACAGGATCAACCATGAAGAAATGCACACTTTTCGCCGCCCTCTGCTTCGGTTGTGCCCTTATCCTCACCATGGCGATAAGCGCGCCCGTTTTCGCGCAGCGCGCACAGCGTACTCCATCTGCGCCGGGCGGCGGCGCGCAAGCAACCATTTATGCCGCCGCGACCATGAGCGCGGCAACGCTCAACGCGATTGGCAGCGGCGCACAAGCGACCCTCAACGCGGTCTCTACCATGAGCGCCGCCACCCTAAACGCAGTGGCGACCAATGTCAGGGGCTCTACGGGAGTCAACACGGGTGAAGGCAGCGTTACCACCACGTTCAGCGTCAGCGAAAGCATCGTCAATCTGGCGATCAGCGAAGCACTCGCAGCGGCGGGTTATCCCGGCTCAACCACCAACCTAATCAGCGGCGGCATGATCCTCATTGTGCCGAACTTCACAGTTGGACAGCTCACGGGAACATTAGTCGTCACACTCGCTGTCGGTGTACAAAACAGCGTCATCGATCTCACACTCATCGCCGCCACACTTGATGGTCGCGCCGTTCCGGTCACAGCAGTCGATACTTTGCTCGACACGGTTGAACAGACGCTCAATGCCATCTTGCTCGAAGCAGCAGGCGCGGCAGTCAGCATCCGTATCAACGCGCTTATCATCACCGAAACGGCGATTACGACGACAATCACTGTCGATTACAATGCTACCCCAAGCACAACACTTCCCGTGCCACAGATCACGGCACGCCCACCCCGTCGCGGCGGCTGAGTTTCAATGCGTCATGAAACTTTTACGGGAATTTTTTCGTCTAAAAGGGTGAATACAAACGCTCGTGTTGATAAATCTGATCAACGAAAAGAGTTCACCCTCATGCGCCGTTTGTTTGTCCGCCTTCTAAATCCGATTGCTGTCTTCCTGCTAACGCTCATCACCGCTGCATGGATTTTCGCCGCGTGCAGTCCCTACGCCGATCCTCATCCGCCTTTCGCGGATACCCGTGCTGCCAAGCAGTTGATCGAGCGTTTGAACGATGATGGCGCGCAAATCAGGATCGGCGGCGAAGTGAGCAGTCGCTACCTCTCGGTGAAAGGCAACATGCTCATGCTCGATGGCGCGCAAGTGCAGTTCTTCGAATATGCCAGCGCCGCCGCCGCGCTCGCGGATGCCGCCCGTTTCGCGCCGGACGCGCTCACGATCCACATGGATGGCATCGCACAGGTGATTGACTGGTTGGCAACGCCGCATCTCTATCTGCATGATACATTGATTGTGCTGTACGTTGGGGACGATGTGAACACCATAGAGCGGTTGAACGCGGCGCTGGGATCGCGCTATGCAGGGGGTGCGAACCCGTACAGCATCGCCTACACTCCAATCGCAGAATGATCATGCCGTTTTGCTGCGCGCTGCAGCACATTCTCTTATAATGAGAAAAACGCAGCGTAAGGGGATGGTATATCGGTGATCAACTTTTCTGACATTGAAGCCGAATTCATCAAGCGCGTCCATACAATGGTGTGGTGCGCTGTTGCAACCGTCGATGCGAACGGGCGACCCCGTTCGCGTGTGCTGCATTCCATCTGGGAAGGCTCAACCGGATTCATTGGCACTAATCCCAATTCGTACAAGGCAAAGCATCTCGCGCACAACCCGTATGTTTCCCTGGCGTACATCGCAGATATCGCCAAGCCTGTCTACGTTGATGCGCGGACGGAATGGGTCAATGACATGAGCGAACGTCAGCGCATTTGGGATTTGTTCAAATCCGCGCCGCTGCCGCTTGGCTACGATCCCGAACCGATCTTCAAAAATCTTGATGGTTTTGGTCTGCTCAAGCTCGCCCCGTACCGCATTCAACTGGATCAATTTCCCGCACCATCGCTCATCTGGCGGGCGGATCACCCTGTATAATTTTTCTCACCGCGTTAACACTTGCTGAACGCTTACGACGTATTCCTCCAGTTTTGCGTACAATCATGTAGGTGTGTGAAATTTCATACAGGGGATACTGCCCTTTGGCTCTATTACTTCTCGTGGTGAGCGCGCTGTTCGCCGCGCTGTGGATGCTCAATAATCTGTTCAAAGCGTTTATGCCCGCACGCAAGGTCGGCTTTCTCGATCTGCTGCTGGCATTTCTTACCGTCTTCGTCGCTCTCGCCGCGCTCATCGTCAACTACAGCACCGAATCGCCCGACAGCCAAATTGAATTTTACGCCCGCATGATCGCCGCTTTTGCTGCCGCCTTCAGCGTGCTGATCCTGCTTATCGAACTGTTTCGCCCGCAGCGCCTCAAAGGATCGCGCGGGATTTTGGGGGTGTTCGGCAGCGCGTTTCTCGCCTTAGCAACGCTGACCACTCCGTTTACATCGGTGTATTTCGATTTGCGCGCCGAGTCATCCGTGAATGTAGGGACGCGCGGCGGCGCGCCCGGCGAATCCATCGCGGCTGATTCGTTGGAACAACCCACCGCCACCCCGGTTGATCCCACCGCCGCCGCTGAAGCGCGGATGCAAGAGCGCGGCGCGATTTTGTTCAACCAAATCCGCGAAGTCATCATGGCGCAGGTGGATATTCCTGAAGAACAGGTGATTGCTGAACTAGAATCAGGCAAGCCGCTTGCCGAACTCGTCAGCGAAAATGGTGGCGATGTCGAGTATGTCATCAACGGCATCACCGAAATTATGCGCCAAACGATTCGTGAGTCGGTAACAGCGGGCGAGATCAACGCGCTGCAAGCAGCGATCATCCTCTCGCAAATGGAAAACTTCGTCCGCATCGCCGCCAACAACGACTTGAATACGTTGGGCGAACGCTTCGGCGGCGGTGCCGGGCGGCGCGGAAGCGCGGAATCCACCGCCGAAGCAGAAGCATCTACACCGACGGCAACCCTCACCGCCACCCCAACCCCAACTCTTACCGTCACGCCAACCGTGACCGCCACGCCGACGCGCACGCTTTGGGCTACATCAACGCCCTTCCCGACAATTCAGCGGTACGCTACCCGCACACCGCTGCCCACGCCGACACCGATTACCCCATGTCTCGCGTCCGTCGAATACAATCTGCGGCTGCGCTCCACGCCACAAATCATCAACGCGCCGGATAACACGCTGCTGACCATCCCATTTGGCACATCCATCGATCTGTATGGCAAGAGCGCGGATGGCATGTGGTGGCGCACGATCTATGCGGGTCAAGAAGGTTGGGTGATGGGCGAATTTATGCTCTTGAGCGCTGCCTGCGAATCGCTGCCAGTGGTCGAGTGAGCGCAACCTGATGCTTGCGCGCTTTCACCCCTTCTGTAACACTTAGGGTATTGTTCGCAGTGATTTTCAGCTACAGCTATCGATATGCGTGAACTTATCCTCAACATCGAGCGCGTGCGCCGCATTAACGAAACCCACCAGCATGTGATCCTCTCGACAGATCACATGCTGCTGAATATGAAAGCGGGGCAGTCGCTTCTGGCGCGTGTCACGCACACACTTGATCCCTATTTGCGCGAACACTGGTTTCCCGTCAGTGTCAACAAGTCGGCACTGGTGGTCGAACGCCCGATCACGAGCATGTACATGCCTAGTACACAGGTGAGTGTGTTAGGGATTGTCGGGCAGCCGTTTCGCTACCGCCGCACACTTCGCAGCGTCTTGATGATCGCGCTTGATACCGCGCCCACTCCGCTGCTGTTTTCGATTCCGGCGCTGCTCGTCAACCATGTCAACGTCACGCTCGTGCTGCTTGGCACCGCTGTCAACTACAAGACCGAACATCTTCCGCCGGAAGTCGAGATTTTGCACGGCGATGAGCAGATGAACTGGGCGAACCGCGTCACCACCATCGGTTGGGCGGATCAAGTGTTCGTCGTGGTCAATCCCGCTGACGAAATGACCTACTTCACCCGCGTGTTGGAATTGTTCCGTCAGCTTCGCGCCGATCTGCCGTCGAATTACCTGTTCGGCGTGTTTCAACCGCCGCTGCCCTGCGGCGTGGGCGCGTGCGGCGCATGTGTGATCCGCACCAAAGGCACATCACATTTCGCTTGTGAACAGGGACCCGCCTTCGACCTCACCGAAGTGAAATTCCCGTAGGACAGCCCATGACCGTGACGATTACTGCTTCCAGCAAAGGGAGCTTGACCCTCAATACGCCTGTGATGAACGCGGCGGGCGTGTTTGGCTATGGCGACGAATACCGTGACTTGGTGCAGATCGACAAGCTCGGCGCGATAGTCACTAATCCGGTCACCTATGCGGCGTGGAATCCCGCCAGCGGCACACGGGTGATCCCGCTGGATGCGGGCGTGCTGGTGCATACCGGACTGCCCAATCCCGGCGTGAGCAAGGTGATCAGCGCGCACCGCAACCTGTGGAGCCGGCTGCCTGTGCCGCTGATTCTGCACATCATCCCCTTAAATGCGGATGATTCGCGCCGCTTTGCCGAACGCATCGACGAAGAAGAATGTATCGCCGGAATCGAAGTCGGCATCAACGATGAGGTGAGCGTGGTCGAAGCCGCGCGGCAGATCAAGGCGCTGGTTGAATCAACCGAAAAGCCGGTTCTGGCGCGCCTTCCCTTCGGCGTGGGCGCGGATTATGCCCGTTCGATTGTGGACGCGGGCGCGGGCGGACTGGTGGTGAGCGCCCCGCCGCGCGGCACAGCCCGCGATTCTGGTGGGCGGTTGGTGAGTGGTCGCTTGTACGGGGCACTCGTTAAGCCGATGACGCTGCGACTGGTTGGGTATTTGGCACGCCGTGTAGACATACCTGTGATTGGCGCTGGTGGAATTCACACGCCAGAAGATGCCCGCGACTATCTCGAAGCGGGGGCAGTCGCCGTACAGGTGGACAGTGTGGTGTGGATCAACCCGAAGGCGATTGAATTGATCGCCCGCGATTTGGGCGGATTGGTGGTCACCCAGCCGACGGGCGCGCTTCCCGATGAGTGGTATCCGGGCATGGGCGAAACCGCGCTTCAGCGGCGCATTGACGCGCCAAGCGAAGATACGCCGTAGATCGAGACAGCATAAAGCAGTATTGAGAATTGCCCTAAAATGTCCGTATTTTTGAAAAGCGCCGCTGTTCAGAACAGTTCTTTTACACATGGCGATGCGCCGCAAACGGCACTTTGCAGTACACTTAGGAGTATTTACGTTCACTTACAAAACTGAATCAGCAGGTTACTGAGGCAGGAACGCAGCATATGACGGTGGATGGCGCGCCCGTTTTAGCAAAAGTGAGTTGGAACGACCCGCAAAGCGGCGAGAACATCGAATTCTTCCTCGCGGAAGGGGCGACGGCGAGTATTGGTCGCTTAGAGAGCAATGACATTTGCATCAAAGAGCAGCATGTCTCACGCCAACACGCGGTCATCAACTACCGCGAAGGCTTGTTCATGATCAACGACTTGGGCAGCGCCAACGGTGTGTGGGTGAATGACGTGCGTGTGACCGAACCGTATCCCCTGACCAGCGGCGACGAAATTCGCCTGTATGTGCCGACACTGCAATTCGCGGCAGTCTTAGACGAGCGCGAAGCGACCACAGGCGCGACCTTAATCACGGCGGTGACAGGCACAGGGCGCGGCAAGCTGTTGATCACGAACGGTCCACAAGAAGGGACGGCGATCCCGTTATTGGCGAACGTGATCACGGTGGGGAGAGCGACCAGCAAAGCCGATTGGGAAGTGTGTTTGCAAGACCCGTCGGTGTCGCGTCCTCATGCGCGGCTGGAACTGCGCGACGGCGTATGGCTGTTGAGCGATCTTGGGAGTGCTAACGGCACGCTCGTCAACGGCACGCCGACGAACGAAAAAGGACGTATGCTGCGCGACGGCGATGTGATCACGTTTGGCGCGACGGTGACGTTGTTCAGGATAAATTAGTGGGGCGATGGGTGGACTCGCCGTTGCGCGTCCCTACAGAATCGCCATGACCACATTTCCGCAGCGTAATTCTCAAGTAGGGACACCCCGTTGGATGTCCCATATGCAGCAAGTTAAGGAACTTTTCGCTAGAAATGCTGCGATCAACTTGGTACGCATGGGACACCCCGTTGGATGTCCCTTTTTTACGTACGATGGAGGATTTTATTCCCCGCTGACGCTGGCAGACCTATCCCGACGATGTGATATGGAAGTCATGAGGGAAATATGGACGAGATTGTGATGTGCGTGTCGTGTGATGGCTACGGCTGGATCAGCGACGATGAGACAGGCGAAGCCGTCGATTGCGACTGGTGTAACGGGGTCGGCTATGTGTACCGTGATGCCAACGGGCATGATCGCAAAATCCCCGACGCGGATTATGGGCGAGTCGCGGCAATATTAGAAGACTTGGAAGCGAAACGGTTAAAAGACATGGGCTACACAGGCACAGCGAAACGCCCGGATCGCAAGAAATAGCCGCCGCACACCGAAAAACCACGCCGCGCATATAATCGAACATATCTACGCATGAGGGGGACAGCATGGAGAACCAGATCGATTATCAGGCGCTCAATCAAGAAGTCGAAACCCAAACCAAGAAGATCAAGAACTTTCTGCGCGGGACATATCTCATCATTAGCACGGGCATGTTCGGCTTGTTCGGGCTGATTTCCCTTACCAGCGGACAGCCCGAAACCGCGGCGGGCATGATGTCGATGGGCTGGCTGACCACGCTGATCTTCTACTGGATCAGCGGGTTGGCGGATTTCGGCATCATGGACAAAGCGATCAAGCAGCAGGCATTACAGCGGGCGATGAATAAACAAATGCTGGCGAACATGCAGGCGGCGATGGAATACGGCGCGGAAAAACCCAAGCGCGATGGCGCGGTTGAGCGGTTGAGCGATCAATCAGGCGAAGAACATGTGATGGAAATCAGCGACGATGGCGAGTTGATTCCAGCCAAGCGGCGGGTGGATGAGAATAAATGAGCGCTGGGTATTGGCTGCTGCTGTTGTTTCTTGGGCTTGTGATGACTGTCGCGGGCTTGGCGTATCTCATCGCGCCGGTTCGCATTTGGCGCTTAACCAAGGCGGACTTTCATAATTTTAAGCTGCGGATATATGAACCTACGCGCGAACCGCCGAACACATGGGGATGTTATGCCCGTATGTTTGGCGTGATGTTTCTGGTGTTCGGTTTGGCGATCATCGCGGCGGTGCTGGCGAATCAATAAAAAAAATAGGCACTCAGTCAATTGAGCGCCTATCGTTGTGAGCGGGCGATGAGATTCGAACTCACGACATTCTCCTTGGCAAGGAGACATTCTACCACTGAATTACACCCGCGTATGTACAGATCAGTATAGCACGCCGCCGCGCAGCGTCAAGGGGAATTTTGCAGTAGGGGTGATTCGTGAACCGCCCGCGATGGTGCAGTGCAATTCACGGGCGCATCGGGTTGGAACAAGTGCCGCGCGCCCCTAATGGTTGTGTATTACACCACTGTCCTTATAATCGAATCCATGTTATTCAACTGCTAGATGAGGATACGCAACGTGAGCTTACGTCACCTCTCAAAGCTAAAATCAGCGCGGATGCTGCTTATCAGTCTTGTCAGCAGTGTGCTTATTTTCGGAAGCGGCTTGTCTGCTGCTGCCGCGCAAACCACTAACGCTGTTTGTCCCACGCTGATTCAAGACGCGCTGAACGCTGCCGAATCCAACTGTCCCAGTATGCAGCGCAACAGTGCCTGCTATGGCAACAACCGTGTCGAGCGCGAGTTTTCGCAGCCGCAGCCCAGCGGATTTTTCACGGAGCCCAGTGATCGCAGCGCCATCGACATCTTAAGCCGCTTGCAAACGACTCCACTCATCATCGAAAGCGGCGAATGGGGAATCGCGGTCATGGCGCTGCAAGCGAATCTCCCCGGCACGCTGCCCGGTCAAAATGCGCTGTTCATGCTGGTGGGCGATACTACAATGGAAAGCGCCGTCGCGCCGGAAAATATCGCCCCCGCCGCCGAAAACAGCATCAGCGCCACGACTAACAGCAGCGCGTCGATTCGCTTTGCGCCCAATCCGCAGTCCAGCATCATCGAGCAGATCTCTGCTGGAACGCGCGTCCTCATCGATGCCATCACACCCGACAACGCATGGGTTCGCATCACCAGCGATCCTGACGATGACAGCACGCTGTACACAGGTTGGGTGGAAGTCAGCGCCTTTGATGACATGGACACGGCGGCGCTCACCGTAATCGCGCCGGAAGCGCGCACCGAAATGCAGGCATTTTATCTTCGCACGCGCATCGGCGGCTTGGAATGTTCGCAAGCGCCGGACGCGCTCATTGTGCAAAGTCCGCAGCAGCTTCAAGTGCAGTTCAGCGTCAACGGCGCGGAAATTCGCATCGGTTCAACCGTCGTACTGCGCGAAGTTGAAGTCGTGGGCACGCTCATCGATTCGCTCGATGATGAGTATGAGTTCAACCGCGAAGAAGTCGCGTCCATTCTCGAAGTGATCACGCTCGATGGTCAGGCGATCATCAACCCGGACACGCCGGAAGAAAAAGTGATTCCGGCAGGATCAAACAGCGTGATGTGCCTCTCGCGCCCAAGCGATCTGGGCGTGGAAGGCGACGAAGATGATCGCCAGCTTGTCGATGGATGCGGCTGGTCAGATGCCGCGACTGTCCCCCCCGAAGTGCTGGAACAGTTCTACGCGCTCGAAGGTTTCACGCTCAACTACCCGATTGATATTCCCGGCTACGAAGCGCCCGACGACACTGGCGATCCCACGCCATCGGATACGGTAGTTACAGGCGGCGGTGGATTCCCATTTGCGACGAATACGCCCACCAACACCTCCGCGCCTGCCTTCCCGACGAATACGCCTGTTGCCAGCCCGCCAACCAATACGCCGACGAACACATCCGAATTTCCGACCAATACTCCCGTAGACACAGCAACCCCCACAGATACGGCGACCATCACCGATACGCCAACAGACACAATGACCAATACGCCCACCGACACCCCAACGGATACGCCCACCAATACGCCCAGTGATACACCTACGGATACCGCGACCAGTCTCCCAACCGATACCGCGACGTTGACACCCACTCCAACGCCTACGCCGTCGTGTCCAATCGTCCCCTTCATAATTCCCAACGGGGATACCGGCGCTTTCGTCAACGCCATCAACGCCGCCAATGACGAATTCTGCTATCCCGGTCAAAATACGATCTGGCTGGCGGAAAGCGGCTCGTACACCTTTAACGGCGCGGCGAGCAACGGCGGGCTCAACGGCGATTCGGCGCTGCCCGTCATCACCAGCAGCATCGTGATTTGGGGCAGCGGCGCGATCATCACGCATTCTATGGACTTTACCCCCGGTTGGCGCACCTTCGCGGTCACTTCCGGCGGAAACCTTCAGCTTGACGGCGTGACCATCACCGGAAGCGGACAATCAAACGGTGAAGGCGGCGCGATCTACAACGGCGGCACCACCACGATTACATTCAGCACGTTGACAACCAATGGCTCGATGGGTGTGTCTTTCGGCGGCGCGATCAAGAACACTGGACAGCTCACGCTCAATAATGTCCGCCTGACAAGCAATTCCGCAGGCGCGGCGGGCGGCGGGCTGGTCAATTACGGTGTGGCGAACATCTATGACAGCACATTCGATAACAACGGTACGGGCGATTCAAGTGCGGGCGCAGGCATTTACAACGCCTCCGACGCATCGATCATTGTGCATAATTCGACCTTCTCCACAAACAATTCGGCGGGCGCGGGTGGCGCAATCTACAATGAAGGCAGCGCCCGCTTGAGCTTTGTGACGCTGTACAACAACACCGCATCGAACGGCGGCACACTGGCGGGACCGGGTAATTTTGCCATCAAGAACTCGCTCATAGTGGTGGGCAGTGTCGCCGCCTGTTCCGCATCATCGATCAGCAGCGCGGGCGGGAACTACATCGACAACATCGGTGATACAAGCTGCGCGGGGTTCAGCTTCGCGGAAATGACCCTTGAAGGCTTGGGGAACCCTTACGGCGGATTCACCCCCTATCACGCGCTTATACCGGGAGACATGATCATCGATGGCGCGGCAGACTGCTTGAACGTTGATGGCGGCGTAGTGGATCGCGATCAGCGTGGATTTATCAGACCCATAGAAGGTAATGCCGAACCGCCCGTTCAATGCGACAGCGGATCGTTTGAATATGCCGATCCGTTTGGGGAAAACTAGCCAATCTCAAAATAAATAAGGCATCTTGCACGATGCCTGAATAAGCGTTTGCCGTTCTATCGTGTAGAATCACAAAAAAAGGAGAAAGTGTTCTTATGCCTCCGAAGATTCATACGATAGAACGGCACATTTTTGAACAGCAGAAGCAGTACCCCAACGCCACAGGCGAATTTACCAGCCTACTTTACGATATGGCGCTGGCGGGCAAAATCATCGCGCGGGAAACCACCCGCGCGGGCTTGACCGACATTCTCGGCGCGTCAGAAAGCGAGAATGTGTACGGCGAACGCCAGCAAAAACTCGACTTATTCGCGGATTCCACGATTTTTCGCCTCAACGATCATACCAGTCGCCTGTGCGCCATGGCGAGCGAAGAACACGACGACATCATCCCCATCCCGACGCATTTTGGCACGGGGCGATACATCCTTCTGTATGATCCACTCGATGGATCGTCCAATATCGATGTGAATGTGTCCGTCGGCACGATTTTCGCCGTGTTTCGCAAAATCACAACGGGCGAACACGGCACTATTGAAGATGTGCTTCAGCCGGGGCGCAATCTTGTCGCGGCGGGCTACATGATTTATGGCAGCAGCACCATGATGGTGTATTCGACAGGGCATGGCGTGCATGGTTTCACGCTGGAGCCAAGCGTGGGCGAATTTCTGCTCAGTCACCCGAATATCACCATTCCAGAACCGCCGCAGTTCTACAGCGCCAACCACGGACACGAAAAATACTGGACGCATGGTGTTCGCCGCTTCACACGCTGGCTGCAAGGCATTGATGGCGAAGGTGGTCCGCCCTTATCACACCGTTATATCGGATCGATGGTATCCGATTTTCACCGAAATTTGCTGCGCGGCGGCGTATTCTTCTATCCGTATGATCTGCGCGATGGCAAGAAACCCTACGGCAAAATGCGCCTGATGTTTGAAGCGCAGGCGTTAGCCTTTCTCGCGGAACACGCGGGCGGCTATGCATCGGACGGGATCGGCAGCATTTTGGATATTCAGCCGCATACGCTGCATCAGCGCGTGCCGCTGTTCATCGGCAATCGGTCACTGGTAGAAAAAGCCGAGTTTTTCATCAAGCAGCATGATAAAGAGTGGATCGAAGCGTATTCACCATATCGCAACGGGGCTGTCGAGAAGGCGTAGAAATCGTTGTAGGGGTTTGGCGACATTTGTTTCGGCGGAACTTGTTCCGCCCGTGCCAAACCCTTGTATTACAACGTTGGAAAAATGCGGCTCACCGGACAGGTGAAACCGGGCAGTACATCCCCGCCAGTGAGCGTATCATCTATACCCAATAACACGCGATCCTCTCGCGCCAGCACCTCGACCAGCTTCAGACGCGGATACACAATCCACACGATGCGCGCGCCGTTAGCGAGAAAATAATCCGCTTTTCGGCGCATAAACGCATCGCTCTGGCTGGGTGATTGAATTTCGACCACCAGTTCCGGCACAAAATCAAGCCCGCGATTCGGTTCTAACACATGCCCTTTTGCGAGAACGACCCCCACATCCGGGACACGTTCATTATCGTTATCATCGGGCAGCACAACCTCAATTTCTGGCAGCACATGGGCAATCGGATGATCGAATAAGAACAGGTTGAGCAGGGTGATGATCAAGCCTTGAATTTTGGCGTGCAAAAAGGTCGGCACTTTTTCGACAATCTCCCCGTCAATAAGTTCAAAGCGGCGGTTTACGTTTTCAGGGCGGCGGATAAATGCCTTGAACTCCTGTACCGTCATACGCTGTGCAATCGTCATCTCGAAAGCTCTCCACACCTGTTCTGCACATAGTGTAACATGGCTGGGAATCTAGAAATCGATTTTTGAAATGCGTTCTACATTCCGTAGAAGCGATCTTCTTGCCAGCGTTCAGGATTTGACATGACATATTCTCGAATTCGGTTCAAATCCGCTTCATTGCGAATGATGTGGTCGTAATAATTGCGCTGCCATAATCGTGTGGGCGGTTCAGTTAGGGTGAGTTTGGCAATTCTACGAGTGACAGCAGCCTTAAACGTGCTCACAATGACCCCTAACGAACGAGAGTGAGCAGAAACCGACACGAGATCATCGAACACCAATATCCCATGCAAATGATTGGGCATGATGACAAAAGCATCTAGTTCTACGGATGGGTAGTGGATAGGTATTTCATTCCAACAAGTATTCACAATCATGCCAATTGCATTGAGATACATGATACCGTTTGTAATTTGCCCAAAATGATTTATGCGCTCATGAGTGCATACAGTAATGGAATATGCGCCTTCTCGCGCATAATCATAACCTACAAGGCGTGGGGATTTTCGCTTCGGGAAATTAGTTTGATCGTTCAAGCACAATGCTCCACGCTCGAAAATTGACGATTGAGAAATAACACGGTGTTTGTAGGGGCGCGATATATCGCGCCCGTTCATTAGGCGGGCGGCATGTATGCCGCCCCTAAAAAACCGCACTTCTTAAAACGGTATCCGTTTTCTTTCGGAAATGCTCCCACCCGTTTATACTTACGCGCCATCTTGCATTTCCGAAGCACATCCGAGGCATGTATGAGTGCTGTCCCATCCCCTGCGCCATCAACGGGCGCGGCGAACCCCTCTCCGGTTAGTGACCGTCCAGTCGTCCTTGAGGTGCGCGGCTTGACAAAACGCTTTCCCGGCGTGCTGGCGAACGATCATATCGATCTCAAGCTGTACAAAGGCGAAGTGCTGGGCTTGCTGGGCGAAAATGGAGCGGGCAAAAGTACGCTCATGAACTTGATCTACGGGCTTTATCAGCCGGATGAAGGCGAAATCCTCATCAACGGCGAACCCGTAACCATCCACAACCCCAATGATGCTATCCAGCGCGGCATTGGCATGGTGCATCAACATTTCCAGTTGGTGCCCGTCCTCACCGTGACCGAAAACATCATGCTCGGTAATGAATCGACTATGGGACCCTTCCTCAATCGACGGGCTGCCCGCGCGCGCATTCTCGAAATCGCGGATCATTACGGCTTAAAAGTCGATCCCGATGCACTGGTGCAGGACTTACCCGTCGGTGTGCAGCAGCGCGTGGAGATCATCAAGGCGCTCTACCGCAAAGCGGATATTCTCATTCTCGATGAGCCAACCGCCGTGCTGACCCCGCAGGAAGCCGAAGGCTTGTTCGACATTATGCGAACGCTGATAGATCGCGGTGTCAGCATCATTTTCATCAGCCACAAGCTGAAAGAAGTGCTGACCATCTGTGACCGCATCATGGTGCTGCGCGGCGGCAAAGTGACCGGTCATGCCGACCCGCGCCGTTCGACTGAAGAAATGCTGGCATCGTCCATGGTTGGGCGCGAAGTGCTGCTCACCGTCGAAAAGATGGAATGCAAAGCGGGCGCGCCCCTGCTCCAAATCAAAGATTTGCACGTCGTCGATGACCGTGAGCTTCCGGCGGTGCGCGGCGTATCGCTCGATGTGTGCGCGGGCGAAATCGTCGGCATCGCGGGCGTGCAGGGCAACGGGCAAACCGAGCTGGTCGAAGCCCTGACTGGGCTTCGCAAGGTGCTTAGCGGACATATCTACCTTGACGGCAAAGATATCACCAACGCGCCGCCGCGCAAAATCACCGAAAGCGGCGTGAGCCACGTCCCCGAAGACCGCCAGAAAAACGGGCTGGTGTCGTCATTCCCTGTCAAAGATAACATGGCGCTTCAGCGTTATTACGTCACCCCGTATTCTGTCGGCATCCTTTCCAATGACCGCGAAATCCAAAAACAAGCAGCCGAACTCGTCAAGAAATACGACGTTCGCACGCCGAGCATCTTCACGCGCATCAGTGCGTTAAGCGGCGGCAACCAACAAAAAGCCATCATCGCGCGCGAATTAAGCCGCGACTGTAAAGTCTTGATCGCCGCGCAGCCGACACGCGGGCTGGACGTTGGCTCGATTGAGTTCATCCACAAGCAAATCGTGCGAATGCGCGACAACGGCACAGCAGTGCTGCTCGTCAGCGCAGAACTCGACGAAATATTGAGCTTAAGTGACCGTGTGGCGGTCATGTTCGCCGGAAAGATCATCGACATTTTGCCGATCATCGAAGCGGAGCGCAACCGTATCGGGCTGTTGATGGCTGGCGTGAAACACGGCGAAGCCAGCGAAGCGCAAGAAATTCAGGCGCTCAAGAATCTGGATGGTGGGCGCGAGTCAAACGATCAATCGTGATCGCGCGCTCCACCGATGAACATCAAAAGGATTTTTCATGGCTGAAGGAACTATCAACCTTCCAAAACGCGGAAGCGCCCCCGGCGCGCTCGCTCCTATCGGGCGGGCGTGGGGACGTATTTCACCCTCGCTGGTGCCCGTGCTGGCGGTGCTGACCGCGCTCATCATCACCATCCCTTTCATGATTGTGACGGGCGGGCGCGGCGATTTTGCGCGCGGCTTGAACATCGCCGGGACAGCATACGGCGCGCTCATCGAAGGCGCGTTGGGACTGGCAGTTAACGATCAAGTGAGCCTTGACGACTTGGACTTGATTATCGCGCTGGCGAATTCGGCGGCGGCGGAAGGCGCGCCCCTTACCCAAAATGGACTGCGCGAACTTGACCGCGCGGTGGGCGATCTCGCCCTCATCGGTGCGGAGAATGCGCGGCGCTACGCGGCGGCGCTCACGCTGGCGGAAACAGCTTTCCCCGATTACGACGATGACGCGCTTGTAGCACTAGGCGAAAATGTTCCCGATCTGCGCGCGTATGCGGCGGCGCTGGCAGACGAAACCAATCGCGCCATCATCACCGAACTTGAAGCGGCGGATCGCGCTGAAGTGCGCGAACTCGCGCAAAGCATCGCCACAGAAGACACGCTTTCAGCAGAAAATCGCGCCGCGCTCGAAGGCTTCGCGCCTTCAGCGGCGGGCGTGGATGACGCGCAAATGCTTACGCTCATGGACGCCATAAACGAAGAAGGCATCGTCCGCATGTCGCGCTTAGTCCCGCAGCTTGATGCCCTTAGCGCGGCGGGCGTGCCGCTCGATGCGCCGGAACTCACCGCCTTGAGCGAAATTCCAACCCTCACCAATGACATTGGCGCGGCGCGGCGGGTCGCGAGCGTGGTCGAAGTGCTGGAAACCGCAGGCACAAATGACGCGGCGGCGCTCGAAGGGCAAATCGCCACGGTGCGCGAATTGTACAATCTCGGCTTGCTAACCGAAAGCGACGTGCAAAGGGCGATCACTACCGAACTCGAAAGCGCGATCCACGAAAACTTGATCGTGCGCCGTCCCGGCAATCGCTTGGTGGTCGATCCCGGAAATTCGCTCGTCGGCAGCGTCATGAATCCCGGTCTTACGCCGGAGGACACCAGCGACGACAAAATCGACGTGACCTACCTGCGCTTTGGCGATGCTTCAGCGCTGTTGTTCTTCCCCGGCAATCTTGAAGTCATGATCGTGCGCTCGATCCCGTTCATCATCGCAGGGCTGGCAGTCGCGCTCGGCTTTAAAGCTGGCTTGTTCAACATCGGCGCGGAAGGTCAGTTGTACGCGGGCGCGATCATCGCGGCGTGGTTCGGCTTTTCGCCCATTTTCGCAAGCCTTCCCTCCTTCATCCATATCCCGCTGGTGCTGATCATTGGGCTGTTAGGCGGGGCATTGTTCGGGGCGATTCCCGGCGCGCTTAAAGCCTATACCGGCGCGCATGAAGTCATCGTCACCATCATGCTCAACTACATCGCCGTCCTCATCGTGGACTGGCTGATCAAATCCACCAACCCGTGGATATTGGGGGATCCCAATGCCAGCAACCCCAGTACGCCCAACATGCTGCCCTCAGCACAGCTTCCCCGCTTTGATACCATCAGCCCGTGGCTGTTCATCATCGCTGGCGTAATCTGGCTGGCGATTGGACTGTACACGCGCCGCGACGAAATCAAGCAGAACTGGCGGGCGGCGCTTCGCCCGGTCATCAATGCCCTGTTGATCGCGGTGGGCGGCTTATTCCTCATCTGGATCACGGTGCGCGGGGCGCTGCATATTGGCTTTTTGGTAATGTTGTTCGCGGTTTGGTTTAGCGATTGGTTCTTAAACAAAACTACGCTTGGCTTTGAACTGCGTACCGTCGGTGAAAATCCCGATGCGGCACGCTACGCGGGGATGAGCGTGCCGCGCAACATCATCCTTGCCATGGCGCTCAGCGGCGCGTTGGCGGGCTTGGCAGGCACCATCGAAATGACGGGCGTGCAAATGAACATGAAACCGGAATTTTTCGCGGGGTTAGGCTTCGACGCGATTGCCGTCGCACTGCTGGCGCGCACCAACATGCGAAACATGCTGGCAGCGGGCTTTTTGTGGGGCGCGCTGCTGGCGGGCGCAGGCTTGATGCAGCTTCGCGCCGACATCAGCATTGACCTTGTGAAGATCATTCAAGCGTTGATCATCATGTTCATCGCCGCCGATGCGATTATCCGTTACCTGTGGGCGATTCCCAAGCCCACCGAGAAAACGCCGACGTTGATAACCGGCTGGGGAGGGAAATAGATGGCATCTATCAACCCGGCGATTGCCGCCACCACACCAGAAACAACCCTACGCAAGCGCATCACACGCCCCGCCGTGTTTTCTGCCTTCTTCTTGATCATCGGCGTGGTGCTGCTGATCTCGAATTTTTCCACGCCGTCTGATTTGACGACGACGTTCACGTTCGGGCGGGCGCTGCCGGATACGCGGCTGCACATCCCCACCGGACTTTATACGTGGATTGTGTCAATCTTCTACGTGATCGTGGGCGTGGTGGGGGTGCTGCCCGCCGTCACAAAAGCGGGGATCACAGCGTTGGCACGCGCACAGTCCATGCTGCTGCTCATCGCGGGAATTCTGATCATCCCGACGGTGCTGGTACTCGCGGCAGCGGGCGGCAGCACCAACGTGACCGTCATGCTGCAAGTGAGTTTGCGCCTTGCCACGCCTGTTGTACTCGGCGCGTTGGCGGGTATCTGGTGCGAACGTTCCGGCGTAGTCAATGTCGGCATCGAAGGCATGATGCTTTCCGGCGCATGTTTTGGTTTCGTTGCTTTCACGTTATCACTCAATGCTGGCGCGGACAGTGGAACAGGTCAGTTCGTCGGCGTGCTGGTCGCGGTGCTGGCAGGCGGCGCGATGGCGCTGCTCCATGCGTGGCTGTCCGTCAACTTCAAAATTAACCAAATCGTCAGCGGCACGGTCATCAACATTCTCGCGCTCGGTTTGACGAGCTATGTGCGCCGCGAAGTCCTGCTTTCATCAGAAGCCGGACGCGAAACCCTGCCCGTGACCAACATTCCCTTGTTGAGCGAAATCCCCATCCTTGGCGAAGTGTTCTTTCAAGGCAAGCCGATCTTTTATTCGATGTTCATCCTGCTTATTATCACGCATGTGATTTTGTTCTTCACCCGTTGGGGCTTGCGGACGCGCGCGGTAGGTGAAAATCCCAAAGCCGCCGATACACTCGGCGTGAATGTGCAGCGCATCCGCTGGATCAACGTGATCATCAGCGGGTTAATCGCCGGATTAGGTGGGGCGTGGTTCTCGTTGGAGACAACAGGCGGTTTCGATGACGCGATGACCAGCGGGCGCGGTTTTATCGCCCTTGCGGCGATGATCTTCGGCAAGTGGATGCCGTTTGGCGCATTTGGCGGCGGTCTGCTGTTCGGCTTCAGCGATGCGTTGGGGCAGCGATTTCAGCTTCTCGGCGTGCCGATTCCGCCGCAGTTCTTGCAGATGGTGCCTTACGTGATCACGATTGTCGTGCTGGCGGGCTTGGTGGGTCGCGCAGTCGCGCCCAAAGCCGACGGTGTGCCGTATGAGAAAGAAGGGAAATGACAGACTTCCTCATCCGCCCCGCCACGCCTGTCGATATGGCGTGGGCAAAACAGATGTGGACGGAGCATTGGGCATCGCACTTCATCGTGTCGCGCGGTGTGCTGCATGACGCAACCCAACTACCCGCCTTCGTCGCCATACAAGCGGATCAATATGCCGGAATTGCGACATATAACATTGTCGGATCATCATGTGAACTGGTCACGCTCGACAGCCTAATCGAAGGCATTGGCGTGGGCGGCGGTTTGATCGACGCGGTGCGCGGTGCAGCACGAGAGGCGGGATGCACCCGCGTGTGGCTGATCACCAGCAACGACAACACGCATGCGCTCCGTTTTTATCAGAAGCGCGGATTCCGCTTGGCGGCGCTCCACGTGAACGCGATTGCACAATCGCGCAAGCTCAAACCGGAGATTCCCTTCATCGGTGATGACGGCATCCCGATCCGCGACGAAATCGAATTGGAGATCGATCCTTGAAGATTTACCACATCATCCCGCGCTTTCAGTGGGAAGAAGCACAGCGCGAACTGTCCTATCGCGGCGATACGCTTGAAAGCGAAGGGTTCATCCATTTTTCCAAGCGCGAACAGGTTTTGTTCGTGGCAAATGCGCGTTTCAAAGGGCACACGGGGCTGCTGCTGTTAGAAGTCGATAGCGACAAACTCCGCGCAGAACTCAAACATGAGCCGCCTTATGAGGGCGATCAAAGCGGCGAGACGTTTCCTCATTTGTACGGCGAACTCAATCTCGATGCGGTTGCCGCCGTTCACAACTTCGAGCCATCCGAAGATGGCACATTCGCCTACCCCGCGACGATGTAAATTATTCAGCGGCGGGCGGCGTGACCTGTGCGAAAATATCGCTCACCGCGAGCGTAAAACCGGGCAGCACGTCCCCGCCGTTCAGCGTGTCACCGGGCACGAGCAGTTCAATCGTTTTCCCGGCTTGATACACTTCGACAATCCGTTTTTCCGGGTAAATCAACCACACCATCCGCGATCCGTTGCCGAGATAATACGCCGCTTTTTCACGCATCATATCCACCGAATCATCCGGCGATTGAATCTCCACCGCGAGATCGGGTATCTGCGGGATCGCGCCTTTCTTGACCAGCGTCTGCGACCGCGCAAAACTCATGTAGGCAATATCGGGGCGACGTTTGTTGCGCGGATCACCGGGAACATGATGAGTGCTGTCGATATACACCACACCAAGTTGATGAGCATCCAAGAAGTAGATCAAACGGCTGCCAAGTCTAAGCAGAATATACCCGTGTTCCTGTGTCGGCATCTTCTCGACTATCTCCCCGTTGACCAGTTCCAACAGCCGATCCGCGTTTTCCGGCAGTGCCAGCAGCGCATCGAATTCTTCGACTGTCATTTCTTGTTTGGCAGGTGCAACCATCGCTTCACCTCAAACACAACTCGCTATCAAACGGTGCTTAAACATTCGGGCGAGAAACCGCTGCCGGTATATCTGCTAATGTTTGTGAAATTAAACTAATCAATACTTCCCCAAGGGTTGAGCGATGCAGTTCGGACATCAAAGGACATGGATGACAATGCTTAGCGATTCCCTTAATGCTTCACACACGTGTGAAATTTTCTCTATTCTACTTCAAAAAGGCGCAGCAGCTTGAGCGCCACCTGTAGGTTCGTCCGCAGCAGGGGATCGCTCAACTGCACCCCGCAAATCGACTCGATCCGCTCTAACCGATAGTTGAGCGTACTCCGGTGGATGCACAGTTTTTCGGCGGTCTGCACGCCATTCCCGCCTTCGTCCAAGTACACCTCAAGCGTGTGGAACAAATCCGCTTGATGTTCGTCCAGCAGCGGGCGCAGCAGCCCCGCATAGGGATTACTCTCCAAGCTTTCCGCGCCCGCGCGGTAGAGCGCGTGCAGATAGCCGAGATCGTCAAAGTACACGGTGCGGTTCGCGTTTCCGTTCCCCAAGCGTCGGACGATGTGCAGCGCGTCACGGCATTGACCATGCGCCGCGCTCACTCGCCCCACCCCGCGCTGTGTCCCACTCACACCGATGCGTAATGTCGAACCGTTCGCGCTGCTGTGAATATTCTCAATAATTGAGGCGATATTCCCATCCTTCTGTGCCAGCACAATCACCTGCCCCGCGAACTGCCCCACAACCGCCCGCCAGTTTCCAAGCGACGATAAACGGTCAATACGGCGATAAAGCTGGAGCAGCTTTTGCGATCCCGCGCGTTCAGTCGAACGAGAACCTGCTGGCGCTTCGGTGGGTTCAAGCAGCAGCATGACATACGGCGCGGTCAAGTCCAATCCGTAGCGCAGAGCTTGATCCGCCAGCACGACATCGCGCGCTTTCTCACGCCCATCCGCTTCATACTGGATCAACTGCGAAAGCAGCCCGCCTTTGAGCGATGCTTCGGCGCTCTGGATCGCCTCTTGATAGAACAGCATCAGTGCGGCAATTGTCGCGCCGCTTTCGATTGCCATCCGGTCAAGATCGCTCAACGGGCGGTCATCCGCGATGATCCACAGATAGCCGTACACATCGCCATGCACGACAATCGGCGCGAGAATCCGTTCCAGTTCCAAGCCCACATCCGGCATCTGCGGGATATGCACCGGACGGCGTGACGCGCGCACTTGCGGCAAAATCCCGCGTTCTTCCAGCGCGTCAATCAGCCGTTGATCGGTGCGTCCGGCGCTCAACGTGTAGCGCCGCGCTTCGTCCACGTCTGCGATGTTGTGGCTTGCCAGCGCCTCAAAGCGTTCGTTTTCGATGCTGATGCTCTGCCCGATCAAGTCCGCCATCGTGCGCGCAAGGTCTTTGAGATCGCCGCCGTCCAGTACCAACTGTGTCAGCACTTGATGTACGTGCAGCGCCCGTTCGATCAGCGCCATTTGCTCATGGCTGATGCGCTGATTCGCCGCCCGCGCTACATCGACAAAGCGCGCTTGATACGGAATTTCGATCAGCGTGAAGTCGTTGCGGTCAGCGACAGCGCGCAGCGCGTCAGGGATGCGGTCAATATAGCGCCCAACCGCGATAGCCAGCGCCGCCACGCCTTTATCCGCCATCGCCTGCACATACGCGATCTGGTCGCGTTCGCCTTCTGGCATGTTGATTGACGTGGTGAGGACCAGTTCACCGCCGTTCAACCACTGCGGCGCATCCGGCACGCTGGCGACATGTACCCATGCTACCGCGCGCGATTGTCCCTTGTGTCCCGCGACAACGCGCGCGCCGGCGAATTGTTCCATTTGAAGAGCTTCAGCAACCGTCAGCATAGATTATTCCAGTAAGTGCGTTTTCAATTGTTCCAACTCGGCGGCGCTCACCCCCGCCATTTGTAAGTAATGTTCTACCGATCCGTAACGCTCACGGATGTACTGGAGTGTTTGCTTAAGGATTTCAGGATTGGCAACCAGCACTGGTTGTAAATCATCCACCGTGATTCCCAGCCGCCTCAAGGGTTGAATTTGTGGCTCCGCCATAGCGCGGAAGTCTTCATAGCGCAAATTGCTCAAACTATAATCCGCCAGCACAATTTCTTCCGGCACGCCGAGTACCAGCAGCAGCAGCGCGGCCATCGTCCCCGCGCGATCTTTTCCCGCCGCGCAGTGGACAATCGCGGGCAAATTCGCCGCGTCCGCCAAGCGGCGTATCGCGCCCGCCAACACCTGTGGATTTTTGTCGATCAGTGTTTCGGTGTAACCCTTCAACAGCAGGGCATCAACATGCCCGATATTCGCCACTACCGCCGCGATTCGCCCGAACGGGCTGCCAATATCCACCACAGGCAGCTTGACTACCTGCGGGGCGGGATGTGTGGGCAAGCGATCCGGGTAGCGTTCGATCTCGTCCGCGCCGCGTAAATCGCACACCAGTTTGATGTTCAGCGCTTCCAGCGCTCGCACGCCATCGTCCGTCAGCCCGCCCAACGCCCCCGAACGATAGACCAATCCCCATTTGACGTGCCGCCCATCGCGTGTGGGATACCCGCCAAGGTCACGAAAGTTAAACGCGCCATCAATCTTGAGGATGCGTTCGGCGGTGATGCGTGTGCGAACCTGCCCGTCCTGCTCAAAATCTACCGCGTAGTAGGTGCGAAGATGCGGCGCATCGACAATCGCCTGTGACTCGCCGTTTTCAAGCACCGCCAGCGCGCGTGACCGGTCAATCCGCGATGGATCGTCCCCCGCGTAAATCGTCACGCGGCTTGCCGTGATCGTCCACACAATCTTCAATTGGCGATCATTCACCCGCTCAGCACTCACATCCATGACCGGATGCATAATCAGTGATTCAGGCGCGGGGTAGGCTTTTGCCGCGCGATGCGCCAAACGTAAACCACGCCTCAGCGCGACAGCGCTGACCAGCAGCAGCATTCCCCCCGCCGTCGCGACAATCTTCACCAAGCGTCTTGTAGGAAAGGGGCTTGACCCTTCCGTGTTACGGCGACTCATTTCTTTTTATTCCTAAAGGAAATTTTCACGGGCAGTCCTCACATTCATCCACTTTGCGGCGGATCACCGCGCCGCCTTTCAAACTGCTCATCGCGGTCACAGCGGCATCCGCCAGCGCGAACAGCGGCGCGCGCGCAGGCGACTCAGGTTCGCCCGTGTCCGGCGTTCGCAAAGCCAACGGCGCGGCGGGGCGCGTTTCCCGCAAAAAGTCGGGATGAAACGGCAGTGCCCCTAACACAGGCACACCCGCGTACACTGCTTCTTCGGCGGCGGGCGCGGGATACATCTCGATCAATTCACCACAGCGCGGGCAGATGACGTGCGTCATGTTTTCGACCACGCCCAACACGGGTACGCGCTCATGCTTCAGTAAGCGAAGCAAACGCCCGTTATCCAAATGCGCGAGTTTTTCCCGCGTGGCGACGAGTATCGCGCCATCAACCATCCCCTGCTCGATGAATGTGTGCAGCGGTTCGCCCGTTCCCGGCGGCATATCAACCAACACCACATCGGCGGGATTGCCTTCACTATCACTCCAATCCATGCGGTGCAGCATGACGGCGATCATCTTGCCTGCCGTTGACGCTTCGGGCGTGATTGCTTGCTGTTCCCCCACCACCAAGCCAAGCGACATCAGCATCAGTCCATAGCGTTCATACGGCTTGATCGGGCGCGCGTCCATGCCATCGAGCCGCGCTTCAATCGGCATCATCAATTCGGGGTGAGGAGGTTCGCCCTGTCCTTGCGCTGTGCCGCGTTTCTGCGCGATTCCCAGCAGCGCCGGGATATTCGGACCGTGAATATCCCCGTCGAAGATGCCAACGCGCAGCCCTTTCGCTTGCAGCGCCGCCGCCAAATTGACGGTGAGCGTTGATTTGCCCACGCCGCCCTTCGCGCTGATCATCATGATATGCAAACGCGACGTGGCGCGCGCGCGGCTGAGAAAATTTTGCATAGACAATACTCTTTGATGGGGTTTCGTTAAGCACGTTCAAGTGCCGGATCATACTGATCGACAATGGTTTCGAGGTTTTGCAGCCACAGCAAACGATACCGCCGCGACGCTTTTAACTGCGAAAACACACCCGCCGCATCCAGCGGATCAAGATCGATGCAGTAACGCATCGCGCGCAGCGACAAGCCCGCCGCGTCCTCATAATCATGTTCTTCCACGCGGATCCGCACCGCTTCACCGACCATCACTGCGATTACGGGGGAACGCGCCCGCGAACTAATATGCGCTTCCATGTGTAATATTTCCGCCAGACTTTCGGCAAATTCCACCGGCGAATCGTCGCTGGCGGCGAAAATTGTGGCGACATCACCTGCCCCCGCTTGTGTGACTTTCGCCAGTACGCCCGATGGCGGCATGTCTCCGCGCTGGAACGTCAAACTGACCCCGCTGACATTATCCTCAAAGATCAACGGATAATGCGGCGCAAGCCGTTCGATGATATACAGCGCAAAATTAGCGCGCAGACGGTCACCTACATCGTGATGCCCGCGCCCTACATACAGTTGATAGGCATAGTTCGGGTGGCGATCCAGCATCCCCCGGCACACGTCGAACCATTTGTATTCACCGCTGTAGAGATACAGCACTTCTTCGCCCCGGTCGGTCACCCGTTCCAAGCTCAATTTCAGGTGCGTTTCAAGGCTTGCGGCGAACCGCGCCGGGTCTTCGTCCGACGCGACGAATATGTCCAAATACCGGCTCACAAGGCTTCCCTAGTGCTTAACATCCTCTGGGAATGGATAGTCTATCCTCATGCGATAGGCAGTTACCCTCTGGTGATTGTACTCGATTTCCCCCGTTTCCCCTATTCACGAATCCGTAGGTGAGCGATCATCCTTTCATGACCCGTGCGCTCATCTCATCGAGCGCCGCGACTTCATCATCCGTCAGCCGCCATCCCGCCGCGCCCGCGTTCGACTGCACATGACGCGCGTTCTTCGCGCCGGGAATCGGCAGCGCGCCTTTGCAAATCACCCAATTGAGCGCCACCTGTGACGGGCTTTTGCCGCCGTGCGCTTCTCCGATGCGCCGCATTAGGTCGATCAGCGGCGGGACACGTTTCAACAGGGAACGGAATCGCCAGCCGCGCAGCCCCGGCGGCGGGTTTTCAACCGTATATTTGCCCGTGAGCAGCCCCATCGCCAGCGGACTATACGCGATCACACGGATACCCCGTTCGCGGCACGCTTCAAACGTGCCGTCCGTTTCGATCTTGCGGTTGAGTAAATGATATTCAAGTTGATTCGACGTGAGTCCGTGTCCACGTAACGTCAGCGTGTGATGTGCGCGGATCGTCTGTTCGCGGTTGTAATTGGAGACACCCGCCGCGCGAATTTGCCCCGCGTCGAGCGCATCCGCCAGCGCGTCCGCCCACCGTTCTTCCGGCGTAATCGGGTATGTCCAGTGGATTTGATACAAATCAACCGACTTGACGCGCAGCCGATCCAAACTTGCTGCCAGCGCCGCGCGAAACTGCGATTTGAACAAGCGAAACGGCAGCGGCGCGAACTTGGTCGCAATCATCACCCGCGCCGCCGCGTCGGGATCGCGTTCTCGTTCCAGCGCCCAATTCGCGCCAATTAAGCGTTCGCTCTTGCCTTGCCCATAGATTTCCGCCGTGTCAAACAGGTTGATCCCCGCGTTCAATGATGCGCGAAAGGCTTCTCGCACATCGTTTTCACCATGATCACCGCCGTAATTCCACCAGATGTTATCGCCCCACTGCCATGTCCCTGTGCCTAATTCGATTCCGTCCAGCAAGTTAGTCATGCTCAAAGTTGTCTCTCCACCTGTCGTTTCCATTTGATTGTACAGGTGTGCCTTAAGCGCACATTGGAAATCCCTTCAATTTGACCCTTATGACCCCTTGTTAGTCTTCTTGACATTTTAACATCGCCGTGCTACTCTGCTGATAGGTTTTATCAGGAGTGACCGCTTCATGACCACCCTCTCATCAGCAATATCTGCGTCTCCCCAACCGGACACCGACCTCAAGCTCTCGTTTCGCGGCTTTCAGTGGGATGACCTGCCGCGCGTCGTCGAACTCTACAACCTTCGCAAAGCTGCCGACGGGTTAGACGATCTCGAAACCCTTGAAGACACCCGGAATTACTATCAGGAACCGGGATTCGATGTGCATACACAGGTTCAGCTTGCCGTGATCCACGATCAACACGGGCAAGAAATCATCATCGGCACTTGCGACCTTGAATACGGTCACACAGGTGAGTCGCGCAACTGGATAGATATCGCTGTGCACCCCGACTACGTGGATCGCGTGTGGGATCGGTTTGCCGATCACTGCGAAGCCGAACTGCTGCGCGGCGCATCAAGTCGGCAAAGCGACAACCTGCCGCTGGCAGTCGAAAATTGGACATATGCCGGCTCAGTGACGACTCCGCCCCGCCTGCGCGCGCGCGGCTACCTTCATGCTCGCTCGTTCTATCGTATGCGAATCGACTTCGACAGCGAAATCGAACCCGTTGCGCTGCCAGATGGCTTTGAAATCCGCCCATTCGCTCCCGATCAGCATATGCAGTTAGCCTATGAAGCGCATCAAGAGGCGTTCAAAGATCATTGGGGCAGCACGCGCACGCCCTTTGATGAATGGGAACACTGGCTCGTCAAAAACCCGCACGCGGATTTATCGCTGTGGCAGCTTGTCTGGGACACATCCACCAATGAGATCGCCGCGATGACCTTCAACCGTCGCTATAGTGAAAACGAACCGCACATGGCATGGGTCAATGTGCTTGGCACGCGCAGACCGTATCGCAAGCAGGGCTTAGGTTATGCGCTGCTTCGCAATACATTTCGCCTGTTTCAACAACGCGGATTCACCAGCGCGGGTTTGGGTGTAGATGCGTCCAGCTTGACCAACGCCGTCGCGCTTTACGAACGCGCGGGGATGCGCGTATGGCGGCAGTGGGATTTGTACGCAAAAATGATGCGCGGCGAATGGCTGTCCAGCCTGTACGGGGAAATCAACACCTAGTGCGCGTTCGGGTGATCAGAGTGGGACGTTTTGTAAGCAGCGGGTGAAACTTGTTTCACCCACTGTCTTGATTGTCATATTCGCTGCGTGAGAAAATGGTCGTAAACTGTCGCATCCGTTAACGTGCTGACACCGGCTGCGTATCGACGGAGTTTTCACCTGCCGCGCGGATATGATCGTCGCGCATGGGCTGCAAAATGGGGTCTTTTGGGGCGCGCACAGCCGATCCACTGACCGAATCATCAGCATCTTTGGCACGGTCACGGCTTTCGCCGTAGCGTTCGCCTGCATGGTGTCCAGCAGCGGCATGATGATTGACGGGGATCAAGCCTGTCGCGCTGCCCGGTTCTGGAATTTCAGGCAAGCTCAACGGACGCGCGGGTTCGCTTTCCACCGCGAGATTGAATTCGACGCGGGGAACTGCCCCGGTTTGTCCGGGTTCGGGCGCTGAACGTGCGGATTGGTCATGGCGCTTGTCAAGCATCTGACTCATCTCCAATGATCGTGCAAACCTCATTGTATCACCACGAACAGATGCTTTTTGTTCAAACTTCGTTATAGGTTTGAGACGATTTACCTATTTCACGCGCCGTCATTCCCTAACTTTCCTAACAAATCCCGATACCCGTCATTCTGCGCCACCCACCCCGTTTGATTTTCATAGCGCACCTGCCACCATGTCAGCGTTTCTGCGATTGTCGATCCGCCTGTGATCGTGAGCAGAGTCCCTTCGGGGATCACGGCAATCGGCGCGTTGTCGATGGCTGATGGCACAGCGCGCAAGTTCACCTGCGTCAGCGTGATCACCTGTTCGCCCACGCTGAAAATGATCGGCGTGGCGGTTGGTGTTGGCGTAGGCGTATCGCCAAGCGGAACGGTTGTCGCTCCCATCGGCGCGAAACCGCCATCGCTTGCGGGCGGTGGAACATTGGCAGCAGGTACAACGGGCGCACTGGACGCGCTTGGCGGCGTGTTGATCCATTCCACCGCCAATCCGCCCGCCACGCTTCCGGTGATTTCTTCGATCACGCCGTTCACTCGCGCGACGAAATAGCGCGTCAGCCCGTTTTCTTGCGTGACCACCAGCACCGCGCTTCGGTCAGGACTCCATTCGGCGCGGATGGGTGCGGTTGTGCCAATAAAGTCGCTTAACGGATTACCCCGCCCATCGACGAGTCGCATCGCGCTTCCCGCGCCGTTGGGGGATCCAAGCGCGACAATTCCGCCGCCGGGACGCTGTACCGCGCTTCTGAGATATAAGCCAACCGCGCTGGCATCAAAGACGCGCTCATACGCGCCCGTCAGCGGATCGATCCAACGCAGCCCGATTATTCCATCTTCGCCTGCGCCGCTTGCTAGCACGCGCGATCCATCATTCGACCACGCCGCATACTCATAACGAAACACACGGGGCATCCGCGATGCTTGCCCCGGATCGGAGATGGCTGGAACAGCGGCAAAAGCGGGCATGTTGTAATCCGGCACTTCAAGCGCCAGCAAAATCGCGCTGCTGCTCGCGTTCCATTCCATATCCAGCGTGCGAAACTGATAGGGTCCCGCCGAACGATCTACGAGAATACAGCCCGGTTCAGGCGGGCAGTCGTGGAACAACTGCACAGGCGGAAATGCCCCCGGCTGATAAAACCAGATGCCATCGTTGGCGCTGTCGTTGTCCGTCGATCCGTCGTTTTCGGTGTCCACGCGGAAGGCGAGATACCGTCCATCCGGCGACCATTCCACTTCGACCACATGCGCGTTATTGAGATCGGCGCGTTCTGGCTCATACTGGCTGAATGGCGAAACATCCAGCCGCGCGCCGCCGTTGGTCACATCATCCACTACATACAGCGATCCGTTGTTTGCCACCCGCGCATACACATTCGGGTTGACCGGATTTTGCGCGAATGTCACCGCCCCACCCGGTAAGCTGATCGCGTCGCCGCGCAAGCCGCCGCTGGTCGAAAGCGCGAACGAGCGCGTCACCGGATCAGCGCCCGCCAGCGGCGGCAGCGGATCGAACACGACAAACCGCACCGGAGTCGCCAGCGGCGTGACCGTCGCGGCGGGAATTGGCGTAGCATTCCCGAACTGCGGCGTGGTATTGCCGACAGGCAGCGTCACATTCGGCGGGATCAACGCCGGATCAATCGGTGTGTTCGGCTGCGCTTGCACAAACGTCGTTGTGACGTTCAGCGTCGGCACACTACGCGATGCCAGCGCCGTGATCGCCGCCACTTGGTTGACGAGCGCGGTACTCGTCCCCGCCACTTGACCGCCGTTCAGCGTAGCCGTTGCTGTTGGCGCGAGCGCGGTCATGGTGCGCGCGATCTCGCCCGTCAGCGCGGTATTCGTCGCCGCGATTACGGCGTTCTGCGTGTTCAAAATCGCCTGAATCGTCGCTGTTTGCGCGGCAAAATCCGTTGTCGCCGTTGATGATGCTGTGAGCGTGAGCGTGACTGTGAAGGTTGGCGTAAGGGTGGGGGTATGCGTAGCTGTCGCTGTGGATGTCGGCGTGAGCGTGCCTGTGTCCGTTGGCGTGGCGGTGAGCGTCGGGGTCAGTGTGGGCGTGTTTGTGAGTGTATCCGTCAGCGTGGATGTTGGCGTGACCGTTGGTGTGCGCCGCCCGATAAACGGCAGCGGGCTTGGCGATGCGGGAATTGTGCGTGTTGGAGTCGGCGTATCGGTTGATGTTGCGGTTGCTGTGGGGGTCGCAGTGTTGGTTGGGGAAACTGTAGCACTTGGACTCGGCGTGGGGGTCGCGCTTGGATCAGGCGTATTCGTGTTCGTGCGTGTGGCAGATGGAAACGCCGTCGCGCTGGCTTCGTTCGTCGCTGTCGCGGTGCGCGTCGGCGCAACCGTTGGCGTGACCAGCGGAACTGCCATATTGCACGCGGACGCGACGAGCATCAGCCCGATCAGCATTCCCGCTCGAATCACCCGCCGCTTACTCATCCAATTCACGCTTTTTCGCCCGCCGCTCATTCACTCCCCTCATTATAGAGCTTCATGCCCTCCGAACTCCGACGCGCGTTCTATGCTTCCCCTACGCCTCCCAACCCTTTTCTTCGTTCCCCGTGGCGATATTCTCTAGGTGCTTTTCTGCGTGGTGAATCCTTCTCTTTTTGTTGCAGGGTCGTAAGCTGTGGGGCAAACTTAACCCATTCAAGAAAATAGCCCTTATTGGAATCGACAGGCAGTCAAGTAAGGTGGATGACGATGACTCTACAACCGCAGCGAACTATCGACGAACTGAAAGAACTCCGCGCGCTCACAGGCGACGAGAACGGCGCGCAGCGTGTCGCCTTCACCGATACATGGGTCAAAGCGCGTGATTGGCTGAAATCCAAGCTGGCGGATTTACCCGTCACCGTCGAAATGGATGAAGCGGGCAATCTGTGGGCAACCCTCAAAGGCGCAAGCGATAAAGCTATGCTCATCGGCGGACACATCGACAGCGTGCCCAACGGCGGCTGGCTCGATGGCGCTTTGAATGTCGTCGCAGGCGTGGAAGTGCTGCGCCGTATCGCGGAAGAAGGCACGCCGCCCGTGACCGTGCGCTTGGTCGATTGGGCGGATGAAGAAGGCGCGCGCTTCGGGCGCTCGTTGTTCGGGTCAAGCGCGGCAAGCGGCACCATGATCCCGAACGATCTTCGCAATTTGGTTGATAAAGACGGCATCAAACTCACCGACGCGATTGCTCGTTTCGGCTTGGATTTGGACACGGTCAAGAACAGCAGCAAACAGCTTCTCAATGCTGCCGCCTATCTCGAACTGCACATCGAACAGGGTCCTGTGCTGGAAAGTATGAATTTGCCGTTGGGCGTGGTGCTTGGCACGTTCGGCGTAGAACGCCACGCGATTCGCTTCGTCGGGCAGTCCGCCCACGCGGGATCAACCCCCATGGACAAACGCCGTGATGCGCTCGGCGCGGCAGCGAAACTCGCGCTCGAAATCCGTGAGATCGCCAAGCGGCACGGCGGCGTTTGCACGGTTGGAAGCGTTGTCACCAAACCCGGCATCGTCACCGCTGTCGTCGGTCAATGTGACATCACGCTCGATCAGCGCCATTTAGACGCGCGCGAACTCGCCGCCATGCTCCAAGAGGCGAAAGATGCCAGCAATCGCTTTGCGGCAGAAGAAAATGTCACCGTTGAATGGCGGCGCATCTGGCAAATTCACCCAATTCCCTTCCATCCCGAACTCATCGAAATGGCGGATGAAGCAATCCGCGAAGTGGCGGGCGTGGTGCATCGTCTGCCTTCGGGACCGCTCCACGATGCGGCGGAAGTCGCCCGCGCCGAAGTCCCAACCATTATGCTGTTCGTGCAAAGTCTGCGCGGCTTAAGCCACGCCAAAGAAGAAGATACCAAAGAGGAACACATCGCTATGTCGGTTGAGGCGCTCGACAAACTCGCGACCAAAACAATAGCATGGCTGGCGAAGGGATAAACCATGCCTACGCGCCGCGATCATTGGCTTGATGAGGACGAATATCCGAGCGAAGAAGACGAAGCCGAGTTCGGAGACTATTCCAAACGGGACAGCGATCCGCTGACCATCGGTTACGTTGGCAGACGCACACCACGCCGCATCACGCCGCTGCGGGTGATTCTGGCTATCGTCGCGGTGATCTTCATCCTCAGCGTGTTTCTTCCGCCGCTGCTCTCGATTTTCCGATCATGGTAACGTTGTATGGGCGCGATATACCGCGCCCATAATAGGCGGGCGGAATGTATGCCCCCCTACAAGCGTCAAATTGACCAGCACATCACTCAAAAGAACCCGCGCCGCTGAAACCGTTCCTCTTTGAATGGATCGCCTTCGTTGTGATAGCCCGCATTCTCCCAGAATCCCGGCTTATCAACCACGCTGAACTCGATCCCGCGCAGCCATTTTGCGCTTTTCCAAAAATACCGCTTTGGCACAAGCGTGCGTAATGGATACCCATGCTCGGCATCCAAATACTGCCCATCGAACTTGTACGCCAGCAGCACATCGTCATCGGTCATGATGTCCAGCGGCGTGTTCGTTGTGTAGCCATACTCGCAGTGCGCGATTACATATTTGGCGGTTGGTTTTACGCCGACCATCTGCATCAAATCACGAAACAGCACACCTTCCCATTCGGTATCGAACTTGCTCCACCGTGTGACACAGTGAATATCCGTCTTGATCTTGACGGTGGGCAGCTTTTGGAAGTCCTGCCAATTCCAACGCATTTCGCGTTCAACTTCCCCGAACACGCGGAAATCCCATGTAGATTCATTGAATCCCGGCGTGGGACCATAGTGCAGCACAGGGAAATCGAGCGTCAGCGATTGACCGGGCGGCAGCCGTCCGGATTTCTTCATTTCCGCCTCAAGGTTGCGGCGCTTGAGGACATCATCCAACTTGACCATGTGGAATCGACCTTTTTGCTCTTTGGTGGATAGTGGAGAGTATACAGCGATTTATTTAACTACAGATAAGTGACGGAATCCTTACGGATTGGGGGTCGCCATCGGCACGAAATACGCCCAGAATTCTTTCGATGCGGGCAAAATTCGTTCGCTCGGCGTGGGCGGATACACCTGTGCGAAATTGGCATACAGCAAATTCGAGACTTCATTCAAGCCGGGTTCAATCATGAACAGGTAGCTGCGGTCACGCGGCAGCAGATCAATCATCCCTTGATTGAATTGATCCAACGGCAGCGTTTCAACACGATACGGATGATCGCCCACCAAAAAATCGTAGTATCCGCGCGCTAAATTGGCATCCGCTTGATACGTACTGACGAAAAACACCTGTGTCGTGCGGCGGTCATAATCGCGGGCGGCACGCTGCGCCCCATCGAACATATCGGGATACGGGCGGCTCATCAGCAGACGGTTGTTGAAATACGGCAGATGATCCGCCACGTAGTACACGCCGTGAAAGATCGTCACGCACACCGCCAGCGCCATCCACACATGATCGCGCTTGAATTTCCCTACGTTTTCCGCCGAAACGACCAGCGATAACCCATAGCGAATCCCCACGGCGATCATCAGCGCCAGCACAGGCATCACGATGATATAGCGCGGCGATCCCCATTTGTTGACCAGAAACGCGCTGCCTAATCCTGTCAGCACCACGAACAACGGAAAAATATTCAATGGGGATCGCGCCCGCCAAAGGCAGTAAAACACGCCCATAAAAAACAGCGGGATCACCACCGGATGCAGCAAGCCGAAGCGCCCGCCGTAAAAATCGAATGCCTCGCGCGCATTCACATAAAAGCGGAACGGGATCACCAGCCATTCTGCCGCTTGTTCGAGATCGCCCGCCTGAATCCCATCTTGAAACAGCGGCAGCCATTCGCTTTGCAAACTGCTGCTGTGGCTCAAGCGCGCGATGGCGTTTTCGCCCCGCACAGCGATGTTGTAGTACACGGGCAGCGCCAGAATCGCCGCCGTCACCAGCACGATCACCATGCCGCGCCAATGCTTATGCGCCTTCGGGGTGAGCGCCAGCATCGCCGCGAACCACGCGAATGTCAGCACAGGGAACAACAGCCGCCCTGTCTCGAAAAAATATTGACTCATGCCTAAGGTCACGCCCGCCGCCGCCCAATCGACGCGCCTTCCCCAGCGCATCCCGCGCACCACAAACATGATCAACGCGACTGCCACAAATCCGTCCGTAATATGCGCCAGCGCGATCCGGCTGAACTGCACATGCGGCGGGAATGTCGCCAGCACCAGCGCGGCGATCACCCCCATGCGGCGGTCAAACAGCGCCCGCCCCAAACCGTACATCGCCAGTACGGTCAGCGTGCCAATCACCGCGTCTAGAAAGCGCAGTCCAAAAAGGTTTGTGCCAAAAAGCGCGACTGTCCCCGCGTTCCAGTACGTGTAAACCGCTGTGATCGCTTGAAAACTGCTGGGTGAGCGCAGCAGATCATAGGCATTACGCTCCCAGCGGATCATGCTCACGCCTTCCATCCAATGCAGCTCGTCGATCATCTGCCAAATCGACTCGCCCAAGCCGATTACCCGCACAGCAAACGCGAATATCACAACTGCCGCGAGTACCGCGAGATGGCGCGGTTCATAGCGGGGAATTTTCAGCGGCGGCGCACCCGCCATCCCATACCCGACCAGCGCGACACCCACGTTCCACAAGGCAAATTGAATATGTGTAGACACTTCTTTAAGGAAGATCAGTTGCAGCCCGCCCGCGCTGACTTCGGCGGCACACGCCAGCACGACGATCCCGATCAGCGTCCAGCGGCGATTCATGCGCGCCGGCGTAAGCGGAACATCGCGCGGCATCGTGACGCGCGGCAGCCCACCGGATCGGCGTATCAGCACCATCGCCACGCCGAGCGCTGTCGCCCCGCCGATCATCAACACAAACGGCACATCAAATGGCGGTTCGGGGCGTGACAGAGGGTTAAATTCGGCGGCGCTCCACGCGAATAAAACAATGGCGACGATACCGATCCATGTGCCAATGCGCGCGTGTCGAATGATATTCATACCCTGATTTCTTTATTGCAGGGCGCAGCACGGTAGAATATACAGAATATCCTCCGGTGGCGGAACGGGAGTCAAAATATACACGTCCGTATTCCGTGACCATCCGACAAAATCTTCATCGCTGTAGCCGAGATCAACCCACAGGCGAATCCGGCGCGGCCCCCCCGTGTCTTGAATATCGCCAAACCCGTACCCAAACACATAAATCCGTGTGCCATACGGCGTAATTCGTGGATCACCTCCGACAATCCCCTTAACGAGGGTGCGCCCTGTTGCGGTGATGTTATCACCGCCCAACGCCGCTGGGTGATAGCTCGTCGCGTACATACGAATCACCCGCCAATATTCAATCACACCGTCCGGCGTTTCCAGCGTGCGAATCACAATGTTCGTCCCATAGCCGATGATGTGATTCTGCGGCGCTTGAATCACTTCGACACTTTCTACCGTGCGTGAAACTTCGATACCGTTTTCATAACGCACACGAATGCGCGTCCGTTCGATTCCTTCGCGTCCCGGTTGCAGAACCCGCTGGTTGTCGATTTCCAGTTCGGGATCCGCTTGGTACAGTGTTTCGTATGCCAGCGTCCGATCCGTTTCGACGATTTCTTCCTGCACACGAATTACGCGAATTGACATGCCGGGAATCAAAGGTGTGCTTTCAGCAGGAATCGGGTAATCCAATCCGGTCAGCGTTACGCCCGCGCTTGCCAGCGCATCCGCCACTGTCGATCCCCGCACCCGCGTGCGAATAGTCTCGCCATCTACCACGATATTGATCGGGTTGGCGCGGCGAATCGTCACCATCATGTCACGTACAACAGGCTCGCTCAACGCCACCGATAGGCTGTCTGCCTCATATAATGTATACCCCGCGTCGAACAAGGCTTCGCCAACCGTTTCGCGCGTCGTCATCAACACTCGCGTACTGCCATCTTCCTCATCGACAACGATGATCGGCATCACATGCCGCACCGCGATCTGCGTGACAGGCACAGGCCAGCCTGCCAGCATATTTACGTCAGCGGGACTGCCATCCAGCAGCACTAAATCGCCAGCTTCAACCGTCACGCCGGCGCTGGCGAGAATTTGCGCCGGATTCGTCAGCGGTGTCCACAAAACCCGCGCTTCGCCATCCACCAGCAGCGAGACACTCCGCGCGCGGTCAATCCGCACCACCATGTCTGGCGTGATCGGGCTAAGCGGCGGCGGATCAATCTGATCACCGCTGTTCGGGTCAATTTGGAAATCGCGCAGCAGTTCCGCGACGGTTTGGGCGTTGGTATCGGTTTGGCGGGCTTCCCCATCAATGACGATAGTGACAGGGGTCGCCGGAGCATCCGCGCCGAGCAGCACGATCAACAGCGTCAACACGCCAAGTGTTGCCGCTGCCATCAATACGGCAAAGGGGATGATCACACGCCATGCGAAGCGGTGAGGCGATGGCGCAGGCGGTTTCGGTTGGGTTGCGGGACTAGATGGCGCGGAATCGCGCAAAAAATTCAGGCTCATAAACGTGAGCATAGCGCAACTTGTCAGCACAATCAACCGCCCCATCACCCACCGAACCGATGCAAGGGAAGCCATTTTGCGGTAGAGTTTGGCGCATTATCGAACCTTAAGCATAAGGAGTTTTCCTCTTGACCACCGTCAGCCATGAACTACAAACCTTAGCCGTAAATACCATCCGCGTCCTCTCGATTGACGCGGTTCAGAAAGCGAACAGCGGGCATCCCGGCTTGCCGATGGGCGCTGCCCCGATGGCATACGCGCTGTGGATGCGCCATCTGCGTCACAACCCTGCCAATCCGCATTGGGCAAACCGTGATCGCTTCATCTTAAGCGCCGGGCACGGCTCAATGCTCATTTACTCCCTGCTTCATCTCACAGGCTACGACCTCTCGATTGACGAACTCAAGAACTTCCGTCAGTGGGGCAGCAAGACACCCGGACACCCTGAATACCATCTCACGCCCGGCGTGGAAACCACCACCGGACCGCTTGGACAGGGAAGCGCGAACGCTGTCGGCTTTGCGCTGGCGGAAGCGTATCTCGCGTCGTATTTCAACCGCCCCGGTCACGAGATCGTCAACCATTACACCTATGCCATTGTCAGCGATGGCGACCTCATGGAAGGCATCAGCGCCGAAGCGAGTTCGTTGGCGGGGACATGGGGCTTGGGCAAGCTGATCTATCTCTATGACAGCAACGATATCACGCTCGATGGCACGACCAACATGACGTTCACTGAAGATGTAGCCGCGCGCTATCAGGCGTATGGCTGGCATACCGTGACTGTCGCCAACGGTAATGATATTGACGCGATTGACGCGGCGATCCGCGAAGCGCAAAGCGTCACCGACAGACCGAGCTTGATCACGGTCAAGACGATCATCGGCTATGGAAGCCCCAACAAACAGGGGACGAGCAAAGCGCACGGTTCGCCGTTGGGCGCGGATGAAGTCAAGCTGGTCAAACAGGGATTCGGGTGGGCGGAAGAAGATTTCGTCATCCCCGGCGATGCGCTTGAACATTTCCGTTCGTCACTGGAAAATGGCGCGGCTTGGGAGCAGGCATGGAACACCAAATTTGCCGCTTATCGTGAAGCCTACCCGGATCTCGCGGCGGAATTCGAGCGCGTGATGGCGGGCGAACTTCCGGCGGGATGGGACGGCGAAATCCCCGTATTTGGGACGGAAAAGAAGATCGCCACGCGCAATGCCAGCGGACAGGTCTTGAACGCCATTGCCAAGCACATCCCCACCATGATCGGCGGTGATGCTGACCTTGCAGAAAGCACCAAGACAATCATCAAGGATGCGGCACACACCGGATACAACAAAGCCGCCGCGCGCAACGTTCGCTTTGGCGTGCGCGAACACGCGATGGGCGCAATTGTGAACGGGCTTGCCCTGCACGGCGGCATTATCAAGCCGTACTCCGCGACCTTCTTGACCTTCAGCGATTACATGCGCCCGACGATCCGCTTAGGTGGGTTGATGGGCATCAAGACCATCTATGTGTTCACACACGACAGCATCGGCTTAGGCGAAGACGGTCCAACGCACCAGCCCGTTGAACACACCATGTCGCTGCGTTTGATCCCAAATGTGTACACGTTCCGCCCCGCGGATGCCAACGAAACGGCGGGCGCGTGGCGCGCGGCGATGCTGGCGGATCGCCCGTCGGTGCTGATCTTCACACGGCAGGATTTGCCCGTGCTAACAGGTGACGGGATTGGCGGGGTGAGCGCCATCCACGAAGGGGTGTCACGCGGCGGCTATGTGCTGGCGCAGAACAGCGCCGCGCCGTCGGTGATCCTGCTGGCAAGCGGCAGTGAAGTCCACATCGCGCATGAAGCGTATACGGCGCTAGCAAACGAAGGCGTGAACGTGCGGTTGGTGTCACTCCCGTGTTGGGAATTGTTCAACGCGCAGCCCCCCGCTTATCAAGAGTCGGTGCTGCCTTCCAGCGTGCGCGCACGTGTCAGCATCGAAGCAGGGGTGACAACCGGTTGGCAGCGTTATGTCGGTTTGGATGGCATCGCTGTCGGTATTGACAAATTTGGCGCGAGCGCACCCTATCAACGGGTGTATCAGGAATACGGTTTAACGCCGCAAGCGGTGATCGACGCGGCACGCAAAGTGATGCGCTAATCATCACGGCAAGAGGGCGCGATTAGGTTGGTCGCGCCTTCAATAGGGTTTTTCTGCGGAGACGTTTACGGGCGTGTTTCGAGATGGAGCGAAGATTGTAAGTCCCCGCTGTGTTCCTGCGCGGTGACATCGACACGCAGTGAAAATGTCTCGCCGGGAGTGAGCAGGGCATCATCAAATGTCACCACGCGGTAAGCACGCACGCGCTCGCCTTCCGTCAGCATAATGACAGCGCGATCCAACCGAATCGCGTGATCTTCCGGCGCATGTACTAATGCAGTCAGTGTGTAGCGATCCTCGCTGGCACGAATAAGATTCTGCTGTTCTACGGCGGGAGTGACATCGGGGATGGCGGCAGCTTCAGCGCGGACAAGCCGTGATGAACTCCCCACATAGCGATTCCACTCAATTGGGATGATCACCCGATAAGGCGCAGACTCGCCGGGAGGAATCACTGCTTGATCAACCAGCACACGCTGCACAAATGAACTGCCACCCGCAATGAAGAGTCGCACTTCAACGACAACGCGACTCACCGCAACTGTCAGTGGATTATCGACACGTCCCAAACATAGAATCGATCCGGTGGCAGTTTCATAGCAGGTTGGGGGGGGAATATGCAAAGAAGGAATATTGGATGTAATGAACAGAGGGCGCGCATTTGTGGAACCTATAGAATCGCCTGATGATGTCGCCGCGGGCGGCGGTGACGCATAAGCCGCTCGCGTTCGTTCCATCAATTGAGGCGGCACAGGCGACGATGTGGGGTTCGCCGCGAACGTAAGCCGCCCGACAGTAAGCGTCACTTGAGGATAGCTGGTGGGGACGCTGCTACGCGAAGAATCGTTCGCAATAGCGCATCCAAACAACCACAACAGCATGACGAGTGCTGCGATAAACAGCAGTATCAGTGGTCGCCAATCGAACTCGACGAATGCCACAGAAGCCTCAATTTCCCGTGACGCTAAGGCAAATGCAGAGCGTAAATCTCATTATAACTGTTTATTTCAATTCTGGATGCAGCCAACCTGCTCAATTCTTGGGAAAATCGTTTAGACTCGACCAATTCAAGCTGTTCTAGAACAAAATACGCAAAAAAGGGGAAAAACCCGATGGATCAATCGTTGGAGAGGCGTTTAGGTGAACTTTTGTTGGCGCGGGGATGGACATTCAGCGCGGCGGAATCGTGTACTGGTGGGCTGGTGATGCACCGAATGACCAATATTCCGGGCAGTTCCGCATGGGTAATCGGTGGATTAGTCGCTTATGCCAATGAGGTCAAACAGAACGTTTTGGGTGTACAACAGGCGATAATAGCTCAATATGGCGCGGTCAGTGAAGAGTGCGCGCGCGAAATGGTACTCGGTGCGCTTCGATTATTTGGCACGAATATCGCAGTCAGTATCACTGGAATCGCCGGACCGGGCGGGGGAACACCGACAAAACCTGTCGGGCTTACGTATATTGGCGCATGTTTACGGGGAAATGAGCCCATCGTGAGGCGGCATTTGTGGCAGTCTGACCGAGAAGGCGTGAAAGCTGCCAGCGCAGATGAAGCGCTGAGAATGGCATTATCGCTGCTTGAGTAACGGTCCGGTAAGTGAGTATAGTAATTTTACCCCCTGAATCAGTTGTTCGAGAGTGTGTTCTATTAGCAAGTGATATTTCAATGAAAGTGTGAACCGGAAGATTTCTAATCTACGTGTGATTCTACGGGCTTGTGGCAAATTCTCGATTCAAATTTTGCGGGGATTTTGATGAGCGCGTTTCACCACTCGTTTGAAAAACGCGCTCATCAAATGCGGGGATAACGAGATTGCTTTTAATTGACCACCATGCCGCCATCGATAGGAAGCGCGTGACCTGTAATATACGACGCGCGGTCACTGCACAACCATACGACTGCTTGAGCGATTTCCTCAGCGGATGCTAATCGTTTCATCGGCGTGCCTTCGACAGTGGCGCGCTCCATCACTGGGGATGCCGCGATCATCGCCTCAACCATTGGCGTATCGGTGAAGTATGGGCATACCGCGTTGACGCGAATATGCTTACGCGCTGTTTCGAGCGCGGCGGATTTTGTCAGCCCGATCACCCCATGTTTGCTAGCGCTGTATGCCGCCGCGTAACGAAAGCCGAGCAACCCTGCGACGGATGCCATGTTGACAATCGCTCCCCCACCCTGCTGGAGCATGACGGGGATTTCATATTTCATGCACAGCCACACACCCTTCAAGTTGATGTTCATCACCAAGTCCCACTCATCTTCGGTCTTGTCGATGATGGGCGACATTTCCCCGCCAATTCCCGCATTGTTGAACGCGCAGTCGAGCCGACCATAGGCGCTTACAGCGGCGGCGATCAACGCTTCGACCTGCACAGCGTTCGACACATCGCACCGGACGAAAATCGCGCCCGCGCCCATGCCCACAATTTGATCGACAGTTTCTTCCCCGCCAGCAACGTTGACATCACTCACGATGACTTTCGCGCCCTCGTTTGCCATCGCAATCGCTGTCGCGCGCCCAATCCCCGACGCGCCGCCCGTGACCAAACAAATTTTTCCTTCAAGAACACCCATAATGAAATCTTGCTCCTTTTCACGATTGCGGGTAAAAGTAGTTTGCAGTTTTAGAGTGGAAAGCGTTTTGTGATGAATGTACCACAAGCGGACGTATCGACCACCTGCCCCGACTGTGGCGCGGCATGGACGGACACCATCACCTGTACGGATCACTTCTATCAAATGCTCTACTGGGAAGCGGACAACCCCGCGCTGGGCGAAGTCCATCACCTGATGGTGCTGTGCTACCACTTGCAGCATCCGCGCCTCTATTCGCCGGAAACGCTGGCAAACGGCATCCTCATGCTCGATCAGTTCGTCAACGGCGGCATAACGCCTCAACAAATGCGGCGAGAGATGAGCGTGAAAGTCGATTCTGGCGTGCGTACCCACAAAATCACTGGGACAGCAGATCATCATGGAAAATACGCGCACCCGGTCACGTGGACGATAACCGCCGCCGATGTGGTCGAAGCTGGCGCGGCGCATTACATCGACAAGGTGCGCGCATGGGCAAAATCAATCGACGAATCGATCAAGCAGTCAGGGAACTAAGTAGGGACGCGCTTCTAGGCTTGTCCATAGTTATCTGTCCGCTTACGTCGGCGTATGATTGAACCCACTCTCTCGCAAACATGCCATTTGTAGGGGCGCGAGAGAAATTTGTTTCTCCTGATGCGCCCGCCACAGAAAACCTTCATACGTCCAATGTTTGACACATCTTCACTTTCACATGCTTTTGCCCCTCCCTGAATTCGGGGACTTAGGGAGCGACAGTAGAAATTATTTCGCAATTGTAGGGACAGGGCTTGCCCTGTCCGCGCCCGAAATATAGCAAAACCGGACAACGCTCGCGAAACACGTTTCGCCGTTGTCCCTACGCGACAATTCGGTTTAGTGTCGCCCCCTCAGCTGAATTCGGGGAGGGGCGGCACGAACGAAGTTCGTGCGGGGTGAGTTTAAAACCACTACGAACAACCCTTGCGAAACTCGTTCCGTCCGGCGCGTCCGCCGCTTAATACACCCGCCCGCCGATAGGCGCATCATGGTCTGGCTTGAGCAGTACGACGCGCCCTTGTTCATCCGGCACGCCAATCACCAAACATTCCGACATGAATCCGCCGATGTTCTTCGGCTCAAAGTTGACCACACCAATCACAAGCCGACCAAGCAGCGCGTCTTTGTCGTAGTGCGTCACCTGTGCCGATGACCACTTTTCGCCAATCTCCGCGCCAAAATCGACGCGCAGTTTGTAGGCGGGTTTGCGCGCCCGCGGGAAATCCTGCACTTCGCGGATGATCCCAACGCGCATGTCAATCTTGAGAAAATCATCAAACGTTGCTTTTGTGTCCGTCATTTAAGTAATGCCTCAATCTCTACCTGTTCAAAGCCAGCCGCACGCAGTACATCAAATGTGTGTTCGCCAAATGTGGGGACATGACCGCGCCGCACTTCCGCTCCGTCGATGCGGATCGGGCTTCGCATAAACGGCACGCCGTTCGCGCCCAAATCAAGCGACCCCCGGGCTTGGATATGCGGATCGCTCACGAGATCATGCACGCTGCGAACGCGCGAATAGCAGCAGTCGGCATTGAGTAAGATCGCGTCCCATTCTTCGAGCGAACGCAAGCCGAAAGTCTGCGCGACCTCGTTTTGCAGGTATCGCTGGCGCGACAGCTTCATATAATCCGCGACCAGATCAGGGCGTTCGATGGCGTTACAGAAATTTCCCCAAAAGCGCGGTTCAAGCGCGGCGAGCGCGACGGCTTTGCGGTCACGGGTCATGTAGATGTTATAACAGGCATAGCGCCCGCTTAAAACACCGCGCGGCAGTTCGCTTTCGCCTTGTGAGCCGCTAACCGCTTCCACCCACGCATAGGAGACAAACGGCAGCGCTGCTTCCATCATCGAAATGTCGATGAACGCGCCCGTGCCCGTCTTTTCCCGCCGGAACAACGCAGCGCATATTCCCGCTACTGCCGTATACGCGCCGCCCACATCAGCGATTTGTCCGCCCATCACCTGTGGTTGATTCATCTCGCCAATCAAGCCCGCCAGCGCGACATAATTCAGGTCATGTCCGCTGAGCTGCGCGTCCGGTCCCGTTTGCCCGTACCCGCTGATGGCGCAGTACACAAGGCGCGGATTGATCGCCTTGAGCGTTTCATAATCGCATCCTAAGCGGGCGGTCACGCCGGGACGAAAACTCTCCACGAACACATCGGCGCTTTCCACCAGCTTGAGCAAAGCGGCGCATCCCGCGCCATCCTTCAGGTTAAGGATCACGCTCTGCTTGCCGCGATTGGTCGCGTGGAAAAACGCGCCCATGCCGTCGATCAGCGGCGGCGACCAGCGCGCGTAATCGCCTTCAACCGGGCTTTCGATCTTGATCACCTGTGCGCCAAGATCGGCAAGCATAAGCGTACAAATGCCGCCGGGGAGCAGCCGCGTGAGGTCAAGCACGCGAATACCCGCAAGAGGTGGGGTCATGATAAACACTCCGCATCTACAAATGATAAAACTCGCTTGATTGTACCCACAAACGCCCATTTTCTTGATCGTAGGGTGAGCGTGTCTTGCCAGCATCGCAGGGCAGGACTATGATTGCGCGTTGGTTGCCATTTGTAGAATTTGAGGCATTCGTGCATGACCAATCGTTTTGAGAACCCTGACGACTATCAGCATCCGCAAGACGACGCTTCTTCAGGAGCGTACCGGGATGCGCTGTCGTCGCATTTGGATGATACCAACCCCATCCCCGTGATCCGCGCTGATGACACCAGCCCGATCCGGGCGATTCGCGACGATGATCAAGTGCCGGGATGGCGGCGTGTCGTTGGCGCGGTGAGCTTGGTCGGCGCAGCGGCGCTGACGATTGGCACAGCGGTTTTACTGCTCACGCCGCCTGAACCCCCGCCAACAGAAGTGATCCCGCAGGCGGCGACTTCGACCTCGCAGAGCGAACAGATCATCACCGATCCCACAGCGACACTCGATAACCCGATGATTCTCGATGTGACTCCCCCGCCCGTCGATCCCAACGTTCATTCCCCTTTACCAACGCTCGATCCAGCGGCGTATGGCGCGATCTTGAGTCAGCCACTGCAATCGTTCAGTGATCAAATAGACGCGGGCGATATTGCCGTCGTGCGCTCGAATTACGATCCCTTCACGTTCGTGCCAGATCGTCCGCGCAGTGAAGTCATCTCGTATGAAGTCCAGCAGGGCGATACCATGTTCGGCATCGCGGAAAGGTTCGGCTTGCAGCCGGAAAGTGTGGCGTGGTCAAATGACCGCAGTATCATCGGCGGGCTGCGTCCGGGTCGGCGCATCAACATTCCCCCTGTGGATGGCGCGTATTTCCAAGTCGCCACCGAAACGACGATTGCCGAAGTCGCCCAACGGTTTGGCGTAGAAGCGTTCGCCATCATCGACAGCGAATACAACGATCTGTTTGGCTCGTCACCAGATACAGTGCTGCCCATTGGCATGTGGGTGCTTGTCCCCGGCGGTCAAGCGGAAACGATCACGTGGTCGGCGGCGGTGCAGCGCACGGGCGGCGATAATTCACAAAGCGGCGGCGCGGGCGCGCAAATCTCGTTTGGCGCGGGTGAACCGGGAAGCTGCGGCTTAGTCGATAACCCCGGCGGCGGGACGCAGTGGGTACGTCCGTTGAGCGGTTATACGTGGATGCGTGGGTTCACATCGTATCACACGGGAGTCGATTTGGCTGTGCCGGAAGGAACGCCCGTCTATGCTGCAAACAGCGGCACAGTGATTTTTAGGGGCGGGAGCAACTACGGCTATGGAATCGCGGTTGTGCTGGCGCATGGTCCCTTTACGACGGTGTACGGTCACTTAAGCGGTGTCAATGTCGCGTGCCAGCAGTATGTCAACGCGGGGCAAGTGATCGGTTTTTCGGGGAACACGGGGAACTCATCGGGGCCGCACCTGCACTTTGAAATCCGGGTGAATGACATCCCGACAGATCCCACAGCGACGATCCCGTTCTAGCGTGAACGAATGTCCAGTGATGTCCGTATTTTGAGTGGACAGCATGGACGTTGAGAGAAGATATGTTGATTCAGGTGTCATATTGATCAACCTGAATCAACATATTGAGCGATGCAAAAGAAGGGCGCACATCCATGCCGCGAACGCGCGAGTTCAATAAAGACGACGTGATCGTTCGGGCGATGCGGCTGTTCTGGAAGCACGGCTACGAAGGCACGTCGATCCGCGACTTGATCGACGCGATGGGCATCAGCAGCAGCAGTATGTACGAAGTTTTCCGCGATAAGCGCGGGGTGTTTCTCGCGGCGCTGGCGTACTTCTGCGAACAAGAACGCGCCCGCATCGCGCAGATGGCGTATGATGCCTCCACGCCGGAAGCGTTCATCAGGCAGTTGTTTGGCACCGTCGATCAAGTCAGTCAGGCACAAAATACATCCCTATCGGGATCGATGGCGTTTAATGCGATGGTTGAATTCGGCACGCGCGATCCCGACGTGACGCAGCTTCTGCTGGCGCATTATGTCGGCATCGCGCAAATCGTCGCGGATGTGATTCGGCGCGGGCAGGCACAAGGCAGCGTCACCAGCGCCGCCGATCCGCTGCATCTCGCCTACACAATGCTCACGGCGCTGCACGGTGTCGCCACTGTGAAAGGCGCACAGCCCAACTTTCAGTACGCCAGCGCCATCACCGACACAATTGTGAAACTTCTATATCTTTGAGCCAAACCACGCCTCCTTAGCGAAATTTAAGACTCAATCCGCCCACTTTCTGATACAATACCCTCATTCTGAAACACTCGTTTCATAATCATTTCACAAAAACGTAAAGGTCAAGGATAGGATATGACATCCTCTGTTCCGCCGATAGTATCTGGTGGCAAGCCGGTGATTGGGCATCTCGTCGAAATGATGCAAAATCGTGAAGGGTTGTTCAAGCGCGGCTACCGCGAACACGGCGATCTGTTCACGATCAAGTTAGGTCCGCAGCCTGTCGTGGTCGTCACAGGTGCGGAACATAACAAGCAGTTCTACATGGAAACGGACAAAACCCTGAACATGCAGGACGGTTATGCCTTCCTCAAGGCATCAATTGGCGAAGTGTTGTTCACCGCCAGCCCCGAAGCATACTACAACCAGCGCCCCGTGCTGCAAGAACTATTCCGCCGCGAACGCATGGTCGGCTATATTCAAGCGATGAACATCGAAGTCCAGAGATGGCTCGATTCGCTCGGTCAGTCGGGCGAGATCGACATCACCGCAGAAATGCTGCGGCTCACGCAGTATGTGGCGGGACGCGCGTTCATCGGCAGCCGCTTTAATGAAGAACTGGGCGAAGATTTCTGGCAGGAATACGCCGCGATCAGCGCATCGCTCGATTTTGTGCTGCCGCCTAATCTACCCCTGCCCAAGTTTATCCGCCGTGACCGCGCCAAGAAGCGCATCATCAACCGCTTGATGCCCATCATCGAACACCGCCGCAAAAACATCGATCAGCATGACGATTTGATCACAATTTTGCTCAAAACGCCGCTGAAAGATGGCACGTTCATGAAGGACGAAGAAATCGTTACTTTGTTCATGGGCTTGATCTTCGCGGGGCATGAAACCACCGCTGGACAAGCTGCATGGACAATCGCGCTGCTGCTGCGTCACCCAGAATACCTTGAACGGGTGCAAGATGAAATCAAGCGCACGGTTGCATACGGCACGCCGATTGATGCCGCAACTTTGAGCAAACTTGAACACATCTATTGGGCAATTGACGAAACGACGCGCTTGCAGCCTTCAGCCGATACGCAAATGCGTACCGTCGATACGCCAATTAAGCTGGGTGAATACGAAATTCCGGCGGGGTGGCGTTTGATGGTCAGCGGGGCAACGTCGCATTATCTCGAAAGCGCGTGGTCCAACCCACACGAATTCGATCCAATGCGCTATTCCCCCGAACGCGCTGAAGGCAAGAATCCGTTTGCAATCATCGGTTTTGGCGGCGGAATCCACAAATGCACGGGCATGAATTTCGCCAAAAACGAAATGGCGATCATCACGGCGCTTTTGTTCCAGCAGTTCAACGTCGAATTGATCACCCAAGATATTCGCGTTGTCAGTGGCAAGGGCGCGAATCACCCATCGGAAGTGCGCGTGCGCTATCAACGCAAGCCGCTGCGCGAACTGACCAGCGAGGAAACCATCCGCGAGGCTGTCGCGGCAGGCTGCCCGCATGTACGCCAGCACGCCGCCACCGAACGCAACTAACTCCCCCCATCAATAACACGCGCCGGATGCACATTCACATCCGGCGCGATACACATTGACGTTAGACCAGCGCCAGCACGCGTGCCGGACCGCCTGATCCTTCTTCCCAACGTGGAACGCCGACGATCACCGTTGCCGCGCGGTCTTTGATGGCGGCGAGATTGTTCACGCCTTCAATGCCATATTTCCCTGCCGACAAGAAAATCACATGGGCATCAAATGTGGTGGACGCGCCAATATCAAGGCTCAACGTGTCCACGCCCACGCCGCGAATATCGCGCTGTTCAACGAGGAACGTCGCGGCTTCGGCGCTAAAACCGGGATAGTGCTGCACGCCATCCGCATCGGCATTACGGAACGATTCCGGCTCACTCCAGCGCGCGTCCCAACCGGAATACAAGAACACAATCGCCCCCGCCGGAATTTCCCCGTTGGCACTCTCCCACGCCTCAATATCCGCGACTTCCAATGCCGCATCCGCATCATCCGCCGCGCGCGCCGAAATATCAATCACAACAGCGGGTCCAATGAGCAAATCCGCCGGATAGTTATCGACGGTCACGCCATCTGCGACGAAATGCGCGGGAATATCGACGTGCGTTCCTGCATGTTCGGTGAAGTTCCACCGCTGAATGTAAAACCCGTCATTTTCGACGGTCACATAGTCCTCACGCTGCGGACCTTCGCCCAAAAGATACGTCGGGACGTTTGTGCCAAACACATGCGACAGATCGACCACTTCGCCGCTGGCATCGGTTGCGCGTACTTTAGCGGCTGACCCCAACAGGGAACTCAACGCCGCGCCCGTGACAGCGGCGCTGCCCAACCGTAGAAAATTGCGGCGGCTAACTGACTGCACGCCTTCTTGTGCGATGCGATTGCGAACCACTTTTGCGACATCTGACGAGCACATAGCGACGATCCTTTTTTGTGCGACCTACACGGCGAGAAATAAAAACGCCCCTGTTACGGAGCGTCTAGTCGTGTCGATGACAAAAGCGCCCCGCAGTTGACCGGGGCAGCGTCACAAACTACAAGCAACTTCTGAATTTAGCGATGCGAACCCCGTCTGTGATGGATTTCACAGCAGCAACAGGAAGGGTGTTGCAGCGGCATTCGCATGGGGAAGTCTCCTCTTGAAGTCACCTTAGCAACGAGCATAAAGATATTTCAGAGGCGTGTCAAGAAAATTGGCAGGAGTTTCCAATAGCACATGCATAATCTGATAGGGGCACGGCGTGTCGTGCCCGAAATGATTATACAATTAGACAGTTCTAAATCGGCGGCGGGTGGGGGGAATCAAATGTGACTCCGGAAGGGATCGAACCTTCGACACTCCGCTTAAAAGGCGGGTGCTCTACCGCTGAGCTACGGAGCCACGAGATACCCCTCATTATATGGATTCACCCGCGTGTATCAAGTGACAGTTTCGCAGGTTTCGCTATCCACCCGCCGCTTCTTCGGTGATTTCCCCTTCCGGTAATGCAGTGGGTTCGGTCAGCGGCACAAATGACGGTTGGCAGTCGCTCAAGTAGCTTTCAAACGCAGCGATCCGATCCGCGTTAGGCGCATCCGACGCGAGTTCGAGTTCATAACCGGTACGCAGTACAGGCAGCGCGCCGTTGCAATCACCCACGTTGATATAGGCATTCCCCGCCCGTAGATAATAGCGCGGGTCTTGCGTGCCCGTTTCCAGCAGGCGTTGATAGCTGACCAACGCCGCCGTAAAGTCGCCAAGCACCGTTTGCACTGTGCCTTTGTAGTTCAAACAGGCGATATTTTCAGGATCAGCAGTCGTACAGCGTTCAAGATATTCCAGCGATTGTTCGGCATCACCGTAAGTTTGATACCAGAAGTAGCCAAGCGCATAAAGCGCGTCGAGATTTTCAGGGTTGTTTTCGATCACTTCTTGCAGCATGTCCATGCTCACATCTGTGTTATCGAGCGACCATTCCAGCCACGCCCATTCTGTCGGAATAAATGGCAAATTCGGCGCGAGTTCACGCGCGATGCGGAAATCCTCACGCGCGGCAAGATAGTCGATCCCCGAATAGTAGTTCGTCAGCGCCCGAATATAGTAGCCGGCATACGACTGCGGATCGGCTTCGATGGCGGCGGCGGCGGTTTCAAGCGCGAGCGAAGTCTCATCCGCGATGCGATACGCTTCCGCGAGAAATGCCAGTGCTGTCGCATCGTCCGGGCGCAGCGCCAACGCTTGACGCGCGCTTGCCACAGCTTCGGCAGGGCGATTATTGCGCGCCAATGCCAGCGCGCGCACCGACCACGCATCCGCGCTGAACGGATCAGCCGTCACGGCATCTTCGGCGGCGGCGAGTGCGTCAGCGTTGCGCCCTTCGATGATGTGCGCCATCGCCATGCGCGTGAACACCAGTGGATCATTTGGCGTTGACGCTTGAGCGGCGGCGTATTCTTCCAGCGCGCGCCCAATCGAACCGCGCTGCCACGCATTTTCCGCGCGGATTAAGCGGTCAGTTGGATTTTCCGTCGGCATGGGGGTAGGCGCATTCATGGTCGCCATACCACTTTGCGCGTCATTGATCGCGCCTTCCAACATTCGTTGGATGGGCGGGGCGAGCGCTGCGCGATTCTCGTATATCTGCACACCGCCATAGACCACCAGCGGTGCGACAATCCACAGCCACAGCCAGCGCAAATTGAACGTCCGGCGTTCACGGTAACCGGGACGATAGCGTTTCTTCGTCTTTAGATACATCGCTCACCCGCCAATCGGTGTAGGCGGAATCGCCGTTGGCGGCACGGCGGTTGGCAAAGCCCGTCCGCTAAAGCCCGTACAAGAGACTGTGATCAACTCAAAGCCGTCGATGGTCGCTTCATAAACAGGATTGAATCCCACTGGCTGCCCCAAGATGTTGAGTGCTTCGGTCAGCACATTCCACGCTTGCTCGCATTGTCCTAGATAGTAATGCGCTAATCCGCGCAGATACCAGCAGCGAATGTCTTCGCTGCCCAACCGAATGCACGTTTCAAACGACTCGATTGCGCCTTCGTAGTTGCGGTTGCGATACTGCACATGACCGTAACTTGCCCATGTTGTCGCATCTTGATCGTTGATGCCCAATGAGTCTTGACAGTAGCCAATCGCGCGGCGAATTTCACCGACTTGGTTATACGCTTCGCACAGCCGTTGATACGCGCGCGCGTTTTCCGGCTGCATGGCGAGAATCTGCTCATATGTGGCGATGGCGAGTTCGTTTTCTTGCGCGCTCAAGTACAGCAGCGCAAGTTCAAAATACGGTCCGGTCAAGTTGGGATTAAGGGCGATAGCCCGTTCCAACTGCTCGATAGCTTCGTCGTTGCGTCCCACCCAGATCAGTGCATAAGCGTACACGCGGCGCGCGCCGGGATCATACGGATCAAGCTCGATGGCGCGTTCGGCGCGTTCAAGTGCCACATCATAGCGATCAATGCTGCGATACGCTCCGCTTAAAGCCGTATGCAGCGGCGCGAAGTTGGGATCAATTTGCAAGCCTGCCTGCCCCACGGGGATCGCGTTGGCGCTGTCACCTGCCAAGTCCATCGCGCGCGTTTTGAGCGCGTACCCGCGCGGATCGCGCGAGTCGGCGTTGATGGCACGGTCACCAATTTCCACCGCGCGCTGATAATTCGCTGGGTCTTCCGCGCCCAGTTCGAGCAGCATACGCCCATATTCATACAAATAGCTGACATTATTCGGCTGCTGCGCGACAGCGCGTTCGTAGTTGCTCGCTGCGCCGTGAATATCGCCCGCCGCGTACAGTTCCATGCCGCGATTGGCGAAATAACTTGCGAATGGCGTGGGCGTGGGCGCTTGCCCAACCGCCTCTAGTGCCATCAATTGAAGGCTGGAAAAATTGGAATCGACAAACCACAGGAATCCGACGATCCCCAGCGCGTACAGCACCAACCAGCGGAAGATTCCGCGTTTGCGGCGGCGGTTGCTGAAGAACGGCTCGGAATAGTTTCTGCGGATGTACATACACGTCCCTCAAAAACCAAACTGCGCCCGCCATTATACCAGATTTACGCAGGGGGTTTTGGGAGGGAGATTCGCCTGATGGCTTGGTGATTATTCTCCGCGAACTTCTTTTTCAAATCAGTTCTGGTATAGCGGCGACCCACCGAATCCCCACACAAGAAACGGTGATTGAAACCCGCTTCAGCTATAGGTGGGGGCGAGCGCCCACGAACGCAAACCGACTGTCGCTATCAAAGAAAAAGGGGGTGCCGCCATCACTGGCACCCCCTTTTTTTATTTCACACACTATCGCGGTCTAGCGGAAAGTGTTTGATGCGGGTCGGCGCGGCTGCACCGGATTAATATCCACCAGCACGATTGTCCCCGGTGTGAACAGTGTCGCGCAGGTGAAACCGGGGAATTCCGGCACTTCATAGCTGCCGATGATTTCCGCGCGGCGCGGCGCGTTCGTCGCATCCAACCAGATCAGCGTGCCTTCCCCGCGCAAGCACATCACATACCCGTTGAAGAAGTAGGTTTGTCCCGATGGGCTGAAAATATCCACCGCGTGGATGATCCCTAGTTGGAACAGCGCGTCGATACCAACATTTCCGCTGGTGGTGAGCGGCAGTCCATTAAATTCCATGAACTCGCCATCCTGAATCAGCGTGCGGCAGAACAGATCGAATTCAGGTCGAATTCCCGCACGCACGATGTCATCTGGCGCGAAGTTCCGCAAATCGCACGACGGCGTATTCGGCGGGATGCTGTTCGGGTCGAACGGCGCTTCCGTCGGCGTAAACGTCGGCTCATACGTCGCTGGCGGGACGAACGGCGTTTCCGTCGGTGTCGCCAGCGGATCATCCGTGTCGGTTGGCGTGGGCGTATCCGACGGCGTATTCGTCGGGAACTGCGTCGCAGTATCCGTCGGCGTGGGTGTGGCTGTCGCCAGTGGATCAGGCGTATCCGTATTGGTTGGGGTTGCTGTATCCGTCGGCGTAGGGGTGGGTGTCGCCAGTGGATCGACTGTATCCGTCACCGTGGGGGTGGGCGTTACTGTGGCGGTCTGTGTGGGGGTCGCAAACGGATCAACCGTGTTCGTCGGCGTGCTGGTAAACGTCGCCGTAATGGTGGGTGTGCGCGTGTCCGTCGGCGTGGGTGTGGCGCTCCCCGTCGGGGTTGCCGCTGGCACATTCGTCATCCCCGCGTCGATGCTGACAATACTGATCACATTAGATGCAATCGTGAAGGTGCTCGTATAGCCGATGAGCTGCGGGAAAATGGGTGACGTGTTTACGTCGCTGTCCAAAGTGTCACTCGCGCCTTGATCTTTGGGCGAAAAATCCGCGCCGGGGATAAGGATCACGCGAACACGGTAATCTCCGGGAATGGGCGCGACAACGGTGTAATTTCCACTCGCATTCGTCGTGGTTTGATCGTACATGAAGGTGCGTGCCGGATTCCACAACTGGACCGTCACGCCGCCGATACCGGGTTCGCCCGCGTCTTGAATACCATCCGCGTCAAGGTCATTCCACACAAAATTACCGATATTGACCGGTGTGGGGGTGCGCGTCGGTGTTGCCGTGCGGAACTTGATAATCCCCGCGTCGATATTGGTGATGCTGATCACGTTGCTGGCGATGTTGAACACGTCGGTGAAGCCAAAATCTCCGCCAGATGGATTGATGTCGCTGTCAGCGTTATTGCCCGCGGCGGCATTGTCCTTTGGCGAAAATTCGTCGTTGATGGCGGGCAGCACCACCCGCACGCGATAGTTGCCCGGCAAAGGCGCAATAACCGTGTAATTACCGTTCGCATCGGT
>DAOTZD010000019.1:0-2982 GCA_034434595.1 Anaerolineae bacterium
TGTTGTCCTGAATACGTGGGTCTGAGATAGCCATTCCAACGAACCGTGAAACTGTCCGTCGAAACAACGCCCGTCTCAGGGCTGCCCAATCCCCAATTGATATTCAGAAGGGGGTCAAGACGGACAAGCACAGGATTGGTGAAACTCTGCGCGGCATTGTGATACGTTCCAGTTAAGCCCACGCCTTCGCCGGAACAGTTCACGCCCGGCGTGCCTATTGGTGTCGGCGTATTCGTTGGCGTGTTGGTTGGCGTGAATGTTGGTGTAGCTGTCGGTGTATTCGTCGCGGTTGGTGTCGGTGTGGGCGTTAAATCGCAATTATCGGGCGCATTAAATGGATTGGTGCCAAGCCCACGCAGGGTCGCGTTGGTAAGTCGTGTGCTGCCGTTTGCCACACCCCCCCAACCCATCCACGACGCTTGGCTTTCGAGGTAAATATTCGTCGCGCCTGAAACCGTGCCTGTCCACGAGAAAATATCATGTGTCGAAGCATAGCGGAAGAATAGGGATACCACGCCCGTTGATGTCCGCGTTGTGGAATGCGCGATGTGGATTTGAGCGACGATAGGTTGATTCACGGTGCAAAATTGGCGGGGTGAATCAACATATCGCCGCGTGGGAATATATCTCTATTCGGATGAGGATTCGGGTGCAACAAGCATGATGCCTTCAGCGGCTGATCCCGTAGCTAAACTAGTAATTTCACTCGTGGACGCATTGAGCAAGACAATGCTTGGAAAGGTGTTATTCAATGGACCTTGGAGCGCAAGGGTTTCATCATTCAGCCATTGATAATTCCGAACATCGTGAAATTCCGCGATAAGCCTACCCGTTTCAAATTCGATAACAGCCATTCGATTCGAAACGCCATATGATGGTCCATAAACAAGATACGTTGCGTTTGACGAAAATGCCCACGTGTCAATGATGTAATACGTTGATGGTGCTGCTCGATATGGAAGCTGCAGAAGCTCTCTGGACTGAAGGTCAAAGGTCAGAAAGTATGATGGTCGCTCACTCAAATGATTGTTTCGGTTTTCTGCCGCAAGCACAAGTACGTTGGTATTAGGGATCAAAAGGCTGGAAAAAACTGACCATTCTTGTGGAAAGGGTGTGACTTGTATAGAAAAGTCGGTGATATTGACCTCGGCGAGTTGCCACGGAATCGTTACCACATAATGTTGAGAGTCTAGCCACAGCGCCGGACTATCACCAAATTGCACATCGACCGATGTACAGACATGGGTTATTACGTTCAGAACGCAAGTTTTCCGTCTGCCAAATTCGTAGAGACCATCGTAATATGCAAGTGCGATGTTTGCTTGATCGGGCGATACAGAAAACGCAAAGATTCCCGGTTGCTCTGTTAGCACTTCCCGTTCGTTATTCAGCAAATTGGTTTTCACCAAACGGGTTTCCGTAGGCAGGAAATTTGCATCCTGCCCTCGCACTTCAACGGTGTATAGCGTATATCCACTTGAGTCTAGTTCAGCGAAAAGGATAGCAAATTCGTTGGCAACCTCATCTTGGCTGTATGCGGATCGGCGCAAGGGAAGGGGCACGGCTCGTGTTGGACTCTCGGTGAGATTAGGCTCACTTGAGTGTAATAACGTCAGCACATTGTCTGTCAGCAGGTAAATGCCTTCAGCATTCACACTTTGCTGCTTCGCAATTACCCCTTGCAGGCAAAAAAACAACAACACCCCGCTAATCAGCATTATAGGTAGACGTTTCGTATACATTGGTACGTTCCTTCGTATTTGACGCTCTATACGGCAGCAACAGGCGTTATAAACGGCAATCGGTCGGGCTACTGAAGAAGGCTGTTGCGTTTAGGTTGTTTACAAATGGGGCAACTGCAATGAGTAGATCAAGATCATCATCATTGCAGTATGGCGCTATGTATGTGGCGGCTGCACCGGGAGTTGCTGCAATAGCGGGATCACCAGCAATACCGAAGGTATACAAACCGTAGTAGTTGACCCGCGGCTCGAAGGCTTGCCTTGTAGGCTGCTGCCCATTGGATAGCTGTGCTGCAGCATCCAAGAGTTCCATCGGCAAACTCGCCGTTGTGCCTTCTACCAAACCCAACGAAGGGGACGCGCCGTTTATATAACAATCCCATTGCGCGCGTGGCTCCGGCTCATAGCCCCCACGACTAATGACTTCCAGCGCACTCCCGCCATACGTAAGGGTTGTCATCCGATTATAAATCACGTGTGCGATACCAATTGCATTCTTAACCGATCCATCAGAAGGTTCGATTACGCTCACTCCTGCCTCACAAGCCAAGACAAAAGCGATTTGGATAACAGCATCTGTATCTGATGTCAGTGGGCAGTCATTTCCTTCACTTACAGCGACGCATGGGGCAATCGTCAGAATTACCGGCGGGTTTGGAGGTAGAGGAGTTGCTGTTAAGTTTAATGGTGCCCCTCCGCATTGAGATTGCCCCAATACAAGATTATCAGTCACATTATCCGCATTTTTCATGCACACCCAAAGCGTATCCCAGCTTGTAAGCGTGCCCATTCCATCGTAAGCCTCGTAAGGAGTTATACGAGCCCACAGAATACCGTCACTACCGGGGCGCAATTCATAAACCATAACTTGAGTTCCCGCACTTAGAGCCATTCGACTCTGTCCGTCTATCTGCGAATTTTCTGACGTAATAAATCCACTTGGGAAATTGCGTGCATTAGCCGCAGTTCCTAAATTACAGTTAACATGGTAGGTTGCTAAAGCTGCCTCTGTGGGCGTGGGTGTCGCGGTTGGTGTCAAAGTCGGCGTAGGTGTAGACAACTGCGCGCCATCAGGATACACGCGAACCGACGGGACAAATCCCCAATCTGGCGATGCCATGTCCGTGAAGTCTACCAGCGGCGACGTTGACCAACTGAATTCCATCACCGCTTCTTGGTTCGTATCGAAATATTCAATCGTGATGGGGTAGCACCCATTCGCTATCAAGAGTACTTTTTC
>DAOTZD010000020.1:0-56147 GCA_034434595.1 Anaerolineae bacterium
ACAGTAATGGTGCCGCCAGCGGGGACATTCGCGCCATCCCCCGCGCGGAAGTTGCCATCATCCCACATATTGATAGCGTAGAACCCGGCATCTTCAACCTGTGCGGTAATATCGACATAGCAGCCCGCTGCATTAAGCGAATAACCGAGAATGACACCATCTAATGCTGCTGAGACGGTGAAGGTAGTCGCGAACAGTGTAATAAGGACCGCACTAATCGCCAATAAACGAATACCCCGTGATAGAGATTGCATGATCAAACTCCTGTTTGGGTAAAAATTACTGATGATTCATTGAGTTGTTTGTAATAGCATATTACACCCGTTCTGAGGGTTTGCGGGGACGAGACCCTGTAAATACTTAATAAAAATGCGGCAAGTGTAGAGGTCGCGGTGAGCATTAACCGCGAGAAATACTGTGGCGGTGTCCGAATATAGGCGCGTGTTAGTCTGCCGTGACGGTCACACGAGGATGCTCGGCGGTATCCCCTTTTGAACGCGGCTTATCCGGCTTACTGATTGATTCATCTGCGTTGAACGCCGAATCCACTACGTCATCCAATATGCCGCTTTCGATAATGCGAGCGGCAATATCGAGAGATTCGCTGGGTGTGATCGGGCTGCCCGCATCATTCAGCGAATCCAGCGCCGCATCTAGAACATCTGCCAGCGCAGAAGGGTTGGTTTGTGCGGTCACGCCGAAATACGACAAACTGCGGCGCATATCGTCCACCGTATCCATTTCCAATGTCATCGACACGGGATTGGGGAGCGCGTGCAGCAGCGTGAGAATCTGATGATAATCCAGCACGCCATCGGGGAAGGCGCGGTGATAATCCAGCTTCCCATCATTGTTGTTCATATGAACATGCACAAGATACGGCTCAACAACGCGCAGCCATTCTGTGAACGGGACTTTTGAAAATAAGTGTGCATGTCCCACATCAAGGCACGCGCGCAAATTGGGGTGATCCACCGCGTGTAATACATCAGTGATGATGAACGGATCGAATTCCCACATATTTTCCACCGCCAGCGTAACGTCATGTGCGGCGGCAAATTCCGCTATCGGACTCCAGAATTCGGCGTTGCGTTTCTGCCAGCCAACGCGATATTCCTCATTGTGCAGCGATGCGATGAAATTGGCGTGAAAGACGACGATTTTAGCATTCAGGGCTTGCGCGATTTCGATAGCATGTTTATAGCGGCGTTCGACAACGGCTTCTATTTGTTTATCGGGACTTCCCGGTGTCATGTCGAAAAACGGACCATGCATCGTGATCAATCCCGGTACGGGGGTAAGTATCTGCTGATACAGGACGAGATCGCGTTCCCAAGCGCCATCGAGTACATCCGGGAAGGCGAAGTTCATTACTTCAATACCTAATTCCTGCTCAACTGCCAGTTCAATACACGCTTCAATATTCTTGCGCCCCGCACTAAGTAGTATCCGGTCCGCCACGCCACACCCCTTAAGCCCTATATGTTTTAACAGTCTACAACGAGTTCTGAATTGTTGGCAATTAGGCGCACTGGAATCCCTCTACCCACGCCTACTGCCCACCACAGGATGATTCTCCTGTAAAAACACTGGGACTCCACACAGGCGGCGTGTTGCCATCGAATGTATCTGGCAGCAGCCCGCTGATATTCTCAATCCCGCTTGCGCCGGAAAAATCCATCAAGCCGAGCGCATATGCGCTGCGAAAAGCTAAAAATCGCCCATCAGAGCTGTAGCGCGGGTAATCGAGATAACTTGACGCGGGATCGCTCAAGATTTCCTCCGCTTCGTTGTCCGCGATACCTACCAGCGGAATCCGCCACAGCCGATTTTCCGCCGCACCCCGAAAATCGCGCAGGGATGCCACCATTGCCGTGCTGTCAGAAAACCATGACAAATCGAGCGCCAGCGCCGTCGCGTAGCTCAGCTGCGTCGGAATCGATCCCGCCGCGCTCCCAATCATCCAAATTTGATCGTTGTTTGGGCTGGGCGAATACACGAAGCCGATCAAGTCTCCATCGGGCGACCAGCGCGGCATACTCACGCTCCCCACCGGGAAATCGGTCACGCGCCGTTTGTTCGATCCATCGGCATCAACCATCCAAATATCGGCTTCGCGCAAAGTTGAAGTCACTGGTGAATTCGGCACCGCCGTCGAGAACGGATCAGCGCCGGCGGGGCGTTCTTCATACGATACATAAATCAAACGTGCCCCATCAAACGACCAGCGCGCCGTATGTTCATCCCCTGTGACGCTGTAAAACGCGGGTTCGCCGCCGTAGCCGTTTGCTGCGCTGGCATCCACCCACGCGATGCGGTGATCGGTGTCGAATCCGTCGCTGTTGTTGGGGGTATAGCGGATGAACGTGAACGCGATGCGCGGATTCGCCGCATCCGGCGACCACTGCGGCTCCCAAATGCTCCAAACCCCGCTTGGCGGGCTGGCAAACCGTGCGACTTCGCGTACATCATCGCCGTTCAAGCGCGCAGAATAGGCGCGAATGTGTGTTGGACTTCTGCCAAGCGTGAACAGCACGCGGCATCCATCCGGTGAAAATCCCCACACTCGATGCTGCTCGTCGCCAAAACTCAACTGGCGCGCAGTGCGGTTTTGCAGGTCATACAGCCAGATCGCGTCTTGCGCCGCAGTATCAAACGCGAGAATCGGCGTGCCTAAAGGTACGTCGTCCGGCGCAGATGGCGCGGCGGCGGTTGTGAAACCGCCTAACAAAACCGTGATGATGAGCAAGAAAAAAATACGCAGCATCAACCTCCACATTGATTTTTTGAATATATTTCCCACACCACCAACGGCTGTATCCGGTAAGTAGGGACAGCCTTCTAGTTGTTCGTTGCAGTGGACGCGCTTTTGCGCGTCCCTACGAACGAAAATGAAGGAGTTACCGGATGAAACACTACCATGTCACCGGAATCGACACGCCGCTTGTATTGCGGAGAATCCCGTTAATGACTGGAATCCACCCTGTGAGCTGCGCGCCTGTGTCGCATGTCACCTCGACTTCGTAGAAATCCGGCGTGCTGCGGTCTTGCCCAATCACATAGTAGAACAAGTTACCGGGCACGAGACACAAAATCGTGCTGCCATAATTCGGCGCTTCATACAGCCAGTTTTCACTACCGATGTAGAACGACGGACGTGCAGCCCCGCCCGTGACAGCGACGACGGGCAAATCGCTGGCATCCCCGCGCAGCACGATAAATTCCGCTTTTGCCCAACCGAGCATATCCCCGACTTGCACATACCACCACACATCATTTGCGCGTCCATTCCAACCGAGCAGAATCAATTCTGTCCCCCCGTCGAGAATGCCAACAGGCGCGTACAGCGGGCTGTCCCCTTGACGCAAGAACAGGTTATCTGTGTTGACCACGCCGTAAGCATCCCCCGCGCCGCGCGCCACCCCCGGCGGGTTGACAGGACGCGGCGGGGGGACGTTTAAGCCATAGGTTTCAGAGACTTGACCCGTCGGTTCAGCGATGACGAATTCGGCGGCAAATGCCGAAACCGACGCGGAAATGATGCCGGTCACGGTGACCAGTAAGACCATGAAGCGTAAGCAGCGTGCTTGTCTAGCGGACATGCGGAAACACTCCTTCAGCTAAAAAGCGCAGCAGTATCGCAAAATTCTTTAGAACCCGTTTCAAAAATCCCTTTGTAGGGGCGGCTCGTGAGCCGCCCGCGAGAAAACGGAATCTTGAACAAGGTTAATGTCTCTATTGTGAGGGAAAAATCGTACCAACGCAAAGCACAGAATTCTATCTTTAGGAGCGTGTGTTTTCTCCTGCGAAAATTTGTGCTAAAATAGCGTCATGAAATACGCGAACATTGCTGTAGACGCGCCAGTCGATAACACCTTCGATTACCATGTGCCGCCAGAACTTGAGCATGAGCTTGAGCCCGGTCACTTGGTGAAAGTGCCGTTTGGCACGGCGATGCAGCATGGCATCGTCTTGTCTCTGCACGACGATACTCCCATTGAAAAGACCAAGCCCATCATCGAACGGCTCGATCCGCGCCCGGTTGTCACGCCGGAACAAATCGATCTCGCACGCTGGATCAGCCAAACAACGCTTGCCCCGTTAGGGCTGTGTCTATGGCTATGGCTCCCCCCCGGTTTGACCGGACACCAAGACATTGAACTCTCCTTGGGCGATGAACCCGCCACCGACGACACCGTGAAAACCGATCTCGAACGCGAACTCGTGGCAATAGTGAAAAAACGCAGGCAGGTGCGCGGTGCATCGCTCAACCAGTCGATGAGTGGCAAGAACTGGCGCGTCGCCGCCGATGCCTTGATCAAGGCGGGCGTGCTTCGCAAAACGCCCATCCTCACGCCGCCCCGTGTTAAGCCGAAGATCGTCCAGACGGCAGCGCTGGCAGTGCATCCCAACGAGATCGTCGCCCGTGTTCGTGCGGAACTGCCGAAAAAATCGCTCGCGGCGGACCTGCTGGAAACTGTCGCCTTACATGATGCGATAGACTTGAAAGCGGCGCTCGAAGCCAGCGGCGCGAAACCCACCCACGTCGATGCCCTTATCGCGGATGGACTGCTCATGCGTACAGGCGATCAGCTTGCGCTGGCGATCCCGCGCGAAGATGTGTCCAAATGGCTCGATGTAATGCGAAAGCTCGATAAACCCATTCGCATCCTCAACGTGCTGGCGCGTGCCGATAACGCGGGTGCGCCCCTCGATGTAAGCTGGCTCTATGCCCAAGCTGATTGCGATCTCAACGATCTAAAACGGCTCGAAGAAGCGGGATTGATTCTGTTGGGCGAGAAGCAGCAGTGGCGCGACTCGTTGAGCGCGCGCACCTTCGTCGCCAAAATCCCGCCCATGCTCACACAGGAACAAAAATCCGCGTGGGCAGCAATTGCCAAAGCACTCGAAGACAGTGCGCCGACCCCACCCCCAACCCCTCCCCGAATTCGGGGAGGGGAGAAATACACGTCTGCGACTTTAACCAATTGGGGCAATAACTATCGCGGTTGGAGTGTGCCGCCGAAGCTGTACACAAAGCTAAAACCGCTTACGCGAGAACTGCGGCTTCAGCCTACCTCTGCGGAATCACGTCTTTGGCAGTTTCTTCGAGAGAAACAACTAGATGGATTCAAGCTTCGTCGTCAGCACGCGATTGAGCGATTCATTGTCGATTTCTACTGCCGTGAGGCACGACTCGTCATTGAAGTCGATGGGGACATTCACCAATACACACAAGAAGAAGATGCCATCCGCCAAGAATTCTTGGAAAATCTTGGCTTGCGCGTGATTCGCTTCACCGATGAGCAGGTTTTTGAGTCCATTCAAGATGTGATTGCCGAAATTCGCCGCGTGTTAAAGGCGCAAAAAGCCCAACTTGATAAGCAGCCCACGTTAACTCCCCTCCCCGAATTCGGGGAGGGGTTGGGGGAGAGGTTAACAGGGGTGAGGGCAAACACCACCTTCCTCCTTCACGGCGTGACCGGCTCCGGCAAAACCGAAATCTACCTCCGCGCTATCGAGCGCGCGCTCGAATTGGGACGCAGCGCCTTGTTCCTCGTCCCGGAAATCGCGCTTACTCCGCAGACCGTTCAACGTGTCGCGGCACGCTTTCCCGGCAAAGTCGCGGTTATCCACAGCGGATTGAGCGAAGGCGAACGCTACGACACGTGGCGGCGCGCGCGCGATGGCATGATTCAAGTGATTGTCGGTGCGCGCTCGGCGCTGTTTGCCCCGCTCCCCAACATCGGCTTGATCATCCTCGATGAGATGCACGACGGAAGCTACAAACAGTCGCCACCTGTGCCGCCGCCGTACTACCACGCGCGCCAAGTCGCGGAAGAAATGATCAAACGCATCGGCGGCGTGTTGATCATGGGGAGTGCCACCCCCGATGTAGAAACGATGTATCGCGCCGAACGCGGCGAAATCCGTATGCTCGATTTGCCGCGCCGCATCATGGGACACCGCGCCAACATCTACGAATTGGCGGAACAAGCGGGCGTAATCCCACGCTATCACGGTGTGCGCGAAGCCGAAGACGTGATGATGATCGATCTCCCACCCGTGAGGGTGATCGACATGCGCGAAGAAATCAAACAGGGGAACGTCAGCATTTTTAGCACCGCGCTGCAAGAGGCGTTAGGCGATGTGCTGCAACGCCGCGAACAGGCAATCCTGTTCCTGAATCGGCGCGGACAGGCGACCTATGTATTTTGCCGCGACTGTGGGTATGTGGCGACTTGTCCCCGCTGCGATACCCCGCTGACTCATCACCGCGCGGGAGATGTGCTGCGCTGTCACCGCTGCGGGCACAGCCAGCCTGAACCGACCCAATGCCCGAACTGCCATTCGCGCCGCATCAAATATTTTGGCGCGGGAACGCAGCAGGTCGAACAGGCGTTGATCGACATTTTTCCGCGTGCGCGTGTCGCGCGTTGGGATGCCGACACCGCCGATTCACCCGAAGCGCATGAGGCGATTTTGCAGCGGTTCATTGACCGCAAAACCGATGTCATGATCGGTACGCAGATGGTCGCCAAAGGGCTTGATCTGCCCTTGGTTACGCTTGTCGGGGTGGTTAGCGCCGACGTAGGCTTGAATCTGCCCGACTTTCGCGCCGGAGAGCGCACCTTCCAACTGCTCACGCAAGTCGCGGGGCGGGCGGGGCGCGGCTTGCTCGGCGGGCAGGTGATCTTGCAGACCTACCGACCAGAGCATTACGCCATCAACGCGGCATCGCGCCACGACTTCAAAGCCTTTTACGCGCAAGAAATCGCCTATCGCCGCGAGATGGGCTATCCCCCGTTCCGCCGTTTGGTGCGTATCCTGTTTCGCTTCCCAACCGAGACACAGGCGAAAGCGGAAGCGGATCGCGCCGCCGGAATGTTACGCAATCGCCTCAAACTGCTCAACATGACTGGCACAGAATTAATTGGACCCGCGCCGTGTTTCTTCACCCGCGAAAATAAGCAGTTTCGCTGGCATGTGCTGCTGCGCGGTCCCGATCCTGTCGCCGCGCTCACTGGATTGAACATCCCCAAAGGTTGGCATGTCGATGTTGATCCTGTCGATATCCTCTAACACTAAAACTAAAAATAAACATCTCTCGCTTATCGACATGGTCATGTTTATCTTGTTTGAGAACCAATTTATAACTTATCAATGCTTCCTCAAGGGTTGAGCGAAGCACTTGTGACACCGTTGGACATCTACGACAATTCTTCGCCATCTCCTTAATTTTTTGCCCGACGCGGCGATAGCCGACGCGATCCCTACGACTCATCACCCACTCTCGCAAAGGGACTCTGATTCAGGTAGATTCATCACCGCGAAATTCTTTTTTTGGCAGGAGTGCTTGATAGATGTTTGAAGTACCAGCACATGCCCCTAACCGAACATTTCCACGCGCGCGCTGTGTGCGCGTGCTGTTTGCCCTGCTCATGCTGTTGGCGGCGGGCTGTTCGCTCAACGCCGCTCCCGATGGCGGATCGGTCACCATCAGCGGCGCTCCCGTCGTGCGCTTGGTTTCTCCCCAGCCGAACGCGACCTATCTCGAAGGGGTGGCGGTTAACATTCAGGCGTTGATCACCAACGCTGGAGAAGACATTAACCGGGTTGAGATCGCCATTGACAACACAATTGCGGGAACGCTTCCCCAACCGAACACCAGCGGATCGCCTTCGTTCAGCATAGCGTACACATGGGCGGCGGCGGGTGTTGGCACGCATGTCATCGGCGTGACTGCCTTCCGCGCCGACGGATCGAGCAGTGATCCGGTTTCGGTGACGGTCAATGTCGTCGCGCAAAGCGCGGCACAGCAGCAGACACAGCCCACGCTTGAGTCAACGGCAGCCTCAACCACCGAACAAACGCAGCAGACACAGCCAACAGCGACTGCGACCACCCCGCCAACGCAAGCGCAGCCCACCAGCGGCGAAAGCGGTCAGGTAGTCCTGCCGCCAAGCGCGACACCGCGCGCGGTGGCGAGTACCCCCACCCAAGCCCAAGCGGCATCGCCCACCTCAAATGTCCCGATGGCTTCCTTCTCGCAGCCGATCAACGTGCGGCGTGGACCCGGCACAAACTTTGAACCTGCGATAGGTGTGTTCCAAGCGGGGCAAACGACGCAGATCATCGGGATCAATCCTGCGCGGACATGGTTCAAGGTTCGCTTTGGCACGGGCGAAGGATGGGTGTTCGGGCAGTTGACGACGGTCAGCGGCGACATTACCAATCTGCCTGTTGATGCCGGTCCGCCGACCCCCATCCCGCCGACCCCAACACCTGTGCCGCCCACCGCGATTCCGGCGACGGCTGCGCCCGCATCAAACGCGAATCTCGTCGCGGGGATTGTCGTGTTGGAGCCAAGCACCCCACGCTGCGGGGAGACCTTCACAGTCGGGTTCGATGTGGCGAACTTAGGCACACAAGCGACCAGTGCCAGCGGGATCGTGGCGCTGCGCGATGTGCGCGCCAGCGATGGCAGCATACAGCAGGAAACCATCGGCGGCTTCCCCGTCATTCAGCCGGGGCAAACCTTCCGCGTGGTCATGCCGCTGACGGTATCGACCTACTACAACGAAGACCACCGAATTACGCTGACGATTGATCCGCAGAACCAGATACCCGAAACCGAGAACGGCGATAACGTCCGCGAAGTGACATACCGGCTGGATAAGGCGAATTGTCCCTAACACATGCGTATCCTCTTTGTCGCGTCGATCCATCACCCAGAAGCCTTACGTGCCGCTGTTGAACAAGCGGCACGCGAAGGCAAACCCGCGCCCCTGTTCCCGCCAAGCATGAGCCAGCATTTCTGGGAAAAGGCGCTCATCAAGCGCGGGCATACGCTCGATGCCTTCTATCGTAACCAGCCCGCGCTGCGTCTGCTGCCCGCCGCCAAAACCACCGAGCAGCACAGCGAACGCATCACCCCGCGCAAGCTGGCACAAGCGGCACTCAACCGGATTCCGCCAAGTGCCAACCCGGATGTACGTTTGCGTAACCAACGCTTGATCGAACGGGCGCGCGAGTTCAAGCCCGATGTGCTCTGGATGGTGGGTGACAACACCGTGATCTACCCGGAAACCGTCGCGGCGATCAAACACCTCACACGCTGCACAGTCGTATACGCGACAGGGACTTCGCCTATCGTGTTCTCGCACGCCATTGACCGCCGCGCCGCCGCGCTCTACGATCTGGTATTGGTCAACGACTACTATCACGGGATTCAATGGCTGGAACTGGGCGCGCACAAAATGGTCGCGCTGCCCATTGCGGCGTGTGACCCTGACTTTCATCGCCCGTATGAACTCACCGACGAAGAACGCGCCCAATATGGCTGTGATGTAGCGTTTGTGGGAACGCTCGTGCCTGATCATTTATACAGTCAGCGAGTCAAGGCGTTAGAAGCTCTACGCGATTTCAACTTGGGCATTTGGAGTGTGCATGAAGTCCCGCCGAGTCTCAAGCCGTTCTATCGCGGGGCGGCATTAGGTGAGGACATGGAGCGCATTTTGAGCGCGGCGAAGATTTGCTTCAACACGCATGGGAACTTCATGCGTTACGGGGGTAATCTGCGCCTGTTTGAAGTCGCGGGCGCGGGTGTGTTTCAGGTGACGGACGATCTCCCCGGTGTGCGCGTGTGGTTCCCCGATGTGAACGGCACACCCACTATCCTCTCGTACAGCGATCTCGATGATTTGCGCGCCAAAGTGACGCACTATCTCGCCCACGAAGACGAGCGCCAAGCCATCGCCGCGAATGGGCGGGCGCATGTCTACACCGCTCATACCTATGATGATCGCGCGGCAGAATTTGAGCGGCTGATAGCAACAATCACCCCGTAAACCGGAACGAGTCGAGAATGTTCTGGAAGGTCGGCGTGAACTCGTTGCCCGTCGCATCTGCCGAATAGGTCTCGATCACCAGCAGATACGGCGCGCGCCGCACATAGTACACGTCAAGCTGACCCGCAGGGAACGATTGATTTTCTGCCTTGCGATAGCTCCGGCGCATCCAACCGGCGCTGTCGTCCCGTACTTCGTCAATCAGCGCTAAGTTTTGCCGCCGATAGAACAGTTCATCGTAAATCTGGATCGCCTGACCAAGGGTGTTGACCTGTGTGTCGTTGGTATTGACCACCGATACGGTGAAAAAGGCGCTGTCGTTCGCCTGCCAGATTGACACGTCGCGTTGTTCGGTTGGTGGACTGCTAAAGGACCAATCCGCTGGCACAGCGACACTATACACAGCTTCTTCGTAAACGCGCGCGCCAGCAAACGTCGGCGGATCGCCTTCGCGAGTCAGCAGCAAAATCGCGGCGACAGCGACGATCACCACGCCCATAACCGCGCCGATAATGAGCGGAAGGCGGTTGGGCTTGCCGGGGGTGGCTTGCGCGGCAGTAGGCGTGCCCGTAACCGTGCGATTCTGCGCGTCAAAAGCAGGTGGAGTCATCGGCGGCGGGGTGATGGTGGGCGCAAATTCCGCGTCGCGCTGCCCCCATGCGGGCGTGACGGGCGGTGGAGTCACACGCGGTGGCGTGCCGCTCTTAACTGTTCCCGCGCGGTTAGGATAGAGCGTGGGCGCATCTTCATCATCGCGCAAGGGGGCGACACGCAGTGCCTCACTGTAAGCGCGCGCGACATCCATCGCGGATGGGAAACGGTCATTAGGGTTTTTCGCCGTCGCGGTTAAAATCACCTGCTCAATCAAGCGCGGCGTATCCTCACGGAATAAGTGCGCGAGCGGCATTGGTTCGCTGATGTGTTTGAGCAGCAAAGCGACAGGCGTTTCTGCTTCGTAAGGTTCGCGCCCGGTGATGAGTTCAAACAGCACAATGCCAAGCGAATAAATATCTGATCGTGAATCGAGCGGCAAGCCGTTTGCCTGTTCGGGACTCATGTAAGCGGGTGTGCCGATGATCGCGCTGCCTGTCAGGTTGCTGTTTAGCACGCGGGCGATTCCGAAGTCGGTCAAATAGGCGTTGTTGTTCTCATCGAGCAAAATATTGCCCGGTTTAAGATCGCGGTGGATGATTCCCTGTGCGTGCGCGTGATCGAGCGCCTGCGCGATTTGCGTCAGCGGCTTATCGATTTGCTGAAATGTCGGAAGCTGACGGCGAATCCACTGGGCGGCGCTACCGCTGGCAAGATAACGCATGGCGATGAACGGGATGCCATCGGCTTCGCCGTAGTCGTAGATGGGAACGATGTGCGGATGTTCGAGATGCGCGATCACGTCCACTTCGCGGGTGAAGCGTTCATAAAAACTGGGGTCATGGAGCAGGGCGCGCGGCAGCACTTTGAGCGCGACAATCCGGTTGATCGATTTTTGGCGCGCGCGGTAAACTGTCGCCATGCCGCCGCGTCCAATCTCATCGAGAATTTCAAATTGACCGAGCGTTTTGCCGATCAAGAGGTCATCAGGGCGTTGTGCGCTCACCGGAATATTTGCTCCGTCGGGTTCTATGGACGCCAATGAGTCATTTATATGTTAGGCGCGGCGCGTTGGCAAGTCGATTGTTATTCCGGGTACACGACACGTTCATCAATGCGGCGGCGCGTGACTTGAGATGACAGAATCAGCGATGTTCGTACCTCGCCATAGTCTTTCATCTTCCACAGGAAGGCTTCCAAATGCGGCACACTCGGCACGGCGACTTTAAGCACGAATGTCTCTACACCGGTGATCGTGTGGCATTCGATGACTTCGTGCAGATGATCGACCACTTCACGAAAGCGGATGGACTGCTGTGCATTGGAAGCAAGATGGACAAACGCCATGATCGGCAAGCCCAATCGGTCTAAATTAACCGCCGCGTGATAGCCGGTGATGATATTCGCATCCTCAAGTCGGCGCACCCGTTCGGCGGCGGCGGGGGCGGTTAATCCGACGGCTTCGCCAAGCTGCCGAAATGACATGCGCGCGTCATCTTGGAGACGGCGCAGTAGACCCCATCCAACAGCATCAATTTGAAAAGTCATTGTACATCTTTACCTTTGTTTTTGCGGCAAAAATAACGATAACGCCTTTGTTATCGCATGTCAATTGAACTGCGATATGCCTATAATGCTTTTATGGGGTTTTCCCCCACATGTCCACATTTTGAGACGATTACAAGGGAAGAAAATGACGACGACATCCGCGCCGATGGGCGCGTCTGTGTCAACATCGGCTTCACGTCGAATGGGAATCGCGTTTGACCGCCGCGTGTGGATTATCCTGTCGCTGCTGGCGGTATACGTGATTTGGGGGACGACATATTTGGTCGTCCTATATGCGCTGGAGAGTTTCAGCGCCTATTGGCTGATGGGACTTCGGTTTGTCGTCGCGGGCGGGGGATTGTTCTTATTTGTGCGTTTGCGCGGCGCTCCAATGCCCACGCTCCGGCAATGGCGGAATTCGGCGCTGATCGGCACGCTGCTGCTGGGCTGCGGGATGGGCAGTGTAGCGTTGGCAGAAGAAACGATCTCGTCGGGGTTAGCGGCAACATTGGTTGCCACTGCACCGCTGTGGACTTTGTTGTTCGGAATGATTTGGAAACGTATTCCCACGCGCTTGGAGTGGCTTGGCGTAGGGTTGGGCTTGGTCGGTGTGGCGCTCTTAAGCTTGGAAGGTAATCTACAAGCGAATCCCGGAGGTATTGCGCTGACGACATTCGCGGCGGCAGCGTGGGGCTTGGGATCGGTGTGGATGAAGCACCTTGATTTGCCCAAGGGCATGATGGGCAACGCGGCACAGTGGTTGACAGGCGGAATCGTGCTCTGTGTGATGGCGGTTTTGCACGGCGATGCGCTGCCCACGTCACCGACGGTGGTTTCACTGCTGGCGATGGCGTACTTAATCGTGTTTGGATCGCTTGTGGCGATGAGCGCGTATATGTTCTTGCTCAAGAACGTTTCGCCCGCGTTGGCGACCAGTTATGCGTTCGTGAATCCGGCAATCGCGCTGCTGCTTGGCGTGGTCATCGCCGGAGAAGTGTTGACAGGCAGTGTGTGGATCGCGCTTCCGGTGATTCTCGTGTCGCTGGTGTTTGTGTTCTTCAGCAAGCCGAAGCAAGACAAAGCCAGCGTAAAAGACGAAAAAACGGTGAACGCGGTTTCGGGCGATTAATCGCGCAAGCGGTTGTACAGCGAAACAAAAACGGGAGTCCCCATATCCGGGACTCCCGTTTTTGTTGAATGGAAACTTAACCCGCGAGCGCGGCTTCCGCTTGTTCTTGCAGTGTGGCGGCAGCGTCGGCGGGGGCGATGCCGTTGCTGGTCACGTTCGCAATCGCTTCGCTGACAAATCCACGAATTGCGCCATACGACGGCACGTTAGGTCCGCTGTACAAATTGAGATCGGGATCGTTGAGCAGGGCGTTGGCGGCTTCAAAGTATGGGAAAATCGCGGGCACGCCGAACATTTCTTCGGCAAGAATTTCAGCCGTCGAAGGCACGGGATTGAAGTAACCTGTTCCGGCGCTCCACGCGGCAGCGGCATCGGGAGTAATGAGGTGTTTGAGGAACAACCAGCTTGCCAACTGCGCTTCTGGTGTACTTTGAATCATGATGATGCTTGGCACGAACACTTGGAAGGTGCGATTGCCTTCGGTTGAGGGCAGAGTGCTTACCGACCATGTGAAGGTCGCATTGTTATCAACCATTGCCTGTTGAATGAAAGTAAAACCAGCCGTGCTGCTGACGAAGAACGGATTCAAACCGAGCGCGAAATCCGCTTGTTCTGCGAAACGTTCCGCGGGGACGTAAGCGCAGCCGCTGTTGTAAAGATCGGCATAGAAAGTGAGCGCAGCGATTACGGCATCGCTGGTGAAATTGTAAGTTGTACCGTCGAAAATCGCGCCACCGTTAGCAGCGACGAGCGTTTCAAAAACAGATGCATCCGTCGTGATTGGGAAGCCTTGAACATCTTCGCCGTTGGGACCAGTCAGTTCGGCGGCAGCACAAGCTATTTCGCGGAATTCTTCAAACGTGGCGGGTGGCGCATCGTAGCCGAGTTCCGCCAGCATATCCTGATTGTAGACCAACACCTGACCAGACGATTGGTGAGGCCACGCCAGCAGCGCACCGTTGAAGGGTTCGCCAACCGGCGAATTGAACGTGAGCAGATCGGTGTTGAAGTCGGCAAGTTGTTCGGCGGTTAAACCCCATGTCGGGTCATTCACGTACTGGTTGAGGTCAACAACGACGTTATCACGTGCGTAGCTGGCGGCATCGTTGGCGTACCCTGCGACAAGATTGGGAAGTTCGCCGCTGATGATGCTGGCGTTCATCAGTTCACGAATGTCGTTGTAACTGCCTTGCGCGAGTGCTTCGACAGTGATGCCGTATTCATTGTTGGCATTGAAATCTTCGACGATTGCTGTCATGGTTTCTAACTGCGCGCCGCTAAACTGGTGCCAATAAACAATTGTTTGACCACTGGGATCAATGCTGGATAGGTCTTGTGCTGCGACAGCGCCCAAACCGAGCGCCATCACCAGCATGGCGAGGATCATCAATTTACGCATATGCCTTCTCCTGTTTGATTGGGATTGCGCGTAATAGCCTACGTATATACTGCGCGACGGTCAGTCTAGCACGTACTCTTTAAGAGAATATCAAGCTTTTGAACACGCACCAACTGGTAAGAAATCCAACCAGCACGCCGACTAACCAAACATGCCTGATTAGAATGTCCCTTATGAAACGAGAGAAACTAAATGAGCAGCCAAACGAATGAACGCCCGCTAAACGTAATCAACAACGAGAAACTTTCCCGCTTTGAAGTCAAGCTGGATGGCGATGATGTCGGCTTTATGGAGTACCGCCGCGAAGGCAGCGGGATTATTTTCACGCATACAGAAGTCCCGCCTGCATATCGGGGGCAGGGAATCGCGGATAAAATCGCCAAAAGTGCGCTCGATTTCGCTCAGCAGGAACACTTGGGCGTGATCCCCTTATGCCCGTTCGTCAAAAAATACATTGATCGTCACGCGGAATATCAACCGCTGGTGCTCGACTGGAAATAAGCTAAAACGGGCGAAACGCGAAGGCGGCGATACGATCCGGCGTACAAGGAATACGATGCCAGCCGATGCCATCGGTATTTACGGCGTAAAGCAAGGTTGCGCCGCGCTCTGGCGTGTAAATGACTGCAATTGAGCCGCCATCCGGCGAAAAGGCGGGCTTGTTGATCTGCGTTCGCAGTCCTGCTTGCGCGATCATGCGCGGGTTTGTGCCGTCAGCGTTTAGTATATGCAGACGGTAGTCGTCAAAACTGCTGTTGTTAGTGATATACGCGATCTGGCTGCCATCCGGCGAATAAGTGGGATCAAACGCCCAACGATCATCGTCGGTGTCATTGATACGCTCGACTGTGCCTGTGATGAGATCGAGCGTGTGCAGGTGAAACGTTGCCCCCCAACTGCCGGAATAGACCAACCGCGTGCCATCTGGCGCGAAATCCGGCGCTACATCGACTGTATCCGCGCCCGTGAGCGCAACTGGAACCGACTTCTCGTCAAGGTTGAGCCGGAAAATGTCGAACTGATCGCGATTAGAAACCGTAAAGACGATTTGATCGCTGCGTGGTGACCACGCCGGATGTGAAATTCTCCCCAGCCCGAATGTCACCTGCTGGTCGCTCACGCCGCGCCAATCGCTTACATGGAGTTCAAAGCCGCCTGTCGCGGTGGAAATGTAAGCGATGCGTTCACCATCGGGAGACCATGCCAGCGCGTCATCGAGTGAGAGAATATCAAGCGCGTGCTGGCGACAATGTTGAACATCGATTAAATAGAGATCATTGTATTGGTCCCGGCTGCGCTCGTTTTGGCGAACAGCGACGAGCAGGACCCACCCCCAAGGAAGCGCGCGCGCCGTGACGAGCGCCGCGGCTGTGAATACGCTGGTGAATAGCGAGAAGATCAAAAATAGAAATAGCGACAGCCGCAGAAGTGGACGAGAAGCAGTCACAGGCAAAGACCGTCAATTTGCGGGCGGATATTTTTAACTATAGCGTGAAAATGTCAACGTGCGCGTGAATTACGCCGTTGTTGGCTACCCGTACTCGATTTGCGTTTGTTAACGCGAGGTCTGCGCCGCCGCTTGCCTGCTCCACCTGCCGAACCCGCCGCCGCGCCATCCAGCCTTTCGTTGAGCAAGCCGAGCTGCTTGGCGCGATAACCTGCTTCGGTGCGGTTGTCCGCGCCAAGCTTGGTGAGCGCCCCGCTGACATGCTTCTTGACGGTTGAAACGCGGATGAAAAGATTGGCGGCGATTTCTTCGTTGGTTTTGCCGCGCGCGACTTGGCGGATAACTTCGATTTGGCGCGGGGTGAGATCCGATTCCAATTTGAAGTCTTCGGCAGCTTCCGCTTCATGCATAATCTTATTGACGTAGCTTTCTCCACGAGCTACGGCGCGAATGCCCTTGAGCAGTTCATCAGCGGTTTCTGTCGTGTTGAGATAGGCGCTTACGCCGGCTGTAAGCACCATCCGCACATAACTGACTGAATCTTGCACGCAGAACATGATCACCTGCGCCGGAAGTGAGGACGTTTCGCGCGCCGCTTTCAAAATCGCCTTAATCACGGGCAGTGAAACTTCAAGATTAAGCAAAATGATATGGGGTTTGGTTTTGACAACAGCTTCGATAAGGGTATCAGTGTTAAACAGCGCACCAATAAGTGCCATATCCTCTTGTTCGTCGAGAATATGCTTAAGCGCATCAAGCATGATTGGCTGATTTTCGACGACAAGAACACGTATCGACGGCATGTTGGCGGTCATTTTCAACCCTTAGGGGACGGGAAGGTGTATCATCGCAATAACAATTGATTTTCTTGTTAAGATTATTACGAGTTTCGCTATGTTTACGAATCAAGTGTGTTAGCTCTCTTAAGAGAGATAAAGTTACAGAATTGAGACCTATTGTACAAGTAGCCAAAGGTAGCCTATTTGTACAAATTGAGAGAGAGAAGATTGTTAATAAATTTGCGGTGGTTCGCGCGATGAGGCGGACAATGGAGGGTTGATATTCATTGACGTTGAGCTATAAATAAATGCCACTCTGGTAGAATACACGGGTAATTGAAGGTTTGTTCAAGACCTTTTTACACATTACCCGTTTTCTAAGCATCGATTGAGCGTTACAATCAGACAAAACAGTAGAAGCACACCCATTTGGAAAGGGCGCTTGTGGGCGTAGGTGGTCATTGCCTACTGGCACTTCTTGCCGGGCATCGTACTCGTGATAGAAAGCCCATTTACGCAGGTCTACCAGTATTGGGCAGCGCAGCGCCGGAAATGTCCAAGAAATGCCACTCAATGACACGCGCGCTGTATCATTTTTTGTACACCCCTGTGGCGGTTATCGCCCAACATATTCACTTAAACACCTGTTCATTAATACCCTCTTTCTTGAAAATTCATCTAATCAGTAGCGGACAAGGTTCATTGGATTGCTCATATGGGGATTCTAAGTAAATCGGCTGCATCATCTGCGGATAAAACAGTAGGTCACGACATACCCGTGACGCGGATCGCCCCCTCTCGCGGTTGGATCAATCTGGGCATGAAAGAGCTTTGGAGCTACCGCGAGATGATGTATTTTCTGATCTGGCGTGACCTCAAGGTGAAATATCGCCAGACAATTTTGGGGGCGGCATGGGCGATTTTGCAGCCCTTGATCACCATGATCGTGTTCACGTTGGTTTTTGACCGAATTGCGCGGGTGGCAACGGGAACGAACATTCCCTATCCAATTTTTAGTTACGCGGGGTTGGTGGCATGGTCGCTGTTCGCGGGGGCGCTTGCTGCATCAGCGAATTCGCTGGTGGGCAGCCAGAATTTGATCAAAAAAATCTACTTTCCGCGCTTGATCATCCCGATTGCGCTGTCGGCGGCAGCATTCGTAGAATTTTTCCTGTCATTCGCGGTGCTGATTGTGCTAATGCTGATGTTCGGTTTTGTGCCGACGATCAATATCGTGTTTCTGCCGATTTTTATGATTATCGCGTACATTCCCGCGCTTGGTATGGGGCTATGGTTAAGCGCATTGAATGTACGCTTCCGTGACATTCGGTTTGTCGTGCCGTTCTTCACGCAAATTTGGATGTTTCTCACCCCTGTAATTTATCCAAGCAGTTCAATACAAGACCCGTTAGCGCGCAGCCTTTACAACTTAAACCCAATGGCAGGTGTAGTCGAAGGTTTCCGTTGGGCGCTGTTAGGTGAATATCCGCCGCCCGCGCTTGTTCCTCTCGTGATTTCGACGTTGGGTGCGCTGTTGATACTGCTTTTCGGGTTGTTTTACTTCCGGCGAATGGAAAAAACATTCGCGGATATTGTTTAACATATACTGACGGACTCCATGACAAAATGAGTGATATTGCAATTCACATCAACGGGATTTCCAAACAATTTCACATCGGCGCGATGCGTAAACGCCGTGAGAGTACGTTTGAAGCGATTTCCAGCACAGTAATGGGTCCCTTTCGCCGGGCGCGCAGTGTGTTGAAAGGACAATCAGCGCGGCATGGCGAAGGTACACAGACGATTTGGGCGCTGCGCGACATTTCGTTCGACGTTCATGCGGGTGAAGTCATTGGCATTGTTGGGCACAATGGAGCAGGCAAAAGCACACTGCTCAAAATTTTGAGCCGCATCACCGAACCTACTGAAGGTTTTGCTGAAGTGCATGGGCGTGTAGGGGCGCTTTTGGAAATTGGCACAGGGTTTCATCCAGAACTGACCGGGCGCGAAAATGTGTATTTGAACGCCGCGATCCTTGGGATGCGACGCGAAGAAATTGACCGCAAATTTGACGAAATTGTGGCATTCGCTGAAGTGGAAAAGTTTATCGACACGCCAGTGAAACATTATTCAAGCGGCATGGGCGTGCGTTTAGGCTTCGCAGTGGCAGCACACGTTGACCCTGAAATTTTGATCGTCGATGAGGTGCTGTCGGTTGGTGATGCGGCATTCCAGCGTAAATGTTTGGGAAAAATGAGTTCCGTCACCGAAACGGGGCGCACGGTGCTGTTTGTGAGCCACAATATGGACGCGGTACAAAGGCTGTGTACGCGGTGCATCATGCTCGATAAAGGGCAGGTTGTCGCAGATGGCGACACACAAGATGTGATCAGCCAGTACTTGACGCGCTATCGTGAAGGTTTAAGCACGCAGTACACAGGCGAGATCATCGCGGGACAGCGCACCTCATTGGTGAGCGCGTCACTGCACGGCTATAACGATGATGAAACTGCTACGCTGCTGTTTGGTGAGCCTTTCACGGTGCAAATGACGTGGTTTAATCCCGATAAGCTGCCGGAAGATGCAGCTTACGCGGTGCGTATCTACGATGACCGGGATCGCTTGGTCACGTCGATTGACAGCTTCCATACGGATTTGGAGAATACAACACCGGGGTATCACACCGTGCGGTGTCATCTGCCGCATAATTTTATGTCGCCGGGCGAATACCGAATCGCGGTCGGGGCATATGTGCGTCCGCATACTACCCTGCAAAATGTGGATCGCTGCTTGAAGGTGACGATCACTGAAGTCGCGCACGATCCAAACTTCCTGTACACACCGCGCAATAAACCCGTTGTGGCGCTGCCTTCGGAATGGGCGCGGGCTGATGCACGGGCGGTAAAGCAAGAACACGCTGCACTATAAGGTAATGCGACAGGAATTGTTGTGTTTTGACGCAAGGAGAATGGGTTGACTTCACAAACCAGATCGACCAACACGGCAGGGAGCGCGTCGAAAAGCGAGCGAGAAGCCGTGCCGCGCATTTCCGTCGTTATTTGCACACATAACCGCGGCGAATATCTCGCTGGGGCGGTGCAAAGCGTGCGTAATCAGCCTCTCGATCTTGCGCTCTACGAAGTCATCATTGTCGATAATAATGAAACACCGGACCCCCAGACACAAGCAGTCGCAGAGCAGTATGGCGCGCGGTATGCGCTTGAGCCGTCGCTCGGTTTGTCACACGCGCGTAATCGCGGGGTGAAACTGGCACGCGGAGAGTACGTTGCGTTTCTGGATGACGACGCGCAAGCAGTATCCAATTGGCTGCGTTCCGCCCTTGATGTGATCGAACATTGTCGTCCCGCCGCTCTTGGTGGGATGGCGCTGCCGCTGTACACCGAAGAAGCGCCAAAACCGAAATGGTTTGAAGACCGCTTTATCGTGGAAGGATATTGGGGCAAACAAGCTCGCTCGCTCGCTGCCAACGAATATGTGTACGGAATGAATATGTTCTGGCGGCGCGATGTCCTGAACGCGCTCGGCGGATTTGACCCCGCTTATGGAATGATGGGAAAGAAAATTGCATACGCGGAAGAAACGATTCTGCAAATTCGCTTACGGGCACGGATGCCTGAGGAATTGATCTATTATCATCCTGCGGTGACAGTGCATCATGTGGTGCGTGCAGAGAAAATGCAGTGGGCATGGATTGTTCGACAGCGGTTCGCGCGTGGGCAGTATTCCTTTCGGGCGCGCTATGAGCGCAAGGGACGCAAACAGCGGTCAACCAGCAGGCGCGCGTTGATCATCGCTAAATCTGCACTTCGGATTGTGTTAAAAGGCGCACAGTTAGGCATCTTGATCACGATTGGAGCATGGCGACGCAACCGCGCGATTTATCCGCACGCGCGCACGTTCATCTATGAGCGCGGACTGCGTCCCCTGCGAGCGATTGGGGCCCTGTATGAGAAAGCGCGATTAATGCTGACGGATGTGAATCCGCCGGATCAAACGCCACAGCCGCGTGCATCTTCACGACTGCGAAGCGGCGAAGTTGCAAGTTCGAAATGAGAAAATCACATCTCAACCAACTCTTAGGGATATGAAATGCGCGATGGTGTAAACCCATTTAAGCTGAAAAGTGAAGTCAAACCGCCGGAGCGTATCACGATTTGTTCACTGGTTTGTATCCCCGAAATGGTGGGTTATTTTGAGGGATCGCTCGATGCGGTGAAACTGTCACTAGCGAGTATTCGGGCGCATACCGAACAAGCCTTCGACTTGATCGTGTTCGACAACGGATCGTGCAAAGAAGTAATCGACTGGCTGCGCGCGGAAAACGAAGCCGGACGTATCGACTATCTAATATTGAGCAGTCGCAACGTGGGCAAGCCAAACGCACAGCGTCAAATGCTTCGGTTCGCGCCGGGGGATATTGTCGTGTATGCCGACAGTGACGTGTATTTTCGCCCCGGTTGGCTGGAAGCGGAATTGCAAATTTTGAATACGTTCCCGAAAGTGGGCGAAATTGGTGGTCAGCCTGTGCGCGCGGTAACGCACTTCTACACGAGCGCGACACAAGAATGGATCGAACATGAACAGAAGCGCCGCGCCGCCGATCCGGTTATCCAAGGGGATGAAACGCGAAAGCACGAATTCAAGTTTGAGCGCGGGCATTTGATTCCTGATGAGTACACCCGCGATTATGCGCGGCAGTTTGGGCTGGATTACGAGCAGAAGATCAAAGATTGGGAATCGATTCAAGATCACCGTGTGACGCTAAAGGGCGTGACTGCGTATATGGGGGTCGCGCATCAACAGTTCATCATTTCACGCGAAGCCATCAACTCGATCCCGTTTGAGCGATTCGACAATGCGATTGTCAAAGGCGATGACAAGCTGAATGAAACACTCGATCAAGCGGGATTTTTGCAGTTAAGTACCGCAAAGCCGTATGTCTATCACATTGGCAACGCCATCACGGAAGATTGGCTGCGCGATGAATATGCCAAACTGGTCGGCGGAGAGCCTGCCAAGCTGACAAAAACGCGCCGTCACTGGCTGTACAGTCGTGCGCGTGTACGCCGCCTGCTGCGGTCAATGTGGCGGTGGTCGTTTGAGACATGGAATAAATATGGAAATTGAACAGAACGGATTTGTGTGAAACGCATAGTTATCCCCGTGTCGAATGTACTGCGTGACCTACACGGCGATGTGCTGCTGGCGGTGACGCTGGCGCGGCGCGGCTTCACCACCTATCTTGTGCCGACGCGCCGTTTACGCGAGATTTTTGCCATCGCGCCAGATATGCTGCTGCTGCATCAATTTAGGGTCAATCAAGAGGATTTCACGCGCAAACTGCTTGATTGTGGAATGCAGGTGAGCGTCCTTGACGTAGAAGGTATGGAGCAGATCGACAAGTATGCACGCATGACGGCGCGCGATGGCGATCTCAAGCGGCGGATCAAACGGTTTATGACGTGGGGAACAGTAGTCGCGGAGTTCCTGAAAACAGGCGGCGGCTATTCGGCGGATCAAGTCATGATCACCGGATCGCCACGCCATGATTTTTATGTCGAACCGCTGCGGCGCGCGTCGTTACACGTTAACGGACACGCAGCGAAAATCCCACAGCCGATGATTTTGATCAATGCCAACTTCCCCTACGCAAATCATCCAACAGCGCGTGCAGGAAGCGATGCCGCCAGCAAAGAAGGCGAATCGCTCGGCATCAAGGACCTGCTGTTGGAAGAAAAAGAACAGCAAACAGTCGCCATGCGCCACATGGTCGAAATCGCAAATACTCTGGCGGCACGTTTTCCACAAGCAACAGTGGTGTATCGTCCACATCCATTTGAAGATTTGGACACGTACAAAATGCTGCTCGATGCGCGCGAGAATCTTCAGCTCATTCGTGAAGGATCGGTTGACGGGTGGATTTTGCGTGCCAGTGCGGTGATTCAGCGGGCGTGTACGACAGCGGTTGAATCGGCGCTGGCGGGTGTACCAACCCTCTCGCCGCGTTGGTTCGATGCGCGCGATTATCCCGTGCCGGAATCGGTGAGTGTGCCAGCGGGAAGCATGGACGCGCTGATTCAACAGGTGGAACAGGCGCTGAACCGTCGGATGGTTACGCCGGAAAGCGTGCGCGAACAAGTGGCAGCAGTAACACACGATTGGTTCTACTGCATGGATGGTCGCTCACATGAGCGGGTAGCGACTGTGCTGGCGAACGATGCGAAAGACGCGGACGGGGCGAATATCCGCGCGTGTTTAACCGAACTCTATCGCCTTGACCGGGATATTCGCGGTACACGCAGCAAAATTGCGCGGCAGATGCGCTACTGGCTGCGCTTGAGCGCCGAAACGGGCGATCAATATGAACGGCGTGAAACCAACGTGAATGCCGCCGTGCGCCGTTTTATGCCGGATGAAGTGGAAATGTGGATCAATGCGATTAACGCGGCGCAGCAAATGCCAAACGATGTTCGCGCGCGGGCGATGCGGCGCACAGATGTAATCGCACCGATGCAGACCTATCACACGGTTGTGGTGGAGCCAACCTGATGACTTCAAAAACCGACTCTCTCACGCTGATGGAACGGATGTATCGCCGTCTTGCGCCCGCCGCGTTCAAGCAGTCAAAGCAGCGGCAGTCCATCGCGCGGGCATTAGCCGCATGGGGCGGCGCGAATTTGCCCGCCGATCATCCTTTGTGGCGAGAGGCGATGTTCAAGCGTCAGTCGGGGTTGAAGGGCGAAATCGATGTGCGATTTAACGCGCACGCGGGTATCCCAATTCTCGTGCGTCCGGGTACCGCCGATCCGAACCCATTCCGGCAGGTGTTTTTGGAGCAGCAGTACGATTGTGTGCGTGCGGCAGGAATTACGCCGCATACAATTTTGGATTTGGGTGCTAATGTCGGGTATTCGGCGGTGTGGTTCGCTATGCGCTATCCCCATGCGAAAATTTGCGCTGTCGAACCCCTGCCCGCAAACGTTGAGCGCATCCGCAGGCAGATCGGCGCGGCGGGCTTGTCGGATCGTGTGCAGATTATTCAAGCGGCGGCAGATGCCGCGCCGGGGCAAGCCGAATTTTACACGTATGAAGATGGCTTTTTTCACACCAGTGGATCGCTCATCGCGGATGAATCGCACCGCGTCACTGCCGCAGTGGTGGAATGTGTGACGATTCCCCAGTTGATCGCGCGGGCGGGATGGGATCATGCAGATATGATCAAGATCGATATTGAGGGCGCGGAGACTCGCTTGCTAACAGTGGGCGCGGATGTGCTGCGTCCGGTACTGGAATCGACACGGGTGTTCCCGGTTGAACTACATACGCCGGAAGCCGCCGCCGCCGCCGATACGTTTTTCGCAGGGTGGGAGCGTGTTCAATTGGGCGAGACAACGTGTTTTTATCGGGCGCGATGAGGATTTCTCTATGCGTATCCATGATATGAATTGGATGCAGCTCGAAGCGTATTTGAAAACCAATGATATTTGCGTGCTGCCTACCGGATGCACCGAACAGCACGCTTATTTGAGCCTTTGTACCGATAATATTCTGGCGGAACGGGTGGCAGTCGAAGCCGCCGAGCCGCTTGGTGTGCCGGTGTTTCCGGTTTTGAATTACGGTATGACCCCGTATTTTCGTGCGTATCCCGGCAGCATCAGCTTGCGAATAGACACCTATATGCGTGTGATCCGCGATGTGCTGGATGGCTTCGCGGAGCAGGGATTCCGTCGCATTGTGATTGTCAACGGGCATGGCGGAAATGTCCCTGTGCAGGGCTTGATCGGGGAATGGCTGGCGGATCACACTGACTGCAACGTGAAACTGCATAACTGGTGGAATGCGCCGAAAACGTGGGCAAAAGTGCTGGCAATCGATCCAGTGGCTTCACATGCGTCGTGGATGGAAAATTTCCCGTGGACTCGGCTGCCAAACAGCGCACAGCCGGATGCACAAAAAACGCCGATTGAAATTGATCACTACAAGACACTGCCGCCGCGCGCGGCGCGCGAATATCTCGGTGATGGTAACTTTGCGGGTGTGTATCAGCGATCAGATAGTGAAATGCTGGCGATCTGGGAAGTGGCAGTCGCAGAAACGCGGCACGTGATCGCTGAGGGTTGGTGATTCTTGTGAAAATTCTCATCGCGCCAAACAGTTTTAAGGGCAGCTTGTCCGCGATGGATGCCGCCGAACGGATCGCGGTGGGGCTGCGCGCCAGCGGATTGCGCGCAGATTTGCAGCTATTCCCGCTGGCGGATGGCGGGGATGGCACGGTTGAGGCGTTTCTCGCTGGCGGCGGGACGCTGCATCAGGCGGATACGGTAGACGCACTTGGGCGACCCATTCGTGCAGTGTGGGGGATGCTGCCCGATGGCGAAACTGCCGTGATCGAAATGGCGAAGGCAAGCGGCTTAGCGCTGTTGAATCCCGATGAAGTTACGCCAGAATCGTCGCTCCATGCTTCAACATATGGGACAGGGATATTGATCTTGCAAGCCATCAACACTGGCGCAAAACGGATCATTCTCGGCTTGGGAGGAAGCGCGACAACGGACGGCGGGATGGGATGTTTGCGCGCGTTGGGGGTGCGCTTTGTTGATGTGGATGGAAATGTGCTTGAAAAAGGCGGCGGCGCGCTGATTCGCTTGGCGCATGTGGATCATTCGTCGCTTCATTCACGGCTGCCGGATGTTGAAATCATCATCGCATCGGATGTGACCAATCCTGCGATAGGCGATCACGGCGCAGCGCGAGTATTTGCCCCGCAAAAAGGCGCGGACGCGGCGGCTGTCGCGCAGTTGGAAAGCGGATTGACGCGGTTGTGCGACGTGATCGAACGCGAAATTGCTGCGGATGTGCGGACGATTCCCGGCGGTGGCGCGGCAGGCGCATTCGCGGCGGGAATGATGGCATTTACGAAAGCGCGTATTCGGTCAGGAATCGAACTGCTGCTGGACTTTGGCGGTTTCGACGCGGCGTGCACAGATGCGACATTGGTCATCACGGGCGAAGGGCAAATCGATTCGCAGACATTGGGCGGCAAAGCGCCGTTTGGCGTGGCGCAGCGTGCCGCGGCTTTCGGCGTTCCGACAGTCGCGCTGGTGGGTGGTTTGCGCGCCGATGATAAGGCGCTGCACGAGGCGGGAATCGCCGCTGCGCTGCCAATTGTCACACACCCCATGCGTTTAGATGAGGCGATTGCCCATGCGGCGGAATTGATCGAACGAGCGGCGATGCGCTTGGGGTATCTACTGCAAGTGGGACGCGGGCTGGTGTGAAATTCCTACGATATGCCGACGACATCCTCCGATGAAAATGGACGTGGTATAATGCTTCCCCTGTTCGGAAGAACGTAAAACATCTTGATCGTACAACAAGGCGAGTGAAAAGCGACATGCAGCGAAAGTTCCTCATGCTCATGCTCTTATCTGCCGCGTTGATGCTGACGATTGCTGCTGTGCCCGCCGGGGCACAAGCCGGTAATCTGCTGCTCGACGGCGGCATGGAAGGCGAATACACCAATCGTGGACGCGCCGACCTGAATGTTCCCGCAAACTGGAGTCTCTGGTACACCGAATCCCCGCGCACAGCCGATTGGCAAAATCTTGTGCCTGTAGGTTTCCCGCACCTTGGACCCGGTCCCAACCCACAGGAAGGCGCGCGCGCGCAGAATTTCAATCGCGGCTATGCGACCTTCACCGTTGCGCTGTATCAAACCGTGCCCGTTGCGGCGGGGACAAACCTGATCGGCAGCGCATGGGCACAAGTGAAAACTTGTAATGTCGCGCCGAATGCCGACAACTGCGGATCAGCCGCTGAAAGCGGCGCGTATGTGCGCGTTGGCATTGACCCGAACGGTGGTAATAATCCGTATGACTCGGATATCGTGTGGAGTCCAAATTCGCAGCCGCATGATCAATGGCTGCAAATGACGACGAATGCTACCGCAACCGGGACGAGCGCGACCTTGTTCATCTTCGGAACACAGGCATTCCCATCACAGCTAAACAACTTATATATCGACAATGCGTATCTCGGCACGGGGGGACCCGGCGGCGCAGCGGCTGGCGCTGCTCCTCCTGCGACACCGACTCCGGCATTCGTGCCGTTTGTGACCGCACAAAACGCGCGTCCCGACGGTTCGATCATCCATGTGGTGAATTCGGGCGATACGCTCGACAGCATCGCGGTGGCGTATGGCATGACGCGCGCGGATATTCTCGCGCTCAACCCCGATATTGTCGATGCACGGTTTATTCAAATCGGGCAAGAAATCATTATTCGTCTGCCAGCCCCGACGGGCGCGGGCAGCGGTGAAATCCCCGGCAGCATCGGCGCGGGTGACAGCGAAACCACCCCGCCGGATGGCGAAGCGGGCGGTGGCGTGGTCTTTGAGGCGACGACTGGAACGAGACCGCGCAGCTTCGCTCAGTTGGGGCGCGGCGGCGCACGTCGCGGCGTGATAGGCGGGAGCGCGGGCGAAAGCACGTTTAGAGGCGTGCCTCTACCGGAGTTTAACCTAAACCCTAATCTGGACACTGGCTCGACGGGGAGTATCCCCGGCGGCGCGAATCTCGCTGCAAGCGGCGAGGTTGAGTCAGTGTCCATGCGGGAAGCCACAAAATGGTTTCTTGATGCGTCCGTGAAAGTAGTGGACAGCGATTTTGTAGGGGCGATGCGTGGCATCGCCCTTGATGGAGGATTGTCCCTACAGCTAAAAAAAAGTCGATACAAGCAGGAAGCCACTCCTGAACCACAGCCCGAACTGCGCGAACCTGTCCAGTCCGCGAATGCCGCCCCCGCCCCTGTACGCTCGATTCAACAGGGTGTACTTCCCGCGTTTGATCCCGCAAGCGTAACGTCAGCGCAAGTGTGTGTCAACCTATTTGAAGATAGCAATGGCAACCGTATTTACGAACTCGGTGAAAGCCTGCTCGTTGATGGCGTGGTGACGCTGCTCGATAGCGCGGGCGCGCAAGTCGCAGAACCCTACACCACCAGCGGAAGCGAGCCGTTCTGCTTTGAAAATCTTCCGGCGGGCGATTATCTCGCTGTGGCGCAAGCTCCCGCGGGTTATGGACTAACGACTCCCGCGCAGTTTGAAATTGAAGCGGTCATCGGCGTGCCAGTGATCGTCGCATTTGGCGCGGCGCAAGGCGTAGAAGCGGTGATCCCCCCGCCTGCCGATGATGAGAATGCCGCGATCATGACCAATGATGAGAGTTCGAGCAGCGTCCCAATTCGCGCGAATCCGGTACGCGACAATCTCGGCTTGATCGTCGTCGGATTCGCGGGCGTGATCCTGATTTTCGGGATCGGCGTGTCGGTGTTTTTGAGCCGCCGCTAGTCCGGCGAGTTGTGTTCGCAAGAAAGAGACCACCACCATGCACAAGTTACGAGTCAAACATGTCATCGTGTGGGCGGCGGCGATGCTGACGCTGATTTCGCCGTTGAGCGTGCGCGGAAATGTGAGCGCGCAAGAACGCGGCACGGGGCAGTTCTGGGTGACGGTGTACGAAGACCGCAACGGCGATGGAACGCGGAGCGCGGGTGAGCCGCTGGTCACGCGCGGAGTCAATGTCGAACTGCGCGATTCGGCGGGAGTGGTGATTGCCAGCACACTATTGGAACAGGGATCAAGCCCAACACCGGGAATGGTCGGATTTCAGTATTTGCTGCCGGGACAGTATACACTGGTAGTAAGCAGCCCAGAACTGACACCAACCACACCGACAGAATTCACAGCAGTAATCGAAGAAGGCGCGATGCCAACCGTCGTTGAGTTCGGTGGTCAGCGTGGGGTGACGACAGAAGCGGCGGACACAAATCCGCTTTTAGCGGTAGATGAAGAACGGCAGCGGGTCGCGCGGTTTGCCATCTCCGGCTTAGGTGCGTTACTGGTAATCGGTTTCATGAGCGCGGTGGGGATTGTGCTGTACGGGTTGATGCTGCGCTCCCGGCTTGTTCCCGCGCAGCGTGATGCGTACATCCGCGCCACACAAACCGGATCGATGCGCGCGACAGGTACAACGAACCGCGCAGTCCGCACCACCGGATCGATGCGTCCGGTTCAAGCGCCTGTGATCGAGCCGCCAGCACCGAATGACGAAATGTTTAGACCGCCGCAAAAGACGGATACCGCTGAGCATCGCCGTTCGTTAGGCGACAATCAAGACAATGGCGGTTAGCGTAAACGCCAAACCGATCCACTGCATACGCCCGATGCGTTCGCGCAGGAAAATCGCCGCGAGAAGAACCGTCACCGCTGGAAACAACGAACTCAATACGGCGGCGATGTCGATGCGCCCAGTGTTGGCGGACAGCACAAAGAAAAGGTTGGCGCTTGCATCGAGTACACCCGCCACAAGGATTAAGGGGAGCGCGCTAGCGTTGTGCGGCGTGATGCGGCGTTTGGTCATGAGCGCGAATACCGTGAGCATGATCACGGATGCTGTGCGCGCGGCAAGCAGCGGATAATACGTCGAAATTTCGGCGGCGCGCGCGAAAAAGAGGAACCCCACACCGAAAGCTGTTCCACCGATGAACGGCAGCAAGAGCGCGCGCCCTAAATCCCGCATGGCGATTTTCGCCCCATCTGGCGGGCGTGAGACAAACCACACAGCGATCAAGCCAAGCGCAAAACCGATCAAGCGGCTTATAGAGGGGAGTCCTTCCGTCGCAATTCCGACCCCTGCTGGAATGGATGCGGTCAGCACACCGCTGATGGGCGCGGTCAGTCCGGCATTTCCACGCGAAAGGGAAGTATAGAGCGCCACCAAGCCTACCGCGCCAATCAATCCGCCTAATATGCCAAAGATAATGTGTTCAAGGGGCGGAACAGGATCATTTGTGAGCGCGGCAAGCGCCAGATACAGCACCCATCCCATCCCTTGCGACAAGATGATGACCGCGTAGACACTGCTGCGGCGTGTGGCAACTCCCCCGCTAAAATCGCCCCCGCCATAGGCGAGTGATGACAGTAGGGCAAGGATTGCGGCGGCGAGATCGGTGGTCAATTAGCGCACTCGCTGATCGTAGCGGGCGGGAATGTTAAGTGTTCGGGCGATGTACAGCGCCGCTGCGTGAATTTCGGTTTGCGCGGTGTGCTGCGTTAGCGGAACGATAACTTCTTCGTTGGGATCAACACCATCCAGCGGCGGCTGTGGGCTGATTTTGTCATCGAAGTTGTGCTGCGAAAGCAGATGTTTGAAACCCGCGTCACGCACCAGCAGCAGCAGTTCACCGTAGTGAACAGTGCGTGGTTTGGAAGAATTTGGCTTGACCGACGAGACAACGTGACTGGCGTAGACCGCTTCAAGATCGGCAGCAGGGATGCCCCACACGATACGTTTGCCCCGCATCCCGCGCACTTCGCGCATTGAGCCATCAATTTCGATACGTTTGACCACGCGCGCGGCGCTGATCAGGTTTGCGAAGGCGGCAAGCACGAGGATGACCGCACACACGAAGCCCGCATAGACGAGCGTTTCTTGTGGTGGAGTAAAACTGATTCCGTTGGGAAGGTTGATCGTGCCCATACGCGGGAGCGCGATTCCGCTGTTGAGTGAAGTCACAGCGAGGATGACAAATACACCTGCCCACAGCATATACCACAGCGCGCGCAGCAAGCGCGCACGCCCCCATGAAGGCGAGAGCTTGAGCGTGAGTTCCGATGGCGAACGCTGTGAGAGTGTCCAGCGTTCAAATTGTAGGGGAAGCGCGGGGAGCGGTGGCGGTGGGGCAGGACGTGCTTCTGCGACAGGATAAGCGGGCGCGGGGGTTGCGCTGCGATAAGCGGCTTCGCCATAGGCGGCGGTGCGCGGCGGGGCGGCGCTGAAGCGTTCGCTTTCGCTCGATTCGGCATTGGCGGCGAGATCATCAGGGCGCGGGGGCACAAAATTGAATGGGCGATCCAGATGCGCGGCGAGACTTTCGCCCGCTTGGGTGGCAATATCGCCATAGAGGGTAGTATCAGAATCGGGCCAGTGTGCGAGTTCACACCAGCGCGATCCACGCTGCTGTGCAAGTTCAGGCGCAAGCATCATGCCCAAATGCCAAGACTCATCACGGTTTGACCAACCGACGACAACACGCTGCACCTGCGCGGCGGTGATGCTTCCCGCTGGCATACGCCGCTGAGTGGCGAAAATCGGCGCGTAGCGAATAGGCTGTCCTGCTTCGACTTCAACGAGCAGACGTTCTGCACCGCCGCTGTTGATGTACAAACGCCAAGGACTGCCGCCTGCGCCGCCAGATTTTCCGGTTTCAATCGTCAAATTGCCGCCCGCAGAGATTCGATCTTGGTACATGGGAACCTGCATGTTATGGTTGAAAACGTGAACTTTAGAAATTGCCGTTCAAAAGTCTACACGCCGCGCTGATGTTTCACCAGTGGGGGATTGTGAACAGTGTGTAAATCGCCGCGATGGTTTGCGCCTTCATGGGGAATGTGTAGACTCGATTCATAACTAAGCCAATAATCAAAATACGCGGGACAAACTGGATGTAGTAGTAAAAGTAGCGGCGCGCTTCTGCGCGTCTGCCGACAAACGGTTAACGGCTTAGGATAGGATAAAAGAGGACACCATGCGTAGATTACGTCTGGGCAGCAGCAGCATCGACATTACCGAAATGGGATTTGGCTGCATGGGGATGAGCGATTTTTATGGGCGGCACGACGACGAACATTCCATCGAAGTACTGCACAGCGTTCTAGACGCAGGCATAAATTTTTTCGACACAGCGGATATGTACGGCACCGGTCACAATGAGATTTTGTTGAGCCGCGTGCTGCGTTCACACCGCGACCAAATGGTAATCGCTACCAAGTTTGGCAACATGCGCCGCATCGACGGGGTGAACCTAGGCATTTGCGGCAAGCCAGACTATGTGAAATCGGCGTGTGAAATGAGCTTGCGGCGGCTGAATATTGATGTGATCGATTTGTACTATCAGCATCGCGTCGATCCTGAAGTGCCGATTGAGGATACCGTTGGTGCGATGGCGGATTTGGTGAAGGCAGGCAAGGTGCGCGCGATTGGCTTGAGCGAAGCCGCGCCCAATACAATCCGCCGCGCACACGCCGTCCACCCGATCAGCGCGCTGCAAACGGAATATTCACTGTGGAGTCGCGAGCCGGAAGACGAAATTCTTGGTGTGTGCCGCGAATTGGGAATTACATTTGTGGCGTATAGTCCGTTGGGGCGCGGCTTCTTAACGGGGCAGATCAAAAGCATAGACGATCTTGCGCCGGATGATACGCGGCGGATGTTCCCACGCTTTAACGCGGAGAATTTTCCGAAAAACTTGCAGGTAGTCGAAGCAATTCGCGCGATTGCGGCGGAAAAAGGCGCGACTCCCGCCCAGTTGGCGCTGGCATGGGTGATGGCGCAAAGCAAGTCAACAGGCGTAGACATTGTGCCGATTCCCGGTACGCGCAGCGAAGACCGTGTGCGCGAAAACTTGGGCGCGCTCGATCTAGTGCTGACGCGCGAGGATATGGATCGCATTGAAGAAGTATCGCCGGCAGTTGGCAGTCGCTATCCTGAAATGCTGCTCAAACGTGTAAATTTATAGCAAACGAAGGGATTTTGTTGATGACCGCTGAACTCATCGCCGCGATAGACCGCGACCAACCGCAAAACTTGAATGTTTCGTGGGGACTGGATGATGCACAGTTAGAATACGGCGATACCATCTTATGTTTTCATCGCCAGCTTATGCCTGACCTTCAAAATCACCTCAAAGTACGCGGATACGTCCTTGTACAGGAGGAGATTGATCCGCGCGGGGGAATCGAAGGCTGGTTAGTCTACAGGAAAGGTTGATCGGGCGACTCACGCCTGCCCGATCAATTGGTTGAACAATCCCGGTAGTTCGCCCGGTTCAAACGGTTTGACGAGGAACATCGACGCGCCTGCCGCGAGTGCTTCATCTTCTACATCTAAACCGCTGGTCATGATGATGGGCGTGCGCGCGAACTCGCTGGTCTGCCGCAGCGTCTTGATGACTTCTACACCATCCATATCGCTCAAGTGATAGTCCATCAAGAAAATATCGGGCTGAACCCGATTCGCAAGCGTCAGTACATCCATACCGCGCGCTGCCGATGACACTTCAAAGCCATCGAGTTCCAACAGGGTTTGCAGCAGTTTAACCGTTGTGCGGTCATCGTCCACGATCATGACTTTGGACATAAGTAACCCTTCGGGCTATGTGGAGAGAGATTCACAGAGAACATTATAGCCTAATCCGCATGTTCTCTGTGAATCAAGATGGCACAAGCGTTAATGAATCGGTGTAGTCGCCGCGGATTTGGACTTAGCGCGCGATTTTGTCGGCGGCGGGACGGCGGGCATCGCCACCGGATCGAGCGCGGCGTTGAGCGCTTCGTCAATGCGTTCGACCAGCACAAAATGAAGCTGATCGCGCACTTCGGCGGGCAAATCATCGAGATCGTTCTCGTTTTTCTTCGGCAAAATCACGGTGTCCACGCCGATGCGGTGCGCCGCCAACACTTTGTCGCGGATGCCGCCGACGGGCAGCACCTGCCCGCGCAAGGTGATTTCACCCGTCATGGCGACGGTGCTTTTGACGGAACGCCCCGTGAGTAAACTTGCCAATGCCACTGCCATCGTCACACCTGCTGATGGTCCATCTTTAGGAGTCGCGCCGCTGGGGACGTGAAGGTGAATATCGTGCTTCTCGAAGAATTCTGGCTGTACACCAAGTTCAGTGGCTTTGGAGCGCACGTAGCTCAAAGCGATGCGCGCGCTTTCCTGCATGACTTCGCCCAAGCTGCCCGTGTATTGGAAACCTTTGCCGCCCTGCATCGTGGTTGCTTCGATAAACAGCACATCGCCGCCGAAGGGTGTCCACGCTAAACCCGTTGCTACACCGGGAACGTCGGTACGTTCTTCAAGTTCGGTACGATAGCCGTAGCGCGGTTTGCCCAGCAGTTCCCGCAGTGTAACGGTGTCGATGACGACTTTTTCGGTTCTGCCTTCCGCGATGCGCGTAACGATCTTCCGCATGGCACGCCCGATCTCGCGTTCCAGTGTACGCACGCCTGCTTCGCGGGTGTAATCGCGGATAAGTTCTTGCAAGGCTTCCGGCGTGAATTCAACTTCTTCAGTCCGCAGCCCGTTTTCGAGTGTCTGCCGCTTGACGAGATACTGTTCCGCGATAGCGATTTTCTCTTGTTCGGTGTAGCCGCTTAGCTGGATGATCTCCATACGGTCACGCAGCGGACCGGGGATGGGATCAAGTTCGTTAGCAGTGGTGATAAAGATCACTTCGCTCAAATCGAACGCCACATCGAGATAGTGATCGCGGAATTCGTTGTTCTGTTCGGGATCAAGCACTTCGAGAAGCGCCGACGCGGGATCGCCGCGAAAATCGCGTCCAAGTTTGTCAATCTCATCGAGCATGATGATGGGGTTGCGCGTTTCGGCACGACGGATTGTTTGCACGATGCGACCGGGCATCGCGCCGATGTAGGTGCGGCGGAAACCGCGAATTTCGGCTTCATCGCGCACGCCGCCCAAACTCATACGGATGAATTTGCGCCCCATCGCCCGCGCAATCGACGCGCCAAGCGATGTTTTACCCACGCCGGGAGGTCCAACAAAGCACAGAATCGCGCCTTCGCGTTTCCGGCGAATTTGATCGTATTGTTCGCCATGTTTGGCTTCACTCTCGCTGAGTTCAGCGGCGCGTTCAAGGCGCAGTTTGCGAACCGCCAGATATTCAAGGATGCGCTCTTTGATGTCCTTCAGCCCGTAGTGATCTTCGTCCAGCACTTCGCGGGCGTGCGAAATTTGCAGATTGTCGTCACTGCGTTTTTGCCATGGCAGCCCGGTCAGCCAATCGAGATAGGTGCGGATCACGCCGTATTCAGCAGCGGCGGTGGGCAGTTTGGCAAGTCGATCAAGTTCGCGCGTGGCTTCCTTGCGCGCTTCTTCCGTCATGCCGCTTTCTTCGATTTTGCGGCGGAATTCTTCGACTTCGACAGTTTGCTCGTCGCCTTCACCGAGTTCACGCTGGATGGCTTTGAGCTGTTCGCGCAGGAAGTACTCGCGCTGCATCTTTTCCATCTCGGTTTGGGCTTCGGTCTGAATTTTGCGACCCAGCTCCAGCACTTCCAGTTCTTTGCTCAAGATCGTCATGAGCGCGTGCAGTTTATCGGTGGTGCTTTCCAGTTCGAGCAGATTTTGCGCTTCATCAAGATCGATGCGGATGTATGTCGAAATGGTGTACACCAGTTGCAGTGGATCATCGACGTTGAGCGTGCTTTGGATCAATTCACCGGGAATACTCGGCACAAGCTCGGCTAAGCGGCTAAACTGATCGGTCACATTGCGTGTGAGCGCCGTCACTTTGATATCGTCTTCGATAGTTTCCGGCTTTGGCGTGACTTTAGCGCGCAAATAGGGGTCAAGGCTGGTGAATTCATCAATAGTGATGCGCTGTAAACCCTGCACCAACATGCGAATTGTGCCATCGGGCGCGCGGAATAGGCGATGAATACTCGCCAGCGTGCCAATCTTGTAGATTTCTTCGGGTCCCGGCGTTTCGAGTTCCGGGTTGGTGGCGGTGAACAAGCCGATCAACCGGTCACCGCTCATGGCTTCATCCACCAGTTTGATGCTGCGCGGCTGCCCAACCGTGAGCGGAATCACCGTTTGCGGGAAAACGACCACGCCGCGCAAAGGGAGAATCGGCAGTTCTGCCGGAATGGGCGTTTGTGTGTCACGCGGGGCATCGCTTTCATCGTGAATTACCGCCACATCTTCGCCTAACTCCATCTCATCGGCAGCGGTAGCATGATACATACTTTGTTGATTCATCTCGTGTATAATCTCTTCCGCCATCACTTGATCGACGGCTGCGTCGAAAGCTTCCATCATCTCATCAAAATTTGAGTCTTCGGACTGGTTCTCACCCGGTACAATACGGTCATCCCGCTGATCTTTTGGCATGTTTGTTATTCCTGACCCTATGTGCGTTTTTGTGTTCGGTCTGCGTCGGGTGTTTCGTCCGGCGGACTTTCATCTGTTAGCTGCGGCTCATTGATCGTTTGCATGGGCTGTACATCAACGATATGCACGCGACCATCCGGTTTGCGCGGAAGCTCTACGCGCAGCATTCCATCGCGGTAAGCCGCGCTCACTTCTTCGCGGATAATCCCCCACGGTAAAGCAACATCGACTTGAAAATCACCGTAGCCGATTTCGGCTTGATGGTATGCTGGGGCGCTCATGGTCTCCCGCATCGCTTCCGCTTCGATGAAAATCGCAGGACGTTCGCGTTTGCCGCTGATCGTCAGCCGTCGGTTGAGAATGGTGATCGAAAAAGCGTTGGTACGCATTCCAGCGATTTCGACCATCACTATCAAACGATCTGGCAGTTCGATAATGTCTGTCGGCGGAGTGAATGGTCGATTGCCGCGCCACATCACGACTGTTTGATACGTCATGTTGACTCAACCCTATGTGGAGAGAATTTTTGCATGATATGACTATAGCCGCCTTACGTAAAAGCTGTATTAGATCGCTTCAAAGGCGGCGCGTTCACTCATGTGATGCTTATGGAGAACTGTAAAAAACATCGCCGCTCGTTTTCTGGACAACAGGCATGGCATACTGGTAGGTCGGTAGGATAACGTAGGATAAATTTTCGTTTGGCAGCCGTACAGAAGCGCATCCCTACAAGAGGACATTTCTTCTCGCAGGGACGATGAACACGTCGTCCGAAATGATGAAATTGACTCGCTCCATACTGTTGTACCTAGCTGCCGGCACGCCATGACCCTGTAGTCTACGAATCTCTTTTCTGTTCACCCTTAAATTTTAAACCATTAAGGTGCGCTGGATGAATCACGGGATTAGAATACAAGTGTGATAGCAGCAGGGGGATTGTGTTATGGACGTAATGCGCGTATTGCGGCGCATTGAACTATTCCACACGGTTACAGACGAGCAGTTGACGCGCATCGCCGCAATTTGCCGCCTTGAGGAATATAACGAAGGCGAAGTCATCCTCAAGCAAGATTCGCCCGGCGACACAATGTACGTGATCGCGCAAGGGCAGGTCGAAGTTGGGCGCGTGGACGAAGAAGGCGATTTCTTCCCCTTTGTGTATTTGGGAGATGGACAAGTCTTTGGGGAAGTGGCGCTGCTCGATCATGGCAGACGGACGGCAAGCGTGCGCGCGGACGTGGATGGGACCGTTGTCCACGCGATTGATCGCGATGCGTTTTTATCGCTGTGTCGGGAAGATACCGCTCTTGGCTTCGCGGTGATGTTTAACTTGGCGACGGATTTGGCGTTCAAGCTGCGTCACAACAGCGCCGGAGAACTGTACGCAGATAAACGATAGTCACGCTATTGGGACAATACGGCGGGCGGTTTGAACTTGATCAGACCGCCTGTTTTCTTTTTTCGGGCGTGCGCGGTTATAATTTTTAGCATTGAAGCGAAAGCAAACATCCGGGGGTGATGAAGTGAGGGTCTATGCCGCGCGTTGAACATGCAATCGTCATTCATGCCCCGCCGGAACGGGTGTTCACTATGATCGCCCAGAACCCGGAGCGTATGCCCGACTGGTGGACGGCATTTGAACTCCAGCAGCGTGTCACGCCGCCGCCGACGGTAGTGGGATCGGTGTCGCGCTATGTCTACAATATGATGGGTGTGAAGATCAAAGGGGAACACCGCGTCACCGAAATGATCGAAAACGAATATTTGCTTGTCAAGACGATCAGCGGAATCGACAGCATTTTCGAGTTCAAATTTGAGCGCGTGAACAGCGATGCGGCATCGCCTGAAATGGAGTCGTTCACCCGCTTGACACTGATGGTCGAATACGCGCTGCCGGGATCGGTATTGGGGCATTTGCTCAACCGCTTGACGCTGGAGCAGAAGAACGAGCGCGACTTACAGCAGGCGTTGGTCACACTCAAGGCGTTGATCGAAACACAAGTCACCACGCAGTCCCCCTGAAAATTCTGCCTCATGGATTTCCAACAATGGTTCTGAAAACGTGTTTGATCGCCAACCGAGGTGAGATTGCGGTGCGGATCATCCGCGCGTGCCGCGAGATGGGCGTGCGCGCTGTCGCGGTGTATTCGGACGCGGATAAAGGTGCGCGCCATGTGCGCTTAGCCGATGAGGCGGTGTGGGTTGGCGCTGCGCCGCCGAAAGACAGCTACCTGAACATCGCGGCGTTGATCAAAGCGGCGCGGCAAACGGGCTGCGACTGTGTGCATCCCGGCTATGGATTCTTGTCGGAAAATGAGGACTTCGCCGCGGCAGTGATCGACGCGGGGCTGGTGTGGATTGGTCCGCCGCCGGACGCGATTCGCGCGATGGGCGTGAAAACCGAAGCGCGCTCGCTCATGGAACGGGCGAACGTTCCGCTTGTCCCCGGCTTTCAATCGGATACTGCGACGGATGCCGACTTCATCGAAGCGGCGGATCGCATCGGGTATCCGGTGATGGTAAAAGCGGCAGGCGGAGGCGGCGGGCGCGGTATCCGCGTGGTGCGCCGCGCGGATGATCTGCCCGAAGCACTGGCAGGGGCGCGGCGTGAAGCGCAAAATGCCTTTGGCGATGCGCGGGTGTTTCTCGAACGCTATATCGAACATGGGCGGCACATTGAAATTCAAGTGCTGGCAGATTCGCATGGGAACACAGTACACCTGTTTGAGCGTGAATGCAGCGCGCAGCGCCGCCACCAGAAAGTCATCGAAGAATCGCCGTCGCCGCTGGTAGACGACGCGATGCGTTACGCGATGGGCGATGCCGCAGTCGAAGCGGCGCGCGCGGTGGGATACGTCAACGCAGGAACAGTCGAGTTCATTGTCACGCCGGAAAAAGCCTTTTACTTCTTGGAGATGAACACTCGCTTACAGGTCGAGCATCCCGTCACCGAACTGGTCACGGGGCTGGATTTGGTCAAGCTGCAATTGGCGATTGCGGGTGGCGAACCGCTGCCGTTCACGCAAGCCGATCTCGCGCAGCGTGGACATGCTATCGAATGTCGCTTGTATGCCGAAGACCCACGCAGCGGTTTTGTGCCGTCCCCCGGCACGCTGCTGGCGTTTGAAGCGCCGGATGCTCCCGGTGTGCGCGTCGATGCAGGGGTAGAAACGGGCGACACGATCACGCCGTACTACGACTCGATGATCGCCAAAATCATTGTGCATGACGAAACCCGTGAGGGGGCACGGCGGCGTATGGCCGCGGCGCTGCGCGATACGGTTGTGTTTGGCGTAGCGACAAACCGTGACTTTCTTCGGGCGTTGGTTGGTCACGCGGCGTTCACGGCGGGAGAAGTCGATACCACATTCATTGAGGCGCATTTAGATGAACTCACGGCAGCCGATGATGGCGCGGCAAATGCGCTCGATATGGCGCTGATCGCGGCGGCGTTGAGCGAAGTGCAAGCCGAACCCACCATCAGCGCGAAGCAGGTGGCATCGACCCCCGATCCTTGGGCGCGGGGTGATGGCTTCAGGATAGGGGGATAGCACCATGCCGACCTATGTGCATGAGGGGATCGTTTACGCGGTAGAAGTGCGGCGTGTAGGGGACGAGATTGAGGCGACGATCCGCGAAGAAGGCGCAGCGATACGCACGTATCAGCTCACGGGGCAAGCTATTCAATCGGGCGGGTGGATGCTGGACGCTGGCGAGCTTGGGCGCTTTCGCGCGCTGACCGCGTCACAGGGGATTGTGCGCTATGCCAGTGTGAACGGGGATACGTTTACGTTCACTGTGGCGGAAGTGAGATCGGCGCGCAAGGGAGCGCGGCGCGGACATAGCACGGGTGACCTGACTGCTCAAATGCCCGGTCAGGTACGGGATGTGCTGGTGAGCGAAGGCGAGAACGTGACCCGTGGACAAACGCTGGTTGTGCTGGAAGCGATGAAGATGGAAATCCGCGTGAGCGCGCACGAGGAAGGACGCATCACGCGGGTGCTGGTGAGCAAGGGCGATGTAGTTGAACGTGGGCAAGTGCTGGTCGAGATGGCGGGTAAGGATTAAGGAAATGGCGAAGTATTGTCGTCCATGTTCTTTGATGTCCGAATTGTTCCGCTCAATAGTTGAGAAAGAATTAAGATGAGAGAAGCCGGCGGCATAGAGTAAACGGCAAGATGAGCGTGTACAAAAGGGGTACAATTGCCCGTGTTACACACCGCGATGTGAGGAGAATGCCTGATGGCTTATGTCCCGTTGTACCCGATGCGTTTGCGTCCTGCGCTGCACACGAAAGTGTGGGGCGGGCGGCGCTTGGAAACTCTGCTCAATATCCCCTTACCCGATGAGCAGCAGTACGGTGAAGCGTGGATCATGCACGATACATCTACGGTGGATACCGGCACACTGCGCGGGATGACAGTAGGCGAAGTGCTGATGCACTATGGACAAGAATTGATCGGCGCGGGCGCTGCGGGATCGAGCAGCAATCCGCGTGACGGGATGCCCCTGCTGGCGAAATTCTTGGATGCTTTCGACTGGCTGTCGCTGCAAGTTCACCCCAATGACGCGCAAGCGCGCGAACTGGACAACGAATCGCGCGGGAAAACCGAAGCGTGGTACGTGATCGCCACCGAACCGGGTTCAAGGTTGGCGATTGGCATTCAGCCGGGGCACAGCCGCGAAGATGTCGCGGCGGCGATTGCAGAGAATCGGCTGGAAGCGATTATGGTATACACGGAAGTGCAGCCGGGCGATGTATTGTTCATCGAACCGGGGACGATTCACGCGCTGGGACCGGGCATCTTGATCTACGAAATTCAACAATCGAGCGATCTCACGTATCGCCTGTACGATTATGGTCGCCCACGCCCGCTGCATGTGGAGAAGGGGTTGAAAGTCGCGCGCACCGACTACATCCCGCAGATTAAGCACACGGGGAGCGATCATACCGAAGTGGTGGAGATCGTAAGTTGCGATTATTTCACCACGCGGTTGTATCAACTGCGCGTGGGGGATTATTTACGCGCCGATACCCGCAAACTGCGCTTTCATATTCTAACGTGCATTGAGGGTGAAGCGATTGTCGAATGGGGATCGCGCTCACATTCGGTTGGGATGGCGATGAGCATGGATAGCGGCGACTCGGTTGAGATGGGGATAGGGCAAACGGTGCTTGTGCCCGCCAGTACAGGGGAGTTTCGTGTGCGCGGGCGCGGTAAAGTGCTGCAATCGTTCCAGCCATAGCAGTATGGAACCGCACAGCAAGAACGGTCTTTAAGACACTGTTTGAAAGCAGGATTTTCTTCGCGCGCAGCGGCGCGTCCCTAAGAAAAATCGCGCGTATTCCAGTGGTTGTTAATGCGTTTGTTTTGGTTGTGATTACGTTATGGAGCATTTTATCGGGCTGTCTGCATGATTTATCGCGTTATCTTTACGTTGGCACTCGCGTTGACAGCGGCTCATCTTGTGACTTCGACAGGTTACGCGCAAGAGCTTTCATGCGGGGTTGTCGATGCGATAGATTATCCGCTGGACATCAGCGATACCATTGAACGTCGTTTTGACGATTTCGCCCGTTTTCGCCGCCGATTCGACGGGCTGCATGTTGGGTTTGATTTGGCGTTCAACCGCTATGGCGAACCTGTGCGAGCGGCGGCGCGTGGGCGCGTCACGCTGTCTGATGCCGAAGAATGGGACACCGAAAAAGGCGTGGTGATCATTCAACATGTCTTCCCTGACGGCAGCATCGTGTATACGGTTTACGGGCATCTTGAACCGCATCCGGCGTATAATTTGCCGCGTGTGGGATCATGCGTGGGGCGCGGCGACGTGATCGGCGCGATTGGCGATCCGTCGATGAGTCTGCCGCATTTGCACTACGAAATTCGCCGCTTTATGCCCGATGACGGCGGTCCCGGCTACATACAAGAAAACCCCCTGTTGAATGGATGGTATCACCCGCTGGAGTTTACGCAGTTGTGGCGAGCGCGGCTGACGGGCGCGGTGTTAGGAAGCGTCGAATTTGACCTGATCCCTGCTGTGCCGCCAATTTTTCTCGACAACGGGCTGACGATCATCGGCAGTGGGAGTACGCTTGAGGCGCTCTTGAACGGGAACGAACAGTGGCGGGTCAACACTAGCGGGTCGATCACAGGGTTATTGGCGCTGCCACAGGGACGGATCATCGCGCGTTCCCGCCCGCTGAACGGTGCTAACGATGTCCTGCGTGGCAGTTCGCCCGCCGCTTTATTCGCTGCCGCGCCCGTCTTTACAATCACGCCCAATTCCCCATTGGCGAGCGGCGCGACTCCATCGCCTGAACCTACGCTGACACCATCGCCTACAGCAACGTTCACGCTCACGCCCGACCTCGCCGCGCCGCAGACGAGTTCGGTAGTCACGGTGCAAAACGGACGCTATCTCGCGCGGTGGGAAGTGACCGGACAGGATTTCCCGTTTTACGCCTTCACGGCGGACGGACGTGAAACGCTGGTATTCGCGGGGGAAAACGGCGCGATTTTGGCATTCGATCCTACGGGCGCATCGCTGTGGAGGTTGGACGCGCCGGAAAGGGAGTCACGGATTATCGCGTTTACGGGTGGGATCAACAGTGTCAGCGCCGTGATTCGATCCACGTCTGGCATTATGTGGCAGGTGGTTGATGCCAGCGGCGCGGTGACGTATCAAACGCAGCTCGATCAAGCGCCAATCGTCGCGCCGCTGCCCAACGGGGATTGGTTGATGCTCAATGGCACCACGATCAACCGTGTGCAGAACAATACCGTCACACCCCTAGCGACGATTAGCCCGCCGGTGGGGCGCGCCGCCTCTATGATAGGGGATAGCAGCGGGATGGTGTATGTGTATATGGGTGATGCAGATATGACGCTGCTGGCGGCTGCACCCGATGGCTCGATTCGCTGGCGGATTCGCTACCCGTTCCCTGTCAGTTGGCACGCGCCGCTGATGGCGGTGGGGGGCGGATGCATTCTGTATACGCTGGACGCGGATGGAATGTTGAACTTGTTCAATACGCTGGATGGATCGCTCATCAATCAAGCGGCGTTCTACGCGGGTGGGGAGAGCAACACCAGTCCAAACGCGCGTATTTTGCGCGCTGACGCGCAAGATCGGGTATTGGTGGGGGCGGGATTTTTGTCGTTGAGCGCGATAGATGGGCGAATGTTAGCGGGCGCGGCGGGAGAATCGTGTTAGGTATGACTAAAGATTACGGCGCGCGCGCGCGATTTACGTCATAATAGGCGAAATGTCCTGATGATCGACCAATCATCACTCGGAGAACGAACATGGCTCGATTTTTGCTAGTCGTCGCAGCGGTGAGTGTCTTGTTCAGTACGGCATGTGCGCCAAGCCCTGCCCCAACAGTGACACCGCGCGCTGACGGCGGTCAACACAGTACGATGCAGAATGTCAGCACTTCTTCGATGCTGGATGCAGCGGCGCAGCCCAGCGCGGCGGAACAATCCGCGTCATCGTCGGATTCTGCCGCCGCGGCTGCGGTTGTCGCGGATACTGCTGCTGATGCGGTGGCGCAAACCGCCCCCGACTCGGCTGCCACCCATGAAGCAACCCCTGATTCTGCCGCCGCGAGTAATTCATCGGCTTCGGTGATGGGCGAAGGTGTGCTGACGTTCATTTCGTCACCTGCGGGCAGCGAAGTCTCGTTGATCAGTTTGGATGGCACGAACATCACACCGCTGATCACGGGGTTGGATCGGAACGGGAGAGCCGCCGCCTGCGGTGATCACTCCACAACGCGCGATGGGCGTTATCTCGCGCTTTATGCGGGTGGAGTGGAAAGCGGCAGGCTGTATCTCATGGACGGAACGAATCCGCCCACAGCGGTAGCTGATGCGGAATATCTCGCGTGCGTGATGAACGCGGTGCAGTTTTCAGATGATGGGGCGCGCTTCGCGTATATCGCGTATCCGGCAGGGTCAACACGCGAAGCGTATGCGGCTGGAAGGCTGAACGTGATTGAGACAGAATCACGGGCGAGTTTGCTGACGCTTGATAACGTTGTGGCGTTCGACTTGACCGACACGGGCGCGGTTTCGATCAGCCTGTATCGCAACAGCGAAGGCGAAGCTGATGAAGCGGCTGTCAACCTGTGGGATGGCGCAAGCGAACGTGAGATCGCCACACTCGTTCCGACACAAGAAAACTGCCGCTTTATGAGCGCGCAGATTGAACAAGCGCCGGATGGGTCGATTGTGCTGGTGATGGGGCAGCGATGCGACAACATCACCGAAATGCAGTGGCAGTTTTATCTGGTTGGGACGGATGGCACGGTCAATTTGGTATCGAGTGACCGCCAGCCGGGAGATTTTGTCGCGTTTGCGCGCAACAATAATCTGTTCTTCGCGCCCGCGGGGTCGCCTGCGGGAAGTATCGCTTACTTCACTGTCCCTGACGGGTTGACCGCCAATACCGTGGCGCTTGCCGCCGTCGATTTGAGCAATTTGTCCATCAGCGTCATCATTGACCGGCAGGCGGTGTTCCCGACCTTCAGCGGCGCGTCGAACGCTGAACCGCGACTATCCCCGAATGAGCGGTGGCTTGGCTTGGTGACAACCAGCCCGAACAACGATAATTCGCTGTTCGCGCTTGACCTAAGTGACCGCGCAAATCCGCCGATCATCATCAGCGCCGGGGCGCGCGGCGACAGTATCTCGTCGCTGGCGTTCACGCCGGACAATTCGCGGATTGTGTATACGGCGGGCGGCGCAGAAGGGGCGGATAATTCGGTGTTCCAGCTTGATCTCGCCAACGGCACGGAAAGCCGCGTTCGCCGGGGAACCTTCGGGCGTTCGCTGGTGGTGTCGCCAGACAGCGTGAATGTTGCGCTCAACGAGATTTTAAGCGTGACGGAAGGCAGCCGCACATTCACCTACAACGCGACGCGGTTGGTCAATTTAATCACGAACACGGAAACGAATCTGTTTGAAGATACCACGTCGCCGCCGGATCAGCGCCGCAGCGCGATACCGATTGCGTGGCGCACCACGCCGTAGCACACGTCAACGTTGGGGTGGGGTACTGCCTCACCCCTCTGGTTTAATGGCGACAACCTGCGAAATGAAGCCGTTATCGGTGTGGCGAAGGACTTGCCAATCCGCGAAATAGCTGGCTAGTTCGCCTTCTTCGAGCAGATAATCGCGCTCAAAGGTTGGCTCAAGCTCTAGATAGTTGGTGTTGAAGGTTTCGTAGATGATGCGCCCGCCCGGTTTGATGCTGGCGCGAATTTGCGGGAACAAATCGCGGCGCAAATAGCGGAATACACACACGAGATCATAAGTGAGCGGTTCGAGCTTGGCTTGGTCAAGGTCGGTTTGTAAAAAGTTGACGTTTCGCAGCCCGCGCGCGTGCGCTTGTTCTTGAGCGCGCATCAATGCCACACGGCTAATATCGACGAGATCGACGACGTACCCTTGAGATGCCAGCCACAGCCCATTTTGACCCAGCCCGCACGCTAGATCGAGCGCCAAGACATCATGCGATGAGCCAGTTGCGGTCATGGGCGGGGTGTACATAAACAGAAGTGGATCAGGATCGGGATAAGGTTTTGCCCGTGCCCCGGCATCCCGATAAATTGTGTCCCAATACACCCGATCTCGCGCTGACATGCTTGTGTTCCAATTCTCAACAATCACTCAATAACATCCTAATTCTTGCCGGCAAAAATCGGCGTATAGGTTATGGCATCTTTGACGGCTGCCATCGCTTCGGCATCGCCGGGGAGGAGGCTCATCGACGGATTGCGCGATTTACGAATTTGCAGTTGATAGGCATCGCGCACGGGGATGTAATCAGGGGTGCGCCATGTATCCGGCAGGGTGATGACCTGAGCGACGGCACGTAAGCGCCGCGCTGCCGGATCACTTTCCCAGTTCACGCTGTTTCCTTGCAGCAGTTTGCGCGCTGCCGATTGAGCGGCATCGCCCGAATTTGCGCCGCCCGCTTTGCCGAGCAAATTCGCGCCCAAACGCGCGGAAAGGGCGCTCGCTTGTCCGGGATTCACCGATTTCGCTGCATCACGCATTTCTTTGGGCAGCAGGTCGGTTGGAATCCCGCCAATCGCTGTCGGTTTCGCGGCGGAGTCGCCTTTGCCCACAGGGAGGACGGCATCAATCGAATCGGAGAGGGCGCGCCGCAAGTCGTCGGTTGCGAAGTGAGGACGGATGTAAGGCATTAAACTGACGAGCGAATCATGTTTTGCGCCGTTCACAATCACATCGAGGCGCGGCTGCCCGCCAATTTGCTCGGTGATTGCCATGAGCAGGCACATTGGGAAGGTTTCATCTCCAAATGCGCGATAGGCGATATCCGCCATCACGTCGATAGTTTCTTCTTCCGGCGCGCCCAATATCCGCATCCAACCATCGCGTACAGGGGCGACGAACAGCTTGACCGCATGTGAATAGGCTTGAGCAGGCATGGCGGCAAAGGGATCATAGGCTTCATAGCCCAGTTGACGTACACGGTCACGAACGCGCTTGCTCACCGTTTCGCGTGCCACTTCGGAATTCAATTTAGCGCAGGGTAAGTACAGGCTGCACCAGTGAACCATGCGATTCTGTCCTCCCATTTCCTTGTTGAGCGCCGACGTAGCAAACAATACTGCTTACATCAATGAAACCAAGTTCTCGACATAAGCGGCGGTCATCTTCGGTTTCGCCGGGCGCGAAGATCAATTCGCAGCCGCGTCCAAGCGAAGCGCGCATCGCTGCGGAAAGCAGTAAGCGCATACGTTCCGGTGTGCGCGCCTCTTTCATCATTGCCAGCGCGACAATATGCGCGCTCTTGTTCTGTTCCTGCACACTGATGCGCGCCACACCGATGGGATAGTTATAGCGGAGCATCAAAATATCGACGTGTTTGCCCATCAAGAGCGCCGCCATATCGCGCCCGACTACCAGCGGTTCAACGCCGAGAGTCAGCACGTCGTAGAAGGCGTTGCGCCACACATACCACCACATTTCGATCCCGCGCTGATCCGCTACCATCTGAATTTGCATTCCGTTGCTAATGGCGGGTGTATTCGTGGGCATGAGCGTATCCGCGCCGCTGGAGCGGTAGATCATGAGGGGCGTTTCGCGTTCCAACTTCAACCCCAGTTCGATCAGGGTTTTGGCGAACAGCGGCGGGAATAAGCCTTCGATGAACTGCACACGGGGTGTGCGTCCCAATTCTTTGAGGCGTTCCAATCCCTGCTTGACATACTGACCACTCACCCAAGCAGTATTGCGGCGCGGAGTTACATAGTTGAAATCCGGCAGCGGATTAATGGGGTGATGTATGACATCCACGACGCTGATCGCTTCGCGGTATGCGCCAAGATCAGTATGCGCTTGCAGCAGGTGTTCATGCACCTGCCGCAGCATTTGCCGCGATTCTTTGATCGAAGCATCTTCCATCACATGGTGTCTTTCTATTGCAATAGTGAATCACTGTGTATTGGCAGGGTACTTTGCATCCAATATACTGAAGCGGACGCTTTTCGGAAAGCGATCACTGTGACAAAACAGATGCTTTTATGAAAATCGTCTAGTTCTCCCTACTCCGATTGTACCGTCGAATCAAGAGAAAATAGTGATGAAGATTTACACTCGTACTGGTGACGATGGAACGACAAGCCTTTTTTCAGGCGGGCGCGTCGCTAAGCATCATCTGCGTGTCGAAAGTTACGGCACAGTCGATGAGATGAATTCCGTCTTGGGCGCGGTACGTTCGCTTAAACCGTCGGCGCGGACAGATCAACTGCTAGAACGAATTCAGAATCAATTATTCAATCTTGGGGCAGACCTTGCCACGCCGCTGGACGCGCCCACGTCGTATGTCGTCCGCATGGATGATACAGTGGTGACATGGCTGGAAGCGCAAATAGACGAGCTGACCGCTGAACTGCCCGCGCTCAAGCATTTTATTTTGCCGGGGGGATCGCCTGCCGCCGCTATGATCCACATCGCACGGACGGTGTGCCGCCGCGCCGAACGACTGGTGGCGCAGTTGAGCGAACATGAACCGATTGGCGATTCGGTACTGCCTTATCTCAACCGCTTAAGCGATTTTCTGTTCACTCTGGCGCGGTGGGAAAATCAACAGGCGGGGATTTCAGAACAAGCGTGGAAGGTTGGCGGGTAAAGAAAAGGTTTATGCAGAGAAAAGAATTCAATCACAGCGGCGGGGTCTTAACTCCGCTCGATTACAATGGTTTGAATGGGGGGATACAAAATGGCAGCAATCTACAGCATCGTCTACACGCCAAAGGGCAGCACACGCCAATCGCCCGATGCGTATGTACGTGTGCCGCTGGAAAAGGCATCGCTTGTCGTTGGGCATGGCATTGACGGGGATCGCAAAGGTGGAAACCCTAACCGCCAGTTGAACATCATGAGCTATGAAACGCTCGCCGCGCTGGAAAAAGAAGGCTTCACGGTGAAACCCGGCGCGATGGGCGAACAAATCATTCTCGAAGGCTTGGATGTGAATCAGCTTCAACAAGGGGATCGCATCCGTTTAGGTGAGCGCGCGCTTGTTGAAGTTGTTTCGCATCGCAACGGCTGTGATAGATTTCAACACATTCAGGGACACCATCCGTCAGAAGCGAAAGGACGGCTTGGGATCATGGCGAAGGTGATACAGGGTGGGACGATTGCACCGGGCGATGTGGTCACGCAAGTGGAATCCGCCACTGTCATCGAAAATTAATCTTCACTCTCTTAGAATTCATGGGGATGGTTTAAGGCAAGCCATCCCCATTTTTATGAGAAATTTGCCGCGAATGCCCATGTTACCGTTCATATCGTTTTCGGGGTTTACTCATGCCGCTTTTAGCATGGGTGACTTATGCTCTGTAACGGTACTCTATGCGCGCACAGCAGTACAGATTACAATCCGTATCGTTAGCTGCACCATATGACAGGAACTTGGAGATTACTGGAATGAAGAAAGCTCTACTCGTGGTCATGATTGTGGTTTTGGCGCTCGTCAGCGGCGTAACCGCTTTCGCTCAGGACACGGAAGCAACCATCGCGGATATTGTGGTCGCCAGCGCGGGCGCGGAAGCGCCGGAATTCACCGTTTTGCTGGCAGCGGTTCAGGCGGCTGATCCGGCTGTACTCGAAGCCCTTTCAAACCCCGACGCGGGGTTGACGGTTTTCGCCCCCACCGACGCGGCATTTGCCTCGGCGTTTGAAGCGCTCGGCGTGACGGCGGAGGACGTGCTGGCGGACACCGCGGCACTGACGGATATTCTGCTTTATCATGTCGTGCCCGGCGTGTTCAATGCCGAAGCCGTGGTGGCGCTCAATGGCGCGGTGATCGGCACAGCGCTGTATGACACCGCACTGGCTATCAGTGTTGAAGGCGAAACTGTCAGCGTGAATGACGCGAATGTGGTCGTGGCGGATGTGACCGCCGCCAATGGTGTCGTGCATGTCATCGACAGCGTGCTGCTGCCGCCCGCCGAAGAAGAAATGATGGAAGAAGGCATGGCAGAAGAAGACATGACGAGCATGGGCACAATCGCCGATGTTGTCATCGCCAGCGCGGGCGCGGAAGCGCCGGAATTCACCACCCTGCTCGCGGCAGTTCAGGCGGCTGATCCGAGTGTGCTTGAAACGCTGACGAACGGCGGACCCTTCACCGTGTTCGCGCCCACAGACGCAGCGTTCGCAGCGGCACTGGAAGCGCTTGGCGTGACTGCGGAAGACCTGCTGGGGAATACCGAACTGCTGACCAGCATTCTCGCTTACCATGTCGTGCCCGGCTATTTCAGCGCGGAAACGGTTGTCGCGGTTGCGGCGGTTGAAGGCGGCGTGCGCGTGGCGACTCTGCTTCCCGGCACCGCTGTGACAGTCATTGCGGGCGAAGCTGGCGTGACGGTAGACAGCGCCAATGTCGTGGTGACGGATGTGACTGCCGACAACGGCATTATCCATGTCATTGATGGCGTGCTGCTGCCCCCGGCGGATATGTAATCGCATAGGATGTAAGGCGCTTGAGCGGGCGCGGACGTGAGCTTTCGTCCGCGCCCTTTTATTTCGATATTTTTTCGACAAATCGCCAATCCGCGCGTTGATTTTTGAACACCTTTTCTGCACAATTGCCGCATGACAACCATAAACGAACCTCAACACTTGATACAACCAAACACACCTAAAACCGAACCACGCCGCGCGATTGGTACGCTGAACGAAGCCTTGCGTTTCACGCTTGCTGATCTCGCGGCGAACCGCGCCGGACACTTGAGCGACTCGCAGATCGAAGCGCTGCGTCGTGCGTGGCGGCGTTCAGCGGTCACGACAGCCGTTATCGTAATTGGCATTGGCATTGGCGCGATTCTGATGCTGTACGCAGGTCAGCAAAACGGATCATTTGTCCTCACGCTGATTGGGATTGCGCTCACGCTGCTGAACGCGGGGATTGTCGGATTCGCGGCGCAAGCGCGGATTCGACTCAATGCCGACTTGCGCCAGCCGATAATCGCCGTCAGGGGCATCGTCCGCCACACAATTCGCGTCTCTGGCAAAGCCGCCACGTATATTCTCGATGTGGAAGGGACGGATAGTCCGCCAGAACGAATGCTCGTCGCCAAACCGGTATTTTTCGCGTTTGAAGAAAACGTGCCTTACTGTCTGTATCGCACCGCCGCCAGTAAAACACTGCTTTCGGCTGAACCCCAAACTTAGACTCCACGCTATGATTGTGAAAATTTACTCCGCATCAAGGACAATTTCGCTATGACCGTCTCTATTTGGCAAGCCGAAGACAATCAGCCCGTGCGCGAAGTCGATTTTTTGATCATTGGGGCGGGACTGGCGGGAACGGCTGCCGCTTATTTCGCCGCGCAAGCGGGACGCAGTGTGGTTATCACCGAAATGCGCGACGTGGCGCTTGGCGCAAGCAGCCGCAACGCGGGCTTTATGATCACGGGACCGGATACGTACTATCACCGCGCGATTGAACTGTACGGGCATGACAACACGCGCGAATTGTGGAAACTGTCAGAGAAAACGCATCGCTATTGGCGCGAATTTGCCAAAGCGGGAACGGTTCGCATGAGCGAGTGCGGATCGATGCTGCTAGCAGAATCGCCGGAAGAAGCGAAAGAACTCGAAGCGGCGGCGCGCGCGCTAAATGCCGACGGAATCGACGTAATCTATCACGCGGGCGATCCGCTGAAGCGCGGGTATTACGCGGCTGTCGAACAGCCGTGGGATGCTGCCGTGCAGCCCTACGAATTGGTCTGGGCGGTCTTTCGTGCCAGCGGGGCGGAACTCGTCAACAACAACGAAGTCTACAAAGTCGCGCAGACGAACCCTGAATACGTGACTGTTCACACGCGCCAGTTTATCTTTCAAGCGCGGCACGTCATGCTGTGTACGAATGCGTATTCGCAGTTCGTTCATCCGTATTTCGCGGGAAAAGTGATTCCGACGCGCGCTCAATGTCTCGTCACTGAACCACTGCCCGCCTCCGTCACGCCCGCTGATGTGATGCCCGTGTGCGGCTACAGCGATTACGGCTATATGTACTACCGCATGACCTTCGATAACCGCCTGTTGATTGGCGGGGGGCGCAAGCTGTACAAAGAACAGGAAAACACCAGCGAAGATCGCATCAGCGACCCTGTGCAGGCGTATCTCGATAACTATTTACGCACGAAATTTCCCGATGTGCGCGCGCAAGTGGATCGCCGTTGGGCGGGGATTATGGGCTTCAGCGTGGATGGCTTGCCGCTGATCGGGACGATTCCCGGTTCGCCGCGCATTGGGTTCGCCGTCGGATTCACTGGGCATGGGCTGGCGTTTGGCGCGGGCACAGCCGAACGCGCCGTCGATCATCTGATCAACGGCGCACCAGCGGGGATTCTCGATTCGGCGCGGCTGCATTAATCGCGCGAGAAGGTTTCGATGCTGCGGTGCGATTCGTCACATTCTTCGTCGTGTCCGTAGGGGTGCAAAAACGCCGTTTCGTTTTCGCGCAGATGTTCCAGCACCGTTTCGACAATATCGCGCGAACGCATCAAACGGGCTTTCGCGTGACCGATCAACCCGTGCGCGATCATGCCGCGCGCTTCGAGCCAGCCATCGACGAGGGCGAAATTCTTGCAGCAGTGGTTGACTTCACGGAAGTGGACGCACACAGGAACGCCATCGCGCATCACCAGCGCCGATGCTTCATGCGAATAGCGCACGCCAGCGAGATTTTCCGCAAGGTGAATCGTCGTGTTCGCACCCTGACTCACGCCGAGCAAAAGCACCTGTCCATCGAGTTCGTAGACACGCCCAACGGGACTGTTCAACCCGTGCGGGACTTCGACTGGATGCGGCGCGGTGATGCGTTCGGCGTGAAATCCACGCGCGGCGAAAGCGTGCGGGCTGTCGCTGCGGCGTACACCGTCTAAGCGCCAGAATGTGTCCGGCACGATGCCCATTTCTTCGCGACATGGCGTTTTGCGCGCATCAAACACATGATCTTCGTCGTAGGACATCGTCGGCATGACCAGCGTACCTTGATCGCTTAAGGCGTTTTCGAGCGCCGCGATCAAGCCGAGCATGTCATTTTCGACGGGCTGAATCCGCGAAAACGCCGAATGTACCAGCAGCACTCCGCCGCGCTTGACCCCGAACGCGCGCAGTTGATCGGTCAATTGGTCGATAGAAATACGCTCACGATTCGTCATTGTGGCTCAGACGCTTTCCACGCACCAGCCGACCCGCCAGCGCATACAGGGGCAGCACAGGCAGCAGCAGCGCCGTACTCGCCGCCAGCGCTGCTCGCAAGCCGAGTCGTTCCCCCACCACGCCGATCCCCGGTCCGCCGCCAATCTGCCCGATAGCGTCCATCTGCGCCATCATGCTCAAGGTGGTGGCGCGCACTTCGCTGTCGATGTGCATATTGCTCCACGCACTGAACAGCGGCGAGAACGATGACCTGACCGCCTGTGAGATCAAGAACGCCGCGACGGCGATCCAGAAATTGCCCGTGAGCGCGAACACAAACAGCGAACCGATCAGTACCGCATCCCCGATAAAAACGGCGCGCAGCAGATGACGTTGATCGCGCATGTCCGTCGTGCGGCGGTGGACAACTTCGGTCAGCAGGATCGAGAAGATCATCGCGCCCGCCCGCAGCGCCCCGAACCATAAGACAGGATCAAGCGAGTCCGCGGCGGGGAAGGTGAAATTTGTTAGCAGATGTGGTGTCCACAGGCGGTCAAAGCCTTCGCTGTACAGCCCGCCAAAAAACACGACAGCGAACAGCACCATGAGCAGCGGGCGACCCCGCACCAAGCGCGATCCGGCGCGCAAGGTCTTGATCATGGTGGTGAGGGCGTTTTCGCGGGTTTCACGCGGGGCGGGATGAAAGCCCGTTTCCGGCATGATTAAGGCTAAACCAAGCGACAAGGCGATCAACAGCGCCGCCCCGATGACGATGGGGATATTGATGGGCATAACGGATGCGATGAGCGCGGCGGCGAAAATTCCCGCCAGCCCGCCGAGACTGCCTACCTGACTAGCGCGGAGCAAAATAGGGGCGCTGTGCCCTTCGCCCACTTCGTCGATGAGCCACGCGGTTTCCGCGCCGCTGGTGAAGGTCACGCCAATGCCCCAGATCACTTGTGCCAGCAGAATCGCCCCAAAGACAGGAAACAATCCTTCGACAAGAAAGCCCACGCCAATCAGTGCGTAGCCGATGATGACGGACAAGCGACGGCTGTACACATCCGCGACGATGCCCGTCGGCACTTCAAAAAAGAAGCAGGTGATCTCCAACAGCGTGCCAACCAGCACCAGTTGTAGCGGCGTTAACCCGGCGACAGTCGCTTGATAGATGAGGTTGACGGTGGTAATGAGAGCGAAGCAGAAGCTAAACCCGGCGGTAATGAGCAAGTAGACGGGAACAGCTCCCCGCTTAGGGAACTTCGGGAACAATGTGATGGAGGACAATTGGCAACCTCAAAGAAACCAAGCTTTTGATACGGGCGACCCATCAGGTCGCCCCTACGTCAGGTGCGTTCGGTCAAAAAGATGGTGAGGCGGGTTATCCAGACAGCAGCATCGACATGAACGCGCCCACTTCTGCGGCGGCGGCGCGCGACGGATCGAGCAAGAACAGCAGCACGATGAGCAGAATCACAATGATGACTGCGACTACGCCCGCGGGAAGCACCCAACGCGGCTTGGGATTAAAGTGACGGCGAATCTGCTGCACCAGCCGCTTGACTTGTGCTTCGAGCGCCGCGTCCCCGTCTTCGGGCTTCCACGCCAAGCCGAACGGCGTTTTGGTCGCCAGCGCCGCGATTGACTTGGGCAGTTCGGCGGCGGTTGGCATCGTCGCGCCATCGACCAGCACGGGGATGATGAGCATATCGGGGCGCTTTAAGCCCGCTTCAAGCTGAATACGCAGCGAATCTTTGGGGTTTTCCAGCGCGCGCGAATATTTACCTGTCGCGCCCCCGGAACCGGGCAGTCCCATCCACTGCCGCCCAATGATGATCACCATCGCATCGAACGAGGCGACAATATCCTGCGCCAGCACCACGCGATTGATCGTCTTGTTCGCCACGCGGTCTACGTCGCGGGCGACATCGTTATCGCCCAATTCGCGGTGCAGCACATCGTAGATTTTGCGCGCGACATCACCTGTATCTTCGCGGCGGTAGGCGATGAACACACGCGGATCGGCAACGCGGCGCGGCGCGGCATCACCCATGCCGAGCGCGTCATTAATGAGCGTGCGGCTGAACGATGCCGTGATCGGTTTGGTGGGCGGCGATGAGATCGTCCCGCCTTCGATGGGCGGCACAGGGCGCACGGGAATTTCTTCAAGGAATGGATGCGGTTTTTTCGGCGGTGGCGCGGGTGTCACAGGCGCGGGCGCTGGTGTGGGCGCAGTTTCTCGAATGGTCTTTGTGCGAACGAGATCATCCTGTTTCGCTTCTGCCGGGCGATCCGCCGTGGTTTGTTCGCCGCCGGTGGGATCGGTGTCGGGTTCGGTGGCATCAGTGGGCGTGGGATCGGTGAGGGTTACGCCCGTGCCGCCCGCGCCAATATGCGCCGCTCCGTGTGCTGTGGTGCTGGCAGTATTCGTCACGGGTTTGGCGGCGGGATGTTCATCCGTGCCGATGCGCGGCGACATGCGCGAACGATTGAACTGCGAGAGAACGGTTTCGAGTTCAACACCAATCGCGCGCACACTGCTGATGCGATCCTGCGCGTCTTTGGCGATCATGTTGTCGATCAAGTATGCGATGGCGGCGGGAACATCGGGGCGATATTCCACGAGATCGCGCGGCACTTCGGTGAGAATGGCGCTGAAGGTTTCGGCGGGTGAGGATTTTGCGAACGGGTTGATGCCCGTGAGCATTTCGTACAGCATCACGCCAAACGCCCAAATATCGCTGCGCTCGTCATAAGGCGATCCAGAGCAAACTTCCGGGCTTAAATAGGCGATGCTTCCGACGAGCGCGCCCACTTGGGTGATGCGGCTTTTCACGTCGCCTAACTGCGCCACACCAAAATCGGTCAAGCGGATCGAGCCATCGGCGGCAAGCAGCACGTTGGCGGGTTTAATATCGCGGTGGATGATCTTGAGGCGGTGCGCGCGAGTGAGCGCGTCGGCAATATCGAGCGCCATTTTGAGGGCGCGTTCTACTGGAAGCTGTTTCTCCGTTCGCAGCAGTTGGTCGAGCGATCCGCCCGGCATGTATTCCATCACGATATAATGGCTACCGTCCTGTTCGGGCGTATCCAACACGCGAATGATGTTCGGGTGGTCAAGCTGGCGCAGGGCTTCGCCTTCACGCCGAAATCGTTCGATCAGCGTCGGTTCTTGGGCGATGATTTCACGTTTAAGCGCCTTGACAGCCACCACCTGATCGGCTTGGGTATCGCGGGCGCGGTAAACCGTACCCATCCCGCCGTGATCAATGATGTCGAGCAGTTGATAACGTCCGGCAATTATAGAGGCATCGGACATGATACATTTCCTTAGGTTGATGATTAGTTTGATTGTAGCACGGTGAATACCCGCGCGCGCAAGAACATTAGAATTGCTATCATAGAGATGCGCTGATTTCAGGAATCCGGTTAAGGACAATTCGATGCAACCGCGAAAAATTGGTCTCATGATTTTGTTTTTATTGCTGGTGAGCGCGGTTATTCCAAGTTGGGGGCAAGCAGACACACAGGAGACACCGTGTTCGATTACGCCGCTGAGTCAAGCGGTCAATATTCGAGAAGCCCCTAGCACGGATGCGCCCATCGTCGGGCAGTTGAACCCAAGGGAGCGACTCACGGTGCTGTACGCGCAGACGATCAACACGGCGTTGTGGTACGGCACCGAATCTGGCTGGGTTGCTGCGTCCG
>DAOTZD010000021.1:0-261204 GCA_034434595.1 Anaerolineae bacterium
TCCGCCAGTTGTGCAGCGGCAGAGTGAAGAAACGTCGTACAGCGCGCCGGAAGCGCCATCCATCCCGCCCGTGCGAGAGGATCGCCCGCGCGCGGTGAGTGCGCCGCCCAGTCCGCCAGTTGTGCAGCGGCGCAGTGAAGAAACGTCGTACAGCGCGCCGGAAGTGCCATCCATCCCGCCCGTGCTAGAGGATCGCCCACGTGCGGTGAGTGCGCCGCCCAGTCCGCCAGTTGTGCAGCGGCAAGCAGACTACACGCCGCCCTATACGCCGCTCGTCCAACCCCACGCAGATGGCACACTGCCGGATTCGCCGCCCATTCAGCGTCGGGTAGATTTTACGCCGCCGTCCGCTTCCCCCTATGCGTCCAAGCAGCAACCGTCATCTGCGCCGCCGATTCAGCATTTTTCAGCGCCGCCGCCGTCACCCAGTGATTCGTCATCTACGCCTGTGGATACTGCGACGGAATCTCCGACGCATCCACAGCATGAAATGGATTTGTTTGAAGCCTTGTTGAGCAGTGGCGCGCTTAAACCGCCAACGATTTCCAACCCGCAAGATAATGTTGTGCGCCGCCGCCGCGCGCCCGTGCCTAACCCATTGGATGTGCAGCGGGCAGCAGCAAAACATGTACAGCCCTTCGTTCCGGCGGGTTCACCGCCCCAAGAACGACTTCCCATCATCGAAGAATTCGATGCACGATTCTCCCCGCATGCACGGGAAATTCCACCACCATCGACTCCTCCACCTGTTCAACGTCAGCCGCAGCGAGCGACCCAAGCATCGCCGCCTCAGCCCGCGTCTGCTCGCACGATTGAAACCTTGAAAGATTCAAACCGTGATCAGCCCGCCCCGAATGTGCCAGTTCAGCAGGCAGCGCCTCCCGCCAAGACGATGATCCAGCGAGAGGATATACCGACTCGCCCCTTAACCAACGATGATCACGCGCAGGGGGGCGTGGATGTCGATGAATTGGCACATGATGTCTTTCGCCGCTTAAAACATCGGCTGCGTGTTGACCGTGAACGGCGAGATCGTAAATAGAAGTGCCAACAAGCTGTTGAGGATGAACGTGAGATGACACTCAATTTGACGCGCGGCGGACTACAGCCCGCGAAAATCATCAACCTAAAGACGAATCAAGAAGTCAAGTTCATGTTCAACCCGTATGAATATACGTTGAGCAAACAAAACACGTGGGAAAAGAAGCCCGTCACCGGGCAAAACCTGCCACAAGTCGTATTCCAGCAGGGCGGCGCGCAAACCTTGAGCCTCACCCTCCACTTCGACACACTTGCTGAAGGCAACGACGTGCGCTATTACACCGATCCTCTGTGGAAAATGATGATGATCGATACCAGCAGTGTGAACGCTAAAAGTGGGAAAGCGGCACCGCCGCCTGTCGCTTTTTCGTGGGGCGCGCTGTATTTCAAGGCGATCATCACCAGCATGTCGCAAAAATTTACGCTGTTCGATCCCACTGGTGTACCGCTGCGATGCACAGTCGATATATCGCTCGAACAATATCTTGAAGTCGATGAACCCGCGCCACAGTTGACGAACACCGAAGCGGTTGAACAGCAGCCGCGCACAGTGACAGTCACGGAAGGTGAACGCATCGACAATATGTCGGCGCAGGGCACGGGCGATTCTTCCAATTACCGCGCGGTTGCGGAAAAGAATAATGTCGATAATCCGCAGAAGCTCAAGCCCGGTCAAACGTTGAAGATGCCGTAAGGAAGAATCAAATGCCTAGTTCCAACGGCACAACGCCAAAAGTCACCCATGTGTCCATCAAAGTAGCTGGTTCAAATCTCAACGAAGCGACGATGGACAAACTGCTTGAAGTAGAAGTGGATACCACACTTTATACGCCGAGCATGTTTCTCTTGCGTTTTCATGATGATGCACTCGATATGGTCGACAGCAGTACGTTTGATTTGGGCAAAGAAGTCATCATCGAATTTCCTGATGCAAATGATACATACGTTCCGGTCATCAAAGGCGAAATTACCTCTATTGAGCCGGAATACACCAGCAGTTGGACGAGTGTGTACGCGGTGCGCGGCTACGATTACAGCCACCGCCTTACGCGGGATGTGAAATCGGAGACATTTCTGCAAGTCAGTGCGTCCGATATTGTCACCCGCGTTGTGCAAGCCGCTTCCGCTGGAAAACTACAGGCGCAAGTTCAATCCTCATCACAAATTTATGAATACTTCATCCGCAGTAACGAAACCGCGCTCGAATTAATTCACCGTTTAGCAAGGCGAATCGGCTATGAAGTCGTCATTGCGGGGACAACGCTCCATTTCCGAAAACCGCAGCTTAGTTCGACAACAATAACGTTGGAATGGGGAAAAACACTTCGCAGTTTTCAGCCCCGGCTTTCCGGCACAGGACAAGTGAGCGAAGTGACTGTGCGCGGCTGGGATATGAAACAGAAGCGTGAAATCGTTGGTCAGGCGACTTCTAGCGCCACTCATCCATCAACCGGATACGGCAAATCGGGTATGCAAGCCAGTTCGACATTTGGCACGGCAAAAATGCTTGAAGTCAACACCCCAGTTGCCAACCAATCGGAAGCCGATGCGCTCGCATTGTCGATTCTCAATACCATCAACAGCGGTTTTCTGGAAGCGGAAGGCACATGCTTTGGCAGCCCCAATATAGTGGCGGGGACAAAACTTACCCTTTCCAACTTGGGCACGAAGTTTAATGGCACCTATGTCGTTACCGCCGCCGCGCATCGCTATTCTCCAGAAGGCGGCTACGACACCAGCTTCACCGTCGAAGGTGAACAGCACCGCTTGATCGCGGACTTGGTCAGCGATTCGCAGCGTGCCGCCCATTCCATCGACAGCGCGGGATTCGCGGCGGTCATCGGTGTGGTCACGAACAACAAAGACCCAGATAGCTTGGGGCGAGTTAAAGTCAAGTTCCCGTGGATGGGCGATAACATCGAAAGTGGATGGGCGCGCGTAGCAACTGTCGGCGGCGGATCATCGCGGGGGTTATACTGGCTGCCGGAAATCAACGACGAAGTACTTGTCGTGTTTGAACAGGGGGATATGAATCATCCTTATGTGGTTGGCGGGCTGTACAACGGAACCGATAAACCACCGCTGGCTTCAGCTTCGGATGCCGTTAAAGACGGTGCGGGTGTATTTACACGGGTGCTCAAAACCAAGAAACATACCATCACATTAGTCGAAGACAGCGCCGATGAAAAAATCGAGATTAAGGATGCGGCGGGCGATACCATCATTCGGATGACAAGTAAGCCAAGCCCTTCTAAAATCGAGATCATTGCCACAGGGGATGTAAAAGTCGATGCGGCGAATGTGACGGTCAACGGCAGTACCAAAGTCGATGTGAAAGCGCCCAATATCAATGTTGAAGCGACAACCACCCTTGTGCTAAAGGGCGGCACGGTCAAGATCAATTAGCAGAAGGAAGGCGTACATGGCTGCATCGGTAACAGGACTAGGCTTGGCATTTCCTCCACGCTTAAATGACCGTGACCGGATGGCGATGGTGGAAGATGATGCCAAAATTCGCCAGTCAATTTACATCATTATCAACACGGTGCCGGGGGAACGTGTTATGCGACCCGATTTTGGCTGTCGGATTCACGAACTCATCTTTGATCCTGCCAATGAACAAACCGCGTCTACTGCTGAACGGTATGTGAGGGAAGCCCTTCAGCGATGGGAACCGCGCATCAACATTATCAATGTTCATGTCACACCGGGCGGAGCCCAACGCGCCGAACTCATGATCAACATTGAGTACCAAATCAAAGAACAAGTGGATCGTCGCAGTTTGATTTATCCATATTATTTGCTGCCTGCCGAATAGCCGAGCATCTTGCGTTTGATGTCCGCGTTTATGCAAAAGTTTCTGTAAAGAAAGTGTCCTTGTATGCCGCTGCCCGCTCCAAGCCTTGATGACCGTTCGTTTAACGACTTAGCCGCCGAAGCGCGTCGTCGCATCGGCATGTATGTGCCAGAATGGACGGATCATAACCTCAGCGATCCCGGTATCACGCTGCTGGAATTGTTCGCCTACATGACGGATATTGTCCTCTATCGCCTTAACCGCGTACCGGATAAACACTATATCAAGTTTATGGAATTGATCGGCATCAAGTTACGCGAAAGCGAACCGGCTCGCGCGCCGATCACCTTCTGGTTGAGCGCCCCGCAAACGACGGTCATGACCATTCCGGGGGGCACAGAAGTCAGTACTGTACGCTCGGAAACCGATCCGGGCATCGTGTTTACAACAGATGCGCCCGCTGAAATTCTCGTCCCCCAGTTAAATTATGTCCTCACCAGCGCGGGCGGCATTGAAGGTCGGCAGTTTTCCGTGATTGACGTGGGACGCTTGGTCGATGGCGCGCGCGGCTTCAATGCGTTTTCTTCTGACCCCCCCGCGCAAGACGATGCTTTCTATCTCGGTTTTGAGCAGGACTTGAGCCGGCATATTCTCGGCGTGCATTTGGATGTGGATACCGCTGAAGGCGCGGGTGTCGATCCTCGCAATCCCCCGTATATCTGGGAAACTTTAAGCGCGGGGGATTCGCAAAACTGGACGCGCATCGAAGTCGATTTCGATTCGACTTTGGGCATGAATGTGACTGGGTTAATCCGTCTGCATTTGCCCGTGATGCGCCGCGCTGTTCGCAGCGAAATCTCCGCGTTTTGGGTGCGCTGCCGCCTTGATTTGCGTGAAGGCGTGCAGAATTATCGTGTCAGCCCGCAAATTGATAAACTCGAAGTATCGTCATGGGGAATTACAACCGACGCGACGAATGCGCGCCGCGCTGACATGGAACTGTTAGGACGCTCGGATGGTTCGCCGGGGCAGACGTTCTATCTCGATAACACGCCGATTGTCCCGCGTGGACCGGGTGAATATTTGATCGTGCGCTTAGAAGATGGACGCGAAGAACGCTGGACGGAAGTGAGCGATTTTGCCACTTCCACACCGAATGACCGGCATTACACGCTCGACAGCCAGTTGGGTGAAATTCGCTTTGCCCCCGCGCTGCGGCATCGTGACGGGCATATCCACGTTTACGGGATGATTCCCCCACAGGGCGCAGCGATTTTCATGCGCTCGTATCGATCTGGCGGGGGGGTGACGGGCAATGTCGCTAAGTACACGATCAACGTCCTGAAGAACTCGATTCCATATGTCGAACGTGTCACCAACCGCGAACCCGCACGCGGAGGTTTGAATGCCGAGGACCTTGAAACCGCCAAGATGCGTGTTCCCGGCCATTTGCGCTCACTAGGACGTGCTGTTACGCCGCAGGACTTTGAATATCTCGCCCACGAAGCCGCCCCCGGCGAAATCGCGCGTGTTCACTGCTTGCAGCCCGCTATGACCACGCGCGGCGAAATTAATCTCATGGTGATTCCCGCTGTGCCGCGTATGCAAGGGTATTTGTCACCGGAAAGCCTCAATCTCTCGCCGGATGTACGTGACCGCATCGTGGCATATCTCGATGAGCGCCGTTTGATCAGCACGCAGTTGAATGTTGTGCAGCCCGCGTATCAGTGGGTGGAAACGGAAGTGCGTTTTCGGCATATCCCGGTCTATGATGGCGATACGGTCAGCCGTGCCGTCGAAGCCGCCCTGTTCGATTTTTTGAATCCGTTGATTGGCGGCACAGATGGCAAAGGCTGGCCCTTCGGACGTGATTTGTTCGTTGCCGATTTGATGGCAGTGCTGCTGCGTGTCCCCGGTGTAGAATATATTCGTTCGGTCAAGCTGTATCCGGTAAGTTACAATCGTGGGCAGTTCACCCGTGCCAGCGAAGCTGTCAACGAGATTTCCGTCGTGCAGCATGGCGTGATTGTGTCTTACAAGCATGATGTGCGGATTGATTAAATGAGTAGCCCTGATCCACGTCCGAAAGCGCAGTTTCACATCACCGGACCCGGCACGTTTGAACCGCGCGATGCCTTGATTGAACCCTCTGCTGATGGGTTCCTCATGGGGCGTGCCGCCGATAACGATCTCTCGCTGCCTAACAGCCAGATCAGCCGCCAACATGCGCGTATTTTTTGGCAGGAAGGCGCTTTCTATCTCGAAGATTTGAACAGCAGCAACGGCGCATGGATCAATGACAGCCGAGTGCGTCCCCGCACCCCGACTCCCCTTCGCCCCGGTGATGTAATTCGCCTCGGTCCGTTTACGCTCACGTTTATTCGCATGGTCACGCCGCCGCTGCCGCTTCCGCTTGATCCTGCTGCGCGCCGCGCCGCGCCAGAACTCGAACCAACTCCGCCGGATGAACCGAAAAGCGCGTTGGCGGATGCGGTTGGCGATAACGCGCTTGCGGGAGGGGATGCGGCTGAACGCGCCGCGCTCACACAGCAGATCGATGCCGCATCCACGCCAAAGCCGACAACAGAGGGTGACGGTTATGAAACCGATGCCGGCGATAAGTCCCCGCGCCGCAGTAAGTCATCACGCCGCAGCGCGCCACAGCCGGATGCACCCGCGCCAGATATTTCGGGTAATTTGCAGCCGCCAACTTATGAATCCGCCCCAATTGTATCGTCAATCCCAGATATTCCACCCGGTACGTTCAATGGCGGATCGGGGCTTGGCGCGGGCAAATCAAGTACAACGGCGCGTGGCGATGAATATCCGCCCGGCGTACCACGTCAGCGTTCGACATGGCTGAATTATCTCCCCGCTATCTACTCCGACGATGAATTTATCGGGCGTTACCTGCTCATTTGTGAAAGCATTTTCGCGCCGATTGTCTGGAATATCGACAACTTTGATCTCTATCTCACGCCCGATATTGCCCCGCCCGCGTGGCTTCAATGGATGGCAAGCTGGTTTGACCTGTTGATCATTCCCGATCTTCCCATAGAACGCCAGCGCGCGATTTTGAGTCAAATTGGGTGGCTGTTTCTCCGTCGCGGCACAAAAATTGGCTTGGAACGCCTGCTGGAATTGTATTTTGGCGTGCGTCCAGAGATCATCGAAAATCGTAATGAACCGTGCCATTTCGTGGTAAGATTAGCATTGAGCAAAAGTGAAACCCGCTTCGAGCGCGAAGTCGCCGAACGGCTAATCGCTTCGCAAAAACCAGCGTTCGCGTCGCATACGCTGGAAATTTCCTGAACAAAACATTTCTTTGAGGTGCAGCATGACGGACTTTTCCAATAGTGAACTCCGAGCGCGCTCTGCCCGTCGCAAGCCAGTGAAACCTGCCGACGACAGCGCCCACGCCGATCCGCATCCCGTTCATGCCCTGCAAAACAGCGTGGGCAATCGCGCCGTCCAACGTATGTTGAAACCGAGTCTCAACACAACCACGCGTGTGCAAACCAAGCTGCATGTTGGCGCTGCCAACGATGCGTATGAATCGGAAGCGGATACTGTCGCCAAGCAGGTTGTCAGCCAAATCAACGCGCCTGTACAGCGTGCCGCAGACGAAGACGAAATGAGCATGAAGCGCATCCAGCGTGCCCCAGATGAAGACGAACTTGCTGCCAAACGCATCCAGCGTGCCGCAGACGAAGACGAAATGAGCATGAAGCGCATCCAGCGTGCCGCAGATGAAGACGAACTCGCTGCCAAACGTATCCAGCGCGCCCCTGAAGAAGAAGATATGGTCGCCGCCAAGCGCATCCAGCGCGCGGAAGAAGACGAACTCGCCGCTAAGCGCAGTGATATTGCCCGCAGCGATTTGAGCAGCCCTGACGGCGGTGCTGTCGATATGATGGGCGCGTTCGATGTGGGCGGTGACACAGAACATCAGATCAACAGCATGAAGGGCAGTGGCGAACCGCTCCCGCCAGATTTGAGCCGCAAGATGGGCGATGCAATGGGCGCGGATTTCAGCGGCGTGAAAATCCACACTGGCGATCAATCGCAGCAGTTGAATCAGCAGCTTTCCGCTCAAGCATTCACGCACGGACAGGATATTTTCTTCCAATCCGGAAAGTACGATCCGTCGAGTACTCAAGGTCAAGAACTGCTCGCGCATGAGCTAACGCACGTGGTTCAGCAAAGCGGAAACGCTGTTCGCAAAGAAGAAAAACCGTAACTTTTACAGCTCGTAGATGCGCGAATCGCTGAACGGTTCGCGCCGCCATTGAAATATCGGATTCCATACCATGCCAGATCGCGGTCTTGTTGGCAGAACATTTCAGAATTACCGCATGGATCGCTTTGTCGGTCAGGGCGGAATGGCTTCCGTATATCAAGCGACAGATTTGCGCTTGCAGCGTCCTGTCGCCATCAAAGTTATGCACCCGCAGTATGCAGGGCAGGATTTGTTTCGCGGGCGTTTTATGCAAGAAGCCCGTGCGATTGCCGCGCTGGATCATCCCAACATTGTGCGTGTTCTCTCGTTCGACACCATCGAAGGTGAACTTTTCATCATCATGGAGTTGATCACCGGGGGAAGCCTGCGTGATTACATCAAACGTTATCAGGAAAGTGGGCAGTTCATCCCTTTCGAGGACGTAATCAGCCTCACCAGCCAGATGGCGGATGCGCTCTATTACGCCCATCAAATGGGCTTGATCCACCGCGATATTAAGCCTGACAATGTGGTGCTGCGTGTGCAGGATGCCACTTCCGAAAATGGCGGCAGCAGTGATCTTTCCTCTCCAACGGCGAAAGTCAAAGTCAACTATCAACCCGTCTTGACTGACTTTGGGTTAGCGACTCTTGCCGAAAGCGGCGACATTTACGCCACCGACCAGCCGATTGGCACATATCCGTATATGTCGCCGGAACAGTGTCTCGCGGAGCGCGTCGATACCCGCAGCGATATTTACGGCTTAGGCGTGATGCTGTATGAACTCACCACGCTGCGCTTGCCCTATGCCCCACGTTCGATTGCTGAAGCGGTGCGGATGCACACCCGCGAACCGATCCCAAAACCGTCGGATTATCGCCCCGGGTTGCCTGCGCCCATTGAGCGCATCATACTGAAATGCTTGCAGAAAAATCCGAATGACCGCTTCCAAAATGCGGCGGAAGTCGCCCGCGTGCTGCGCGATTCACTCGCGCTGATTTCTGCCGCGCCCGCGTCGAGCGCCAAGCCCATGCCCGGCGCAGTGCCAACAGGCGATGCTGCTGATCCGCTCTCGATTACGGACATTGACGCGCTTTCCACCGAAGTCATGTCGCTTTACGAAGCGCCCGAACAACCGCCGTATTACACGCCGCCGCCCGTTTCGCCAGAAGAAGTTGGCTTTGATCGCTTGATTATCTACAACGAAGCCGAGCCGACAGTCACGATCACGCTCAACAAGAACCTGTTCACCATTGGGCGCGACTCTAACCGTGATGTGCGCTTGGGGGGACGTAGAGTTTCTCGCCGTCATGCGCGCATCGAACGCGGTTTCGATGGCAAATACCGAGTGGTCGATTTAGGATCGACCAACGGCACATTCTTGGGTGATGCCCAATTGATCCCCAATATCGCTGAAGTTTGGGATCAAAATGTGCTGGTGCGCCTTGCCGATTACTGGATGCGAATCGAACCCGCGCAGCCGGAAACCGACAAGCGCCCCGCTGGCGGGATGACCGAACTCGAACGCCCGCTCGGCAGCTTGCACGTATCGAATGTGCCGGGGCGCAGCGGTGGCGCAGCGGTGATACCCTCTGTTCCGCCGCAGGAACGCGACCGCATCGGCGTGTCGTTAAGCGCCACACTGGTCAAAGTCGCGCCCGGTTCACGGGTGACACTCGCGCTCGAAATCACCAATCAAACTAAGCTGGTCGATCACTTCACCGTGTCTGTCTATGGCATTCCGGCGGAATGGTACACCCCGCCCGATCAAGCCTTGTATCTGCTTCCCGGCAACCGCGATACCGCCTCGGTTGAATTTCACCCCCCCTTGAACAGCGACAGCACCGCTGGTCAGCACGCTTTTGAAATTCGTGTATCCACCCGCGCACAGGCGATTGTTTCACCTGCTGTGCAAGGCGCGTTGGAGATCAGCCCGTTCTATGACTTCTTGATGGATATGTCGCCGCTGCAAATTCGGCGGCGTGCGATGGTCGAAGTTTCTATTACCAATACAGGCAACATCGCCACCACGTATAACATCACCGCCCGTGACCGGGGCAAAAACCTTGAAATCACCTCCAGCGGCAAGCAGTTTACCGTCATGCCCGGACGCTCCGAAATTGTCGATCTCAAGGTGCGGGCGAAAAATCGCCAGCTTATTGGTAACACGCGCAATGTGACCTACGAAGTCATTGTTGAACCCCGTGAGGTCAAAGGTAGTAAGTCCATGACGGGGGAAGTTGCCATTCCGCCGTATATCCCCATTATGCTGCTTACCGCTCTGATCTTGATCGTCGCCATGTGTGGGATCATTTCCGCCCTGCTCGTGCCGCCCGCTTTGAGCTTGATCCACGCCAATCAAACATCTGTCGCGCAAGCCTTTGAAACCGCGACAGCGACCCAATGGACACCTACGCCTTCGGTTACACCCACAGCGACACAAACGCCGCTGCCGACGGAAACCCCAACTCCTCAGCCGACACCTACGCCGTTCCCCACGCTGTTTGGCAGCAACGGCGATATTTGCCCCGGTTCGCCGCCTTCTCGCTTACAGATCGGGCTGCAAGCTCGCGTGACCGCCCAAGGGCTGCCTAATCGCTTGCGCGCTGAGCCGAGCCTAGAGGGGGAAATCCTCGACCTGCTGCAAAACCTCACGCCGTTCATCGTCATCGGCGGACCAACCTGTGATACCACCAATTTCATCCGCTGGTGGCAGGTGAACGCGAACGGCAAAGTCGGCTGGACAGCCGAAGGCGTGGTTCCAGAATACTACCTTGAACCCATCAACGGCGGGGACAGCGGGAACGCCTTCCCCAACCCCGACGGATAAACATTCTCGCAAGCACACCCATTTCTAAGGGCGACAGAATGCTCTTTTGCCAATACTCGTTTGTAAGGTGGGGGCAGACCCCCACCGTGTTTGAGCAACGAGGCAAGATGGTAGGATAGCGTGGAGTCTGTTTTTGACGTTGCACCACGTTTTTGAAAAATTGCATTATGCCTCTCGCCAACAAACCGTCGCATCACTGCGGATTACCCTAACGGCGCGTCCGCCGTGAACTTTAGGTCTTTCATGCTCCCCATTTTCACTTATCACGCGATTGGTGAACATCCGTCGCCTGTGTCCACGCCCGTAAGCGTGTTCGAGCAGCACCTCAACGCGCTGGCAAAGGCAGGGTACAGCGCGGTCACAGTTGCAGATGCACTCGCATTTTTGCGCGGGGAAAAAATCCCCGCAAGCAAGCCAATTCTGATCACATTCGACGATGGCTACGAGAGCGTGTATACCCGCGCGTGGGATCGCTTGCGCGATTACGGTTTTACGGCGACGATTTTCTTGATCACGGATCGTGTGGGCGGGGACAACCGCTGGTTGGGACAGCACGAGAGCATTCCCCCATCGCCGCTCCTCACATGGACGCAGATCGAACACATGGCGGCGCAAGGCGCGGATTTCGCCGCCCACACGCGGACACATCCTCCGCTAACCCTTCTTTCGCCGGCGCGCGCTGAATCTGAAATTGTGGAATCGGCGTATACTGTCCGTGAGCGTACCGGATGCGATGCCTGCCTGTTTTGTTATCCTTACGGCGCGGCGGATGCGACGATCCGCGCCATTGCCGCCCAACATTTTGATGGGGCGGTTGGCACGCGCTTAGGCACCGCATCGCGCCGCGATGATCCCTTTATGCTTCCCCGCCTCGACTCCTATTATTTATCCCCTCCGATTCTCGCCCATCTCGAATTCCCTACCACTCAGGTATACTGGAACGTGCGCGATCTGCTGCGGCGTGTCAAACGCCTTATACAGCCAGATTTCGACGCATCTCTGCCGTACAATAGGTAAAGTAAAGAAAACGGAAAAAGTTCCGCCCCTGCTAAACCATTCTTCGAGATTTCAGCCGATGATCTTGATTTGTCCACGCTGTAAAGCGGATGTTCGCCTTGAGTCAACTGCGTATGTGTGCGAAGCGTGCGCGGCGACCTACCCGATCATCGCTGGAATCCCTGATTTTCGTGTCTATCCCGATCCATATATCGATCTGGAATCTGACCGCGCTAAGGGACAGCGATTAGCCGATGATGCCGCGCGCATGGGACTCGATTTCGCGGGATTAGTGCGCCGCTATTACGCCATCACACCGGAAGTCACACCCGACCAAGCCGAACGCTTCACCGCGCATCATCTCGCTGGATTGCGGCGCGGCGACGGCATAATCGCCCGCTTGGACGCATACGGCTTGCTCGTTGGCGAAACCACGCTCGATCTCGGCTGTGGGACGGGTGGATTTCTCGCCGCGCTCGCTCAGCGTGGACATGCCGTCGTCGGGGTCGATATTGCGTTTCGCTGGTTAATTGTGGCGCAAGCGCGGCTGCATGAACTTGGACTCGAAAACCGTGTCACATTGGTATGTGCATGTGCCGATCATCTGCCGTTCAAAGACGAATCGTTCGCGCTCGTCACAGCAGAAAACTTGCTCGAACATGCGGCGAATGCTGCCGCCGTGATCGACGAAGCGGCGCGTGTGCTTTCTATCGGCGGGGGATTTATGGGGCGCACGGTCAACCGTTTTGCGCCGGGACCCGAACCGCATGTCAATCTGTGGGGAATCGGGCTGCTGCCGCGTCGGATGCAGCGCAGGGTAGTCGAACGGATAAAGGGTGTACCGTACCACATTTCCCTGTTATCGTGGTTTGAGGTAAGATCAATACTGCGCCGTAGCCCCACTGCCGCCAATTGGCAAGTGACCCTTCCGCGCTTGATGCCGGACGATATTGCCCATCAATCCGCCGTTTTACGGTGGTTGTTCACGCTGTATGCTTCATTGGCGCGGATAGCTTTGCTGCGTCCGCTGATTACATTTTTCGCGCCTTATCTCGACATTGTAGGATGGCATAGACGAGAACGCTATGGCTCTTGATAAACGACAGCTTCCAGCGGATCCGATAAGCACTGCTGTATCGCCAATTGCTGATCAAACACCGGATGAACAACCAACCGCGGATCATCCACATGCGAACACACGGCGCATGTCGCGCAATTTCATCGCGCTCATCGTCGGGCAGGTGATCGCCAAAGGCTTGGCGGTCATCAGCAACGTGTATTTGGCGCGTGTTTTGGGCGCGGAATACTTCGGCGTGGTCACGTTCGCTATGACCATCCTCACCTATCCCGAATTGATCGTAAACGCCGGGTTCTCTCGTTTGGGACCGCGTGAAGTCGTGCGCGATCCCAAGCCAGAAAGTGTGCGCCGCTTGGTGCGCGCCGTGATCACGATTCGTTTGGCGCTCTCGTTCGTCGCTTTTGCGGTAATGGCGCTGGTCGTGGTGCTGCTCCCCGAAACCAGCGATATTGGCAAACGCACCATCATTCTCTACGGCATCTATTTCTTCTTCGTCGTTATTGACTTGAGCTGGGTATTTTTGGGCAACGAAGCCATGCACTTCGTCAGCCTAGCGGAAATCGTCATGCAGCTTGTGACCGTGATTGGCACACTCGTCTTGATCCGCCAGCCGGAAGATTTGCCGCTTGTCGCCATTATCTATCTCAGCGCGCAGTTGAGCAGCATTGGCATGTTGTTTATGTTGTATGTGCGCCGTTATGGAATGCCGGGTATTGGAACGCCCAAAGCGATATGGCAGCCATTGGCGAAAGCCGCGCTTCCGCTGGCGATCACGCGCAGCATGGCGACGGTCAACCTCAATTTCGACTCGCTGCTCGTCGGCTTGGTGATGAGTAGTTATGCCACCGGGCAGTATGGGGCGGCGTACCGGTTTATCTGGGTCCCCAGCATCTTAATCGTTATGTATTTCAACGCGGTGACACCTGCTTTTGATCGCGCGCATCTCACCGGACTCCAAAGCATCCAAGCCCTGCTTGACCGTTCAGTGCGCCTTACCGGCGCGGTGGGCTTGGGAATTGCGGTGGCGGGGACGATACTCGCGCCCGAAGTGTTCAATTTGGTATTCGGTGCGGAATATCACGATGCGGTGCTGCCCTTCCAAATCTTGATTTGGGCGACGGCGCTTTTGTTCGTCAATCGTAATTTTCGCACACTCTTGATCTCGTTCGACAAGCAGCACGCCAATCTACGATTGACTTTCTTATCAGCAGGCACGAATATCTTGCTCAATCTGGTGCTCATTCCCCGCTACGGGCTTCCCGGTGCCGCGTTCGCTACCGTCGCCGCCGAATCGATCAACCTTGTGTTGAGCTATCTTTACGTGCATGAGCTTGTTGGGCATGTCCCATTGGGTCGGCATTTGCCCAAATTAGGCGCGGCGGGGGTGATCTTGGCGAGCGTGTTGTTCACGCTGTTGAATCAACCGTTGATCACACAGATTGTTGTAGGTGTGGTGGTCTATGCCGGGTGCGTGCTGGTCTTGCGGATCGTGCCGCTGGAGGACGTGCTTTCGCTGGTGCGGGCGTGGATTCCGCATCGCAAAGCGCCGGCAGAGGCATAGCCCGATGAGCAGCGAACCCAGAATCAAAGAGATGCCGGATCAAATGCCCGGCTGGTTAAAACGCATCGACGATCCTTGGGGGATTAGCTGGCGCGTCATCAACATGATCAAACGCTTCGACGCGAAACGCACCGCACGGCTGATCGGCGCGATGATTCGCGGTGTGGATTACCACCGCCCGATCTTCATCATCGGTGTGCCGCGCAGTGGAACAACCATGCTCTGGCATCTGCTCCGCGCCAGCGACCAGCTTGCGAGTTTGCCCCGCGAAGGGCATGACCTGTGGCGCACGTTTCATCACCCGCGCTATTCCGGCTGGCATGGTGATTCGGTGGGCGCGGGGCAGGTGCGCCCGTTGGAGCGTCGCTACGTCAAAGCCTATTTTTACGCGCATTTTGGAGCGCGGCGTTTTGTCGAAAAAACGCCGGAAAACGCGCTGCGAATTCCGTATTTGCGCGATCTGTTCCCAGACGCAATTTTTCTCGTCATCAAGCGCAGCCCGCCCGATGTGATCAACTCGCTCATCACCGGATGGCGGCATCCACAGGGACGCTATCGCGCCTATTACATCCCTGTCACACTCGAAATTCCCGGCTATGACCATCACAAACGCTGGTGCTTCAGCTTGATCGACGGATGGCGCGAGTACATCAAGTCCCCGATTCCCGAAATCGCTTATGCCCAATGGGAAGCCTACACCCGCGCCTTTGAAGCAGGGCGCAAGCTCGTTCCGGCAGATCAGTGGCATGAGCTTCACTTCGAGCATTTGCTCGACCAGCCCGCCGTGATGCTCGATCAAATTTGCGCGTGGACGGGTATCACGCCCACCGATACCATGCGTGCCAAACTCGATCACCTCATCGCTGAACCTATCAATGCGCTGTCCGTCCCCGCGACTGGATCGCAGGCGAAATGGCAGCGCGATAACTTTGCCGATATTACGCCGCTGCTTCCGCGCATCGCCAATCGTGCCCCCGCGCTTGGGTATCATGTCGATCCACAAACGGGAAGCATCGACATTATCGCCAACCAAGAAACGTTCACACCGTTATGACCGCAATGAAATCGCCCCCATCGAAGACGGCAGCGCCCCAAATTTTCGAATACGCTTACTATCAAAAGCTGTACGACATTGAAGAATCGCATTGGTGGTCAAAAGGGATGCGTGCTGCGATGGATGTGCTGTTGGATCGTGCCCTTGCTTTTGCCCCGTTGAAGGGTCGCCGTGATCTCGATATTCTCGATGCAGGATGCGGCACGGGGTATCTGCTCACGTATCTGCGCCGCTATTCTGACCGTGAAGTCGTGGGGTATGACAACAGCGATCACGCGCTCAAGTTTTGCCAGCAGCGCGGATTTTCTCGCCTAGTGCTTGCCAGCGCCGTGGATCAGCCATTCGCGCCTGACTCGTTCGACATAATCCTGTGTAACGACACGCTTCAGCATTTGTCGCCAATAGGGGGGGATCAATCCGCGATGAATGCGTTTGCCAAGATGCTCCGTTCAGGCGGGCTGCTGTTCATCCGCACCAATTCGGCACTCGGTCATGCGCCGTTGGAAGGCGCGGACGAAAATTTGTATCGGCGCTATCACCGCCGCGATTTGATTCGTATGAGCGAAGCGGCGGGCTTGAGGGTCGAACGGGCAAGTTATGTCAACATGCTGCCGTCCGTGTGGGCGATGGCGGGCGAATACACCCGCGCCTTCACAGCCAAACGCGCCCAGCAGTCGAAAGCGATTGGTCCCGGCTTGGCGATCCGTCCGCCGCAGCCCGGTGTGATCAGCGCCGTGCTGCACGGTTGGCTCAAAGTCGAAGCGGCGGTCATCGGCTTGGGCGTTGATCTCCCGTTCGGACATTCGCAAATTTTGTTGGCGCGCAAGCCGTGAACGGGCGTTAGTTATGCTGCTTGGGGGATCATTTTCACGTTGGCTCACGCACGGGATCATGCTGGCGCTCACGCTCGTCGCCTGTGTGGTCACGACCCTGCTCAAGCCAAACTATCCGCTGGATCGCGCCGTGACCGTAGGCACGGGTTACGCCGCGCTGCTCATGCTCGTCCTTACGCTCGTCCTTGGCACATGGAATCAGTATCGCCGCCGCATTGGGCGTAATCCCGTCAATTTGTATTCGCGTCGTGATGTCGGCATCTGGGTCGGCTTCGCCGGCATCGTCCATGTGATCACGGGCTTGCGGGTGCATCTCGGCGGGCAAATTGAGTATTATTTTTTCAACGAGCAGGGTGGCATACGCACCGATTTGTTCGGCGTATCCAACTACACAGGATTAATCGGTACGCTAATTTTGCTCGCGCTGCTCGTCATCTCAAACGATCTGTCGATGCGCTTACTCAAAGGCAAACGCTGGAAAACGCTCCAGCGTTTCAACTACGGATTGTTCGCCTTCGTCATCGCGCACACATTCTTGTATCAAACCGTCGTCCGCCGCGAATCGATCATGACCTACATCGTCATCATCCTCACCATCCTCGTCGTGGTCGTACAAGCGATTGGGATTTTCTGGTATCGCTCACGTGCCCGACGCGCCGCTTAACCCGCTGTTTTAGCTTCTTAAGAGGTTAATTGAATGAACAAACCCACACGGTTGTTGATTGCTGTTTGCGTCACGCTTGTTTTGTCGATTACTGCGCTGACATTCGCGCAGAACCCGATCACGCCGTCGATTCCTGATGTGCGAACCCCCACGCCCAACCCCGTGATCACCGCTGCGCGCCCCGCACAAGACGCGCGCGCGCTCAACTGCGCGGGCTACACACTGCCCGATTTTGTGCCGTATGTCGTGCAAGCGGGCGATACACTGCGCGATTTGCTCGGCGGATCCGGCGTGCCGCACACTGTCACGGTGAGCCAGCTTGCGACCTTGAACTGCATCGACGATCCCGACGCGCTGCCCATCGGCGCGGTGATCTATGTGCCGCGTGACGTGCTGGAATCCCCCGCACAAGCGACACCGGAAATCTGCGCCCATGAATGGCTCGGCAGCATCCCCAACCTGACATGCCCCGATGAATCGGCGCGCGTGGTTTCTGGCGCGTATCAGCCGTTCGAAAACGGCGTGATGCTCTGGTTCAGTAGCGTACAGGAAATTTACGTCATCGACCTAGAAAACGGGACGCTGCAAATCTTTGAGGATACCTATCGGGAAGGCGAGTTAAGTCCCGATGCCGTCGCGCCGCAGGGACTCCTCACGCCTGTGCGCGGCTTCGGCAAAATATGGTCATACCTCGGTGCTGAGCGTAGTTCGTTGGGCTGGGCAGTCGCGCCCGAAGCGGGTGCGGATATTCTGATTCAGCCCGCCGGACGCACGTCGTATACAACCTATATCGGCACGCCCGACGGACAGGTATTCGCAATCACAGAACTTCCCGGCACTTCACAGGGCTTTGTCGTGCAAGTCGCCGCCCCGCCCATGTGATTGATGTAGGGACGGCGCGTCCGTCGTGAGGGAAAAACGGGTGATTATCAAATGGTTTCTTAGCGTTCGCGGATCGCTTTGCCGCTGAAAGGCAGCCCGAACAGCGGCGCGAACACGCACAAATCGAAGATGCCCGCCAACAGCGGCACGACACCGACAATGGCGAGAATGATCCCGCCCGTGCCTTGCACGACAAGCAGACCAATGACGATCAAGACGATGCCCGCGACAATTCGCACAAGACGACCATTTGCGCTGGCGAGAAATTTAATCAGTGACATGAGTAGACTCCTTACAGAAAACAGCATCAGCTAATTTGTATGCATGAGTCTTTGATGCCGTTGTGCAAGGGGAACTTCCCACCGCAGACGCGAATCGCGAAGAAGATCAGGGGCGACTCATGATGAATGTCACCCCTGCTGGGGATTAGGCGCGGAAGAAACTGCGCGCGAAGAACCACAAGTTCGCGGGGCGTTCCGCAAGGCGGCGCATAAAATACGGATACCACGCTTCACCGAAGGGGACATACACACGAACCGGATGCCCTGCTGAAGCTAGCGCAAGCTGTCGCGGTGTGCGGATACCGTACAACATCTGAAATTCGTAGCGTTCCGGAGGGATCGCACCCGCTTTAATTCTGCTTTCCGCCGCTTGGATGATGTTCTCGTCGTGCGTGGCGATTTGCAGCACGGCGGGCGGCGGTGACGCGAGATAGTCATTCATAATCTCGACATACTGCTTATCCACGTCGGCTTTTTGGGGGAAAGCCACCGACGCGGGTTCGAGATACGCGCCTTTGCATAAGCGGATCGTGCTGCCTTCACGGGCAAGTTCGCGCATATCGTCTTTGCTCCGGTAAAGATACGCCTGAATCACCGTGCCGAGATTGGCGAACTCGTATTCATCGCGCAGCGTGCGATAAATTCGCAGCGTGGTATCGGTGTAGTTCGAGCTTTCCATGTCAATCGTCACGGGGATGTTTCGCGCTTTTGCATCGGTCAAGAAGCGGCGCAGATTGCCCACGCACAATTCTTCGCTGATGTCCAAGCCGAAATGCGTCAGCTTGAGCGACACACTCGCTTTCAGCTTTTCCGTGTCGATGCGTTCGAGTAATTGTTGATACGTGGCGACGACTTCGTGTGTGTCTTCGGCGCGGCTGACGCTTTCTCCCAAGTAATCGAGCGATACCAGCAGCCCCTGTTTATTCAATTCGCGGGTAGCGCTCACGGCTTCATCAACAGTTTCGCCCGCGATGAATCGCTTGGCGACACGGCGTGCAGCCCCCCAGCGCGTAGCGATCCCGCGCGCCCATTTCGCAGTAGAAAGATAGAGTAGTAAACGGCGAAGCATGGTTCTCTAACCCCGGTGTGACCCCAAAACAAGTTGGCTTGAATTGTAGCAAAGCGTTGGTTCTGCTGCTTTGAGTGGTAATATCTGTCACTCTGGTATCGCATCGAGCGGTTCAGCAAGCATTCAAGATCAGCTTATCAACCACTCATACAAAAGCATTGACTCAAAATACCAAAACCAATATCCTTAGAATGGCTAATGATTAGCGAAGCAAAACATTATGACCCTTCACTCGCACCTTGATAACCGGCAGATCGCTCGCCGCATGTTGGAGACTATCCCCATGATCATGGGGGTAGTGGTGGCGCAAATGCGCGCCACGGACAATACCATGTCCGAAGCGCATGTTCCGGTATTGGGCATCTTGAATCAGCGACCGCATACGTTAAGCGAACTTGCTGAACGGATGCACGTCACCGCGCCAACCATGTCGAATACCATCAGTACGCTTGAAGAACGCGGGTGGGTGAGCCGCCGTCGTTCGGAACGGGATCGCCGGATTGTGTGGGTGGAAATCACCAACTTAGGCGCGAACGTACTCAAAGCGATGACCAACGAGTTGGAAGCCAAGTTGGCGCATTTCTTCGATATCCTGACCGATGACCAGCGGCAGCAGGTCGCCGATGGAATCGCGCTCTTGTGGTCAGTATTCCGTACAGCGGGCGGGGATCAACCCCGTTTTGAGGAAAATCCGTAGTCCGATTTTCCCCTTTCAAACAATCATTTTGAACTCAGTTGAGTTGTTTTGCAGTCCGAGCATGCAGGAAGGATGCATCCATGTCGAATCGGGAAATTGTCGCGGAAAGTCTAGTCAAATCATTCGGGGATTTTACGGCTGTTGATCAAGTGTCATTCAAAGTCGAAGCTGGTGAGGTGTTCGGGTTTTTAGGTCCCAATGGCGCGGGCAAAAGCACCACCGTAAGTATGCTCACGACTCTATCGCTGCCCACCAGCGGCAGCGCGACTGTTGGCGGCTATGACGTAGTTCATCAGGCAAGCATAGTGCGGCGCATCGCGGGGGTGGCGCTCCAGGAAATTGGGCTTGACCCCTTGATGAAGTCGATGGAACTGCTCACCATTCAAGGGCAGTTGTTTGGCATGAACCGTCGTGAAGCGCAAAACCGCGCCAAAGAACTGCTCGCCATCGTTAAACTGGATGAACCCAAGGTAATTGATCGTCGTGTTGGCAAGTATTCCGGTGGAATGCGCCGCCGCTTGGATTTGGCGCTCGCGCTGGTGCATCGCCCGCAAATTTTATTCCTAGACGAGCCGACAACCGGACTCGACCCTGCCAGCCGCCGCGATGTGTGGACCGAAGTGCGCCGCCTCAACCGTGAATACGGCATGACGATTTTCTTGACGACGCAGTATCTCGAAGAAGCGGATGAACTCGCGGATCGTGTCGCCATCATCGACAAGGGGCGCATCGCCGCTCAAGGCAAACCCGCCGAACTCAAAGCAGCGCTTGGCGGCGAGTCGATCAATCTAACGTTTGAAAACACTGGCGCTGCCGAAGAAGCGCAGCGTGAACTCGAAGGCATGGTTGACCGCGCGCAAATTGACCGCAATACGCTGCGTCTCTATCGCCCGAAAGCTGCCGAAGTCGTGCCTATAGTCGTCAGCCGCTTGAATGCGCGTGGATTAGTGCCTTCCGCGCTCACGCTCTCACAGCCCACGCTTGATGACGTGTTCCTGAAAGTGACTGGTCAGCGTTTCACACAGGAAACCGAACCCGTCGAGAAATCGGCGTAACTACACAATCGAACTATCTACGCTTTGTCAGAGGATTTCCCACTATGGCGACAACTGTCAATAACCCGATTTCGACCACGGCGCGGGGCATGTCCTTCACACCCGATGCGGCGCTGCCCCAAATGCCGTTCGTGCTGCAAGTCTCCGCGATGACCATCCGCAGTTTGCGGATTGCGTTTCGCGTTCCGGCGCAGATTATTCCGGGCTTGATCATCAGCGTGTTTTTCTTGTTTGTCTATACCGGAACGCTCGGTGATGCGTCGAACTTTTTACCGGGGTTGAGCGGCGAAAGCTATCTCGGTTTCATTCTGCCGCTTGCCGTCCTCAGCGCCGCCTTGAGCGGATCGGGCTTGGCGGGTGATGGCATCGTCCGCGACATTGAAAACGGCTACTTCGATAAGCTCATTCTCACACCTGCCAGCCGTTCCGCACTGCTGCTCGGTCACATGATCGCGGGGGCGATGCTGCTGGTCATGCAGTGCTGCATCGTCGTCGGTGTCGCCTTCTTGATGGGCTTCCGTCCTGAAACCGGGATTCTCGGCGTACTGGCCCTCATTGGCTTCGCGCTCTTGTTGGGCACAGCGTTTGCAGGGTTCACCGTTGGCGTGGCATTGATCACAGGGAGTTCCGGCGCGACACAAGGCGCGACGTTCCTGTTCTTCCCGCTGTCGTTTCTCACAGCGACGTTTGTGCCTGTGAACCTGCTCAGCGGTTGGATTCGCACCGCCGCCGAATATAACCCGATCACGTATGTCCTCGACGCGACACGCACCATCCTCAACACCGGATGGGACGGAGAAATTGTGCTGCGCGGCTTGTCGAGTGTGGCGCTGATGGGCGTGGTGCTGTTCGCTTTCGCGCTGTATGGACTGCGTGTTCGCACCAAGCGCCGCTAACCCAATCGAATAAGCTAACGCAGCAAAGGGCGGATCGCGCTCCAATGGATAGCGATGTTGAGTGCCCATTTCGCTGTAGAAAGATACAATAATAAACAGCGAAACAGGATGATGTAACCCCAGCACGTTCCTTAAGAATTTGCGGGGTTATATCGCTTTGGGTGGTATTATCAGTCAGCATCAGGTCGTTGAACATGTAAACATGGTGACAAAGGTTCATGACATCGCAACCACATTTGGATAATCGTCAGCTTGCGCGCAGTATGATGCAGACCATCCCTATGATCATGGCTGTGGGGTTGGCACAACTGCGCGCCATCGACATCACCACATCAATGGCGCACATTCCAGTATTGGGGATGGTGAGTCAGCGCGGGCATACATTGAACGAACTTGCCGAACGGATGTACGTCACTAAGGCAACGATGTCGAAAACGATCAGTACCCTTGAAGATCGCGGCTGGGTCACTCGCCGCCGTTCTGAACGGGATCGCCGGCTTGTGTTGCTGGAGATCACTGATGTAGGCTTGATCGAATTCAAAGCCATGATTGATGAATTGGAAGCCAAGATGGAACCGTTCTTCGAGGGGCTGAACGATGAACAGCGGCAGCATATCATGAACGGAATCACGGTGCTGCGCTCGGTGTTTCGTACAATAGGCGGAGATGAGCCGCACTTCCAGCAAAATCCGTAGCCCACGATACACTGACAGTCCTATCGATCCGCGCGGCGGGTCACGCTAAAATCAGCGGATATTACCCGCAGCAAAAGGCGATCTCGATGACCTTGACAGCACACGGACTCGACCTAAGCGATTTCAACCCCACAAGCGATCTGGCGCGCGCGCGCACAATGCCTTCGCGCTGGTATACCGATCCTGCATTTTTGGAACTTGAGAAGCCGAAAATCTTCTGGCAGACATGGCAGCCCGTTGGACGCATCGACATGGTGGCGCGTCCCGGCGATTTCTTCACCTGTGAAGTGGTGGGGGAACGCTTGGTCGTCACACGCGGTGTAGATGATCAACTGCGCGCGTTTTACAACGTGTGTCCACATCGCGCTGGTCCGGTAGCGACGGGAAAAGGCAATCGCAAAAGCCTCCAGTGTAAGTATCACGGCTGGACATACGGACTTGATGGCAAACTGATGAACGCGCCGGAATTTGAAGGCGTGGAAGAATGGCGCAAAGAGGATGTGTGTCTCGCGCCAGTCAAATGTGAGGCGTGGGGTCCGTTCGTGTTCGTCAACCTTGATCCCAATGCCGCGCCTATGCGAGAAGTCTACGGCGCGATTGAGGACGAGATCAAACGCAAGGGATTCAACATCGCGGCGATGCGGGCATTTGAGCGGCGCGACTACTATATCGACTGTAACTGGAAAGTCTACGTCGATAACTACCTCGAAGGCTATCACGTCCCTATCGCGCATCCCGGCTTGTACAAGGAACTCGACTATGACCAGTACCGCGTCGATACCTTCCGCTACTACTCGTCGCAGTACGCGCCGATCCGCCCCGCCAAAGCCGGAGAGATTCAAGGGCGTGACCGCCGCTACGTGCGCGACGAAAGCGAAGCCGAAGCCCTGTACTACTGGATATTCCCGAATGTGATGCTCAACATCTACCCGGACAACATGAGCATCAACATCATTCTGCCGATTGACCACCAGCGCACATTGACCATCTTCGAGTGGTACTTTGAAGAACCCGGCACGGGCGAAGGTTGGGAGAGTATGCAGCAGACCATTCAGTTCAGCGATGAAATCCAGCAGGAAGACATCGAGATTTGTCTCGCGGTGCAGCAGGGCTTGAAATCACGCGCCTATGACGTGGGGCGCTTCAGCGTTAAACGTGAAAACGGGGTGCATCACTTCCAGAGTTTGGTCCACGAGTTCTTGACGAAATAGCCCTCCATCCATATCCATCCACACATCTCGTAGGGGCGCAACAGGTTGCGCCCGTTTTGTCCTGCGCGTCCGTAGTTATTTTCTACACGCATTGGCGTATGATCGAACCCATTTTCTTGCAGGCACATACATTTATAGGGGCGGCATACATGTCGCCCGCCTTAAAACAATCTTCAAATGCCCAATAATTGACACATATTCACTTTCAGATGATTTTGCCCCTCGCCACAGGCTTGAGAACAGGACAGTTTTAACATTCCTGTGAATAAAGACGATTATTGAAGGGAAACAACAGGTGTAGGGAGGTGCTTTTAGGCTTGTCCGTAATTGTATTGTCTGAATTGTGCGGATTCGTTCGCTTGCGTTAGCGGGGACTCGAACCCCTCGCCTGATCCCTGCACCCGCTGCGGCAAACCGAGCGAGAAGCTTTTATTGGCGGGCAAGCCTTTCTGCATGTCCGTTATGTGCAATGTGCAAGCAAGCGGACGCGCAACGGCGCGTCCTCCCTTGTAGACACCCCTATTCGCCGTTTGTGTCCATATCTCTACACATGAACCAACGTCCTAACCCGAAAACCCCGCCTTTGACGGTATGCTTATAGCATATGCGTCATTGACTCAACGTGGACAGAAGGCGGTGAATACGCCATGCGAATTGTGTTGAAAACTCTGGGTTGTGTGCTGGTCAGCTTGATAGCGGCATGTACGGCATCCCCCGCGCCCACCCCAATTGTCGATATGAGCAGTGTTGCCGTTGCCAACAGCGTCATCCAATGGGCGCGCAGCCCCGAAGTCATCGTCTTTCGTGCCGATGTGGTCGGTGGCGCGCGCCAAAATACGTTTGAAGGACAGCGCGACGTTGCGTGGTGTACTGTGTATGGCGATAACCGCGTCGTCTGGGTGAACGAACTTGGCGCGTTCGCCACCGAAGTCCTCTATGACCGCGTGAGCGATGATGTGATCGGCAACTTCATCGCTTATCTCACCATCAACGAGCGCATCTACACTTATGAGGCGCTTGCTCCAACGGTCAGCCCCGGTGTGGAATCCCCCGTGATCGAAACTGTGTATATCAACGTCAACGGCATCGAACATCGCGGTGACGGCTTCAGCGGGTGGGATCGGGAATGGTTCGCCCGCGTGCTTCGCGCGTGCAAAAACCTCAGTCAATCCCCTGTTCTGTTCGAGCCACAAAATGGCTGGCTCTCTGCCCGTGAAAGCACATACAACGCCGATACTTCCTTCCGCACGTGGGATCCCGCCGCGACAGGCGTTGACCTCGCGCAGGTTGCATCCAGCGGCGAACCCGTGTGGATCAGCGGGGCGGGTGTCCGCGAAGTTTGGAACGCGCAAAATCAACTGCCATCGCAGTTCGTCATGCAGCAGGGGGATCGCTATTTTCAAGTGGCGCTGCAAGTGCCGGGGATCAGTCGCGTAAGCCCCCCCGCGCCTTGACCAGCATCTGATAATGAGAAAGTTTCTCTCGTAGGGACGCGAGAGAAACTCGTTTCTCCCGGCGCGTCCGCGTAATCCACGACCATCGTATGTGGGGGCGGCTCGCGAGCCGCCCGGCGTATAACACAATTCTGAGTTGCGTTGTACTTAAGCGAGTCCACCCGTGCCCCATCGCCCTTTATTCCGTCACCTAATCCCCTTCGTCTGCCTGTTGATCGCCGTATGGGGCGGTTTAGTATGGGATATTGACGCGGCATGGTTCGGACACCATGATGCAAACGGCGCATGGATCAGCACGGGCGCGCAGCACTTGAACACCTACGGGATCGGGCGCGTCGGCATCATTCCCGCCATCAACATCCGCCCCGATCTTGATGCTACGTTCGCTTACTACACCCATCACCCGCCGTTGATCGTGTGGGTAGTGGCGCTCAACCAAGCCCTGTTTGGCATCCACGAAGCATCCGCGAGATTGGGTTCGGCTGCCAGCGCCTTGATCAGTGTCGCGGCGTTCTTTGTGCTGGTGCGGCGCATCGCGAACATCCGTTGGGCGTTCGCGTCCACGTTGGCATATGCCTTCGTGCCGATGTTCTTGTTCTTCGGGCGATTGCCTAATCACGAAGCCTACGCCCTTGCCGAGATTCTCTTGTTCGCGGCGGTATTCGTCGCATGGGATCGTCACCCCACCCGCGCCCGCTGGTGGATGCTTGCCGCGCTTGCTGTGCTTGGCGTGTGGACAGCATGGGCAGCGCCATTTGTCATCGGATTGATCGCATTCGCTGTGTTCATTGCCAACCCGCAGCGCCGCATGGGGATCATCGGCTTGGGTATCGTCAGCATGATCGCATTAGCCGCCCTGCTCATCGCCTATGAAGCGACTTCCCCCGGCGCGCTCCGCGACCTAGCCAGCGCATTCAGTGGACGCTCCAGCACCACATCCGACTTCTACCAAGCGTCCAGCGCCGCCAACTTCACCACCGCCGATTGGCTCACCCGCCAGTTTGCTGATCTTTTAGCGTTCATGAGTCCACTGGTAATCGTGTTTGGCGTGGTGGGATTTCCCGTAATCCTTCGCCAGTTGCGCCGTGATGCCCGCGCGCTCGCTTTAGGGATGCTGGCAGCGGGCTTGCTTTATGTGTTGGTGCTCCGCAACGCCACCTACGAACACGAATTCTACAAAATCTATCTGCTCCCGCCGCTGGCGATCAGCACAGGCGGGTTGATCGCGCATCTGCTTTGCCACAAGCCAAACCGTCCTCTGTGGCGTGTCCTTCGCATGGCGATTTTCCCTATCGCCGCCCTCTCGTTGATCTGGTCAGTGTTCCTGCTCATCCGGCTGCACAATTTTACCGATCCGGCGGCGCATCAAATCGCCCTCTCGGTGCGCGATTTCGCCCGTCCCGACGATTTCGTCATGACCAATCTCCCGCGCGTGACCACGCCCATGCACTACTACGCGAACACCTACATCACCGTCCAGCCGGAAATAAATAGAGCGATGGACACGCTTGCATCCATCGCCCCAAATCGCGGTGTGCTGGTTGTGTGGTGCGGCGGCGATCCGCCCGCAGACTGGCGTGATTACCCCGTCGAACGCGATGCCTTCTGCGCCTACATCCGTTTAAGGTGATCTCCGCTTGCGGTGACGTTTACGCCGCCCGCTCTGGTGACGCGAAGATGATGCGCCCCGTGTCTTTGCTGATCAGCTTGGTGACGGTGACATAGATCGTGCGATCCATGTACTGCTTGCCGTTCTCGACAATCACCATTGTGCCATCTTCGAGATAGCCCACACCCTGATTTTGTTCCTTGCCTTCTTGAATGATGCGTATCGTGAAGCTCTCACCCGGAATGTAAACCGAGCGCACCGCGTTCGCCAGCGCGTTGATGTTCAACACGGTCACGCCTTGCGCCCGCGCCACTTGATTCATCGGGTAGTCAATCGTCAGGATTGGCGCGTTCATCCGCACCGCCAGCGCGATCAACTTGTCGTCCACTTCTTGTACATCTTCCACATCATCTTCAATGATCTTGAAGGGCACATTCGGCTCACGTTGAAGTTCGTTCAACTTAGTCAGCCCGCGCCGCCCGCGTGACCGCCGCTGCGGATCGGACGAATCCGCGACACGGTGCAGTTCGCTGATGACAAAACGCGGCACAATCAGCGCCCCGCCGATAAACCCTGTGCGCGCAATATCGACAATCCGCCCGTCAATCAAAACGCTGGTATCCAACAGGAGTTTGCGTTCCGCGCCGCTGCCAAAGAACGAGCGCGCTTTGCCGATGCCAAGCCACTCGTACATGAATGTCCACACTTCACGGGAACGCGCGTTGAAAATTACCGTGAACAAATATGCCATCACCACCACCATGATCGGCGGCAGCAATCGCCCAAGAGGCGGATCGATCAGCGAGAGCGGATATGCCATCAACAGCGCAATCAGCAAGCCAAGCATCAAACCAAGCAAGCTGGTGAATAACACTTCGACAGGTTGTTCGCTGATGGCGCGGCGCATCGCGCGAATGGGGCGCACGCTGATCCACGGCGAGAGGATCAGCCCGAACAGCGCGCCAACCAACCCGAATACGACTCCGGCGGCTTGTTCGTTGAGTGCGATAGAATCAGAGAGACTTACGCCAAATCGTGCGCCTATGATGGTGAAGACCACCATCCCGACTATACGTGACAGAAAATCGGCGGACATACCCTTGCAGACTCCTCTATTGCCGGGGAACGGTCGATGAAAAGACAGCCGCCCAGCGCATGAGCGCCCACTTCACATGATCAACGATGAGGGCATGGGTGTGCGTAACAAAAGTGACAGTACAGATGTACTGACGCACCCGCATGCGCCCGATCATTTCTCACGTCAATTGAACGCGAAAATAACATAGACATGAGCCTAACATGCCCGCCGCACACCGTCAATTCGCAAAAAGTGGGGGTTCTTTGAAGCCGTTTGAAATCCAGTAATTCGCCCGTAGGGACGCGAGAGAAACTTGTTTCTCCCTACGGCATCCGCTCTGAGCGAAGATAAACCTGTTTTCAAAGGATCTCATACTAGGGCAGCCGTTTTGTAGGATTGCCCGCTTAGAAACCAAATTCTGAAATGGGGTATAGACTTATTCGCACACAAGTTTTTGCCCCTCCCTGAATTCGGGGAGGGGCGGCTCGAACGAAGTTCGTGCGGGGTGAGGTTTCTTTACTTCACCCACCGATCCATAAACGCCTTACGCGCCTTTGCCACCTTCGGCGCGACGATCACCATGCAGTAGGGCTGGAACGGATTATTGGCGAAGTATTCCTGATGATAGTCCTCCGCCGCGTAGAACTGATCGAACGCGGTCACTTCCGTCACAATCGGGTCGCGCCACAAGCCCGCGCTGCCCAACTCGTTGATCTTCTGCTGTGCGATCTGCTGCTGTTCCGGCGTGTGATAGTAAATCGCGCTGCGGTACTGCGTACCAACATCGTTCCCCTGCCGGTTGAGCGTCGTCGGATCGTGAATGGTGAAGAACACGTCGAGCAAATCGCTGAACGAGATCACATCCGGGTTGTAGCGAATTTGTACGACTTCAGCGTGTCCCGTGCGTCCGCTCGTCACTTGATGATACGTTGGGTTCGCCACGCTCCCGCCGCTGTAGCCGCTGACAACATCGGTGACACCCTTCAGGTTGTCATACACCGCTTCAAGACACCAGAAACAGCCGCCCGCCAGCGTAGCGACTTCTGTCCGCGTATTAGCATTCGTCATGGGATTTTTCCCTTTTGTGGAGTGCGTTACTGGTGATTAGACGGTGCGTGCGGCGGGTCGCATACATGAGAGGTGGATCAATAATACCCAATTTTATTCAAACAAATTTCTTTTGTAGGGACGCGAGGGAAATCCGATGCGAAGCATCGCCCGTTTCTTCCGGCGCGTCCGCTGATGGAATTTTCCCTATGAGCGTCCGTCATCATCATACCAGTCCACTCGTCGGTCGGAATATGAACAGGTTAAACGAGTGTCACCGCGCAACGTTTCAAGGAGTGCCTCCCACTCTTCAAAGCTCAATTCGCGCTGCTTGCTCACCGTTTGCAGATGCGCGATCAAATTTTGCTTCTGTTCGGGCGTAAGCTGATCGACCAACAGCAGAACGGCATCGTAAATCGCCTGTGTCATAAGAATATCCTCGTCCTTCTAATAACATTCTACAATAGGTCACACATCAACAATCTAGGACATAAAATACGCTCTGCATTTCCGCCACAGCACCCTACAAACTCGATATCGCAATACTACTCGTGCCATCGCTCACCTATTCCATTGATGAAGAATTAATTTTGCTCGCTTTGTGCCCTAAACGACTCAAAATCGAGACACAAAGGACATAAGCCTTAATGCTTCTCGAAGGTCTCACATAAATCCGTGTGTAGGGGCGGCTCACGAACCGCCCGTGTAAATCGTTAGTCTTCTTCCTCGTGCGGCGTGACGATTTTGTCGTACAGCTCCTCGAACGCCTTTTCAAAGTCACGCGCCTCAAAACGCATCCGTAACACCGCATCTTCCAGCGGCTTGAGATCGTCCTCAATCGCATAGGCGACGAGCGTTTGAACGTCTTTTTCGCTTTTGCCATCGCGTTCTTCGGCGGGCACGCGGGCGATCAGCTTATCGTACAGCTTATCGCCCATATCCACGCGGGATCGCAGCACGTCGAGCAGTTCACGGTAGCGCATAATCTCCTGACGGATTTTTTCAATGTGCGCGGGGTTCTGTGCCGTTTTCGCCATGCGCTACTCGTCCTTAAAACCGAAGTCGATATAGGGTTCGCCTGTGTCGGGCAGTTTGCCGCTGTCGAGAATGACGATGCGCTCGTCGGCTTCTTGCAAGCGGCGCAGTCGTTCATCCTGTGGCACAGGTTGCAAGCGCGCAAACACTGCCGTGATCGCGTTATCGGGATGCAGCGTAATCTGTCGGCTGTACACACCCGCGCTGTTGAGCAGGTGTTCCACTTCTTCGATGCCCATCGGGAGATACGTCACAGGTTCGGCGGGCATCGGCTGAGCATGATCATCCCCCGATGCCAGCAGGTCTCGCACATCCGCGATGGCGCGGGCATAGGTTTCGGTTACGCCTTGGAAGAAGTATGCCGTTTGCACGTTGCTGGCGCGCTCATGGCGATAGCGTTCGTGCGCTTCGCGTTTTTGCGCTTCCCACCCTTCAAGCAGGTGTAACAGCGCGGTACGCCAATCGGGGTCATTGTTGTTTTGCGAGAGATTGTTTTGCGGAGCATTCATCACGATGGATTCACCTTCACAAGTGGAACTGATTCAGTCCCTATCGACGCTGGCTGACGGCGAGAATATTGCCATCCGGGTCTTTGAACCATGCCGCATATTCCGTGCCGACTTCTGCGATGCCGTTGACGGTCTTTAAGCCGGGGAAATCGTATTCCTCAAACGTCACGCCCCGCCTACGGAGGTCATTGACAGCGGCGTAAATGTCATCGACTAGCCACGTCATGAGCGTGTGTTCGGCTTTGCCGCCCGCGCCTGATGGATAGACTTCGAGTGCCGTTCCGCCGCCGACAGTGTAGACGATCCCCTGTTCAGCGATGAGCGACGGTGTAAGTCCAAGCACGCCTTCATAGAATTGGCGGGCACGATTGAGGTCTTTGGTGGGAAGTGTCGTGTGAACAGGAAAACGTGCAAGCATGGGACACCCTTTCAGTAGAGTATTGACCCATGCTTATTGTAATCCCGTTTAGCATTTGCATTTGCCCCATCAAAGTGGGGGAATTTACTTCTTGATGATCACCTGCACCTTGCCGGGTCCATGTACGCCGAGGATGAGTTCCATTTCAATGTCACCTGTGCGGCTCGGTCCGCTGACAAAGCAGAAGTTCGCCGCGCTGGAGAAGTTACCCATGTTATCGGCGCGGTTTTTGGCGACCCAATCTTCGATGCGCGGCAGCACTTGATCGGCGTTGATGATGGCGATGTGAACTGGCGCTAGCACCGTCGGGATGCGTCCCTTGCCCGCGCCTGTGGTGAAAATGAGCGTGCCTGTCGCTGCGGCGGCATAATCCGCGCCTGTGATGCCCACCTGCGCGCCTTCGGCTGCATCGAGAATTTCGGCGCGGAACTCATCGTGCGTTTCGGGGTGGTGAATCTCAATGCCCGCGCTCTTGATCGCGTCTTTCAGCCCCTTCACGGGGATGTGAGCGAAATCCCACGCGAGGATGCGTTTCGCCTCATGCTGCTTGAGCAAGGTCAAGACGCAGTCGCACGCGGCTTCATCGCCTTCAACGATGAACGGTTCGCCCATCAAGCGGGTGAGTTCGGCGCTGAAGCGTTCGATCAGGGCATCGCGTGACGTGTCATCGAGCAGGGTCACATCGAGATATTTTGCGGGGCGCGGCGGCGCATCCTCAAACGGCTGGCGGGCGGCGCGGAGTTTGTTCAGAATTTGGTCACGGCTAGACATCGGATTTTCCTTCCGGCTTGTCTTTCTTGCCGCCGGATTTCTGGCTGCTCAAGTAGAGCGCCGCGCCGATGAACAGCACACCAAGCGACAGCATGAGCAGATCGAGCGTCGCTTCGTATTTCAGGTTGAGCGCGGCTTGAAAGAACTTGACGATCAAAATGACGAGGATGACTTTCGCCAGCCGATCCTTGAGATCGTCCAAGCTGGTGATGAGCAGCAAGCGCCCCGCAAATTCTGATCCTTCGGCGGCATCGATTTTGTTGACGAACAGCTCATACAAGCCGAGCGCGAAGATCAACATGATGGCGGTCAGTAGGTAGCCATCGACCACGCCGACGATTTCGGAGATGATGTCGGCGCGCAGCGTCGAGCGCGCGGTCACATCAAGCGCGGGGTTGGCGTAGCCGAGAATCGAGCCAAGCACGGCGAACGCATCGACAGTGGTGGTGAACAAAATGCCCAGCGCGACGATCAAGCTGATGACCACCGGAATGACGAGGAACAGGCGGCTGTTCCACAGGATAGTTTCGATGAAGCGTTCAATCGATTTCAATGGGTGTCTCCAAAAGTAATGGCGGGCGGTTCACGAACCGTCCCTACGATTTGCGATTTTTACGCCACCAATCGCGGAAGGATTCTTTCGCCATCGGCGGGAAGTCGCGGTTTTGCGTCCAGTTGCCGATGAAGGGAAGCGGTAGGTTGTCGATGACTTTACCCCCGTCTTTGTCCTCTTTGGCGATGGCTTGCGTGGCGATGCTCGACAGCTTGCCGCCCGTTTCATACAGCAGCGGGTGACTGAAGGCGAATCCGTAGCCCTTCATGCCCGCGCGGATGAGCGGGTCTTGAACGTGTTCGAGATCATGGCGCAGCATCAGCAGCATATCGGGGATGTTGATGTCCACCGGACACGCCGATTTACACGCCCCACACAAACTTGACGCGAACGGCAGCGGACTGGCGTTCTCAATCCCCTTCAGCAGCGGCGTGACAATCGCGCCGATAGGTCCCGGATACACCCATCCGTAGCTGTGCCCGCCTACATTCTGATACACCGGACACGCATTCAAGCACGCGCCGCAGCGGATACACGCGAGCGCTTCGGTGTATTCGCTGGCGTAAATGTCGCTGCGCCCGTTGTCGAGCAGGATTAAGTAAAATTCTTCCGGTCCGTCGGGTTCGCCTTCACGGGCAGGTCCGTTGAAGCCGTTGACGTAAACCGTCATGCGCTGACCTGTCGCGCTGCGCGGCAAAAGCTGGATCAGCGTGGCGAAGTCTTCCCATGTCGGGATGACTTTCTCAATGCCGACAACCGCGATATGCACACGCGGGATGCTGGTCGATAAGCGCCCGTTCCCCTCGTTGGTGACGATCACCACCGTGCCTGTTTCCGCGATCAAGAAGTTGCCGCCGCTCATGCCGAAATCGGCTTCGATGTAGCGTTTGCGTAAATGTCCGCGAATGAAGCGAGTCATCTCGCTGGCTTCGTTGGTGTAGGGCATGGAGAGCTTGCTGATGAACAATTCGCGGATTTGCTCTTTGGTCATGTGCATGACAGGCATGATGATGTGCGACGGGTGGCTCTCGTTGATTTGCACGATGAACTCGCCCAAGTCGGTTTCAATCATTTCGATGCCGTGTTCCTTGAAGGCATCGAGCAAGCCGATTTCTTCCGTCGCCATGCTTTTGCTTTTTACGCCGCGTTTGAGGTTGTGCTTTTTGCAAATATCGATCACATGCTGGTTGGCTTCGTGACCGTCGGCTGCCCACAGCACATGCCCGCCGCGCGCGGTGAGGTTCGCTTCAAACTGTTCGAGCAAGTCCGGCAGTTCGTTGAGCGCGCGCAAACGGGCGGCGCGTCCCTGCTGGCGAAGGGCTTGCGCGTGCGGCAGTTCCGCCATGACGGCGCGGCGGCGGCTGTCGGCGTTGCCCGTACCGCGATCCAGCGCGGTTTGCAGTTCAATGTCTTCAAGGGCGATGACGGCGGACTGTTGAAATTGATTGGCTTTAAGTTCCATAACATGTGTCGATGAATCAACTAGGCGGGCGAGGAATGAGTTAAATATAACGCATTTACAGGGGCAAGGGGGCGGGTGGCATTATCTGTGGTGATGTGTCCTAGAGAATGTTATCCTGTACCTAGATTCGGGTTTGTACAGATGAATGCGCCGCGCATGAAAAAGTCATTGAGTCTGCTGGTTGTGTTGGTAGTGATCGGCACCAGTTTTCGCGGAGAAATCCACGCGCAAGACGCGGCTTATCTGACCGTGAACGATGTCTATGCCGATGAAATCGACGGCAGTCAGCGCGTGCGCGTATACTTTACCCTACGGGATGAGTTCTATCGCGCCATCGACGACCCGACTGTTGGCGACGTAAGGCTGTCTTATGTGCGCCCCCCCAACAGCTTTCCCACCACGATGATTTCCGGGAGCTATGTGCCGCCTGTCGCGCCGACGATCAACCTAATGATGGACTGGAGCGAAAACGCACTTCCGTTGTACATCAACAGCAGTACCGACGGGTTGACCGCGTTGAACAATGTGTTGGGTGCTTTGCCGTCGGATAGCAGAGTCAATCTTTATACGTATGCGGCGGATCACGAACTGGCTGCTGCCAACGTGACCATAAACGACGTATTGGACTATCTGCCTGACGATGCGTCTGGCGAGAATGGCTGCCTATATGATTCGTTGGTGCTTGGGGCGCTGGATTATCTCTCCAATTTTGGCGATGTCGAACGCGATGCCGTCATCCTTGTGACGGATGGAAATCCTAGTACTGGCTGCAACATCAATTCGCCCGACGAAGTGATCGTATCGCTGGGCGGTGTGCCGATTCCGGTCTACATCGTAGGATTCTTGTCGGATGAATTTTCGAGAAATGATACGGTCTTATTGGCGCGAACGCTCGGTGGCTCGGTGGTATTCGGCACCGCAGATGAACTCGCGGCGATGACCGATTGGCGCGAACAGTTCGGGATCGGCTTTCAGGAGTCGTTCGAGTTCAACCTGTGTGAACTACCGGGCGATTTTGACGGCAGTTTGAGCGTCGAAGTCAACGGCGAAAACCTCGAAGTTGATCTGCCCTTCGGTTTCACCCTCACCTCATCGTGTGATGGAGCGGGTGGACAGCAGGGACAATCTCAACAAGCCGATCCAACCCCAACGCTTCCCGCACCACCAACTGTCACCTTCGCGCGAGTGGTATACAACATCTACGCGCAGCATCTTGAAATTGAATACCTGTTGGATGGCGATATAAGCGGGCTGCGGCGCGAACTGCTCGTGTACAGCCATCCCGATCAAGTACAGATTTACACAACAGGTGTGAATAATGTTCCCTCGGATGGAACATTCAGTTGGACGGTGAGTTTAAGCGAATTCGATAACCCCAACGTAGACGAAGTGTTCGTGAAATATCGCTTGACGGACGCAAACGGGAATATCGTCGCGGAACAAGATTCAAATGTCGTGACGATCACGCCTTCGCCTTCAGTGACGATCACGAGCTTCACTGTTGATCCATCCGAGCTTCTCATTGAGCTAGCATACACACTCGACAGTGACATTGATGGGTTCTTTGGCGAAGTGCGTCTGTTTGATGGTGGCGCTGGAGAACAGATATATACGTCGGGAAAATCGCCAATCATCTCGAATGTTGAACAGCGTCACAGCATCCACTTCGATCAGTTATCCACGACAGATGTCGATAATGTGCTGGCGCAAGTCATTGTTTACGACGAAGGTGACACGGCTGTCATGCGGGTGGAAAGTGATGTGCTGCCACTGTTGAAAACCGCTGCCGAATTGATCGTCACAGCTACGGCTGCGGCTGCGACTGGCGATGTGCCTATCGACACGCCCGACACGGACGGAAGCGAACCTTCGCCGCTGACAGCGGTGCTGATCGGCGGCGGGGTGATTCTGGCACTGATGGTGGTGTTCCTGTTTGTGTTGAATAAACGTGTGCGCGATCAACGGCAGACGCAGGCGCAGGTGGTCGATGCGTCCGATCCGCGATCACGCAGCAGGCTAGGAAAAATCGCGCCGCAGATGCCGCCGCCGCAGTTTATCCCCAGTGAGGCGGTTACTCCAGCGCCAGCGCCCCCCGTGAGCAGCGAACCGAAGCCGATCAAGGCGTTTGTGAGCTATCGCCGCACATCGAGCGCGATTTTGGCAACGTATCTAGCGAGTCAGTTGGGTGGCAAGGGCATTGAGGCGTTTGTCGATACGCGGCGCAGCGATGGCGCGGGGCCGTTCCCAGAGCGTCTGCTGCGTGCGATTGAGGACAGCGATGTATTTATCTGTCTGCTCGGCGCATCAGCAGCGGGCGCGACACTCGATTCGCCGTGGGTGCTGCGCGAGATCGAACACGCGCATACGCTCGGCAAGCCGATGATCCCCGTGTTTCAAGAGTCCTATGTTCCGGCAGAACCTGCGAATGAACACATTGGCGCGCTGCTGCAAAATCAGGGTGTCCACATTTTTGATGTGAAGAACATTTATGTGGATGCGGCGGTGAGCGAATTGGTGGCGCTGGTCGAGAGTGTGAAGCGATAGAGCGCGATTCGGTGCGGCGGGCGATTCAGCGATGGAACATATTCCGCCCGCCGCGGTGTTGGGTGACGCTCCTAAAGGTGTTTTTCGACGCGCTTTTTGATGGACGCGGGCAGCGGCACATTGAACACCACGTGATCCGCGCCGTTGAATTTCATAAAGCGTGCCAGTCCTTTGCCGAAAGCATCCGCGAACTGGGCATCCGGCTTAAACGTGTCCTCAAGCCACAAAGCGTTAATGTTCAACACATTCGCTTTACGATCCATCTTGGGATCGATGCGCCCGACGAGCGAATCGCCATATAGAATCGGCAGACAGTAGTAACCCCACCGGCGCTGATGCGCGGGCTTATACACTTCCCAAATGTACTCGAAGTCAAAAACCTTTTTGGCGCGCCCGCGCGCGCTCACCATGTCGAGCGGCGCTAAGAATGTAACTTCATCGAGTGTGGTTACATCGGCGGGCTGCCATGAATCGGGAATCTTGCCACCGATCAGCATTTCCAGCACAGGCAAATCTTCCGTCAGCAAATAGTGCGGCTCTTTGTAGCCCTCAATCTTGATTTCTGTCACCTCACCGCGTTCGATCAACCGCCGCGCGATTTTTTCAGCATCGGGTTTGCTCAACTGCACTTCGAGGAGCAAACGGAAGCGCATCAGCCATTCGTTCATGTTGGCGATGTTCATTTGCTTCAACGCTTTGCGGGCAAAAAAGTTATGCGATTCGTCGATGTTCGCTTCACGCAGATACTGCGCCGGAACAAGCGCATCGCTGAAATACAAACGGCGTTCAAAGCGCAGGCGGCTGTGCGTCATCAGCTCGCCCGACATCCACATAAAATGCAGCGCGATTCCCGTGTCTTTGCGCGCTCGATAGCTGTCTACTCGCGCTTTGCCCTCAAAATCACGGTTGCCCAATGGTCCGCGCGCCCGCAGTTCTTCGCGCACAAAATTAAAGACTTCCTCGCGCCCATCGCCTAAGTGCCCCGTCAGCCAGCGGTGATAGGACGGATGGTTGTGCATGTTTTGCATTTGCGTGCGGAAGTAAGGCAGGTCTTCAATCGGGTAGTAGTAGAGCAGATTGCCGTAATCAAACGCGGCACGGTCTTCGGCTTTGGCGGGATGCGCCAGCACATCCAAATGGGCGATGTCATAATCCAGCACGCGGCTGTGCAGCGTGAGATCGTGATTGCGCGCGGTGATGTTCAGCGGGTCGATTTGCACACCGCCCATCGTTTGCATCGCTTGACGCGCGCCCGCTTGACCGCGCCAGCGTCGTCCGGGATACAACCCCTGCTGACCGATAATAAAGTGCCGCATCATAAGCGGCGTGATGGTGAGAATCGCTTGCTGTGATTTTGTCATTGAACAATTCTTCGCGGAATGCGCGTGTAGGGGCATCAATAAGACCGATTTGTCATAGAACAAATGTATCGCAAAAACAGGTTTTCGGCAACAAAAAACGCGGAGATTGGTTCTCCACGTTTTTTGAAATTTATCAGGCGAAGTTCAGCCCTTCTTGTTACGTCCAAACCCGCCGCGCGATTTTACGTCCGGGCTGTCGTTGCGCGGGCGGCTGCCGCCGCTGCTGAAACCGCCGCCTTTCGACTTGGTTCCGCCGCTGCTGCGCGGGGCGCTGAAACCGCTGCCTTTGGGAGTTTCACGACTGCCACCAAAGAACCCGCCTTTGCCACCGGAAGTTGTACCGCCAAAGCCAGAACGGGAATTGTCATCGTCGTCGTTGGGAGTGTATCCGCCAAACCCGCCGCGCGATTCAATATCGGGATCATCATAGCGCGGCGCGTAGTTCCCACGCGGAATCCCCCGACTGCCGCCCATCAAGCGCGTAAGCAGCATTATTCCGGCGATGATGATAATGCCGAATAGGCATAAGGTAATGAAGTCATCCATCGCGTTTTCCCTTTACTGAATTCTAAAGCTGACGGTATCAACTGGATTGCCGTTGATGAAGATTTCGGCTTCGTAATCGCCCGATTCAAACACTTCTGCCGAATCTGACGGTGTGAATTCAAACCACACACAGCCTTCGTAATCTTCAGCGTTGCTGATTTCTTCTGTATCTTCTACTGCCCGATCCCCGCGGAACAAACGCACGAATACGGGCGTGTTGGCGGGAATTTCGCTGCGTTCCAAGCCGACATAAATTGTGTCACTGCGGCTGAAGCTGTCGGTTTCATCAACCACGCAGCTGTCGCGGTCAAGCGCCAAACCAGCGACGAAATCGCCAATATCCGCGCCCGCGCTTTCAACAGTTTCACGGACTTCCGGTAGATTGTTGCCATCATTGTCGGTATCCGCGCCGCGATTCAAAAGCTGCGGCAAGAAGATAATCGCCGCCGCGATGACGACGATAATGATCAAGATCGTGCGCGTGTCTAGTTTAATGCCACCGATGGAAATGCCACCACTTTGATTATCAGAACTGCGTGGATCACGGTCTTTAGGCTGCTGCATGTTCGTTTTCCTCTCGATTGCGCCACACATCTCACATTCTAGTCTAGATTGTAGATATGCGCGTGTCCTTCAGTGAGTACCTATTGGGTATTCATGCTGACAATGTGGGGGATTGTCCTGTAGGTCAGTTGGGGGATGCTTACAGCCGGGCTTCGACGGTGCGATCCAGCCCGGCATAATCTTTGTGAACCGTGGCAAATGTGGGGTGAAGCGTTTGCACAGTTTCCAGTGCCGCCGCGCCTTGATCTGCGCCGATTTCCAGCAGGATGCACGCGCCTTTGTCGCAAACAGACGGAATTTGCGCGATCAAACGGCGCACCAAATCCAAGCCATCGCCGCCGCCATCGAGTGCCACATCCGGCTCAAAATCGCGCACTTTCACGTCTAACCCATCAATCACTTCGTGGGGGATATACGGCAGATTCGCCATGATCAGGTCGAACTTCAAGCCGTGTTCAATCACCGGAGTCAGCAGATCGCCGTGCCAAAAAGTCATGCGGTCTGCGACACCGTGCAGCGTGGCATTCTGTTTGGCGATTTCCAGCGCAGGGAGGCTCACTTCGCTGGCATGGACTTCGACTGACGCGGGCGCATCCATCGCCACACTAACCGCGATTGCCCCGCTGCCCGTGCCAATATCAATCGCGCGGAAAGGGCGGTCACACTGTTCGTTGATCCATGCCAGCGCCTTTTCGACGAGCAGTTCCGTTTCGGGGCGGGGAATGAGGACATCCGGTGTGACGATGAACTCGCCTTTGTAAAATGCGCGCTTGCCGAGAATATAAGCGAGCGGTTCGCCTTTCGCCGCCCGTTCCACCAGCACGATAAAGCGCGCCAATTCGGCTTCGCTCAGCTCGCGTTCGCCGTGCGCCAGCACATACACGCGATCCACGCCCAGCACTTTCGCCATCAGCAGTTGTGCGTCAAGCGATGCGCTGCGCGAGACATTGGCGATTCGTTTGCGCCCTTGTGCGAGCGCATCAGCGAGGGTGATCATGGGTTTGGCTTTCGTGAGAGAGGTATATCGCGCCCGTTGATAATTGGGGAACGGGCGGCATATATGCCGCCCATACTATAAGAGAAGTTTAGGCGACCGGCATTTAGGCGACTTGTTCATCGCCGCCCGCCGCGAGTTTCTCCGCTTGATCTTGCGCGATCAATTCATCGATAAACTCGTCGAGTTCACCCTGCATAACGGCGGGTAGGTTGTAAATCGTCAAATTGATCCGATGATCGGTCACGCGATTTTGCGGGTAATTATAGGTACGAATTTTCTCTGATCGCTCGCCTGTGCCAACCTGACTGCGGCGTTCAGATTCTTGCGAACTGCGCTGCCGCTCGACTTCCATTTCGTACAGCTTGGCGATTAGCATTTGTTTGGCGCGTTCTTTGTTTTGAAGCTGACTGCGTTCATCCTGCATCGTGATCACAATGCCGGTGGGAATGTGCGTCATCCGCACCGCCGAGTCCGTCGTATTGACCGACTGACCGCCCGCGCCGCCGCTGCGATACACATCAACGCGCACATCATTCATGTTGAGCTGCACATCCACTTCATCCATTTCCGCCAGCACCGCCACCGTCACTGTGCTGGTGTGAACGCGCCCTTGCGCTTCGGTTTCCGGCACGCGCTGAACGCGATGCACGCCGCTTTCAAACTTCAAGCGGCTGAACGCGCCCTTGCCGCTGACCTCAAACTTGATCTCTTTGAAGCCGCCCGCTTCGCTTTCGTGCTGCTCAAAAACGTCGATCTTCCAGTTGCGTCGGGTAGCATAATAGCTGTACATACGAAACAAATCTGCCGCGAACAGCGCGCTTTCATCGCCGCCCGCGCCCGCACGAATTTCGATGATCACATTTTTGTCATCACGCGCATCTTTGGGCAGCAGGAGCATTCGCAAATCGTGCTGAAGCTGCTCTATTTCGCTTTGCAGCGTGTCGATTTCTTCCTGTGCCATCGCACGGAGATCGGGATCATTTTCATTCTCGATCAGTTCGCGTGCGCCGTTGAGTTCCTCGCTCTTGGCTTTGTATTTGCGATACGTTTCGACCACATCTTGAAGGTTGCTGCGTTCTTTGCTGTATTCCGCGATTTTGGCGTAGTCGCTCAACACCGCCGGATCGCTCAATAAGCGTTCGAGTTCATCATAGCGAGCATCAATTGCCGCCAATTTGTCAAACATGGATTTGCCTTGCCGCTTGGGTGGGTGAACCTTATCCTTTTATTATACGGTTTGCGCCTATCGAATTGAAGGGGAGAGGTTGCGGGTGGATTGACAAAGTAGAACAAAAAAGCTAATTTTAGAGAAGTTCACACGCGCATGGAGTTCTTGCCCGAATGAGTTATCTGTTTGATGAGCGTCTGTCAGAGTCGCCGCTGGTTAATCTTATCTGGCGAACGCAGTCTACCCATGCGATCCCGTTTATATCGCAGGCGGTTGCTACATGGGAGATGGTCATCACCCGGCAGCACGGCAAAGTTACCCTATCGATTTTGGGGCCGGAAACAAAGCCATTTCCGGCTGATGGGCTTGATGATGCCGAATTCTTCGGAATTCAATTCAAGGTCGGGTCGTTTATGCCGCATTTGTCTGCCAGTTCACTGGTTGATTCAGCGATACACCTGCCCGCTGCTTCCGGCAGCAAAGTATGGGTTAACGGCGCGGCATGGGAAATTCCTACCTTTGAGAACGCCGACACTTTCTTAAATCGCCTGACGCGGCAGGGTATTGTCACCCATGATCCAGTGATTACAGCGGCCCTCAACAACCAGCCAACGCATCTTTCGCCGCGCACGCTTCAACGGCGATTTTTATCTATCACAGGGCTAACGCACGGGATGATCGTACAAATCGAACGCGCTCGCCGCGCTTTGACTTTGTTAGAGCAGGGCGGTTCAATTCTAGATGCTGTCGATCTCGCGGGCTATGCCGATCAAGCGCACATGACACGCGCGTTCCGGCGCTATTTCGGTCAAACGCCCGCGCAGCTTGCCCACCAACCAATATCCGCCCTCAGCCGATAGGAAAAAACGATGTGCCGCAATATCAAAACGCTGTACAATTTTTTGCCGCCGACAACGGACGACGAAATCCGCGCGGCGGCGCTGCAATACGTCCGCAAAGTGAGCGGATTCAACAAGCCGTCGAAAGTCAACGAAGCGGCGTTTAATGCTGCTGTCGATGCAATTGCCGCCGCGACTGCCGCGCTTCTCAATTCGCTGGAAACGCAGCAGCCGCCCAAAGATCGCGCCGAAGAACTAGCGAAGGCGCGTATTCGTACACAGCGCCGTTTCGCAAAATCGAACGGCTAAGCCTGCGTCGCGGCGACTGCGGCGAGATAACGTCCGCTGTCCTTCAAAATACGTTCTTGAGTGGCGTAATCGACATAGTAAATGCCAAAGCGTTTTTCATACCCAAACGCCCACTCGAAATTATCCATCAAGCTCCATACGAAGTAGCCCGCAAGCGGCACGCCTTCATCGACAGCGCGTTTGGCGGCTTCAAAATGGGCTTGCAGATACGCCACGCGCCGATCATCATGCACGCGCTTTGTGCCATCGGGATCAGTTGTCACCGTGTCAGGGTACGCCGCGCCATTTTCGGTGATGTAGATGGCGCGCGGGCTGTAATCGGAATGCAGGCGCTTCAGCAGTTCGTACAGCCCGTCAGGATACACTTCCCAACCCATTGCCGTATATTCGCCTTCGGGACGCTCCATACGCACACGCAAAATCGAGTCTAAATCGCCCGGTTTGGGAGTGTGCGTACCCGCATCCTCCACGACATGACGGAAATAGTAATTCACGCCGAGAAAGTCAATCGGCTGCCCCATGCGTCGCATATCACCCGGCTGAATATCTGGCATGTGTTCGGCGTAAAACTGCGCCATATCCGCGGGATATTCGCCGCGAAATACCGGATCGAGGTACCAGCGGTTCTGGAAGCCATCATAGCGCGCCGCCGCTTCCATGTCGGTTGGTGTGGCGGTGGCGGGGTAAGTATGTGTGAGGTTGCAGGTGATTCCGACCTGTGCATCGGTCACATTGGCGCGCAAAATGTTGACCGCGTCCCCGTGCGCGAGATGCATATGGTGGCTTGCCGCCAACGCTGTCGCGGGATTGTCACTGACTTGCCCCGGCGCATGAACCCCCGCCGTGTAGCCCAACCATGTGAACACCCAAGGCTCGTTGAACGTGATCCAATGCTTCACGCGGTCACCCAGCGCCCGGCTCAACGCATCGGTATACGCGCCAAAATCATCGACAATCCCGCGCCGCAGCCAACCACCTTGATCCTGCAGAGCTTGCGGCAAATCCCAATGATAGATGGTGATATACGGGGTGATTCCCTCCGCCAGCAAACCATCGACGAGCCGGCTGTAAAAGTCGATACCCTGCTGGTTGACTGTGCCCCGTCCGCTGGGGAAAATGCGTGACCATGCTGCCGAAAAGCGATATGCCGACACATTCAGCGCCTTGATCAAGCCAATATCGCTTTGCCAGCGGTGATAGTGATCACAAGCTACATCGCCGGAATCGCCGTTGGCGACTTTTCCGGGTGTGTCGGAAAACACATCCCAAATGCTCGCGCCGCGCCCGCCTTCAGTCGCGCCGCCTTCAATTTGGTACGAAGCCGTTGCGACACCCCACGTAAACCCTGCCGGAAACTGAATATTTGTCATTGTCGATCCCTTTATTGGTGGTCGCGGGCGGCATATTTGAACGGTGCGCCCGCAATTTGTAAAACGTGAGTTTACACACTTCTTTCAAACAGCTAACAGCGAACTTAGACAAAACTTACCCTTTGGGCTTAAGCTGTATGGTAGTGTTTGTGGCTTTAACGGTTTGGCAGGGGAATTGACCCTTTCGCGCCAACCGTGTAAGTGTGTATAAGGATCGCGCAGTATGTCCCTTTCCGTCAAGAAATTGTTCGGGGTACTTACCCTGATTCTCGTCGCAGCAGCGGCGTTCATTCTTGGCACTACCGTTGTGTCGCTGAACGCGCAAAGTCCTGTCAACTGGACGAATTTTCCGATTACCACACAGGTGGTCCCACAGAACGCCTCCTCTGAGGAGCAGATTCTTGCCGGTATCTACAACCGGGTTAGCCCAAGCGTTGTCAGCATCAATGTCATCAGTCGTGGCACAAGTCCACTCGGCGACAGCGGCTTCGCTGAAGGTTCTGGAACGGGCTTCGTGATTGATACTGAAGGACATATCGTCACCAACAGCCATGTTATCGAAGGTGCGGTACGAATCGAAGTTAACTTCTTTGATGGGCGTATTGTGCGTGGAGAAATCGTTGGTGATGATCCTGACAGCGATCTCGCTGTGATTCGCGTTGATGTTCCCGCTGATACACTCACACCGGTGCAGCTTGGCGACAGCAACTCCCTGTTCATTGGGCAAGAAGTGATCGCTATCGGCAGCCCGTTCAATCAACGTTGGACGATGACGACGGGCATCATCAGCGCGCTTGACCGCACCATTCAAGGACTGACGAACTATTCGATTGGCTCGGTCATTCAAACCGATGCTGCGATCAACCCCGGCAACAGCGGCGGACCGCTGCTCAACCGTAACGGCGAAGTCATCGGCGTGAACTCGCAGATCATCAGCCAAACGCGGAGTAATTCCGGCGTAGGATTTGCCATTCCCGTCAATTTGGTGCGTCGAGTTGCCGCATCGCTCATCAGTGATGGAGAGGTGGAATACAGCTATCTTGGTATTCGCGGCGGCGGCATGACGCTCGACATCATCGAAGCGCTCAACCTCCCCAACAATGCCTATGGCGTGGTCGTGAGTTCTGTTGAAAGTGGCACGCCAGCCGCGCGCGCTGGTCTGCAATCGATTGACCAGCGTATTGGGCAGAATGGCAGCGTGACTATTCGCTCGGTGGACATTATCACTGAAGTCAACGGTACGCCGCTGCGCGACATGAGCGATCTCGTCGCGTATCTCGCGGAATATACCGAACCGGGGCAAACCATCAACCTGACTGTGGTGCGCGGCAGTGAAGAATTCGTCGTGCCAGTGACGCTCGACGCTCGTCCGTCGTAACCGCAGCTGCCGCGCCATACAGTGCGCGGTAAGGAAAATACGCTATACTTTCCGTTTGCAGGACAGTGGGAAACTTGTGCAACCCACTGTCCTTTTCGTTTTAGAATAGAACATGCGTGATCAAATATGCCTTGATTTTACATTGATCTCACCTAGCAGAAAGAATCACTGAGAACGGCAGCGAAGGATGATGTTGTGACAACTATGCTTAACCGCCGTTATACCCTCGTTGAGAAGATTGGCGAAGGGGGCATGGGGACGGTTTATCGCGCCCATGACCGTTTGACAGGCGACGAAGTTGCGATGAAGCAGGTGCTTTCGCTGTCTGCCCCTGCCGGCGCGCGCATCCCCGGCGATGCTGCCAAACGTGCCGAAAGTTTGCGTTTGGCGCTGGCACAGGAATTTCGCACGCTGGCATCGCTCCGTCATCCGAATATCATCACCGTTCTCGATTACGGCTTCGATGGCGACGATGCTAAGCCGTATTTCACAATGGAATGGCTGCACAACGCGCGTTCGATTTTGCACGCGGGGCGTGGACTGCCTCTGCAAGAAAAGATTGGGTTGATCGTGCAGGTACTTCAAGCACTGGCGTACTTGCATCGCCGGGGAATCGTCCACCGTGACCTCAAACCCGCGAATGTTCTCGTTACCAAGGATGAACCGGACGGACTGCGCGTCCGCGTACTCGATTTCGGTTTAGCGGCAATCCGCAATACGCTTCAGCCGACAGAAAATGTCGTCTTGGGGACGCTGCATTATCTCGCGCCAGAACTTTTACAAGGCAAAGCCGCTTCCGAAGCCAGCGATATGTACGCTGTCGGCGTGATTGCTTACGAACTGATCACAGGCAAACACCCGTTCATGCAAGATGGCGATGACCCAAGCGATTTGGTCATCGCTGTGCTGACGCGCGCGCCCGATCTGATGCGGCTGTGGGAAACCACTTTGGTCAACGTCGATTCCGCGCTGCCGCCTCAGGACGATGCCCCGACCAACGCGCCGCTTCATGAACAAGCGAACGTCGATACAGTCATGCTCGCGCCTTCCCATCTTGCTGGCGCGCAGCCAACCACTGCCTCCACCGATGCGCCGCTTGGTTCAGTCACGTTCGATGACAGCCGCGACGAACCTACGCTCCGTTTGAACGTTGATCAACTGGAAACCGATCTCGCTAATCTTCAGCAGCGCGGCAGCGATCCAATGTCCACAGATTCCGACGCGGCAGTTCATCTCCCATCCACACTCCCGCTTGGCACACCCGACTTCTTCCAAACCCGCGAAATTCGCGCGGTGGGTGGCGATAATCGCCTGATCGATATTTTCAGCCGCTTGCTGTCGAAAAATCCCGCCGAACGTCCCGTAGACGCGCAAATGCTGATCGGAGAACTGTGCAGCGCTGTTGGGCTGCCCATCCCGCCAGAAACGAGCGCCATCCGTGAGAGTTATTTACAAGCGGCGGCTTTCGTGGGGCGCGATGAAGAACTCGCACAGCTCAACGCCGCGCTCGATTCCGCGCTGCAAAGCAAGGGGAGCGCGTGGCTGGTAGCGGGCGAAAGCGGTGTCGGCAAGTCGCGCCTGCTCGATGAACTCCGTATTCGCGCGCTTGTCAAAGGTATGGTGGTGCTGAAAGGGCAGGGCGCGACGAGCGGCACACTCTATCACATTTGGCGCGATCCGATTCGGCGGCTTGCCCTGTTCGATCCGCCGGATGATTCGGCGGCGAGCGTTTTCAAACGCATTGTATCCGATTTCGACACCCTAATCGGGCGCGATATTCCGCTTGACAGTGCCCTTGTCAAACCATCGCAGCTTGCCAAAGCCCTTACCGAGTGGTTTGGCGCGCAAACCCAACCGATCCTGCTGCTGTTGGAAGATTTGCAGTGGGCACAAGACAGCCTTGACACGCTCGAATCGCTTAATCAGCTTGCCGCAGATCACAAGCTGCTGATAGTCGCCAACTTCCGCGATGACGAATCGCCCGATCTACCGGATCAACTGCCCACGATGCGCTTTCTCAAACTCAAACGCCTAAGTCCGCAGGCAATTGCCGATCTCGGCGCTGCGATGCTTGGCTCGGCGGGCAAAAAGCCGGAAGTGCTTGAACTGCTTCAGCGTGAAACCGAAGGCAACGCCTTTTTTATGGTCGAAGTCATTAACGCGCTGGCGCAGCGCAGTGGTCGCTTGAGCGCGATTGCCGATTCGCTGGCGACTGGAACGCTCCCCGAACGCATCTTCACGGGTGGGCTGCTGCAAATCGTTCAGCGCCGCCTAGATCGTGTGCCGGGAGAAGCGCAGCCGTTACTCCGCGCAGCGGCAGTCGCGGGTCGCCGTTTGGATGCCGCCGTCCTGCGTCACATTCAGCCCACCGTTGATTACGGGGCGTGGCTGCGTGTGTGCGCCGATGCTGCATTCATCGAACCCGCGCAGTTCGCTGGACCGGAAGTGTGGCAGTTCGCCCACGATAAACTGCGCGAAGGACTGCTCTACATGATGGATGCGGAAGAACGCAAGCGCGCGCATCGTGCTGTCGCCGTCGCCATCGAAGCTGTGTACGCCGATGATCCCACTGTACATGCCGTCGCGTTGACCGAACATTGGTATGAGGCGGGTGATAAGAAGAAAGAACGGCAGTATGCCCGCCATGCGATCAAGCGGGCGCATATGTTGAGCGATTTTCACGGCGAAATCGCGCTCATCAAACGCGCACTTGAAGATGGCGGCGATGACACCCGCGACAGCGCCGACGTGATGAAATCCATGGGCGAAGCCTTGTTCCAGTTAGGCGATTTTGCCGAAGCGAAAATCCACCACGAAAAAACGCTCGCCGTGGCGCGGCGCATCAATTACGCTGAAGTCGAAGCCTTCGCATTGAGCGGCTTAGGACGTATCAGCGCCTATCAAGGCGATTATGTCACCGCGCGCCAGCTTATCGAAGCGTGTTTGCCCCTCTATGACAAAGCCGTGCAAGCGGGCGAAACACCAACCCGCGCCGCCATCACCAGCAAAGCCGCGTGCTTAAACGATCTATTCGTCGTCGCGTCGATGCAGGGCGACTACGAATACGCCGCCAAGCAGGTCGTGCAGGCGATTGAGCTGTATCGCTCGATTAACAACAAAAAGGGCATCGCGGATTGTCTCAATTACTTGGGCAATCTCGCAGAACTGCGCCACGACTATGACGAAGCTCGCCGCTTGTATCTTGAAAGCCGTGCGACCTATTTAGAAATGGCGCAGCGGCAGGGTGTAGCCACCAGCGGATACTATCTAGGGCGCTTGGAAGAAGAAGCGGGCAACACCGCCGAAGCCCGCCGCTGGTACGACGACAGCCGTGCTATCTACGAGCAGATTGGGGATCGCTACAACGTCGCCGATACTATCGTGTGTCAAGGATTCGTTTGCCTTGCTGAGGGCGATCCCGAAGGCGCGGAAGCCTTGTTCCTCGAAGGCATGATGATCGCTCGTGAAATGGGCGCGATGCCGCCGCTTCTGCACGGGTTATCCGGCTATGCGACCCTCTGGGAGCATCAAGGCAAATACGAGTCAAGTGCCGATTTGCTGGCGTGTATGAGCGTAAATGACAGTCTGGACGATGCCATGCGCGATGTACGCCTCAAACCGCTGCGCGAAAAACTCGTGCCCCATTTTCCCAATGGACTGCCAGCACAGTCGTCTAAAACGGCTGAGGAATGGGTGGCGCTTGTGCTGCCTTCCACCGAAGCGCGCGCCGAATCGCCTCCCGCAGTCGTTTGAGGGCACGTTACAAAATCCAAAAAATGCATTACACTCTATGTGTGTCCTTTGTTAGGAGACTTTTTAATAGGGGGAATCGATGCGAAAACGCTCCATGCTTCGCGTGTGGTTGATGTTTGTATGCTGCTTATTGTTTGTAGGATCGCTCTTTGTGATGAGCAGCACTGTACGTGTCGCGTATACGCAAGCGGGAGCGACGGCGACTCCCACAGGCACTGCCACTGGTACAGCCACCGCCACAGCAACCAGTACGTCTAACGCCACTTCGACAGCTACAGCTACAGCAACCAGTACATCTAACGCGACTTCAACAGCAACAGCCACAGCAACCAGTACATCTAACGCCACTTCGACAGCTACAGCTACAGCTACAGCCACTTCCAACGTGACGGCGACAGCCACCGTTACCGGAACGCTGCCTTCTGCCAGCGCAACCCCAACCGCGACCACCACCATTGTGGTCACGCCGACAACCCAGCCGAACTGCCCGAATCCGCTCATCAATTCCGCCGTGCAAGGGCGCATCGTGCAAACGACACTCGCCTATTGGGCACCGGACATCAATACGCTGACGACGGTGCTTCTGCCCGGCGGATCATCGTGGTGGGTGACGGACGCGCAAAATGGATTCTATCAATTGTGGATCACATGCGAAGCGAATTTGGTTTGGGTGCCCGCCGCGCTCGTGGAGCCGAACTATGATGCTGTGTGGCAGGGCGCGCTCTTGCCTCCTGCCGGAAACTAACCTCTACATGATGACGCGGCGGGCATTTGTTTTCCCGCCGCGTTTTGATTCACCTATTCAACACCCTGCCCGCACGGCGTGAATATACTAGAATTACAGGTGAAATCATTCGTGACAATCATCGGGAGTGAGGTTTTCATGAGCGATACAACATCGGAATGGGTGAGCTTACGCCAAGCGGCGGAACTGCTCGGTGTGCATCCTGCAACAGTACGCACATGGGCGGATAAAGGCGATATTCCATCACGCCGAACGGCAGGTGGACACCGCCGTTTTCGTCGCTCCGATTTACTGCAATATGCGGAAACACAGGGCGAACTTCAACCCGTCGAAGTGCAGGTGATCATTCAAAACGCGCTCGGTCAAACGCGGATGCAGGTCGGCGGTGGCACGTTGGCGCATCAAGAGTGGTACACCGCCATGAGCGAAGCATCCCGCGCGGTGATGCGCGAAAAAGGGCGCGAAGTGCTGGAAGCGTTACGCAATTATCTGGCGCAGGGCGCGCCTGATTCTCGGCTGGGCGACGCTATTCGCATCGGCAAGGAATACGCCGCCTTACTCGACAGCGACAGCCTTACCCTTCCACAGGCAGTACGTGGATTTTTCTATTTCAGCGATTTTGTCACCAATTCAGTACTCACCTGGACGGAAGTGACGCAGCCCCGTTCCGCTACGGAATGGGCAGCGCTTCTGCGGCAGGTGAACACGTTCATCAACGCCATGCTGCTCTCGATCATCGAATTTTACGAAGCGGACTAACCTGCTATGCCCGCTACGCCCGCATGGGTCGCGCTAAGCATGGTTGAATTTTTGGGCGGCAGGAAGATGCGCGCACTGCTCGATCATTTCGACGGCGATCTCAACGCCATCATGCGCGCCGATTCCGTGCATCTGCGCCGCGTCCCCGGCATTGGCGAAAAGATCGCCGCGTCGATTCTCGCCATCGACCTGATGCGGATCATCCCACTCATTGAACGCTGGCAAAGCGAAGGTGTGCGGCTCATCGCATGGGATGAGCCCGACTACCCCTCGCGCTTGCTGGCGCTTGATGATCCCCCGCCAACCCTCTATGTGCGTGGGGATGCGCCGCTGCATGCCGAAAAATCTGTCGCCATTGTTGGAACGCGCCAGCCCACACCCGAATCCGCTGAAGCCGCCCGCCAGATCGCGTTTGCGCTGGCGGCGCGCGGCATCTACATCATCAGTGGTTTAGCGCATGGCATTGATGCCGCCGCGCATGTAGGGGCGCTTGCCGCGCCAAACGGGATCACGCTGGCGGTGTTGGGTGGAGGTGTGCTGAACATCTATCCACCGCAAAACCGCGCGCTTGCCGGCGCAATCCTCAAGCGCGGCGCGTTGATCAGCGAAGTGCCGCCGTTTTCCGAAAGCAAACCAACTTTTCTAGTCGCGCGCAATCGCTTGATCAGCGGCATGTGTGATGCGTTATTGGTGGTGGAAACAAGCGCCGAAGGCGGCGCGATGCACGCCGCCCGCCGCGCGCTCGAACAGGGGCGGCGCGTCTACGTGATCGACAACGGCGCGTCGGGCAATCTGGCGTTGCTGGACGAAGGCGCGCAGGTGTTCAGCGTGGGTTTTGAGGGTTAAACAGGATATATAAACACATCGGGCGCTGCCGGAAATCCGACAGCGCCCTTTTCATGCGGTCTTCGGGAGCGTACCCTGTTTAAGGGTCACACACCAGAAGGTGGTGTCTTACGCGGGGTTCACCCCCATATGACTGCGACTCGACACGATCACCTCCCTTCGCTACATGAACGATAGTGTACAGTATAGCAGCAATTTTCAGCGGGTCAAGAGGGTTCACATTGTGCCTTAATTTGAAGGACTAAACCCCACCGCTGTATGTCCTGTGCGCCTCATCGAGACATAAATGTCGCCGCACTACACGCGCCAATCGTTTAGTTCTACAAACTTCTCCACACTTTGATTTTCTGCCTCGCGTGCATTCGTCATAACGTTAATTGCCTTCAATTTACGTCCTTTCGACCCCAAAATCGGGACACAAAGGACATATGTCTTAATGGTTATGCGCTATAGCACGATGCTGGCGATATTCAACACCCGCACAATCTGCTCCGTGTGATTCACATCATGCAGCGCCGTTGCGACAGCCTGATCCAGCACGCGCATATCGCCGTAATCAGCATGAACGCCCACCCGCTGCCACTGCTCCGCTGACAGCGATTCCAACAGGCGCAGCTTTTCCGTCCGCCGCACCAGATACGATTGCACCACGTCGCTGAAGATTTGATGCGCGTAATCGTGTTCAATCACTGCTTCGAGAGGCTTGAACCCGATCAGTGCGGGGCGATCCTGTTCGAGGGTGGCGCGTAAGCGTTGGTTGTACACATCTTCGAGATCGTTTAGGTGACACATAATCTCCAGCACGTTCCAACCGTCATCACCATCGCGGTTGCCCATCGCCTTCGTTTGATCCACATCGCGCAAAATCGCAGACAAGATAACAGGCGTTTTCCGCAGCCACATCAAGGCGCGGTCAGGGGTATACAGCGTGTTCAATCGTTCAACCCTTTCTTAGGCAAAAATCACGTCACTCAAACCGAGCGCGCGGATGATCTGTTCGGTATGATCGCCGTCATGCAGTGCCGTGATTGTCGCCATCTCCAGAATAGGCACAATTCCCCATGTAGGGTGCGCGCCCTTGCGATTCCATGCTTCGGGGGTCAAACGGCTTAACAGATCAAGATGCTGGCGGCGCAGTTCCAGCCATTCATTCCACACGGTCAGGAAATCCTGCTCCGCATAGCGATTTTCGGCTGCCAATGTCATTGGGTTATAGACAGGCAGGGCGGGTTCATCTGCTTCCAACACCAGCTTGTTCCGGCTCATAAAGATGTTTTCGTAGTCGCGCAAATGGCATAGGACTTCGAGAACCGTCCAACCGTCTGAACCGTCGCGCGCCGACACTGCACGCGCATGATCCACGCCTTTGAGAATGACCGACAGCGTGGTCGCGTTTTTCTTGAGAGCGAGCAAAGTGCGAGTAGGGCTTAAGGCGGGCATATAAGAATCCTTCACATTTCTGATGCGCTTTTTATTCGCCACCTCTACAATGCTGCATAGAACAAAATGAGGGGTAGAGGCTTACCATTATGGCATTCAATCTAGATCAATACACGAATAAAGCACAGGAAGCGATTCTCAAGGCGCAGTCACTTGCGACTGAATACGGTCATACCGCTATTGAGCCAATCCACCTGTTAACTACGCTCGTAGGGCAAAAGGACGGTGTTGTGCCGGAAGTCGTCGCCAAAATCGGCGCGCGACCCGCACAGGTCTTGAGCGATCTCGAATCCGCGCTCAAGGAACGTCCGCGCACTTATGGCAGCAACGCCAAGCCGAATCTGGCGAAAAACAGCATTGAAACGCTCACGCGCGCCGAACAAGAAGCCGAGCGCATGACCGATGAGTACGTCAGCACCGAACATATCCTGTTGGCGCTGGCAGACGAGAAAAGTGTCAGCGCTGGACTTGCCAAGCATGGCATTACCCGCGACGCGATTCTTGCCGCGCTCACTGCTATTCGCGGCGGGCAGCGCATCACCAGCCAAGACCCGGAAGGGACGTACAAGAGTCTTGAAAAATACGGACGCGATCTCACCGCGCTTGCACGACGCGGCAAACTCGATCCCGTGATCGGGCGTGATGAAGAAGTTCGCCGCGTCATTCAGGTCATCAGCCGTCGCACGAAGAACAATCCGGTGCTGATTGGTGAGGCGGGTGTCGGTAAAACGGCGATTGTCGAAGGGTTGGCGCAGCGCATTGTCAACGGCGATGTGCCGGAAGGCTTGCGCGACAAGCAGATCATCTCGCTGGATATAGGCAGCTTGCTTGCAGGCGCGAAGTTTCGCGGCGAATTTGAAGAACGCCTGAAAGCCGTCCTCAAAGAAGTTGTGGACAGTAATGGGCGCGTCATTCTGTTTTTGGACGAGCTTCACACCATTGTGGGGGCAGGTGCAGCCGAAGGCGCGGTAGATGCTAGCAACATGCTCAAGCCGATGCTGGCGCGCGGCGAACTTCGCTGCATTGGCGCGACCACGCTGGACGAATATCGCAAATACATCGAAAAAGACGCGGCGCTCGAACGTCGTTTTCAGCCCGTGTTCGTCGATGAACCGAGCGTCGAGGACACGATCAGTATTTTACGTGGCTTGAAAGAACGCTATGAAGTGCATCACGGGGTACGCATCCAAGACTCCGCCGTAATCGCTGCCGCCACCTTGAGTGATCGCTATTTGCCGGATCGCCAGCTTCCCGACAAAGCGATTGACCTGATCGACGAAGCCGCCGCGCGCTTGAAAATGGAGATCGACTCCAAGCCTGCCGCGCTCGAAAACGTCGAGCGTCAAATCATGCAGTTGGAGATCGAACGCGAGGCGCTTAAGAAAGAACGGGACCGCGCATCGCTCGAACGTCTGGAAGCGCTTGAACACGAACTCGCGCAGTTGCGCGAAGAAGTCGGCGCGTTGACCGCTCGCTACCAGCGCGAAAAAGATGCGATTGAAGGTATTCGCTCGATCAAGGCGCAAATTGATGACGCGAAAGTGAAGCTCGAACAAGCGGAACGCCGCGCTGATCTTGAAGGAGCGGCACGCTTGCGCTATGGCACGCTTCCTGATCTCGAACGGCAGTTGACCGTTAAAGAGCAAACGCTTGCCGAAATGCGTCAAGCAGGCGTAACTATGCTTCGCGAAGAAGTCGATGCCGACACGATTGCCGAAGTCGTTTCGCGCTGGACAGGCATTCCCGTTGGGCGCTTGTTGGAAGGCGAAGTCGAAAAGCTGCTGCGGATGGAACAGCGTCTGCATGAGCGCGTAATCGGGCAGGATGATGCCGTCAAAGCGGTGTCGGCGGCGGTACGCCGCGCGCGCGCTGGACTCAAAGACCCCAATCGCCCTGATGGCGTATTCCTGTTCTTGGGTCCCACGGGTGTGGGTAAAACCGAACTCGCGCGTTCACTCGCGGAATTTCTGTTTGACGACGAAGCCGCGATGGTTCGCATCGACATGAGCGAATTTGGCGAACGTCACAGCGTTGCCCGTTTGATCGGTGCGCCGCCGGGCTATGTCGGCTATGAGGAAGGCGGTCAGTTGACCGAAGCCGTGCGCCGCCGCCCATACAGTGTTGTGCTGCTCGACGAAATCGAAAAGGCGCACGCCGACGTATTCAATATCTTCTTGCAGGTGTTCGATGATGGTCGCCTGACCGATGGGCAGGGGCGCACGGTTGATTTCAGCAACACCATCATCATCATGACGAGCAACATCGGCAGCCACTTGATCAAGAGTATGGGGGCGAATGCTGACAAAAAGGCGCTGCGTCAGGCGATCATGGATGAACTCGATAACTATCTGCGTCCGGAATTTCTCAACCGTCTGGACGATGTCATCATCTTCCAAAACTTGACGCAGGACGATATTCTTCGCATCGTCAATGTACAGCTTCGCCGGTTGGAGAAACTGCTCACCAGCCGCCGCCTGACGCTCGAACTCACCGCCGATGCACGGGCGTATCTCGCGGAGCAGGGCTACGATCCCGTATACGGGGCGCGTCCACTCAAGCGAGCCATTCAGCGTGAACTGCAAGACCCGCTGGCGATGCACATCCTTGAGGGTCGTGTGCGCGATGGCGATCACTTTGTGGCAGACGTGAACGCCGACGGTACAGGTTTAGAATTCACAACGGTGGATCAAGGCGAGGTAGTTTAATTTTCTGGAATCGGGGCGGAATTTCTTTGCCCCGATTCCGCGAAAACATTCATTTGTAGGGACGCGCTTCTGCTCGTCCAACTTGCTACCCCACCAAGCTCTCCAACCGTTCGACGAGTTTCTCCATCACACCGAACGTTTTCACAATCGCGTCCGGTTGAGTCATATCCACGCCCGCGCCCGTGAACAAATCCGGCGCATACTGTGACCATCCTGCTTTCAGCATCGCCAGATACCGATCCACCGCGCCAGCTTCACTAGCGAGAATATTTTCCGCCAACGCATGTGCCGCGCTGATCCCGACGGAATACTGGAATGTGTAAAACGGCATGTACAGGTGCAAATACTGCCCCCATGTCGTCGCCGTCCGCACGGGATCATCCACCATCGTGTCGCCGTAGCCTTCACCAAACAGCCGACTTGTGATCTCGTTCAATATCGCCGCGTTCAGCGGTTGATCGTTCTCCGCCCGCGTGTACACCTCAAGTTCAAAGCGTGCCAGCGTTGGCATGGTGAAGAAATAGCGGTGGAAGTTGAACATCGCCTCGTCGATCAGCGCCAGTTGAAAGGTGCGATCATCGGCTTTTTCGCGCATCAAATACGCGCGCACCATCGCCTGATGAAAGTTCGATGCCGTCTCCGCGACGGATGACGATGATCCGCTTGCCAAAAATCCGTTGTAAATCTCCGGTTGATTCTGGTTCATCAAGTAGCTGTGCATCGCGTGACCGAGTTCATGCGCCAGCACACTCATCGCCATCAGCGATCCGTCGAAGGTGTTGAACACAAACGGATGTGTGTCATACGCCGCGCTGGCAAATGCGCCCTGCATCCGTCCGCTGTTCGTCGCATAATCGACCCACCGATCCGTCGTCGCGCCCTGCCGCAATATCCGCACGTAGTCCGCGCCCAATGGCTCAAGTCCCGCACAAATCCAATCGACAGCCTGACCATAGCTGATGCGCGGATCATCTTTGACCAGCGGTGCCCACACATCATACGGGCGCAGTTGATCCACGCCGAGTGCCTTACGTTTTGCCGCCCAATAGCGATGCCACACGGGCAAATTCGCGGTGAAGGTGTTGATCAGCGTATGGAACACTTCAACAGGCAGGTTGGAAGGCGCAAGCCGTGATTCCAGCACCGATCCGTATCCGCGCACCCGCGCCAGAAAGACGTTCTGTTTCACGCTGGTGATCAAGTTGCTGGCGAGCGTGTTTTCCATCGCGCGATGTACATCCGCGAAGCTCTCCCATGCGGTGCGCCGCAACGTGCGATCCGTGCTTTGAATCCCTGTTGGCGGCACAATTGCCTGCGCGACGGGATGTGCCAATCCGGTGCTGTCCATCGCGTCGGGGAACTTCATATCCGTGTTGACCAGCTCACGGTACGTCTGAAATGTCCCCGCGAACGGGTCTTGCAGCATCCCCAACACGCGCTCCACATCCGGCGACAGCCGATGATCTTTCAAGCGCAGCACGTTCTTGAAGTAGTGCGTATATGGGGTCAGCCGCATATCATCAGCCGCCCACACCAGCACTTGATCGCCCAATGCGAGAATCTCCGGTTCGGCAAATGCCACCGCCGCGTTGAGGCTTCCGATCATCCCCATCACCTGCCCGCGTTTCGCTTTGGCTTCCGCGTCGGTGGTATCAACTGCCGTCGCCATCGTCACGACTGTGTTTAAGCGATACACGCGCCGCCGCAAACGGGTATACGCATCCAAAAATGCTGCCAAATTGTCCGGTGATTCCTTCAATGTGCCTTTGAACTGCTCCAGCGCGGCAATACGCGGCTTAATCGCATCGAATTCAGCTTGGAACGCTTCCCATGACTCGAACACGCTTTCCCGGTTCCATTTTTGTTCGCGTGGAACATCGGTATATTTCAATGCTGTGGTCATTCACTGCCCTTCATGATGATGTTTTAAGAAAAGAGTCTATACCCCGCGAAACACGTCCTTAACCGCCACACTCAATCCCGGCAGCAAATCGCCGCCAGTCAGTGTGCCATCTTCACCCACCAGATCGCGGCTGTCGTGCGTCAGCACCTCGACCAACCGTCTTTCGGGATACACCAGCCACACTAATTTTGTGCCGTTATTCAAATAGAAATCGGCTTTTTCCGTCATTTCTTTGTAGCTTTGTGTTGGTGATTTAATTTCAACCGCCAGATCGGGCAGGTAATTCGCTGCACCTTCACGGGTGACTGGCTTACTCATGTCGAGTACGACAGAGACATCTGGTATTCGATCATTGTGGTCGTCATCTGTAGGATGGTGACGCGCTTCTACAGCGGCTCTCCCGATTGGATTGGAATAGAGATAGAGGTTGAGCCATGTGCCAATATTTAATGCGATCAGGCCGTGTTCTTCTGTAGGCATCTTTTCGACAATTTCTCCATGGACGAGTTCAAAGCGTCGATCCGCGTTTTCAGGGCGGTTGATGAATTCCTCGAACTCACTTGTGGTGTAGAGTTTTGGTTGCACGACCATATTGGTTGACCCTCTCGCTATCTATCAGCATTATACCGTTTTGATCCTGTAAATCGCCGCGCGGGTTGACCTTCACAATCGCTATCCATGCATGTTGTGTAATTATTCACAAGTCGATTCGAGAACTCACCGTGTATTATTAGGTTGCGCTCCTCTATCCCGATGGAGATCACCTCATGATCAACGATCCGGTTTTGATAAACGAATGGCATGTTGTCGCACGCACCGAACAAATTGTTTCCAGCGCGCCTTTTGCTACCCGCTTGCTCGATGAGGATATTGTACTCTGGCGTGTCGGCGATCAAATCCTCGCGTGGCAGGATTTGTGCATCCATCGTGGCACGCGCCTCTCGCTGGGTCGCGTCGAAGGCGAAACGCTCATCTGTCCCTATCACGGCTGGGTATACAACGCTGATGGTAAATGCGTTCGCATACCCGCGCATCCCGAACAAATCCCCCCTGATCGCGCCCGCGTCAAGCCCTACCGCGCCGTCGAACGTTACGGGTGGGTGTGGGTATCGCTTGGCGATCCCGCGCATGAAATTCCCGTATTCACGGAATGGGATCAGCCCAGTTTCCGCAAAATCTTCTGTGGACCCTATCACTTCAAGGCGAGCGCCCCACGCGTGATCGAAAACTTTCTCGATGTAGCGCACTTCCCATTCGTGCATGAAGGCTATTTAGGCGATCCACAGCATACGGCGATCAGCGACTACGAAGCCGTCATCGATAAAAATGGTGTCACTGCCGACAATATTCGCCTCTGGCAGCCTGATCCTGATGGTACAGGGGTGGGCAAGCATGTCGCCTATACCTACCGCGTCATGCGCCCGCTGATGGCGTACTTCGTCAAAAAGACCGAACAGGCATTTTCGATCTACTTTGCGGTCACGCCCGTATCCGAATTCGAGAGTGTGGGCTATATGTGGATGAATATGAACTACGGCTATGATCTTTCCGAAGAACACTTACGAGAGTTCCAGAACACCGTCGCGGGACAGGACATCCCGATTGTTGAATCACAGCGCCCGGAACGTCTGCCGCTTGATCTCCAGTCTGAACTACATCTGCGTTCTGACCGTACCGCCATCGCCTACCGCCGCTGGCTGCGCGAACTCGGTCTAACCATCGGCACAGCCTAACACGCATCCTTTAGGGGCGGCTCACGAGCCGCCCTTTATTCTGCTCAGCCCTTTCACATCACCATTCAACCCTCAATAACTGCTGAATTACAACATATTGATTCAACCTATCAATATTGATAATTGAATCAATATATCTTCTCCCAACGCACATGCCCCAATTCAAAAAACGGACATCAAAGGACACGGCTTCGCTCAACTAGGTGTCCGCCGTCGCTTCTTCCAAGCGATGCTCACTGAAGAATGTCCAGATTTCTCGGCTGGCGTGTATGTCCATATTGACCCGCCCGGCAATCTCCTCCCCGATTACGCCGGGTACACCTGCCCAGTTGTGACCCCCACCAGAGATGAGATACACCCGCACGTTTTCCGCACACCCGACGAAGTCGGCACGCAGCACTTGTGTCCCTGTCGACTGCCCAAGCATAGGATATTCTCTGCGATGAAGTCCTTCCGGGTTGCATCCATTATGTGCCGCCCAATAAAGTGCCGTGTCGGGTACGCTGTACGAGACTTGGACTTCTTCGCCGATCATGTTCATCTGACGCACCCCATCCCATCCGATGCTCACATCCTCCGTCCCATGCATGATGAGCATGGGCACGGGTGGGGAAGCGTCACACACGTCCCGCATCACGTAATACAGCGACGATCCCACAGCGGCGAAGGCGGCGAACACATCCGATGCTTCGCACGCTAAGCGATGCGTCATGAATCCGCCGTTCGAGAAGCCTGTCACGTATACTCTCGTCGGGTCAATATTGAAGTTAAGCGAGAGTTCAGCCACAAGATCACGCATGAACTGTACATCATCCTGCATCATACTTGGATCCCCGATCAAGTCCCCGACAGAGTTCCATCCCTGTTCGATGCCGTCAGGGTAGGCAACAAGAAAATGCGCGTTGTCGGCAATCGAGTTCATATCCGTAATCGCTGCCATGTCCGTCCCTGAACCGGGGCGACCATGCAGCGCGATCACGAGCGGCGTTGGGCGTTCGGGATCATAGCTTTCCGGCGCATACACGAAGAACTGACGCGGCGTATCCCGAAAGACAGCCGCTTGTTCCAACTGCCACTCCCCGCCGAAAAAGTTGTTCAAGATGATCTCAGTCGTGTTCACACCGAAGTTGTTTAGCGGTCGTTCGCCTCCCTGCGACCAGTTATGCCCTCCGCCTAACACACGGTATAGACGCAGGGATGCGCCCTCGATGCAACCCGAATACTCACGGGTATTTGGCGTGTCGGCACTGTGTGTGCATCCCAACCGCTCCGCCCAAAAATTCAGCGTTATATCAGTGCCTAACGATGCATACAGCGACCCATCTTCGCGTTCGCCCAATTCCGCTAACACGCGCCCGCTGGATGGAAAAATGGGATCGCTTGTCCCACGTACCAGCAGCAGATTAACGGGCGCAGCTTCAATCGTTTCGCATTCGTCGCGGACGTAATCCCACATCAGCGCGCCTACAACGGCAAATCCGGCAAATGAGTTCGGAGTTTCACATGCCAAGCGGTAAACTAGGCTTGCTCCGTTGTGCAGCCCCGTGACGTAGACCTGTTCGCGGTCAATGCCGTAATCGGCGCTCAAGGTGTCGATGATCGCGCGGATAAAGCCCACATCGTCAATCGTTGTTGTGCCACCGAGATCACCGAATACCCGTTCGTGAAACCCGGATTGGACACGCCCATCGTCCCAGAACATTTGCGCCGTATCGGGATAGGCGGCGGCGAAGCCACGCGCATCGGCTTGTACCGACAATCCTGTGATCGCTTCCATCGCCCGTCCTGATGAGTACAGCGGGTGCAGTGCGATCACAAGCGGGATGGGTTCGCTTGCGCGTTCGGCTGGCAAATGCACCTGTACATGCCGTTCTAGTCCGTCGTGGGGAATAATCAACGTGAATGTGCCACTTTGGCCATCCTCCTGCGCCATGATCGTCCCTGAAAAGCTCAAGCACAACCAACAAGCGACCAACGCCAGTAGGAAAAGCCACTTGGAAAAGCATTGTGTCCGCATAAAATCCCCCTGATGAGTCATTCTGAATGGGATCACACTTCAGAGTAGGGATTTGGTTCAGAATGCAAACGATGACGAGCTGTTTATCAAGAGGGCGGTCATAGACGGGTATCTCGCATATAATGAACTTAATTTGAAACACGGACACCCTTAAAAGATCGGATTGTGACTCATGGCAGATACGACCAATTTTCCCGATTTACTGGGTTACATCACTGGCGGGCCGCGCTTGGTGGTGAATGGGGTGCACGTTGCGCTTGCGATACGTCCCGCACAAGCGCGGGCGGGGCAGCCTTTTGAAGTAATCGTGCTGGCTCAATCGGCGGTTGATGTAGATATTGATCTCATCGTCACGCTGTCACTGCCAGATGTTGATGCCCGCCGCCAGCGTGGACGTTTCACCGCGAAAAGCTCACGCATCGTTGTTGGGATGAAGCCCGCTGAAGTGGGCTATTTAGTCATTCCAGTAATGCCGCTGCCTGATGCACAGCCCTCACCAAACTACAAGATCAGTGTGGATGTTGATACAAAGATGCAGGCGAGAGGCACGCGCGTCCGTTCGGATACCGGCGGCGGGCGCTTGAATACCCGTTTCTTACCTGATGGGGCAATTGAGAAGATGGATGCGCTGCGCTCACTGAAGTTTGCGACAAAACGTGCGGGACGTGTCGCGTTGGAAGCGTCGTTTGAACTGCTGCCGCCGAAATTGGGACACAGCACAGAATCGATTAAAACAGGGTGGATCAGCCTTGCTAAAATAGCTGACTACAAAGACCCGCGTCTTGCACTGCGTCAATACGGCGATTTGATCACCACACAGCTTTTGCCGCGCCTCAAACGTGAGCAGATGTTTGAGCCGCTGATTGCTGCGACACAGGAAGTCTTCTCGAAGGGTGGGTTTGTCCTGCGCGACTGTGAAGCGAAATTGATCGCCCGTTTGATGGCGCTCATACTCGAATATGCTGACCCGAAAGACTCGGCGCATGGCTATATCGCGGCGGGGAAATTTGCCATCAAGCCGCTGTTGGTGCGCGATCCGCTGACAGTCGATGAGAACATTCACATTCCCCAATGGATGCAGGGGATGTTATCGAGTATCGCTCAAGATGAACGCACCGCATCCTTCCCATCAAAAGTAATTCCATCAACGCATTTCTTCGATCTGCTCTATGACGCAACCTTGTTCGGTTTTGAGTTGGTCACGGGTGCGACAGGGGAAGATTTGGGCAGTCCGACAGAAATTGACGATTATGCGCGCCAGAACATCAGCTTTTTGAAGCGCGGTTCCGGTATGGATTTTAGCCGTGTCTATCTACCGCTAGTGATGGGTGGTATTCTCGTGAATGACCGCTTGCTAATGGAGAAAGAAGACCCCAGCGCCTTACTCCGTGAAGAAGGTGCGGTGATCGAGGAGCGTGTGTTTGAAATTGCCGACGACGATATGCCTATCTACAACATGACCAACCAGTTGATCATGCAGGCGGGGCAGAAGTACGGTTTCTATAAGTGATCAACGAACCCAATGCAGGAGTTGGATAAGTCTCATGGACTTTGTGTTCCCAGATGTATTAGGTGCAATTATTGGCGGGCAGGCACGAGCGCGTGTGGGCATGGAGTCGCTTCAGTTTGCAGTTGGAATTTCGCCAGCCATGACATATGTCGGGCAGCCCATTGAGGTAATATTGGTGCTGCAAAATATGGTCGATCAACCAATTGAGGTGAAAGTCGCGCTTCAGCTTCCAGTCAAGACGGCTGAAGGTGCGCCGATCTCTCTTAACACGCCGCGCCGCATGGTCGCGCTGGTGATGAAGGGGGGAGAAGTCGGTGTGATGCGGCTGCCAATCGTGCCGCAGCCGCCGACGTATCCGACACAGGGTGTGCCTGTACGTGTCGCAGTGCGACAGCGCGTGCAAGGCGAAACTCCCGCGCAGTATGTGCGCGCTCCATTGGGCGGCGCGCCGCCCAGCGAACTTGCCGTGAGTCCGTTTCAGTTACAAGTGCTGCGCGATGTCGATTACACCGAGCAGGCATGGGATCAATCTCCTGAGAGTGTCACAGTGAAGTTTGATATTGTCGCAGCGGGGGGCTTCAATCGTTCCGGCGATCTTAAGCCGCGTTATACCGCGCTTTGGCTTGATGAAAACATGAATGCCGAACGTACTCGCGCAGATGCACATGCAGGCGAAGCGCGTTTGATTGCCGCCGATTTGATGAGCAACGCGTTGGCATTGTACCCATCATTCACGCGGGCAATTGACGAATTGTATTCGTCGCGTGGACTGCCACTGCGTCCCGCTGAATCAAAAACAATTGCCAAGCTGCTGACCGCCGCGCTCATGGATCGCAGCAGTGTAGATCGCATGTTTACGATTGAAGGACTGCGCTGGTATCAAACACTGTGCCAAGTGCTGGCATTCGATGAATCCGCTGCTCGTAAAGCGGCTCCTGAATTGGTAATGCGTCATTTGTTTTATGCAGTGGTTTATGATGCGGCGCAGCTTGGCTTTACGTTAGTGCGCTCGCAGCTTCGCACTGATATGGGTGACCGCGCCGAACGCGCTGCCGCAATCAATCGTCTTCTATCATGGATGGTGGGCGGGCTTCCTGCGGAACTTCCGTACTTGTATCTGCCTATGCTGCTCGGTGGGATGACACTTCACCATCAAATTACAACGAAGGGTGAGGATTTGTGGGTGCTGTTTGAAGACCTGCGCGAATCCCACCGTGTGCGTTTCCGCATGGCTGATGCTGCTTCTATGCCCCTCTTTGAAATGATGGAACGGCTGTTAGCGAGTGTCGAAAACGAACTGCGCGATCACAATGCGGGTCAAGAAGCCTAAATGGATTTTGGCATGTGTTGGCATACACTGCGGGTAGATTGACATGTAGTAAGCAGAACATCAGTTCGGCTGGGTGTGCGCGAAATAGGGAGCAGACTGTCCTAATGAAAATGGATGTGAGTGTTGATAGTTTTCTTACACGCGGTGCATATACTCAAGGACAACTGTTGGATTAAAGGCTTACCCAACCATGATGCGTTTTGACCGTTTTACCGAGCGCGCGCAAGATGCCGCTGCTCGTGCCTATGAAATCCTCCAGCGTTATGGGCATAACCAAGTCGATACTGAGCATTTGCTTTTGGCGCTGCTGGAACAAAGCGATGGCGTGATTCCGCAGATTCTTGAGCGGCTAAGTGTCGATGTACGGGCTATGCGAACCAAACTGGACGATATGCTGCGCCAAAGCCCCAAAGCCGCGATCTATGGTGGTGGAACAGGGCAGGTATTCATCACGCCGCGCGTTAAGCAGATCATCGATCTGTCGAATCAAGAAGCAAACCGCCTGCGGGACGAGTATATTTCGACGGAACACATCTTCTTGGCGATTTTGAGCGAACGTGGCACGCAGATCGCCAAGCTGTTGAGCGACAACGGCGTAACACGAGACCGCGTATATGATGCTGTCAAGGAAGTGCGCGGCGGTCAGCGTGTGACTGATCCACAGGCGGAGAGCCGCTACCGGACGCTGGAAAAATACAGCCGCGATCTTACTCGACTGGCATTGGAAGGCAAACTTGATCCCGTAATTGGGCGTGATGCCGAAATCATGCGGGTGATTCAAATATTGTGCCGCCGCACGAAAAATAATCCGGTGCTGATCGGTGAGGCGGGGGTGGGCAAGACCGCGATTGTCGAAGGTTTGGCGCAAAAGATCGCCACCAATGATGTCCCGGAAATTCTACAAGGCAAGCGTGTTGTCAGCCTTGACTTAGGCGCGATGCTGGCGGGCAGTCGTTTTCGGGGCGAATTTGAAGAACGCCTGAAATCGACGATTGAAGAGGTACAACGCGCTGAAGGCGAAATCATTCTGTTTATTGACGAACTTCATCAGGTTGTTGGGGCAGGCGCGGCACAAGGTGCGCTTGACGCGGGCAACATGATGAAGCCCGCATTAGCGCGCGGCGAACTTCAATGCGTTGGCGCAACTACACTGGACGAATATCGCCAGCACATCGAAAAGGACAGCGCGCTTGACCGTCGTTTTGCGCCCGTCTATGTCGAAGAACCGAGCGTTGAAGATACGATTGACATGTTGTTCGGACTGCGTGACCGCTACGAAGCGCATCACAAGGTCAGCATCAGCGACGAAGCGGTGGTTGCCGCCGCCCGCCTTGCGGATCGTTATGTGATGGATCGGCGTTTGCCCGACAAAGCGATTGACCTGCTTGACGAAGCGGCATCACGTTTGCGTGTCGCGCTGTATTCGATGCCGCCGCATCTGAAGGAAATGGCGGAAGCCATCGCACGGTTGAAGGCAGACGAAGAAGAAGCAGGGATCGCGCGCGAGTATGAACGCGCTGCTGAATTTAAGATGCGGCGTTCGCAGTTAGAGCAGGAATACGATCAAGCGCGGTTCGCGTGGCAAAAAGAGAACACGCTTGATGAAGTGGTGGATACAGACGACATCGCCGCCGTTGTCGCTCAATGGACGGGAATTCCCGTCAATCAAGTGCTAGAAACGGAGAGTGAGAAACTGCTCCGCATGGAAGAAGTGCTGCATCAACAGATCATTGGGCAGGAAGGCGCAGTATCGGCGGTTGCACATGCGATTCGGCGCGCACGCAGCGGTTTGAAAGACCCGCATCGTCCAATTGGGTCGTTCATCTTTCTAGGTTCAAGCGGTGTTGGCAAGACTGAACTGGCAAAGGCATTGGCGAAGTTCATGTTCGATGACGAAGAAGCACTCGTTCGCATTGACATGAGCGAATACCGCGAACAGCATACTGTCAGCCGTCTGTTTGGCGCGCCGCCGGGATATGTGGGCTATGAAGAAGGCGGGCAGCTAACCGAAGCCGTTCGCCGCCGCCCATACCGTGTGATCTTGTTTGATGAAATCGAAAAGGCGCACCCAGATGTGTGGAACGCGCTGCTGCAAATACTTGAAGATGGTCGCTTGACCGATGGACAAGGGCGCACGGTTGATTTCGCCAACACCGTCATCATTATGACGAGCAACTTGGGGACGGAATTCGCCCATCGCGGCGGGGCTTTGGGTTTTGTGCAATCGAATGATGAGCAGGCGGTTGCTGATCATCAGAAGATTGAGAAGGCGATGCGAGAAACGTTCCGACCAGAGTTTTTGAACCGCATCGATGAAATCATCATTTTCGAGCCCCTTGCGCTTCAACAAGTAGAGCAGATTGTCGATTTGCAGATGCGCGAAATTGCGGAACGCCTGACGGAAATGGGGCTGCGAGTGCATCTCACTGAATCGGCGCGTAACTGGCTGGCGCGCAAGGGCTATGACCAGCAGTTCGGCGCGCGTCCACTGCGCCGCGCCCTGCAACGCTATGTCGAGAATGAGTTGAGCGCGCAACTGCTGCGCGGCGGTATCGGCAACGGTGATTTGATTGTGATTGATGAGCGCGATGGTCACTTGACCTTTGATCGTCAAGATAACGCCACGACGGACTATCTCCAGATCAATCAAGATCAAGACAGCGTGATCGAATAGCAAACGGACAAAAAACGGCGCTTTCAAAGCGGGGGGATTCGAGAGAGTCCTCCCGTTTTTTTTGTTGAGAAGGGGCAATGTTTGCAAAACTAAACCGATTGGGTGTGCTGCGGCTGATTCTTTATGTCCTGTATGAAGTATGTGCAGTACTGGAGTTTCAATCATCTAGAGGAAGTGTTTAATTGCTTGTTCACTTCGGGCATGGCACGCTGGTCGCTAGGTACAATAGCGTGGAATGCATAAAATTCATCGTTTCGGACGAGGCAAGCCGCGTCCCTACGAGAAGAAATGTTGTTTGTAGGGACGCGCAAAAACGGACTCCACGCTGTTTTACCGCCGTGCCCCTACAACAGCATGCACATGCTTTTCGACACTCCCATCTTGAGTTTGTTTGATTCTCCTCATCGCGTGTGTATAATAAACCTTGTACCCACTGTCTGCGGGAGAACTGAACGTTATGTATCCGAATATGCCAGGGCAGAGCGAAACTGACGACATGCGCGCCCCTGCTTCGATGACTGGCGTTGACCCGGCGAACGAAACTCCCGAAACTGCCGGATCGACTGCAAGTGTCGAGGACGCGCGCGTCTCAGAAGAAGCGCCTGCTGCCGAACCTACCACATCAGAACCGCTGAGCGAAGATACGAGCACATCGGTTGCACCAAGCGCAAGTGACGAAGCCTCCATTGAAGCCGTTTCTGAAGATGCAGTTAGCGCGAGTGATGTTGACAGCGGCGCTGGCGAGCGTTCTTCAGCCGCAGCCGTGCCTGAACCTGCTGTTGAAGCAAGCGGTACTGCAAAGCGTTTCAAACGCGGCGATGTGATCGAAGGCAAGGTGAAATCGACTTCGCCTACGTCGGTGATTATTGATTTGGATGGTGAGCACGAAGGCTTTATTCCAACAAGCGAACTTGAGCGGATGAGCAAGCGTGCGCTAGAAGAGTTGACCGAAGGCGCATCCGTGACAGTGTATGTGGTCAACCCGCGCGACCACAACGGGAATATTGTGCTTTCGGTGAACCGCGCGATGGAAGAAATGGACTGGCAGCGCGCGGAAGAATTCCGTCAGAACCAGCAGGTGTACGAATCGCGGGTGGCGGGTTACAACAAAGGCGGTTTGATTGTCCGGTTTGGGCGACTGCGTGGTTTTGTACCGCAAAGCCAGATGAGCGCCGAACGCCGCCGTGTTCTGGAAGGCGATGTGCCGGAAGAACGCTGGAGCGCGATGGTTAATGAGCCGATTGTCGTCAAGGTGGTCGAAGTTGATCGCCAGCGCAACCGCTTGATTCTGTCCGAACGTTCAGCAAGCCGCGAAAGCCGCGAGAAGCGTAAAGAATCGCTGATTCAACAGCTCACCGTTGGGGAAATCCGTACAGGGCGCGTGGTGAGTCTTGAAGACTTTGGCGCGTTTGTGGATATTGGCGGTGCTGAAGGGCTTGTCCATCTTACGGAAATGTCGTGGCAGCACATCACCCACCCGCGTGAAATGCTGCAAGTGGGGCAGGAAGTCAAAGTTGAAGTGATCAGCGTTGACCCGAACGCGAAGCGCATTGGCTTGAGCATGAAGCGCCAAGCGCCTGATCCTTGGGACACGATAGCGTTGGGCTTCCAAGTGGGACAATTGGTGCAGGGTATGGTCACGAAGCTGACGAAGTTTGGCGCATTCGCGCAGTTGGTGGATGTGCCGGAAATCGAAGGCTTGATTCACATCAGCGAACTATCGGATAAACGGGTGACACACCCACGCGAAGTTGTCAAAGAGGGGGATCGTTTGACACTGCGTGTGGTCAAGATCGACGTGAAAAACCGCCGCTTGGGCTTGAGCCTGAAGAAAGTCATCTCGGCGGAATATCTCGACTCCGACTGGACAGAACCGCAATAATCTCCCCGTTATGGGTTACGAACCTTAATATTTGTAGAGCGTCGGCTTGTCATGTCAGCCGACGCTCTCGTTTATGGTTGTTGCTCCGTGATATTTCTAACGTAAGATTTACGCTTAGCAGCATTGATATACAGTTAGACCCCTGTGCTATAATAGACGATAGGCTCACGAGGATTTAACGTCCCCTAACCGTTCTTAATGAGTATTTGCCGATGGTCTCTCCGTGACAGTCACGACAGATACCAGCGGCGACGGAGGCTGCCGAACCGTGGCAAATAAGATGGAACGCTTCACACAGCGAGCGCGGCGTGTCTTGAGTCTGGCTCAAGAAGAAGCGGAGCGCCTACAGCACAATTACATTGGGACTGAGCATCTGCTTCTCGGTTTAATCCGCGAAGAAGGTGGGGTGGCAGGTCGCGTTTTGCGTGAACTTGGACTCGAACAGCGCCGTGTCGAGGAATTAGTCGAGCGCATGACCCGCGCAACGGTGCGTTCCGCGAATCAACAGCCTGAACTTTCGCCCGGCACCAAGCGGGTGCTGGAATTGGCTGTTGATGAAGCACGCCGCATGGGGCATCACTATATAGGTACAGAGCATCTTCTTCTTGGTTTGGTTCGTTTGACCGAAGGAGTTGCCATCGACATTTTGAAGCGTCTGGGCGTTAGCCCGGAAGAGGTGCGCCGACAGACGCGCCGCGTGTTACAGGAGAGTCCTGTGCAAACTCCTCAATCGAGCCAGGAAGAACCTCGCCCTCAGCGTCCTAAGGACAAGAGCGGCAAAACCCCGCTGGTCGATCAGTTAGCAACCGACCTGACGCAGCTTGCTCAAGAAGGCAAACTCGACCCTGTTGTGGGGCGTGAAACTGAAATTGAGCGTGTCATCCAAGTATTGAGCCGCCGTCGCAAGAACAATCCCGCGCTGATTGGTGAACCCGGTGTGGGCAAAACGGCGATTGTCGAAGGCTTGGCGCAGCGCATCATCAACCGCGAAGTGCCGAAGCAGCTTCTGGACAAGCGTGTGCTTCAGCTGGATGTTGGGTCGCTCGTTGCGGGGACGATGTATCGCGGTCAGTTTGAAGAACGCCTCAAACGGGTGATCGAAGAACTTAAGTCGTCCGACAGCATCCTGTTCATCGACGAAGTACATATGCTCGTCGGGGCGGGGTCGGCGGGCAGCAGTGTAGACGCGGCGAACATCCTCAAGCCAGCACTGGCGCGCGGCGAACTTCAGTGCATTGGCGCGACCACGCTAGATGAATACCGTAAGCACATCGAGAGCGATGCTGCGTTGGAACGCCGCTTCCAGCCGATCATCGTTGAAGAACCGACCATCGAAGAGACTATTGAAATCCTGCAAGGGATTAAAGTTCCGTATCAGGAACACCACAATGTCGAAATCACGGATGAATCCATCGAAGCGGCGGCTAATCTTTCCGCGCGCTATATTCCAGATCGGTTCTTGCCGGACAAAGCGATTGACTTGATTGACGAAGCCGCCGCGCGTCTGCGGATGTACAAGAGTCCTGAAGCCGCGCAGGTGCGGCGTGCTGAACAGGACATGCGGCGTATCGAGGACGACATCAAGCTACTGGAAGAAAACAACGAGCTGGCAGATGAAGCGGACGAACTTGACAGCCTGCGTCGTCAGCGCGAAAGTGTTGAAGTGATGCTCAACAGTCTGAAGGCAAATTGGAATGAAGAAACCAATCAGCCGCGCCTTTCCGCCGAAGACATCGCGGAAGTTGTCAGCATGTGGACGGGCATTCCGACGATGCGAATTGCTGGCGAGGAAAGCGAACGCCTGATGAAGATGGAAGAGGCGCTTCACGCTCGCATTGTTGGGCAGCATGAAGCCATCCTCGCCATCAGCAAAGCGGTTCGCCGCGCCCGCGCAGGGCTTAAAGACCCGCGCCGCCCGATTGGATCATTCATGTTCTTGGGTCCGACAGGCGTGGGCAAGAGCGAACTCACGAAAGCCCTTGCAGAGTTCTTGTTCGGCAGCGAGGACGCACTCATTCAGCTTGATATGAGTGAATTCATGGAAAGGCACTCGGTTGCTCGCCTTGTCGGTGCGCCGCCGGGGTATGTGGGGTATGAAGATGCGGGACAGCTCACTGAAGCGATCCGCCGCCGCCCGTACAGCATCGTCGTGTTTGATGAAATTGAGAAGGCGCATCCTGAAGCCTTCAACATGCTGCTGCAAGTGATGGAAGAAGGTACGCTGACGGATGCGCGTGGTCGCCGGGTGGATTTCCGCAACGCCATCATTGTGATGACGAGCAACGTTGGGGCAGACACGATTAAGCGCGGGGCTACGTTGGGCTTCAATTTGGCGCGCGGCGAAAAATCGGAAGAAACTTTCAACTACGACGAGATGCGTAAGAACGTGACTGAACAGCTTCGCCGCGTGTTCCGCCCCGAATTTTTGAACCGCGTCGATGCGACGGTTGTATTCCGTTCTCTCACCCGCGACGAAATTAAGGCGATTGTCGAGCTTGAACTCAATAAGGTGCGCGAACGGTTGGTTGAGCACGCCATCACGCTGGAAGTCACCGAATCTGCGCGTGATTGGCTGGCGCAGCAGGGTTACGATCCTGAATTTGGCGCGCGCCCGCTTCGCCGTTTGATCCAGAATGAAGTTGAGGACAACCTGTCTGACGGCATTCTCAGCGGCAAGTTTAAGCTGGCAAGCCTAATCCGCGCCGACGTGCGTGAAGGGCAATTGGTGCTGGAAAACGTGGAAGACGAGAGCGAAGGCGAGGACGAACAGCTCGAAGCGCCGAGCGTGTAAATCATTCGTTATCAAGCGATGGGCACGACGTGCCCTTATAGACGAACGCGGCAGCCGGATCATCTCCGACTGTCGCGTTTTTGATCGTGCAACTTCTATGGGGGGAGTTTAGCTCTTGCGCGACTCGTTGTAGCGGTTCATGCCTTCCCAGTCACCACGCGCGGCGAATGCTGCTTGCGCCGCCCATGTATTGAGACTGGGGGCAAGGCGAATACCCGCATCGCTCAAAATCTGGCGCAGGCGATCTTTGCTGGCAGATGACAGCTTCTCGAACGAGTCGATCCCAGCGGCGTAGAGCGCGGCGGCGATCTTGGGTCCAATGCCGTCGATGCGTACCAAATCCTGTGCCGTGATTGCGGGAGCAGGCGGGGTAACGGCGGAGGCGGGTGGCAGCGGCTCGATCACGTTGGTTTCGGTGATAGGGACGTTGATTTCTTCGACAAGAGGTTCGGTGGAAAGCGCGGGATCGGGTTCGGCAACGCCTGTAGAGGCAAGCGAGCCAATACTGTGCGGATCGCGGCTGAGGGATTCGGCGGCAGGGGGCGCGACAATATACTCGCGGGTTGTGGATTCGGGGCGCGGCGCGGTGGGTGTGGTAGGCGCGGCGGGGCGGGAACGCTGTGGCAGGGTGAGCGCCACCCCAACGATTAAAAGCGCGGCGGGCAGCCACCATTCACGGAGCGGCTTACCCTCGACAGCGTAACTCGTAAACATCATCAGCGCAGCGACGATCAAAAAGGCGGCGATGATGGTCCTTGACGAACTGTCGTTCGTTGAACGGTCGTTGGTCATTTTTCAACACCTCAACGAAAAGAGAAATATTCATGTCTATTATGACAGTCTCGCTTGCACACGGCAACCGTTCGGGCAAAGTGCGATTTTGACGAAGGGTTGAGTGAAGAAGGGTTGACGAAAAGGCGAAGAATTGTCGTGCATGTCCTTTGATGTCCGAGTTGTTTCGCGTAAGAGTTGAGGAAGTGTTGAGAAGTTGGTTTTTGCAAATTATTGTGCGGGCGGGTTGGTCAATGAAAACGAAAGACAAGGGATGTATTGTCCACGCCGCGCTGCTTCTCTTGGGCGGCATGGGCGAAACGCGATGTGATTCGCACTGCGTTTCGCTGCCGCCCTTATGAAAATGGTTAAGGTGTGGGTTTGGTATGTTTTTGGTAAAAAACCTCAAACAGTGAGCAGAATTTTATTGGGAAAGCGTTAGGGTTCGCAAATATACGGCGGTTTGGGTTGAATTTGCAGGCGATTCGCCCATGATGGCGTAATTGTGATATGTGCCATCGTCCGCGATGCGATACCAGCCTGTGAACAAGCGATAATCGCCTGATGGGAAGTCGGCGGGAAGTTCGAGCGCCACCCGTTCGTGCCAGCCCGTGACCGGATCGCCCGTGTCGATGGGCGTGGGCGTAGTATCGCGCTGCCATACAACCTGATCATTCGCGTCAATGACATGAATAAAGCGGCGGTCATAGAGCGTGATCGGCTGATCGAAGCGCCATGCCAAGCGCACGGTGACAGTACGATTTTCGACGGCTGCATCCGCGCCGTACAGGGCGATCCCACCTTCAAACGTGATCGGCTGGGTGAGGGTTTCTTCGCCTGATGGGATGAATGTCGGCGCGGCGGCGGGGACGCGCAGCCGACAGCGCAGCGACGGATCAAACTGCGGTGGGCAGGGGGGATTCGCTTCGATGGCGAGCCTGTAATATCCCGATGCGGGCAGCCAGAAGGGAATCGCGTCCAAGCGTTCGCCATCGGGGACATTGGTGACTGGCACATCGTCCACGCGGAATACTGCTCCGGTGAGCGCGGAGTCGTCCGCGAAGGCGAGTTCAGCAAAGGCGGGGGATGGCGTGTATACGTCGATGGTATAAGTCGTCGCGGTAGGGGTATCAAGCGCGATTGTATCCACATTTTCGGTGGATGGTGACACGCGGTAAACAGCAAGTTCGGCGTTCTGGAAGATAGGTTCGCCTAGCTGTTGATTCGCCAGTGTGTCTAGGCTGCCGTCGTCGTGGGGGCGGTGGATGATGACGATGTCTGCACCGACTTGATCGAGTAACGCGGGATCAAGCGTGGTTTGCAGGATGTTGAGCATGGCGGGATTGACCGATGTACTGCGACTCACCTGCCCGGCGATCAACGGGCGTTCGTGGGCAGTTTGGAGGTACATGCCGTACTTTGCCGCGATCAGGTTATCGGCGGGCAAGTCTAGGGCGGCGCGGATGGTGGTATCGCCGCGCAGGGCATAAATTTCGTCGGGGATGGCGGCGGGCGCAAGCGGAAGCGGGAAAAACGTCTGGTACTCGAAGGCGATTAGGGTTGTGATGGCTAGTGTAATGACTGCGCGCGCAGTTCGGTTGTTGAGTTTGGCGATCACCCACGCTGATCCGTAAGCGACGAGCGCCGCGACTGCCAGCGCGGTCACGAAATTGAAGCGCCCCGGTGAACGGGCGAGATTGAAAAACGGGAGATCGGTGAGCAGGGCGAAGGGCAGACTGATATAACTCTGGTAGCCATCAACGGTGAAGGTCACAGGTTGATCGAAGATTTTGAGCAGCGCACCGAGCGACAATACGTAGGAGACAACGCCTAAGCCGATCCACCAGCGGGCGGGGCGGAACTTGATCGCCGCGAGGATGGCAAGGACGATGGGGATGATGCCGATATACGCCGCGCCTTCGTCAATATTCACGCCCAAGACGCGCGATGGGTAATCCAAGCGCCCGAACAGCGGGTGGCGGAATGATGGCGTGATCGCCGCCAGCAGATCGGCACTGTAGCGCACCGTGCCGCCTTCATCCGTGTAGGCGGGCGTGTTGAGCGTTGATTGAATGACTGGAAGTAGGAACGCCAGAAGTACAACCGCGCCAATTCCCGCCGCAAGGGTGATTCGCGTGAGAGTACGCCAATCGCGGCGAAGGATGAGCGCGATAGCAAACACTGCCGTGATCGGCATGAGCGCGTAAATGACTTGCAAGCTGTGTCCCGCTGCGCTGATGATGAAGGTGATCGCGCCGAAGATGATCCACTGGCGCGGGCGGGTGGTTTCGCGGAGTTGGAACAGCGCCAACGCAACCAGCGGCACGCCCCACTGCACCATCAAGCCCGCGTGACCTGCGCCTAGATGCCCCTGCATGACCGGAAAAAGCATAAATGACGCGCCGGAGGCGAACGCTGCCCAGTTTCGCGTGGGGTGATCACGCAGCAGAAAACGTGCCAGCACCCACATTGACCATCCGTTGAGCGCCATCGCCAAAAGGATGTGCAGATTAAGCGCGGCGGGCAAAGGCATCACGAAGGCAAAAATCCATGCAGGGAAGAACTGAAGCGGGTTCGCCCACAAGGTCACACCGTCAATGCCGTTGGGGTAGCCGAGCAGCGTTTGCGTGAACAGCGGTTCGCCGTTTTGGAGCGCGTATTTGAACCACCAGACATGATGCGCCATCTCGTAAGCGTCGCCGTAGACGAATCCCGCGAATGAGTTGGTAAGGTTGGCGATTAACGGGTAGGTGATGATGACCGCGATGACGAAATAGGCGGTGATCATCAACAGATGGGGAAGGATGCGGGATAAACCGCGTGAGCGAGTTCTGGTCATGGTTTGGTTCTAGTCGGCTGGTTCGGGCTGATAATCGGTGAGTGTCAACGTATGTGCATCGAGCGCACGACATTCGAGCGACGGGGACAGCGGCGTGACGCACAGAGGATCGGTTGTAAGCGTGACAGTATGATACCCTGCCGTGAGCGTAACGGGAAGGCGGAGCGCGTGCGGCTGCAAGATAGTCCATTCGAGAACCCGCACGCCATCCAGTAGAAGCGCAGCATCCAGCGGAGCGTCGTCGAGCGAAGCGATCTCACCTGTGATGGTGGCTGATCCCGTTTGTGGAATGTAAGCGTAAAAGGTATCGCCATTCGCATAGGTGAGCAGCGCGGGCGGATCGCCGGTATAGGGAGGGAGTACAAACAGCGCGTACTGATCATCAATGTAGGTGGGATCGCCAAACTGGGAACGCAAACGGGATTCGGTGATGCCTTGTACGTCATCCCATTCGCGGTGCAAGATGATCACGTCTACGCCAGTGGAGTCGAGCAGTGCGGGATCGAGCGCCGATTCTAGAAGCCAACCGCGCGCGGGATTAAGCGGAGTGGCGCGGGCGATGTGTCCGGCGATGATAGGCTGCTGATGCGCCGTTTGCAAAAACATCGCGTCTTTGTCGGTGAGCGGGTGCATGAATGGGACGTTCAGTACGGCGCGGATGTCATCGCGTGCGGCGAGGATGCGAAGTGCTTCGGGCAGCACAACGTTGATGGTCGGCATCCCCCAGAACAATTGATAGTCGAATAACGTGAATACACACATCAGGGGAATCAATAGGCGGGCGAATTTGCGGCGGCGAATGATCCATGCCGCGCCATAGCCCGCCATGACTGCCAGCGCAAACGCGACCGTGAAGTTGAAGCGCGCGGGCGTGCGCGTGGTGTCGATGAAGGGGAGATTTTGAATGAGCGCGTAAGGCAGACTGATCGAGGTGGCATAACCGTCGATGGCGGCGAATATAGGTGTATCGAAAACTTTCAGCAGCGGTCCTAGTGAGAGCATCCATGCGATGAGGGCGAGGATCAACCATGTGCGGGCGGGGCGGAAACGGATCACGGCGATCAATGTCAGGATGAGGGTGAGAATGCCAATATACGCCGCGCCCTCAAAGGGTTCTCTGCCGATGACGTGACCGGGATAGTCCAATGCACCGTAAATCGGGTGCTGGAATGACGGCGAGACAATCGCCAGCGCCGACGCGCTGTAACGCACTGTGCCTCCGAGATCGTTCGCTGATCCCACCGATCCTTCCAGCAGGTACGGGAGCGCGAATACGCTTTCGATGAGGATGCCGAGGATAAGGGCGATCAGCGTGAGCCGGAAAGCACGCCACTCGCGGCGGGCGATAAGATGAGCGAACAGAAACAGTGTGACGGGCGCGACGAGATAAAGCGCGAGAGTCAAACTGCCGAGCATGGGCGCGCAAAAGGCGAACGCTGCGAAGATGATCCAGCGGCGGGGATGTGTCGCATCACGCAGACGCATCACGGCATAAACCAACAGGGGCGCGCCCCATAACTGCAACAAGCCGATATGTGCCGCCGCCGTTTGCCCTTGAAAAGTGGGATACGCCATGAAGATCACCGCGGGGAGCAGGGCGATCAGGGATGGGAAAGGCGATAAATCATGGAGCAGATGGCGTGACAGCAGCCACATCGACCAGCCGTTGAGCGTCAGCGTGAGCAGCAAGGACAAGTTGAACGCCGCCGCAAGGGGCATGATGAACGCGAACAACCACGCGGGAAAGGATTGCAACGGGAGCGACCAAAGCAGGGCGGCGGGCAAGCCATCAGGATAGAGCAGCAGGGGCTGATGGAAAATCGGCTGACCGGTGCGAAGCGCGTGGGTGATCCACCAGATATGGGCGGTGTATTCGTAAGCGTCGCCGAAAGGATGACCGATCAGCCGTGTGCTAAAAGTAGTGATCGCCGGGTAGGTGATGATGAGCGCGATAAAGAAACAGGCGGCATAGATGAGCAGATGAGGGAGAAAACGGCGCATGGATACCAGATCAACAGGTGGGCGCAAACGAGTCGATGGTAAGGGGTATGGTGAGGGATGTCAAGCGGGTAAGGGACAGACACTAAAACCCCCTCCGGCTCGCTTCGCTCGCCACCTCCCCCGAATTGAGGGGAGGAAAATGCCTGCGCTCCAGTTTATCGATCCTCAAAGTTGGAGTGTGTCACAAGTGGATGTGTTTTGGGCATAAAGTGGAGATGAGTATAGAACATGAGTTCTAGTGCTGAGAGTCGCGATGGGAAACGTGATTTTGGATATGGCGGTGTCGCTCGATGGGTTTATCGCCACGCGGGATGGCGGTGACGGCGGGATTATGAACTGGTATTTTTCCCCTGCACCGCCGAGCGCGAAAGTGATCGATGAGCTGATCGACACGATTGGGTCGCTGGTGATGGGGAAGCGGACGTATGACCAAGGCGCAGAAGCGAACGGTTTCGCAGATGATCCGTATGCGGCGGATCGGTTTGTGCTGACGTATCACCCGATGGGTGACGTGAGACAGGGTGAAAAGGTGTTTAGGTTCGTGAATGACGGAATCGAAAGCGCGCTGGAGAAGGCACGCGCCGCCGCTGGCGACAAAGATGTGTGCATCGGCGGCGGGGCAGATGTCGCGCAGCAGTATCTACGGGCGGGGTTGGTGGATGTGATTCAACTGCATATTGTGCCGGTGATTCTTGGTGAGGGAATCCGGTTGTTTGATCATTTGGGTGGGCAGCCAATTCCGTTGGAGATCACGCGGGTGGTGGAATCGGTAGGCGTGACACATGTGCGGTATCGGGTAGTGAGATAGGGTGAGCATGGGGAATACAACAAATTGGTGGGTTGAGCGATAAAAGCGGCGGGGTCAGGACCCCGCCCTACTAGAAAGGTGGTTAGGCTTCAGGGGGTTTAGGGGCGGGTTCAAGGGGCTGGCTTGGACTGAGCAAACTTTCGAGATCATCGGCAGACAAATAGGTGTTGCGCGTGATGGGGAAGGGATCAACGGGGCTGACCTGCGCGCCCAACATGCGCTGGATCGCCTGCATTTCGACGGTGGTGATCGTCCCCATAGTGCCGAATTCGTTGTCGTGTTCGGCTTTGCCAAAGGCACGGTGAAAAGCGATGCGCCGGAACTGAATACTCGCCATATCGCGCACTAAGAGGGCATTGGGGTTGATCATGCGTGGGGTGAAGTCTTTGGGGCGAATGAGCAGCAAGCTAATGCCCAGCAGGGCGACACCTACAATTTGCGTCGTGGTGAGGCGATCACCTAGCACGAAATATGCCAGCGAAAGCGCCACGCCGATTTCGGTAACGGCGATGATGGCGGTGCGTAAACTGCCAAGCACCTGCACGCTCGCAAACATGGCAAGGCGTGACAGGGCGGTAGTGATGCCGAGTACGGCAATCGCCGGAAGGGCAGCGCTGAGGACATCGGTGGTGATGGGGCTGCCTACGCCCGCCCACGCCATCACGACGATGACCGCCATGGTGGTGAGGATATAGAGCGCGGCAGTGGGCGCGGGCATTTCGCGCAGCACAAACTGGCTGAGGATGACCGTCCCAGCAAACATGAGCGCATTTGCCAGCATTAATCCAACACCGAGCCAATTGAGGGTTTTATCGCCGCCGCTGGTGATGATGAGGAGGGCGAGTAGGGCTAATCCGACGCGGGTCAGGATGCGGCGGTCAAGGGGTTCGCCTGCCAAGCGCGAGAGCAGGACAGCGATGACAAGATACATGCCGTTGAGAAGCTGCACCATCGAGGCATCGAGCAGCCCTAAGCCGCCGTAGTAGAACAGCGAACCGATGCCGTTAATCGCGCCGACGACAACACAACCGAGCAATCCGGCGGGGTAAATATAGAGGTATTTGCGAAAGAAGAGTCCATAAATTACCCAGAGCAGCAGCACCGCGATCAGGGTGCGGATGGCGGCGACAGTGAATGAATCCGCGCCGGCGGTGATGGCGAGTTTGCCGAAAATAGGCGCGACACCAAGCATCAACGGCGTAAGGAAAGCAGATGCGATTCCCTGTGTATAAGGGCTGGGTGTTACAATTCTGATACGCACGATGCCTGAAAAACGTCCGTGTAATCATATATTCAAGGCAGATACCCTGATTGTACACGAAATATGTTCAGCGGCAGATAAAATTCGTGCGATGAAAAACGTATAAATTGGCGGTGTAGGGGAAAGCACACGGCGGGGTGGAGACCCCGCCTTATGAAGATGTGTGATTCGTTAGAATTTCCCAGTGGGGAAGAAATTGTATGCGGGATTATTTGCGTTCGACGAGGATGGGGATGGTAAAAATAAAGGTGCTGCCGGGAAGTTTCTCCGCGTCGTAGCCGTCGCTTTCTACCCAGATTCGCCCGCCGTGGGCTTCGATAATGCCTTTGCAGATTGCCAAACCTAAGCCGATGCCGCCGCCGCGAAAAGCGGTTTTACTGGTGGAATGAAGCTGCACATCTGTGGTGGTGTGGAATCGCTCGAAAATGGTGCGCTGGTCTTCTTTGGTGATGCCAATGCCATGATCTTTCACCATGACACGGACGTAATCGTTTTCGACGGATGCAGAAATGTCGATTTGCCCGCCATCAGGGGTGTATTTGATGGCGTTGCTGATGAGATTTCGCATGGCGAGTTCGAGCATTTCCCAATCGGCGTTTATCTTTTCTGGAAATGAAGTGCGATCAACCGTGATGGTGAGCTTACGGTCACGGATTGGCTGTTCGTAACCTTTTAGCACTTTCGCGGTGATGCCGCCCAGATCGGTTGGTCCCAAGACGAGATCGATTTTGTTGGTCATGATGCGGCTCATGGTGACGATCTCATTGACGAGCGCCTGCATACGGATGATCGACGAGTTCATGCCTTCAGTGAGCATTTTCACGGCAGGATCGGCATTCATGACGGGTTTGAGCGCGGCGTTGTCTTCAAGCAGGCGACTGTAGCCATAAAGCAGAGTGAGCGGCGTGCGAAGTTCGTGGGCGGTGATTTGGATGAAGGTGTCTTTCATTTTGTCGAGGCGGCGAAGCTGCCCGTTGAGCGCCTCAAGATCGCGGATACGGACTTCGAGGCGTTCGACCACTTCACGGGTGTAGGCTGCTTGCACATCGCGCTGACGCGCCGCATCCAACGATGCATCGCGCCCGCCCTGCAAATAAAATTCGACTTTGCTGGGAAGGGCTTCCACGTCGATGGGCTTGGTGATATAGCCCGTCAAGCCTGCGACCATCGCCAATTCTCGCTGTTCGGTGAGCGTTTGGGCGGTGAGGGCGACAATGGGGGTACGTTCAAAGGCGGTTTCGGCGCGCAAGCGGGTGGTAATTTCGCGTCCGGTCAAATCGGGAAGGTTGATGTCTGTGAGGATGAGATCGGGGACTTCGCGGCGCGCGATGTCGATGCCCACCAACCCACAATCAGCTACCAGCACGCGGAATCCGTGAAAGCGGAGGGTGCGTTCGACAAGCCCGCGACTGGCGGGGTCGTCTTCGATGTACAGGATGGTATACGGCTTTGTTTCTTTTTGGAAAACCAGAGTCGTATCCTGTTGTTCAGCTTGTGAGTGGTCGGTATTTTGATCGTTCATTCGAGTTTGGTCACAAGACTTTCAATGATGCTATCGTCGATGGAAGAACCTTTTTGCAGCAGCATATCCACTTGATCGTTAAGGCGCGAACGCTCTTTCGCGGTGAGTTCTTTCGCCGTAATGACCACGATGGGAATATCTGCCAGTTCGGGATCGCCTTTCATGGTGTCGATGACTTCAAAGCCGTCTACATCGGGCATCATGAGGTCGGTGATCACCATATCGGGGCGCATTTCTCGGACGAGTTTTAAGCCAGCTTTGCCATTGTGGGCCATCTGGACATCGACAGCGCCGCGTGCTTGAAGCATACGGCGGATGAGGCGTGCCGCGTCTTCGTTGTCTTCGATGATGACGACGCGGCGCACCTGCGATTCGACCTGTTCGAGCGCGGCGTACAAGCCTTCCTGCGGAAGCACAGGTTGGCTGACACGCTGCGACAAATCAACCGACTGCTGCCAGTGATCGCCCAAGATCATGGTTTCGACGGGCATGGTGTGACCGGAGCAGTTGACCACCACAACGTCATTTGGCTTGATGATGCCGCGCTGGACCATTTTGAACAAGCCCGCGAATGTGACCGCGGTGGCGGGTTCGACGGAGATGCCTTCGTTGCGGGCAAGGATGCGGGTCGCTTGAAAGGCTTCTTCGTCGGTGGCGCTGACGAACGTGCCGCCGTTTTCATCCACATAATCATAGAGCAGTTCGTAAGCGCGTCCGGGATTACCTGTTGCCAGCGTCGCGATGATGGTTTCGGGGGTTTCGACGGGGGTGGCGATGCGCTGATGACGGTTGAAGGCTTCGACCATTGGCGCGCAGCCGGTGGACTGTACCATACCGAGCGCGGGCATTTTGTCGATTAAGCCGAAGTCGTACATTTCACGGAAGCCTTTGCCCACGCCGATGGGCCCCATGCCGCCGCTAACCCCTTGCAAGAACCAATCAGGGGCGCGCCACTTCTGGTTGTCTTCGAGTTCGTAGCCAAGCTGTTCAGCGATTTCGTAAGCCATGGTTTTCATGGCTTCGATGGCGGCGACGGACTTAATGCCGCGATCCAAGAAGATACCTTTACGCTTGGCAAAGCGGGCGGCGAGTTCTTTAGTCTGGTCGTATGTGCCAGTGATTTTGATGACTTCCGCGCCATACAGCGCGGCTTCGCGCATTTTATCGCCGGGGGCAAGGGATGGGAAGAACGCCCAGACTTTGATACCCGCGCGCGCGCCATAAGCGGCGTAGGCGATGGCGACGTTACCAGTGCTAGCGACGACGACTTCATCCACGCCGATTTCTTTGAGGGCGCTGATGGCGACAGTGGCTTGGCGGTCTTTGAAACTTGCAGTCGGTCCCTGCCGTTCGTCTTTAATGTAGAGATTCTTCAAACCCAGTGAAGCGGCAAGCGCCTTCGACTTAATGAGGGGCGTACCGCCTTCGCCTAAACTGATGATATTTTCGCGGTCATAGATAGGCAGGACTTCATGATAGCGCCAGAGGTTCGCGCGGCGCTGGCGAAGTTCCGACAGCCATTCTCGCACGTTGATTTTGTTGAGTTCGTAGCGGGCTTCGAGGATGTTTTCGCCGCATTTGGGGCATCCGCTCACGTTCTTGTCGAGGGGGACGCGGGTACGGCAGTTGATGCATTCAAGTTGGATGTGCTTGTTATGGGTAGTCGAGGTGCTCATACGGTTCATGCTGATCACAGTCAGCTAGGGATAAGTTCGTCACTGGGATGAACATGGATCAAAGTGTCAACCTTGAGGATAACATAACACAAGGGCGGGATAAATGCCCGCCCTTGCTTAATGCATTAAGGTTTGCGCCGATGCGCGCGTTTTATGGAGTTCCGCTGCCGTTATTTTTGGTGAGATGCGTCTTTACGCCTTCGATAAATTGTCCGCGCTGCCCGGCATTGATGTCGGCTTTGTAGAGAACAGCGAGATTGTTCAACTGTTTGCGTTCTTCGGGATTGAGGGTATCCCCTGTAACGACGATGATGGGAATGGTAGCGGTTTCCGGGTTGCTGCGAAGTTCACTGATCAACTGGAAGCCGTCCATTTCGGGCATCCGCAAATCGACAATGACGAGATCGGGACGGCGGCGCGCCACCATCGAGATACCATCCATGGCACTGCCCGCAGTAAAGACCTTGTAATTGCCTTGTTCGGTGAGCAGGTCTTGAAGCACACGCACACTTTCGGGCTGATCATCAACAATGAGGATGCGGTCAATGCGGCTTTCTTCTTCGGCTTTCATGACGGCTTCGGTGAGCTGTTCCGGCATAAACGGACGGCGCAACCAAGTGAACACGCCCGCCGCTTTACCGCGTTCTTCTTCATCGCTGAGCGAAACAACGACAATGGGAATATCACGGGTATCGTCACGATTCTTGAGGCGTTCGAGCATATCCCAACCCTGCCCGTTGGCGAAATTCACATCCATGACGATGAGCGTGGGATGGAGACCGCTTGCCATCGCTTCGGCTTCCAGCGGGATAGAGGCGGCAAAAATGTCGAAGCCTTCCCGTTGAAGGATGCGGCGGAATTGGTCAACCATATCCGGGTTATCTTCGATCACGAGGATTTGGCGCTTGATATGCATTGGCGGGCGGGCGGGCGTGATATCGGCTTCAACCGGCTTGAGGGCGGGGCGTTCTTCAGTGTCGTCACCACGCATCGATTCTGGCGGCGTGAGGGGCGCAGTTTTAGCAAGTTTACCACTGCCGGGTTTGGAGACGGTTGATTGTTCACCTTCAAGCTGGATGGTCGGCTGTGTGGGGATGGTGATGCTGAAGGTTGAACCGACATTGATTTCGGATTCGACGAGCATTTCGCCACCCTGCATTTCCACGAGCGATTTGGCGATGGGCAGACCTAAGCCCGTGCCGCCCTGCGTGCGTGTGAGCGAGGAGTCCACCTGACGGAAGGCTTCAAAGAGCAGGGGGAGGTCTTTTTCCGCGATACCAATCCCGGTGTCGGTAACATCTACGCGGAGGAAGGTTTCGCCCACGTCGGGATTACGGAAGGTGTAGACATTGATGGTGATTGACCCTTGGCGGGTGAATTTGGCCGCGTTGGAGACCAAGTTAAGCAGCACTTGGCGAGTGCGGAATTCATCTCCGTAGGCTTTGGGGAGACCAGAGGCGAGATTGACTTGAATATCAATGGGCTTGTCTTTGACGAGACCGATACCGATGGAGCGCACGCCGTCGATTACGCCCTTGATTTCAAAGTAATCAAACTGCAAGTCCATCTTGCCCGCAGCGATTTTGGCTTGGTCGAGAATGTCGTTGATGAGGTTAAGCAGATGCAAACCGCTGTTGTAGATGGTCGAAAGGTCTTGTTCCTGCATTTCGGTAAGGGGACCGTCGATGCCTTTGAGGATGACGCGGCTGAAGCCGATGATGGAGTTAAGCGGCGTGCGAAGTTCGTGGCTCATGTTCGCCAAGAAGTCACTCTTGAGGCGGTCAAGTTCACGGAGCGCGTCATTTTGGCGCTGCACTTGTTCGAGAAGCTGCTGGTTTTGCACGATAGCAGAGAGCGTCCCTGCCAGCGTCATGAGCAGGGTGAGGGTTTGATTGTCGTAGGCATTGGGGAGCGCACTTTCGGCGGTAATCAAGCCGACTAACTGTACGCCTGCCACCAGCGGCACGATGATAGCGGAGCGGGCATCTGTGGCAATTGGGAAATAGCGCCCTTCTTCGAGCAAATTGCTGAGGATGAATGCGCGACGGGTAGAGGCAGCAAACGCTACGAGATTATCCGGCGCATCGAGGCGAATTTCGGTCAATTCCGTCAAGGGGATATCCGTGCCTGCCAGCGCCATGGGCTGAAGCATGGTGACGACATTTTCTTCATCATCGCCTTCGATATACTGGCGTGGCAGATAAATGCCGGCGGTGAGCGCGTTCAAGTCCTGCCGCAATTCTTCTGCGACGTTGCGGAGGGCATCTTCCAAAGTTTCTGAACCTGCGGCGCGGCTGGTGACGTTGAACAAAAAGCTGGTTTCGTTGGCGCGGCGCTGTGCGTCTTCGTACAGGCGGGCGTTGTCGATGGCGACGGAAATTTGCGCGGCGAGCGTGGTCAAGACGTTCAAGTCATCATCATCGAAGGCGTTCGGCAAGTTCGACTGCACGTCGAGCGCACCTACGACTCGATCTTGCAGCACAAGCGGGATCGCCATTTCAGAGCGTGTATTGGGCAGATAAGGGTTGGGGCGGTGAACGACGCGCGCGTCGGCGGTGTCGGACGCGATAGCGGGTTTAGCTGTTGATGTCACCTGCCCAATAACCGATGCCGAACCTTTTTGGAGTTTGTGATTGATGCTGAGAAGCTGGCGACCTGCTTCACCGGTGCTGGCGCGCAAGACCGCATATTCCTCTTGTTCGTCCATCAAGAAGATTTGCACATGGTCATATTGGAAGGTATCGCGGATGAGGTCTACGATGCGCGGCAGCAGGTAGTTCAAGTCGAGGATTGAGCTTGCTGCTTGGCTGACTTCCGATGATGTAGCAAGCTGACGGGCGCGGCGTTCAGTTTGCGCCAAGAGGCGGGAGGCTTCCAAACGCAGAGATGCTTGTTCGGAGAAGGCGCGGAAAATGCGTTCGTCGCGGACGGTGTGGCGATAGGGGTTGCGCGAACCGATGACCAGCACGCCGATAGGATCGCCGCCAGCGCGCAGCGGGATAAACACAACAGAGCGCAAACCAATGCTTTCAATTCCCGCTTGTTCGAGCATATCGAGCGAGTCATTGTCTTGGACATCGTCGATCATTAACACTTGCTGAGATGCTAACAAGCGCCATGCCGGGAATTGTTCGGCGTTGAGGGTAATGCCGTTGAGATCGACGACTTCTTCGTCGGGAGCGTGCCAGCTTGTGACGACACGCATGGTTGCGCCGGGGGATGACCATTCGCGTGAGCTAAGCATTCCCACAAAGGCAAGGCTGATGGGGCGTGTGAAGAGATGGGTGGTCGCCACCTGCACGATGTCTTCGGGCGTTTTTGAGTCGTTAAGCGCGCGGCTTGCTTGATAGAGGATGCGTGTTTCATTGAGGTTGGCGCTAATTTGGTCGAGGAGCGAGAGGTTACTGACGATGACGGACGCGCTTTCGCTGATCGCACCGAGATAGCGAGTGATACTTTGTGAGAAATGGCGCGGACGGTGGAAACCGACAATCAACACACCCGCGGGCTGTTCTTGCAGGCGGATTTGCACAATGGCGATGGAGCGAATGCTGCCGAGATCGATCAGGTCTTTCTCGAAGGGGGTGGGGTTAGTCAATGCGCGGAGATCGTCGATGTAGATCGCTGAATCGACGATAATGCCGTGCCGGTCAAGAATTCTGCTGAACGGAATCGGGGCATCGTCCAAGTTTTCGTTAAACAGTTCGGCAAACTCATTGGAGGTTTCACCCGCATCAAGTTCGCTGGTTGTGAACAGGTAGCCCGCATACACATCTGGCTTGAGTGTTTCGAGGGACCTTTGAAGCGCCGCGCCGAGTTCTTCCTGTGTGTTGACACGGCTGATCATGGTTGTGGCGGTGTAGAGGTCATTGGCATCGTTGAGTGCCGCTTGTGTTTCGCGGAACAGGTTGCGGTTGTCGATGGCAACCGATGAGGCATCGGCAAGCGCGTTCAGGTATTGGCGGCGTTCGTCGATGATGGTGGTTGGACGGTTATAGGTAACGACTAACCAGCCTAATGGGGCTTCTGCGCGAGAACGCGCTAACAATGGAAGCGATGCGATGCTGTGAATGTTCTTCATGAGCAGCGCCGAACGGGCAGGGGTTTCAATATTGGGGGCGGCGCTGACATCGGCGGCGAATACTGGGGCGGTTGCGCGCAGCATGTCGTCGGGGATTTCGTAGCCATCCGACGGGTTGGCGGCGGCGCGGGCAACACGCACGCCTGTTTCTTCTTCGAGCAAGAGGATGAAGGCGTTGTCCGGCTTTGGCTCAAGGAAGCTCAAGCGAAGCATGATTTGGTCGAGCAGATCGTCCATGTCGCGGCTTTCGGCAAGGCTTCGGGTCGCGGCGTAGAGGGCTTCGGTTTCGCGCAGGGTTTCCGCGACTTCTGCTTCTAGCTGGCGGAGCGTGGTGATGTCTTGGAAGGCAGCGACAATCGCGGATACGTTTCCGCGCGCGTCGGTGATGGGCGCGGCATTGACCAGCAAACTTGCCTGATAGTCTTGTTGATGGATTACTACGTCGTCGCTGGCAACCATACGTTTGTTGTTAAGGGCGGCGAAAATCGGGAGCGCATCGTCAGGGTAGAGTGCATTGGTGCCGGATTTATAGAGGTTGTAGGCGGCGGTATCAAACGGCTGCGTGTTGTCGATGTCGCGCCCAAGCAGATTGACCGCCTGCTGGTTGAATTGAATGGGCTTATACGTTGCCGCATCCAATACGAGTACACCTGCGGGCAGTGTTTCTAGGATTGAGCGCAAGTTTTCGCGTTCGCTTTCGGCACGCTGGAACAGGCGGCGGTTTTCGAGCGCGACGGCTACCTGTGTACTGAGGGTTGCCGCCAAGCGTTCGTCGTTATCGTCCAAGTCCTGCGCTTCCAGCGAGCGACCAAGCGCTAGCGCACCGACTGGTTTGTCACCGATGCGGACAGGCACCGCCAAGTGTTTGCCGACATAAGCGGCGAAGTCTGCCAGACCGGCGAACTGTGCTGGGAAGTTCGGGTAGCTGCGCGGATCGTTGACGAGGAGCGGACGGTTAAGATTGTAGGCATCTAAGAGCGCAATACCTTGCATATCAAGGGGAAGCGCCTGTCCTTCGTCTTCGAGATCGACCAGCCCGCGACCGGGTTCGTATTCCACGACGCGCATCAAACCATTACGCTGTTCGTTATAGAGCATGAGAATCCAGCGGTCATAGTCGGCGGATTCTGCTACGCGCTGGAAGACACGCGCGAGACTGTACTCAAATTCGCTGCTGATTTGGTTGGCAAGCTGACCTGCTTCTGCGAGGGCGAGAGACCGCTGCGCTTGAATACGCGCTTCTTCAAAGGATTGCAGGGCTTCGATGGCAATAGCCACTTGGTCAACCACAGCTTGAGCGTAAGTGAGATACTGCGGGTCAAAGACGTTTTCGTCGGCGCTTTCGCACAGCACCACACCAAGCCAACGCGCGCGTGATTGTAGGGAGATGATCGCCGCGCTTGTGCTGCCATTGTGGGCGATATGGGTTTTGAGGGCGGATAGGTTATTGTCCGCGAAGTCCTGCGCGTGGTTCAAAGCGAGAGAAGTTTTGTCAGCGAGCGCGGCACGAATGGGGATGTCGCCAAACAAAACGCGCGTGCCGACGATGATTGGAGATTTGCGGTCACGCTGCCATTCGTGGATGAACTTGTATTCGATGAATTCGGCTGTAGGGGCGTTGACGTTCGCCAGCAGCACCGACATACGATTTAAGGGGGTCAACGGGGTGACAAGATAGCGGGCTGCGGCATCGTACACGGATTGGCTGTCGAGCGCGCTGGCGATGGTGCGGCTGGCGGCATATAACCGCTGTGTTTCATCGAGCGTTTGCGCGGTTTGATCGAGCAGGCGGCGGTTTTGCAGAACCGTACTCATTTGCCCGGTAAGCGCGCGATAGACTTCATAATCTTCGTTGGAGAGTTCTTCGCGGAGTTCGTCGCTGGCGACGAAGAACAGCGCCATTGGCTGATTGATGCTGAACAATGGGAAGGCTGCCGCGAAACGATAACCACGGTTACGAACAAAGCGCGTCAAGCTCGACTGATCTTCATCGCCGCGCACAATGATGATTTGCGGCTCACGGTAGCGCAGCGGCGAATCTGGAGAGATGGAGATGTCGAATACTTCGTCGCTTTCGTGCGAGGTGCCACGATGGCTGTACGCAGCGATTCGGATGCGGGTGGGCCAACCTGTGGAGTCGAGAGCGCCTTCAAAGAGCGCAAGTACATAACTGCGGTCAGGATCATCGTCACCCGTCATGGCAGCGTTCACCAAGTCGATGGGCTTTTGCGACATGTTGATGGAGCGGCTAGAGCCGTAGAGCCGTTCCACTTGGTCGAGCGCGGCTTGGTTCTGGCGGAGGAGCAGACGGTTGTCGATAACCACACCAGCTTGGTCGGTAATGGCGGAGTAGATACGCCCTTCGCGTTGGCTGAATTGACGTGGTTCGGGGAATTCGACCATGATAAGACCACGCCAGTGACCACGCACGACGAAGGGGATCATGACCATTGACTGACCGCCAGAGGACTGGACAATGGCGCGGAACACTTCGTCCAAACGTCTGTCGCGGGAGATATCGTTGACGAGCGCCACTTGATTGGGCTTGATCTCTTGAAGGATGGTGTGTTCTGGCACATGAAGCTGCAAGCCGGTCATGTCGATACTACGTTCGGCTTCGTTAGTGGCGGTCCAATCCGCGAGGATTTCCAGCCAAACGGGACCTGTGGATGGATTGTAGTCATCGAACACGCCGATTTGCGCGCTGACAGCATCGGGCATCACTGACGTGATAACGGAATTCAACACGTCCTCAAGGGTTATCGCTTCGTTGAGGGCACGCACCAATTGATAGAGCGTTGAGGTTTCGTTTAAGGTGGACTGTGTGGTTTCAAACAAGCGCGCGTTTTCTACGGCGATACCAACGCGGTCAGCAATCGCGCGCACGATGCTTTCGTCACCTTCGGTGAACTCCATTCCTTCGGGGGCAGCGGCGTTGAGTGTGCCAACAACCTCACCACGAATCCGGATAGGGATGCTCAAGTTGTAGTCTTCAGCGGGCTTATCTTCGACAACGCGCTGAAGTTCAACCAAGTTATAGCGATAGACAGTAGGCACGCTTTCGCGTCCATCAACTTCATCCCAACCGACGTTGGTTAACTGGCGGTTGAGCATGTCAATTTCACGGATACGTTCTTCGGATTCGACTAGCAGACGCGCGTTTTCTAATGCAACGGCAATTTGGTCGGCAAGGATTTGCAGGGTACGCACGTCGTCGGGGTTAAAGCTGTTCGGTTGGCGGCTTTGAATATCGAGCGCGCCGAGAATACGATCCCCGATTTGCAGGGGCAGCACCATTTCCGCGCGGGTTTCGGGCAGCAGCGGTTCAGCCATGAACGGAGTTTCAGGGTTAGGGACGGTCACATCATTTAAGGTGATGGCACGCCCTGTGGCCGCGACTTTGCCGATGATCGAATCTGAGCCGACTGGAATGCGATAACCGCGCTGAAGAAGCTGCGCGCCAATTTCGCCACGACTGTAGATCAAAACGGCGTTCATGCCAGCGTCGTCAATGCGGAATACCTGCGCGTGATAGTAGTTGAATTCATCGCAGATGGCATTGATGGCACGGTTGAGTAGGGAATCGGTATCGCGCAGAGCAGCGGTTTCACGACTGATGCGTCTGGCAATATCGAGATTACGCGCATAGCGGGTACGCTGATCTTCAACATCAATGGTAAGCTTGTTGGCTCGTTCCGCCAGCGTATTGAAGGCAGCCATGAGCGTAGTGATTTCATCGCCCTGACCGTTTGTGGGAGGGGAAATTGTCTGTGGGAGGGTACCAGAGTTAGCGTCACGCAGCATGGTGAGCGCGGCTTCGTGGAGGGTTTCCACTGGGCGGAAGTTTCGCTTAAGAATTTCGTTGATAGCAAATGAGATGAGTGCGCCAGCGCCCAAACAAATGGCGAAAATAAGCACGCCTACAGCCAAGAGGAAGGGCGTACTTACGCCGCTTGAATCGACAAGGATAAGATGCCATGCGTGCGTCGAATTGGGCGCGAGTTCCAAGTGATAGGTTGTGTAGAGCAATCCGCCTGCTTCTAGTAGTGGAGCAAAAGCATTATCGCGTTCGCGCTGAACATCGAGGCTTTCTGCGATGGCGGGGTAACGATCTTGGAGGGTCAGCGGCACACGATTTGATAGGTTACGCAGGTAGTTGATGTCATCGGCGCTGCTGTCGTAGAGAATGTTGTTGTTGTCGTCGGTGACGATGAGACTGCGACCGGGTTGTTCGGCAGCGATGCTTTGACCTGAAATTTGGATATTGGTGAAGATGGGGTTGATCAGGACATCAATTTGAACGACACCCGCGATACTTGAGGTGCCGACCTCGATGTAAACAGGCGATGCTACGCGCAGGAAGGCAACGAGGCGGTCCGTCGCGCTGGCATCGGGATTTACGCTGAAGTTAATGCCGGAAGTGACAACATCGCCGAAGGCAGTGCCGAGTGCTTCCGTCAAAGCGGGGTCATCGTTTTGTGTATTAAAACGCACGCGCGGGTCGATGCTAAGAATGCCATCATTATTGGTGATTTCCGTCCATTCCGCGCCGGTAAACGTGACATAGCGGATGGCGGCGTATTCGGTGGGGTGAGCATTGATCACCTGCTCAAAAGCGGCGATGAGAGCATCCTGCGCGTTATTGGTATTGGCACGACCAATTTCCATCATTGAGCCGAAGGCGAATTGGCGGGTGACATCAAGTGCGGCCAAGGCGCGCACATCTTCGACAGCCGATGCAAGGGAAAGCTGAAGCTGTTCGGAGAGCAGCGTCAGATTGCGAGCATGATCGCTGCGGACGTTGGCGCGGACATTGGTTTGTACCGTGATGAACCCTATCAAGCCAAAGAGGAAGGATATGCCCATGATCACGATAACAATGGGGCGCATCATCCGCTGTCTAATGGAAACACGAGAAATGGAATTTGCAGACATCATCATGTTTTGCATCTTCATCTTTTCGCTTTTTACGGATTATAGCGCGTCTTTAGAACCCGCGTTCGTTGACGTTGCGTCGGAGTTCGCGCCGTTATCGGGGGCGTTAGCTCCGTGGTCGTGCAGTGTTCCGGTATCGCGGCGCGATGTGGAACTCACTACTGGCAAAGCAGAAGCCTCTTTAAGTTGGATGCTCACCGCCGGCGCACGAAGGGCTTGACCGACTTCGCGCACGGCAGTTTGCAAGATTTGATCGACATTGGTGGAAGTGGTCAGCCGGGCGGCGATGGTGTTGACCAAGCGTTCGCGTTCGGTGGCGCGGCGGCTTTCTTGGAACAGACGCGCGTTGTCGAGCGAGATAGCCAGACGGTTGGCAAGTTCTTGGGCTAATTCCATACGTTCGCGCGACATTTCGTTGGAGGGGATTTCCCATTCCACTGCGCCGATCACCTGCCCACGAAGTTGAACCGGCACAGCGAGCGGGACTGTATCGCGCGAAGTGACATTTCCGACGATGATGCGTTTTTCGCGAACTGCGCGCTGGCGCAGTTCAGAGAGTTCTTCTGGGACGGGGATCCCCGCTTCACGGGTGAGCGCTTGTAAGCGCTGTTCGTTCATATATTCCTGCCATGCGCGTTGTGTCGCTTGGCGGTTAATGTCTTCGATTTCGCGCACGCGGCGGACGGATTCTTCATACAAGCGCGCGTTTTGGATAGCGATAGCGATTTGGTCGGCCATGGTTTGCAGAATGTTCTGCAAGTCTTCTGGGAAGGCATCGCTTTGTTTGCTTTGCACGTCGAGCGCGCCGATGATTTGCTCACCGATACGCAGCGGGATCGCCAATTCGGAGCGCGTATCTGGCAAAAATTCGTTACGACGGTGTACCTGACTGACGGATGCATCTCTAGCTAAAATCGGCTTGCCTTGATCTGTCACCTGCCCGATAACACTGACACTGCCAACAGCAAGGCGGTGACCGCGTTCCATCAACTGCCGCCCGACTTCGCCTGTACTGGAACGGACAACAGCGTATAACCCTTCGCTGTCGATGAGGAAGATTTGCGCGTGATAAATTGAGGGAAAACGTTCAACGATCAAGTTGACAGCATTATCCATCAAGCGCTGAAGATCGCGTTCGGAGGCGATGGTGCGGCTGATTTCCTGTGTCGCTTCAATGTCGCGGGTGCGTTCGGCTACGCGGTCCTCTAATGTTTCGATGACCGCTTTCACTCGCGAACGCATCTGTGTGAAGGCTGTGGCGGTCATGCCGATTTCATCGCCGCGCGCGATTTCTGGCACGGGCAGTTCATAATCACCCACCGACATGCTTTGGGCGGCGCGGCGAAGGCGTGCTAACGCGGGAACAACCATCTGATTGAGAATGATCGAGAGCAGGATAATCAGCGCGAGGGTGCCAATGCCGACCACAAAAACGGGAACGGTGAAAGTACTCAACGTTTGCTGGAAAGTGCTGACGGTGGGAATCTGCGAGACTAAGATGAGGGGCGTGCCGGAAATCGGGGCGTAATAACCGACGACTTCTTGCGTTTGGTCGCCCGTGCCAATGGTGTAGGTTTCGATGCCGCTTCCGCCTTCAAGACCACGCCGCACCGCGGGGGTGTCCAAACTCAACTGTGCTTGCGGACGTGTTTCGATGGGGCTAAAGATCAAGCCGTCAGGGGTTGTTAAGAAGGCGAACGCGCCTGTGATTTCGGCGGATTGTTCGATTGAGTAGCGGAAGCGCATATTGGCGTAAAGCGCGCGCGAGTTGCTCACCTGCCCGATGAGATAGCCTATGGGCGTGCCATCATGCCAGCGCACTTTGGCGACATATTCGATGACAGGGAAGCCACGCAGCGACACGACGAAAAGAATGTCGCGGTCTTCACCTTCGGCACTAGCAGCTAGAAACGCTTCGCTTGTCGATTGATCGACTAAGGGCAACCCAGAGGCGGCTTGCCCTGCCGAAGCAACCACGCGACCATCGCTATCGAGCAAACGGACATTATCAAAAAGCGATGTAGCCGGATTGAGCAGGATCGCTTCCATCGCCTGCTGAACATCTGACTGCCCGATGCCGGGAAGCCGACCAATGTCAGTATTGGAGCGCACGTTTTCGAGCAGCAAACTTCGCATGTAGGCGAGAATTTGGCTGTCGGTGACGAACGTTTCGAGATTATCTCGCGCACGTTCGAGCGCATTTGTCACCGAGCTCACCTGCCGGGTGCCGTTTTCCGATGTGTAGGCGATGGCATTGTCGAGGCTGGATTGAAGAATGCCTTCGCGCACAAGGAAAAAGATCGGTACAGTTAACACCACAGCGGTGATGGTGAACGCGACAATCAGCTTGACCCACAGGGACCACGACAGCGGGTTCAATGGGCTGAGTCGGCGGTTCGTCGTCAGCATATGTTTACTCCCTTTGTACACAGCCAACCGTAAAAGTGGCTGCTGTGTCGCAAGTCCCTATGTCGTCTCATCCGAGCTGCTGCCATGACCATTTGCGCTGCCGTTGTGCGACACATTACGTCCGCTGAAATCCATTGGCGTAATGTGAATGCGGGTATAGACCGCGCCCAAAGCTTCGTTGAAATTTTCCGCCGCGATTTCGAGCAGTGACTCAACACTCGTTGCACCGATCAAGCGCGCGCCGACTTCGTTCACTTTGCGTTCGCGCTGAGCTTGTGCTTGCGATTGTTCGAGCAGGCGGTTGTTTTCCAATGCTTGACCCAAGCGGGTGGCAACGGCGCGGAGAGCTTCGATTTGGCGATCCGTCAAGACGGGATCGCTCGGTAAAGTGAACGTCATCGCACCGAGAACTTCATCACGGAGCAAAATTGGCACGAGCACTGTTTGCGTATCGCCGCTGACTTGAACGTGAATATCGCCGTGCGCGATAGTGGAGCGAATTTCCGGCGGAAGATCGTTCGCGGAGATGGCAGTCGGTTTGCCGTCAAGTAAGCTCAAGTTGTAACCGAGCGCTGCTTGTTCGCCGCGGCCAGACAGATAGCGCGACCATCCGCCGCTGACGACGTTAGTACTGCGCTGCTGGAGTTCGCTTAAGCGTGTGCGGAAGGTAGCGATCACATCTTCCTGACCTTGAATAGTGCGGCGTAAGTCGGACACGCGGCGGGCGTTCATCAACGCGCGGGCGAGTTGGTTCGCCAATGACACGAACGCATCAAGCTGGGTGGGGCTTGGCGGATCAGCACGGCGGCTTTGCACATCCAACACGCCCATCAGCACGTTTCCCGCGAATAAAATTGGGATAACCAAACCGACACGCGCGGGCGCAACCGGATAATCGCTCAGTTGATCGCTGCTGCGCTGAATCACGCGCGGGGCTTTGCCTGTCACCGCCAAGCCAACACCCGGAACGGCTTCCAAGCGGGTGTTGAAGCGGGTATCGATGGTGCCATCGGCGCGGATGCGGCGGCTGATGTTGCCCACTTCATCACCAAAGTAGATTTGCGCGGTTGCGTAGCCAAGTTCTTGAATAAGGCGAAGGGATTGAAGCGCCAAGCGATCTTGATCGAAGTCGCTTAACTCAGGGTCGAAGCGGGCGAAGGTTTGCAAATGGCGAATGTCTTGGAAGGCTTCGTTGTTGACGCGCTCAGTTGAACCGCTGAAACCGTAAAGAAAGAAGGCGGATTGCACTAACAAGAAAGCGACCAATCCGAGTTCTTGAATGCCATTGATAGATGGGACAAAACGTGTCACGATGTCGTTCTGGCTCATCACGCCGATGCGGACCAGAAACGCGAGTGCTACGAGGGCAAGTACTACGATGAATTCTCTGCGAGGGAGGAGCACACCGCTAACAACCACGGGGAGGAGCAGCCAAAAACCATTGAATATTGACGCATCCAAAGCTGCGATAGGAACCGATGGGAACAGCGAAATGATAACCGCGATCCAGATTGCTGTCGTCGCGCGCCCTGTTTGGATGAGTTGGTAGATTGTGAGCAGGATGAACGGCACAGCGATGATGATGAGCAGGATCGGCGGTGATATACGTCCTTCTAGGGCATCAGGAATGACGAGCAGAATGATGGAGCCCAACCACGTCAAAAATGAAATAATCGCCAGCACCAGCAAAACGCTGGCACGCTGACGAAGTGCGGGTTCATCGTATCCGTAACGGAGTGCAAAGAATCGTTCTCTTATTTGCTGTATCATCGCGCCAACGCTCCGTGATTCGTACTAACGCCACCGTTGCCCGTATCACCTAGTCCATCGGTGTCGTCAAACAGCGCGCCGCCTAAGCGAATTGCTCCGCTGTATGCGCCGAGCGTTTGTCCTAATTCGATCAGCGTGAGGCGGAGAAGTTCATCGACAGTCGTAATCGACTGGTAGCGTGCGGAAAGGGTATTGATGAACTGCTCTTGCGCTGTCGCTTCGCGGCTTTCTTCATACAAACGCGCGTTTTCAAGGCTGATGGCAAGGCGCTGGGCGACGGCTTCGACCATATCGACTGCATCTTCGTTAGCCGCGCCAGCATCGGCTTCGACTTCGATTGCGCCGATGACTTCACCACGCAGTTTAAGTGGCACGGCGATCACGCCGCGTTCGCCACTGCGCTGAAGCACCGGGCGACCTTCCGCGCCAGCGACTTTTAAGGCATCGGTCCATTCGGTTGTTTCGACAAGCTGATTGCCTTGAAGCGTGACACCACGCGTTTTGCCTTCGATGCGGGCATAATTTTCCCAACTACTGCGCGTAAGTTCCGCGTTCAAGCGTTCGATTTCGCGGGCTTTATTTTCAGATTCCGCAAGCAATTCGCGGTTTTGGCGCGCAATTTTCGCTTGTTCTTCATACTGCTGGCTGTTGCGAATTGCCGCACCGAGGAAGTCGGCAACAAGCTGAAGGGCTTGAATATCTGTCGCGTCAAAGGCATTGGCTTTATCGCTTTGCACGTCGAGCGCACCAACCACAACAGCGCCATCACGGATGGGGACGGCGACTTCGGAGCGCGTGTTGACAAGCAGTTCATTACGAAAGTGCATCTCGTCGCGGTCCGTGTCTTTAGCGATGACCGGTTCAGCGCGCATTGTCACCTGCCCGATCAAACTCTGACTGCCAACCGCCAATTGATGGCGGCGGGCAAGCAAGCGTTTGCCGATTTCACCTGTGCTGGCTTGTAATACAGCTTGATCGCCCGTTGAATTGACGATAAATACTTGTACATGATAGTAACCAAAGCGTTCCTGCACTAACGTGATAACACGGTTGAACAGGCTGTTCAAGTCGCTTAAACCAGTCGATGCTTGACCGACTTCTGATGCGGCACGCAGCAAAATTGAATTGCGTTCGGACTGGGTCACAATCGATTCGGCACGGCGGACGAGGTAATGGATTCCAAGCCCAGCCAGCAGCAGGAGGAGACGCAAGCTAATGAAGATGTAAATATCGGCAGCGTTATTTGAGGTTAGGGGGAGATTTGCTTGAACGTGTGTGATACTCTCAAAAGTCAGTTTTGCGCCGATGGCGGCCAAGATCACAAGGAAGGCGGGGGTGGGCAGCAAAATGCTAATTGTGAAGACCACCAACAGGGATGCATTGACCACGGGCTGCTGGGCGATAATCGCAATTGCTGCCAGCGTGATTGACAGACCAAACGCCGGGATGGTGTATTGTCCACGCAGTGAAAGATAGAGCCAAATTGAATTCAACAGTATTGCGATTATGAGGACGACGATGGGCAGCGGCGACGCGAAAGGCAAGCCAGAGGGGAGGACAATGGACAACAGGAGTGTGAGGGACATGACGATAATACTGACCAGCGATATCAAGCGCAAAAGCTGTTGACGAAGCTGCGCCAGCAGGTCTTCGCGCGGGATTGGCGCGGCGGGAATTTCGGATGTTTTCAATGCTGCCATTATGCTTTACTCCCATTTCCGCCGTTAGCACCGCCGTTCATTTCGCCGGATTTCGCGGGTGGGGTGCCAATGCGAATGGCAATCTTGTTCGCGCCCAAGGTTTCGCGCAAACCGCGCGCCGCTTCGCCAAGCACGTTGTCAATCGAGTTGCTGGCTTGCAGGCGTGTGGCAATCGCGTTGAGCGTTGCTTCGCGCTGTGCAGCGCGACGGTTATTTTGGAACAGGCGGGCGTTTTCGGCGGCTACGCCTAAGCGTTCGCTCACTTCACGGATCATCTCAAGGTCTTCTGGAGGGAGAGGAGTATCGCTTTCGACTTCAAATTCCATCGCGCCGACGACTTGACCACGCACCATGATTGGCACGGTGATGATTTGTTCGCCGCGTTCAGTTTGGCGCTGTACGACATGATTAAACCGAATAGCCTCGGACAGCGTTTCCGTCCATTCCGCACGGTTTTTGATCGTATTGGCGTGCAAGTCAAGGGTAAGCCCGCTTTCATCTTCACGTTCGGCGATAAAGTTTTCCCATGACTGGGCGGTTAATTCGCGATTCAAGCGTTCAACTTCGCGCAGCGCAAGATTTGCTTGTTGGGCAAGCTGTTCGTTTTCGAGTGCGCGCGCTTCGGTTTGTTCAATTAGGCGGGCATTGTCGATGGCGATGGCGATGTTGTCGGCGAGGGCTTGGAAGATTGGAAGGTCGCCTTCTGCGAAGGCATCGATATGTTTACTTTGCATGTCGAGCGCGCCAATGACGAGATCGCCAATTCGGAGAGGGAAGGCTGCTTCGACGACAGTTTCTGGCAAGAATTCATTGCGGCGGTGGACGGTTTCGGTTGAACCGGCGCGTGCTACGACAATTTTTCCTAAACCTGTGACTTGCCCGATCACGCTTTGGCTGCCGACGGGCAGACTATGCTTGCGTTCGAGGAGGAGTGCGCCGACTTCGCCTGTACTGGCGGCGAGGCGGGCAGTACGGCGCGATTCATCGAGCAAGAAGATTTGCACATGATAGGCGCGTGGATACTTGGTCAGAATTTCGTTCACGGATGCGTCGAGTGTTTCGTTCAAAGCAGTACGTTGAAGCACCAAACTGGCGATTTGCGTGGTGAGGGTGGCGAGGTTCAAGCGTTCTTGGGCGATGGTGTTTAAGGCTTCAGCGGTTTCGGTTTCACGCGTGCGTTGGAAGAGCAGGAACAGTACGCCAATGCCGACAAATTGGAACGAAAGCGAGGCAAATTCTTCAAATGAAATGGGGATTTCGCCAAGCGCGGAAAGACGGAGCGCGCTAACTGCAAGGATGATGACTGCGCCGGGAATGATGAACATCATATTGCGCGGTTTCAAAAACACCGCGCCAAAAATGACTAGAATCATCAAGAGTGTGCCGTCATCAGGGTTGGTAAAACCTGCACGGAAACCGAGCATCACGCCGCTTGCCAGCCACAAGCCGATAAGCAGCCAGCCGCTTGTGTCAATTAGACCACGTCGTGCGGTGATAATCACACCGATACCTAGTCCATAGGTAGCGACTGTGGCGATGATTGCACCGATTTCACCATTGACGACTCCTTGGAACAGTGATTCGCCCATTCCTTCGCTTTCTAGGAGGAGCGCGTACACGGTGTAGAGGCTCATCATCGTGAGCGCTACCCCGATCAAGGTTCGCACACGTGCTTGGTCGGCATGGGTTACGGTGAACAGCTTATTGAACATGGAAGTCATGGGGACGTACCCTTCCTCTCATTCGCCGCCCGCTTACCGAGCAACATCTTCGGATGCAGCCGCTTCATCTGGCTGCGTAGCAAGGCGAACACGCGCACGTCGAGCGCCAATGGCTTTCCCTAGTTCGCGCAAGGTTACTTGCAGCATGTCTTCAATGGTGTTGAACTGCTGGATTTGCGCGCCAATTTCGTTGATGAGCGCTTCATTTTCGGCAAGTTTCTGGGTTTGCGCGTAGTTGCGGCTGTTTTCGAGCGCGACGGCAAACTGGTTCAAAAGCTGCTCGAAAATTGCCACATCGCCTTGTTGGAAAACATAACTGGTGCGAGCGGTTGCTGTGACCACGCCGATAGGTTCGCGACGGATAAAGACGGGAGCAGAGAGGAGCGCGCGGGTTTCGGTGGGGAGACTGCCAAGTGACAGCGATTTAGGCGCATTTTCGATATCGGGAATGAGGAGCGGATTTTCGCTTTCCCAAACCGCGCCAATGAATGTGCCGTTGATTTGCAGCACCTCACCACCGGGATATTTGACATTAATGGTGCCATCCATGTAGGTTCCCACTTCACGCATTTGGCGATGTGAGGTATCCCATAAGGTGAGTGTGATGCCGTTCAACGGAAACATTTGCGAACATTCCGTGAACATAAGCTTGAAGATGGTATCGGCTTGGAGGGTAGCTTGTACAGACTGACCGAACGAGGCGATGCGCTGAATTTGTGCCGCGCTGCGGCGGGTTTCATTGAGCAGGCGAACGTTTTCAAGCGCGATGCCAAGTTGGACCGCCATTGTTTGGGCGGTTTGTACGAGATCGGGCGCGAATTTATAGCCGCGTTCGTATACGTCCAAGCCAACCGAACCGACCATATCGCCCTTTACAAACAGGGGCAGAATAGCCATTCCTTGAATGCCCACTTGTTGGGTCAAAAACATACGCAGTTCCAGCGGTATACGCTCGTCGGTAGCAATGTCTTCGATCACCATTGGACTGCGCGGGTTCTTTTGCATTTCGATTGCTAACGGGTTGTCGTTCCAGCCGATGGTTGTGCCAATTGTGCCTGTTTGCGGGTATTCCGCGACGGTTACGCCAAACCTTCGAGATTGGTCACGCAGCATCAAACCGCCGTGATCGACCCCTAGCAGTGTGGTGATGGTACGAACGCCGTAGTTCAGCAGTTCATCTTCGTTGTCGAAGGTGGCTATGTTGACTGAGAGTTCGTTCAACAGGCGCAGCGTACGTAGTTGTTGGGAAAGCTGAATGGCGTTGGTTTGGGCTTCGAGAAGCAAGCGCTGGTTTTGCAGGACAATTGCGGTTTGGTCAGCGACAGCCGTATACAAGCGCCGTGTGCGCGTGTCGAAAACCGTTGGCGTTTTGAAAGCGAGAACGATAATGTCGTTTACATCGCCCTGTTCACGGAGCAGTAGGGCGGCATAGCTTTTCACACCGCGAGAATCCATTTCTTTGTAAAGCGGGTGGTTGACAGATTGAGCATCGGTCAACGATTCGACAAAATCGACACGGGTAGTTTCGTTGGAATTGGAAGGGAACGGTGGTAGGGTTAGCGGGGTTTCGACGAGCCGTTCACTCTCCGGCGTGGTGACATGCATCAAGAGGTAATTGCTGCTATCGACAGCACCGTCGTCACTGCGGCGCGCAGTGATGTGCAGGATGGTATCGACATCTGGTGCAAGGAGGTTTCGCAAAACGCGCAGCACATCGAGCGTATCTAGTGCGCTCAACATGGCGCGGTTGATGTCATAAAGCGACCTGACTTCTTCCAGCGAAGCGGCAGTATTTCGCAGGAGCGATTGGTTTTCAAACACAACTGCCGCTTGGTCAGCCAGCCTTCGGAGCGCGCGGGAACGGGCAGGGGAGATGGTGACCACTTCGGAGTGTGAGAACACGATGATCCCAATGAGGCGCTGTGTCACCACCATCGGGATGATCAGCATCGAGACAATCCCTTGACTGGTCAAGCGTTCGCGCTCGGCATCGTTCAAGAAAGGATCGGTGGCGACATCTTGGAAATTCAGTTCTTCAATGGCGCTAAATGTTTCGTAAGCGGGATAATCATCCAAGCGGATGACGTGACGGGTGTTGGTGACGCGATTATCGTGGTATTCGGCAAGCACAGTTAAGCGAAGGGGCGCGTCCGCATCTTCAATTAAGCCCAACAGCGCAGAGCGATAGGACGCGCCGATAAAGCTCACCAGCGCGTCAAGAATTTCTGCCGGATTGGTTGACCCGTAAATCGTTCCAGCGGCATCATATTGTGCTTGCGCGAGGTTAAGGATTTCGGCGCTTTCTCCGCTTGGAGAGGTTGTGATTGGGTTTGTATCACTCATCGTTCGATCCTCACTCGGCAGCGCATGGGTTGTGCTATGGCCTGTAAGTGTTTATTTCCACTCCCACACCTCTTCGCCTTGCAGCAGCCGTCGAATCTGCATGGGGAAGCGGTCGGGATCGAGTGGTTTTCCCAAAAAGCCGTTAAAACCAGATTTTTTAGCGCGACGCATTTGATCTTCGCTGGCTTCTGCGGTGACAGCGCACACAACCGTGTCTTTGAGACGAGGGTGAGTACGTAGTTTTTGCAGCGCCTGATAGCCGTCTTCGTAGGGCAGACGGATATCCATCAAGATCAAATCGACACGTGGCAGGGTATCGGCAAATTGAACAACCTGCCAGCCGGATGTTTTCCATTCACAGCGCTGCACCCCCATGAATGCCAACATACGCGCAATGAGGACGAAGTTGGGCACGTTGTCTTCTACCACCAAGACATGCGCTTCGCTGGGTTCAACGGGCGCGCGTTTATTTGGCGCAGCGCCGCTGGGCACGGGTTCTGATTTTGCAGCCGTGCCTCCGGAAGCACCTACAGACGCGGACGTTGTCACAGTTGAGGATCCTGTGGATGCCGCCGTTCCCTGTGCATTAGGGTTAGGCGTGGGTGTAGAAGATTGATTTGGACTTTGCGCGTCAGACATTCGCACCTTGCGACATACCCTGTTATATCAATTTAGGGTAATGCCGCGCCTCCTTTCTTGCTGGATAATGACGTTATGATACCGTCTTGTTGGGAGCGACCAAATTCCCGTTTGAAATACCTTTATAGCTGTTGATCTGCTGCTTGCGCCCCGTTAGATTTCAACGGTGAAGGAATGACTGGCGCATTGTGTTCCGCCGGAGTAATGACGTGTCGCTGTGCCGGAGGGAGTTCGGCAGTTGCGTTGGCATCTTCACTGGGCATTTCGTTCAGCACTGCCGCCAGCGTCGAAATGGAGTCTGCCGCTGGTTTAATTGCCGCCCCGTCCGGTTTATCGGTTCCATTACGACGAAGGGTCAGATAATGATGGACTTCATTTGGAAAACGATCAATATCAATTGGTTTGCTAATGTAACCATCGCATCCGGCGCTTAAGCTGCGTTCTTTATCGCCTTGCATGGCATTTGCTGTCAGGGCGACAATGGGCGTATGTTTAAGCGAGGTGATTTGGCGGATTGCAGCCGTAGCGGTCAAGCCATCCATTTCGGGCATACTTAAGTCCATCAAAATAAGGTCAGGCGGGTTCTGCTGCGCCATTTCGATGCCTACTTGTGCGCTCTCTGCTTCAATCACTTCAAATGCGTAATCGCTTGCCATCAGCACACGGCGCACCAGCAAACGATTTTCTTTATTGTCTTCGATATAGAGTACACGCGGCATAGAGATGTTCCCTGCGACAAGCGAATTTTGGCAACTTTTGTGCCACAATTGACACAACTATAACACGATCACTCGCAAGAATAACACGGATTGGTCTTTCAAAACCTTTACATCTGTTTTAGCTTTTGGTTACAGATTCCAAATTATCACGAAATCGCTGTCAGATTGCGTTAGGATTAAGACTGTGTAGATTTTGGTACACTTCACAAGCAATCTCAAGTCGAATTTAACGTGTTGTAAAAAGGAAAAACCACACATGGCAAAGTCTTATAAAGAACAACCGTCGCTGGTCATCGACCCTAACAAGACTTATGTGGCGCATTTCAAAACGACGAGAGGCGAATTTGAAATTGAGCTGTTTGCCAAGCAAGCACCCATAACCGTGAATAATTTTGTCTTTCTGGCGCGCGACGGCTTCTATGATGGTATCAAGTTTCACCGGGTGATCGCGGGATTTGTCGCTCAAGGGGGTGATCCGACGGGGACAGGCGCGGGTGGTCCGGGCTATAAGTGGAACGATGAAGCATCGGCACTGCGTATTCCGCATGAAACGGGTGTGTTAAGCATGGCGAACGCGGGAGTGAATACCAACGGGTCGCAGTTTTTTATCACCCATGCACCGCAGCCGCACTTGAACGGCAAGCACGCTGTTTTTGGCAAGGTTAAGGGCGACGGCATGAAGGTTGTGCTGGCGATTAAGCAGGGTGATGTGATGGAAAGCGTCACCATCACAGAGTCATAAGCGACAGAAAATAATGGGGCGGCGTGAAAGTCGCCTCTGTCGTATTCAACAAGTTATGCCCAACAAAAATCAATACTCAAATTGAAAAAATGCAGGCATTTTAGGGCATTGTTTGATACTTCTTCACAGCTTTTCGGGGCGCTAGGGCGAGACAATCAATGGGGCGACGGGCAGGGTGAACACAAAGATGCTGCCGCCTGTTTCGTTATCTTCTATCCAAATTCGCCCGCCGTGTGCTTCGGCTACAAGACGGCAGAATGTGAGTCCCAAACCGCTACCCCGCCGCGATCCAACACGTCCTTGAACCTGCACATAACGGTCAAACAGTTTGACTTTGTATTCATCGGGAACGCCGGGTCCTTGATCGATCACGTCGATACGGACAAACCCTTCCGGCGCGCCGTGCTGACCGGGTGTTCCGGCGCGCACGATAACGCGCGAATCCATCGGGCTAAATTTAAGCGCGTTATCGACAAGGTTCAACAGTACACGTTCAACTTTATCGGGGTCAATCATCAGCGGGGGAATCTGTTCCATGCCGTCGGTCACAAGTTGGATATTAAGTTCGCGCGCCAGCGGGCTAAGTTCGACACAGACGTTATCGACCAGCGTAGCAATCTCGGTGGGTTTGGCTTCGATGTTGATGAAACCATTTTCCATGCGCGAGACATCGAGGAGCGAATCGACACGGGTCAAAAGCTTGCGAATCGCGCGCCGGGCTGCGTCGGTAGTTGATTCAACCGCTGGATAGTAGGTGGTTGTTTTGGGGACGATTTCGGTCATCAACTTTAAGCTAGTGGTGACAGCGGTGAGAGGGCTTCGCAAGTCATGGATCAACATACGCGAGAGATCTTCGCGGGTTTGCGCGAGCTTGTATTGTTCGCTTTCGTCGTAGAAGACCATTAGCACGCCGATCAAGTCGGTGCTATCTGCCCCTTGCACTGGGATGATCTGGCGCTGGATGCGCTTCTCTGTCGCTACCGCGTCAGCAGTATCGAGAGTGTACGAGAACGGGTCTTGTTCCACCCAATGAGAGCTGCCACCGCGTAAATTATCGACGATTTGGCGCAGTGTTTCTCCATCGCTGAAGCCGAATTTCTCCAGCAAATGGAGTTCCGGTTTTTCGAGCAGTTCTTCCACCGGTTGATCGATAAGTGTGAGGGGTGAAATGCCAAGCATAGCTACTCGTGGATTTGCCAAGCGGACAACCCCATGCTGATCGATCAGCACCAGCGCCTCTTGCATGGCGTTAAGGATAACTTCCATGCGGTCACGCGCTTCGGCAATACGGCGAAACAGACGGGCGTTATCGACTGCGATGACGGCTTGATTTGCTAGTTGGAACGTGAAATGAATATCTTCTTCGTTAAAGGCGTTCGCGCGTTCGTTTTCGAGCAGCAGCACGCCGACGAGCGAATTTCCACGCACAATTGGCACACCGAGCGCGGACTTGGCCGTTGAGGCGAGTTGATGTGGTGAATGAGTCGCAAAAGCGCCGCCGACAATCAGCGGCTTGCGTGTGGCAATCACTTCTTGCCCGATTCCATTTAGCACATCGGCAGGCTGGGCGAATTTATCGCGCGCGTAGCCACGAACAGCAATGCGTTCGATTTGGTTTGGATTGGTGGGTGAAAACAGGGCAACCGCGCCGTACTGCGATCCGGTTGCGTCCATAGCGTGATTCAAGACAAGATTGCCAATTTCATCTAAGTCGATGGTCGCGGTCAATTCATGCCCGATTGCCGCGAGCGCGAGAAGCTGCCCAACACGTCGTTCGAGCGCCTCATCGGTGATTTCATAGAGGCGGGCGTTTCCAAGCGATTGTGCAATTTGTGTGGCAAAAGCGCGGAGGACTTCGACGTGTTCGGGGGGAAGCCGCATGGGGGTATCGAAGTAGAGTGCCAGCACACCCATCGCCATGTTTCCCACGCTAATGGGGAGTTCGATCCATGCGCCGACGTTTTCATTCGCCATCACTTGGTCAAGGTGTTTGAGATGAACCGCGCTTTCGTCGTGCGCGCCGTTGATATGAATGGTATCCAGCCATGTGCGGCGGTCAGGGACGAGTAAGGGCGGGAGGGTGCTGAAATCTTGTTCGCGCGACTTGTAGAGGAGGGCAGGCATCGGCGGGTCGGATAAGTAGCGTTCACTCCATCCACTGCTGCGTACCAAGGCGAGGGTCGTCTTTTGGTCGTCCCAGAACAGATAGACGGACGATGCTTTTACCTGCGGAGAGAGTTCTTGCACAGAATTGACGACAGTATCCAGCACCGCAGCAGGAGAAAGCGATCCTGTGAGCTTGGTGGAGATTTGGTTGAGCGCGGCAAGCTGACGGACACGCGCTTCCTGCTGTTCGTAAAGCTGGGCGTTTTCGAGGGCAACACCCGCGCTCGCCGCTACAATGTTGATCAGACGTAGATCATTACCTGTGTAACGTTGGGTGAGCTGGTTGCTGGCGACGATCATCACGCCAATCACCTGTCCCATCGCTTGCAGGGGAGCGCCAATCCACGACACGATATCTTCAGGGAGGGTGTAACCGAGTTTCGCGGCTTCTCTTGCCGCGTCATGTTCAACCAGCACAGCACTGCCTGTTTTTAATACATGATAGAGAAGCGGGCGCGGTGTGCCGGGAAGATGGTTTGGTTCGAGCAGGGGTTCTGGGGGCAGGTCAATTTGTGTGCCACTGCGAATACACAACGGGTACTCGATCAGTTTTTGTTCGCGGTCAATGAGCGCGACAACAAAATGATCGACTGTGACGAGGTTGTCGACTTGCAAGTAGACCATATTGAGCAGTGCGCCAACGGTCAAGTTTGAACGGATGACTTGACTCATGATCGACAGTGAGCGGAGATCGTCGTCATGTTTTTCCAGCCGTCGGCGTAGATTTTGCAGCGTATTCTTTAACACTAGAGCAGCCCTCAACGCGCAGGGATTATGGAAGGATTGTTGGTGTATCGGATTCGGTGATGATTACGACGGGTTTGTTTCATGTTCATCACAAGTTTACAGCACTTGTGACCGTCGTAAAAGGCAAGCTAAAACAAATACACGCGCCTGAAAGGGGGCTGTCTTTTTCAACCCAGATTTCGCCTTCGTGCGCTTCAACCGCTAACTTACAAAATGTTAGCCCTAAACCACTTCCTTTTGATCCGCGTAGGGGTGTTACGCCTTTGACCTGACGAAATGATTGAAAAACTGTGGCGTGTTCGCTGGGTGGGATGCCGATTCCGCTATCCGCAACACTGATGACAACCCAATTGGGGCGTTTGATGGATGGTTTGGCGGTGATCAATACTATACCGCCGCTGGGTGTGTGACGGAGCGCATTGTCCGTCAAATTGATCAGCACCCGCCGGATCAGGTCTTTATCCGCGTAAATAGGCGGGAGCGGTGGCAGTTCGATTCGCAGATTGATTTCCGCCATCGAAAACGAGGGCTCCAGCATTTCTTTGATGAGAACGGACATTTCTTGTAAATCGAAGGAGATGGGCTGGATGGGCATTTCGCGCGTTTCTAGGCGTGCGATATCGAGTACGCTGTCCACTAAGCCCATAAGGCTTTGCGCGCTGGTGAGCGAAATTCGCATGGTTTTGCGAATATCTGGCAGCAGGTCATTGAGATTTTCCATGAGGTCATCGCGCTGAATATCGTCGATTGCCATGCCTAGCCCGCTAATGATCCCGCTGAGCGGTCCGCGGAGATCGTGAACCGCCATTCGCAGAATGTCTTCGCGGAAATCGGACAGCATTTTTTGTTCGGTCACATCGCGGAGTACGAGCAGCCGCCCGACAATACGGTGATTGGCATCCAAGACGGGGGAACCGATTTCGTCAATGTAGTAGGTCTTTTTGTTTTTGCTTTCGCGTTTGAATTCACGCTTGCTGATTCGGTTAGGCTGAGTGCGAAGCTGACGCGCGAGTTCTACCAACTGCGCGCGGGAATAACCCATGCCATCCATTTCGCCGTTAGAGTCCATCATTTGGAACAACATGCCGACAAAATTCTTACCGATGAATTCGTCGCGCGAAATACCTAGCAGACGTTCAGCGGCGTTGTTGCATTCCACGAGTAAACCTTCACGATCCAGCAGCAGTACGCCGTCGCGCGTCGATTTCAAGATGGCGCTCATGCGGTCATTTTGCGCGCTAATGCGTTCGTGCAGTTTGGCGCGCTCAAGCTGTTCACCTGTTTGGGCAGTCAATAGAGTGATTGCATCCATGTCACGCTTACGCAGATGACGCTGTTCAGCAAAAGCGATACATAAGACCGCGTTTACGCCGTCACCATGTTTGATTGGCGCGCAGACAATGGTCATTGGTGGCAGTTCATCATGGTCGAGTTCAAAAGAGGTGGCGCGTGGTGATGAATGATAGGTCACCTGAATTTCACCTGCGCGAACGGCATTGAGAACCATTGTATGCGGGAAGATGAGACTCATCGGCATTCCGTGTGGCGGACTGCCAATTTGTGTGCTGTAAACATCTTTTTCCATTGGGTCGTAATGGAAGATTGCTACTTCAAGCGCATCAAACATTTGCCGTGCGGTATTTACCACTGCTTCTTCTACGTCGGCGCGGTTGAGGAGTCCACTGGACAATCGTTGGCTTAACGATTGCAGACTGCTTAAGACACGAATCTGGTGTTTATGCGCGTCCAATAAGCGGGTGTTTTCGATGCTGGTCACGGTATGTTCCGCGAGATGCATCAAGAAGCCGCTTTCATTTTCTTTCAAATAACCGGGTGTTTTACTCTCGACGGTTAAAACGCCGATCACGGCATCCGTCGAGATCAAGGGGACAGCGATCAGCGAACGGTAATGTGCGCCATGACTTACATCGACAGTGTAGGTGGTAGTTTCCATGTCGTCGATGACAAGGGGTTGTTTGCTGCGAATTACAGCACCCATGATTCCGTCTTCACGTCCCCGTGTGCGGTAGGTCTTATGAACATCGGACTCGATACTGTCACGCTGCATCACCAGCCAAGAACTGCCTGTTTCCGTCAATGTATAGAGCGTGACGCGATCCGCATCTGTTACTCGCAGCGCGATGTCCAACATTCGTGTAGCGATTTGGTCGAATGTCACTGCGCTGGAAAGTTGATGCGCGATCACTTCAACTAATGCGAGTTCTTCCAACCGGTTGATCAATGTTTGCTGAATTTGTAGAGAATCGAGTTCATAAAGGGTTTTTAGAGAAGCTTTATCGAGATCGCCTTGCGTGGGGGGCGAAAGACGTATTTGCGAAGAATCGATTTGCGAAATGGGTTGGCGTATGCCAGCGCGTGAACGCAGCAGCGCGACAACGCCAAAAAACACAGCGGAAGTGACCCCAAGCAACGGATTAAGGAGGGCGGCTACCGCAGTCAACAAGAAACCGCCGCCAACAAGGGTGGATTCTGATATACGAGAATTCTTTAAAGGATGGGAAACGCGCGGTTTCTGAGGTTGCTCCGATTGTAGGGCGGGTTGAGGTGAATCCCCAACCGCAGGTTGGTTCTCTGGTTCGACAACCATCGACTGACCTTTGGCGCGAAAAACAAAAAACTTTTGTTGATTCAATAAATTGTAACATCAACATCGTATCGAAAGCGTTAATCTATTTAAACGTTGAAGGGAAATAGAGTTCGTTGGCGCTGGTTGAAACCTACTTTGAGGTTTGAGAATCGTTTGTTTTTGTGATGTGTTCGCGGCACACATAAAGTGCAATGGTTAGCCCGATGAGCCACCAAAAGATAAAAATGAAGCGATCAAACAGGGTAATTGCGTCGGCGAGGGCAAAGACCGAATGAGCAAGCAACCCTGCCGCAACTGCGGGAGCGAATGCTTTCGCGGTTTGCGCTGTTAAATCGTGGCGAGCGGTTTTCCATACCCGCCACAGCATCCACCCCGCTGTGCCATAAAGACCGATTAACATCACCATACCGGGAATGCCAAAATCCGCACCTATTTGCAGAATTCCATTGTGAGCGTGGGGGAGTACACGGTTCTCGTAACCGGGAACGGGATAATTTGCGCGCGCAGCCCGTGACCGGAATTGATTCATGCCGATTCCGGTTAGTGGGTAATCGTGGATGATATTGGCGGCGGCAGTCCAGATTTGAACCCGTGACGTGACACTACTTTCGTCGCGCTCTAACAAGACTTCGCCGCGCGGATTGGTCAACTGTGTAAAGATAATGAGCTCGATTGCGGTGAAGGCAAACAACCCGCAAAGCGCGAGCAAGCGCCATCGTCCACGCGGAATCAGAATGAATGTGAGTCCGAACAAGGCGATCAAGCAGCCCGCAATTGCCATGCGTGATTGACCGAGAAAGAGCGCATACGCCAGCAGCACGAAAGCGACACTTGCCAACCCGCGGCGCAAGATCAGCCAGCGGTTTTGGGTACTGAGCGGTGTGCGCCAGTCGATTATCGCAACGCCGGCAGCAACGGGCAGCACAAACGAGATTGCGCCGCCCACCTCATTGACATTGAATCCCCCAATGGCATTACGAAACCATTCGTCTGTTGGGCGGGTGGGGAGCATGGAGATCAAGCCAATAAGCTGGGTGGACTTCTCAGTCCACATTGACCAAGACAAGGCTGCCAGCCCCAGCAGAATACCCACAATCACTGTGACAGTGATGGCTTGGTGTACGCCCAACATTCCCAAGCGATATGCGCGGTCACCAACGCTCAATGCGAGAGTGATACCCATTAGGATTCGCCCGATGATCCAACCGCCATTCCAAACGCCGCCCCAATTAAGCGGCGCGAACAGCAGATTGACAGCGCATAACACAAGCAGTCCTACAATCAGCACATTGATTGGACTGGGCGCGGCGATTCGCTTGGTAATGATCCAACGCGCGGCGATGATGAGTATGACGAGCCACAAAGTATGCAGCCGCTCCATATTGGGAGTCCAGAAGGCAACTACCACTACCAACAATAGCAGGGGTTCGATGGTCAGGACAAGACGCGCGGTATTGTGCACAAGCCTATTTACTTGGCTCAAAATTCATCCTCAAAGTTGCAGAAAATAGCAAATTGCGAAGTTTTTGTGACTACGCTAGAATGGGCAACATTAACTAATCTAACAACATTTCGTTGTGTAAAATGGAAGAAATGGATATAACGGACATAGCAAGACATTGTAATCTATGTGCCGGATGATGCATAATAAATTCGATAAGGCTATTAATTGTGCGTGATATCTATTTCGTTTTTCCTAAGTGCGACGACATGAAAACCGCGTAAGGCGGATTTGGGCGTGTACCCGCTAGATGCGTTTTGCAGCCCTTCATTGCCGCTGCTACTAGGGTAACTCGTCACTGGAGTTGAAAAAATGGCATTTCCATTTCGCGATGCAGTTCTAAACGTTTCTCCACAAGCTTTCCGCGAGAAATCCAAGAATAAGAAGGTGATATTACTTTACCCTTGGAACAACTACAAAAATCTATTCATCACCTACTTTTTGGAAGATGCCAAAGAGGGGCTATTATATTACAGGATAAACTCGGAGGAAGCTAATCTCACCGCATGGTTGACGGGGCTGATTCGTGAGTTTGAAGAGGTGTTGGGAAAGTTCGGTTCACGCTTGCGCGATGCTGTTGCTGGAGGCGACCCGACAGCGATGGGTAAGGCTTTGGCAGCGGAGCTAGCGCTGCTCAAGCTTGATCCGATAACGCTGTTTATCGACGAACTTGACCGTATTCCGATGGATGATGACTTCAATAAGTTCATTGTCTCGTTAGTAAAATCACTTCCAGAAAAAGCCCAAATCGCCTTTAGTTCGCGCCTTCTGATGTATCATCCATGGATAGATATGGTGAAGCGCGGTGATGCGGTCGTGCTTGGCACAGAGTACCGCCGCAATGATGTGATTTTCACCGTTGAAGAAAATCCACGTCCACAGCTTGAAGTGTATAGTCTTGGTCGTGGTCATGTTCTCGTCAATGGGCAGCAGATCAGCAACTGGGATGGGGCGTTACCCCGGAATTTGTTCTTCTTCTTCATGGATCACCCGCTGGTGACACGCGACGAGATCTTTAAGGCGTTTTGGCCTGAGTTGAATACGAAGGAAGCGACGAATGTTTTCCACGTCACCAAGCGGAAAATAACCGAACGCATCTCAATGAAGGTTGAGGAAAAAGGCAACTACGAACTCACGCAGTACAACGCGGGGTTTTATCTACCAAGTGACAAAATTGTGCGACACTACGATGTTGCGGATTTCCAAGACGCGGTTGAACGTTCGATTTCTGCGGATGGGCAGAAGGAAACTGAACATTATCTCATCCGGGCGATTGATCTGTATAAAGCACCGTTTTTACAAAGCATCGACATGGGGTGGGTGGTGCGCCGCCGTGATGAACTGCGCGGGATGTACGCACAAGCGTTGATTGGCATGGGGCGAGTATGGCTGGCACGCAGCGACGCGCATCGTGCGCTGGGATTTTTCTTGCGTGCTTTGAAGGAAGTTCCCGAACGTGAAGACGTTCACCGTTCGGTGATGGCGATTTATATTCAGCTTGAAATGTATGACGATGCGCGCAAGCAGTATCACCGACTGGAGCAAATGCTCAAAGAGAAATTGCACATCCCCCCTTCACGCGAAAGCCGGGAACTGTTTGAGGAAATTGAGCAGAAGCAGAATCCATAGTAGACCGGTTTTCGATGTGGGATCGGTCAGATAGCTGCATTTTTCACAAAAATGCTGGGGCGGGGAACACCCGCCCTTTTTATTTCTTGATACGAAAACGCAAATGCGTCACCTGATCGCCTTCGATTGTGTGGATGCGCTCTAGCTCAATTGGATCGATCCCCAACGTACCGAACAGGCTGATCCCACTGCCTAGCAGCATGGATGCGAGATCGATGTTGATCTCGTCCAGCAAGCCCAAACGAATACACTGCTGGACAATCTTTGAGCCGCTGACGACAACGTTCTTATCTCCGGCGGCGGCTTTTGCGCGCGCAATGGCGGATTCGACACCTTCCGTCACGAAGGTGAACGGCGATCCTTCTTTCAACCATTCTTGTGGGGGATGGTGCGTCACGATGAAGGTTGGCACGCTGAACGGGGGCGATCCTGCCCACGCATTTGAGGCTTCAAAATCGCCGCGTCCCGTGACTAATGCGCCCGTATCTATGAAATAGCTGGCGAACAGTTCTGCGCTTCTCGCTGACATTTTGAACACATGAGATGTTCCCGGCAGAGGAAAGGGGGTGTCGCCGCTGAAATACCATTTGAAAAGCCGGGCGACATCATTGTTGGATTCCGCGATAAAGCCATCCAATGACATTGTGAATGCTGTGAGAACAATCCCCATGTGAGTATCTCCGTGTGTGAGGTATATGGACTTATATGTGAAACGCGGCGGTAAATGAGTCGTTAGGGGGTGTGTTTCCAATCGGCATAGCGCCATGCCGTGGCAAAACCACGCCATGCGATAGTTCCAGAATCATCACAGGGCGCGGGCTGACTGCTGACCCAAAATCCACTGGTCACTGTGTCTTTTGCGAGGGCAAACGCAGGGCGCAAATTTGGGATTAATGCGCCCATTGAGCCACGATCTCGCTGCCAGTAGAAGACCATGCTCCCGCTGGACTCGGTCACGTTGTCATTCAGCCATACACACATGGGCACGCCGAGTCGTTCGATCAACATGCCGACTTCGAGCTGAATGGTCATTCGGACATCGCCAACCATCCCCGCATTGTATTGGATGATGCCCGCCATCGCTTGATTGTGGTACAAACTCCAAAAGTTGATTTGTGTGCCGCTGGTGAGGATTTGATCGACACGACCCGGCATATTGAGCAGCAGCAAATCCACAGCCGCGTCAAAGCGCGTTTCGCCTGCGGTGATCCCTGACCAACAAGGGAGTTCACAGGCGGCGAAACCGAACGGCTGCCAGTAGTCCGGGGTTTGCCATGTTGTGTGCGGCAGCATTCGTGGAATCAAGCCCACCAATGCCGCGCACATGGCGAAAATCATCAGCGCCAGCCGTCGCACTAGAACAGTCATCAATTAGACCCATCCACGCCTTACACTATGCTCACATCCTAGCATGAAGGCGCGTGAGGGGGCTATAATGATATACATGGCTCAACGATCTAATACCCGACTGAATGTAAAGACTTTTGACCGTAACCCACCGGATCACATCGGCGTGCTATCCGCCGCTGTATTGATGGCGGTGGGCGGTTTCGGCGGCTTGTATTTGCTTGTCACCACATCACGTCCATTCGTCGGTCAGCGATGGTTGTTTCTGCTTCTGCTGCACATCGCTGTGACTGGGTTTGTGATTCCGTTTGTGCGGTTTCTCAACGTGCGCTTCACACGCTTGAATCGTCCGCTGCCTTCCGGCGGGGTGATTGTCCGTCAGAGCGTATGGATCGGCGTAGTGGTGATGGCTTGCGCGTGGCTGCAAATGCTGCGCGTGCTTACGCCGATCAATGCGTTTTTCATCGCGCTGGCATTTGTGGTCATTGAAGTGTTCTTGCGCTCGCGCGAAATCGCCCATGAGCGTGAAAACGACTAATTCTTCGCCTAATCCGTATCGCAATTTACCCAATGTCGATTCGCTGATGACCAGTTCCGGCAGCGCGGCATTGATCGCCCAATATGGACGATCCGCTGTGCTGGATGCGGTTCGCGCCGCGCTTGATTCCGCTCGTGAACGGCTGCGTTTTGGCGACTCGTCACTCAACGATGCGTCCGCGCTGCTCGATAATGCGGCGGCGCATTTGCACGCGCAGTTTCGCCCTACGCTTCGCCCCGTCATCAACGCGACGGGGATCATCATTCACACCAATTTGGGACGCGCGCCGCTATCACAGGCGGCACAGCGCGCGATCCAAGATGCCGCTGCGAATTACTCGACGCTTGAATTTGATCTGAATACGGGCAAACGGGGAAGCCGTTCGATTCATGCGGAAGCCGCGCTGCGTGCGATCACAGGGGCGGAAGCGGCAATGGTTGTCAACAATGCCGCATCGGCGCTGGTGTTGATCCTGTCGGCGCTGGCGAAAGGGAAAGAGGTGATACTTTCGCGCGGGCAGTTGGTGGAAATTGGCGGCGGATTTCGCGTACCGGAAGTGATGGAGCAAGGCGGGGTACGTTTGCGAGAAGTTGGCACAACCAACCGGACACGCATCGACGATTACGAACGGGCGATCACGCCGGATACGGCGCTGATCATGCGCGTACATGCGTCTAACTTTAAGCAGATTGGATTCACCGAGAACACAGGGTTGGATGAACTCGCTGCACTTGCACATGACCGAGGATTGATCGCACTTGATGATCTTGGCAGCGGAGCATTGTTGGATACTTCTGTATACGGCTTGGAACATGAGCCGATGGCACAGGAAAGTTTAGCAGCGGGGGCGGATTTGGTCGTGTTTAGTGGGGACAAACTGCTCGGCGCGCCGCAAGCGGGAATCATTATTGGAAGGAACGCATTGATCATAGCGTTGAAGAAACATCCACTAGCGCGCGCGATTCGCGCGGATAAGCTGTGTCTCGCGGGGTTAGCTGCCACGCTCGATCATTATCGCAAGGGAGAAGCGGAGCGCGAAATTCCCGTATGGAGGATGATCGCCATGCCGCTGGCAGAAATAGAAGCGACAGCAGCACGGTGGGCGAGTGAGGTCGGCGGATCGGTGATACGTGGACAATCGGCGGTGGGCGGTGGCAGTTTGCCGGGGGAAACACTGCCAACGGCGTTACTCGCAGTTGATCCAGTTGATCCCGAAGCGTTCACCGCTCGACTGCGCGCAGCCGATCCGCCCGTGATCGCGCGGATACAAGATGACCGCGTGCTGTTCGATCCGCGCACGGTGTTAGATGGGCAGGAGGACGCGCTGCTTGGCGCGATTCGGGAGGCGCAAAACTAACTGGCGCACCCATTTGTTCATAGGGAGGCTCGGATGTAGGCTTTCGGTCAGCGGACGCACCACAGCGCGTCCCAACAAAACGATTCTTCCCTCATATTCCCACAAGTGTCGTCTCGTGAACAATCTGACATGAAAAGGAGGTCTCGCTTCGCCATTCGTGCGTGTTGGTTAGTCTTTTACTTCGTCAGTTTCGCCTTCTTCCGCGTCTTTCTGTTCCCACACTTTGGTGGCGATGTCGATATAGAGCTTGCCGTCCAAATGATCGATTTCGTGCTGGAACACCCGCGCGAGCCAATCTTTTGCTTTGATGCGGAAGGGCTTGCCGTAGCGATCCAGACCTTTGACGACAATCGACTCATGACGATCTACTTGCCCGTAGTAGCCGGGAATCGATAGGCAGGCTTCGATGCCTTCGACCATATCGCGGCTCACTTTGACGATTTCTGGGTTGGCGACGACGAACAACACGCCCGCGAGGTCGCCAAATTCCTTGCGAGCATCTTCATCGTCGGGGAGCCGCACCGTGATCACGCGCTGACTGACGGCGACCTGCGGCGCGGCAAGCCCGACTCCGGGCGCATCGAGCATGGTTTCCACCATGTCATCGACGAGTTTTTGAAAGTTCGCGCCGAAGTCGGTGACGCGGTTTGCCTTGCGGCGCAATATCGGATTATCTAAGCCAATGATGGGTCGTATCGCCATTCACGTTCACATTCTACTGATTGAGGATTTCACAAGTGTTCTCAATTATAAAATGACGCGGCGGCGAGTACGATCCTTAATCTTCATCAGTTTGTTCTGCAACGGGTGGGTCAGTGGCGAGTTCGCGTCCACGACGAGGCAAGCCGATGATGAGCGCGAACGGACCCGCCATCATGAGCCACATCGCGGATGCTAAACCAATTCGTTCTGCCACGAAACCGATGAAGAACGGGATCAATGCGCCGAACAAGCCAAAGACCGAACTCAGCGACATCACCGCGCTGCTGTGACCGGGAAGCGCGGTATAGACCTGTCCTTGCAGCACTGAATACCAGCCCGCGTTGCTGATACCGAGCAAGCCGAGCAGCGCCAGTTTCACCGTGAGGTCATCGACCAGCAGGAATGCGGGATAGAGCGCGATGTTGACGACTGCGCTCACGCGCAGATAGTCTATGCCGCGTACTCGTTCGAGAAGCGGCAGAATGAGAATATCTCCGATTAAGCCGACGCTCGTCCACACAGCGACTGCCAACGCGCCGAGCGCCGCATCTCCACCAACGACATCGACAAAATAGAGCGCCAAAAAGCCATGCAGACCGTCGAGCATGAGATCGCTGAAATCGAGCAGGACGAACCAGCGGATCACCGACCAGCGTTTGCCATAATGGATCGCTGCGCGCACCGCTTCACGGAAGCTGACAGGGGTATCGTCCTCATCGGGGCGCATGGTGGGCATTCGGAAACGGGCAATCAGCAGCGCCGAACCGAGCATGAGGACGGCGATCAACAACATTTGACCACGCCAGCCAATCCCCGACGCAATTGAGAGACCGAGCAGCAGCGGCGCGATCACAATGCCGAGTGAACCCGCCAGAGTCCAACGTGCCATGTTTTGCTCGTGTCGCTTAGGATCGGTGTCCATGAGCGCGGTTTGTGAGAGCGACACGAACGCGCCGGACGCAGGGTAGGCGAGGATTTGCGCGACCATGAGCGCCCAGAAGTCACCGCTTAAACCGATCATGGCGACGGATAGGGCAAAGACCACGCCGCCGATGACGATGATGCGCTTGCGGTGTCCCATAAGCGCCCAGATGCCGAATAGGGGCTCGACAAAGCTGGCGAAAATCGACGGGATGGCTAAGAGCAGACCGATCTGGTCATAGGTCAAGTTCAAGTCTTGACGGATGAGGGGCCAAGCCGCCTCTCGCGTCCCGAACACGAACTCATCCATAAATTCGATGATAAGCAATACGAGCATAAACGCGCTGATATTGCGTACACGTCGCTGCGCGAGGCGCGACCAGAGCGGGCGCGCGGCGACAGTCCGTTTTAGCCATGCGGCAAGCAAAGAGAACATATGCAGTTGTCCTTTGGGTAAATGGAAAACAGGAAGCAGGTGAAGTGAAGTGGTGAGATAAGGCGGGGAATCAAAAACTGCCGTGAACGAACGTCGAAAGATCGACGCGCTCACAGCGCGGGTGAAACCGTATTTAGTTATGCCGTCGCTAGAGGATCATCCGCCGCTGCGGCACAGAGGGGGTGCATGTAACCTGTAGTGTGTGTGCATAATGATCAGTATATGCGGGTTTTGGATGAAATCAATCACCTAATAAGGGCGCATAGGGGAAACGCAACAAATTCAGCATGTAGGGAGAAGCATTAAGGCTTATGTCCTTTGTGTCCCGTTTTGGTGCGATCTTGGACACAAATAGACGCTCATTTATGCTTCGACAATTATTTGAGCAGGGGACAACCTTGAAGCATTAAGATGCATCCCAAAATCGCGGATTGGGCGACTTCGTGACAGCGGTTTTATGTCCCAGATGACAGAGGAAGATGTGCTGGCATGGGAAGGTCATCAGGTTTATGTCCTGCCAAGCTGCGCGCGGAAGGGTCATTCTTTACGACGATAGAGTCAAAGCTTGATGGCTACTCTTGATCCGGTTTAGGGATAGAGCGGGGTATACCGGGCGGGCGATTGCCATCACGCGGTGGGGCAGGGGGTGGCGGCATATCTTGATCGGGGATTTGGGGCTGCGCGGGACGTGCTTGAAGCGGTGTTTTCTGCTTGGGCGGGGGCGGTTGATAACCCGGTTGGGGTGGTTGATAGCCGGGTGGGTACTGCCCCGGTGACTGTGGATTACCCGGAATGAAGGGCGGATTTTGCGGTGGTGGCGCAGATGACGGAATCGACGTGCCGCTTGGGGGAGTCATCGCGTAGCCAGATGGCGGTGCGGGCGGCTGATAGCCGGGCTGCGGGTAAGACTGTCCGTATCCCTGCGGATAGGGTTGTTGATAGCCGGGGGGTATGTTGGGATTGTACTGCGCTGGCTGGCCGCCCGGGCGGTTTACGGTTTGATGGTATGCCGCGAGATAATCCGCGATGGCTTGGCGATTTTGATTCGCCTCTGATTGATCTCGTTCGGCTTTGATGGCGGCTTGGCGGCGCGAGAGTTCAGCTTGGAGTTCTTGCGGGTCGAAAATGGGACCGAGAACTTTGCCATTTTTCGCGTCTGTGCCGACGAGATAGACGCGCACTTCGCCGCGATTGAGCAAATTATCGAAGAATCCGTTCACATCGCTGACCACGTTATCGACTTGAATCAGGCGCACGCGATCTACTTCGTTTTGTAGGAAGAAAGGGCGTTTGCGAATAATCGTGATGGTTTGGCTGCCGATGATGAACATATCGTTGCGCCAATCCCAATCACTCAAATAGAGCCAGATCGCGCCAAGCAGAGTCACCAATGCGCCGACACCTACGCCGATGCCGCCGCGCAGAATGGAGTCGGGGGCGATGGCGCTGATGACGGTAAGCGCGATGCCCGCGAGCGTGACGAGCGTTGGGATGAAAATGTGCCCCAACCACGAAGTCCAATGCTTGCGGTAGACGACTTCGCCTTCGTCGTTCAAGAAGCGGGTGCGGGCGAATAAAAATCCCTGTGTGCTTTCAAATCTGGAATTGCCGGACGGCTGCGCTACTTGCTTAGGCTGCGCGATGCCAAGCGCGGCTTGAACATCCTGCTGGACGCGCTGTTTTTGACGCTGCGCGAGAATTTCGCGGAAGCGATCACGATGGGCGAAGATCGCTGCTTGCACGCGGTCAGGCTTGGGAATCGCTTCGAGGCGCATGTTGCCTGTTTGCCCCGCTGTGCGAATGACAATCGTTCCGTAGTTAAAGATGCGGGCGAATAGATCGGCGGGAGGACGTTCGGTTGTCACTTCGAGGATGCGATCAAGCGGGATTTCGCTCAAGGTGCTTTCAAGACGCAGCAGCATGTTCCACACTTTGACGATACGCTGGTCGGTGATGATCACCAAGTCATTGTGCCATTCCAAATACTGGTACATGGCGATCAAGCCCGCGCTGACTATCGCCGCGCCGAACATCGCTGCCGCGAGCAGACTGCTTGCCGAGGCGAGAGCAGCAGCGATAGCGATCATAATGATCAACACGCCGATAGGAAGCCATAGATGGCGCGCGAATGCCCACCAATGCCGCCGGAAAAGATTGACAACGGTTTCGTCGTCGCGCTGCCCTTTGAACAAGCGATTTGGGGCGCTGCGCGGGATTTGCGGGGATATGACACTGGCGGGTGTCGCTGATGCTGTGACGGGAACACTGCCGCCCATGGCCTGTGGGATGCGGAGATTGGCGCGGATGGCGGGATACTGCGCGAGGATGTGCGCGAAGCGGGCGCGCGTGAGAAAGAGGGCGACCATACTTTCGACGACACGCAGCGATGCAGACTCATACTGTTCGGCAAAGAGCGCGTTTTCGTTGAGATATTCGCCCGCGCTCACGCTGCCCACCTGTTCTTCAAATCCGCTGGCGTTAAGGCGCGTGAATACGCCGCGCCCGCTGACGACGAGCATTAATCCAGCGGATGGCTGCCCCTGACGAAAGACCAACGCGCCCGGTTCATAGCGCACGACTTCAAACACATCGGAGATGGTTTCCAACTGTTCTTGCGAAAGGCGCTCAAACAGGGGGAGTGTGCGAATTTGTGATAGCACAAAACGGTCGGGCATGACGTACATCCTCGACTGAGAGAAATCTTGTTGTGTTGAATTGTACCTGTTATTGCTGAAGGGGTCACATGGTTGAGAGTACAGGCGGGCACGGGCGGCTCACGAGCCGCCCCTACATAGTACCCATGATGAGCTGCACATAGCGGGTGAGTTCGATCAAGACGCGGGAGCGTTCTTCGGGACTTAACAAGCCGATGAGTGCGCGGAGATGCTGCATGAAGTCCTGCTGGACAGCGGCGAACCGGGCATAACCTTCGGGGGTGAGCATGACCACGACGGAGCGTTTGTCTTCGGTGCTTTTTTCGCGCGCCACCAAGCCGATGATCTCCAAGCGTTTGACCAAGCCGGTCATGGTAGCGTTGGTCAAGCCGTGAATTTGCGCGATCTGCCCGATGGGGCAGCGCCCGTTCTGCTCCATGAGGGTTTTCAGCACATAGAACTGCGGCGCAGTGAGTCCGTGCGTTTGCAGCATCGCGGCGATGCGTTTTTCGCCTTCCAGCACGACTTCAAAGAGAAGCGCCCAGAAGCGATTTACATCTTTTTCGAGGTCGGTGTTTTGATCAGCAGTCATAATGGGCTTGAAGTTGATTCATCGTAGGAAATTTCACAAAGATATCGATGAAAACGGCACATAAATAGTGCAGCGCAGCGAAGGACACGGATCGAACAAGTTCCGCGCGGCACGCCAATAGGTCGAAAATAACGTGGAGTCCCTTTTTATAAGGCGGGCGACCCACCGGGTCGCCCCTACAATTGTTGTGCGCCCGCCGTTTGATAAATAAGGAAACAAAGCGGACGGACCATGGCGCGTCCCTACTTGTTATCGCCTAAGGCTGACCAGACTTCGAGCTTGCCTTTGACGCGGCGGATCACTTCGTTGGTGAAATCGGTTGTGCTGCTGCTGCCGCCTAAGTCTGTGGTGCGGATTCCATCATAGACCGATTCCATCGTTGATTCATAGATGGCGCGGCTGGCGTTTTGCGCGGCTGCGCCCGGAACGTAGCGCAGAAGCGCCGCGCCTGCAAGGATCATCGCCATGGGGTTTGCGACGTTTTTGCCCTGCAAGCTGGGGGCTGTTCCGTGCGGCGCTTCGGTGAGGACGACTTTGGTTTCAAAATGCTCGTCCATTGAGAGGATCATGCTCTCCGCGCCCGCGATGCTGCCGAACATCTTGAGTACGAGATCGCTCAAGGTATCACCGTCGCGGTTGAGCGCGGGGATGACCAGTGGTTCGCCTGTTGTTTCGAGCAGAAGCGCGTAGGTCGCGTCGATCAACTGGGGATCGTATGGAACGGTGGGGTAGCGGGCGGCGGCAGCGTCCATTTCCTCTTTGAAGATGCCTTCGTATACCGGGCTGACCGTGTATTTGGGTCCACCGAACACCTTCGCGTTACTGCGCTGCGCGTAACGGAAGGTGAATTCCGCGACAGCGCGACAGGTGCGGCGGCTCAACTTGCGGGTGCTGTAGGCGACTTCATCCAAACCTGTGCCTTCGCGCCACTCTTTTGCGCCATAGGCATCTTCGACTGCCATACGCACGACAGCGATGGGCGAGTATACACCTGCCAGCGGACGCACCGACGGAATACGCCGCCCTGTGCGTAGAATCACCTGACCGTTGATGAGTTCGCGGAGCAGGGCGTTGGGACTGCCCACATCGTCGGGGTTGCCCGGCGTGATGGTCGCGGCTTTGATGCCCAACCCTGTCTGCTTGATAAAATCGGCGGCTTCGTGGACAACTCCATTTTTCGTCTTGCGGCGGTTTTCGAGCGAGAGGTCGAACGGCTTGAAATTGACATCAACGCGGGTGACAGCGGGGTCAAGGACGCGGAGGGCTTCGTCAAGCAGTTCTTGACCGGTTTGATCGCCCTGCAAAACGGCGATAGTTGGCTTGCTCACAGGTGATGATCCTTTTGATGGTACGATATGTTATGCGGGTGGAATGGGCGCATTGTAGTCTTGGCTGCACAAAAGTCAATCATGAGGTATGATACTGGGACTCATCTCTCGCTCACTCGTTTTGAGGGATATTTCCGTGAGAAAATTTGCTTTGACCATCAGTGTTACTCTGCTGGCGCTCGTCGTTGGGGTATGGATTGTATTCCCACGCGCGGCGCAAGCGCAGACCGCTGCCGCGACTCCGACACTGGCTGCGGCGCTACCGTCGAATGATACCACCGCGTTCTTCGTGGTGTGTAACGATCAATCGATTCTCAATCTAACGGGGACTTCGCTTGTTGGTTGGGATGTGTATTACCAAGTGTTCAATTCACCTACACCAACTGGCACGGCATTATCGGGTGTGCGTCGTGTTTCTGTCGCGGGGACGTATTCGGTCAGTGACCGATTCGTCTTCCCATCGGGGCAGACCGTCGCGGCAGGCGCAACTGCCAGCGCTCGCGTATGGGTGGGGCGTGAAACCAATCCTGATACCATTGACTATGAATTCACTATCAGCGATTTTAACGACGGCTGTGCCGAACCCCAGTACACGCTAGGGACATCAACAGAATCAGGGACGACTACGGAAGTTGAAGGTCCGACGGGTCCCGGTTTCAGCCGTTCGATCTTCGCGCCGAATGGTTTATTAAACCCGAACTTATCGCCGGAAAATCCAGTAGTGATAGGCGCGCGTCCGTCGGATACCTTCCGTTCAGATACGCCGGGGCTAATCTTCGCGGAGTGCGATGCTTATCCGCTGGCAATTCCGGGTTTGATCTATGACAGTGACCGCGTGCAGATTTTCTGGTCGTGGTTCACACGCACGCCGGAACAGATGCAGCAGCATCTCGCCAACGCGCAGTATGCCGTGACGTTGAATACCGCCACACTGAGTGGGGTCAACCGTACTGATATTGTGAAGCGGACGGGGAGCGTCAATAACTGGGTGTTCTGGTTTGTGGATGTGGGGAATCTGCGTCCCGGTCACTATGAGGTGTCGTACAGCGTGACGTGGGCAGCCGAACACTTTGACGGATATGACGATTACGGTCCGGGCACGGCGAATCCGGTGCTGCGTGGGCTGTGCAACTTCGATGTGGTGGATGATCCGAACACAGATGGCATCGCCTATAATGGATCGTTCTTCCCAACGCTGTATCCGGTTCATGAACTCAACCCGGATTATTAGGTCGTATAGTGCATGGATTGTAGGGGCGGCGATGCAAGCGAGTCACGGGCGCATCGCGATACGCCCCTACACTTTTGAAAAATCCTGATGTCCCCGACGCTGAACGAACAAGCCGCTGACCTGCTTGGTATTACGCTTACGAAGGCGCAAGAAACGGCGTTCACGATGTTCGCGCGTGAATTGGTCACGTGGAACGAGCAGGTTAACTTGACCGCGATCACTGATGATGATGGGATTCGCGTGCGGCATTTTCTCGATTCGCTGACAATTACCAAAGCTGAACCGATGCGCGCGGGTTTGAAGATCATTGATGTAGGGACAGGAGCGGGTTTCCCCGGTTTGCCGCTGAAGATCGCGTATCCTGAGGTGGAAGTCACCCTGTTGGAAGCAACGGGCAAAAAGATTGCATTTCTCGACCACGTGATCGCAGCGTTGGGGCTTACGGGGGTGCATACACTCCATGCCCGCGCTGAAGAAGCAGGACATATGGCAGGACAGCGGGGAGCATATGATGTGGTAGTGGCGCGTGCGGTGGCGCGTCTGCCTGTGCTGCTGGAGTATTTACTGCCGCTGGCGAAAGTGGGCGGGCGATGCATCGCGATGAAGGGGGCAAAGACTGCATATGACGAAGCCCGCGATTCTGCCAAGTCGATGCAGGTGCTTGGCGCGCGATTGGGCGAGATCGTTGAAGTGCGGCTTCCTGAAGTGGAAGAAATCCATGCGCTGGTCGTGGTTGAAAAGACCGCGCCTACCCCGAGTGCTTATCCCCGCAAACCGGGAATTCCAACGAAAAAGCCGCTGATTTAGCATTAGCCACCTTGCATGATGGTATACTGCTCAACATAATGCCGGCGCGCGCGATCTGTCACCGCAACGAGCGATTCGCCTGTTGGGTTTTCGCCATGTACATCAAAAATGAGCGCGGCGAATGCCACGCCAAGCGCGAAAGTGTACCGTGGTCCGCGCGGCTCGTTGCCGCCGATCACGGCGTTGACACCCCGCAGACTGCTGATGCCATCGTCATCGCAGATTAAGAGCACAGCGGCGGGATAATGCGCCCAGCGAGGAAGCGGGCGACGGCGGACGGTTTGCATATGTTCGGCGCTGTGCAGAGTAAATACCGTGCGTGCGCCGAGATCGACGACATCGAGCGCATAGATTCCGCTGGTGTTAATGGTGGCAAGCACCCAGATGTCACGGTCAGGCGCTTGCAGGACGATCTGCGGCGTGGTGTTGGGGTAGCGGTCTTGAAACTGCATCATCAGCCGCACAGGAATTTCGACTTGTGGGGGCATGTTCACGAGCGTTATCCATCCCTGATACACGGTCAACATCCATTGATTATCATCTTTTCGGGAATGTTCATGCAAATGCCCAACGCGATTTACCGATCCTTGTTACGTTCACAGTCGTTCGCGCTGCTCTGCTTAGCGTTGCTGTTCATAGGCGGGGGGATTTTCGTATTCGCACAGGATACGCCGCCCACTGATCCGCTGGCGGAAAGCCGCCTGCCGCCGGGCGTGGCAATTGCGGCGGATGTGTGCGCGCCCGCTATGACGAATTTTTGGACGACGGCGACGGGCGCATGTATCAACCAACCAGAGGGTTTTGCATGTAACGGGGGGAGCGCGCCTCAAGTGCAGCCGGAAGGCGCGGTAAGCAGCGCATTTGCTCCGACGGGCGCGTTAATCGAAGTTGGGGAGATTGACGCGATTCGCACGCCCGCGCTGGATGTGATGTCGGGCACAAGCGGGGTGGTGTATCTGCGGCTGCCGATGCCGATCAACCTAACACTGCTGGCGATTGGCGGCGTGGAACTGCATGATGTTTCGCCGGATGGGTTCGCGGCGTGGCAGTCGATTGTAGCGCAAACGGATGTCGGTTTCCCGACGTGCGGCGCTGCGCCGTTGAGCGTGGTGATACTGCAAGCGCCGCTGAACAGTTCGTCGCGAATTGTGGTTAACGGCGCATCGCTCAACATGAACGGCACGATGCTGGTGCATACAACGGAAACGAACACGGTGTTTGTCGTGTTGAGTGGGATTGCGACGGTGACGACGTTTGGACAAGAGCGAGTGGTGTATACAGGTCAACAAGTGGCGATTAGCCATGAGGGTGGTGATTTCGCCACACCAACCAGCCCCGCGACTACACCAATTCCGTATGATCTTTCGCTGACGCGGCACATTCCGGTATCGCTGTTTGATCGCCCGATGGTGCTGCCGCAGCCCGGTACGGTAATCACACAGGGGGCGGTCAATTTGCGCTCGGATTCGGATATTACGTCGGGGGTGATCACGCAAGTTCCCGGCGGGGAAGTGTTGAGCGTGTTGGGGCGAACGTTGGATGGCGAGTGGTATCACGTAAGGCGGCAGAACGGCGAAAGCGGCTGGATGAGTGCTGATCTGCTGCTGCGGAACGTCGGCGCGATTGAAGCGGTGTATCAAGCTACGCCGATTCCGCCGCAGCGATACGGCGAACTGGGATCACGCGGGCGGGTGGTGGCTACATCGGGCGTGAATCTGCGCGTGGGTCCCGATGTGATTTTTCCGGCGATTCTCACGCTGAACAATGACACGACGGTGAATCTGGTGGCGCGCAGCCCGTACAGCCCGTGGGTAAAGGTCGAAGTAGGCGGCGTGGAAGGGTGGGTCGCGCTTGTGAACATTGAAACACAGGCATTCTTGGGCGCGATCCCGATGGATTTCAACGCGCCGCCGCTGCCCCCGCCGACAGCAATTCCCGGATCGTTTGGAAATGCGTTCCCCGACCCGGATCGGGATTAGGGCGTGAGCGTGTCACGGTTGAGGTCGGTTATGACTTCCGACACGATTTGGTTGATCGGCTGGTCAGCAGGGATCGCGTCGTGATGTGTGCCGGTTAGTATATGACCATCGCGCTTGAGAACAAGTTCAACAAGTTTTTTGAACTGGTCTTCGGCTGCCGGATGCTGCTGGGCGTATTCAATGAGCGCAGCGGCTCGCGCGGGGTTCTGCTGGTGTAGATACCAGCGCGCAGCGCCGATTACGAGAAAGAGGATGAAGTATTCCTGCTGCATGGTAGATGCCAGCGTCAAGCCTTCGATCAACCGCAGCCGAAGCGCCGGATCGTCGATGGGGAGCGCGTTGACGAGATAGCCCAAGGTGTGCAGCAACCCGTATTGATTGCGGATAGCGTGAAAGGCATCGGCTGCTTGAAGTAAATAATCGGCGGCGACTTGATATTTCTGCTGTAGGAACGCTGCGACTCCCAGCGTGTTCAGGCTGGCGGCGATGGTATAGCGATTGCCGATTTTGCGCGCGATTCGCAGACAGCGCCGGATGTATTTTTCGGCTTCATCGTGCTTGCCTTCGGTGCTAAGGACTTCGCCAATGTTGAGCAGGTTGAGAATGAGTGCGTTTTCGTCACCGAGCTGACGCTGTAACTTGAGACTGCGTAGATAATAGCGCCGCGCTGTCTCAAGTTTGCCGCGACTGTAGGCAAGAATGCCGAGATTGGCATAACTGCGGGCGATTCCGGTCAGGTCATGGAGTTCGCGGCGGAGTTTTAGGCTTTCGGTGAAGTATTTTTTCGCAGCGCCGTGCCGACGCTGCATCCGCGCGATGATCCCCAAGTTGCCTAAACTGCGCGCGCGGTCATGCGGAACATTGAGTTTTTCGCCTAGATGCTTTGCTCGCAACCCATAGCGTTTTGCTTCATCGAACTGCCCCATGCGCCAGTACGACTCGCTGAGATGATTGAGCAAATTCACTGCGCGCGCATCCCGTTTGGGGAGCAGCGATAAGCCGCGCTGGAGAAGGGTGATCCCCTGTTGATATTCCCCGCGAAACCAGACGAGTCGTTCGACAGCGAGATTGAGATAGACCAACTCTTTGTCGGTGTTTCCGGCTAACTTCCAATGATTCATGAGAATTTCCACGCGCGCAGGATCGTTGGGGTAGCAGGTTTCTATCGCGGTGGCGACGAGCGTGTGTAACTGTGGCTGTGCTTCCGGCTGCGTATCGCGGATGATTTGTTCGCGGATTTTGTCATGGCTGAACTGCCAGCGATTGTTCGAGATGCTGAGAATATGAACATCGGCGCAAACGGTGAGCCAATTATCTAGGGACATGGAGAGCGTGTCGGGGGTATCGCGCAAAATTTGTTCAAGGACGGTCAGATCGAGCAGCCGCCCCGCAATTGCCGCGATACGCGCAAGGTGTCGCCCCCATTCCGGTATTTGGCGAATACGCTGTTGGACAATCTGCTGGATACCGCCTGTAAAGACCTGATCGGGCAGGGTTTTGCTGCCAATTTGGAGCAAGCGTCCGGCATCCATCGCCAGCGCGCGCATGACTTCGACCAAAAAGAACGGATTGCCTTCGGTTTCGCGGGTGACAAATTCGACCACATTGGCTTGGCTTGCCGCATCTCCAATCATGGCGTGGCTGAGTTCTGCGACTTCTTCGCTGGAGAGGCGTTCCAACGTGATCTGGCGCATTTGGGGAAGCTGTTCGGCGAGGTGGGGCGATTCGTCGTCGCGGTAGCTACCGAAGATGGCAAGCGGTACATCAGTGACGGCAAATAAGAGATCGCGCAGAATGTCGAGGCTTTCGGTTGTCCAGTGTAAGTCTTCGAGCATTAGCACTGTGAGGCGGGTTTGACGCTTAAAGACGCTGCACACGGTTTCCGAAAGGCGTTGATGCTGTCCGTTTCCGGTCAGCGGCGCAAGCGGCGCAACGGGGCGCGCGATCAAAGTGTCGATGTGGGGCACGATTTCTTGCAGGACGCTGGCTTCAAAATCAGAGAGAGCGGTGGCGAGGATCAGCGGGGGTAAAACATCTCGCCAGAGTTGGTAACGCAGACCGCCTTCAGCAACGGCTTGACCGCGCAAGACTAACCCGCCTTTGACGAGGGCGGCGATACGGAGTTCATCGAGCAAGCGTGATTTGCCAACCCCACTTTCCCCGCCGATCAACCATGCAGAGACTTGACCGGATACCGCTGTGTCCAACCCTTCAGTGAGTTGGGAAAGTTCACGCTGGCGACCCACAAAAACGGCGGCTTGTAGAAAGCTCTCGCGGATGGCTTCGCGTTCGGGAGGAAGCGATTCATCGAGCACCGCATACAGATCGTGTATCACTGCATGGGCGTTGGCATAGCGTTCGGCGGGGGTTTTCGCCAAAAGTCGCTGTAGTACGGGAAGCAGCAGCGGTTCTGTTAGCGCTGAAAAATCGGGCTGTTCGTTCACGATTTGAAAGAGCAGTTGACGCAGATTGTCGAGATCGAATGGGTGTTTGCCGAGCAGCATTTCATAAGCGAGGACACCAACGGCATACGTCAGAGATTTCGTTGGCGCGACTGCCTTGCAGCAGTTCGGGCGCGGTATAGCCGATGGTGCTGCCTGTTGGCTCTTTGGCTTGGCGCTGGCGAAGCAAGGCGATGCCAAAATCGAGCACTTTGACTTTATTGTCGCTATCGACAAGCACGTTGCTCGGTTTTAGGTCATGGTGGATGATGCCGCGCCGATGCAGATATTCTAGGGCTTCGAGCGTTTGTATGATCAGGTGGATACGCTCGTTGGTAGATAAGGTGCGAGATGCCACATCAATGGGGGCGGCATGGTCGATGTAGGGCATGGTGAAGTAGGGTTGTTCATTCGCATCAAAGCCGTAGTCAATGACTTCGACGACATGCGGGTGATGCAGGGATGCGAGAGTCTCAAATTCGCGGGTGATCGCCGTTCGCAAGACAACTCCACGCTGCCCGCTTGCGCGTTCAAGATTGACGGCTTTGAGCGCGACGGTTTGCCCACTTAAGCGATCCGAACAGCGATAGACGCTGCCCATCGCGCCGCTGCCGATTATGTCGTGTACTTGATAGCGATTGCTTGAGAGCGTCAATGCAACGGACATGTGCAATCCTTTATCATAGAGATGTGTGGTCACACAACTTTGATAGCGAATCCCAAACACAATGTAGCACAGACTGGGTGCGAAAGTACCATGAGCAACGATCTAGCAGGACACAAAGTAGGGGATTATTTGGTTGAGCGGCAGCTTGGCGCAGGCGCGATGGGCGAGGTGTATCAAGCACAGCGCGGCAACCATCACTTTGCTATGAAGATCATGCACGGAGAACTCGCAGAGCAGGATTCGCTGCGCGAGCGGTTTCTGCGTGAAGTGCGCTTGATGCAAGCCTTACAGCATCCGCACATTGTGCCGATTGTCGATTTTGGTTGGCATGGGAAGCGCCTGTTTTTGGTGATGCCCTATATCGACGGGACGGCGCTGGCGAATATCGACTATGCCGCCGGGTTAACTCCGCGACAGGTGTGGAAAGTGGTTGAGCCGCTGTCAAAAGCATTGGAACACGCGCATTTGCAAGGGGTGATTCATCGCGATTTGAAGCCGAGCAACGTGCTGCTATCAAACGCAGATGATCATGTCTATCTGCTTGATTTCGGGTTGGGGAAGCGTCCCGATTTGGATACGCGCTTGACGGAAACAGGGGTATCTGTCGGAACGCCTGCGTATATGTCACCTGAAGCGGCGGTGGGTGAAGAAGTCGATTTTCGGACGGATATTTACAGCATGGGGATCATGTTGTACGAGCTTCTGCTTGGCAAACTGCCCTTTGACGAATCCGATGATATGGCGCTGGTGTACGCTCATTTGTATAAATCAGTGCCACTACCAAGTGACGAAAATCCCGAATTTCCCGACGCATTAGAAGCGGTGATTTTGCGCTGCCTGCTAAAGGACAAGCGGGATCGCTATGGGTCAGTAAGGCAGTTTATGAATGATTTCGCGGAGGCGCTCAACGGCATGAGCGATGCCGAATTGAATCGCACGTATGCGCCCGCTTCTGAGGTTTGAGTCGAAACGGATTCAGCGAAAGATTGATTTTCAAAATGGAAGGGCACGGACGGAACAAGTTCCGCACGCCGTGCCCCTACAGCGTTACTCTTGGTTTAGGCGATACGGAGCGCAATTGCGACGACTCGTTCAAGATAGGTATTGCTCAAAAAGTCGTAGCTGTCACAAGTAATGAGGGTGATCTGGTCGTTGGGGGTGGGATACAACACCGTAAGATCAGTCGGCGTTGTGGTGAAAACTTCCTGAACGGCGTATACACGTCGTTGATCGCCCACCATGAGAATCACCTCATCCGCGAATGAAAGTTCGCTCACACGGGCGAAAATCCCCGGCTGACCATCTGACTGCTCGACATGCCCGGCTAAAACAATATTGCCGGGACGTTCGATCCATGCCGTGCCTTCCAAATGCCCCGCGTTACGCCCTAACAGACGAATATCCCAACTGCCCGTATTTGCCAAAGGCGCGGGGATCACAACCGTGGCGACATTGGCACGCGGGATGATCAACTGCACATGCGGCGCGACTTGCGGTGTAGACGTGGGCAGTTCTAGCAGCGCGAGATCAAGTGTTGGGGTGGCATCCGGGGTGATCATCGTGGGGGAGCTAGATGCTCCCCCCGATGGCGGTGTCTCTTGTGCTTGCTGGTCGTTGATGAAGAACACGATTCCGGCGACGACTCCGAGCATAATTGCCCAGAACAGCGTGCCGCCGGAACCGCCGGAGCGACGACGATACATGGCTATCCGTTATGCCCGTTTTGCTCACGTATAGTGCGGCGCATGATGCGCTGAACTGCCACCGCGCCCACAACGCCGAGCGTGATGAAAATCACCAGACGGAGCATGGGATCCATTGGCTCACCTGTGGCGGGGAGCGAAGTCACACCCGTGAGTGTGGCTTGTGCGGTGCGTGTTCCGCTGCTGGTGGTGAGACTTGCCGTGTTGTTGACCACAAACGGAAGCTGTGCATCCAAGCGCACCTGCCCGACGATTGTGATGGTGACAACCTGACCGGGGGCGAGCGAAGCGATATTCCACGTCACAACCTGACCCACGTAGTTGATCGTCCCAGCGGTTGCCGCTACTGATTGAATCTGGATGACGGCGGGCATAGTGTCGGTCACAGACACGTTGGGCGCGGCGATGCTGCCGGGGTTGGTGACGACAATCGTCCATGTGACGATTTCGCCGGGTACGGCGAACGGTGGGTTGACCGACTTGGTGATAAACGGATCGGTCACGACTACAACAGGCGTTCCGCTGCTGCCCGCAGGGGTAGTATTGGTCGCTGTCGGGGTATTGGTTACGCCACCCTGATTGGTCTCTGTCGCCGTAGGTGTGTTGGTCGGCGTGTCGGTTGGACCACCCGGCGTATTGGTGTTTGTCGGGGTGTTGGTCACGCCGCCTTGATTGGTATCGGTTGGGGTGGGGGTATCTGTCGTGCCGCCCTGATCGGTATTCGTGGGGGTCGGCGTTGCGGTGTTCCCACCTTGATCAGTAAAGGTCGGCGTAGGGGTATCTGTCGGGCTGCCTTGATCCGTGTTGGTTGGGGTCGGCGTTGCGGTGTTCCCACCTTGATCAGTAAAGGTCGGCGTGGGGGTATCCGTCGCACCACCGCCGCTGTCGGTTGGCGTGGGAGTCGCTGTATCACCGCCACCACCACCGGAGTCGGTATCTGTTGCGGTAGGTGTGGATGTTGGGGTATCCGTCGCGCCTTCGGTTGGTGTGGATGTGGGCGTGGGGGTTTCTGTGTTCGTCGGAGTTGGGGTTGCTCCAATCTGCGACGATTCATATGCGCCGCTGTCGCAGTCAGGATCGCCCTGTGGACGTGATTGGATGCGCTGATCTACATTAGAGACGGGATCAGCCGCGCACACACCGGGATCGCCAACACCGAGCGCCGCGCTACCAGAACCCAAGGGCATCGAGATAGTAAGGATAACACCCTGCGATTGAGTCACTTCATAGCCGCTAAGGTTGGGATTGCCTACGAATGGGACAAGGTTGAGGCACGAAACGCTGCCGAATAAGACGTTACCGCCGCCGTCGGAGAGGGTATCACCGCCGCAATCCAACTCTGTGAGTGAAAGTGAGGTGTTGCTTGCGAGAATAGTGTTTGAGACGATCACATCTTCAAAGTTGGTTTGGTCGCCATCGCCATCTAGGAAAATCCCACCGCCGGGACCTGTTCCCGCCGCATTAGCATAAATGGTCGTGTTTTCCACACGGATTCGGTCATCGAGGGCATCAAAATACAACCCGCCGCCGCTTACCGCTGCAACATTCTGGTTGAATGTGCTATTGGCGATCACGACACTGTTGGCAGCAGTCGGGATAACATAGAGCGCACCACCATTATTGGCGCTGCTGTTGCCGATGAAGGAACTGCCAACGATTTCAGTGGGTCCTGCAGTGAAGATTGCACCGCCGTCGCCATCCGGTCCGCTGGTTTCGTTTGCCGTGCCCAAGACATCGAACGGCGCTGCGAAGGGAAGCGGCGTTTCACCGAAGTGCGAGTAGCGCACGTCAAGAATCGCGCCGAAATTGTTAAAAATTGCGCCGCCTTCAGCATTATCGCCGTTGGCGATGTTGCCGGAAAAACCACTCGACACGATTTGCAAGCCAAGCCCGCTGTTCGCGCTTGTCCAAATCGCCCCGCCGCCGATTGATCCCGTTGTATCTTTGGTGTCGGTGGAGTTATCCAAGAACACGGTTTCGGTGATGGTGCCTTCGGAGAAGTTGTAGATCGCGCCGCCGCTGCCACCGTTGGGCGTAGGCTCACCGATGTCTTCACCCGCGCGGTTACTGAGGAAGAATGATTCATTGATATCGAACACACCCGCGCCAGTTTGGGAGATTGCGCCGCCGCTGTTACTGGCGAGATTGTTTTGGAAGGTGCAGGCTTCAATGGTGACAGAACCGGAACTGTCGATTGCGCCACCGTTGTTCGCAGCGATGTTGGCATCGAAGGTCACGTTGTCGGCGCAGAACAACTGCGCCGAGTTGTTCACCAGAATCGCACCACCGCTGCCCGTCGTGATCCCGTTTTGCAGGATGATGTCTGTCTCTAGACGTAGAATACCCGATGACGAACTGACGACGAAGAAGCGCGTCCCGTTCGAGCCGTCGAATGTCACCGGACCTTGAATGGTGATGTCCGACGCGATGGAGATTTCATCGTCGAAGTTGATGGTGTAGCTGCTGTCAAATGTGATGATGTCTGCGCCTGAACCTGCCGCGCAGTCGGGATAGGTCGCGGCATTATCGTTCGCGTTCTGAATGGCTTCGCGGAGACTACAATCGCTGTCGCCTACAGGATCGGGGGTGGTCGCATTATCGAAAGCCGTGTCGACCTGAATCGTCGCCGCGCGGGCAGGCGCGACGAAAGTCAACCCGCTGAAAATGACCGCCAGAAACAGCAGGAATGGAAACGTTGTTCGGCGCATGGTTTCTCTTTGTGAAGTGTGCGAAATGGACGCAAAAATAAAAACGTTACACACTATACCTGATTTATTGTAGACACAAAAGAGAGTTTCTAAAGGACGTTGACAACTTCCTTAATGTCGATTGTTAACAGCATCACCAAAATGAGGGTGCGCGTTCATTCGGTCTTGTCAGGAGAGGGGGCTTTCGCTACAATGTCGCGGTATAGTGGGGGATCGTCCAACGGCAGGACTACGGACTTTGGATCCGTCAATCCTGGTTCGAATCCAGGTCCCCCAGCACGAGAGCGCCTTCAGGGCGCTTTTTTCTTGCTTGAGCAATATGACGTGCTTAACGAATTAACTTAAGCGTTCGGCAAATTTTGCGCTCGTTTTTGCGCGTACCTCATCTAGGGATGCGTTGGGCATCAGTTCGAGCAGTGTCAACTGATTATCCGGGTAGCCAAACACAGCGAGGTCAGTGATGATGAGATCGACCTCATTTCGAGCAGTCAACGGAAGCACACATTCGGGCACGATTTTGGGACTGCCGTCAATTTCGGTGTGCGTCATGGTGATGATGAGCTTTTTCGCCCCGGCGGCGAGATCCATCGCGCCACCGACTCCGAGCAGTGGTTTACCCGGTACGGCCCAATTTGCGAGGTTACGCGCTTCATCGACTTGCAACCCACCCATGATAGCCACGTCAATGTGACCACCGCGAATCATCGCAAAGGAGTCGGCGCTGTCGAAATAGCTGCTTCCTTGTAGGGCAGTAACGGGAACTTTTCCAGCATTGACGGGATATTCGGCTGCGCCGCCCGATTTGGGTTCGGGACCTACGCCGAGCATTCCGTTTTCGCTGTGCAGGATAATGCCACTATCCGGTGTAATGAGGTCAGCGACGAGTGTTGGAATACCAATGCCAAGATTCACGACTGCGCCACGTGGTAGTTCTGCAAGTGCGCGGCGAGCCATCGCCAAACGCGAGTCGCTGACTTTCTTGCTGCTGCCAACCGAAGCAGATGAACCAAGATCGGCAAGGCTCATATGAGCTTGAACAAGAAAATCGACATAACTGCCCGGGGTGTGAACTTCGTTCGGATCAATTTCTCCTACAGGAACAATGTGTTCAACTTCTGCGATGACCAAATCCGCAGCAGTCGCCATCGCACGGTTGAAGTTTTGCTCTGTTAACCGATAAACCAGATTTCCGGCGGTATCCGCTTTTTGCGCCCGAATGAAGGCGACATTTGCGCGCAGCGGCGGCACAAACACATACAACTTGCCGTTGATCTCGCGTGTTTCGCTGCCCTCAGCGATGACCGTTCCGACAGCAGTTGGGGTGTAAAATCCTCCCAAGCCTGCACCGCCTGCTCGAATTGCTTCTGCAAGTGAACCCTGCGGCATCAGCACAATATTTAAACGCCCGTTTTGTGCCGCCTCAACGGCTTCTGGATTGCTGGTAAAGAATGACCCAATCGCAGTACGAAGTTGACCGTTTCTAAGCAGTCGTCCGCCGCCTAGCCCCGCTTCTCCCACGTTGTTGCCAATATAGGTCAAATCACGGACATTCGTTTCCGCAAGCGCATGGAGCAAATGTACGGGATTTCCCGTCATCCCAAAGCCCCCAGCCATGAGTATGTCGCCGGATTTAACTTTTGCAGCAGCCTCAGCAGCACTGATCTGCGGAACTCGTTTCATGAGGCATCCTTAGTCACGCAGTAGTTCGATGATAGTCGATTCACCTTGACCTACACCCACGCACAATGTTGCTAATCCATAACGCATCTTGGTGCCTTCATTAGCACGGCGGCGCATTTCGTGGACGAGTGTGGTCACTAGACGCGCACCTGAGCAGCCAAGAGGATGTCCAAGTGCGATTGCTCCACCGTTCACGTTTGTGATGTCGTGTCGCAAAGCCAGCTCTCTCATAACGGCAATTGATTGCACAGCGAATGCTTCATTGAGTTCAACCAAATCTAAATCATCTATCGTAAGTCCGGTGCGTGCCAGCAGTTTGCGTATCGCGCTCACGGGACCCAATCCCATGATACGGGGATCGACTCCTGAAGCTGCCGCGCCTACCCAACGAGCGAGTGGTTTTATACCCAACTCGGCGGCTTTATCTGCGCTCATGAGAACTAGAGCCGCCGCGCCATCATTCAGCCCGCTTGAATTCCCTGCCGTGACGGTGCCGCCTTTTCGGAACGCGGGATTCAACCCACTTAATTTGTCAAGGCTGGTCGCCACTTCATAGCCTTGATCTGTCCGTTTATAAAAGGGGTGTTCATCGGTATCGACAATAATCGGGCTGCCCTTGGGCTGCGGAATCGTGACGGGCATAATTTCTTGCTTGAAGTACCCATTATTGATCGCGTTGATCGCCCGCATTTGACTTTGCAGCGCAAATTGATCTTGGTCTTGACGGGTGATCACACCGCCCGCAATTTTTCCGGCGCAGCTCATCTCGTAGATATTTTCGGCAGTTTCGCCCATTTGCTCAAGCGGAAAGAGTGCTTCAAGGGCTGGATTCGGGTATCGCCAGCCTAAGGTGGTGTCCCATGCGGTCACGTTGCCGGAAGGACCGAATGGAATCGCATTTTTGGGGAGTGAATAGGGCGCGCGCGTCATGCTTTCGACACCGCCCGCGACATAAATTTCGCCTTCTCCACACCTGATCGCTCTAGCGGCTATGTTGATGGCACTGAGACCACTGGCACACAACCGGTTGACCGTTACTCCGGCGACATGCTGTGGCAGCCCAGCTAACAATAATCCCATTCGAGCCACGTTCCGGTTATCTTCACCCGCTTGATTCGCGCATCCCATGACGACTTCTTCGATCATATCGGGGGATACACCTGCGCGCTGCACGGCAGCTTGAATGACCATGCCCGCCATATCGTCCGGGCGAATGCTGGCAAGCGCGCCCCGAAGTCGCCCGATTGGAGTCCGTACAGCAGAAACAATAACCACATCAGTCATGCGTGAGGCTTTCTTGGCAAAAAACCAGTGTTGAATTTGTGGGATGTTCAAAAGTTGCAGAAAAAAATCTAATCATTTATGCTGTAGCAAAAGTGGATACTGGATATTGGATACAATATCACGTCGAAGCCGTTTGTCAAGCAAAACTGATTGAATTTTAGAAGATGGTCTAGACAACCCTATGACTTCTGATGGAGCGATTATCAACGTTAGTGAGAACTTCAAAACCCGTGAAGAAATTGTCACGGATGCCATTCGCGCCGCTATTTTGCGCGGTCAGTTTCGCCCCGGCGATAAGTTGGATCAACAAGAACTGGCGGACAGACTTGGCGTGAGCCGCAGTCCTGTCAGGGAGGCGCTGCGGACACTGGTTGCAGAAGACCTCGCCATCCATTACCCGCATCGTGGAACTGTTGTGCGGGAGCGCACAATGGATGAACTACAAGAATTACTGTTCGTGCGTATGCTGCTGGAAGGCGCGGCGGCAAAGCGGGCTGCTCCTCATATGGATGATCTTCGCCTGCGACAGTTAGAGGCGATTATTGAAGAAGCGGAGCAGAGTACAGATTTCGAGCGAATACTCACGCTCAACAACACCTTCCATATCACGGTGTATTCCGCCTTTGAACAACCCCAGATGATCAGTCTCATTCAAAGTTTGCGAAACAAGATTGCTCCCTACAATCGTCTGTATCTTGAAGTAAAAGAACGCAAAGAGATCGCATGGCGCGATCACCGTCGCATCTATGAGGCGTGCTGTCTTCGTGATGGCGAATTGGTGGAACGTGAAGTACGAGAACATCTAGAGCAGGTATTCCAAGGAATCACCATCGCAATTGCTGCGGCTCAGTCGAACATCGAGTCACTGAGCAAAAGAGGGGGATAAGTCAATGCTTTTGGAAGTCCGAAATATTTCCAAAAACTTTGAGGGTGTGCTGGCGCTTGATCAGGTCAGTTTCACACTTGAACAGGGGACGATTCTCGGACTCATTGGTCCCAATGGTGCTGGCAAATCAACATTGTTCAATGTCATTTCCGGCACGCTTCCACCAAGCGCGGGTGATGTTCGCTTTGAGGATCAAGTGATCACGCGAAAGCCAGTTTACGGCATCGCGGGATATGGAATTGCACGAACATTTCAAACGGTGCGTCCGTTCATGAACTTGTCCGTTCTTGATAACGTAATTGTCGCCGCGATGTTCGCCGGAAAGATGCGTAGAACCGAAGCAGAAAAACAGGCGCGGGCGGTTCTTGAGCAAGTTGGGCTGGCTGATAGAGGTCATGAGGCAGCACATCAACTGAATGTGATGTCGAGAAAATGGTTGGAAGTTGCCCGCGCTTTGGCGACACGTCCGCGTTTGATCCTACTGGATGAATTCATGGCGGGGTTGAATCCTGCCGAAGTTCAACAGGCGGTGGCATTTGTACGCGGATTTCGTGAGGCAGGCATGACTGTCATCATGGTCGAACACATCATCAAGGCGATTATGAATTGCAGTGACCGGATTATCGTGTTGAATGCGGGGCGTATGATTGCTGACGGCGCTCCGAATGATGTAGTCAAAGACCCTTCCGTTATCAGCGCGTATTTGGGTAAAGCATATGCTCCGCATTGACAACATACAAGCTGCTTATGGCGATATTCAAATTCTCTGGGGCGTTTCTTTGGTCGTGCCAGAAAATTCAATTGTGACCCTGCTGGGTTCAAATGGAGCAGGAAAAACGACTGTGTTGAGAACGATTCTCGGCATGATGCGCCCGCTGTCTGGTCAAATATTTTTCTGTGGCGAAGACATTACTCGCAAACCCACCCATGAGATTGTGCGTTCCGGGATGTTTCTTGTGCCGGAGTGGCGCGGGACGTTCGCGTCGATGTCGGTGCTGGAAAACCTCGAATTAGGCGCTTACGTTCCCCGTGCGCGTGAAAAGAGGGCGAAAACCCTTAAGCATGTATATGACTTGTTTCCACGCCTTTTTGACCGTCAAACACAGCGGGCTGGAACGCTAAGCGGCGGGGAACGGCAGATGCTTGCTATTGGACGCGCGTTGATGGCACACCCCACCATGCTCATCCTCGATGAACCATCACTTGGACTAGCCCCGTTGATCGTTGAGGACATTTTCCGTATTTTGCGCCAAATAAACAGCGAAGGCGTAACAATGTTGATCGTTGAGCAGAATGTGCATAAGGCATTAGAAGTAGCTTCTTATGGGTACATGCTCGAATCGGGGAAAGTTGTGGGGGAAGGAAAAAGCGCAGATTTACTTACGGATCATCGTATTCAAGATGCGTACTTAGGCATTTGATCTTTGAGAGAAAAATCTTACCTATGGATGCAAATATTGTTGCTCAAAGTTTATTGTCTGGCGCACTTGTAGGTTCGCTTTACGGCTTAAGTGCGCTGGGGTTGTCGCTGGTTTTTGGTGTGCTAAAAGTCCTCAATATCTCACACGGCGAACTGTTGATGCTGGGGGGGTACGCTTCGTTCTGGCTGTTCAGCTTGTTAGGTATTGATCCGTATCTTTCGCTCGTGATCGTCATTCCTCTTATGCTGATCATCGGCGTTTTACTGCATTTGGGATTGTTCCGCCATGTCACTGAGTTTGATGAAGAACACCGCATCAAAAACTCACTCCTCATTGGTTTCGGCTTGACGCTGATATTTCAGACGTTGGCGATACGCCTCTTTACTGCCGATGACCGCAGTATCGCTACAGCTTATTCAACCGATGCGCTGGAGCTGCTTGGACTGCGCGTGCCGATTGTGCGCTTTTCGGGCGTATTCATTGGCGCGCTGGTGGTCATTGGGCTGCAATTGTTTTTGAAGAGAACGTATTGGGGCAAAGCGATTCGCGCCACAGCAGAAGACTGGCGAACGGCAGCATTATCGGGAATTAACATCCGGCAAATGTATCTTATCACGTTCACGCTTGGCGCGGCACTGGCAGGGATCGCCGGGATGCTTGTCAGCCTGCAATACAGCGTCAGCCCGAATATTGGCTTGGGCTGGACGTTGAAGGCGCTGATCGTCGTGGTATTGGCGGGCTTAGGCAGTATTCCGGGCACGTTTATTGCGGGAATCTTGTTGGGGCTGGCGGAAACCGCCAGCGCGCTAGTGTTTGGCGGAGAGTTTCGTGAACTGGTCGGGTTAGTCATCTTTTTAGTGATCCTTAGTGTGCGCCCCCAAGGATTATTTGGAGCGCGTCATGCGTAAGCGACGATATACCGCTTTGATACTGATTGTCATCGGGATTGCACTGGCGTTCCTGCCAGCATCTCCTGTTGGCTCCAATGACATTCTCACCCTTCTCATCACGCTGTTTATCATCGCGGCGCTGGCATCCAGTTGGAATATCCTTGCTGGGTTCGTTGGACGAATCAACTTGGGTCACGCTTCTTTCTTTGGAATTGGCGCTCTCGTCACCCGCGAACTTTGGCTAGGGGCAGATTGGCATCCCGCGCTCGCTTTTATTGTGGGCGGGGCAACCGCCGCGCTTGCTGCGCTCATCGTCGGCGCGCCCGCGCTGCGCTTGAAGGGTATCTATTTTTCGGTGGGAACGCTTGCTCTTGCCGAAGCGATGCGTTTGACCGTTGGGACAATTTTGCCGCGCGTTTCGCGGCTTCCGGGACCCGAATTGAGAAGCTATGAACTTGCGCCGAGATATTTGATTGCGCTTGGCGTACTTGCTTTGATCGTCGCGTTCGTTTATTGGCTGCGCCAGTCCAAACTAGGCTTGGGCATGATGGCAGTACGCGAGGACGAAGAAGCTGCCAAATCTGTTGGCGTGAACATTTTCTTTCACAGCTTGATCGCGTTTATTTTGAGTGCTTTTTTTGCCGGACTCGCAGGCGGCGCTTTCGCTTTTTACCATGTAGGTTACTACCCCAATTTTCCCTTTGGTCCAGAGTGGACGTTTGAGGCGCTGCTCGTGACTTTTGTTGGCGGCATCGGCACGTTGGTTGGTCCATTAGTGGGTGCTGTCTTTTTTGTGATGATCAGCGATTTACTGTCTAGCAATCCCGATTTGCTAAATGTGCATCTTATCGTGTTTGGCGCACTGTTTATCGCAGTTGTGCTTGCGCTGCCCGGCGGGATCATCGAAGTGGTAACACGGCTGAGAAGGCGTGTGCTGGTTGCCCCCAAACAACCGTAGAGGAGATGAAAGATTGGGGTTGTAAACATGATCCGCTGGTGGTCACGAAGCTAGAGCGGACATGCGTAGCAACAAACTCAGTTTCAATATATCAAGATTGGGGAGTCGAACAATGAAAAGACGTTTCTTTCTCATATTGCTGGTACTCGTTTTCGTTTCAACACTAAGCCCGCTGGCAATGGCACAAGACAACGGACCCGAGACAATCGTCGTGGGCGCAACTGTCCCCTTGACGGGGCGTTACGCAGGCGGTGGGGCACAGGTTGAACGCGGATATATGCTGGCGGTAGAGGACATTAATGCCGCTGGCGGGGTTTTCGTTGAAGAATACAATCGGCAAATTCCACTGGAAATTGTTTTGTTGGACGACGAGTCTGATCCAGTCAAGACGGTAAGTAATCTCGAAGATTTGTATAACAACAATGATGTTGTCGCGTATCTGGGTGGTTTCGGCAGCGACCTTCATGCTGCTGCCGCTGCTGTCGCAGAGGTCAATGCCGTGCCTTATCTTGGTGTCGCATTCGCGCTGTGGGATGTTCACCAGCAGGGCTACGAATATCTATTCTCACCATTCCCGAAGTCTCCCGACTTAAGCGTGACAACCTTTGAATTTCTCAATGCGACCCTGCCGGAAGGCGAACGCCCAACGCGCGTCGGGATTTTGCAAGAACAAACCGACTGGGGTATCGAACTGGGTGACTTTTGGGAAGAAGATGCGGCTGAATATGGCTATGAAGTTGTCGCGCGAGAGACTTACGCGCCGGGGACGCAGGATTTCACCGATCTCATCCTGCAATTGCAGAATGCGGATGTTCAACTGCTGCTCTCGCTGCCAAATCCGCCGGATGGAATCACGCTGCTAACGCAGATGGCGGAACTCGATTGGACACCCGCCGCCACAGTTGTTATCCGTGCCGCAGACCCACCCACTTGGTCACAATCGCTGGGCGCAAATGGGGACAACGTGTTGTTCATGCCCGGTTGGCATAACGCCATGGCGTTTTCTGGCGTTGAAGAACTGAACGCGCGGCACATTCAGATGATGGAACGCCCGTCTGATCCAATTGTCGGTCCTTCTTACGCGCTGATCCAAATTTTAGCGGCGGCGATTGAAGAAGCTGGGACACTAGATCGGGAAGCGGTACGCGATGCGATTGCCGCCACCGACTTAGACACCGTGATTGGGAACGTCACCTTCAATGAAGATGGGACCGGGAATGTTGTGACCGCGATTCTACAGGTTCAGAATGGCAGACCAGAACTGGTTTGGCCGGCTGAATATGCGACTGCGGACTTTATTTATCCCGCGCCCCCTTTCGATGAGCGCGAACCAGCAACGTAAATAAAATCACTGTCAATTTGAATCGGCAAAACGCCTCTTCCCTGATTGGGTGTGTTGGGGAAGAGGTCGTCAAATTCGGAGGTCAGGTATGTCTAGATTGAACCCGCCTTTTCGCGCAGATCATGTGGGGAGTTTTCTACGCCCGGCATTTTTGTTGGAAGCGCGCGCAAAATTTCAAAATAACGAGATCAGCCGTGAGGAACTTCGCAGCGTCGAAGATGCCGCGATCACTGAAGTGATCAAGAAGCAAGAATCGGTGGGGCTGAAAAGTATCACCGACGGCGAGTTTCGCCGCACCTATTTTCACACCGACTTTTTGCAGCAGCTCGAAGGTGTCACCGTCAGCGGCGGATTACAAGTTAAGTTCCACAGTAAAGCCGGGGATGTTGAGTTTTCGCCGCCGCGTGTTTCCGTAACGGGCAAGCTTCGCCACGTTCGAGACATTCAGCGCGCAGACTTTGATTTTCTCAAGGGGCACACAACACAAACGCCGAAGGTGACGATTCCTTCGCCTACAATGGTTCATTTTCGCGGCGGACGCAAAGCAATTGACATTGAATCGTACCCGGATATGGACGAATTTTTTGACGATCTCGCGCAAGTTTACCGGGACGAGATCAACTCGCTCTATCGCGCGGGGGCGCGTTACATCCAATTGGATGACACTAATCTCGCTTATTTGTGCGATCCGCAAATGCGGGCAGGGGCGAAAGAACGCGGTGATGACCCAGATGAACTCCCACGCACATACGCGGCGTTGATCAATTCGGTTATTGATGGGCGACCTGCTGATTTGACTATTGGGATACATTTGTGCCGTGGAAATTTCCAGAGCGCGTGGGTGGCAGAGGGAAGCTACGAACCGGTTGCCGACGTATTGTTCAATCAAATGAATGTGGATGCCTTCTTCCTTGAATATGACGATGAACGTTCCGGCGATTTCGCGCCGCTGCGGTTTGTTCCACCGAACAAGACGGTGGTTCTAGGACTGGTCACATCGAAATCCGGGACGCTTGAATCTGCTGATGATCTGGTCAAACGAGTGAACGAAGCAGCGAAATACATGCCGCTGGAGAATATGTGTCTAAGTCCGCAGTGTGGGTTCTCTAGTACGGTGCATGGAAATCAACTGACACATGATCAACAGTGGGCGAAGCTCGAAATGATCGTCAACGTGGCGCGTACTGTGTGGGGAGAGTAAAGGGATAGCGTTATGGATTTCGCCTATCGCCTGTCGATGATTGCAGAGGATGACCCGTATCCTGCTTACCGTTGGATGCGCGATCATGACCCCGTGCATTATTCAGCACCGGAAGATGTTTGGGTGCTGACTCGATTTGAAGATGTTTACGGGGCTTTTCGGGATAGCAAAACATGGTCATCGCAGCGGCGGGGCAATCTTCTCAATGATATTCCCGCGCGCATTGGCAAGACCTTGGGGACAACCGATCCTCCGCGTCACACGTTCGCGCGTCGATTGGTGAACAAAGCCTTCACGCCGCGCACGGTTGCCGCGCTTGAGCCGAAAATTACGGGGCTTGCACAAGAATTAACTCAAGCGGCATTGAGCAAGGGTGAGATCGAGTTCGTCGCTGATATTTCCGCCCCGTATAACGCCGCGATTCTGGGGGCGATGTTCGGCATTCCCGAAGCTGACTTTATCACACTGCGACACTGGCTTGACGATTTTTTCCTGCGCGTCCCTGTCCCCGAAGGACAAGAAGCGCCGCAAACGATAGCGATGCGCTATCTGCGTGAATATCTTGATGTGCTGGCAAAAGAACGGGCAGCCGATCCCGGAAATGATCTTATGACAGCGATGCTGCTTGCCGAAGAAGACGGGCAGCGGCTTGAGCAAGAGCAGGTCGTTGTCACCACCATGACGTTTCTGACTGCGGGATTTGAATCGACGAATAACCTTTTCACCAATTTGGCGTATGCGCTTGCGCTGCATCCCCATGTGCTTGCAGAACTTAAACAGAATCCAGACTTGATGGCGAATTTTGTCGAAGAAGGAATGCGATGGGATGCGGCGGCGCAAGGATTTGTTCGCACACCGACCAGTGACGTGCGCTTGCATGACGTGACGATCCCGGAGAATTCACAAGTGCTGCTGCACATTGGCGCGGCGAACCGCGATGAACGTGAATTTTCAAACCCCGATACGTTCGATTTGCACCGTGAACACAACAATCATTTAGGGTTAGGTGGGGGGATTCATTTTTGTGTGGGCGCGCCGCTGGGGCGGCTGATGACACAAACGATCTTCACGGCGTTGATTGCATCCAGCCAAACATGGCAGGTCGATCTCAGCAGCGCGAAGCGCGTCACTACGCCGAATTTTAGAGGCTTTGCGCGGTTGCCTCTCACCATTGCGAGATAAGCTGCGAACATGACCGACTTTGCGATTGTCAACGGTTTGACCCTGCATTATGCGCTTAATGGCGTGGTGGGAGGCAAACCGCTTGTCCTCATTCACTCACTTGGTACGGATTTGCGCTTGTGGGATTCGATGATCCCGCGTCTGAGCAATTATCGCGTCCTGCGGATGGATTTACGTGGACACGGACTGTCCGATATATCTAACGCTTCATACTCCATCCATGATCTCACTTCAGACATACTCGCGCTGCTCGATCTGCTGCAAATCGGCAGGGCAGTGGTAGTCGGCATTTCCGTGGGTGGCTTGGCGGCAATGGATTTTGCTATTCGGCATCCTGATAGGGTGGCATCGTTGGTGCTGAGTGACACCGCATCAAAGATTGGTACGGCGGCAGTGTGGAATGACCGGATCGCCGCCGTGAGTCAGCATGGGTTGGAATCTATCGCAGACAACATCGCTGCACGCTGGTTCGCGCCAGATTTTGCGGCTCGGCAGCCCGCGATCTATCGGGGATATCGGAATCTCGTCACACGAACATCTCCCACCGGATATATCCAGATGTGCGAGGTACTGCGTGACACCGATTTGACTTCTGAAGTGAGGCATATTCAAGCGCGAACGCTCGTCGTGTGCGGTGCATTGGATGTGTCAACGCCGCCGCAGCTCACGCGCGAACTCGCACAGGCTGTTCCCGGCGCTCGCTTTGCTGAGATCGCTGACGCGGCGCATCTGCCGCCCGTTGAGCAGCCTATAGCGACTGTCGATGTCATCGTCCGGTTTATCGAGGAGAACGCGGATGTCCGATGATCGATACGAACAAGGCATGAAAATGCGCCGCGCCATTCTCGGTGACGCGCATGTAAATCGCTCTATAGAGAAACAGACGGAGTTCGATGCCGATTTTCAGCGATACATTACCGAAAATGCTTGGGGAACGATTTGGACAAGACCGGGACTGGATCAACGCACTCGCTTTTTGCTTGTTGTGGCTATGCTGGCGGCGCTTGGTAAAGAGCGCGAACTCGCTTTGTATATTCGTGCCACAACCAATACGGATGTGACGCAGGACGACATCAAAGAAGTGCTGCTTCAGGTTGCCATTTACGCGGGAGTGCCCGCCGCCAATTCGGCTTTTGCGATTGCTAAACAGGTATATGCTGAGCTAGAAGAATCTTCAAAGGAAAAACCAAATGGCTGATCATCGGATACTGACTTCTTTAGATCGGACAGTTCATCCACCTTATTTGCATGAACACTATAAAGCGACCATTAAGCGCGCACCGCAGAAACCGCTGGTGCTTCTGCCGCAAACCTTGTCTGAGCTAACGGGTCCTGTTTATGGGCATGACGATATTCAACCGCTCGACAATGATCTGACCCGCAACGCTGTTGTGAACGGCGAACCGCTTGGCGAACGTATCATCGTCACTGGGCGTGTGCTGGACGACGCGAATCGACCTGTTCGTAACGCGTTGATTGAAGTGTGGCAGGCAAATGCCGCGGGTCGATACATCCACAAAAATGATCAACATGACGCGCCGCTTGATCCGAATTTCATTGGGGCGGGGCGCGTGCTCACAGATGAAAACGGAGAGTATCGCTTCACGACGATTAAGCCCGGTGCGTACCCTTGGAAGAATCATGAAAATGCGTGGCGACCTGCACACATTCACTTCTCGCTGTTTGGGACGGCATTCATTTCGCGCTTGGTGACGCAGATGTATTTCCCCGGCGATCCGCTGCTGCCGTATGATCCTATGCTGACGGGGATTCCAGATGAAAAAGGGCGGCAGCGTTTAATCTCGACGTATGCTCACGACATTACACAGCCAGAATGGGCGCTGGGCTACAGATTCGACATTGTGTTGTGCGGCAGCCGTATGACTCCGTTTGAGACACGGGAGGCTTAAAATGTCGTTTGGTCAAACACCCAGCCAGACTGTAGGACCGTTTTTCAATTATGGGTTATTTACGCGCCCTAATCTCAACAATCTTGTCAAAGACGAAACACGTGGACAGCGTATTAATATCATTGGGCAGGTGATCGATGGCGCTGGCGCTCCCGTACTTGATGCTATGCTTGAAATTTGGCAGCCAGACGCGAACGGTATCTTCAACCACCCGGATGATCCGCGTTATGCGGAAGTTGATACCAGTTTTCGCGGTTTTGGGCGTTCAGAGACAGTGGACAACGGTAAATTCAGCTTTAAGACGATCAAACCGGGCGCAATTCCGTTTGACAGCGAAAGAATGCAAGCGCCTTACATCACTGTGAAAGTGTTTGCGCGTGGAATGTTGATCCATGCTCACACCCGTTTGTATTTTTCAGATGAGCCAGCAAACGAGACTGATCCGGTGCTGGCGCTTGTAGAAGCTGATCGCCGCCACACGTTAATTGCACAACGCATGGAAAACAGCGACCTACCCACATACTGCTTTAATGTTGTCCTGCAAGGCGAAAATGAAACAGTATTTTTCGAGCCGTGATGTTTAACGCCGCGATGCTAAATCCGTTGTTCACCCATTCTTCAACATCGACGATTCTTAGCGACGCGCAGTTTGTTGCCAATATGCTGCACGTTGAAGCGGCGTTGGCGCGCGTTCAAGCAAAGCTGGGCATTATTCCGGCGGACTATGGCGAACTCATAGCGGCTGCGGCGGAATCGTTGAATGTCGATTGGGAGCGCCTAGCGGTTGAAACCGAGCGAGCAGGTGTCCCCGTGATAGAGTTGGTGCGTCAGCTTCGTGAACACGTCGGCGGTGATGCGGCATCGTATGTTCATTGGGGTGCGACTTCGCAGGACATCATGGACACGGCGTTGGTGCTGCAAATCCGCGCTGTACTAGAAAACATTGACGCTTCATTACACAGATTGATCAGTGGCTTGATCCGGTTGGCGCGTGAACATCGACATACGCTGATGGTTGGACGCACACATGCCCAACCTGCTGTGCCGATCACGTTTGGATTAAAAGTCGCGGGATGGATTGCCCCGAACTTGCGTCATCAAGAACGTTTGCAAGAACTGAAACCCCGTCTGCTGATTGTGCAGTTTGGCGGCGCTGCCGGGACACTCGCGTCACTTGACAAGCGCGGGGTAGAAGTGCGCGATGCGCTTGCGAATGAACTTGGATTAGCTGCGCCGCTTCTCGCATGGCACACGCAGCGCGATACACTGGTCGAGTTCGCAAACTGGCTTTCGCTGGTGACCGGAACACTGGCAAAGATGGCGCAAGATGTTATTTTGATGGCGCAAAGCGAAGTAGGCGAACTGCGCGAAACCAGCGATCTAGAACGCGGTGGTTCTAGCACGATGCCGCAAAAGCAGAATCCGGTCATCAGCGAGATCATCATCGCAGCGGCACGGACGAATGCATCGCTGCTTTCCGCGATGCACAACGCGCTTATCCAAGAGCATGAACGCGGCACACATGGTTGGCAAGTCGAATGGATCGTCTTGCCACAAATGATGTCCCTGATGGCTGCCGCGCTGGATAAAGCCGTATTTTTGAGCGAGAACCTTGTTGTTGATTCGGGGCATATGCGTCGCAATATCGACGCGACGCAGGGCTTGATGCTGTCAGAGGCGATCAGTTTGGCATTAACGCCGCATCTTGGCAGAGCTGAAGCGAAGCGACTGGTTAAATTGGCTGGTATGCACGCAGTCCAAGAGGAACGTCACTTGGTGGATGTGGTTCGTGAGTTGACCGATACCCCGCTTGATTGGACAGGCTTGAAGGATGAGTCCGACTATCTTGGGGTTAGTGATCTGCTGATCGATCAACTTTTGAGCGTATGTGAAGGATATTCTAGCCGCGATTCATAACAATCCACACAGCGCGCATCACTTCGTTACTCAAATTTGAGAGCCGGTGAGGGGTGTTTGAATCGAAGATGATGCTGTCGCCCGCATTTAAGACGTAGCGTTCCGTGCCGATTTCCAATGTCAGCGTGCCGGACAAAATCAATCCGAATTCGCGCCCGCTGTGCTGTGACATGGTGTCGCCGGAAGCCGTACCGGGACGGTACAAAATTTCCAAAAACTGAATGTCTTTTTCCTCACTGGGGGTGAGCCGTTCCCAACGCACGCCGCCCTTGAGTTCAATGGCAAGCCGCGATGAAGGATTCACGACGGGTGATTTTTCGTCGGGCTGACTGACAACCGCCATGCCATGTGTGTAATCTGTGCGGAGTTCGCTTGCGGTTTTGTGTGCCAGCACAATTGCATCCGATGTGCGCGGGGATACCGCATTGTCGTCAGTATCGGCATCAGGAAAGAAGTAATTGAGCGAAAGCGACAGTGCTTCAGCGATGTTATATAACGTGGTGACAGAGGGGTAGGCACGGTCATTTTCAATTTGACTGAGCATACTTGGGCTTACATTGGCGCGGGTTGCCAGTGTGCGTAGGCTTAAGTGCCGCTTTTGTCGGGCTGTTCTGATGCGTTCGCCAATCTTCAACCCTTTGTCAGTATTCATCATTGTTTGTTTTCGTATCGCCCTCAAAGTTTCACGGCATTGTACATTGGCGTTGTTAATATACGCAAATCGCGGTTTTTTTCACCGAAAAGTTCATGTTGTCCTCATGAAGTGTTTGATATAATTGAACACTTAAAGGGTCTTTTTGAGTTCAGCACTTATGGATTTGAGCACAACGAAAATGATGTCCTTTAAACGTTATTAAACGCCTGCTTCTTGCAATCCTTAAGGACACAACATGGTATCGATTGGATTTATTGGCTTAGGCATGATGGGCAGCCGCATGGTGCAGCGTCTTCTTGACGGCGGCTGCGATGTAACCGGCTATAACCGTACCAAGTCGAGAGCTGAGACACTGCTTCAGAAGGGGATGAAGTGGGCAGATACCCCGCGCGCCGCTGCACAAGTAACAGACGTGGTTTTCTCCAATGTGACGGATAACCGCGCGCTGGAAGAAATCATGTACGGAAACGACGGTGTACTTGCGGGATTGAGCGCCGGAAAAATTTGTGTCGTCATGAGCACGAACAGTCCCGGCTTGATCCGCGATTTGGCCGCACAAGTTGAAGCTGCTGGCGCAGCACTGCTTGACGCGCCTGTTTCTGGCAGCAAACTGACATTGGAACAGGGCAGGTTGACGATTATGGTCGCGGGCGATCACGCTGCTTACGAGCGGATTTTACCGATCTTGCAAATGATCGGACCTACGGTGATGCATGTCGGATCAAGTGGGCAGGGGATGGCGCTGAAGATCGCCATCAACATCAGTATCGTCACGCAAATTGTGTCTTTTGCCGAAGGTGTTTTGCTGGCAGAGCAATCGGGTGTTCCGCGCGCCCGCGCCGTTGAAGTGATGCTAAACAGCGCCATCGCTTCGCCCGCCCTCAAGTATCGAGGTCCTTTTGTCGCCGCACTACCCGATGAAGCGTGGTTTGATGTGGGGATGGCGCAGAAAGATATTTCGCTTGCGTTGGATTTAAGTCGTGAACTTGGCGTTCCTGTTCCGACGGCGGCTGCCGCGGCTGATTTACTTGCACGTGCGAAAGCTATGCACTTAGGTGACAAAGACTTCGCGGTAGTTATTCAAGTGCTGGAGAGCCTAGCGGGTAAACGCTGATCGAAGAACACGTTCAAAATTGCGCGGCAAAATGATTATATGAGGTTATTGATGCACTACGTTTCGAAAATCAATCTTGCCGGCGCGGTGACACCGCACGGTTATCAACAGCACAGCGTCGGATTTGCGCGAGTATCCTATGTCGATCACACCAACGGATCGGTGCATATGGGGACGGGGATTTGTTCGCTGGACACCGCGGGAACTATTCAACCGCATGTTCACTCCTTTGAGGAAAGTTTCTATCTTCTTGAGGGGCAGGTCATCTTACAGCTTAACGATGAAGCGGTGATGCTCAATGCCGGAAACTATGGATTGATTCCCACCGGAACGCGGCATGGTTGGCGGTGTGTGAGCGATCAGCCTGCAAGATGGCTGGAAAATCAATCGCCGCAGCCGCGACCTTCCAGCTATGGGCGCGATACGTTCTTTGTGGGCGGCGAAGTGCCAATGAGCGCGCCGCCGCTTGATGCCGTAAGCACGCATACCCATTTGCTTGGCTATTTTGATGAGTCGATGCTGCCCCAGCCCGGCGAAAAGTCGCAGATGGAAGGGTTTAACCCGACGACAGGGGTAGCGATCAAGATGTTTGTGGATCGCTCGTTTGGGGCAGTGCATCAGTCGCTGTTTCTGATTCAGTACATGCCGGGAGCAAAAATCGCCCCGCACGACCACACGTTTGAGGAGTCGTATTACATCCTGAGCGGCGAAGTCGAAGCCACATGCGATGGCAACGTCTACCGGCTAACGGCGGGGAGCGTGGTATGGACAAGTGTGGGGTGTATCCACAGTTTTGAAAACAAGGGGACAGAGCCGGTTCGCTGGCTGGAAACGCAGTCGCCGCTGCCGCCCGCAAAAGAAGTCTTTCGCTTTGAGCATGAGTGGGCGAAATACACAACGGACTAACACACGACTGATGTGTGGTGTATCGGACTACATTTATTGTGAGTGTATAGAGAACAGGAAACAGCAGTGGGTAAAATTTTATTGAAAGACGGTTGTGTATTAAGTCTTGATTCGAGCGTAGGGAATTTTCATAAAGCGAACGTGCTGATTGACGGCAGTAAGATCGCCGCCGTGGGCGCTAACGTGACGGCTGGTGATGCCGAAGTTATCGACGCATCCGGCATGATCGTGATGCCGGGGTTTATTGATACACACCGCCACACGTGGGAAGGAATCCTTCGCAACATTGGCACGAATGTCTCGCTTGAGGGTGAAGATAGTTACCTAGCGATTATTCTCAACACGCTTGCTCCCGCGTATCGCCCGGAAGATGTATACGTCGGCAATTTGGTGAGCGTATTGGGCGCTATCAACGCAGGGATCACGACGCTGCTTGATTGGTCGCATATTCAAGCGTCGCGCGATCACACCGAAGAAGGGATACGCGCCCTACAAGACTCCGGGATGCGCGTCGTTTTCGGGTATGGGCATCCATGGTGGGGCGAACCGATCCCCGACCATGATGACGAATTTCGACGGTTGGCGCGGGACGTATTCGCATCCAAGGATCAACTGCTCACGCTGGCGCTGGCAAGCATGGGGCCGGAATTCATGCCGCTTGATGCTGCAAAAGCGCAGTGGGAGTTGGCGCGCAGCGTCGATGCCCGCATCACGGTGCATGTCGGCGTTGGCACGTATGGCAGATACGGCAAACTGCAGGCGATGGGCGAAGCGGGGCTGCTGGCGGCGGATACGACGTACATCCACTGCACCACGCTGAACGATACCGAGATCAAAATGATTGTGGACACTGGGGGGACGATTTCGATTGCCGCGCCCGTCGAAATGATGATGGGTCACGGGATGGTGCCGACACAGAAGTTTCTCGACAGGGGACTGAAACCGAGCTTGAGCGTCGATGTGGAGACGAACGTACCGGGAGAGATGTTCACCCAGATGCGGACGATCCTCTCCCTCCAGCGGGCGCTGGTGTTTGAGCGCGTGTTGAGCGGGGAAAGCGGCGCACCTGCTTTCTTGAATGCACGGGACGCGCTCGAATTTGCGACGGTGCAAGGGGCGCGGGCGCTTGGGCTAGATCACAAGATTGGCACGCTGACACCGGGCAAAGAAGCGGACATCATCATGCTTAACACCAACCGCGTCAACGTCATGCCCGTGAATGACCCCATCGGGGCTGTTGTATGGGGGATGGATACCAGCAACGTAGACAGTGTGTTCGTTGGCGGGCGCGCGCTCAAGCGCGGCGGTAAACTGCTCGGTCACGATATGGCAGCGATACAGCGCCGCGTGTACGAGTCACGAGATTATGTGGTCAGCAGGTCGGGGTTCAAGCTGCCTCAGGTTTGATAAGGTCAACAGGCAGGGCTGATGTGTTAAGGGGATGGGGAAGAATTGTCGTCCATGTCCGGCGGTCTTTGACCGCAGATGTCACGAGTTGTTTCGGTGAAGAATTGGGGAAGCGTTGAGAAGTTTGGTTTTGCAAAGATTTATGGCGGATACGTTAGGGAAATATAATCAGCGGCGCGGCACGATACGGGCGCAATATATTGCGCCCCTACAGAAGCGGTTGTAGTTTTATTTAGACACGACGGGGGTAGGGCGAAACAAGCACGGCAGGGTCTTGACCCGCCCTACAGTGAGGGTTGGATTATTTCAGCATCCAACCGCCGTCCACGCGCAGATTCACGCCGGTAACGCCGGAATTTTCCAGCAGAAACAGGGTGGCGTTGACGACTTCATCGACAGTGACAAGCCGTCCCAGTGGAGTACGCGCGATGGTGGGATCGAGCGTGCCTGCGGGACGGGCTGCCCAGTATGGACTATCACCGACAATGCCGGGATGAATCGCGTTCACGCGGATAGGCGCGAGTTCAATTGCCAACGTATTGATGAGCGTCATCACGCCGCCGTTGACGGTGGTAATCGTTGTTGAACCGGGATAAGGGCGATCCTTCGCCAGCCCGCCATACAAGACAATGGCGCTGTCGGGGGGCATTCGCCCGGATAATTGGTGAATCACTTCGGTATAGCCTACCAGTTTGAGCGTGACTAGGTTAAGCGCGCCTTCGAGATTGTAGTCTTTGACGGTATTGGCATCGCGCTGAATAGACACCAGAATGAGCCGATCCACCGCGCCGATGCTGGCTAACGCGCCTGCGATGTCGTGCGGACGGGTGAGATCAAGCGCCAATCCGGTTGTGTTTCCGCCGATTTCGGCGGCGGCTTCGTTGGCACGCGCTAATTCACGGCTGGTTACATAAACCGGGCGACCCTGCGCGGCGTAATGCGCCGCAATCCCTTTTCCAAAAACAGATGTGCCGCCAATAATGACCACAGCATTTTTATCAGCCATTTTGAGTTCCTTATCGGTTAAAAAACGTTAGCCGTTTGTTAGTTGACCTTCGAGATAGTCCCAATCGCGCCCAAAACGATAGGCATAACGATTTGGGGACTGGGGCGCGGAGGTTTCCAACCACTGCACTGTTCCGTTGGTTTTGTTGCGAAAACCGTGAATGCAGCCGACCCCTGCCCACGCTACATCACCGACACGCAGCGTGTAAATTTGATCGTCGAACCATGCCTCAACTTCGCCATCAAGGATCATGTAGGTTTCTTCAAACGGATGATCATGACTGCCCGCGCCGCCGCCGGGAATGTATTTGACCATGAACATGGTGTGCAGATACGCGCCAAGATCGCTGTCAACCATCATTTTGACCGAAATGCCCGTATAGACGAGCAGGGCGGTACGCATACTGCCGGAAACGGCGAGCAGTTCTTGTGATTGTTTGGCGGGGTCCATGTGATCGGTAGTGATGTTCCCAAAGAAGCGTGTGCGCGGGTCACGCGGATTGACAGCTGTGGGCATCCCTTGATATTTGAATGAGGGGGCAACCGCGTATACATCTCCTGCTTTACCGACACGCGGCTGGGGCGCGTGCATTTCCGCCCAGCGCACTGTTGTCGTGCCGAGATTACGAACGGCATGAGGCGCGGCGACATGGACAACACCATAGTCGCCATTTTTCAACCCGAACTGCCCATCGCCCGTTTCGACGGTGAGCTGCCCATCCATCACATAAAAGCTTTCTTCAAAGGTGTGGATATGAGTGTTCACATAACCGCCGGGTTCAAGTTCACACAGGTTGAACTCTTGATGCACAGAACCCGATGCGCGGTTGACGATTGACCAGCGGCGAAAGCCACGACTGATGGGCGCATACGCGGGCGGCAGGATGTAATCTGCCTGCGCCGCTGTGCGAACGAGGTGAAAAGCCGTCATTATTCCCCCTGAAATGGATTTCTAAGTGGCGAATATCTCATCAAATCTGTTCAGTGAAATTTAACACCCTCTATGATGATACACTACGAAAATGCTGTACTCTCATCAAGTTTTCATCGAAGCGATCACCAGATTTTATGTCTCTTAGACGAGAAAAAATGACGATAAAGCTGCATTTTGAAGCATGTGCCGAATTGTTGACAGCACTCAAAACGAGGGCTATAGTTGTTTAATCTAATTAAACACTGATCATTTGGCAATACTTTAAAGTGTCGAGCGCATCACGGCATGTTGACAAGCCGCAGTGCGCGCATACGTGTAAATAGAATGGCTTCTTGTGATGCAGAATAGTTCTCTCCTTACCTCGATTGTGGTTTCTTCGCGATACATTCCGGTGTGGATCGCGAATTTGCTGTTGATCATCGTCATCCTGATCACCACCCCATCGACGCTTTCGCAGACTTCATTTAGCACCACACTCCCGCTGGTCGCCTTTCTCGCCATTGCCGCTCTGGGGCAGATGCTGGTCGTCATGACGGGCGGGATTGACTTATCCATTCCGAATGTGATGACGCTTGCCGCGATGATGATTGTCGGTGTTGGGGCTGGTTCTGATGACCGTTTGCTGACCGCCATCACAGCCGCGCTTGGTGTCGCGTTTGGAATCGGACTCGTCAACGGCTTCTTGGTCAGCGTGCTGAAGCTAAACCCACTGATCGTCACGCTGGCGGTGAGCCAAGTGGTGCGCGGAATCAGCATCGAATACGCGGCGGATGTCGCCAATGAAGCGACAGTTCCCGCTGTGCTTTCCAACTGGTCAACCGGGCAGTTTTTGGGAGTCAGCCATATCTTTTGGGTGGGGATCATTATCGCGGTGGTGATGACGCTGCTACTGCGTTTTACTGTCGCGGGGCGGCGCTTTCAGGCGGTGGGCGCGAACCCGCGCGCGGCGCATTTAGTCGGTATTCCGATCAAGCTGTATGTGATGGCTGCCTACGTTTTCGCGGCGATGCTGTATGCCATTGCTGGCATTTTGCTGGCGGGTTTTATCGGCAGCCCTACGCTTGGACTCGGCGCTTCTTACCTGCTCGCGCCTATCGCGGCGGCGGTGATCGGCGGCGCATCGCTTACTGGGGGATTGGCAAGCGTGATTTCGACGTGCGCGGCGGCATTCTTTTTAACGCTGCTCAATCAAATGCTGCGAATTCAAGGGCTGTCATCGGCGCTTCAGTTTGTGGCGTTCGGGATTGCGATCATCGGCGGGATGATTGTCTCCGGTGACCGGATTATCAAAGGTGTAGAACGTTTGCTTCGCAGTTTGGCAGCGCCCGCCGAACCACTTTCAGAAAATGCGAACAACGCGAAAGCGTAGACGATAGGGCAGTGTTCGCTGACCGTTTTATTGAGCAAAGCCAAGCAGGAATTCCATACGAAAGGGAGGGACAAAACCACTGGGGGGAGATGGCGAACATATCACGTTCATCCAAAAATCGGTGTGAACTAACTCATAAGCAAGACGTTTAGAGAGGGAGATTTATGATGAAAAGAAATGTATGGCACATTCTGGGCACGTTGAGCATTCTCGTTTTGTTGATAGGCGGCATTGGGATGGTCACGGCGCAAGATGCGCCCACCCCTGATGAATATGGCGAAATTTATGATGCGGATATGGAATTGGTGCAGCGTGCGCTGGGCACGACTGAAGGCGTACCCGACATCGCGCTTGCGGCGTTCTATCGCGCAGGACTGCCTGTGAGCGAAGAAATGGCGGCGCTGGCGCTTCAGTGTTGGACGGATAAAGTGTGCGATACAGGCACAGGCGGCGATGTGGTCGTGGCGCTGGCAGATGGTTTTGGTGAAAACGTGTGGCGCGAAGTCACGCATATGGAACTGATCCTGCAAGCCCTCACTTACCCGGAAATTGGGCGCATCATCTATACCAGCGCGCAGTTCGACACCACGAAAGCGATTGCGGACTTCCGCAGTTTGATCGCGCAAGAAGTGGACATCATCATCGGCTTCCCGGATGCGGGCGATGCGATGCTGCCGTCTGTGCGTGAAGCGACTGAACGCGGGATCATCTACATTCCGCATTCGTATGGTCGTTTGGGTGAACCGGGGGTTGATTACCCGACGTATGTCGCGGAAGACGTTTGCGCGTTGGGCGAACGCTTCGCTGCGGTGCTGAACGAAGAAGTGGGCGAAGGCAAGGTCGCCTTCCTTGGGGGCACGCCGGGTAATCCGCTTTCGGCTGGCTGGCAAAATTGTGAAGAAGCCGCGCTCGCGGACGGAATCGAATTGGTGGCGCGCGCCGATACTTATTGGACGCGCGAAGGCACGTTGGAAGCGGTGTCGGGCATTCTCACGGCGCATCCTGATGTTGCGGGTTTCAGCTATGAAGCCGCTGACTCGTTCCTTGGCGGGATTCGGGCGTATGAAGCCGCTGGTTTGCCGCTCGATATCACGCTGACGCTGCGTACAGATGAAGTCGGGCTGTTCTGCGAATGGCAGGCGATTGGCAACCCGAACTTCAAGATTTACTATTCGACGGGTGGGAACTACCAGTCGCGGATCGCGCTGACCGCTGCCATGATGCAGTTGAACGGCGCGGAACTGCCGACGGAAGTGATTATCCCGGTAGAAATGCGTCAGGTTGATGAAACGTCGTGCATCGAAGACATGCCCGCGCTCGCGTCGGTGTCTTCGCTGGTTCCGCTGGACATTTTCACGCAGATGTACCCCGAATAAGACGCAGCGGCGCATTGGCGACGTGTGCGGCAGTTCGTATCAAAAACAACGGAGTTGGGTTTTTAGCCCAACTCCACTTACTGGTAAAGATTTAGGGATACTGTTATGTCCACATCTGGCGCGCAGCCCAACGGTGAGATCGTCCTTTCGCTTAAGAATATTTCAAAACAATATGGCGTTGTGCAGGCGCTTAAGGATGTCAGCGTCGATTTTCTGGCTGGCGAAATACATGCTGTCGTCGGAGAAAACGGATCGGGTAAATCGACGCTGTTGGGAGTCGCCAGCGGTTTTGTCGAGCCGAATCGCGGCACGGTTACGATTGGCGGAAAAATCTTGCACCGCGATTCGCCCGCGCTGGCGCTTAAGCTGGGACTTGGCATCGCGTATCAAGACCCGGCGCAAGTGCAGATGCTCGCGGTGAAAGAGAATCTACTGCTGGCAGCCCCGCGTGACCGCCGCCCGCGCAGTTATTTGAAAGTCAAGGACTGGGCAATTGATATTCTGACGCGGTTTGGCTTGGAAGATATTTTCGCGGATGCGCCCGTCGCTTCGCTTTCGCTGACGGACCGGCAGATGTTGGAAGTGGTGAAGGCGCTGCTGTCTGACCCGAAGGTGCTGCTGCTCGATGAACCGACAACGGCACTTGGTCCCAGTGGGGTGGAGTGGCTGCACCGAACGATCACAGCGCGCGCGGCGGAAGGGATGGGCGTGATTTACGTTAGTCATCGCCTGCCGGAAATTTTATCAGTGGCGCACCGCGTCACGGTGCTGCGCGATGGCACCCATCAAGGGACATTTGACGCGAAGGGGATGTCGGAAGCGAAGCTGGCGGAACTCATGATAGGTCGCCCACTGTCGTCGGCATTCCCGCCGCGAATCGACCATTCCGCGAACGAAACGCCGATCTTTGTGTTGAACGGGCTGCAAGGTGAATTCTGCGGTCCGATTTCACTGCGGGTCGCGCCGGGGGAAATTCTGGGAATCGCGGGCGTAGAGGGCAACGGCCAAGGCGATTTTTTCGCCATTTTGTCGGGCAAGATTCCGCCCAAAAAAGGAATCGCCAAAGTGGACGGCAAACACGCCGATCTCACGTCGCCTGTCGCGGCGCTGCAATCAGGGATTATGCTGCTTTCCGGTGACCGGAAAGGCGAGTCGTTGTTTCCGGTGTTGGGCGTGCGAACGAACGCGACGATACAGGAGCTTAGGCAGTTCAGCAAGAGCGGGATCGTGCGCGGCGGTCAAGAAAAAGCGACAACCGCACGGTTGATCAAAGATTTGAAAATTCGCACGCCTTCGATGGAGCAGCCGGTTCAGTTTCTTTCCGGCGGCAACCAGCAGAAGGTTGTGCTTGCTCGTACCCATTTGCGCGACACGATCAAGGTGATTTTGTGCGACGAACCGACGCAAGGCGTTGATGTGCGTTCGCGTTTTGACATTTATGAAGCCCTGCACGCCAAAGCCCTTGAAGGCGCGGCGATCCTTGTGAAATCGAGCGATCCGATAGAACTATCGGAGTTTTGTCACCGCGTAGTGGTGATGTCGCGCGGGCAAATCATCGACGATATTCCACTGGCGGAATTGAGCGAACGGCGCATCACCGAAGCGATTGTCGGCGGCGTGCATCTCGGTTTTGATGCCAGCGGTCCCGATCAAGGAAAGAGTATTGCTGACCAGACCGCCGAAGCAGCGGGAGAAATTGTGTGAGAAGCGAACGCGATAAGCAAATACGCGAGTCTTTACGAAAACTGTGGCGTAAACAGGCGTGGAAATCAATTGTCCTGATTACGTTTCTGATCGTCGCAATTGGCGGGTATGCGGCGGGGCAATCGCGCGCGTTCATGTCGGAATTCAACCTGAACAGCCTGCTGCTGGCGACTCTGCCGCTGGCATTGGTGGCGATGGCACAGGTGTTTGTGCTGCTGGTGGGCGATCTCGATATTTCTGTTGGGGCGATTATGACGACATGCGTGATCATCGCTTCGACGATCATCACGCCCGAAGCAGACAGCGGCATGATCGTGCTTGGTTTCGCGGCGATACTTGGCGCGGGAATCGGGATTGGGCTGGCAAACGCCGGACTGGTACACCTGATCAAAATACCGTCGATCATCGCGACGTTGGCGACCCTGAGCATCTTGGAAGGATTGGCGCTCGTCGCTCGTCCCACGCCGCAGGGGTTGATCAGCTTTGATGTGTTGGACATGCTTACCACCAGCGTTGGATTTGTGCCTATCGCGTTTATCGGTTTAGTGATACTGGCGGTGGGGCTGGATATTTGGCTGCATTGGACACGACAAGGGCTGGCAACGCGCGCCGTTGGCTACGATCAGCGATCTGCGCGCCGCTTGAGCACTCCTGAAAAGCGCATTCGCATGCGCGCCTTCATCCTGTCCGGTTTTATGGCTGCGATTGCCGCGATATTTCTCGCGGCACAGGTGGGCGTAGGCGATGCGCGCGTGGGGTCAACGTTCGCGTTAAGCAGCATCGCCGCCGCTGTGCTGGGCGGGACAAGTCTCGGCGGCGGACGCGGTAGTTTCACCGGGGCGATGACCGCCGCGCTGTTCTTGTCGCTCATCACGAATGTGCTGCCCTTGATTGGCTTGAGCAGTTCTTACGGCTTGATCATCGTGGGGGTGCTGACGATCATCGGGCTGATCCTGTATCAAGAAGATGATCTGCGCGCGCTGGCAAAACTGACGTACAAACAGCTTCGCCGCCGCTTCACCGCGACGACGGATCCGCTGATCAAAGATTACACACTGCCTGTCGTCCACTTTAGCGACCCGCGTTTGAACGGCTTACAGGCAAATGGGGCGGCGGCAGTTTCACCCAATGGATCGGGCGCGGCGGCAGGATTGGAATCGCTAGGAAACGTCGGGCGGCGGCGCATCTTGATCAAGGGCGGGACGGTAATCACGATCGATCCCGCACTTGGGAATTTCGCCAATGCCGATGTGCTGATCGAAGGCGACAAGATTGCCGCTGTCGGTCACAACTTGAGCGCCCACGGCGCGAACAGCGCAGATGTCGAAGTCATTGATGCCAGCAACATGATTGTGATGCCCGGTTTCATTGATACACACCGGCATATCTGGGAAGGTCTGCTGCGGAACATTGGGACGGATGTGCCGCTGGAAGGGCGCAACAGCTATATGTCGCATGTGCTTCAGCGACTCGCGCCGTCCTATCGCCCGGTGGATGCATATATCGGCAATCTCGTCAGCGCCTTGGGCGCGCTGGACGCGGGAATCACGACACTGCTCGACTGGTCGCACATTCAAGCATCGCCGGATCACACCGACGCGATTATCGACTCGCTGCACGTGTCGGGGATGCGCGCTGTGTTCGCCTACGGGTTTCCGTGGTGGGGTAAGTGGGAGCCGAATCAGCCGGGGTGGTTTGTGCGCGCGGCAAAGACACATTTTTCGTCGCCCCATCAACTGCTGACGCTGGCACTCGCGCCTTACGGGCCGGAATTCACCGAATTTGAAGTGTCCAAATCGCACTGGAAACTCGCGCGTGATGTGGGAGCGCGTATCTCTGTCCACGTGGGCGTGGGCACATTCGGCAAAAAGCATAAGCTGGGTGAATTTGGCGAAGCTGGCTTGATGGGTTCGGACACAACTTATATCCACTGCACCACGCTTGCCGACGACGAAATTCAGTGGATTGTGGATACAGGCGGCACAGTGTCGCTTGCCGCACCCGTCGAAATGATGATGGGTCATGGCATGGTGCCGACGCAAAAGTTTCTAGATCGCGGTTTGAAGCCGAGCTTGAGTGTCGATGTGGAAACGAATGTCCCCAACGATATGTTCACGCAGATGCGGAGCGTGCTGGCGCTTCAACATGCGCTGCTGCACAACCGCGCGCTGGCAGGGGAACGCAATCTGCCACGCTTGCTGACCGCGTATGACGCGCTTGAGTTCGCGACCATCGAAGGCGCGCGCGCGAACGGGCTGGATCACAAAACGGGCAGCCTGACCCCCGGCAAAGAGGCAGACATCATTCTGCTGCGTACCGACATGATCAATGTGATGCCGATCAACGATCCGGTGGGGGCGGTGGTGTGGGGGATGGATACGAGCAACGTGGACTCAGTATTCGTCGCGGGTAAACCGATGAAACGGAACGGCGAATTGTGCAACGTCGATATGAACCGCTTGCGCGATCTGGTCTATGAATCGCGCGATCATGTTATCCGGCGCGCGGGATTTCGCCTTCCGGCAATTTGATGGTGCTGGAGACTTGTAGGGTTTATCGTCTTTTTGAAGGGATATAGATTATGCCGATGTCTATTCGTACAAACGGCTCGATGGCGGTTGATTGGGAAGAACGCATCAATTTTGATCGTCTACGCACACAGCGCCTTGACCGCATCAAGGCACAACTCGCCAAATCGGAGGCGGGGGCGATTCTATGCTTCGACATGACCAATATTCGCTATATCACCGCTACGCACATTGGCACATGGGCGCAGGATAAGATGTCGCGTTTCGCGCTGCTGCCGCAGCGGGACGAGCCGATTTTGTGGGATTTTGGCTCGGCAGCCAAGCATCATCAACTGTATGCCCCGTGGATGGGAGGCGCAGAACGCAGCCGCCCCGACCCGACCCTGCTTCGCGGCGCGATCTCCCCGCAAACGGGACGCGCGCGCGACGTGGCGAAGAAGATTTATGTCGAACTGGAACAGCGTGGGTTGCACAAAGAACCGCTGGCAGTAGACATCATCGAAATCCCGATTCTTGAGGCGCTGCAAGAACTTGGCATCACCGTGATTGATGGGCAGCAGATGATGCAGCTTGCCCGCGTAATCAAGACCGTGGATGAAATTGCCCTGCTCACGCACGCGGCGGCGCTGGTGGATGCGGCATACGAAGAAATTTACCGCGAACTGCGCCCCGGCATCCGCGAGAACGAGATTGTCGGGCTGGTGAGCAACTTCCTGTACTCGAATGGGTCGGAATATGTCGAAGGCGTGAACGCGATTTCGGGCGAACGGTGCAGCCCACATCCGCATGTCTTTTCGGATCGGATGCTGCGCCCCGGTGATCCCGCCTACTTTGACATTCTGCACAGCTACATGGGCTACCGCACCTGCTACTATCGCACGTTCGTCGTCGGCAGCGCATCGCACGCACAAGTTGATGCTTATAAACGCTGCCGCGATTATCTTGACCACGCGATCAGCTTGATCAAGCCGGGTGTGACGACTGCCGATGTGTGTGATGTGTGGCCCAAAGCCGAAGAATTTGGCTTCCCGAACGAAGAAGCCGCCTTCGCGCTGCAATATGGTCACGGGATCGGCTTGGCGATCTGGGAAAAGCCTGTCATCAGCCGCATGGTGTCTTACGATTTCACCGAAACCATCGAAGAAGGCATGGTGTTCGCGTTGGAAACCTTCTGGCCCGCCGCTGACGGTTGGAGCGCGGCGCGCATCGAAGAAGAAATGGTCGTCACGGCGACGGGCTGCGAAGTGATCACGCGCTTCCCCGCCGAAGAACTGCTGGTCGCGGGGCGGCAGTATTTCACCGCGACGGGACCCCTGAACGCGATGCGCGACACAGAATCGCAGTACAACAATCCGCGCGTTCCGGTCAGCGAACGCAACAATGGCAAAGTAGGCGTTTAGGTAACGTCTGCCGAGCGCATGAAGGAATACGATTGAATGGCAACCGATATTGTTTTGCCGAACGCGGGATTTGACACGCAAGAAGCCCGCATTATCGAATGGCTGGTGAAACCGGGCGATCATGTCAACAAAGGCGACGTGATCGCCGTCATTGAGTCTGACAAGGCGAATGTTGAACTCGAAAGCATCGCGTCCGGCATCGTCCTTGAAGTGCTGTACCCTGTCGATATGGATGTGCCTGTGGGGGCGACGATTGCGCGGATAGGAAGCGCAGACGAGCGACCTTCGCCAGCAAAGCCCGCAGAATCCCCCCCCATATCGGCTGCCCCTGCACGTGAAGATGCGCGCATCAGTCCGCTGGCGCGGCGAATGGCGGCGCAGAATCAAGTCGATCCAGCGGCGTTGGCGGGTTCTGGTCCGCGGGGGCGGGTGACGCGCGAAGATGTTGAACGGCACTTGAAGTCAGTGAATGGGCGGCATCCGATTCTAGCGCTGCCGAAAGTTCGGCGTGCGGCACGGGCAGCCGGTATCGATCTGGCGATGGTTTCTTCAACGGGGCGTGATGGACACATCACATTAGCTGATGTGCAAGCGTATCAAGGGGTGAAGCAGCCAGCGCCGGAAGTACGCCAAGCGTCCGCGCCAGCACCCCGCGAAGGCGTGACCGAAATCCCGATCAGCCGGATGCGCCAAACGATTGCCAGTCGTCTGCAAAAGAGCGCGCAAGACGCGCCGCACTTCTACGTGACGGGCGAATTCGATCTTGAAGCGGCGCTGGCACGGCTTGCGTCAATGCCCGAACCGCGCCCGAAGGTCAACGACTTGATTCAGTATTTGACCGTGCGAACGCTCATGCAGGTGCCGGAACTCAACGCGACATTTGAAGATGGGCATTTGTACCGGCATGAGAGTGTGAATTTGGCGATTGCCGTCGCGCGTGATGATGGACTGCTCACGCCTGTTGTACACGGCGCGGATCGGTTTAGCCTTGAAGGGCTGATGAAAGAAAGCCGGGCGGTGATTGGGCGGGCGCGCGAAAATCGCTTGCAGCCAACGGATTTAAGCGGTGGCACATTCACCATCAGCAATCTTGGCATGGTGAAGCAGGTCGATCATTTCACGGCGGTCATCAATCCGCCGCAAGTGGCGATTCTTGCGGTGGGGACAGTGAAACAGCGTCCGGTCATCATCAATGGCGGATTCCACGCGCGGCACACGGTACACATGACTGTGAGCGGGGATCACCGCGTGGTTGATGGCATGAATCTCGCGCGATTTTTAGCGGTGTTGCAGCAAGAATTTGACACGTTTGCACGTTAATCCATTGAGGGATTCTTTTTATGGTGACAATCAACATCCCCACGCCAACTGTCGAGGTCAAACCGCTTGATGCTGATGCGCGGATGAACGCACTGCGAAAGATGCTGGAAATTCGCTTGACCGAAGAAAAACTGCAAGAGATGTTTTTGGCGAACTTGATTCGCGGCACAACACATTTGTGCATCGGGCAAGAGGCGGTTTCGACGGGCGTGGCATCGGCGCTGCGAAAAGGCGATACCGTAACCTGCACGTATCGCGGGCATGGTCACGCGCTGGCGATGGGCATGACAGTCAAAGCGATGATCGCGGAGATGATGGGACGCGCGAGCGGATGCTGCCGGGGCAAAGGCGGCAGTATGCACATGACCGATGCCTCAATTGGGCTGTTGGGCGCAAACGCGATTGTCGGCGCGCAGCTTCCAATTGCCGTAGGCGCGGCGATGACGGCGAAGTACAAAAAGACAGGCGCTATTTCCGTGACGTTCTTTGGGGATGCGGCGACGAATATCGGCGCGTTCCACGAATCGCTCAATCTGGCATCGGTCTGGAAACTGCCCGTGATTTTTGTGTGCGAAAATAACCGCTACGGGGAATATTCCCCGCAGCATTGGACAACGCCTGTCGAAGACCTATCGGTGCGCGCGGTATCGTACAACATGCCCGGGATTACGGTGGATGGGCAGGATGTCGAGACAGTTCACGCGGAATTCAAAGCGGCGGCGGAACGGGCGCGCGCGGGCGAAGGTCCAACCTTCTTGGAGATGAAAACCTATCGCTATATGGGACATTCGCGCACGGACACAGGTCCTTACCGCCCGGCGGGTGAACTGGATGCGTGGAAACAGCGCGATCCGATACTGCTGCTCAAAACCAAGATGATCGCGGATGGTCAAATTGACGAGGTGGAGTTTGGCGAACTGCGTGACGCGACGGAGCGCTATATCGCCGAAGTCGTGGAGTGGGCAAAACGCGAACCGTACCCGACAGAAGCTGACCTGCTGACGGATATTTTCTACGAAGGCTAACCACGATGCCAGTTTTGACGTATCGAGAGGCAGTCCGCAGCGCGTTGGCGGATGAGATGCGCGCGGACGAAAATGTAATTTTTTTTGGCGAAGATGTCGCAGTCGCGGGCGGGGTTTTTAAGACCACGCCGGGGCTGTATGAAGAATTTGGCGCGGAGCGTGTGCTTGATACGCCGATTTCGGAAGAAGCATTCATCGGGGCGGCGCTCGGCGCGGCGATCACGGGGCTGCGTCCGGTGGCGGAATTGATGTTCGCGGACTTTATTCCGGTGGCGATGGATCAAATCGTCAACCAGATCGCCAAGTATCGCTACATGAGCGGCGGTCAGTTTATCGTCCCCCTCACCATTCGATCCGCGCAGGGCGGGGGTGTCGGATTTGGGACGCAGCATTCACAAACCGCCGAGAATTGGCTGTTGAATACACCGGGACTCAAAATTGTGCTTCCCGGTACGCCAGTTGATGCTTACGGTCTGTTGCGCGGCGCGATCCGCGAGAATAACCCCGTGATTGTGCTGGAACACAAAGGGCTGTACAACCTCAAAGGGGAAGTGCCGGAAGATACGGGCGTACTGGAACTTGGCAAAGCGAAAGTGATGCGGCAGGGGCGGCATGTGACGGTTGTCGGCGTGCAGTTGATGATGCACCGCGCCCTTGAAGCGGCAGAAACGCTCGCCAAAGAAGGCATCGAAGTAGAAGTGATTGACCTACGAACCCTTTCGCCGCTAGACACAAGTACGGTGCTGGAATCGATCCGCAAGACCGGGCGCTTGGTGGTGGTCGAAGAAGCGCCACACGCTTCGAGCTGGGGCGGCGATCTTGTGTCGCTGGCGGCGGATGAAGGCATCTATTATCTCGATGCCCCCGTCAAGCGTGTCAACATGGGGCGGGCGATGTTTGCCTACAGCGAACCGCTGGAAACGCTGGCGATCCCTAGTGTGGAACGGATTACGGCGGCAATCCGCGAAGTCGCGTTTGCACAATAGACCATTTGCTTGACGAAAACGAACAATCGTTCTATCCTTGAGAAAACCTGTTCTAAATCTCAAGGGGGGGAAACATGAGCGAAGTTCGCGTTCTCGTTGGCACACGCAAAGGTGCTTTCATTTTGCGTTCGGACGAACGGCGTAAAGATTGGAAGATCGAAGGTCCGCATTTTCCCGGTTGGGAGATTTATCACATCACCGGAACGCCTTCCGACCCCAACCGCATTTATGTGTCACAATCCGGCGGCTGGTTTGGACAGGTGATCCAACGTTCTGATGATGGCGGAAAAACATGGGAAACCATGAACAACGAATTCGTCTATGACGGCGTTCCCGGTACGCACCAATGGTATGACGGCACACAGCACCCATGGGAATTTACGCGGGTGTGGCATCTTGAACCTTCGCCAACCAATCCGGACTCCGTTTACGCGGGTGTTGAGGACGCGGCGCTGTTTCATTCCAATGATGGCGGCAAATCATGGCGCGAACTATCAGGGCTGCGCGATGTGAAGGCGAATCTATGGCAGCCCGGCGCAGGCGGCATGTGTTTGCATACGATTGTCCTTAGCCCAGATGATCCCAAGCGTATCTTTGTCGCCATTTCTGCGGCGGGGGCATTTCGCACCGATGATGGCGGTGTCACGTGGCGACCCGTGAATCAGGGGTTGAAATCGGACGGTGAACTGCCTGATGCCACCGCCGAAGTCGGTCACTGTGTCCACAGTATTGCCATGCATCCCTCACGCCCGAACACGCTGTTTATGCAGAAACACTGGGACATCATGCGGACGGACAATGCGGGCGATTCGTGGCATGAAGTCAGCGGCAATTTACCGACGGATTTTGGCTTTCCAATTGCCGTTCACGCCCATGAACCTGAAACCATTTATGTCGTGCCGATCACGAGCGATTCGCATCATTTCCCGCCCGATGGCAAGCTGCGGGTCTACCGCAGTCGTTCCGGCGGCGACGTGTGGGAACCATTAACCAACGGGCTGCCGCAAAGCAACTGCTACGTCAACATTCTGCGGAATGCGATGGCGGTTGATAAGCTCGATCAATGCGGTATCTACTTTGGGACAACGGGCGGTCAGGTGTATGTATCTGCCGATTCGGGCGATCACTGGCAGCCGATTGTTCACGATCTGCCGCCTGTGCTTTCCGTTGAGGTACAAATTCTATGATGATCCGGGTGACGCTTCCCGTACACTTACGCACACTCGCGCAGGTGACCGGTCCGGTTGAACTCGACGTGCAAGAACCCGTGACACAGCGCGCGATTCTCGATGCGTTGGAAGCGGCGTATCCCATGCTGCGCGGGACAATCCGCGATATAGCGACGAAAGAACGCCGCCCATTCGTGCGGTTTTTCGCCTGTGGCGAAGACCTTTCCCACGAACCAGCGGACGCGCCTGTGCCTCAAGAAGTCATCACGGGGACGCAGCCCTATCGCATCATCGGCGCGATGGCTGGCGGATAAATCGAGCTGACAGTTTCTACTCAAAAGCCCATGAGGATCATCCGCGTGGGCTTTTTTGCTGCTCATCGAAATTTAAGATGATTTAACCCAAGCAGCGAATCGTTCAGTACACTTGATGCAGTTGGTCGATTGCAGTTTTTCTGGACGACGCACCTATGAAACTGACGGTGATCGGGTTGTTCGCAGCCCTCTTGATGATTGCCCCACACACGATCATCGCGCAAGAAAGCACAGACGAACCCGAAGATGAATCGCTCGTGCTGCTGTGGGAGCAGATCGCCGCGCAGCCGCAAGACGCGGCGATTGGCTGCATCCCGCTGAATGATCCCGCTGGGGCGGTGCTGTACAACGCGGACGAGCGTTTCCCGCTGGCATCGGTGACCAAGCTGTTGATCTTCATCGAATATGCCCGCCGGATCGATCTAGGCATGATCTCGCGGGATGCGATGGTGGATGTCTCCACGCTGGATCGCTACAACCTGCCGCGCACGGATCGCGGGGCATATGACCGCTTCATGGCGCAGTATCCCGATGATATTGAGCAAATTTCGCTGTGGGAAGTCGCGGTAGGGATGATCCAGTACAGTTCCAACGCTGCATCTGATTACTTGCTCGATCTGCTCGAACCTGTCGATTGGGACGCGCTCTATCGAATTTTGTCATTGACCAGCACCGATGCGCCGCACTCGCTGACCATGATCCCGCTGCTGATGAACAATCACGACACGGGCAACGCAAGCATGGACGATGTTGCGGCGCTTTCGGTTGAACTGGGCGAAACCTATCTCGACTGGTACGTGCAAGATGAGGACTGGCGCGAAGCTGAAATCGCCTACCGCGGTCAGCGCGGGCGGCAGTTTCCGGCATGGGATGTGCAAACCGCGATTCTCGAACAGGTGACGGCATCGGGGACGGTGCGCGATTTCTTAGCCGTGCTGACCACCATTTATTCGTATGACAACCGCTTATCCGAGCATGTCAAGTCGATGGTGCGCGGGGCGATGCGCTGGCGCGAGAATGCCTTCATCAACGACGAATACTTTGAGTACGGATCGAAGTTGGGCTTTTATTCCGGTGGGACACTCACGCTCGTTGCATACGGGTATCCTTATGGCGGCGTCCCCGTGATTTCAGCCACGTTCCTGCGCGATATTCCGCGCAATCGCTACAACCGCCTGCTTGAATTGGACTCGATTGGCAATTTCGCCCATTGGATGAACTTCAACGGATGCGCGGAGCTGACCGATTCGCTGGAGTCGAGAGTAGACTTTCCAGCCGCGCTTGATCAAAGCCGATAATAACTTCATCCCCGATGACGATCACGGGCGTGGTAGACGCGCCAAGCTGTTGCAGTTCGGCAAACGCGGATTCATCTTCAATCACGTTTCGCTCGTGATATGAAATTCCCCCGCTGCTTGAGATATGCTTTCAGGCGGATGCACGCCTGACAAGTCGGCTGCGTATAAATGGTGATGGACGGTTGAGTCATGTTCTCTCTCTATCGGTGAAGTAGGATGACGGCTGCGCCAAGCAGGATGATGCCTACGCCCAGTAGATCGTGAACGCTTGGCTGCTGATGTTCGATGATCCAGAGCCATAGAAGCGCCGAAAAGACGTAGATGCCGCCGTAAGCTGCATAGGTGCGGGAGGCTGCACCCGGGTGCAGTGTGAGCAGCCACCCAAAGACGATCAAACTGATCACCGCGGGGATCGCCAGCAAAGGCGATTTTCCCTGCCGCAGCCAGAGATACATCAAATATGAGCCGAGTAGTTCAGCGAATGCGGTGACGAAAAATAGCCCAATAGATTGCAGGATCACTGTTTCTCGACCTGTTCATAACCTTGTTTGATTAGAAGAAACCCGACGATTGGCTTTTTTGCCCATCCAGCGGAATGCCAGCACAAAACTGACCACTGACAGCAGTGTCAATCCACCGAACACCCAACCAAGATTGCTGCTTATCCAGAGTGCGGCAGGCGTTCCAGCCAGTACTGCCAGAACGACAGGGATGAGCAGCGGGGTGCAGCATGGGCTGGCGATACAGGCGATCACGAACATCACGCCACCGCGAATTTTCTGCCACACGGTTTTACATTCTTCGATGCGGGCGCGCAACGTGTTTTTAGGCTTTGATGATGCGTCTATAACTTCAACCGATGGTGCGATGCTGCACACAGCGTTCCCGTCTTCAGTGGTGCTACAGCAGCCCCGCGTTTCACAGGACGATTCTTCTGTGACAGTGGGCGCTGACTCGACATGCTTCTCTAGGATGCTCACTTTTGCTGCCTCTTTGAGGGTAACTTTTTTGACGTTGATGGGCAGTGTAGAATGTGAAGTTAACTTCATGTCAAGGGGTCGAATCATGCAGTTGATGGGTATTGGAGAGATTGCGCGCAGAGCGGGAGTCGCAGCATCGACGATTCGCTATTATGAACGGATCGGTCTGCTTCCACCCTCAAAGCGCGTGAATACGAAGCGCCGTTACGACACCGCCATTCTGCAAAAGTTGGGGGTGATTCGAATGGCGCAGCGCGCGGGGTTAAGCATCGCGGAAATTCAAACGCTGCTGCATGACTTTCCCGTCGATACGCCGCCATCCGAACGCTGGCAGGCATTGGCTGTTACGAAAATTGCCGAATTGGATGATCTGCTCCAGCAGATACAAGCGATGAAAAGGTTGTTGGAGCAAACACTCCGGTGTCAGTGTCCGGTGATTGAGGACTGTGCGCCCACCGAAGGGAATGTTGATCTGCGAGAACCAGAGACGATCCCATGTGGAGATACCATCCGATAGCTTTTTGCAGTCCACAAAAACATGTCGAAAGCCATGTCGAATACACGTCACTTGACGATGCCTAATCTCCCTTTCACCGCCTAGAATGAGGGTGATAGTTATAGAGGGGGTATGCAGCGATGTGTCTCGGAATACCCGGTCAAATCACCGAAGTCTACGAACAATCCGGCGCGCGCATGGGCAAAGTCAACTTTGGCGGCATTGTCAAAGAAGTGTGTCTGGAATACGTCCCCGAAGCGAGTGTTGGAGATTACACGATTGTCCATGTCGGCTTTGCCATCACCAAACTCGATGAGCAGTCGGCGTGCGAAACCTTACAGCTTTTCCACGAACTCGGTATCTTGGAAGAAGAACTTCGCCCCGATGACACAGGCTGATTACGCGCGTCACCCCGACGGAACGTTTGCTTGAGGAGATGCCTTCGTGAAATACCTGTCCGAATTTCGAGATGGCGAACTCGTTCAAAAACTGCTGGCGGAAATTCGCGCCGTTGTCACGCGACCATGGGCGATGATGGAAGTATGCGGCGGACAAACCCACTCGATCATCCGCAACGGGATCGATCAACTGCTGCCGCCGGAAATCGAATTGATTCATGGTCCCGGCTGTCCGGTGTGCGTGACCCCATTGGAAACGATTGACCGCGCGCTGGCAATCGCCGCCATACCCAACGTAATTTTCTGCTCGTTTGGCGATATGCTCCGTGTTCCCGGCAGTGAAAAAGACCTGTTCACCGTCAAAAGCGCGGGCGGCGATGTACGGATTGTCTACTCGCCGTTGGACGCGCTTAAGATCGCGCGCGATAACCCGACGCGCGAAGTCGTGTTTTTTGGCATCGGCTTTGAAACCACCGCGCCCGCCAATGCGATGGCAGTCGTACAGGCGAAAAAACAGGGAATCGACAATTTCTCGATGCTGGTTTCGCATGTGCTGGTGCCGCCCGCCATCGAAGCGTTGATGCGTTCGCCATCCAACCGCGTACAGGCATTTTTGGCGGCGGGGCATGTGTGCAGCGTCATGGGTTACTGGCAGTACGAGCCGTTGGCGGGTAAATATCACGTCCCGATTGTCGTGACGGGCTTTGAGCCGCTAGACGTGCTGGCAGGAATTCACCGCATCGTGCTGCAATTGGAGCAGGGGCGCGCGCAGGTCGAGAATGCCTATTCCCGCGCCGTACAGCGCGAAGGCAACCTTCCCGCGCAGCGCGTGTTGAGCGAAGTCTTTGAAATCTGTGACCGTCAGTGGCGCGGCATTGGCATGATCCCGCAGAGCGGCTGGCAGTTGAACGCCGATTATCGCTCGTTTGATGGGGCGGCGCGTTTCAACGTTGAAAATGTCCACGCGAACGAATCGACCTTGTGCCACAGCGGGGAAGTGCTGCAAGGCTTGATCAAGCCGAATCAGTGTCCGGCATTCGGCAAGGCGTGTACACCGCAAAAGCCGCTTGGCGCGACGATGGTATCGAGCGAAGGCGCGTGCGCGGCATATTACAACTATGGTCGATTTGTACCCGTGGAGAGCATCCAGTGACGAACAGCATCGACATCAGCGGATGGGTTTGCCCGATGCCGCTGCGTGACTATCCCCAGATCGTATTGGGGCATGGCGGCGGCGGCAAATTGTCGGGCGATCTGGTCGAGCATCTGTTTTTGCCCGCCTTTCACAATGACGCGCTGGCTTCGCTGGCGGATGGCGCGGCGCTGACCTTGGCGGGTTCACGTTTGGCATTCTCGACTGATTCGTATGTCGTGCGTCCATTATTCTTTCCCGGCGGCAGCATCGCGGATTTGGCGGTCAATGGCACCGTCAACGACTTGGCGATGTTAGGCGCGCGCCCGCTGTATTTAAGCGTAGGCATGATCATCGAAGAAGGGCTGCCAATCGATGTACTGGGGGCACTTGTGGATCGCATGGCGGCGGCGGCGCGGCAAGCAGGCGTGCAAATTGTCACGGGGGATACCAAAGTCGTCGATAAAGGGCATGGCGACGGCATTTACATCAACACCAGCGGCATTGGCATCATCCCCGATGGCGTACACATTGCGCCACAGAACGCCCGCCCCGGTGATGCGGTGCTCGTCAGCGGCACATTGGGCGATCACGGCATGGCGATTATGAGCGTGCGCGAAGGCTTGGAATTTGAGACGCAAATCGTCAGCGATTCCGCGCCGCTGAACGGTATGGTCGAAGCGATGCTGGCAGTTACTCGCGAAATTCATGTGCTGCGCGATCCAACGCGCGGGGGGCTTGCGTCATCGCTCAACGAGATCGCGCGCTCGGCAAGGGTAGGAATCGCGCTCGAAGATCAATGGCTGCCGATTCGCCCGGAAGTCGCGGCGGCATGTGAACTGCTCGGCATGGATGCGGTTTATGTCGCCAACGAAGGCAAATTGATCGCCATAGTGCCGCCCGAACACGCCGACGCGCTCTTAGAAACGATGCGTCAGCACCCCTATGGCAAAGACGCGGCATTGATCGGGCATGTGGTCGCGGATCATCCCGGACGGGTGGTCAGCAAAACCGCGATTGGCGGCACGCGCGTCATTTCCATGCAAATTGGGGAACAGCTTCCCCGCATTTGTTAACGTAATGCTCTCGTATCCGTCCAAAAACTATTCGCCACTTCATAACTGTACCCACTGCGACAACTTAACTGCTTCAGTCGTTAGATTCGGGATTGAGTTCGCTCACATATGCTGTTCCATCATAGAATAGATACCATTAGCAGCATGGGCTAGATGAAGCTTGTATTATTGATTCAATCTATCCCATTGACACTGATGCGATCTTTCTATACCGTGAACTTAAGTAGTAAGCACAGTGGCAAATCCTCTCCTCATTATTCGTTGAAAGCGGAAAAGTGTAATGAACCCATCGACAACGGAGAAATCAGTTAAACCGAATGCAGTCCTCAATTCTGAAGATGCGCGGGTGATCGCGCGGTTCTTTCAAGTTCTCGCAGACCCCACCCGGGTGCGTATGTTGAAGGCGCTGGCGGATGGCGAATGGTGCGTGTCTGACCTCACGCACGCGCTGGGCATGGATCAACCTGCCGTTTCGCATCAGCTCAAGTATTTACGCACATTAGGTTTGGTGCGCTGGACCAAAACGGGACGGCATGTGCATTACACACTTGCTGATACCCCGCTTCGTGAAATTCTTATGCGCGCCATTCAGCAGTTGGAATACGCCTAAACGTGAATAAAAAAGGGTGAGTTTGCACGCCTCACCCTTCACTCGACCAACGCTCATTCATCTTTCGTTTGCTGAGAAGCAGAATTTCCGCGCCGGATCACGTTCAAGCGTGGACGTGTGACTGCGGCGACGGTCACTTGCGCTGTGGAACGTTCAAGGTGCGGGATGCTGACCTTAAACGTCGTCCCCGCGCCAAGCTCGCTTTCCGCGCTGATGTTCCCGCCGTGCGCTTCTGCGAGCCATTTGGCGATGGACAGCCCCAAGCCCGCTCCTTCACCCTTGCGCGCATCACGCACACGCGATGAATCGGCTTGATAGAAGCGGTCAAAGATGCGCTCTAAATCATCTGGCGCGATGCCAATGCCCGTGTCCTGCACTTCGACGACAGCATGTGTGCTTGTCTTGCGTAAATTGATGGTGATCTGCCCGCCTGCTGGCGTGAACTTGATTGCGTTGCTGATGAGATTTAAGAAAAGCTGTTTTAATCGATCACTGTCTCCGCTGACGCGCACCGGCTCAAAATCTTTGATCATGACCTTGAGATCGCTGTCTTTCGCCAGCACACGCGCTTCGCGGTATACCTCACTGATGACGGTATCAAGGTCAATCGGTTTGACTTCGAGTTTCAGTCCGCCGTAATCGGCTTTTGCCAGCAGCAGCAGATCGTTGACCATCCGCGACATGCGATCCACTTCGCTCTCAATCGCATCCATCGACATCGGATCCATCCCGTAGCGTTTGATCAAGTCGAGATGCCCGCGAATCGCGGTCAGCGGTGTGCGGAGTTCGTGGCTCACATCCGCGACGAATCGCTGCTGTACACTAAATAAATGTTCCAACCGCCCCATCATCTGGTTGAATACCGATGTCAGTCGCCCAAGCTCGTCCATCGGACCGTTCCACTCAAGGCGCGTTTTTAAGTCGTTGCTGCTGGCAATTTTCGCTGCCGCTTCGGTGATTGTGTTGATGGGCGAGAGCGCGCGGTTGCTCAAGCCCATGCCAAGCGCAATCGACCCTACCAGCGCCAGCGCCATGCTCACGATCATAAGGATTAACAAGCCGCTGCTGGCTTGATTCACAGCTTCAAACGGGGTTGCGGTTTGAATGACGATCCGGCGGTCATCCCACACCATAATCGGGCGGGTGAGGACACGCCAGTTATCGCCCTCAAATTGAACATTGGTATAGACGTTGATCGCCGGAGCATTTGGGGCTTGAAACAGGCGCGGATCGAGCGTTGACAACGCGCGCGCGTCAAGGGGTTCGCCGTAAGCGCTGATATTTGATGATTCGCCTGCTAGGCGATAATGGGGGGATTCTGGGCTGCCGCTGATCTCCCACACCTGCACGACCACGCCCGACGCGCGGAACACATCGAGTTCTGGAAGCGAGAATCGCAGGGAGGGTGTACCAAACTGAGGGATGAGAAAGGCTTGGCTGTTGGCAACCACTTGGTTCGCCGTTTGCACTAGCGTGTTATCGACGCTGTTGACCAAGACCCATCGGGTAACGCCGAACAGGGTCGTGCCGAACATGACGATAATGATCGCCAGCAAGCCGGAATACCACAGGATCAAACGGTCACGAATCGCCATAGCAGGCGGCGGCTATTCTTCTTCGCGCAGCACGTAGCCCACGCCGCGAACGGTATGGACAAGGCGCGGTTCGTTCATTTGTTCCGTTTTTTGGCGTAGATAGCGCACGTACACTTCGATGATGTTGCTTTCGCCGCCAAAGTCATAGCCCCACACACGGTCAAAGATCACATCGCGCGTCAGCACTTGGCGCGGGTTTCTCATGAACAGTTCGAGCAGTTCATATTCTTTGGCGGTCAAATCAATGGGGCGTTCACCGCGATACGCCCGATGCGTTCCGGTGTCGAGCGCGAGATCGCTGAAGCGCAGCACTTCCGGGCGGGAAGTGGGTGTTGACCGCCGGAACAGCGCGCGCACGCGCGCCATCAGCTCATCCACCGAAAATGGCTTGACAAGATAGTCATCTGCGCCCGCGTCCAACCCCGCGACACGGTCTTTGGTTTCGTCTTTTGCGGTCAGCATCAAAATGGGGACGTTGCTTGCCGCGCGCAGACGTTTGCACACTTCCAAGCCGTCTAAACCGGGCAGCATCCAGTCAAGAATGACCAAATCAGGCGGGTTATCCCGTGCGATACCTAGACCATTCTGCCCATCACGGGCAACACTGACGCGGTAGCCTTCGTAAATGAGCGCGCGCTCGATAAACTGCGCGATGCGCGCTTCGTCTTCGATTAACAGGATACGTTCACCAGCCATTGTCATATCTTTTCACGACCAAACCTCAAATATTGTCCTCATTATGCACTAGAACTTGAAAAATGAGAATTGTTACAAGCATAATTTAATATTACCCTTATCTACCGTCGCTCACGTCGATCATCTAACGCACAGAATCGCCAAATCGGAAGCCCCACACTTGGGCGGCCAACCCCGCAACAGGATTGATCAACGTAATTCGCCCTGTGACCACTTCGATGATCGCCAGTGCCCCGCTGTCGATTGCGCCAGCTTCAAGGCGATACCCGCCAATGAAACGACCATCTGGCGAAAAGCGCGGCGATCCAATCGTCGGCTCAATTTGCCCGATGATGCGCGATGCGCCGGTATTTAAGTCAAACTCCATCACATCAAGCGGCTGTGCCGGGTCTGTCGCGTTTGCCAGCAGCGCGCGCACAATTCCCGCGCTGATTTCGCGATATGTTCGCACCAAGCGATTTTCCGGCAGCGCGGCAGCGAGCGATGGCACGCCGCCTTCGCCAACATAGTCATAGATGTAAAATCCCGGCGCTATCACGCCCGACACAAAAGCATCGCTGTGCGTCAAAATGCGCCCGTCGATCATCCAGCGGGTGTTGAGCGGGCGCATATCGGGCAGCGTTACGCCGTTCGTCGCAAACAGCTGACTCGTCGTAAGGTCGAATACGCCAACCGCGTTCTGTGCCGCCGTTGGATCATCCGGATTGATGTTGATATACACATCAACCAGCAGTTTTGTCCCATCCGGCGCGAACTGCGGCACACGATACGAAATCGCCGCGTCGGTTGTGCCGGGAGCAGGATCAGTATTCGCCAGCACGCGCCCGATCTCGAATCCGGCGACGTTTTCCACGCCCAACGTGATCAACCCGATCCCCGCGCCTTCATCCGTGTAGGCGATGCGCGTTCCATCCGGCGAGAAGCTGGCATTCGCGGGCGCGAGACTTCGCAGCGTGGTCAGCGATTCTGGGATGAAACTGTCCACCTCTTGCAGCCACAACTGACCATCGCTGACATACACCACACGCGATCCATCTGGTGAGGGGGTGAAATCGGTCACATCAAAGTCGGCATACGTCAGCACTTCTGGCGGACTGCCGCTGCGCGGGAGCGTCCATACTTGCGCGACATCAAACCCATCGCGGGCTAAAAAGAAACCCGCCGCCGGGAGGGGCATCCCGACGGCGGTTCCAACTGGCGCAGGGGTAGGAGTTGTCAGCACGGGCGGGGCATCGACGGGGGACTCTGACGCTTCTCCGGTGACTTCGGGAGCGACATAGACCGGACGCAGTTCCGGGGGGATATAGGGTCCCCAATCATACGCGACTGCGTTTTCTATGGGCAGCGCGAATCCGTATCCCGATGCAGGATCGAACACCGCCAGCACGCCCGCCTGAAATGCGATCATCAGCGTGCCGCCGGGAACCCAGCGTAATCCGGTCAGTTCAATCGGCGTGCGTCCGAGCGTTTCCAATTGAGTCGCGCCGCGCGCCAGCCGCAGCAGCAGACCGTAGCCCGCCGGTGTATTCGCGTCATCGAAGGCGCGCCCGAACACAAGCAGATTGTCGTCTGCGTCCAGCACAGGCAGTCGATATTCGAACGTGGTCGGGAGCAAATCTGTCTGTTGGTTCGCAAGGTCAAGATTCATGATCTTCAAGCCGCCTTCAGTCGGCGCGAAGATGATTTCGGCATCGCTTGCCCATGCCGTCCCTACCGACGATGTGACCACGCTTGTCAGCGTCACCGAACCGGGATCACGGCGATAAATCCACCAGATTCCGCCGTCCGTTTCCGCTGCGAGATACCGCCCGCCGGGCGACCAGCTTAGATCGGTGTACATTCCCTGTTCGGTAATGGTTTGGAAGATTGGCGTGCCGCCGAGTGCGGGTTCAAAATACAGCCGCACGGCGTTTTCCGTCGTGTAGGCGATTGCTGTTCCCGGCACAGCGCCGTTAACGGGCGAAAATGCAATCGTTTTTCCGCGTCCGCGATACGGCGGGATGCTGGCAGTCGCGCCTTCGATTTGCACGGGCGGCGCATTCAAATCGGTCAGGCTTCGGACGAACAGCCCATCCTGTGTGCGATACGCCAGCCGTTCACCGCGATCATCCACACCCATATCAAGCACATATGCGCCTTCAGGCGATAAATTGAGCACACCCGACGCGCCCACGCCGTACCGCTGCACGATGCCGTCATTCGTCAGCACGTACAAATCGGCAGGCAGTTCGAGCGCCTCACCCTGCTGCGCCTGAAGACTTGCGCCCGTAATGACGAGCAAAATCAACATAACGAAAATCCGCCGCACCATAAGCGATCCTTCTATTACCGCGTGTTGTTGTCGCTCAATCCACGTCATTATACAATGTGCTTGCATACACGGCTTGAACCTACACACATCGACCAATTGTAAGGGATCATCATGCACTACATGGATGGCGCGCAGCCCTTCTTTTATCGCGGCGGCGGTATCGGCTGCATCATCACACACGGATTCATGGCATCACCCGCCGAAGTGCGTTGGCTTGGTGACCACTTGGGGCGTGCAGGGCTGAGTGTGCTTGGTGTGCGTGTAGCCGGTCACGGCACCCATTATCGTGATATGAAGCGTTCTCGATGGAACGATTGGTATGCCAGCGTCCTTGATGCTTATTACATCATGCGCGCTCAATGCGATCTCGTGTTCGCCATCGGACATTCTATGGGCGGGGTTCTCTCGCTGCTGCTGGCAAGCGATGAGCGTACCAAAATTGATGGCGTGGTCGTCCTGTCGTCGCCGTTCTTGCTGCCAAAGTCTGTGGCGCAGCGTGCAGCGCTTACCAAAGCGATCATCCCGTATACCGATCAAACGGATCGAACCGATCTCCCCGATGTGATTCGCGCGGAGCAGGCACGGCGCGGCGAACCTCAGGTTGGGCGTGTTCGCTATGACAAGTGGGCGACTGCCGCTGTCCCGCAGTTCTTCGCGTTGGTGGCAGAAACAGATAAACGACTCTCACAAGTCACCGCGCCGCTGCTGTTGGTGTACGCGAAAGGTGATGATCTCGCGCTCCCGCCCAACATGGATTACATCGCGGGCAAAGTCGGCAGCAAACACATCGAAAAACATCTGCTTGATGTTGGCGGGCATATCATCACGCAGGATGCCGCCCGCGAAGACACGTTTGACCTTGTGCGCGAATTTGTCCAGCGCGTTGGCGTGCAGCTTGCGTCCGGCCAAGTGCCCACCGTCAAGCAGAAGTTCTCCACCCAATCGTGATTATCCCCATTCAGCCGCCGTTTGACTTTCGCAAGACCGCGCGCGCGGCGGGCTATTACTTCGCGTTGGGGAAAGCCAGCGCCGATCACGCTGTTTATCGCAAGCTGATCCGCATCGGAAAGGGCGTGGCGCTTGTCGAACTCTCAGATGCGAGTGAATCGCCGCATCATCCCGCTGTGCGTGCCGAAGTCCTCGCGCATCGCGGAAATGTCAGCGAATCCCACCTGATCGACACGCTCACGCACATGGTCAACCCGCAGGCGCAGCGCCAAACGTTCTATGACTATGCCGCATCGATTCCCGCGCTCAACACCACTGTCGAATATCTGTACGGACTGCACACGCTCCGTGCGGAAAGCCTGTTCGATGCGCTCATCCTCACCGTCATCGAACAGCAGATCGCGCTTAAAGCCGCGCAGCAGGCAGAACGCTGGTTCGCGGCGTGGGGCGGTGAATCGATTTGCTATGGCGGGGAAACATTCTACACGCTTCCCGCGCCCGAACGTATCGCCGCCGCGACTGTCGATGACTTGATCCCGTTGAAAATCACGTTTATTCGGATGCGGGTGTTGATGGCGCTGGCGAATTTGGCATTGAACGGCGGCATCAATTTTGATCAACTGCGGTGCGCGCCCGCTGATGAGGTTTACACGACATTGATCGGGCTCAAAGGGGTGGGACATTGGACGGCGGCATGGGCGATGATCCGCGCGTTGGGGCATTACGTCTACTTAGGCAGCGCCGATGTTGCCCTACGCGCCGCCGTCAATCACTATTTTTACGGGCTTCCCGGACGTGCTGATCGAAACGTGACGGACAGCACGTTTGCTAGCTTTGGCGAATACGCCGGAACAGCCGCCTATCACATCATCATGCGTTGGGCGCTGGAAAAATATTAATCCGCACATACAATTCGCTGTGCGCTCCAGCGGGCACTGGAGAAATATTGACTCTCACGGATTCTCCCCGCCCAAGCGGTTGATCGTCCCTTGCGCGGTGGCGCACAGCGATTCTTGCCCATCTTTCACCGCGTACACATCGCAGCGGCACACCGCTTGACGTTTCCCCGCGTGAATGACCGTCGCCCGCGCGATTAGGCATTCGCCAACGGCAGGCGCTGCATAATTGATCTTGTATTCGGATGTGATCACATTCGTGCCGAACGCTGTTCCGGCGGCGAACGTCAGCGCGTTATCCGCCGCGTAGCTGATTACTCCGCCGTGTACGTAGCCGTACTGCTGCTTCAGTTGATTCGTGATCGGTACGCTCAACGTCGCTTTTCCCGGCGCGAATTCGGTCAGTTCCGCGCCGATCAAGACGCTGAACGGCTGCGCCGCCAGCACTTCTCGCGCCATTTTGAGCATCGCGTCTGCTTGTGTGTCGTGCATCGTCATTCCATCCCCTACGGATCGAGCAGTTCGATCCCGATTAGCGCCTCGCCCTCTTGACTCGCCAGCGTCCCCGCGACCAGCAGCGTGTACATCCCTGTTTCTGGCAGTGGATAGCCAAGCAAGAGTGCGCCCAAGCCCGTCGGGTCATCCGCGCTGTCATCATCGGCTGTCAGCGGTTCTCCATTCGGATCCAGCAGCACCAATACCGGATCAACCCCGCTGTCGGGTCTCCCTAGCGCCAGCACGCTCAAAAGCTGACCTTCGCGTCCTTCAAACGGGATTGTCCACAGCGTGCCTGCGGTCAGTGGGAACACTTCCGGTTCACCGCTTAACAGCGGATCATTCGCGGGGCGGCGTTCAGCACCAACCAGATCGAAAAATTCGACATAATCCGCCGCGCTGGCTGCGCCATTTCCCATCTGTGCATTTACCGCAGCGCGGTAATAAAACAGGATCGGATCCGTCGCATCCAATGCAATCGCTTCGTCAAAATCATTCAAGGCGCTGTCCAAGTCTTGAGTGGTGAAGTAGACCAGCCCACGGCTTGTATATGCATCCGCTGACGGCGCGATAGCGATGCTTTGATTGTAATCGGCAATTGCCGCATCGAATGACTCGGTTTCGCTGTACAGTGATCCACGCAGAAAATACAACCGCGCCGCGAAATCCGGTTCACGGTCTGCCGCCGTCAGCGTGATCGCCTGTGTGAGATCATCCGCCGCCGCGTCTATGTCATCACTTTGCACATAGCTGATCGCCCGCAGTAAATACGCGCGGTTGTCCGTCGGGTTGACGAGCAAATACAGGCTGATATCCAGAATTGCTCGCTCAAAATTCTGCGAATCGAACGCATTCAGCGCGCGGTCATACAACTGCGGCGCGGCTGCCAGCGGGGACATTTCTCCGGTTTGATCGCCTTGCGCGGGTGTGGGATTCGCAGGCTGTTGTGCCATCGCGCTTGGCACAAACACCGCCATCGCGATAATCACCAGCAAAAGGGATGCAGCCTTCTTCATGATCACGATTTCCTTGCTGCCAATCAACAGCCACTAACACGGTGAGATGTTGATCACTTTACTACGTTTCCAGCATTTTCGATCAGGCGCTCATTCAGTTCATATTCACGATAGAACAGTCCCAAGCCCGCCCGCGCGCGTTCACGTGGTACAAGGTACGTGCCTGTGGTGTAACCTTCATTTTTCACTTGTTTGAACTCGAAAGCATCGCCGTTGCGCGCGATTTCACTTTCAATCCAATGTACCAACTTGCGGCGGCTCATGATCACCAGCAACCCATCGTTGTAGATGTGCGCGTAAAATTCCGCGCTCGTTGACCATGGGCCGCCGGGCGTGCGTTTTTCAATACTGCTGAAGCGTTCTATCGCAAGGTTGGGGGTCGTGAGGCGGGTGTACGAGCTTTCGCATTTGACTTCGACATACTGCACCGTGCCATCGCGGCGAGTCAGCATCAGATCGCCCCGGTAGAAGAATTGGGGATCATTCTGCAAATCTTTGGCTTCGGATACGTCCTCGCGGCGTTCCAGCCATCGTTTGACCCAATCCACAAGCTGGTAGGACTCTCGCCGCTTGCGCGGGAAGTTGTACGCGACCATGTGCGCCTGTCTACAACGCCATCCGGCGCAGCAGTGGGTTCGTCCTAGTCGATATTTCGCATGGCTAAGACTTCCGTCGCGGGTGTGCGATTTCCATTGCAGCTAATCCGGCGCGGCGCTTGAATTTTCAAACAATTGTAGCCCAATTGTTCATACAATTCCATAATCCGTTCGGTGGCTTGGTTAGAAATAATCACCGGGCCTTGGTGCGCTGCCAGCCATTCCGCCAGCCGCACTTGATCATGCCAGCTAAACCCGTGCTGCGAATAATTCACGAACTGTACATCATAGGGCGGATCAGCGTATACAAAATCATCGTCATTTAACTGCATGGTCTGGAAATCGCCCGCGCGGAAATTCCACGTTTTCATCGCCGCTTGATAGGGCGTGAAATCATGCACATAGTTGATCGTCTTGTATTTGCCAAAGGGGACGTTGAATTCGCCTTTGCGGTTGAATCGGCATAAGCCGTTATAGCCCGTGCGGTTCAAATAGTAGAACAGTTCAGCGGCTTTGCGTTCATGGTCATGACCAGCGCGGATCATCTGGTTGAAGCGGTCACGGTGCTGATAGTACAAGTCAGCATCGTTGCGCGCATCCAATTCGAGCGTCAAACCGCGCTGTACCCACTCGTAGAAGTTGATCACATGACGGTTCATGTCGTTCAAAATCGCGTGTTTGGGCTGAAAACCAAGTGACACCGCCAGCCCGCCGCAAAATGGCTCGATGTAGCGTCGGTGGGCGTGATTTTTCCAGTAAGGCATGATGTGCGGCACAAGCCATCGTTTGCCGCCTGCCCATTTCAGCGGCGGCTTGATCGGCATCGGATCAACCGCGCTTGAGGGGATAACGGATTCAAGCACATGCCGCGCCATCGACTGCCGGGATGGGGAGCCAGTGCGGATTACATGGTCAGCGGTCTGCACGTCCACGCGGATCACGTCCGATCTTTAACAAATAATGATCTACGGATCACGATAGTCTACATGCCGCTGATCCCGCGCGCAAGACGGTTTGGAAACAATCTCCCGTCGATCTATACTCATCACTATAAATCTTCCTTTGAGGATAAACCCTATGACGCGCCGACGGATTATTTTTGCCGCTTGTCTGGTCATGTTGTTGAGTGTATCCATCGCTGTCGCGCAGGATGGCGTGCAAATGACATTATACGTCAGCCCGGATCGGCTGGTGATACACATCCCATCATCCGCAGCAGGGGTCGTTTCGCTGCAAGGCTTTGAATTTCAAGCGCAAATTGGTACGCAAAACCGCACCTATCCGTTAAGCGCCTATCCGTCTTTTGCGCTTCCCTTTAGGACAATTCCAACACCAGTTTGTTTCAGTCTGCTTCGCAGCGGCGCGACTACCCCTATGCCACAGCCCTGTTCCAGCGTGCCAATCTTCAATCAGGTTCTCGCGCCAAGTGATGTATTCTGGTATGACTCGGTAGTGGTAGCCTTGCGTCCTATCGTCATCGCACATGAAGGTGTCCCTGTGACGGTGTGTCCGGCGGGGCAGAGCGAATGCTCCTTCACCTATGGACTCACCGCGCCAGCGCCCACACCAACACCGGAACTTTTCCCCTTCGAGATGGTCGATTCCAACTTTGAGCTGCAGTCGGTTGTTAGCGATGTGCCGTCGGTGACGTTCCAACATCCTGAAGATTGGTCGCTGGTCACGAACGCCGAAGCAGGGAACTTCATCACCTTGATGAGTGCTGATGTGGGCGAATTGACCGAACAAGAACTTGCCGAATTTTTCTACAAACCGGAACTGCGCGATGCGCTGCTAAGCGGCGAATCGTTGATCTTCATCACCAATCGCGGGCAGGGCGCGGTTGAACAATTCACGTCTGTAGACGCGGAAGCCATTTACGAATCGCTTGGCATCAACCCGGATGACTTCGATAATGAGCCGCTGGCGCGCATCGCCGCCGTGCTGTGGGACAGCGATAACGCGCTGTTTGGCGAATTCCGTGAATTCGAGCAAGCATCCACCGAGGTTTTTGATGTGGTGCGTCTTGTTGGATCGTATTTGCCCTACGATGACGAACCGACTGCGCTTGATGACACCGAAATCATCGAAAGTGTGTATCTGCTCCATGAAGGGAGCGCCGAAGACTCGGTGGTCGTCGCCCTGTCCTTGAGCCGCATCGACCAGCGCGACTATACCCTCGCCGCCCTCGATGCCATCATGCTTTCGATGGAAGTTGTCCCCGCCACTCAGGGATAAATAATTGTTATGATAAAATAATATCTGGAAGATGTGTCCGCCGATTTTCAAAAACGGTCATATGTGGACACATCTTCTCTCAATTTTTATATCTTCCCATACAAGATGTGACACATCTTCCCTCACACCGTCAGGTTGTCATACAGCAGTTCTTGGCTCAAATTGGGCAGCACTGTGTCTTTGCTCAACAGCGTCAGTGATGCCGCTGTCGTCCCCAAGCGCATCGCCTCATCCACACCCACATCGTTCAGCAAGCCAAAAATCACCGCTCCCGTGAACGCATCACCGGCTCCAGTAGGATCGATCACCTGCGTCCTCACCGCGCGGATATACCCGCCGCCGCTCGAATCCGCGTATGCCGCGCCGCTTTCGCCAAGCGTCACCACAGCGATACTCACGCCCAAGCTCACCAACTGCCGCGCCGCTTCGATAGCGGTATCGCGGTCTTTTGCTGGGTTTTGCAACCCGCAGAGCTGTGTCGTTTCAGCCGCGTTCGCCGTGAGAAAATACAGCCGATCCAGCCGACTGCACAATTTTCCCGCCAGCACTGGCGCGGTGGGATCAGCCGCGACCTTCACGCCGTACTGCTCCGCCAGCTCAAACACGGTATCGAGCGCCTCATCGTTGAGGTTGCTGTCGATGAATACCAACCGCGCTGTCTCGAATAGTTCGGCGTGGTTAAGTAGATAGTTCCGATCTACGTAGCTCATAATGTCGAAATCGTGGATGGCAACCCACAGTGTACCGTCTGGCTTAAAAATCGAGACATAGCTTCCGGTTCTCTCGCCCGGTACAACGCGCACATGCCGCACAGATACCCCGCCCGCGCGTGTTGCCCGCCGCACACGCTTTCCAAGCACATCATCGCCCACTGCCGACAGCAAGATCGTTTTCACGTCCAGCCGGGCAAGATTTTCGCCGACGTTGCGCGCGACCCCGCCAATGCTGTGGCGGACGATGCCCGGATTGCTCTGCTCCCATTGCAGCGCATCGCTCGACTTCGCCTTGATGTCCACTCCCGCCGCGCCGATTACAAGGACATGCCCGCTGTCGTTCATGATCTGCCTCCGCTGCTTAGGGACTCAATAAGCGTATGTTGATCGGTTACGTTTCCATCCACATGTGGATATGGTGATGCCGCCGCGTCAGGATGCGCCCTGCGCTAATTTCCGGTATGCTGCCTTCAATCGGCAGAACGCGCACGCGCAGTTTGTCCAGCAGCGGCGTGCTGGCTGCTCGCCATGCGGCGAGCGTGTCTTGCAGGACGATGAACGCATCCGCTGAACCAAAACAGTGACATGCGCCGCGTTCGCTAAAGGGGAGAAAGCACGCGCTTCCACGCATCAGCAAGCCGAAACCCGCGCCATGCAGCCCATACGATTTGCTCCCATCAGGTACATAGTAGCTGGTCAGGATCACATCGGGATTGGTGTTGAGCGCCAGATAGGGAAGCAGACCGGAAAGCGTTTGATCGAAGGTTAGCGGCATATCTAAATGATTGATCGCCGCATCATCGCTTAACAACGCATGTACCGCCGCATCGTCGATCTGCTCTGCCGCCGATGACACGAGTTCCAGCGATGAGCCAATCACGCGCACGGTCAAGCCCGGACCCGCATCTCTGCCGCGCAGCCGCACAAACCAGCAGGGAAGATTGTGTTCGCTGTACAGTCCGCGCCCACTTGGATCATGCCTGAAAGCCGCGCTTACCTGAAACGCATCCAGCCAAATAGGCGCGACGAGTTTGCCGTTCGGTCTAAGCTGGCGTATCCACGCGGGAGGAATATCCCATACACCTACTGTTGCGATGATACGGTCATATGATGCGCGGGGAGCATATCCTTGCGCGCCATCGCCATGCACCACGACGATCCGGCTCATGAGCGCGCGCTGCAAACTCAATTCTGCCATCGCTGCCAAATCAGTATCGAGTTCCATCGTGGTCACGCGACCTTCGTCGCCTACGATATACTGCATCAACGCCGCGTTGTATCCGCTTGCCGTGCCAATCTCCAGCACATTATGACCGCGCTGCAAGTCGAGCTGCTCCAACATCTGCGCGATCATGGCGGGTTGGCTGGCGCTGCTCACCACCGTGCCATAGGCATCACGTTTTAAGGGCACGGCGATATTTGCATATGCTTCCTCTGGCGTGCAATCTGGCAGAAAGACGTGACGTGGAACACGCAAAAATGCTTCTTCGACCACAGGATCGTGTAGATCGTCCTGTGCTTTTAAGGTCTCGACCAGTTCCTTTGCGCGTTCGTTCATAGGCATGTCCTTATTGTCAACAATACCATGCCCGACGTTTACGCAGTGACACCCCGCCATCGGCATCTTCGCGGCGAGTCGTGCGAACACGCCCGCGCGCGTCAATTTGCACTTGTCCCGCCCGCTGCAACCGCGCGAATTCTTCCGGCGTGATCACGGGCGCGGGTTCTCCTCCCAGCCGTTCGAGACGTTCTTCGTAGTCGCCGCCGCTGTTTTCCGTTGACGCGGCAGGGGCACTTGCTTCAGCGGCGGTTTCAGCCGTTTCTTCAGGCAAGCTTGATGGAGGCGCGGGCTGCGCGGGCGCGGTGGTTGGCGCGTTTTCGTTGTTTGGCGTGTTGTTCTGTTCTTCAGCCACAGTAGCTATCCCCTAACAATTGACCATATCATCCGTTGATGGAACGTTATCCCTAATCTTCCAACCGCTCGTTCTGATCGAGTTCTAATCCTGATTCACTCATCAGGTCTTCTAACGACAGCGGATGCTCCGTTTCGATCTCATTAGCGTCACGGTTCATGCCATCCCCGCATACTAAACAATGTGGATTGCGTTCGACTGTCACCCAAATTGCCGTATAGGGGAGGCTCATTTGCCCTTCGAGAATTTCGAGCGCCGTATTGGCAAGGATGACGGTGTTACCGGGCATTGAGCGATAGATTTCGGTGCCGCGCAGTAGTTCATTCAGCGCCATATCCGCCTGCGTTCCCGCCACACGGGTGACGTGCAGCCACAGCCCCGGTTCGGCTTCAAGTGTGCCGCTTTCCCCGATCATACCATAATCAAGTTCAGCATTTTCACCTGCTTTCACGGTTGCTAAATCTTCCCGAAGCTGTGCCGCCCAGCACGCATAACACGGACCTTGATGCGGATGTATGACCGCCACATCGCCGCCTTCGCCGCGCTCATAGACTCCGGCATATACAGCGGGGAGGTTATATTTCAAACACCACTGATTAAGCGTGTATTTGGAAAGTTCGCCATCGACCCCGCTGATCACCAAGTCCGCGCCGATGAGCGCGTCCAGGTGATCTTCCAGCCGCCCGATAATTGTTTCGACTTTCGCGTTCGGGTTGCGCTGGCGGATCAAGTCTGCGACGGCTTCGGCTTTGGGCTGCCCCAAATACCGCCGATCCGCGACATGCCGCATGAGGTTGCTTTCTTCCAGCACATCATCATCTATCAACAGGAAGTTTCCTACGCCGCTCATCGCCAGTGTGAGCGCGACAAATCCGCCGCCAGAGCCGCAGCCAATGACCACGACACGCTTACCCGCGAGAATTTCTAGGTTGCGCTGTCCGATCAGCCGTTCGACACGATCCCAACTCATATTGGCTGCTCCTTAATCACTCGAAACGTCAGTCGAAGCATCTGCCACCACATCCGTCGAAATGTCGGCTGATTTTTCAGTTGATGTGCCATCGGTAGGCGTTTCAGCTTTTGGCGGTTCGATAGTATCCGGCTGCTTCTCGATCACTGCCATTGAACCCGCGCTGGGGGATTTCTCTTTATCCGCCGTTTCAGCATCCCCGCTGGTCATTGGCGCGTTGAGCGACGCGACAGCCGACGCGCCGCTGCCGCCGCCCGCTTCGATCTGTTCAGCCGTGCGTAATCCCTGCTTGAGTTCGATTTCATGAATGAAGTCAAGCAGCCAGCGGTCAGCACTCCACATCATCTCGTCGCTGTCGATAAGCTTGCTTTGCGACCACGCCTTCTCGAACACATCGTACATATCTTGGTCACTGTCCATTGCCACAAAGGGCGCGATACGAATGCTCGGCGCATGTTTGGGGTAATCATGTGGCGTAGTGATGATCAGCATTTTGTCGCTGTCCATGCGCGCCAGTAGAAAGCATACTTCTAAGGGGAGTTCGCCGTCCGCATCCCATAGCGTCACCGAAAGAAACATGCCGTCATTTCGCAGCCGTTCGCATTCCGCATCAAACCGCGCTTGATCGACCAAATGCCACGGATACGGAGGGAGTGCGGGTAAATCTTTCTCTTGATACACAGCGGGAGTGATGGGCTCGAACATTTTGGTCTTTCGGTCTATATACCAAAAATCGACGCGCATGGTCGATCCATCACCTGCGGGAAGATAGATGAAGTTTGTCGTCACGCCGCCGGTTTCTTCTATCGTCGGGTAGTCCATCGTCAAAATTGGCGCGAGCATGAAACCGAGCGAATTGTCTTCGTCAAAAATCCAATCGAGCGCGGTCATCAAATCGCCACCGCTAGGATGGATCATATGTCCGGGCTGCTTATGCCAATCACCAAGATAATGAAGCGGCGCATCAGCGAGTTTTTGCTTGAGTGGATTATCAGGCGCGATCTGGTCGGACAAATGCGAGCGATATACGCGCCAATTTTCGCGCAGCCACCACAAAATTTCGTCTTGGCGATCATCACCCTGCTGGAATGTATGGTAATGACGCACCGCTGATTCATCTGGCGAGATGGTATCCAACACATACAGTGTTGTGCCGCTGTGCGGAGTCGTCACCACCAAACCGATCATCGCTTCGCCTGTTTCATCCTCAAGATGCTGTTTTGATGCCGTCATCATCTTGTCGAGAACCCGTTGAGCGATAACCAGATTCGGGACGATGCCGCGTTTTCCGAATTGAAATCGATTGAGCATCGCATTCTACCTTTGCATCCTGTTGATGCTTGCATCCACCGATGCCGCGTTCATCAATCGCTGGATGATGCGCCTACGCTTTTAGCGTGGTGGACGACGACGCGGCGGCAGCGGCGTATTGGGGTCAACCCGTTCTTCAATGCCGGGCCATTCGCCCGTTGCCCGCCACGTATAGTAGGCATACAACCACTGAACTGCCCACGCGGTCACCGTCACTGCTGTTGAACGGCTGGGATTCCAACCGTAGTGTTCGCCATCCTTCGGATTGAACAAGCAAAGCTGACCGTCCTCATATTGATGCTTTTCGCTGTAAATCTTCGGCTTCAGCACATACGCTTCGGCGGGGCGGTTCGGGTAGTCGGCAGGATACACAATCTTGATCGTGTGTTCCGGTTGGCGCAAATTCGCCAAGTTGACTTCTACCGTTCCTTCCCAATACAACAGCCCGAATTGAGGGACGACCAGCTTGAAGGTGCTGCCAAAGGTTGCGCGCATCGCCTCGACTTCGAGCCGCAGGCGCTGCGAAACATTTGACCGGCTGCCCCACCATGACATGGTTGTTTTTCTCCCGTGTTTTGCCCATTTCGGATACGAATGATTCTACCATGTACATGGGCAGGCGGCGCATGGATCGCTGTGAAACCCCGCGTTATTTGGGCTTTTTCTATCTCTCTATACGTGAACCGCCATGTTTGGTTGCGCGGAACTTCTTCATTAACCTTGTTTAACTTGTAATTCCCGCGTTTGTCAATTCACATATTGACCCGGTCTATCCTGTTCATGCACAACCTGAAAATTGAGAAATTTACCACAAGCGTGGATATATGCCCGCGACTAGCGCACAATGGGGGAAGTTTGGTGCCAAACAACGCTTTTGCCTCTGTTTCACGGGCGGCGAAGCCCGTGTTAAATTATCAATTAGGAGTCACCATGCAGTTGAATTTTTTCCGCCGTGTCTCGCTGCTGGCGGTTGTCATCCTTGTGTTGGGTCTGGTTTCGGGTGTTGTCGTCGCACAAGATAGCAGCGAAACCCTCACGATTTACTCAGGTCGCAGCGAAGACCTCATCGCGCCGTTGATCGAGCAGTTCAGCGCCGCGACGGGGGTGAATGTTGAAGTTCGTTATGGCAGCAGCGCCGAAATGGCGGCGACCATCCTTGAAGAAGGCGATAACAGCCCCGCCGATGTGTATATTTCGCAGGACGCGGGGACACTTGGCGCGGTTGGGGCGGAAGGGCGTTTGCGTGTGCTCACGCCCGATGTTCTCGAACGAGTTGCCGCGCAGTTCAGCGCCGCCGATGGCACATGGGTCGGTTTGAGTGGTCGCGCCCGCGTCCTCGTCTACAACACTGAATTGGTGAGCGTGGACGAACTCCCCGCATCGCTGGTCGATCTCGCCAATCCTGAATGGTCCGGGCGCATCGGATGGGCACCGACGAACGCTTCTTTCCAGAGCCATGTCACCGCGCTGCGGTTGCTCTTGGGCGAAGATGCCACCCGCGCGTGGCTTGAAGGTCTAGTCGCCAATGGGGCTGTTCCCTATGAAAACAACCGCGCGGTTGTGCAAGCGGTCATTGATGGTGAAGTGCAGGTCGGCTTGGTCAATCATTACTATCTGCTCGGCTTCCTTGCGGAAAACCCCGATCTTCCGGCGGCGAATTACTTCTTCCCTGCGGGCGATGTAGGCGAACTGGTCAATGTGGCGGGCGCAGGTGTGGTTAGCACCAGCGATACCCCCGCGTTAGCCGAACGCTTTATCCTGTACCTGCTTGGCGCGGACGCGCAAACGTATTTCCGCGACGAAACTTATGAATATCCGCTGGCGGCGGGTGTGCAGCCGAACGAAATTCTGCCCCCACTCGATACGCTCGTCATGCCGGAACTCGACTTGAGCGATTTGAACGACTTGCAAGGCACGCTCGAACTGTTGAGCAGTGTCGGCGCGACACCGTAAGTCACAAAAAGTAAAAGGCGGGTTTAGAACACCAAACCCGCCTTTGGAAAACATGATCGCATTTTACGAATCGGTGACAAAAATCACCTGACTTGGCAACAAACACCTTTTATCGTTAAGGCAACAGGTCAAGCGCGCACAACTTCGCCGCCGTGCCGTCAGTGGAGCAGTCGATAACCTTCATGCAAATGCAAAGCCGCATCGCCCAATCCATGTTCGACACCGCTTACGCCCCTATTCGGGGCGCTTACAGTTGGATGTTGGAGAAACACCAGACCACATGGTGGATACCTTCACCGCTTCAGTTCATCACAGGGATCATCGCTGCGGTGGTGCTGCTGCCGATGGTGTATCTGGGTGTGCGTGCTTTCGAAACAGGCGGCGAAGGAATCGACTATCTGCTCAATGAGCGCACATTGGGTGTTATTGCTAACAGCATCGTCTTGATGATCGCCGTTGTCGTGGCGGCAGCCGTTATCGGTGTGCCGTTCGCGTGGCTGACGACGCGCTCTAATCTCCCGTTTCGGCGTTTCTGGTTGGCGGCGGGCTTGCTCACGATGGTGATCCCGTCGTATATCGGCGCGATGATGTACATCGCTGCGTTTGGTCCGCGCGGGTTAATCCAGCAGGCGCTTGAGCCGCTAGGCGTGACGCAGCTTCCGTCAATCTATGGCTTCTTTGGCGCATGGTTGGCGATCACGCTGTTCACGTATCCCTATGTAGTGCTGCCTGTGCGCGCGGCGCTGCTCAATCTTGATCCCGCGCTTGAAGAATCGGCGCGCAGTTTGGGGTTAAGCCGCTGGAAGGTGTTTCGCCGCGTGACGCTGCCCAGTCTGCGCCCAGCGCTTGCCGCTGGAATGCTGCTGACCGCGCTCTACACATTGAGCGACTTCGGCGCGGTTGCGTTGATGCGCTACGATGCGTTCACCCGTGTGATCTACTACCAGTACACCAATTCGTTTGACCGCAGCCGCGCCGCGATTCTGGCGCTGGTGCTGGTCGCGCTGACTGTTGTGCTGCTCGTGATCGAACGACGCGCCGCCGCGCAAAGCCGCAACTATCGCGCCGGGACGGGCTGCCAGCGTAAGCCGCGTCCGGTTTCGTTGGGCAAGTGGAAGATTCCCGCGTTGATCTTCTGTGCGGCGCTGGTTGGGGTAGGCGTGGCGACTCCGGTAGGTATCTTGCTGGTGTGGTTGGTGCGCGGCATGTCCACAGGCGTGGAAATGGAAGTTCTCACACAGCCTGCGCTCAATACTGTGTTTGCCAGCGTAATCGCGGCGGTGGTGGTCGGTATGGCAGCGTTCCCGCCCGCGCTCTTGGCGACACGCGCGCCAACACGACTTAACCGCTGGCTCGTCCAGTTGACGTATTTGGGGAATGTGCTTCCCGGCTTGGTAGTGGCGCTGGCGTTCGTATTCTTCTCGTCGCGCTATCTGCCTGAACTGTATCAAACCTTGCCGATACTTGTGCTTGGCTATGCGACACGCTTCTTGCCGTTGGGCATTGGCGCGACTCGCAGCGCCCTCACGCAGATCAACCCGCGCTGTGAAGAAGCCGGGCGAAGTTTAGGCTTGCGCGGCTGGCAGGTGACGCTCCGCGTAACGGTGCCACTGGCGCGCGCTGGCGTGTTGGGCGGGGTGGCGCTGGTGTTCTTAAGCGTGATGAAAGAACTCCCAACCACGCTGCTGCTTGCACCGACAGGCTTCAACACGCTTCCAGTCGAAATCTGGATGTCGAACAGCGAAGCCCGCTTCGCGCAGGTGGGAGCGCCGGCGCTCTTGCTCATGCTGGTATCGGCATGTTCGCTCTATTTCATGCTGAAGAACCAGTCGGCGGATTAAATCCCTCTTTTTCTGCCTGTTCATAGAGCGCGTACACGAACCCGCCGATGTGCTTTTCGATATCTTCGAGATAAGTCAGCCCAAAATGCGCCGCGACTGACCGCGCGATTTTTCCGAACAGGCGTGTGCTGGCAGTCACTCCGCGCCACGCTTCTCCCACATCGAAGGGCGTGAATAGAGTAGGAAGCGCCGCGCGCACGTCATCGGACACCCACTCGGTGATGAATCGTCCCGCGTGCCAAATATCGTGATCCGCGCCATGCATAACCCGCGTATACCACTCGATCATCGTGATCAGTTCCGCCCGTGAGCGATGCTCACTGTACTTGACCAGCCACAAATCGCGCCGTTTGAGATAACGTCCTGTTTGGTAAAGCGCATACCAGTAGCGGCGGGTGATGTCATCAAATTCAGCCTGCGTGGGCGGGCGATCCGCGATGCGCGTGCGGTAATCGGGCGCGGGAAGTTTCGCCAGTAAGCCATCTTTATCCAGCACGACACGATACCCGCGATTCATCACGTCGTTCAAACGCCCCTTATCGACCATCGCGCGCAGTTCGTCCACCATCCAAAAGACAATGTCCACTTTGCGCGCGCCTTCGTAGATGATCAGGTATTCGGGATCATTGTCACCCGTTGCTTCGTCGATATGCACCCAGATCGTGCCAAACTGGCGCAGCCACACATCGTCGGATGTGAACGCGCTGTGATCGGTAACGAACAGTGCCACATCGAGATCGGACAGTTCATCCGCCGGGTGCTGATCGCCGCGGCGGGCGTGTGATCCGACGATCACAGCGGCGCGAACCGCATCCTGCCCCGCGGCCCATGCGGTGATGCTGGTTTCGAGTGAATTAAAGTCGGGCATGTGCGTCTCGTTTCTCGGCGTTTTTGACGCGCTGCGCTGAATCTTTGTCTTTCCGCATTGTATACTGATGCGACTTTTCGCATGTTCATTTCAGCGGATCACCCTATGACTTCGACTTTGCACCACAATTGGCAGCTTGAATGCCGCGATCTCGCCAAAGGCTATGGCGCGACGACGGTGCTGCGCGGCGTGAGCATCACTGCCAAACCGGGCGATATTCTCGCGCTGCTCGGTCCTTCGGGATGCGGCAAAACTACGACCTTGCGCTTGATCGCCGGATTTGAATCGCCGGATGCGGGGAGTATTTACATTGGCGGGCGGTTGGTGGCTGGCGAGAGTGCGCGCATCCCCGCCGAAGAACGGCGTGTCGGCATGGTGTTTCAAGAATACGCGCTCTTTCCGCATCTCTCGGTTGAAGATAATGTCGCGTTCGGGTTGAGCGGCAATCGACGCGAAAAATCGGCGCGCGCGGCGCATATGCTGGCGCTGGTCGGATTGGGCGATTTTGGTACGCGAATGCCGCATGAACTCAGCGGCGGTCAGCAGCAGCGAGTCGCGCTGGCGCGCGCGCTTGCTCCACAGCCGGAAATTCTGCTGCTCGACGAGCCGTTTTCCAATTTGGATGCAGCATTACGCGCACAGGTGCGCGCGGAAGTGCGCGCCATTTTGAAACAGTCCGGCACAACGGGCGTGCTGGTGACGCACGATCAGCATGAAGCGTTGAGCTTTGCCGATGTGGTCGCCGTGATGATGCGCGGGCGTGTCGCCCAAATGGATGACCCGCAAACGCTGTACCAGCGCCCGGTCAGCCGCGAAATCGCCGCATTTGTCGGTGAAGCCAACTTCATCGCGGGGGAAGCCGAAGGCGATGCCGTCAAGTGCGCGTTGGGGCGGCTCAAACTCGATGAGCCGCAGTCCGGGGTGGTTGATGTGCTCATTCGCCCTGAAGCCGTGCGGATCACCGAGATTGTCGATCATCACCTGCCCGCGCGCGTGATATGGCGCGAATACTACGGGCATGATCAGCGGGTGGGGCTAAAGCTGGAAGATGCGGCTGGCACAACGTTGATCGCCCGTGCAGGGGCGTGGCAGAACCTCATCGAAGGACAGCGCATTGGCGTGTGGGCTGCGCCGCCTGTGAGGGCATTTCCGGTTTCCTAAAACGCCGCGATTTTGCATTGATTCAAGTAGACGTAAAGTCGGCGGAGGAAAACATCATGCTTCGCTATGATTACGATGTTGAAAAACATCTTCGCCACACGGATGAAATTCGCGATGCGATGAAGCAAGACCACTTGGTTGACTCTGTATTAAATGATCTCGTTGAACAACGGAACGATCAGCATGGCGTGTATATCCCCGTGCTGGCATGTATCGGTCAGCGGATGCTGCACATCGCCATTCGTTTGATCAAGCTGTATGGCGATGATGATCCGTCACGTCATCCGCATTGGACACAGAATCGGTCAACACAGTAGACCGTTTGTTCATTCTTTGAATGTTGGAAAGTTGCTCATGAGGCGCGGTGGGACGCGCCTCTTTTGATTCACCCACGTAATAGGGGGGTGATTTACAGCGTCTAAGAGATAGAATCATCTGTGAAATTTGTACAAACCTGTTAAAGATTGATAAATCTTCATGCTGGTCTTATTGACGGGCTTCTCTATCCGTCATACAATGAGAGTTAAGCATTTGAATAAATTTAAAACTCCCTCTTGTGTTGTTTCTAGCCGAATTATCTCGGCATCTAAATTCAGTCAATATCGTCCATCAACAACGGATGATCGAGAACCGATTAGTTGATGAAACGCCAGTGAGGAGTACAATCATGCTCAATATCGATCTCAACACACATCACCTGTTCCGCGACGAGCTTATCAAGCAAGCCGAACAAGACCGCATCGCGAAGGAACTGCTAGCTGAACGCAAGCAGCAGCACGCTCATTACAATCCTGCTCTCGCATGGGTCGGTCATCGTATGCAGGAAATCGGCAGCCGCTTGGTGAAGTTGTCCGGCACAGATGATGAGGGCGAAACGACGTATCGCCCGGACGTGAATCTCAACTAACCGTACACACCATAGGATTTTATGGACGACAGTGCAGGGGTAGGGACATACCATCCCGCCGATGATTTCACGATCACGACATTAGAAGCCCTCAAGGTCTTCTCCGATCCACTCCGACAGCAAATTATCGAGGCGCTGCTTGACAGTCCCCGCACTGTCAAGCAGATTGCTTCGGAACTCGAACTCGTCCCGACGAAACTCTACTATCATATCAATTTGTTGGAAGAACACGGGTTTATCCGCGTGATCGATACGCGCATTGTGTCTGGAATCATCGAAAAACGTTATGGCGTATCGGCGCGCACATTTACGATTGACCGCACCCTGCTTTCACCCGGTCAAAAGACGGGTGATCAAGCGTTGGATGCCGCGCTTGCGTCCACGATTGAACGCAGTCGTGCCGAAATCCGCAAAAGTATTCAGCAAGGGATTATTGATACCAGTCAAGACGCGCCGCTGCACCGCAAGTTGATCATCGGGCGTGGGCGCAGTCGTTTGAGCAAACAGCAGGCGGAAGAATTCTTCAACCGTTTGCGCGCGCTTATGAATGAATTTGAAATCGAAATGCGCGATGACGAACATGCCGACGCACAGGCTTATGCGTTCATGTTCGCGTTTTATCCATTGAGCCGCCCCGCCGCCACAGGCGATACCCCGCCGCCGCTCGATGATGAGCAAGACGAATCCGCGCTGTCAACAAAACGCCCTCACGACTGAACAGTGAGGGCGTTTTATTTGCCTATAAGACGGCTAATGTTATGGCGCGAGTGTCGATGTTGCCGTCGCGGGAATGACTGGGGCGGGTGGGAGCGTCGGCTGCGCGTTGGGCGCGCTTTCTTCACTCGTTGTTCCACCTGTCGTATCCGTGATGCCTAATGTCGCGGGATCAACCTGACCGGGAAGCGTGCCCGTCGTATTGCCGGATGCGCCCGCAGTCGCGTCGATGTCTTCAACGCAACGGAAACCAATCCAAGGCTGTGGATCGTTCGGTTCCCAGCTTTGGCGATGCGGTGTGCGCGAGAAGAACGGCACACTGCTCCAAGCGCCGCCGCGTACTACACGCTGCGAACCTGATGACGGTCCTTGAGGGTCGATTACATTGCCGGACTGCTGCTGAAGGCTGTAATAGCGGTCTCCATACCAGTCATTGACCCATTCCGCGACGTTGCCCGCTAAATTGATCTGACCGTAAACGCTCGGCACGTTCGAGTATTCCGTCACAGGGACGCGCACGGGGTTCGTGCTGCGGCTCGTCGCGGCATAATCGGGATTCCACAAGTTGCCCCATGGGAATATGCGTCCGTCGTCACCGCGCGCAGCACGTTCCCATTCGGCTTCCGTCGGCAGGCGGCGACCAATCGCTTCGCAGTATGCCCGCGCCCCAAACCATGACACATTCGATACTGGGAAGTTGTTTAAGGCGGGGGTCACGCTGTAATTGGCACTATCGAATAGAATTTCGCTCACCTCAGCCGCTTCGATATTCGTGCGAACGCACGGCAGTCCGAAGCATCCGTTACGATGACTGCCGGGTCCCATTTCATTCAAAAAGGCGACGTACTGTGCGTAAGTCACTTCTGTCACTTCCATGTTGAACGAACTGACTGTGACTGGGTGCTGCGGCTGCGCGTCTTCACCGTAAGAAAGCTGGCACGCGCCTGCCGCGCCGCCATAGCCCGCGGTACACTCATCGACTGCTTGTACCACTTCTGCCGGAGTGGTTCCCATTTGGAACTCACCGCCAGTCACAAGGCGAACTTCACTGGCAATCGTTCGCAGGGACTCCGACACGCCGCTGGGCTGTACACCCGTTACATTTTGCGGCGTTTGACCGGGCAACAACTGTGCGCCCGCGCCGCCGCTCGTTAATCCGCCGCCAGACTGTCCGCCCGATGTCGCCGTGGTTGCCGTTGGGGCGGGGGTGAGCAAGGTCGGAATCACGGTCGGGCTGGCAGTGGGCGCTGCCACATTCAGCGGAATTTCTTCCGTGTGAGTAGGCGAAGGTGTGATCGTGGGGGTATCGGTTGGGGTCACGGGTTCAGGGGTTGCTGTGATGATAAACGGTGTCTGCGTTGCTTGATTCGCCGCCACCGCCGCCGGGTCGAGCGAGAGGAATCCCGCTGCCAGCCCGCCGATCACCACAACCGCGGAACACATGAAGCCCAGAATCATCCCGATCACGACCCACTGCCACGCTGCGCTGCCTGATCGCCGTCCGAGTGAACCGTAACCGTAGTTTCGACTCATACTAAAATTCTCCTCAGCATATGCGCTCCCTAGTCTAAACGAAAGACCCTACCGCGACAACGGTAGGGTCTTTCGTCCATAATGCCGAGGGCATAAATGAAGCGTGGAATGAGGGTAGGTGCGGATTCAGCTCATATATTATTAATGATGTTGCTGAAAACGTTTCCTGTCCATGGACCGAGCAAGGCGACGACGATGAGTACGATAAGTGCTATAAAGACGATCAGCAGCGCGTATTCAACAAGACCTTGCCCAGTGAATGTCGGCGCACGCCTATATGTGAAAGGCTCATAAATGTGCCTTAACCACACAAGGAGCACACGCCCAACCCATTCCTTCAGGCGATGCTGCGGCATATGACCTCCATGAAACTGACAATCATGTTGATAATGAGCCGGAATAAAACATTCCCTTAGTGTGAGTGTACCACGTACTATGACTTTTGGATGATTGCATTGTGTCACAAAACAAATCTTTACGTTTTTTATGTATGACTTTCGCTGTTGTGAGGATTTATGATTCAACCCTGCCGAATCACTATCGCCGTGTGCATGAGTGCTTTGTCGGGTCACTTCTGCATTTTTGTTTGTAGCAAGCGTCCTGCGCGGTGACCACGCGGAGAAAACCTTGTTCTCTTGCGTCCTTACAAATGTCATCATTGACCGAGCACAGCAGTTAGCAGTGGAGTAATTGCCTTCTGTAAATGAAATTCAGAATCAGGTACAATGCATAACCACTTTCATGTACGGATGGTTGATTGTGTTCACGTTGAGCGTGCCCAACGTCACTCCTGCCGCCAATCAAGATGGGCTGCGTCCTGTAAATTTACGTACTGACCTCAGCCAACTTGCCGATCTGATCGAAATCGCGTTTGCCGATACAATGGATCATCATGGGCGTGCCGCCGTGCGCGAAATGCGCGCGTTAAGCCATATGGGCGGGTTAACCTCATTGATCAGCGTCAACAACGAACTCATTCAAGGTATGGGCATGGGTTTCGTCTGGATCGATGGTGGCAAGCTGGTAGGAAACGTCTCGGTATATCCCGCGAGTTTGCCGCGCGGCGCGGCACGAATTTTCGGCAGTACATGGATGATTGCGAACGTTGCCACCCATCCCGACTATCGCGGACGCGGAATTGCCCGCCGCTTGATGGAAGCCAGCCTTGATTCAATTCGTAAGCGCGCCGCTCTCATGCGTGGAGGAAATCCTCGCGCGGTTGCGATTCTGCAAGTGGAAGAAAAGAACACGCCTGCCCGCCAACTCTATGAGACGCTCGGTTTTCGCACCGAACGCACATGGAATCATTGGAAGCGCAGCAGCATGTCGCGGGTGATGATGCCGCGTCAAGATTCACGCATCTATATTTCCCGCCGTCGCCGCTCGGAATGGCGCGGCGAATTCGAACTCGCACAGCGCATCCGCCCGGCGGAACGCGGCGGTATCGGCTGGCTTCGCCCTACATTTCCCGGCTTGTTTACCGCTTCGCTTTGGTCGCTGCTCAGCGATCTGGCAAATCTTCGCTCCGTCGAACACCTCGTCATTCGTTCGGAAGACGAACGCGCCGTACTCGCTGCACTCTGGATCGAAAACGCGCTTGCCGCCAGCAGCATCCAACTAACATTGATGGTCGATCCAGATTACACCGGGCTGTATGACGATGCGTTAATCAGCTACGCGGTGCGTCGATTTGGCGCGTCCAGCCCGCTCACCATCGAGCATCCAGCCGATGAAACGGTCACGAATGCCCTGCTTGCGCGTTATCACTTCCACGTGCAGCGTACTTTTGTCAATATGCGATGGGAAACCTGAACACATGGAATTGGTCATCATTTTAGCCTTGAGTGTGTTGAATGGGCTTTTTGCGCTCTCGGAAACGGCGGTAATTGCCGCACGAAAAGCGCGTCTCCAACAGCTTGTGGATAAAGGCGACCAGAACGCCAGCGTCGCGCTCGAACTTGCCGAACAACCGAATCGTTTTCTATCCACCGTACAAATTGGCATCACGCTCATCGGGCAAGTGAGCGGCGCATTTGCAGGCGCGACACTCGCTGAAGACCTCGCGCGTTCGTTTGAAAATACGCCTATTGCTCCCTATGCCGCCGCTGTCAGTTTCGCGCTCATCGTGCTGCTGACTACATATCTCTCGTTGATCATTGGCGAACTTGTCCCCAAACGGCTTGCTCTGCAATCGCCAGAGCGTATCGCTTCTTTGGTTGCCCGCCCGATGCGCTTTTTGGAAACACTCACCGCGCCGGTTGTCTCTTTGTTGAGTGCATCGACTACCCTCGTGCTGCGTTTGATCGGCGTGCGTGCCAGCGAAGAACCCCCCGTCACCGAAGACGAAATCAAAGCCATGATTCAACAGGGAATCGATGCGGGCGTTTTTGAAGAAACCGAACACGACATGGTAGAAGGTGTGTTCCGCTTGGATATGCGCCGTGTGACCGCCCTCATGACCCCGCGTACTGAAGTGGTGTGGTTGGATATTAACGACACCGACGAAGAAAATCAGCGCAAAATTATGAGCAATCATCATTCGCGCTTTCCCGTCTGCGACGGCGATCTTGACCATGTGTTAGGCATCATGCAAACAAAAGATATGTTGGGGCGCTTATTCTCCGGTCAGCCCTTCGATTTGCGCGCGGTTATGAAAGAACCTATTTTTGTGCCAGAAAGTATGAGTGCCGCCAAACTACTCGAATTATTCCGATCTACAGGCAGACATACTGCGCTGGTGATTGGTGAATACGGCGGGTTGGAAGGTATCATCACCATTCAAGACATTCTCGCCGATATTGTCGGGACAGACGACGAACCTGAATCCATCCAGCGCGATGATGGCTCATGGTTGGTTGATGGCATGATGCCGATTGACGACTTCCGCGAACTCATCGACGTGGAAGAAATTCCCGGCGAACACGACGATTTTGAAACCCTTGCAGGTTTCATTTTGCACAAATTAGGCAGTATTCCCAAAGCGGGGGATTCATTTGAGTGGGATAATTTTAAGTTTGAAGTGATCGACATGGATGGCAATCGCATCGACAAAGTGGTTGTGCTGCCGCTCCCCACGTCTGATGCTGATGCTGCCGACGACAAATGATCCACTGCGATACTCGTTTCTATTTCACTCTTGCCAACAGGTTATTTCCTCTCCATAGGGACGCGCGTCCCCTGCAATCGCTCTCCCCACACCCATGAAAATTTTTTACAATTGCGGGCTATGATCAAAATTATTCTGGCGCGCGCACAAGCACACAGGGCGATATTCACATGGTAGACACCATTTTGATCGTGGATGACGAACAGCACATCATCGATTTGGCAAAGGCGTATCTCGAAAAAGAAGGCTTCAAGACGACGAGCGCCACCAATGGCGTGATCGCGCTGCAAAAAATCCTCGCGGATAAGCCTACGCTCGTCGTGCTTGATCTCATGCTGCCCGAACTAGACGGATGGGAAGTATGTCGCCGCGTGCGCGCTGAAAGCGATGTGCCGATCATCATGCTCACTGCCCGCAGCGATGACATTGATCGCATTGTCGGCTTGGAACTCGGCGCGGATGACTACTTGACCAAGCCGTTCAACCCGCGTGAACTGGTCGCTCGCGTCCGCGCGATTTTGCGGCGCAGCAGCAAGCCCGCGCAGTCATCCGCGCCCGCCGATTCGGTGCTTACGCTCGACAACCTCTCGATTTACCCCGAACGCCGCCTTGTCACCGTTGATGGAAAGCCCGTCAGCTTGCGCGTGAAAGAATTCGACCTGCTGCTCACGTTGGCGGAAAATCGCGGCGTGGTTTTCACCCGCGAAAAACTGCTCGATGTCGTGTGGGGCTACGATTTTGCTGGAGAAACCCGCACCGTCGATGTACACATCGCGCATCTTCGCCACAAATTGAATGGAATGCGTCCCACCATCGACACAGTATGGGGTGTTGGTTATCGCTTGGATTTATGATGTTTTCCCGGCTGCGTCAGCGTTTATTCGGCTCCTATCTCTTACTGCTTGCAGTCACGCTTGGCGTGATTGCTGTCGCCTTTGTCCTCATTCTTAACACGCGCCAAGCCCCGCCTGAACCCACCTATCAGCGATTGGCGCAGGTGGCGCTTAACGTGGATATGGTCACGGTCATTTCGAGTGCGCGCCCGAATATCATCGCGGGATTAACCCGCTTTCAAAGTCTCACCCGCGCATTGGAACGCATCGCGGAAGAAACCGGCACGCGCGTGATGCTCGTGAATGTCAACGATCAAGCCATCTACTACGACAGCGCCGAAGCCTTTGAAGTCGGACAGGTGATCAACGGACGCATCGAAACCTACGCCATTCCCGCGCAGATTCGACGCGGCTTTTCGGCTGAACTAGGCACCATCGAAGCGGTGCGCGGGGCGTTCGTCAACCCCGATGGCAACGAATGGCTGTTTGTGGGTATCGAAGCTGTACAGACGGATACACAGGTTAACGCGCTTTTGTTTGCCGAACCCCGTCCACAGCAAACGATTCAAGAAGTGCTGGAACAGTTCGGCACAAACTTGCTGCCCCTTTTGTCTCAAGCTGCATTCGTCAGCTTGATTGTCGCCGTGCTTCTCGCAGGGGTGATCTCGCGCGGGGTTGCCGAACCCCTGCAAACCGTCGCTAAGGCTGTCGAAAATGTCGCGGAAGGCAATTTTAGCGAACGTGTCCCGGTGCGCGGACCGCAGGAAGTCCGCGCTGTTGCCGAAGCCTTCAACAAGATGAGCGAGCGAGTTCAAGCCGAACAGCAGGTGCAGCAGGATTTTCTCGCCAATGTGTCGCACGACTTGAAAACCCCACTCACATCGATACAGGGATTCTCACAGGCGATTATGGATGGTGTGGTCAATCCTGAAGAAGCGGCACGCATCATCTATGACGAAGCCGCCCGCCTCAATCGGATGGTCATCGAATTGACTGATCTTGCCCGCTTAGAAGCCGGACGCTTGTCGATGCGAGTCACAGCGATTGATATGGGGCAGTTGACCGCCGCCGTTGTGCAGAAGTTAGGCATTGTCGCACGCGAAAAAGGTGTCTCGCTCACGGTAGATGCGTCACCGATGCCGCCTGTTGCGGGCGACGGTGATCGCCTTGCTCAAGTTCTTACCAACTTGATCAGCAACGCTATCAATTACACTCCTACAGGCGGATCAATCGAAGTGCGAACGTATGCGCGCGGCGGCGGCGTTGAAGTGAGTGTGCAGGATACCGGGGTGGGTATTGCTCCCGCCGAACTCCCGCGCATCTTCGAGCGATTCTATCAAGTTGATAAGGCGCGTGGACCCAAGCGCGGCACAGGCTTAGGCTTGGCAATTGTGCAGGAAATTGTCCAAGCGCACGGCGGACGTGTGAGCGTCGCCAGCGAAGGTGAAGGCAAAGGCTCGACATTTACGGTGTGGCTACCATCCCCGCAAATGAGTACCGTCATTCGCAGGCGTTGAGGCGTTTCGTAATCGTTGTAGCTTGAAACCATTTCAAAAGTCACATTTGTAGGGGTGACCCACTGGGTCGCCCACGTAGGACCCAGATTTCCAATTGGCTTATTTATAAAAGAACCTTTTCACCCATTGTCGGGTATGTACTTAAGCATCACTCAGCTAATCACCCACCAAAGGATAAACCATCTGTGAAGCGTCTTTTGTTCTTGTTCATCGTATGCATGATGATCGCGGGGAGCGTCTACGCGCAAGAATCGACACCCGAAACAGCCGCCGACGTAGGGGCACAATGGATTGCGCCCGAAGCAACAGCCGAAGCGACAACCGAACCCACTCCCACGCCAATCACGCCGTTGGAGTTCGATGAATACGGCGTGTTTTATGATGTGTCGCAGTCTCATGAAGGGCTGCGTCGCCGCTACCTGCTCTACATTCCGCCGAATTATGATCCCGAAGGCGCTCCAATCCCGTTGATCGTGGCGCTGCATCCTGCCAACAGCAACAGCGAAGGATTCGCCACGTTTTCCGGTTTTGATGTGATAGGCGAACGCGAAAACGCCGCTGTCGTGTACCCCAACGGCATCAACTTCGTTTGGAATGATGGGCGCGTGGGCGATCCGCGTGTGCAGAATGTCGATGATGTGACGTTTATTCAGTCGATGATCGAGGTGGTGAGCGCCAGCTTGAATATCGATCAAACACGCATATATGCGGCAGGCTATTCAATGGGCGGGATGTTGGCGTATCGTTTGGGTTGTCGTCTGCCGGACACGTTCGCGGCGGTTGCCTCCGTCGCATCGACGATGCCGCGCTATGTGCTGGATGAATGTGAGTCCGCGCCGCCTGTCAGTCTGATTGTGCTGCAAGGCACGGATGATTTTGTCGTGCCTTGGGCGGGGATTCGCGGTGAAAATGGTTATCTCTCCGCTGCTGAAACCATCCAGTTTTGGCGCGATCACAATGTCTGTTCACCAGAAATCACCCAGACGGTGCTCCCTGATGTTGATCCAAACGACGGTACACGGGTAATCGCGGAACACTACAACAATTGTCGGGATAATTCACGCCTTGCATTTTATGGTGTGTATTTTGGCGGGCATACCTATCCGGGGCATCCGCTCCGCGAAATTCCCGGCGTTGATCTCACCACCCGCGACATTTTCGCGGAAGAAGTGATCTGGGAATTCTTCGCATCCAACCAGTAGGGGCGGCTCTTCATCGCGATGCGCCCTCTGCCCGACGAAAAAACATCGCTTTATAGGGACGCGAGAGAAACTTGTTTCTCTCTGCGCCTCCGCAGTAATCAAAAATATAAAGGACATGGGAACGGTCCAGATTCCCATGTCCTTTACGGGGTAATAATTTTAAGTGTAGGGAGGAGAGTCGCCTATCACGTTGTTACCCCTACAATAGCGCCCAATTAGTGACAATTCCTAGTGCAGCCCGTCATAAGACCGCGCGCGAAATGTCACATTTGTGATCCGTAGGGGCGGTTCGTGAACCGCCCACCTGAATCCCTATCTATGGTGCAGTTGTCGCTTCGGCGGTGGCTTCTGCTGTCGCCTCTCCAGTCGCTTCCGGCGCGGCAGCTTGCGCGTCTGCGGCGGCGGTCACTTCGGCAGTTGCCTCAGTGGTTGCTTCTGGGGGCACGACTGGCGCAAGCGGAGTTGGGGTAGCGGGCGGCAGTGAATCTGCCGAGAGGTTCGTCAGCGGCAGCACGCGGAACGTTTCCATCACACTTGCCAGTTCTGTGAACACTGTCGCGCTCGTCGCCGCGGTTTCGCCAGTCCCGCCCACCACTTCGGATGCTGCCGCGAATGCATCCGCGACTTCGCCCGTTGCTTCCGGCGTAACTTCGACTTCGCCTGCCGCAATCGCCGCCGCTTGTTCTTGCAGGGTTTCAACCGCGTTTAGGTCAACATTCGCCGCCGCGAAATACAGGTTCGCCGTATGAAGCACTGGTTCGCCGTTGACTGTGCCGTTGAGCAGCACCGCCAGCCCGCTCTGTGGTTCGCCATCCGCGTTGCTAAACGCATATGCAACTGAGAAGCCGCTCACGCCGTCGCGTGTTGTCGGTTCAACACTCAAAATCGTCGCGCCGGGACGAACCGCTTGCAGCCATGCTTCCGCCGCTGCTTGATCCGCCACGCTGGTATTGGCAAAGCCCTGTACACGCAGCGAAACACCGTTTGCGCTGCGGATGCTCGTCAACCGACCCGGTGCGCTGTCTTCAATTCCCCATTCCTGCGGAAAACGGATGATGTGACTAAACGTCGGGTCATAATAGCTCGTCCAGCTAAATGGCGTATCCTTAAATACTTTGAACGGCGTGAATGTGCCCGGCAGATTGTCCATCAAATACGAAACCAGTCCGCTGGCATTGTGCGGCGCGAGAACGCGCGTCACGTAAATCCATTCACCGTCGGATGTCACAATTTGGCGGGCGATATAATCCTGCCCCTGAAAGCGCACCACGAAATCGATCAACAGCCGTTCGCCTTCGATTCGACGATTGGTTTCACGCCATTCATTAAAGTTCGCCCAGCTCGCATCCAGCACCGCTTCGGTAAAGCGCGCGCTTAATTCTTCCGGCGTAATCGCTGCGAATCCACGCTCAACATACACATCAATCACGCTCAACGCTGTGCTGTTGACAAAGTTGACCTGTGCCTGTGAGTTGTTCTGGCTTGGCTGGCTGGCTTCCCAACCCGGCGGCTGCCCAACCGTGTAAAGACCACTGGGATGCAAATAGACGCTGTCAAAAGTAATATTGCTAAAGTCAGTGATGGGTGGAGGCAGAGTCGGCGCGGGTGTTGCGGTAGGATCAATCGTCTGCTGGGTGGTGGTTGTGTTGCCACCGATCACTTGCAGGATTGTGCCGCCCAAAAGCACGACTGCCATAAACACGCCCAGATAAATACTGGCACGTTTCGCTTGTTGGTTCTGCATAATCTAACGGACTCCGGCTGGGAGATACACCAATGGAAAGTGAAAACGCGCGCAATCATACCCTAAAAGCGCACTCGTGTTAATGGTGTTGGATTGACGGATTGCTGACCCCCAAAAGGACTTTATTCTGTGAACGAAAATCGTTTTGATATTCCCGACAACAGCGTTTTAGAAAGTATCATCGACCCGCACAGCGATGCGTTTCGCCAGAATGCCGCCTATCATCAATCCCTTGCAAGCGAACTGCGCGAACGCATGGCGACAGCGCGGCAGGGTGGCGGCGAAAAATATCAGCAGCGCCACCGCGAACAGGGCAAACTGTTCGTCCGTGACCGCATTGACGCGCTGCTCGACGCAGGATCGCCCTTTCTCGAACTGTCTCCGCTTGCCGCTTGGGAACTTTATCACGGTGAAGCCCCCGCCGCCGGAATCATCACCGGAATTGGGCGCGTCAGCGGCGTTGAGTGTTTGATCATCGCCAATGATGCCACCGTCAAAGGTGGCACCTATTTCCCTATGACTGTCAAGAAGCATTTGCGCGCGCAGCAGGTTGCGCTCGAAAATCATCTCCCGTGTATCTATTTGGTGGACAGCGGCGGCGCTTTTCTGCCCATGCAAGATGAAGTGTTTCCCGATTCCGACGATTTTGGGCGCATCTTCTACAACCAAGCCGTGATGAGCGCCGCGAAAATCCCGCAGATCAGCGCCGTGATGGGGAACTGCACAGCGGGCGGTGCGTATGTCCCCGCCATGAGCGACGAAACCGTGATTGTCAACAAAACTGGCACGATTTTTCTTGGCGGTCCGCCGCTGGTCAAAGCCGCGACGGGCGAAGAAGTCACCGCCGAAGAATTAGGCGGGGCGTTCGTCCACACCCATCAAAGCGGCGTAGCCGATCACTTCGCAGAGGATGATCTGCACGCGCTCGGAATCGTCCGCGAGATCGTGGCTACACTCAACCGTAAAAAGACCTTCCACGTCGATGTCACCATGCCCGAAGCGCCGCTGTATTCCCCTGAAGAAATTTACGGTGTGCTGCCCGCCACCTTCCGTGAAAACTACGATGTGCGCGAGATCATCGCCCGCCTAGTCGATGGCAGCCGCTTCCGCGAGTTCAAAGCCAACTACGGCACGACGCTCGTGACAGGCTTTGCCCGCATTGAAGGTTTTCCGGTCGGGATCATCGCCAACAACGGCGTGCTGTTTGGCGAATCGGCGCTCAAAGGCGCGCATTTCGTCGAACTATGCACCGCGCGAAACATTCCGCTGCTGTTCCTGCAAAACATCACCGGATTCATGGTCGGTAAAGCCTACGAACAAGCTGGAATCGCCAAAGACGGTGCGAAAATGGTTCACGCTGTCGCCAATGCGAATGTCCCCAAACTGACCGTCATCATCGGCGGGAGTTTTGGCGCGGGCAATTATGGCATGTGCGGACGCGCCTATCAGCCGCGCTTCTTGTGGATGTGGCCTAATGCGAGAATCAGTGTGATGGGCGGCGAACAGGCGGCGAATGTCCTGCTCACTATCAAGCGCGATCAATTGGCGCGCGAAGGAAAACCTGACATGACTCCCATCGAACAGGACGACTTCAAGCGCCCAATTCTCGAAAAATATGAACACGAAGGCAGCCCGTACTATTCCACCGCCCGCCTGTGGGATGACGGCATTCTCGACCCCGCGCAGACGCGCCGCGTGTTGGGCTTGGCGCTTGGCGTAGTTTGCGCCGCGCCGCCGCAGGAGACGCGCTACGGAGTTTTTCGAATGTAATAGGATTATAAAAAATCAGAAAAATCGTCCCAATTTGATTTGCGCTCGCTTAACCTTCGGCTCTACTTATGAGTAGATGTTTATAAGTACATTTTCGGAAAATGGAAAAGGAATATACCTAATGCGTCGTTTGCTCATCGTGCGATTCTGATCGTCATCGCGTCTCTCGCGTTGCTGACTCCGGCATTTGCCGCCCAAAAAGCCGTTCTTGACAGTGTTGGACCTTTCGACCCTGCCACTTGCACGCTCGATGTCGTCGTCACCGTGTATGACGATGGCGCGCGGATTTTGTTCCGACGCGATGTGCCGGCACAGAATTGCTGACAATAAAGGCATGGATCATCTCCGCGCCTTTATTAATTCCCCTCAGCCCCCTTCAAATGCTCGATCAAATCCGCCTTGACCACATCGGGAATATCCGTCCATTTTTGACCCGTCATCGCCGCTTCCAAACCCCACAGCATATTCAAACTCACCCGATTTGGAAACGCGGCTTTCAAGCGGCGGTATACTTCTATCACACCAAGCTCTACGATTTGCGTGCGCGTCGAAATGCCGATCTCGCGCAGCCACGCCTTCGACTGTTGGCCCAATTTAAGCGTATCGAGATCATCTGGCGGATTGGAAGCATGAATCATCAAATCACCCTCCATTTCTATGGCGATCTAAACCCGTTTCTCGTTCCCAAGCGTCGTGACCGCGATTTTGATCTCACCATCGACGCGGGTGCGACGGTCAAAGACACCATCGAATCCGTTGGTGTGCCGCACGTCGAAATCGGATACATACTCGTCAATGGCGACTCGCGCCCTTTTGACTACATGCTGCAAGCGGGCGATCATGTGAGCGTGTATCCGCCGTTCTACGATTTCACGCTCAATCATCATCTCAGCGTCTATCCGGCAAATCCACCGCTGGCGTTCGTCTTGGATGTGCATCTAGGGCGGTTAGCGGCGTATCTTCGCATGTTGGGCTTTGATACTCATTACAGCAACTTTGCCGATGACGACTATCTAGCGCAGGTATCAGCCGATGAAAACCGTATTTTGTTAAGCCGTGATATTGGCTTGCTCAAACGTAAAATCGTCACCTATGGCTATTTTGTCCGCGCCACCGATCCCGAACAGCAGTTGATCGAAGTGATCCGCCGCTACAACTTCTGGGATGATATTCGCATGTTTTCGCGCTGCACCCTGTGTAACGGATTGGTCGGGCAGGTCGAATCATCCACGATTGCCGACCTCGTCCCGCCGGATACGCTCCAGTTCTACGATACGTTTTATCAGTGTTCAAACTGTCAAAAGGTCTATTGGCGCGGTTCGCATCACCAGCGTATTGATCAATTGGTCGCGTCACTCATGGCTGCCCGTCATGAATGATCCCATAGGGTGAGGTCTTGAGCCCGCCGTGTTTTATATCATCTGCGCTGTTTGTTTTGCCTCACCTAAGCGAATCCGCAAACCCATTTGGGTATTTCTGCGCCCATTCTTCGCGCAGAATCCCGTACCCGATTCCGTCGTAGTATACACCCTTAACGAGGCGCGCCTTGCGAAAGCGCGCCTCAAGCGTATAACCGAGCTTTTCCGCCAGCCGCATCATGCGCGTGTTGCCCGACCATGTGCGTAAATCCAGCCGCACGATTTTCGGCATCATGCGAAACAAATAATCGCCCCACAAGCCGAGCGCCTCATAGCCGTATCCGCGACCCCAGTAAGCCGGATCAAAGATCGCAATTCCCAGTTCGATCCAGTTCGTTTCTTCGCTGATCCATGTCCATGATACCGACCCGATCAGCGTGTCCGTGTTGCGTGTGGCAATCACCACGCGCGAATACGGTTCAGGCGCTGTTTGATCTTCTTGCGCTTGCACACGCCGTCGAATCGTATCCACCCATGTATTGATTTCATCGCTCGTGGGTCGGGGATAATACGGGCCATCCCATTGATGCCATTCGTTATTGGGCTGCATCCATTCGGCAAACACTGGCAAATCACTCTGCCGCCACCCGCGTAATGTGACAATTTTCCCGTGTATCGGCTGCATCAAACCTTGCCCCATCGAACCATGTCGCCATCCCACCTCGTCCCATAAGATTCAGAATTTATGCGAAAATTGTTTGTAGGGAAGCGAGAGAAACGCGATGCGAAGCATCGACGGTTTCTCCCTGCGTGTCCGCCACATAAAAAACGGACTCCATGCTGTTTACCAACCAACCTACCGGCGTGCCGTTCTCGAAATCATCATCCAACCAGACATTTCCTCTGTATAATCAACTCATGAAACGCCCAACACGACAGGACATTCTAGCCCAACTAGCGGCATATCGCCGCGAACGCCAGCTTGCGCCCCTCCGCGACCAGCAAAAGACGCTCGCGCGCATACTGGATGATCTCAACGCATGGGGCGCGCTCGAAGACTTGCAAGCTAGGCACTTTTCCAAAAATTTGTGTTGGGGACCCACCGCGCTCGACGGGCTTTCGCCGCTGGTGTGGGTCGGGGTGATGATCTGGTCGCGCCCATCGGGGTATTTCGGCTACAAAGTCCTCACGCTCACAGGAATCTGGATCACCGCCGCTCCCGAAGATACTTCGCCGCCGCAGGGGATCGTCGGTGTGCGCCGCCTTCCATTTGCCTCACCCTTCTACGAAGCCGAAGCCTATCATAAACTCATCCGCAAAGGCTTCAATTTATACTACCAAGATGACGGATCACCGCCCGGAGAAACCGGAAGAAAACTCACGTTTACCTATAATCCAACGCATCGATTGGAACTTCGCACCGCCATTACAATCGCACTCGCCGCTTGTGTCACCACTACCGATCCGCCGCCCACCCCTGATTCATAAACTGCACTTTCGCTCAAAAAGTTAGTAAAACCTAACACATTAAGCCTTCCTCAATTCTTGAGCGTAACAACTCGGACATCAAAGGACATGGACGACAATTCTTCGCGGTTTGCTTAATCCTTCACGCGAAGAAGCACTCCCAACTACCCCAGCACACCCCCATCATCGTCCCCCATTAGCCCGCCGATCAAGTCATCGTCGTCATCTCGGTCACGGCGGCGTAAGTCTCGCAGCGCCCCCGTGTCGTTGAGCGAAGGCAGCGCCGGATTTACCCACCCCAAATCGTTGGCTGTCGGTGGTGGGGTTGGCTGCCCTGCTTGCGCGCCATAGGGTGTTTGCCCGACCGTTCCCTGCTGCGGGGCGCTGTACCGTCGCGGAATCGACCCACCTAGCGGATCGGCATTTGGCGGCGGGGTAGGCGAAGCTCCCGCTTGTCCCGTATATGCGGTGGGTGGATGATGCGTAGGCGCAAGCTCATCTTGAACGACATGCTTTGCCAATGCCGCATCAAAATCCGCGTTGGCTGCAATTGAGCGTAAATCTGGTACTCGCCCAACCCGGTTGAGGTCAACGTCTTCTTCATCGCGGTTGCGCGCCAATATCCCCAAGAAGCCCAAAAAGTTGCGCCCGGTAAATCGGAAGATCGTCACGAACGCCAACACCAGCAGTCCAAAACATACGGTCAAAAAACCGCAAATCCCCAAAATGATGAGGGTCGTTTGCTGATCCACGCTTGCCTCCGCTGAAACCGTCCACACACTCCGGTTGATTATTTGTCTTTATTGTACCATCGCTCATGGGGCGGCGCGGCATTGTCTTCTATAGGATGCGTTCCGACAAACTGTAGTAGAAGTGTTTGCCAAGTTCGCTAGGGTTGAACGAAGAAAACGCGCCCCGCTTCGTGCATAATAGCCGATGGTTATTCACAACGGGTATGGGATTGCTCATGCGAAACTTTATCGCTCAGAACGTGCAAAAGATGCAGCCGTCCGGCATTCGACGCTATTTCGATATTGCCGCGACAATGGACAATGTAATCTCTCTGGGGATCGGCGAACCCAGCTTTGAAACACCCCGACACATCACACAAAAAGGCGTGGAATCACTTTTGTGCGGGCAAACGGCGTATACGTCGAATGCAGGCATGATCGAACTGCGCCGCGCGATTGCAAGCTATATCGAGACTTTGTATGGTGTTTCGTATCATCCCGCTAACGAAATTGTCGTGACGGTTGGCGTGAGCGAAGCCCTGTGGCTGGCGTTAAAAGCTATTCTTGATCCCGGTGATGAAGTGTTGGTCGTGCAGCCGTGTTTTGTCGCCAATGCCGCTGCCGTCGAAATGGCAGGAGGGGTTCCCGTAATTGTCGATGCATATGTTGAGCACGATTTTCAGGTCACAGGCGCGCATCTCAAAGCGGCGGTTACTTCGCGCACCAAAGCCATTTTGATCAGCTACCCCAACAACCCCACAGGCGCGGTGCTGACCCCGAAACATCTTGAAGAAGTCGCTGCTGTTGCTCGTAAACACGATCTGCTGGTCATTTCCGACGAAATTTACGAACGCCTAGTGTACGGTGTTCAGCATCAATGCTTCGCTTCGCTTCCCGATATGCGTGAACGCACCATCCTGCTAAGTGGGATGAGCAAATCATTTGCCATGACGGGCTGGCGCATCGGCTACGCGACTGCTCCCGCGTCGATTATGGAAGCGATGCTTAAGCTGCACCAGTACTTAATTATGTCCGCCCCCACAGTCGGGCAGTACGCTGCCATTGAAGCGTTGACGAGAGGCGAACAGGATGTGGCGATGATGCGCGACGAATATGATCGCCGTCGCAAATTGATTGTAGATGGGTTCAATACGCTTGGCATGACCTGTTTTGAACCGCGCGGCGCGTTCTATGCCTTCCCCTGCGTTAACGCATCGGGCATGACAGACGAAGAATTTTGCGAAAATTTACTCCGCGAGGAACAAGTTGCTGTGGTGCCGGGCAGCGCCTTCGGTAAAAGCGGCAGCGGATTTATCCGCGCCAGCTATACCAACAGCTACGAAAACATCGAAGAAGCGTTGGAACGTATGGCACGCTTTATGCAGCGTCACGGCTGATCTAGCAGTTAACCTCAACACCATATATCATTGCATTATGCCCCTATCGTAGGGGCGTTTTGCTATAATTGAGTTGAAATCTCTAATAATGTGGGATAATTCATATTCCTCATGACCTCATTCGTATCGGGCAAGTTCAATGTATTATTCGTTGATGCCCAATCCTATATCCCTGCTTGCACTAGCTCCAACTGTGTAGTCATCGCTGTCGATAATCATGTTCAAGCGTTGGCATATATACAAGAACAACTGCCTGATTTGCTGATCGTCAATGCGATGGTCGATGCGGATGCGCGTATTAACTTATGCGAGCGCGTTATTGCCTGCACACCCCGGGAAACGGTTCTTCCCGTACTTGCGCTGGTAAAACCAGAGGATGTTCCCCGTGCGTTCAAGGCAGGCATCCACGAAATCTTAGCTGAGCCTGTTGATATGGTCTTGCTGGAACGCCGTATTCTCTTGGCAGAATATGTGCTGCGCCTTCAAGCGGAAGGGCGAATGCAGCGCACATTAGCCGACGCGCTCATCGAAACATCCGCGGCGCTAAACAGCACTCTTGAACTTGATAAACTATTCTCGATTATCCTCCAATGCGTGAGTCGGGTTGTACCCAGCGATGCTGCAAATCTTATGCTGGTTGAAGGCGAATACATGCGGATAGTCGGCGCATTAGGCTATGAACCATTAAGCGATGTACATCGGGGAAAGCTGCTGCTGCCGATTGCATCACGCCCGTTGTGGGGGCGGATCATGCAGGACAAACAGGCTTTTGTCATTCCTGATGTCAGTATGTCATCGGAATGGGTAGAAATCGAAGGTGAGCAGTGGATCAAGTCGCATCTCGCTGTGCCACTGCAAGTAGGCGGACACTTTATTGGTCTCCTCAATGCCGACAGCGGAACGCCGAATCGCTTTAACGAAACAAACGCAGTACGCCTGCAAGCATTCGCTGACCAAGCGGCGCTTGCTATTCGTAACGCCCGCTTATATGAGCGAACCATCGCGCAAACCCGCGAATTGGAAACCCGTGTGCGCGAGCGCACCAATGAATTGGACTTTGAACGCCGTCAACTTCGTGCCATTCTTGATACGATGGTAGAAGGTGTGTTGTTTTTCGTGGTAGACACGAACAATCGCGCACACATCCGTTACACCAATACTGCACTCACGCATCTGATGGGCTACTCGGCAGAGGAATTCCGCGCGTCCACTCTTTACAAACTATTTGGATTGGACAATCAGTCGAAGGATGAGTTTCGGATAGAAATTAACCGCTTTTTTGAGTCATTCACTCGTGATACTATCGTTCGTTTTGAACGCCCACTGCGCCGTAAAGATGGGACGCACTTCATGGGGCGAATGACCTCGACGCGAATGTTCGATTCTTCAGGTGGTCTGATCGGTGGAGTGCTGGTGATCGAAGACATCAGCGAAGAAAAGGCGCTTGAAGAGAAAAAGAAACGGTTCGTAGCAACCGCTTCGCACGAACTTCGCACGCCTATCACGAATCTGCGGACACGCCTACATTTGCTTCATCAAAGCCCGCTGCGCTGGCGCGAACAAGTTCAAGTTCTCGATGAAATCGCGGAGCGCATGGCGCGTTTGATTGTCGATCTGCTCGATTTATCTCGGTTTGACCGCGGTATTATCCGCTTGCAGTTGGAACGACTGGATCTGCGTCTGATTGCGGAAAAAGTTGCTCGCGTGCAGGGCGCGGAAGCGGATCGCAAAAAGATCATGTTACTGGTGGATTTGCCGACTCAAGCAATTCCTATCAATGGAGATACTGAACGGTTGATTCAAGTGGTGACGAACCTCGTTGTCAACGCCATCCAATACACGCCGCCGAATGGCACAGTGTCTGTGCGGGTGCGCGTGGAAAACAAGTACGCCCTCCTTCAAGTGATCGATACGGGCATTGGCATCGAAGCGTCACATCTCGAACACATCTTCGAGCCATTTTATCGCGCGGAAAATACCGTCGATGGCACAGGCTTGGGTTTGGCAATCGCCCGTGAGATCATCACCTTGCACGGTGGCACACTAGAAGTAGAAAGCCATTTGGGACGTGGAAGCTGCTTTACTGTGCGAATCCCCGTTCTGCTCGACTCCTAGATCGGTTGCGTTAGCCCCTGCGATTACGCTACATTTGTGCGGCAGTTGGAGGGGGTTAAGCGAATGTCCTATACACCGTTGGAACTTGCCGAAGCATTTTTGCGCGCCGGAGAACTTGCCGATGCGCTCGATGCGCTGCATCAACATCTTGCCGCGCATCCCGACGATCAAGCGGCACGACGAATGCGGGCGCAGGTGTATGCGGGCATGGCGGCTTCGGAACCTAACCCTGATCATGTGCGGGCGGCGCTGGCGGATCTAGAAATGCTCATTCCGCTGACCGTTGACGATGTGATACGGCGCGTGTCACTACTGCGCCAATTGAATGAAGTTGAGAAAGCCCACCAACTTCTGAATGGTCTTTGGGGAAGCGCTGATAAAATCGGGCGCGATCCGCGGCTGATTGAACTCCTATTGGAGAGCTTGTATCAGCGTCATGAACCTGCCCGTGCTATCGAAATTCTCTTTCATCAGCCGAAAACGTGGCGCTGGCTGCGCTGGACAGGCGATTTTCACGCGCTCAAAGGCGATTATCGCGTGGCGCTTGATTACTTTTGCTCGGCGCTGGATCAGCTTGATGAATCGACACAAGAACCGCCGACAAGCGCGGTTGGGTTTATCGGCAATTTGCGCGGGCAAATTCTTTTGCGCCGCGCGGATATGTATCAAAAAATCGCGCTGTATGCCGAAGCTGCTGCTGACTATGAAGAAGCGGAAAAACTCATCCCTAACGACGCAAGTATTCCCTTATTTCGTGGGATGGCGCTGTATCTTGGCGGGGACATGACGAACGCAATCAACATTTGCCGTCGTGCGCTTGACCGTGCCAGTGAAATGACGCGCACCGAATTGATCGGGCAGTTGAAAACAGATAGTCGCTACAGCGGTTTGGCGCAGTCTCTCAACCTATGACGTATGCTACAATTTCACCAATGAAGGCAGCTTGATCCCCCTGCTGATGAATCTAGAGAAAACGCCTATGACTGAATGGAAATCAATTGTCGGCTTGGAAATCCACGCCGAACTGATGACGCGCAGTAAAATGTTTAGCCCGTGTCCCGTTGTGGACAGTGTGACCGCACCCCCCAACACGGCAGTCGATGAAGTCTCGCTTGGGCTTCCGGGCACGCTGCCCGTGATCAATAAAGAAGCATTGGAATTGGCGATGATGGTGGGCTTGGCGCTTAACTGTGAAATTCCGCCAATCAACCAGTTTGCGCGTAAGAGCTATTTCTATCCCGACCTGCCAAAAGGCTATCAGATCAGTCAGTATGATCGCCCCCTGTGCGTGAACGGCTATTTGGATATTGATCTCTCCGATGGCACGACGCAGCGCATCCGCATTCGCCGCGCGCATTTGGAAGAAGATACGGGAAAGCTGATCCATTCTGGCGATGACAGTTTGGTCGATTACAATCGTGCCGGCGTGCCGCTGCTCGAAATCGTCACCGAACCGGATATTCACAGCCCAGAAGCCGCGGAAGCTTTTGCCCGCAAACTGCGGGCGATTTTACAATACATCGGTGTGAACGATGGGGATATGTCCAAAGGTGTGATGCGTATCGAGCCGAACATCAGCGTGATGCACAAAGATGACACCGGCTATCGCACGCGCACCGAAGTCAAGAACCTGAACAGCATTCGCGCGGTGGTGCGTTCGATTGAATATGAAACCAAGCGTCAAATCAGCGCGTGGGAAGATGGTGAAGGCGTGCGCCAAGCCACTATGGGGTGGGATGAAGTGCGCCAGCGCACAGTTGTGCAGCGTTACAAAGAAACCGCCGAAGAATATCGCTACTTCCCTGAACCCGACCTCCCAATTGTCGAAGTCAGCCGCGAATGGGTGGAGCAGGTACGTTCACGGATGCCCGAACTACCCGATGCCAAACTTGACCGTTTTGTAAGCGAACTTGGTTTGGGGCGTTATGATGCGTCCGTGCTGGTTGCTGATCAAGACATCGCGCACTACTTTGAGGATGTGCTGGCTGGCGGCGCGAATCCGAAATCCGCCGCGAATTGGATTTTGGGCAACCTATTCGCACTTGTGAACAAAGATGGTGCGGATCGTGAAGTCGTGCCGGAACGTGTTCCCGCCACGTATATGGCATCACTCGTCAAGCTGATTGACGAGGGCGCGATCAACAAGAACACAGGCTTGACTGTCCTCACGGAAATGTGGGAAACGGGCGCTGATCCGCAAAAAATTGTGCAGGAGAAAGGCTTGGCGCAGGTCAGCGACACAAGCGTGATTGAAACGGCTGTCATGCAGGTGTTGGCAGAAAATGACAATTTAGTGCGGGACTATCTTGGTGGCAAGGATAAAGTCTTTGGGCCGCTGTTGGGGAAGGTGATGGGCGCGACGGGCGGCAAAGCGAACCCACAGGTTGCGCGCGATTTGCTCACAAAGGCACTGGAAGCAAAAAAGGGCTAAAATGAGTTATAGAGGGACGGAATTTTCCATCCCTCTATATCTTGGGGCTGTACAATTTATCTGATAATTGATAGAATGAATGTTCTAAGGCTGCGGGTGAGGAGTCGACAATTATGGCAGGGTATCAACTGTTTACTATCGTCGGAAATGTGGGTAGAGACCCGAATTTCAAGTACACGCCTTCGGGCGCACCCGTGTGCGATTTTAGTGTTGCAGTGACACGCCGGATTGGCAGCGGCGATCAACGACAGGAAAAGACGCTGTGGGTACGTGTGACCTGCTGGAATAAGCTGGCGGAAGTCGCTAACCAGTATATCCGCAAAGGGACACAGGTGCTGGTTGCCGGAACCGTTGAAATTAGCGCATATATGGACAAGAACAATCAACCGCAAGCGTCGCTTGATTTGCGCGCTGATACTTTTCAACTGCTGGGCAGCCGAAGTGATGGTCAGGGCTACGAAAGCGGCAACAACTACAGTCAAGAACCACAAGGCATGGACGATATTCCCTTCTAAACTGGACTTGCCTGAAAACGCATCGGCTCTCCGTATGGAGAGCCGTTTTTATTTCCGCGAGTATCTGCGCGCAAGCAGGGCTATAATGAACGCGCTTTGAATACCCAAGAAAGGTTAAGCTTGTGAGCCAACCACCGCAGCAGCGTCAACTACGTCTTGAAGTCCCCCAGAATTTGAGCGCGACATATTCCAACGCCGTCGTCATCGCGCAGACAATGAGCGAGATCATCTTTGACTTCGTGCAGGTCACGCCGACAGATCAGCGAGCGCGGGTACAATCGCGCATCGTCATGACTCCGTCGAATGCCAAACTGCTGCTTAGGGCATTGGAACAGAATCTCGCCAAGTTTGAAGAAAAACACGGCGAGATCAAAGTCCCCGCGCAGCCGCAGTCGCTGGCGGATATGCTGTTCGGGGGCATCAAACCCAACGATGAGGAAAACAGCAATGAGTGACGAATTTGAGCGATTGAATGGAGTTGCGGAGCAAATCCGTGCTGCCTTCTTGAGTAAGAACAGCGCCCGTGATACTGCCATCGCTCGGTCACGCGAACTGATCCGTTTTTGCGCCGAAGCCATTCGTGCGATCCACCGTCGCGAATGGGAAAATGCGGCGGCAAAGCTGGCAGTGGCAAAATCGGCGGCGGATGATCTACGCGCAGGGGTAGGGGACTATCCCGACCTGTATCACAGCGGATACACACAGGACGCGCTGAAAGAAGTGGTCGAAGCGTTTGCCACTTACGCGATCATTCGCGGTGAGCCGCTGCCCACACCGGAATCGCTCAATGTTGAACATGCCGTGTATATCAACGGATTGGCGGAAGCGGCAACCGAACTGCGCCGCTTCATCCTTGATATTTTGCGTCGTGAGGATGGCGATACCCGCGAAGCCGCGCATGAAGCCGAACGACTGCTCGGCTGGATGGACACGATTTACGATCATCTGGTCACATTTGATTTCCCCGATGCGATCACAGGTGATCTGCGGCGGCGCACCGATGTGGTGCGTGGAGTGCTGGAACGCACACGCGGCGATCTCACCACGACTATACAACAGCAGCGTCTACAAGACGCTTTGAGGAAGGCGGAGCAATAGCTGTAGGCGTGTATCGTGATGCGCCTGATAATCGACAAAACGACTCACCCTTGAATACCTATCAATCTCCGCTAGAATACCCTCAATACAAATACACTCTGCCGCAGACAGCAGGTGGTTGAAGATGGTGACACATCTTCGCCTCAATATCCTGCCGAGGTGAGGGAAAATGCGATTTCAGGCTGCTGATTCGACGACCCTTGCATGTCTACGTGCAAGGGTCGTTTTTGTTACACAATTCTTTCGGAAAGGAGGAAAGGCGCTTGGCAATCACACGTGAGCGCAAAGAAGAACTCGTCGCGCAGTATACCCAGCTTTTGGGTAGAACCGATGGTTTCATCGTTGCTGAATACAAAAAGATGACCGTCGCCAAAGTCAACGACCTGCGTAAACGCTTGGGCGACCCGGCGGGGACGTATGTGGTGACGAAAAACACACTGTTCCGCATCGCGCTGCAAGAGAACGGTTGGAAAGTCCCGACAGATATTCTTGAGGGGCCAACGGGGGTGGTGTTCGGAAATGGCAATCTCCCTGCCGTCGCCAAAGTCATCCAGCAGTTCCAAAAGGAAAATGCGGATTTCTTCGCGGTGAAGGGCGGCGTACTGGGGAACTCGATTTTCAAGTCGAGCGATCTCGATTCTGTTGCGAACCTGCCGACGATGGACGAGATTCGCGCGCAGCTCGCCGGGATCATCGTGCAGCCGGCTGCGCTGCTGGCAGGTCTGCTTCAATCAGCGACTTCACAGGTCGTCAATGTTATGCAAGCTTACTTGGATGACCGCAACCCGCCCGCGGGTTCTGGAGAAGCCGCGTAACGCTGGCAGTACAACCGTTTTACCAAATCGAAAACACATACCTGTAGAAACCTACGTGTCAGGAAAGGGAATACAAAATGGCAGATTTGCAGAAGTTGGTCGATGACCTGAGCGCACTGACCATTCTCGAAGCTTCGGAACTTAAGAAGCTGCTTGAAGAGAAGTGGGGCGTTACCGCAGCCAGCGGCGGCGGCATGATGATGATGGCGGCTGCGCCGGGTGCGGCGGCAGCGGCGGCTGCTCCCGCGGAACCCGTTGAAGAACAGACCGAATTCAATGTGATCCTCAAGGATGTTGGCCCCAAGAAGATCAATGTGATTAAGGCTGTTCGTCAGGTTACGAACCTTGGTTTGAAGGAAGCCAAAGACCTTGTTGAAGCCGCTCCCGCGAACGTGCTTGAAGCCGTGAGCAAGGATCGTGCCAACGAAGCCAAGGGCATTCTGGAAGCTGAAGGCGCGGTCATCGAGATTAAGTAGTCTCGAACCACACAGCAAGCGCACAAAAGCGGATACCCTTATGGTGTCCGCTTTTTGATTCTCCACAGATGTTACAATCGAGCCTATAGAGAGAAGTCTCGCAAAAGGATCGGATTCATGGCACAGGGATTACGCTGGATCGGAGTGGGGCTGCTGCTGATCATCGCGGGGGTGGGTGGAGGCATTGAGGCGCGTCAAGCGGATGGCGATGAACCATCAAGTTTACCGTTGGCATTCGCATTTGTGGAACATGGGACAATCACCGAAACGGCGAGTTTTGATTGGTGGCAAATCGAAGCCACACAAGGCGAATTTGTGCGTGTGACCATGACCGGCAGTGACGGGCTTGCGCCGCTGCTCGGCTTGCTGGATGCAAACCGCAACCTACTTACACGCAGCGATGAGGGGTTGGTGAATGGCACGGTGCAGATGATTTTTGAAGCGCCATTCAGCGGAATGTTCATCATTGTGGCGACGAGGGCTGGAGCGGATCAAGGCACGACGACGGGCGCGTATACTGTGCGCGCTGACGTGATCACCGAAGCTGAACTCGTGAATCCCTATGCGGAGGTGACCTTTCGCTGTAATGATTATGAGGCGGTGACAGCAGCCGTTGTTGAGTTCAATCAGGAAACCGATGTCGTGGTTTACGATGTGGTGATCATTGGCATGGGCGAGATGCAGCCGTTGTTCAAGGTTGAAACATCGTTGGAAGGCGATCTTGAGCCGTGTTGGGATCGGGGGCAAGAGATCGAGTACGCGCTCACGCTGCCCGACGGTATGACCTACACGCAAGAGGACAGCCGCTTCGCGCGGCTGCTGATCGACACGACAGCGGTATTGGGGCGCATTCGCTTGACGTTTGGCAGCCGCGAAGGTGGAGCAGGTCGCTTTGCGATAATCATCAATGGCTTCACAGTCAATCCGGCGGATACAACTGACGTGATAAACGTGCGGAATGGTCCGCTGGCGGCACAGGCGCACCCGTTGGATGTGTATATGGTTCGAGCAGACGCGGGTTCGCGGCTTGACCCGTTCATCAGTGAAGAAGCGACGGCTAATCAATGCGATGACGCGGGGCGGCGGGGGTGTGAATCGATGCTGGCGGCGACAGCGTTTACGCTCGCGCTGGATAATGTCGCACTGAGGGGCGGACGCTTCGATGCCGGGATGCAGATCGCGGCGGGCGATTTGGAATTTAAGCCGCTGATGTTCGGCAGCCGCAGCGGCAGAACCAGCGGCGGCTATGCCCTCTTGCTGATCGGGGAACTGCCGCCGCGTGAATGACCGTTACAGCGGGTAGATATTGATCCCCAACGCGGCGGCGATGGCGACGATCAACGGCGCGATGATGAGCGCGGGCAGAAAGTTCGCCACGCGGGGCTTTTTGATGTCAAGCAAAATAAGCGCCAAACCGATCAGCATGATGCCACCGACAGCGGTCATCTCGTTGATCATGGGCGTGGACATGAAGTTGCCCGCGACACTGCCGAGTATCGCCAATCCGCCTTGTACGACAAGGATGGTGATCAAGCTGAAAGACACGCCAATACCTAAACTGCTTGCGAATGCCATCGCGGCGAATAGGTCAAGTACGCTCTTGATTGCCAATTGCTGAAAGCCAAGCGGCAGCCCCATGCCGTCTTGGATCGAGCCGACGAAGGTGAGCGGTCCAATGCAAAAGACAAGGCTGGCAGTTACAAAGCCGCTGATGAAACGCGCGCGGCGCTTGTCGTTCTCGTCAGCATCGGATTCGATTTTGGTGGATGATCCACCGAAGCGGGATTGCAGCCAGCCGCCGAAGTTTTCGAGGGCGGCATCAATACGGAGCAGTTCCCCGATGATCACGCCGATGACGATGCTGACAAGCGGGATGATGATATTGCCCGTTAAGCCCGCGTTGCTGATACCGACGATGAGTGTGACAAACCCCAACCCTGTGATGACAGATTCTTGAATACGTTCGGAGAAGCGGTTGCCAATGAGCAGCCCAACGGCGCTGCCAACCGCGACGGTGACCATGTTGAGGAGAGTGCCGCCCAAAGTAAGACTCCGCATGTGAGAAGCTTAGATAGGGCGGGTATGTTACCACACAGGTGAGACAGTGGGGAATGGGCGTATGGGGCTCGCGTGATGTGACCGCATCTTAAGGGTTGTCGAGGGGAGATATGTCTTTTGTGTCCCATTTTTGGGTGTTTTGGGGCAAAAATGTGGAATAATCAATTCTTTGTTAATTGTTTAAGGGAGGATGTGGGTGGAAGCATTAAGATCATGGTTGTGGATGGGGTAAACGGGTGGTATAGAGCAGAATTTTGTGTCCCATTGTGGCGCGGGACGTGGCGTTAGGACACAAAATAGAAAAAGGCGGGTTTGGCGTGGGCGAAACAAGTTTCGCAACCCCCTACAACTACGGGCGCACACAGCGGACGCGCAGGGAGAAACAAGTTTCTCTCGCGTCCCTACAGTGTGTCCTGTCCTCAAGCATTGGGCGCGGGGCAAAAGCATGTGAGAGTGAATATGTGTCAAAGATTGGACGTGTGAAGATTTTCCATGGCGGGCGCGTCGCGACGCGCCCCTACAAACGGCACGTTTCCGAGAAAGTGGGTTCGATCATATGCCAACGGTAGGGAAGTAACTCCTACGGACAAGCCTAGCAGCGCATCCCTACAAGAACGGCGAATTATTATCAGACGAGTGTTATCCTTAACCTAGAATAGGCGGGTGTTTAGCGGATGCGGCGGTCTTTGCCGCTGCCGAGCCGGAGTTCTTTGGGCGCGGCGGATGATCCACCTGCTTTGCCGCCTGATGATCCATCGCCGCCATTTTTGTTCCCTTGATTGTAGATGGGCGTTCCGGCGAGTTCGCCTTGAATGGCGGTGTAGAAGGCTTCGTCATAGGTGCGGGTTTTGACCACAACGGGCATAGGAACGGCATGTCCCATAATGATCGCCTGCTGCTTGGTATCCAAGCGGGCGAGGACTTCGCGCAAGCCGCCCGCGCCGCTGATGCCCGTGAGGACCGCGGCAATATCGCGCTCGTTGTCGAGCAGGGCGGTGATGCGCGTACCGATTTGACTCATGACTTCTTCGTCGATGCCGCTTGGGCGTTGGTCAACGATCATGAGGGTGACTTTGTACTTGCGAAGTTCGCGCGCGATGATGCCGAAGATTGTTTGGCTGGCGATGCGCGGATCAAGAAACTTGTGCGCTTCTTCGATGACGATGAGAAGCTGTTCCGGCTCCATGCTGTGATCGCCAAGCGCCTGTTCGACCTTATCGACATAGTGTTCGTGGATGCGGCGGGTGAGGTAGTTAGCGACAAGGATGTAGGCTTCGAGGGCGTTGCCATAGCGCCCGAATTCCAAGACGACGCTTTTGCCACGTTCGATGAGGTTGATGATGTTTTTGGCGCTGTCGCCCGCCGACACGGGGACGAGAAATTCCCAACGGCTGAGGCGTTGAATACGCCGCTGCAAGCCGGCCAGCGTGCCTGACCGAATGGGTGAGGTCGATTCGATCTCGTCAAAGTCGTCGTTGGTCGCGTCGATGAGCTTGCCGAGCCAGTGATCGCCCCATTTTTTCTTGAGCGTGCGCGCCGCGTCGATCATGGCATCGGTGAAGCCCATGGTTTCGCGGAGCATCTCCAAATCTTCGGGATCAACTTCGTCATAGCCCAGCTTAATTTCAACTTCGGGGCGCGCGCCGCGTTTGCGCGACGATTCGGGATCGAGCGTGCAAATGCTGACGAGATCGCCCAAAATTTGTTTTAGACCTTTAGAGCTGCGTCTGCTTTCGTTGACCACCTGCCAGCCGTAGTCGTTGTGCATGTCGAAGATGAGCGCGACGGCTTTTTGACGGGCGATGATGCCAGCAAGCATCAAACGGGTGAGGAAGCTCTTGCCCGTGCCAGATTTACCGAAAATTCCCACTGAACGCTCTGTGAGTTTTTTCACATCAATGTTGATCTGCGTCTGTTCGAGTTCGAGCGGCGCGCCAACGTTGAAGTGATTTTCGTCTTCCAAACCGAACACATCGTTGACATCGGTGACAGTTGCGTTCATGACATTGGTGAAGTGTCCGGGAATGGTCTTGACCGGGCGCGGCTTGCTTTCCGAATCGATGACGAGCATCGGTTGGGCGTGGATTTTGCCGTATGCGGCTGTCCCCATGTAAACGGCTTGAAAGAACGGATCGGAAATATCGGGCGGGGCGCTCTGGATTTCGGGATTGGTGTTGTCTAGCACAATGTCGGTGATCATGCAGAAGAAACGTTTGTCTTCGCCATGCACGACGATATAACGCCCGACAGCGAGCGATTCGACGGGAATGTGCGCGTCAAGTTTGATCACCAAGCCTTTGCTCAATGATCCGCCGACAACGACACCGAGACGGGCGGCAGGTTCTCCCTCAAAGAAATTTTGTGGATTACTGAACATCTGTTCTGTGTCAGAACTGCCGCTGCGAAAACTCATGAGTATGCCACTCCATTCCAAAAATGCTTTTGGGGTGAGTCAAAGTATAACACGGAATGGGTGGAATTGGGTAGTGGATTTAACACAAATGTTCTGAAGAGGTGGAGCGATACTTGATCAAGTTGCGGGAGGTTCACGGACGAAACGTTTGATGCGGAGCTTCGCGTTTCGCACGCCCCTACAAATTGCGCGCATTGAGCGATGGCGGGATTATAATGGACGCGATGCATACTCTGTGCTGTTGAAAGGCTTGTTGTGAGTAAAAAATTGTTGAAAGTCTCTCTATGGATGGTTTTGCTGATCGGCGCGGCGGGATGTTCGTCAGTATCGCAGCAGCCGACGGCGCAGCCCACCAACACGATCAATCCCGATGTGGTGTCGTCTGTGCCAACAGCAAGTTTCAGCGATGCAGCGTTCCCCGCGCCAGATTTCACGCTCACGGCGCTGGATGGCACAACCTATACGCTCTCGCAGTTACGCGGAACGCCCGTGATCATCAATTTTTGGGCGACGTGGTGCGGTCCATGCCGCGCGGAAATGCCTGATTTGCAAGAGATCGCGGCGCGGTATGAAGAAAAGTTGATTCTATTGGGGATCAACCAGAATGAAAGCGCGGAACAGGTTCAGGCATACGTCGATGAGATTGGCGTGACATTCCCGATCCTGATGAATCCGACAGATGCGGTGCTGGCAGATTATACGGTGATGGGACTGCCGCAAACGCTGGTGGTTAATCCGCAGGGGATGGTGATTTACCGAGCATTTGGCGCGATTGACTTCGCGCAGTTTACGCCGATTGTCGAGAATTTGATGGCGGCATCCGCCGCTTGATATTTACGGGCGAATGAGCGCGAGAACGTGCGAGAGCCGCTTGAGATCGTTCGAGAGCAGCACAGCGAGTTTGCGCCCGCATTTGACGAGATAATCGAACTGTTCATCTTCCGGGTATGCCCACTTGGCATACAAAATCGACGCGGCGAGCAGTTCATCGCTCTGGACTTCTTTCGCGTTGATGACCAAGCGGAAGTAGTCGCAGTTTTCGGTGAAGGCTTTGATTTCTACGTCGGTGCAAAGTTCAACTTCGCTCAAGCTCATAGGCGGGCGCGGGGGCAGACTTTGCACCATCACGCCGTTGTAGTTGTAGCCAATGTTGACGACGCAAATTTCAACCGGCACCATGCGATTCTCACGCTGATCCATGAGCGCGATATTATCGACGGATGCCGCCATGACGAGTTCGCGGGCAAGCGCGTCATCGTCGATGCGGATGGCATAGATCAAGCCGATAGCGTAGACTTTGCCATCGTTAGTGATTGGCACTTTGACGAACGAGCCGAACGTGTGTTTTTCGTCAATTTTGCTGCTGCGCGTTCCGCAGTCAAAGCCCGTTGTGCTGGCGCGAAGCACACGCCCAACGAGATGCTGCTTCTCCTGTATTGCCATGCGTTACTCCTTCATGCATGTTCGGCATCAGTGATTTGAATTCACTGGCGACCTAGCGGGTCGCCCCTACAAAGACATTCAAATCGAATGCTGAGTCTGCACTAAGCCGTGATTCGGCTACTTCATCAAACGGTGTTTCTGCTTGTCGCCGCGCGCAAGGCTTTTGCTTTGCAGCTTATTGGATGATTCAGGTTCAAGCTGGCGTTCAAGCATGGTGACGCGGATGAGTTCATCAAGCTGACTCTTTTCGATGCTGCTGACATACGCCAATTCATCGGCGCGGGTGAGCGCATACGGGTAATGTTTACGTCCTTGAATGGCGCACTGGGCGAGCAACAGCGCATGAAGCGCATCGACAGCGGCGCGATCACGGGCAACCCACATGGGAATATCGACGCGCACGATGTTCGGGCGGTTACTCGTCGATACATTGAGATAGAAGAACGCAATTTCGTAATCGCTGCCTTTGCGGTCACGGTACTCTTTGTTCTGCGGCGAATTTTGCGTGAGGATGGCGGATCGTTCGCCTGCATCCAGCACATGACTCAACAGCATGAGATCGTTTAAGCCTTCGAGTTCGCCGCTGCTTTTGAAGGACACCTCTTTGATCTGGTCGGGTTGGAGGCTCAAGAGATGGAGCAGACTGATGATGTAGGTACTGCGCGGCACATCGAGATAGCCCGCCAGCACAGCGCCGCATGAAAACAGCTTTTCCATGGCGTTCATATAATCGTCTTCGATGCTGCCCATCGCTTCGACTTCGTTGCCGCCAAAAAACTTGAGCAGTCCGCCGTCATGCAGCGCAATGATCGGGCGATTTTCGCCGCGCAGCTCCCATGCGGCATCAGCAAGAGCTTGCATTTCGGCAAGCGTGCGGCGCGCGTTGACAATTTGGTTGGTGATCAATCGTCCGTCGCGGTCTTGGAGCATTTTGTCACTGTAGACAAGGTTGGGCGACATCAATTGGGTGGGGAGGCGCTGTTCACCGTGAAAATAGGTGTACACGCCGGTGTTGATCAAGTAGTAGAGGGCGGGCGCATGAGGATCGGGGAAAATTTGCGATCCGTCGGCGGCGATGATAGTCGCCTTGGCGGGAGGGGCGGGGGCTGCGCCTGTGCCGGGCAGGACTTCACCATATGGGCGGGGGGCGGGAGCCGCGCCGCGATAGCCGCTGATGGTCGATTTTCGTACCGCTTCGATGCGCTCGTAGATTGGTTCTAAGTCGCTGGAAGCGTAGAACAATTCAAGTGCGCGCTGTAAACGTCCGCTGGCGGATTCGCCTTTATGTTCAAGGTATCGTCCCATGGTTTTGACTTGATCGAATACCTTGTTAAATTCCAGCGACATTAAAATCCTCAAATACAAACCCGTTTATAACAGACTGAATTTAAGAGTAGCACTGTCGTTCTAGTGCGTCAAGTACACGACAAGGATTGCTTAATGTTTTGATAAAATTGTGCGCTTTATACTAACTCAAGGGTAGATTTGAGTATGACATTTTGTTGAGGATTGCTATAATGAGAGAGAAATACATAAACAAAAAGTTTCGCCTCACTTAAACTTGTTTGATGTTTCTCGTTGGTCGTTTACGCTCGAATGTGAAAGAACGATGGCATCAAACCAAGCTGTGATTCCCAATCAAACTTCTGTAGGACGCAAACAAGAAGTCATCTTCGCGGGTGATGGTGTGCGGTTGGCGGGTCAAATCGACTACCCGAATACGCCGAGACCGATCAACGGGTATCCGCTGTTGTTTGTGCTGCCTCATGCGGTGTGCTACACGCGCGAAATGTACGACGCGCATGTGCATGTCGCGTTGGAACGCGGTTACGCGGTATTTCGCTGGGATAAGCGCGGGACAGGGCGAAGCGGTTCAAGCGCGCGCGGCTCTGTCGTGCAGGATGCGGTCAACGCCTACGAGATCGCGCTCGAACAGCCGGACATTGACCACCGCCGCGCTGTGATCATGGCATTTGGCGCGGGAACGGCGATGCTCGGCAGCAGCTACGGATTGTTCGCGCGCGTGCAAGAGCCGTATGGCGTGCTGCTCGTCGCCAATATGCTCGATGAACAGGCGATTTTGGCGATCAATACGCGGCTGCAAATTGTGGTTGGGGCAAAAGATTGGAGTCCCAACGAAATCTATGCCGATGCGGCGTGCGCCGCGCATCAGCAAGCGTATCGACACGGCGCGAATTATTACGTCGCCCCAGATGCTGATCGTCTGTTGATGACCGACAAGAACGGCAGCACGCATCTCCACGCGGGCGCTCGAAAGGTGATCAGCAGTTGGCTGTTCAGCATTCTGAGTCCTTCTCCGTTCGACTAGACCACAAGACCGCGCTCGTCACCGGGGCGGGCGCGGGAATCGGCGAGGCTGTGGCGCTCGCGCTGGCACAAGCGGGCGCAGCCGTTGTCGTGAATGACCTCAATCCAGACAGAACTGATACCGTCGTGAGCCGCATCGTTGAAATTGGCGGGCGGGCGTTGGCATGGCAAGCAGACGTGTCTAATCGTTTTCAAGTGAGCGGCATGATCGAAGCGGCGCGCGATGCCTTCGGGCGAATAGATATTCTCGTCAACGCGGCGGGGGTGTACAAGCGGGGCGCATTGACCCTCCTCGATGAGTGGGATTGGCGGCGCGTACTGGATGTGAATTTGACGGGCGCGTTTTTCTGCACACAGTTGATCAGCCGCGTGATGGCGGATGAAGGCGGCGGAAGCATCGTCAATATCGCGTCAACCGCTGGACACCCCGCCAGCTTGAGCGACGGTGTAAGCTACGTTAGCACCAAAGCGGGCGTGATTGGATTGACGCGGCAGAGCGCGCGCGAACTATCGCCGCTGGGGATTCGGGTTAATGCGGTGTGTCCGGGCAATATCGAAGATGAGGATGCGCCGCGCACATCGCAGGATGCGATTCCCTTGCGCCGCTTAGGGATGGCTGCGGAAGTCGCTAATGTGGTGCTGTTCTTAGTCAGCGATGGAGCGAGTTACATCACCGGACAGGCGATTAATGTAGACGGCGGCGAACATATGGTTTAGAGCTGATGCGTCTGCTCATGTCCCATTTTCCAATCCTTGAATCACCGCCGCGATAGTTTCCGGCGCTTCCCACTGGGGATAATGTCCAATTTCCGGTAGGCGAATATCGCGCGCATCGGGGCGATAGGTTTTCACCGCATCGGCAATCGCGGAAACGCTGACGGGATCGCGTTCGCCCCATAGTATGGTCAATGGCGCTGGATGCGTCTTGAGCGCATCGAGCCATGTGTACTCGTGGAGCGCACGCTCGTTAAGATAGCGAATCAACAGGTGATAGATTTTGTCACCGTGGTTGTGCGTGACGAGATTCCAGAACTCGTCGATTTCGGCTTCGGGCGGCGGGGACGCGAACACGCTTCCGAACTGGCGCGCAAATGTCCCCCGCTTGATTAGCCCCAATCCCGTGATAATTTTCCCCATGATTGGATGGAGCAAAAGCCGCTGTGTGATCAGCGGTTGATAGTATTTGAGCAGCACACTCCCGTTGAGCATGACGATTTGATTGACCGGAAGTGACTTGCGTTTGAGCAGTTCCAGCCCGACTGAATCGCCCATATCGTGCATGAGCAGTGTAAATGGACGTTGATCGATGCCGTAGTGGTTGGCAATTGTTTCGGCTGCGTCGGCATGGTCGAATATCGAATAGGCGTAATTCGTGGGCTTGTCGGAAAAGCCGAAACCGGGAAAATCGAACGCGACAACGTAGAATTGATCCACCAACAGAGGGACGATACGCGCATAGTCGTAGCTGGCGGTTGGGAAACCGTGCAGCGCGAGGATCGGCGGGTTGGCGGGTGAGCCGGATGCAGCGGCAAACAGCTTGATCGACTTAAAGGGAATAAACTGACCTTGCTTGTGCCATTCGTTGACGGACATAGTCATCCTTAAAAGAGTTAGGCGGGCGGCGGGCGAAACTCGTTTCGCCCATCGCCCCTACAAGATGATCTTTATCGTTAAGCGTGTAGTAAATCGAAAAAGTCTCATGAATATTACACGCAATGCAGTTGATTTGCGCCGAGCGCCGTTTATGACGACAATCGCGCGTATTCTGAAGGACGGCGGCGGAGTATAGGTGAGTATGAGCAGACGGTTCGTTTGTGTCGTTTTGTCATTCGTGGCAGCGGCACTGTCAATTGGCGGGGGAAGCGCGACGGCGCAAAGCCAATGCCCCCCTGTGACGAGCATTCAGTTTCCGGTTGATCCGGCGGAATTTCGTTTGATGCAGGATTTTGCAGTGCCAAGCTCACGCCATCAGGGGCGTTTTCATACAGGGGAAGATTGGTACGGCGGACGCGGATCGAGCTTGGGCGCAGAGGTGCGAGCGATTGCGGCGGGACGGGTGACATTCTCATCACCTAATGGGTGGGGACGCGATGGGGGCGTGATTATTCTCGAACATCAAATGCCTGATGGGAGCATCGCTTACAGCCAGTATGGTCATATCGCAGAGGGGAATGGCGTGGTGTTTCCCGCGACGTTAAGCTGCGTGAATGGGGGCGATGTGATCGCGCGTGTCGGCGATGCGCGCCCGGCTCCGCACCTGCATTTTGAAATTCGCGTGCAGAACCCAGATACCCCCGGCGCGGGCTATACGTGGGATGATCCGACGAACATCGGCTTGCGGCGACCCAGCAAATTTTTATACAACTGGCAGACGTGGTTGATGAGTGAAGGGGCGAACGGAAGAAGTCCAGTCGCATGGACTGCCGATCTCGCGGATGAATCCGCGCCGAACGCGCCGCCGATCACGCTGCGCGGTGGGGGAATGATCGTGCTGGATGGAGATCGCGTGATCAACTTAAGCTATGACGGGCGTGTGTTGTGGCGAGTCAATTTGGATCAAGCTGCTGTCGGATTGATTCCGTTCGCCGATGCCGCCGCCGTAATCTACGCCAGCGGGGGTGTGCGACAGATCAACCCTGATGGGAGTTTAGGTGAGGCGTGGTCGCTTGGGACAGGCGTAGACAGCGCCCCGATGCACGTCGATGGGCGCGGGCTGCTGCTCTTTCACACGCCGAACAACGAACTGATCGCAGCGGATGAGGGGGCGCGGTCCATCTTGTGGCGGATCAGGGATGTAAACCCGGTGAGGCGCTATGCGTTCGCACGGGATGTGGGCGGTGTGGTGACGAACGACAACCGCGTGATCACGTTTGATTATGACGGCACACTGGTTGATGAGGCACGGCTGCGGGAAGCGGGCGCATTGTTCGGGAGTGCGGAAAGCGATCTGCTGGCGTACACGCGCGGGGGCTTCTGGTCGATTACGCCAGCGGGAGAATGGGTGATGATCCATTCCAACGTCCCGCCGGGGGGAGAATCGGCGGCGATTTGGCGCGAAATCGACGCGTTCTATCTGTTCGATGGAACGGCGCTGCGCGGTTACAGTATGGACGGATCAGTACGCTGGCAGGTCGATCTGCCGGGATGGGCGGGGGATGTTCGGATGTCGGCATCTCCAGCGCGCGACTTTCTTATTTTGACGAGCAGCTACGGTGAGATCGCGGTGGTGCGAACGAGCGATGGGGCGGTATGCAATACAGCGCACATCTACGGGGATCGTCGGTCACGGGTGTGGCATGAATTAGGTGAAGATCAGGTGCTGCGGGTGTATGTCGCGGATCAAGTGCTAGGGCTGGATTGGGGACGATTTTTGTTGGGGTGTGGATGAATGAGAGAAGCATCGCAGATAAGTTGGTTGTTGAATTCGGTACAGCACGGCGGGGTCAAGACCCCGCCCTATGTTTGTGACGAATCGCTTGCTCTGCGGTGGTTTATGCCTTTTGCCCGAAGGCGTGAGTTTGGTTGTAGTGCAGGACTTGGGGTGGTTCGGCAAAATGCGGATTCAAAATCGCGCGCCATTGGGTGAAAGCGGATGATCCACGAAAGCCCTGCATGTGGTCTTCGAGAGTTTGCCAGCGCACGAATAAGATGTACTGCGAGGGATTTTCAACGCAGCGGTGAATGTCATGCCCGATATAGCCCGCGCTCGCCATGAGGATAGGCGCGGCTTGGCGCATGGCTTCTTCAAATTCGGATTCACGTTCGGCGTGGGTCTTGATATGGGCGACTTCGAGAATCATCGGCAATTATGTCCTTTGTAAGATAATCGGCGCATCGCGGGCGGAACAAGTTCCGCGCGTCCCTACGGGATACGGTGATAGTGCTTGAGCCAATGCGTGACTTCATCGTGCGGGAGCGCGTAAAGCGTATTGCCGTCGCGTCCGGTGATGGTTGTCGCTGTGAGCATGGCGTTGAGGATCGCTTCTTCCACGGCTTCAGTCGCGGCGTGGAAAAGCTGATCGGTAAAATTGCTCGATTCAACCATGCGCTCGATGGGCTGCGTGGGAACATCCGTCGTGTGCGCCCATGTATTAGCAGTCGAAAAGGCGATGGCGAAATCGCCGCTTTGGTCGTGGCTGTATGATCCGGTGCGCCCCAACGCGAACGCGGCGCGCATCGCCAAGCGGGAAAGCTGGCGCGAATCGAGCGGCGCGTCGGTGGCAAGGATCATCATGATCGAGCCGCCGGCTTTTTCGCCCGTGTCCTTTGCTGTCGCGTAGCTTTGCTTGGATTTCGCGCCCGCGACGGGCATGTATTTATCCTTGAGAATTTCTCCCAACGGCACGCCTAAAAATACGAGTTCGCGGCGGCTGCCGAAATTGGTTTGTACCAGCGCGCCCACCGTAAATCGCCCGTCGATGACCACGCGCGAACTTGTGCCAATGCCGCCTTTGAATTGATATGCCGCTGTGCCTGTACCGCCGCCAACACAGCCTTCTTCGACAGGGGCATGATCGCCGCTGGCAAGCGCATTTTCAATCGCGCCGACGACGTGCTGTTCGTGGATGTGCCGCCCGCGAATATCGCTCAAGAATGCGTCATAACATTCGCCTATGATGGGATTGACCGAACCGCTGGTCAAGCCAATTTCGGGATTCTGCTTGAGCATGTAACCGACAAGCGCATCCGCCGCGCGCCCGACATTGAGCGTATTCGTGAGAATGATTGGCGTTTCGATTTGCCCGCGCGTGCGGATTTGATCCAAGCCGTTGGCTTTGCCGAATCCATTGATGCTGCACACACCTGCACTAACCTTTTCACGATAGAGATTGCGTGCGTGCGGCAAAATCGCGGTGACACCTGTGCGAATGGGTCCCACGCCTTCGATAAGCGCCCCTTCGCCTTCGATGCGTGTGGCATGACCGACGCGCACGCCGGGAACATCGGTGATGGCGTTGAGCGTACCTACGGGAAGCGTTCCGGCTGTGATGCCTAAATCGCGCAGCCGCTTCTTGTTCTGCTGCATTTTTTCGTCCTTCAAAAGTGATGCACAAAAAAGGGATAATCGCACAACAGCGATTATCCCTTCAACGATAACGTATATTCGGCAGGACTTGCTATGCCAGTCGCAGTGCTTAGTTCGTGTGAGAGGCGGGCATATCCCCGCGGACAACGGCTGCGACCTTTTCCATGTTCGCTTGTTCAACAGTCTGCGAGATTGTGATCCAGTAGCCATCGGGATCGTACACGTCGTAGATGCGGTCACCCCAATAAGCCGTGCCGAGATTCTTGGCTTCCAAGCCCGCTGCGATTGAGGCAGCATAGTGATCATCGATCTTCGTTGAATCAGGCAGATAGATCATGAACTGCACACCCGCGCCGACTTTGCTCGCGGGCGGGTTGTCATCGGTGCTGATGCCGAGGTTGTTTTCGCCCAATTCGACAATTCCAAAGACATTTTTGCCCGCTGGACCAGCAAGCACCATTTGTGTAGTGAAACCGAGTTTATTGTAGAAGGCGATACTAGCATCAACATCTTTGACCCAAAGAACAGGCATAATCATGGTTGATTTCTCCTTATGGGGGCGGGGAAAATCACTGCTAGGCGATTACACCAGTATAGACCGAATGTTCTGTTTGAGTCAAGAACTTTTGTTCTGTGTTTGTGAAAGTTGACGAACAGACCATGCGCGATTGAACATTCAAGGCAGATAGGGTGTAACGTTAAATCACGCCATTGGCACGTAGATCACGAATATTGGCATCATCATAGCCGATTTCGCGCAGCACATCGGCGGTATGTTCGCCCAGTTCCGGCGGCGCTGTGCGAACATCCGGCGGGGTCGCTGAATACTGCACGGGATTCCCGACCATCGGCGTGCCGTCGATGCGATGGACTAAACCGCGCGCGGCGATATGCGGATCATCAAGGATTTGCGAGACGGTGTTGAGCGAACCTGCGGGGATGCCCGCATTCAACAACTGTTCGACCCATTCGGCGGCGCGGCGGCGTGAAAAGGCTGTTTCAAGCAAATCGACGAGTTGGGCGCGGTGCTGGACACGGGCGGGGTTAGTTGCAAAACGCGGATCGGCTGCCCATTCAGGATGATCGATGACGCGGCAGAGGGCTGCAAATTGGCGATCATTGCCTACCGCCAGCGCGAACGGTTGATCGGCGGCGTTGAACGATTGATATGGCACAATACTTGGATGCGCGTTGCCGTAGCGTTTGGGGGTCTGCCCGCTGATAAGCGCGCCGCTGGCGACGTTAACGAGCGCGGCGATTTGCGTGTCAAGCAGGGCAATATCGACGTGCTGACCTTCGCCTGTGCGTTCGGCGTGGCGAAGCGCCGCCAGCAGCGCCGAGACAGCGAATAATCCGGCTGTGATGTCGGAGATGGCGACCCCGACTTTGTGCGGTTCGCCGTCCACATCGCCAGTGATCGACATGATGCCGCTCATCGCTTGCACGACGAAATCGTAGCCGGGACGATCCCTATATGGTCCCGTTTGCCCGAATCCGGTGATGCTGCCATAAACGAGCGCGGGGTTGATCGCGCGCAGATCGTCAAAGCCCAAGCTGAATGCCGCCATACCGCCGGGTTTGAAGTTTTCGACGAGGATATGACTGGATTTGGCAAGTTCGCGGGCGATACGCTGTCCTTCGGGAGACTTCAAGTTGAGCGTGATGGCGCGTTTATTGCGGTTGACGCTTAAGTAGTATGTGCTTCTACCGTGTTCATCCCACGGGGGTCCCCAGTGGCGGGTTTCGTCGCCAAAGCGCGGGTCTTCAATCTTGATGACATCCGCGCCGAGATCGGCAAGCAGCATGGTGCAAAAAGGTCCGGCAAGAACGCGGGTGAAATCGAGTACGCGCACACCATCGAGCGCGCGCGGCGGCAAAAAAGTGTTCATGGGCTAACAAAACTTTTCGTGATAAAAAAGCAAGCTGACACATTGTAGATCAACGTGCGCGCGACTCGTAGCCCCGCGTTGAGCGATAGGTTGCGCCAGCGCGGATGTCGATGATTGCCGGCAGCGAACCCGATCCAAGCAGCTTGAGGGTGGCATCGAAAGCGCTTTGAATCATGCTGGCACGGTTAGTATCAATAGCGGCGCGGATGTAGTACCCCGTGTTGATATAGACTTGTGTGGTGGGATTACCGCCGAGCGTAAAGATGCTGACCTCATTCGGGTGGATGCCCGCATTTGAAAGCGCGCGTACCGCGCCTAACGCATTGGCATCACTGTAGGTCAGTATCAGGTCGAAGTGCGTGCCTCTTTCGAGCGCGCGGCTGACTGCTGTCTGTGCGTCTAGGTCGCTGCCTCCATCAAGAGTAGCGATGATCTGCACGTTTGGGGCGGCGCGCGTGATACCATCTTGCATCCCGCGCAACCGCGAACTGGCGATTTCTGAATTAGGGAAACCCAGTAAAAGCACGCGGGCTTCGCCATGTCGCGTGTCGTTCACATATGCGCCGGCTTCCATGCCAAGCGCGTGCCCAACCGCATAGTTATTGATGCGAACATTGACTGTGCCGGCGATATGACGACTGCTGAAGGTGACGATAGGAATCCCCGCGTTTACAGCGGATGCGATGGAGTCTTGCAGCAACGTATGATCGAGTACGCACAGAATTATCGCGCGTGCGCCGTACAAACGCGCATTTTCGATATGAGTAATTTGCGTATTGAGGTCACGGTTTCCGGGAAACACACGGAGTTGAAGATTCTGCATGTCCGCAAGGCGAGTCATTTGCGCGACATTGGCGCGCGCACTGGGGGTATCGCTGGCGCAGGTAATATATGCGATGAAGCCATCTGCACCCAATACTTGACGGGCGCGATCAATTTCGGATGGCAAGGGAACAGTTGAATGGGCATGACCCAATACGCCATCTTGAATATCAGGCATAGGATAGATGCGTGTATTCAGCGTATCGGTCACGGGATTATCATTGAGAGCGGATTCAAGGCTGTTTTCGTAGATAAATAACCGGAAGACGTTTGCAGCAAGAAATAACGCGATGAGTCCCAATGCGAGTGAGATTATATGCGTAATCGATATAGTGTATTCGGGCGTATACGGCGCACGATCTGCTGTGTTGGGGACGCGCAGCCGCTCTGCTTGTGTAGGGGTGATGGTTGGGGCGGGAACGGGCGCGATTTCCATCACCTGCTGAGCGGGTACGTGAACCTCTACTGCTTCCGCGTGAATGAATTGGGTTTGCGCGGATAGATTGACCGCAGATGCCAACGAGTAAAGCTGGGGCGGACGGGCAATTTCACTGGTGATGGTGGCAATCGCCGTGTGGAGCGCCTGCCGCATATTGGCGACAGACGGATAACGAAGCGCGGGTTCTTTTTCGAGGGCGCGCAAAATAACGGTATCGAGTGAACGGGGAATGGCGGGGTTGATGACACTTGGCGGCATGGCTGGTTGTACAAGCTGTTTGTAGAGCATCGCCGCGAGATCGCCGCCGGGTGGGAAAGCGGGATGCCCGGTAAGCATTTCGTAGAGGATCAATCCCAAGCCGTAAATATCGGTGCATTCATCAACCACTCTGCCGCTAATTTGCTCCGGCGCGAGATAAGACGGCGTGCCAGAGATGAACCCATTCCCGTTGAGGTCAAGTGTGTGAGGATCGGCATAGGGTTTGAGCAGAGTTGCCAAGCCAAAATCAGCGAGATAGGCGTTGCCATCTTCATCAAGCAGGATATTGCTCGGTTTGAGGTCACAGTGAATTACGCCGCGCTGATGCGCGTAGGTCAAGCCATCTGCAATTTGGTCAAAGAGGGTAAAAACGCGGCTGAATGTAAATCCGCCGCGTTTAATGAGCGCGGCAAGCGATCCACCGCGCATGAGTCGCATAGCGAAATAGGCGGCGCAAGCGCGCTGCGCGGGGGTGTCATCGCACAGGATATCATAATGAAACAGTGGGACGATGTGCAGATGTTCAAGCGACGCAATGATGCGCGCTTCGGCGGCAAACCGCTGGCGAAAATGCTCGGCTGTATCAGGGTTGGGATCGTGAGCGAATTTTGAGGATAGGGAAACAACTTTTAGCGCCACATCGCGGTTGGTAAGCGGTTCCACCGCGCGATAAATGTGCGCCATACCACCCCGCGCGATGGCGCGGTTGATGACGTATCCGCCAATCTGCTGCCCTACTTCAAAGATGGTTCCGCGCATACCCATTCAACTTCTTCGCCGGCGCAGTCAACGATGCTGTTGATGCTGCTGTCTTAGTGTAATGCGTGAATGACGGTGTTTGGAAAACGATGATTGCAAACAGTGTTGTCGTTTGCATAAGCCCAATAATTACATTATCTTTCAGGGTGTGAAACGGGATATTCTCTAGATAACTTACACACCGCTCATAGTGATTAATGTGTACTGCCTTCACTTTACGTCGAAACCGAGAGGTAATCCCTTAAGAGGCAGTCAATTGAGCGTAAGATTGCATAAATAGGTACAAATGTCAAAAGAATTTGCACGTTTTTAGTAGATTTTCACGCATTGGCAGAATGGTTTAAAGCTCTATAAAATCATCTCACACATCGTTTTGTAGACTATTGACGAATATTTACGTCTTTTACGCACTTAGAATTGTTTGGGATGACACACAACCAGCTAACGAAGGAAGCCTGATGGTGGCACAGGGCACAGCCGGACGTTCTGACGCAAAACAAGTAGTGGATACCGCACGCACCCGCACCCTCTTGATGTCGCTGTCGATAGTGATTGTCGGCATTCTATTTTGGGAAGGGGCAAAAGCGTTTGGCGAAGCGAATGCATATGCACTTGATGTGGGCGGCACAACAATTGATTTGACGCTGCTCAACGATACACAACTTCCCCATTTGGGCGATATTCTGCGTTCCTTTGGCGAACCCGCACAGCGCAACGGGCCGCCGCTGTATCAAATGCTGATTGATGCTAGTCTGTTTACGCTGTGGTCGGCGGTGCAAGGATTTTTGTTCGGCGGGGTGATTGGTTTTGTGCTGGCGCTGATCTTCGCGCATTCGTCTCTGCTTCAGCGGGGTCTCCTGCCGTATGTGGTCGCTTCGCAAACGGTGCCGATTCTCGCCATCGCCCCGATGATCGTGATTTGGATGGGGCGCGCGGGCAATCCTGAACTCGCTGTACCGATCATCGCGGCATATTTAACGTTTTTCCCGGTGACGATTTATACCCTGCGCGGCTTGACGAGCGTACCACCGACGGCGCTGGAATTGATGCAAAGTTATGCGGCGAATCCGTTGGAAATTCTGATCAAGCTGCGATTGCCGAACGCACTGCCGCAAATCTTCACGGCGCTGAAAATTTCCGCGACGGGGAGCGTGGTTGGCGCGATTATCGGTGAACTGCCAAGTGGAATCCAAAATGGCTTGGGTATCGCTATTTTGAACTTTTCGCGTTATTACAACCAATCGCCGCCGCGCTTGTTCGCCACGATTATCGCGGCAGGAATTATCGGGATACTTTTTTACGCGGTTGTGGCGCTGATCGAACGCTTGGTGATTCGCTGGCGCGTAGAAGACAGCAATTAGCAGTCGAAATTGGAAATGGTGTAACTTTGACGACGATCATCAGCCTGAACAATGTATCAAAGACATTTCGCGCGAAGGACGGCACGACTGTTCACGCGCTTGATAACATCAACTTGGATGTGCAGCAGGGTGAATTCATCTCGCTGATTGGTCCGTCGGGGTGTGGAAAAAGTACGCTGCTGCGGGTGGTCGCGGACTTGATCCAGCCGACAGCGGGGACGGTGTTGGTAAATGGCAAGCCCGCCGCGCAAGCGCGCAAAGACCGTGATTACGGCTTTGTTTTCCAGAACGCCACATTGTATGACTGGCGGACGGTATTGAAAAACGTGCAGCTTCCACTGGAAATTATGAAGTTTTCGCGCGAAGAACGAGAATCGCGCGCGCGCGAAATGCTCAAGATGGTGGAATTGAGCGGATTTGAGCATAAATATCCTTGGCAGCTTTCCGGCGGGATGCAGCAGCGGGTGAGCATCGCGCGGGCGCTGGCGTTTCAGCCGCGCATTTTGCTAATGGATGAGCCGTTCGGGGCGCTTGATGAGATGACACGCGAACGCATGAACAACGAACTGCTCCGTATTTGGCAAGATATGAAGAACATGACTGTGATTTTTGTGACACACAGCATCGCAGAAGCAGTATATCTTTCCACGAAAGTGGTAGTGCTGTCACCAAGACCGGGACGACTTGCGGAAGTGATCGATGTGCCGCTGCCGCAGCCGCGCGGACCGGAAACCCGCGACTTGGACGACTATTTCCACCTGACAAGCCGTGTACGTCATGCACTGCGGGGATACATCGCTAATCATGGGTTTGACGATTAGCGGTTAGGAACTCATGATGGCAGATGCAGCAAAAGTTAATTTACAACGGACACTCACCGTCAAATCTTTGTCATCAGCGGTGGATGACGCGCATGATCAGCGCACATTGGGTTTAGATATGCTGGCAGTGGTTGTGATTGTGCTGCTGGTGGCGGCGTATCACATTCAAAACCCATTGATGCAGTTTGAAGTCACGTTTGGCACGGCATTTCGCAACGCCACGCTTCAGCCTGTGATCGCGCTGCTGTTCGTAGTGACATCGCTGGCGCTAGTGAATGGCGTGCGCCCGATTCGGCAGAATCCCTTGAAACTGGGGGCGGCAGGCGCGCTGACTGCTGTTACGCTGTACATGCTGATCGCGATTGTCGGGCGCGTGAACTTGGTCGGCGCGGTGTTGGGAATCGATCAAGCGGTTTTCTTCGAGCGATTGAACGATAATTCTCCACGTGATGTCTTGACGACTCATGCCAGTGTAACGGCGATCTTGGAATGGATCGGCGTGATCGCGGTAGTGATTTTGTGGCAGCCGTGGACACGTCTAGCCGTTTATTTGCGCTCGGTGCGTCAGCAGTCGTCGCCGCTGATTGTGGCAGTGCTGGTGCTCATCGGCTGGGAATTGGCAATCACGGTCTTTCAAATACAAGAATTCTTGCTGCCTCGCCCAAGCGTGATCGGCGCGACATTCATCGAAACATATCCGCGTTTGGTGAGCGCGGGTTGGAACACCTTCCAGAATGCCTTCTGGGGCTTCGTGGTGGGATGCGGCGCGGGCATCTTGACGGGAGTGGTGTCGGCGCGATTTACGTCGTTTAGCAGCGCGCTTTTGCCCGTCGCGGTGGCTGTCAACGCTGTGCCGATCATCGCGCTTGCGCCGATTATGAATAACTGGTTTGGGGCGTTAAATCCCACGTCCAAGATCGCGATTGTCGCGCTGCTGACGTATTTCCCCGCGATGATCAGCACCGTGAAGGGATTGACATCGGTAGATGCGCTGTCGCTAGAATTGATGAACAGCTACGCGGCGAGTCCGCTAGAGACGTTCCGTAAACTTCGGCTGCCAAGCGCGCTGCCATATATCTTCTCGGCACTCAAAGTCGGTACGTCGCTTAGCATGATCGCGGCGATAGTGAGTGAATACTTCGGCGGATCGACAGCGGGGTTGGGCTACAAAATCCGTGATGACGCGGGGCTGTTCAAATATCCCGAAGCGTGGGCGAGTATTTTAATGGCATCGCTGTTCGGGATTGTGTTTTACCTAGCGGTATCGGCAGTTGAACGTTCGCTGATGCGCTGGCATGTATCCTTCCGTGAGAAATAGGTAACGCCGCTACCGGGGACGCGGAGAGTACATCGACGGGCGAAAATCCGCGCTGTGTATTCTCTGTGTCCTCTGTGGCGATCCAATAATCGTTTTTACAACGTAAGGAGTAGAGGGGCTATGCGTAAACTTTCTGTTGTGGTAGTGCTGGCGCTGGTCGCGCTGGCGCTCGTCGTTCCGGCAACCGCGCAGGGCGAACTCGTCCCGGTGAGCGTGGTGCTGAAATGGGTTCCGCAGGCGCAGTTCGCGGGCTATTATGCCGCCGCCGCGCAGGGGTACTATGAAGAAGAAGGTTTGGACGTGACGATTGTTCCGGCTGGCGTGGACATTAATCCACAGCAGTTGGTTGCATCGGGCGATGTCGAGTTCGGCACGGACTGGATGGGCAACATTTTGGCGACTCGTGAAACGGGTCAAGATGTGGTCAATATCGCGCAGATTTTCCAGCGGTCTGGGATGCGTCAAATTACATGGGCAGACAGCGGCTTGACTTCGTTTGAAGACTTGGGGGGGCGCGTGGTTGGGGTATGGTGCTGCGGCAACCAATTCCCGACGTTCGCGGCGCTGAACAAAGCTGGCTTCGACCCAGAAAACCCGGATGACGTAACCATCGCCCAGCAGGCGTTTGACATGAACGCGTTCCTTGCGCGTGAAATCGACGCGGCAAGCGCGATGACGTACAACGAATTGGCACAGGTGTTGGAATTCGTTGGTGATGGCGGCACATTCCCCGTGTACACGCTCGATGACCTGAACGTACTCGACTTCAACGAATACGGTACGGCGATGCTTGAAGATGGCATTTTTGTGCGCGCGGATTGGCTGGCGGAAGAAGGCAACGAAGAAGTCGCTATCAAGTTCTTGCGCGCGACGTTCCGTGGCTGGATTTTCTGTCGTGACAACCCGACGGACTGTGTAGATATTGTTCTCGAAGCCGGTCCGACGCTTGGTGAAGGGCATCAGCTTTGGCAGATGAACGAAATCAACAAGCTGATTTGGCCTTCGCCCGATGGTATCGGCATCATGGACGCGGAAGCATTTGAAATCACTGCACAGATCGCGCTTGATTACGGCATCATCAGCGCGGCGGCTGAAGGCGATGGCGTGACGTATCGCACCGACCTCGCGCAAGCGGCGCTTGACAGTCTGCTGGCGGATATGGCTGACCTTGACGTAACGGGCGAAAACTTTGAACCGTTGGAAGTCGAAATTACGCCGAACGGCGAATAAATCAGAGCGCAAAGTATAGTAAGAATGGGGCGGTTCTCAGAATAAGAGCCGCCCCGTTTTTTTATCCATTCGCGGCAATGGCACTCATCCAAGGGATATGTTCGTCATAATGTTCGTAGGTGTTGCCAATAATCCAGCCGATTACAGGGCTGGTGCTGGTTGAATGGGGGCGATAGGCGCTGATTGGCAGATGAAATTCATCTTCGCTCATAGATTGCAATTTGGCATAGACACGTTGATGTGTGTCTTTAAGCGCTGCAAGCGCGTGATCGAGAGACAGATGTTTCGTCGCCGCGAAAATCACCGCATTGATGCGATCAAAATCGCGGCTTTTCCATATGTCTTCGTCTACGTTCATCGCTTGGGCTTGCGATTCACGGTTAAGCAGAGCGAGCAGTCCAATGTTCCATACCGCGAGATGATACAAGTGATCTTTTACTGTCCAACCCGCCGCATCGGTTGGCTGTGTTAACTGCTGTGGAGTCAGTCCTGCGATGAAGGCTTGCAAACGATCCCATTCGCGATTTAAGTTTGTGAAAAATTCGGCTTTAGTCATGCGTGGCTGATCGGTCATGTGAGTTCTTCTTCCCTGCTAAATCGATCTCGCGTTTTAATCATGAAACGATAGACAGTTCTAATCAAATGCGCAAAAAAAGAGGCGCTCCCACAGTTGGAAGCGCTTCTTTTCATTGAGAAGTAAAACTGACTTACTCGTTATCTTCGATGGCGACACTCACCGCACCACCGAACAGACCATTGAAGGGTGATCCATCGTAGCTCGTGGTTGTATGCATGATAAAGGCGCTCATCACTCCTTCGCTTTCGGTGTCATCAACGGCTGACACGTTGAAACTTGCGCCGGTGTTCCAGTTCGCGCTCGTCAGCACGATGACCTGCGGGCTGAGACTGATCTCGCTGGCATCGAACTGCGGCGTGATGAGAACCGATTCACCGGGCAGCGGCGAAGCAGACAAGCTAATTGTGTAAACGGCTGACAGACCGCTTTCACTCGCGGCGATGTTCATCGGGCTGGAGATCAGCATGGGTGCTGCCGCGACGGGCGTGCTAGTTGGCGCGGGCAATGGCGCAGAGAATCCGCCGCCATCATTGTCGGTGACGGTGATGGTGATGTTCCCACCTGTGGCGTTGGCGAATGTCCCCGTTGTGGGATCGCTGACGCGATGGCTGATGGCGAACACAATTGTGCCGTCGATCACTGCATCATCTACCGCCGTAAAGGTGAAAGAGCGTCCAACTGACCAGTTAGTGCTGTCAAGCTTGCGATTCGCGGGGGTGAACGTCACCTGACTGGCATACTGCGACGGGATGACCGGGACAATCGTGATCAACTGACCCGCGGGCGGAGCTTGCAGCAGGGTGACATTGTACGATACTGACACGCCGCCTTCTTCCAATGTCATGCTGGTACGGTTCGCCGCGATGAGCACCGAGCCTGAACCCGGCGTATTCGTCGGTGTAGCAGTCGGCGGGATCGGGGTATTGGTGGGCGTATTCGTCGGCGTATTGGTGCGCGTCGGCGTGTTGGTTGGACCGGGCACGGTGTTAGTTGGGGTTGCTGTTGGCGGGACAGGTGTATTCGTCGGCGTGTTGGTCGGCGTAAAGGTTGCCGTACCACCCGGTGCGCCGCCATCGTTGTCGTTGACAGTGGTGGTGATGTAGCCGCCTACCGCGTTGGCGAACGTTCCTGTGGTTGGGCTGGTGACGACATGGCTGATAGTGAAAACCATCTGCGCTTCGCCAATTGTGTCGTTGACAGCAGTGAAAGTGAAGGTGCGTCCCGTTGACCAGTTGGTGCTGTCGAGCTTACGGTTTTCGGGGGTGAACGTTACCTGACCTGCATACTGCGACGGGATGACCGGAACGATGGTGATGTTCTGACCCGCGGGCGGAGCTTGCAGCAGGGTGACATTGTACGTCACCGACACGCCGCCTTCATTGAGGGTCATTTCGGTGCGACTCGCGCCAATCAAGACCGAGCCTGCGGGCTGCGTATTCGTCGGTGTGGCAGTTGGCGGGATCGGGGTATTGGTGGGCGTATTCGTCGGCGGCACAGGCGTAAATGTGTTGGTCGGGGTTGCCGTTGGTCCAACTGGGGTATTGGTGCGCGTCGGCGTGTTTGTCGCTGTCGGCGGGACAGGTGTATTCGTCGGCGTGTTGGTCGGCGGAATAGGGGTATTGGTGGGCGTATTGGTCGCCCCACCGCCACCGTCATTATCGGTGATGGTTGTAGCGACTACACCGCCCACCGCGCCATTGAACAGCGAGACTGCAAAACTACTGGTCGAACTGAAACTGATGTTGAAGTTCAGCGCGGCTTCGGGGCTGGTGTCGTTGACCGCCGTGAAGGTGAATGAACGTCCGGTTGACCAGTTGCTCGTATCAAGCTTGCGATTCGCGGGCGTGAACGTCAATTGGCTGGCATACTGCGACGGAATATTTGGCACGATGGTGACAAGCTCACCTGCTGCCGGCGACTGCGTGAGGAAAACGTTGAAACTGATGCTCACACCGCCTTCTGCCAGCGTCATGCTGGTGCGGGTCGCGCCGATTAGCGATAGACCGCTTGGTGTGAAGGTTGGAGTCGGCGTGAAGGTGCGGGTGGGCGTTGGAGTTGCCGTTGGTACGCAAGGGACAGTTGTTTGCCATGCGCCAATATCGGTTGTGGTGTTAGCAGGAACATTGAGCATCGCCGCGAGGTCACTAGGCAAGCCGATGCCTTCATCGAGCATGGGGCTGCATACCGCGAGATCGAAGTTTTCGCTCATCGCATTGACAAAAACGGGGTCAACCGCATTAACCACATCAACACCGTTGGTTTCAAAACCAACAGCGGCGCTAAATTCCGCGACGGTGCGGTACACATCATCGCACGCTGGAGCAGGCGATCCCTGCCACTTGAGGATGTAATCGAGCAAGCTGCTGCTCCAACGATAGTAGCCGTTGTTATCCCATGAGGTGAACATGGGCGTGATGTTGGGGCAGGATGCATAGTCCCACATGGTAATGACGCTCATGCGGTTGTTATATGCGGCTTGGTTGTTCCACTGGAGGTTGTTGTGGACGCGCACGTTTTCGGTGACGAATGTCGCGCCAACTTCCCAAGGCTGTGGGGAACGATTATTTTCGTAGATACGCAAGTGATTGCCGTTGTTCACCAACGTGTTGTTGTAGATACGCACATTGGAAGAATTGCTAATGCGAATACCGGAGTCCGGGTTATTGTAGACGTAGTTGCCAACGATGTCCGCGCCTTGCGAGATTTCAAACAATATGCCGTGAACAGTATTGCCATGCACACGATTGCGATAAATATCAGGGTTATCTGAGCCAATGTCGAATGACATCCCATGACCCGTGTTATTGGTCGAGATGTTGTCGCGGACGATCAAGTTATCGCTCCAAGTGACCTTGAAGCCCGCCGCGTCGTATTCCGCATTGAAGTTTTCAACGTTATTGGCGTTCATCGTGTTGCCTTCAATGAGCAGGTTGTGCGCGTAAGTGCCGCTGAAACCCTTACGCCCATTGAATGAGAACACATTGTTACGAACGATGCCGCCGCTTACGTTGCCCGCATCACCATTGAAGCGAAGCCCTTGAATACCGTTCCATGTGAAGGTGCTGTTTTCGATGGTGGCGTTGGTATCGGTGATAAAGATTGCGGCATCGGCATAATGCATGAAGGTGATGCCACGAATGATTACGCCAGATGCATCGATGGTAAAAGCGGCGTTGTAGATGGTCGATTCAACTGTATTGCCGATGGGGTTTGCGCCGACATAGAGTCTGAAATTGGCGTAATCTACGTAGAAGCTGCTGCTTGTTAACGTGGCAAGGCTGCCGACTTGCACAAGGCTGGAATTGTTGACATACACTTGCTCGCGGTAGTTCGCATATGGGAAGGATGGATTCAAATATTCTGAACCTTCCCAAGCAGGAGGGGGAAACTGCGCCGTCCAGTTATCGCGCCGCCAACGGCTGCCGTCAACGATCCATTCGCCGTTGGGGATAATGATGCTGCCTTTCATGATCACTGGGGTTGCGTCGTGATTCTGGATCGTCAACTGGCGGGTGATGGTGAAATTGCCCATGCGATAAGTGCCGCCGAGCATACGAATAGTCGAACCAGCGGGTACGGTGGCAATCGCATGAGAAAGCGACCAAGGCGATCCGGTGGTTAAGCCTGTGTTGGCGCTGGAGCCTGTGGGAGACACATAGTAGGTAGTGCCAGACTGAACGAACGGACTGGCAAGAAGCAGCCCATTGATGCTGGCAAGCAGCATCAGCAGCAGTGTCGCTGTACCTGCCCAGCGTAAGATGACGTTAATGCGATGAGTACGATTAATCATGAACCCCTTCTCCGTTTGCACACCCGAATTATAGTGGTGCAAGCATTGTTTTTGAATTGATGCGCGTGATGGTTAAGACATTATGACAATGCGGAATACCATAAATACACATTTGATTCTACAAATGCATCGACAAAAGTAAGCGAAAGAAGTGTGAAAAAATAAAGAGGGGTGTAAACAAGCTCTATAACCCCTCTTTTACAATCTTCACAACCTCAATTCTTTTACGAATTGCTGGAGTGCTGTGTACTTTTAGATTTCAGTCAGCATCAGCAGGCGCTTCAACATTTGAAGGTTCGCTGAGAGACCCGGCACTATCGTTGTCGTATACGGTGATGAGTGTGTGGACGCATTGTGATGCTCCATTGAATGGCGAACCAGCGCGAGGACTCATCGTTATATGCGACAGATAGATCGCCGCAGGATTCGCCTCAATATTTACATCGTCAACCGCACTGATGTTGAAGTTGCGTCCGGTGTTCCACGTCGAAGCATCGAGCATACGACTAGAAGGGGAGATTGCGACCTGCGTCGTGTCGTAACCCGTGGGCATAATGGTGACCGTTTCGCCCGGCGCGGGGGCACTGATCAACCGGACGTTGTAAGTGGTGCTTGCGCCGCCTTCATTGAGCGTGATGGCGGTGCGGTTGACGATGACACATACCGTGACTGGCGTAGTTGGGGTTGCCGTCGATGTGGCTGTCGCAGTGGCAGTGGCAGTGGGGACAAACGTGTCTGTTGCCGTCGCGGATGCTGTTGGTGTGTTGGTGGGGAGGTTCGTTGGCGTATGGGTGGGTGTATGCGTGGGCGGGATAAGCGTATTCGTCGGCGTGAAAGTAGCGGTTGCAGCGGCGGTATCGTTATCGAAAACACGCACGTTGATATGTTCGCATCCGTCGATGCTGTCGAGAGGTGAGCCGCCGTAATTGCTGCTGCCCAAATGATGAATGACCGTGAACTGTGGGCTGCTTTCGACGTTAGCATCGTCTAGAGGTGTGACTGTGAAGTTGCGTCCGGTATTCCAGTTGCTGCCGTCCAGCTTACGGTTGGCGGGCGTAATACTGATCTGTGTAGTATCAAATTCAATAGGGGTAATGGTAATTTGTTCGCCGCCAATGGGTGCTTGCGACAGACGCACGTTATAAATGACGCTCACGCCACCTTCCGTCACGTCGATGCCCAAACGACTGATGACGACACATGCACTGGGGGCAGTGGTGTTTGTGGGCGTACTGGTCGAGGGAGTCCAACCGAAAGGTGTGGGAGTTGGGGTGAAGAAATTAGCGGTGACGGCTGCTTCTGTGGTGACAATAACGACCTTGAAAGCGTGCCATGCACCGATAGCCCCCGAACGATTATCGACGACGTACATCGCCCACACACCATTGGGGTCTGTGCCATCGAATACGGACAGCGATGTATTTGTAACACCTTGCGGCGCGGGGGCGGGAAAATTATCTGGCGATACGTCTGCGCCCGTATTCCAATTGGTGGGCAAATATGAACCACTAACACATGGGGTTGTGTTGGGCAGCACATTCGCAGCCTCATCATCGAAGGTGAAGTTAATATACATTGCCGCTGTAATCGCGCCAGAGCAAGCATCCGACATGATCATGACTGCTTGCCCCTGCGGACCTACCAACAACATGTCAAGATCGGCAGCGCGTTCGTGCCAGAAATTGTCCACAATCACGTTGACATCGACGATAGAACCGGGGATGTTTGCGCCTGTCACGGGATACGGATAGGGAGACATCGGACCGTATTCGGGAATAGGTGTCATCGAGTGTTCACCGAACCCCAGATTACGATCACTAGACACAATAATGACTTCCTGCGCGCTGACTTGTGGCGCGATTAAAGCGCAGGTGAAGATGATGAGCAGTACCATCCCTGCTGCATTTTGGCGGATGATGGAGAAATTCATTGAGCTTTCCTTAAGGTGATGCGTTGAGAACACCTGAACAGTGTATAGAAGGTTAATTTGAAGGTGGAGCTTGATGCTTGAAACATTGAGATACTATTAATTGTATTGTCGGGTAATTGAATCGAAGCGTAAAGGAATGCACCAGAAAGGGCATCTATTGGAAAACCCTTACTTGTGCAACATTATGAATGGGACAAAAGTCATATCTTTATGAAATTCCGAAACAAGATGCAGGTGATCAAAAAAGACGACCCGCTGAGAAACTGTCTTGGCGGGTCGTCTTTTTTGCAATGCATTGATTGAAGATGGCTTTAGTTATTTATTTGGAACAGTCGGTGACGGGGTGTTGGTCAATGTGTTAGCTGCGGCTGCCGTCGGTGGCACAGGCGTATTGGTCGCTGTGGGTGGCGGGGTGTCTGTTGCCGCTGCTGGCGGAGTGCTTGTAGGCGGCTGCGCTGTATGGGTCGCCGTTGGCGTATGCGTTTCAAATACGGCAAAAGTGTTCGCCGCCGCAGTTGTAGACGTAGCTGTTGGCGTATTGGTTGCTGGCGCGCCATCGTTATCGAACACACGCACATCGATCAAATTGCAGTTAAGCGCACCATTGAAGGGCGATCCAGCAACCGTGCTTGTTGACGTATGCTCAATTGCCGTAAGCAGAGGACTGACCTCTCCAACTGCATCATCAAAAGCTGTTACTGTGAAATTGCGCCCCGTATTCCAGTTTGACGAATCGAGTTTGCGAATCGAAGGGCTAAGGCTGATTTGGGCGTTGTCAAAGCCTGTGGGCGTGATTGTCACCAATTCGCCGGCAGTGGGGGCTTGCGAAAGGCGCACGTTGTAAATCATGCTCACGCCGCCTTCCGTTACGTCGATCAAGGTGCGGCTGACGACGATGCATACGCTTGCTCCGCTTGTGTTTGTCGATGTGGGTGTATTGGTTGGCGGCTGTGCTGTGTTAGTAGGCGTAAACGTCGCCGTGCTGGTTGGAGTAGGGGTATTCGTCTCCGTCGGTGTATTCGTCGGTGTGTTTGTCGCTACAGTTGTAGCTGTATGGCTAGGTGTGTCCGTTGGGGTATTGGTGGACGGCGCTCCGCTATCATTGTCAAACACACGCACGTCAATCAAATTGCACGCGCCAGCGCCGTTAAAAGGCGATCCGCCGATTGTGCTAACCGAATTGTGCGCGATAGTGGTGAACACAGGGCTGGCTTCAGTGATGACATCATCAACGGCTGTCACAGTGAAATTGCGCCCCGTATTCCAGTTCAATGAATCGAGCTTGCGATTCGTCGGGCTAAAGTTGATCTGCCCACTGTCGTAGCCGATTGGTGTGATTGTGACCATTTCACCCGCTGCCGGAGCTTGTGACAGACGCACATTGTAAATGACGCTCACGCCACCTTCTGTAACATCCATAGATGAGCGGCTGACGACGACGCACGCGCCTGTTCCACCTGTGCTAGTCGCCGTGGGGGTATTGGTCGCCGTGCTTGTCGGCGTGTCCGTGGGCGTATGGGTTGGCGTGAATGTCGGCGTGTTCGATGGAGAATTGGTCGCCGTGCTTGTCGGCGTATCCGTGGGCGTATGGGTTGGCGTGAATGTCGGTGTGTCCGTGGGCGTATGGGGTGGCGTGAATGTCGGCGTGTTCGACGGGGTATTGGTCGCCGTGCTTGTCGGCGCGTCCGTGGGCGTATTGGTCGGCGTGAATGTCGGTGTGTTCGATGGCGTATTGGTCGGCGTGAATGTCGGCGTGTTCGATGGCGTATTGGTCGGCGTAGGCGTGAAATAATTCGCTGTATATGTACCGCTGGTCGTCGTGATGATCACTTTGAAGTCATGCCATTGTCCCCCAATGCCTTCGCGGTTATCGACGACATACATTTGCCACACACCATTAGGATTTGTGCCGTCAAAAACGGAAAGGAAACGATTTGTCACTCCTTGCGGTGCGGGGGCGGGGAAATTGTCTGGGTAACCTGCCCAGTTATAGGGGCGCCAACTGCGCGTTCTACAATTTGGTTCTTGCGGAATTGGCGCAGATGCTTCGTCGTCAAAGGTTAGTTGAATGAACATTTCAAATGTGATCGCTTGTGGGCAAGCATCCGACATGATAATAGCGGCTTGACCCTGCGGACCAACGATCATAATGTCGAGATCGCTGGCGCGTTCATGGATGAAATAATCGACACGCACATTTACGTCGGTGATGGTGCCGGGGATGTTTACTGCGGTTGCGGGATAGGGATAAACCGGAATAGCACCGAATTCAGGGATAGGGATCAAATCATGTTCGCCAAAGATGGGGGTACCGCGATCACCCTCACTACTCACGATGTAGATGTTCTCTTGCGCCCGTGTTTGTAAAGGCGGCAGTGTTACAACCAGTACCAACACGAAAACTAGGACAAGAAACACACTGCCCACCAATGAGTATTTCATCAGCGGCTCCTATGGCATAAGTAAACGAGAACGTACAATGTGGGTGTGATGAATATAACGATTATAACAGACCTGAAACCGCAATTAGGACTTTAGTTCACTGGTAGTGTGTATTTTAATGAGAAATTTACAAGTTTCGTCACAGAACTTATAAGGCGAGGATTAAACAAAAAGCCCGCTGTGGTCAACACCATAGAGCGGGCTTTTGTTCAACTGGGAATGAGTATCCGCTGAAACAACCGGATACTCATTCGGTAAAAAATATCTAATCGTTGTCGTTCACCGCGACAAACACGTGTGTGACCACACCATTGCAGGTTGTGCCCAAGCTGCTTATTGCTGTGAAGAACAGTTGGATCGATGCTGCTGATTCAGGTATGAGGTCGTCAATCGCCGTCACGCTGAAGTTGCGCCCCGTGTTCCACGTGGTGTTGTTCAATTGACGAGAAGCCGGAGACCAGCTTAACTGTGTCAAGTCGCCACTAGGAACAATCGTCACGATTTCACCCGGCAGCGGCGAAGTACTCAACCTCACATTGAATGTGATGCTTTGACCTTCGGTAAGCGTGGCTGTGGAGGGTGAAATGATTATCTGACAAAGCGGCGGAATAGTGTTCGTTGCGGTAGGAGTCGCGGTATTTGTCGCAGAAGCCGTCGGAGTAGCAGTCGCTGTTGGCGTATCTGTCGGTGTATCGGTGGGGGTATCCGTTGGAGTGTCGGTTGGGGTGTCGGTAGGCGTATCCGTCGGCGTATTCGTGGGTGTATCCGTCGCAACCGGCGTATTCGTTGCCGTTTCCGTCGGCGTATTCGTGGGTGTCGCGCCTACAACATCGTTGTCGTGGATAGTCACTGTGATCGGCGAGCAGCTTTGAACCCCGTTGAAGCTCGAACCGGGCAGGTTGCTCGACACGTTGAATGTGAGCGGATACGTTTGGTATGCACCTTCAACCAACGCATCGTCAATGGGCGTGACCGTGAAGTTACGTCCGGTGTTCCAGTTGGATGCGTTGAGCGTGCGCGATGCTGGCGTGACGGTGAACTGCGTGTTGTCATAAACTGGGGTAATTGTCACGCTTTCACCCGGAGCAGGAGCATTGCTCAAACGGACGTTGAAGACAAGGCTTGAACCGCCTTCAGAGGTATTGAGCAGTGTCCGGCTCGGACGGATACAGGTAAGCTGTGTCGGGTTCAAGCACCAATTGAACAGATAGCCGTTGTCGCCTACAAATACATCAACGATGGTCAGATTCCATGTGCCCGCAAGGCTGTCGCCGTCGAAGTCACTTAACGGAGTGACACCCTGATAAGAGCCGCCAACTGTGTATGCGTTGGTACCCGCCGCGCACACGTTATTAGCAATCGTTCCTGCTTCATCATCGAAAGTGATGAAAGCATCGTTGCCGGAGCAGTTATTCGCGCCGCCATTCGGTGCTAACAGCAGCGTGACGGTTTCACCACCCTTTTCGAGTTCGATGATCATATCACCGACGTAGGTGTGGGTTGCGCCGAATGCAACATTCAAATCGCTAATTGTGTAACCTGTCGGCGATGCCGGAATGGTGATCGATGAGGTGGTGATGCCGAAGCCCGCGGGGTCATAAGTGCTGGTTGTCGCGTCTTCGATCAAGCGCGGACCCTGCCATGTCGGATCATATTGACTGGCGCAGTATTGACCTGTGGTGACCGGGACGACACGCACCGCAACCGTGGATGATGTGCCGACTTCCGCGCCAGATTCATTCGCGGTTGCTGTCGCAATATTGGTGTAGCTGCCCGGCGTACTGCTGGTGATCTGAATGCTTAGACTGCATGTGCCGCCAATTGCCAGCGCGAAATTTGAGATCGTCAACTGTCCGGCAGTATTGTTCGTCACTGTGCCGGGACACCCGTTGACGAGCGTGCCGGGTAGGAAGGACAAACCGGAAACCAAGGTATCATCCAGAACGATATTCGAGAGTGACGTTCCGCTGTTGGGATTGGCAACCGTAATTGTCATTAGCGCCGTACCGCCCACTTCAATTGCGTCTGGTGTGAGCGCCTTGCTAACCGACGGCGGAGCAATGGAAGCGGGATTCGCGCCATAGATGGCGCGCGCGCCGTTGATGTCGTCAGGTTGGAGAACGGTGAGTGCTGGATTGTAGAAGGCGTTCATGACAGCGAGCGCCTGCGGCTCGTGTTCCAAACCAATCGCGTGACCAATTTCGTGGAGTGTGACCAAACCGAAGTCAATTTGCCCCGCCCCCGGTGTACACTGCCAGTTTTCCGCGATGTCGTAATGCAGGTCGCCCGCCGCAGTATTGCCATTGGGTGGCGGGAAATAAGCATGGGCGAGTACGCCGCTTGGACCGGAGAAGCCCCCGCCCGTGTGACCGCCAATGCGAATATTACCGACTGCGCCTGCCGGTGAATCGAACGGTGCGCTTACACCTGCATCGGGTACTTCAGCGAAACTGATGTTAGCAACGGCTTCCCAAGCGAGGAATGCGTTCTGAATTTCCGTTAGGAAACAAGCGTTGAATGTCGGCAAGTTCGAGACAGCAACCGATGGATTCGCGCCTTCAGCGCTCATATCTACATTGTCGGGCATGAAACTGTAGGTGACCAATCCGCCGGGGATTAGCGGAAGCGTGTTGGGGTTGAATGGCGATCCCGCGCCCCATTTCGTGCCAAACAGCAGGTATTCACCAAAACCGGAGTCGGTGGTGATGGCGCGCAAGCTGGTGGGGATGTCCAACCGCACACCATCTTCATCGTAACGAATACGCGAAACATCAATTTGTGCGTAGCATTCTTGAATAACACGTGCGAATGCGCCGCGTGCGGTCTCGAAACCATCAGCGCTCAATTCGCCGCGATTTTTGCTTCCCAACGCATCGAGGTAGCGCGTTTGGGCACTAAAAAATGCTTCTGAATTACACGAGGTGGCAGCTTGCTGCGCCTCTACGGACTGAGCGCTGAATCCCTGAAGGACAAATGCAGCGACTACGAGGTTGGCGCAGATAAACAGCGTCAAACTTAACCCAAGTTTGAGTTTTTTCATGCGTATGCTCCACACTTTTTTTGATGACAAGAAATCCCCATTCCAACTATACCCTAATATAGGTTTTTTTAGTTCACTTTATAAGCATGAGATTTGTAAAAGTCTAATCTTCTAGTTGGTTGGATATTTGCAGCATCATAAAGATGTAGAGGTGTGCAGCGGTGTTTTTACAAAACAAAAAGCACCTCATGACGAGATGCTTTTTGCTTTTCTAATCTGCGATACAGTTCGATTTAGTCGTTATCTACGACGGTGACATTAATTGTCGGACCCGTGAGACCGTTATAAGGTGAACCGAACACGCTGCTGGTACTTCCGTGCGTGATCAATGTGATGAGCTGCGCTTCGGCGATGGCATCATTCACCGCAGACACGGCGAAATTGCGCCCGGTGTTCCAATTCGTCGAGTCCAACCGCCGTGAAGCGGGCGAGAACGAAAGCTGCGTCGTATCGTAAGCGGGAACGATTGTCACCTGTTCACCTGCACCCGGCGCACTCGCCAAGCGGACGTTGTAGGTATAGCTCGTTCCGCCCTCTGTGACTGTGAAATTGAGTATGCTCACGATGATTCCCGCGCCGCTTGGCGTAGAAGTGTTCGTGGGTGTGCTTGTGGCTGTCGGCGGCTCAGGCGTAGTTGTCGCGGTACTCGTCGCTGTGACTGTCGCTGTTGCCGTGACAGTTGGTGTACTGCTCGGTGAACTCGTCGGAGTTACTGTGGGCGGCTTGTTGTTCGGCGTGGGGGTATTGGTTGCCGTTGCAGTAATCGTCGGAGTCGCCGTATCCGTTGGGAGCGATGTGTTTGTGGGGGTGGATGTGCTTGTCGGCGGTTCTGACGTGTTCGTCGCGGTGCTAGTGGATGTGCTTGTTGGCGTATTGGTCGCCGTGCCGTCGTTATCGATTACCTGAACCGCAATCGAAGGACCGGTCAACCCATTGAATGGCGATCCACCAACATTGCTAGTGCTGCTGTGCGTGATCAACGTATTAAGTGGTGAGCTTTCAGCGATAGCATCATTCACCGCGGTCACGGTGAAGTTGCGTCCTGTGTTCCAGTTTGATGAGTCGAGCTTGCGGTTGGCGGGTGAAAGGGTGAGCTGACTGCCGTCATAACCCGGCGTGATTGTCACCTGTTCACCAGCAACGGGTGATTGCGACAACCGGACGTTGTAAATGACACTTAAACCGCCCTCGGTAACAGAAATGCTCACACGACTCACGATGATCGACACCCCGCCCGGTGATGTGCTGGTCGCCGTACCTGTCGCGGTGTTCGTGGGCGTAGCTGTCGGCGTGACAGGGGTGTTGGTCGGCGTGCTGGTCGCCGTACCTGTCGCGGTGTTCGTGGATGTAGCCGTCGGCGTGACAGGGGTGTTGGTCGGCGTGTTGGTCGCCGTACTCGTTGCGGTGTTCGTGGGCGTAGCCGTTGGCGTGACAGGAGTGTTGGTCGGCGTATTGGTTGGGCTGTTCGTGGCTGTATTGGTCGGCGTTCTGGTTGGGGTATTGGTTGCCGTATTCGTCGCCGTATTGGTCGGCGTTCTGGTCGGTGTGTTCGTCGCCGTGTTGGTTGGTGTCGCTGTGGGCACAGTCGAAATTGACAAGCTCCAGTTCACCACGCCGCCTGTGTCTGGCAGTTCATCATCGATGATAAACAGCGACCACGTGCCGTTGGGATTCGTGCCATTAAATACGCTCAACGTACTCGAATAACCCGACGCAGGGGCTGGACTGGGGAATGCTTCCGATCCGCTGCCTGCAAAGTTTGATGGGCGGAACGTCCCAGTGGCACAAGCGCCAGTGTCAGAAAGCTGGGAAGCCGCCGCATCATCGAATGTGACGTTGATGTTGCTGATAGTTGTGCTTCCGCAGGCATCCGACATCAAGATAACACTTTGACCAGCGGGTCCGACGAGCAGCATATCTACGTCATCGGGATAGATGTGATACAGCCCCGTGATCGTGATGTTGACATCACTGATGTTTGTCCCTAAGCCGCTAACTGAGCGAGTGGACGGATACGGACCTGAAAGTCCTTCCACGATGTTGATGCCGGGGGTGGCACTCGTACCATAGATGGCGCGCACACCGTTGATGTCGTCGGTTTGCAGCGCGGTGAGCGCCGGATTGTAAAACGCATTCATGACTGCCAAGAGCGTTGGTTCATGGTCAAGACCTATCGCGTGACCGATTTCGTGCAGCGCGACTAAACCAATGTCGATTTGTCCCCCGCCGGTCGTACACTGCCAGTTTTCCGCTACATCGAAATGTAAGTCGCCCGCAATCGTATTGCCGTTCGGCGGCGGATAGTAGGCATGTGCCAATGTGCCGGATGCACCATCCATTGCATGTGCGCCGATGCGGATGTGCCCGAAGGTTCCCGTGTTGGAGTTCACTGGCGCACCTGCGCCCACATCGGTTACTTGGACAAACTGAATATTGGCGACGGTTTGCCATGCCGTGAAAGCGCTGCTGATTTCCGTTAGGAAGCACGCCTGATAGGTCGGCATACTGCTCACGGCGGTGATTGTACCCGCGCCTTCAACGCTGGCATCCACGCCGTTGGGCATATAGCTCCAATAGACCGTACCGCCGGGAATCTGTGGGCTGGTGGCGGTATTGAAGTTCGTGCCGCCGCCCCATTTCGTGCCAAAAAGTAGGTAGTCGGCAAAGCCGCCACCACGACCATTCACAGTGAATTCGCTTGGGACACTCGCAGCACCCCCGTCGTAACGAAGCTGGGTTACGTCGATGGTTTGATAACAATCGGCGATGATGCGGGCGAAGTTCGCGCGCGCGGTTTCAAAGCTTTGTGTATCTGCGCGCGGATTTGTGGCAAGACTGTTGAGATAGTCTTCTTGTGCGGCAGCGAAAGTTTCGTCGTTACACGCAAAAGTGGGGTTGGTGGCTTCTTGCGCTTCAACTGGCTGCGCGGTCATTGATACATGCACACCAAGCACAATCAACAGGTTCGCACAAACCAGCGCGAACGCACCGATCAAGACTTTGAGTTTTTGCATAATGTCTCCACAAATTTTGAAGGGAGATAGGGGAAAGACTAGCTAGTTTATAGCTGTTTCATTATAAGGCGAATTCAAAGGTGGCGATATTGTGATTTCTTTAACTGTTTTGGAATAAAGACACGGGGGATAAGGCTGTGTATCCCCCGTGTCTTTCTCATGCTTTCGCTAATTTCTAACGGATTGTCGGGTCGCTGATCCAGATATCCGTTGCATAGCGCGTCTCCGCTTCGATGACGAGATTCTGTGTGTAGCCGTAGCGGAATTCAAACACTGATAAACCGTTGAACTGTGAAATCACCGGTTTGTTTGTGCCTGTGCTGTTATCAAACACGAAATTGGCGGGTTCGCATGTCAGCGTCGCATCGGCGGGCTGCGCGCACAGTTCCAGCGCGACCTGCGCCGTGCGTGTCGCCGCGTTGTCGCTCACATACGTCACGCGGATGTAGTTCCACGGGATCAACTGCTTCTGCGTTTGAAGCTGCGTTGTATCTGGCGGCGCGACGGGTGTGGTGTTAAACAGCACTTGCAGGAGCGGACCGCTTCCCGTAGGTGTGGGTGTAGGTCCGGGACCGTTGCACCAATACGCTTCGCAGAACGCGACTGGTTCCGCGCCGTTGAATGTCGGTAAGCTGCGGAAGACCGTTTCCGCCATGGTTGTAAAGCGGCGGTCAATGTAGAGCGCGAAATCCTGCCCCGTGACAAACATCATCGTTGATTCGCCGTAGTTGCGGTATACCGCGCGGAAGGAAATTCCCGGCGGCATCGTTCCCATGTACTGTGTGGCTGCCACATCAAGATACGAGAATGCGTAGTCACTTTCGGCAGTGAAGCGGCGTACTTCTGCATCTTCTTCCGCCACGTCCAACACTGGTGGATTTTCCACGAAGCCGTTGACAAGGTTGTACACCTGCACACAGTAATCTGGGGCATTTACATCAATTTGATCGAACGTGAACTGGTAGTTGATGCGCGCTAATGTTACCAACCCGCGCACGTTGACTTCGCAGCGGTCAAGAGCGCTTACACCCTGCCATTCGCCCGGACGTGTGCCTATGCCGACGGTTGCATCTGCCAGTAGTTCGAGATTACGCCGCAGCAGGAGATAGGCTTGACCTGAATTGTTGGGAATAGCCGCCGCCCATCCCGGCGGACGCACGCCCGCGCCGATGGTTGCGTTAGCGATTGTTTCGAGATCAAGCAGAATGTCTGCGTAATAGGTTTCTGACCCACGTTCGCGTTCTCCGATATAGCCATCGGGTCGCGTTGGAAGGAGTTGATCGGTCAGCCGATCAAGGTCGGCGCGCACACCGATGATCAAGTCGGCGGGCACGAGCTGCACACCGCGTTCATCAGGCGCAGTGAAAATGATCTCAAGCACGTCATCTTCAAATTCCGCTTCGAGCGTGCCGCAGTAATTCAGCGCCGATTCGGGTGTTTCCGGTTGTAGATTGTAGAACTGGCTGAACATCGACAGCAGATTTTGTGTGATTCGGCTGCATACGACATAAGGGGTGGGCGATCCACGCCATTCGGCAGGACGAACCCCTACCTCATAGACCGCGTTCGCAGTTGCTTCAAGGTCGTGGCGCACGTTGCGAACCAACGTGGGCGCGTTGATCACCGTCGCGCCGAACCAATCTGGCGGGCGCACACCTGTGCCAAAGACTTGATCGGCAAGCAGCTCGTTGTCCACCCACAAATCCGCCACAACGGACGGCGATTCGACGCTCACGTTGCCTGTCCACCCCGGCGGGCGATTAGGACCACCGAATACCTGCTCCGCAAGCAGTTCGATGTCGGCGCGGGTATCAAACACGAGTTCTTGAAATGGATCGATGATTTGTCCACCGGGCGCAGCCATCACACGCGCGCCGATCAACAGTATGCACCCGCAGACTATCAACCAGTAGAGTGAATTTTCCTGCCGTCGCATAGCGCCGCCTTCTCGAGAGCTGTCATTTACTGTGTATTCTAACGTCTAATTATAGCGGCGGCACATGATAGGACAATTTCACCCCCCGTCAGGTCCTAGCGATTTTTCAAATCCGCGCGATCTTGAGCCTGATTTCGGGAATTATCGATCTTTATCCCGCGTTCGCGGCGCGCCGAAGTTCCGCGATATCGACCTTCTTCATGCCCAACATCGCCTGCATCGCTCGCCCTGCTTTTGCGGGGTCGTGATCACCGAGCAGTTCGGAGAGTGCGTCCGGGATAATTTGCCACGACAGCCCAAACTTGTCTTTGAGCCAACCGCACATACTTTCCTCACCACCGTCTGCGGTCAGCGCCGACCACAGCCGATCCACTTCTTCTTGTGTCGCGCATTTGACAAAGAACGACACCGCTTCATTGAATTTGAACTGCGGACCACCGTTCAGCGCCATAAATTCCTGACCGTTTAATTGGAATGTCCCCGACATGACCCGTCCATCGGGATAGCGGCTGATGCTGACGATCTTGGAATTTTCGAACAGCGAGACATAGAAATTCATCGCTGCTTCAGCATTGTTGTCGAACCATAGAAACGGAGTGATTTTCTGCATGTTAAGACTCCTTGACTGATGTGTATATGCGAATCTTAAGCCAAGTGGAGCATGGAGGTCTTGTATCAAATGGCAATTGGTTAGGGGTGGTTTATACGAGCGATTTGTGCTGGGGTATAGCCGATGAAATGCTTTAGTGACCGCGTGAGGTGCGGTTGATCGAAGTACCCCGCTTCGTAGACAGTATCGAGGATCGATTTCCCTTGATGGAGCAGTTCAACCGCTCGCTGCGCGCGCTCGAACTGCATGATCTGCCCTTGTGCCATACCAGTCGATTGCAGAAAGCGATGCCTCAGCGTGCGGTCTGAAATCGTTTCCGCTTTTAATTCGCCGCACAAGGCACGCGAGATCACGGGATCATAGACCAGCACGTCAGCGCGGATCAACCGCTGCACGAAGGCATCGACATTTTCAAAAGTTGGGAACTTCCATGCCGATCCTTTGAGCCAGAAGGATTGTCCCGCTGCTTCAGGAAGTGGGGTTTCGGCATTGATGAGCTTGCGCGTGGGCAAATGGGGCATATATGCGCCCAACTTGAATTTGATCCACAGGATTTCCGCGCCGCTCTCGAATTGCAAATGCGCTGAATTCGTCAATGGACCGACGAGGAGAAACGTCGCTTCACCCGCAAAGCGTGTCAAGACCATATGCCAGCAGATTTCTGCCGGGCGTATCGTCGATCCGTCCGCGACAGTGTATCCGTGGGTTATTGATTCGACCAACGGCGATTCAGAGGGGCGCGACTGAACCAAGAAACTCATTAGGCTGCTCCATAGAGATTATGTGCTTGTTCAATTTAGCACATTTATTCTAGTGAAGCAATCAGCGTGTGCTACCCTTGCACGAAGGTTGTTTGACTGAGTGATTTTGTGCCCATGCGCGTCGAAAGCGCTGCGCCCAACCCAACCGAACTCGCGCCGCCAAGTACCGCCAGCGCGATCACACCGCCAAGCGGGAGCAGACTCAACAGTGTGCCAAGCAGTGAAAGGGCGAAACTGCCAATGACTGCACTAACCAGCGGCGGCGTAATCCGACGTTGTGTACTCAAGCGCGCCGATGCGGGCGTGACTTTCCGCGTGATCCAGTCCCCGATCACCATCGAGAGCGTTACCCATCCTGCGAACGTGAAGATCAACAGCGCGAGAAATGCCAGCCCATATATGGGCAGCAGCAGCAAACCGACAGGCGGCACAACCGCGATGAACACGATCATAGCGATGGTGATGCCGAAACCGAGCAAAAATGTCGCCAAACCGACGCTGCCTGAATTGCGCGGGTTGCTGCGGATCGCTTCTTCGATGCGGCTGATTTGGCGCGGGAACACCGTCACGGTTAAACCTGCGATACCCGCCATGAACAGTGATGACAACACGCCGCCGATCAGGATTTCTGTCGGGGTGGCGCGCACATAGTTGAAACTCAATTCGCCCGTTTGATACGGCAAGACAAATTCGGCATCGCGCAGCGCGATCAACGCGCCAAGCGGTTCGAACCAGCGATAGAATGCACACGTTGTCCGTACATCCGCGCCGCCAACACGCGTATCAGTCATATTGTTCGCACACGCCGAAATTGCACCATCAAACCGGGCGGATTCGCTAAAGGTGATACTGTCCGCCGTG